>CP064962.1 GCA_016699145.1 Candidatus Peregrinibacteria bacterium | reverse complement strand
GTTTAACAAAGACCATGGCTCAAAGCTACGACAGTCCGTTCGATATGATGCGTCTCACCTTGGTGATTGGTTTTTTTGTGGTGGCTTACATGCTTTACAATCTCACGGTTTCGATTTACGACAATTATCAGATTGAGCAACACATTGCCGACTCTAAAAAGCGAAATGCTGAACTCCAAGAAGAAAATAAACAAAAATTGGATGATTTGCAGTACTACATTTCAGATGAATACATCGATAAAATCGCAAAGCAAAACCTCAATCTTATCAATCCAGGTGAAAAGGTGGTGGTGATCCCTGATGAGGATTTGGTGGTGCTTTCTCAAGATGAAGATACGGCTGCTCTGTCGGAACAGATTCGTTCCAGCTGGTCCAACCCTAAAAAATGGTGGAAGTTTTTCTTCAGTTCGAATCCGTATAAATCTTAGTTGCCAAAAAAGGGGTTTTTGAATAAACTGCTCCTCGCGGCTGGGTAGCTCAGTTGGTTAGAGCACGGGACTCATAAGCCCGGGGTCGGCAGTTCAAATCTGCCTCCAGCCACCAAATCTGAAATATCCCCTTAACGAAGGGGCCTCTTGCCCTTGCTCGCAGGACTCTTTTTCCGTATAGTCCCCCTGCGGGGTAGAGCAGTGGCAGCTCGTCGGGCTCATAACCCGGAGGTCGTTGGTTCGAATCCAACCCCCGCAACCAATTTGTTGAAGACGAGTTTTAATCCTCGAGCCACTTCTTTCTGATCTTCCAGAGGTGAAGTGTCCAAGGAATAAAAAGAATCAGCTCTGAGGGGAGGTGCGTATTGCCTATCATGGAAGCCCAAATACTGTTTTGTAATCAATAGCTTTGCATCACTTCGTTAGGAGTTAGCATGTGAAGACCCATGTGAGGACGTTCAAAATTGTAATAGTGAAGGAAGTCAGGGATTGCTTTTTTGTAAGCCTCTAAAGTCTTTGGGACTCGGGAGAGGCATTCCTCCTGGATGGTTCTGTTGAATCTCTCCACATAGGCATTGTCTGTGGGTGTTCGTACTCTTGAATGCCTGTGCTGAATTTCATTAGCTACAAGCGTTTTAGTGAGCCACTTGGAAAACTCACTTCCATGGTCTGTCTGGATCATTTTAAGTTCAAAGGGCATGTCTTCTTGTGAGTGCTGAATAAACTCCCAACTTGCGTGGGTTCCAATCTTCATCACCGGCATAGCAGAGGCCCATCTGCTGCACACGTCCAGCATAGTGTATACATAAAGTCTGTCATAATAAGGCCCATCCACAATCGTGTCTATTTGCACCAATATGCCTGGTTTTTCAGGCCGCGGTCTTTCCTCATACTGGTGCCACTTCTTCCACTTGCTGTATTTGGTCATCTCGTTCCTTTTGAGTGTTCTCTTCACACTGGAAAGACTCACTTCGTAGCCATCTCTTTCCAGAAAATAGTGAATCACTTCTGCACACCGCTGGTACTTGAGTCTGTACTCTATGACTTTCTGCACTGTCTCTGCAGAAAGCTCACTGGGGTGCGAATGGGGACGTGAGCTTTCTGGGAATGGTGTGGCCATAGTTATTGCCTCTGAGCTTTTCCACCCACCGCACAATGCTGCTTTGGTTAAAACCTGTGTGTCTGGCCACTTCGCGTGTGCTCCAGCCTTTTCCCAGAACTAACTTTGCCCTCCATTCGCACCCGAGGCAGATGGGGATTTTGTGTGTATGCCATGTCCATATCTTTGCACAGGGGTGATGCAAAGCTATTGAACCATTACAAATACTTGACAATATCGGGAGGAAAATTCCGACAAAGCCGTGAAAAAGTCCGAGGTAAATTCCCCACTTTTTACCCCACAGCATTCCAAATCCCATCACAGATACAGATGATAAAAAGAGAAAAACTGGAAGTATGATCCAGTGTAACCCATATCCGTGGTAATGAATTCCATAAATATTGAAAGTGAGTTTGGAGTCTTCAAAAACTAAAGTCGTAATAGCTATCAATGGCGATAGGAGAAAAGCAATGAAAAAAAGCCAAAGGAAAAATCGCATCCATTCGGGAAGAAGTTTTTTTCTTTCTTTTTCTCGAGAATTCATAGGATGAGAATAATCGGTCCTAATTTAATGTTAATTTTAATTTTCGGCAAATTCTCAGATCACTTTAAAAAACTAATCACTGTTTCTTCTCCAGTTATGAAAGCTATCAAAATATTCGTATTAATATTCATCGGTTATCCCATTCACTTCTAATTTGCTTCAAATGCTTTTCCAAGGCCTTTTTTTTACTTTTAGCGAAACCAGCTGCTTTGTACCAGCTTTCAGGCAAAACCAGTGTTGTAGGCAAGGCCTTATTTCGTCTTTTTTCAAGCAATTTAGTCATAATGTTTTCTGTGTTTTAGAGCATAGCTTGAAGTTCAGCGAGCTGCAATTTGAGCAGTTGTTTTGTAATCAATAGCTTTGCATCACTTCGTTAGGAGTTAGCATGTGAAGACCCATGTGAGGACGTTCAAAATTGTAATAGTGAAGGAAGTCAGGGATTGCTTTTTTGTAAGCCTCTAAAGTCTTTGGGACTCGGGAGAGGCATTCCTCCTGGATGGTTCTGTTGAATCTCTCCACATAGGCATTGTCTGTGGGTGTTCGTACTCTTGAATGCCTGTGCTGAATTTCATTAGCTACAAGCGTTTTAGTGAGCCACTTGGAAAACTCACTTCCATGGTCTGTCTGGATCATTTTAAGTTCAAAGGGCATGTCTTCTTGTGAGTGCTGAATAAACTCCCAACTTGCGTGGGTTCCAATCTTCATCACCGGCATAGCAGAGGCCCATCTGCTGCACACGTCCAGCATAGTGTATACATAAAGTCTGTCATAATAAGGCCCATCCACAATCGTGTCTATTTGCACCAATATGCCTGGTTTTTCAGGCCGCGGTCTTTCCTCATACTGGTGCCACTTCTTCCACTTGCTGTATTTGGTCATCTCGTTCCTTTTGAGTGTTCTCTTCACACTGGAAAGACTCACTTCGTAGCCATCTCTTTCCAGAAAATAGTGAATCACTTCTGCACACCGCTGGTACTTGAGTCTGTACTCTATGACTTTCTGCACTGTCTCTGCAGAAAGCTCACTGGGGTGCGAATGGGGACGTGAGCTTTCTGTGGGAATGGTGTGGCCATAGTTATTGCCTCTGAGCTTTTCCACCCACCGCACAATGCTGCTTTGGTTAAAACCTGTGTGTCTGGCCACTTCGCGTGTGCTCCAGCCTTTTCCCAGAACTAACTTTGCTGCCTCCATTCGCACCCGAGGCAGATGGGGATTTTGTGTGTATGCCATGTCCATATCTTTGCACAGGGGTGATGCAAAGCTATTGAACCATTACAGCAGTTTGACATTTGTCTCAATTCATGCTTTAATGATACTAGGAGCTGTTAACATAAATAGAGGAGTGGTGTAGAGTGAAGTTACTCTAACCCTAACGCCATGTACCAGATGCTAACGGATGAACAGTTCAAACTGATCCAGCCTTATTTTCCAAAGCCCAGAAAGCCTGAAAAGATTCCACTGAAACGTTGCATGGATGCCATTTGTTATGTACTTAAAACAGGGTGCGCATGGAGACAAATGCCCTACGATTACAGAGAAAAAGAGAATGACTGGCACACGATTTATACAAGATACAAACGGTGGAGCGAATCTGGACTTTTTGGACAAATGCTTAGAGCACTTGAAGTAGCAGATGTACTTCAAGTGCGAATAGCTTTCCTGGACAGTACAACAAATAGAGCGCACCACAGTGCAGCGGGAGCCATGAAAAAAAGGGGCCACAAGCGTTAGGCCGAAGTAGAGGTGGGTACACTACAAAAATTCACATGATTGCTGGAGATCCAGATCATGGGATGCACTTTGTTTTAACAGGTGGTGAAGTGAGCGATGTGAAAGTTGGAAAACAAATTTTGAGAGATTATTCGTTTCCAAAAACAGTAGATCATTTGGCTATGGACAAAGGTTATTCATGCTACAAAGTTCTGGAGCTGTGCAAAGAAAAAGGCATAACTCCAGTCGTTCCTCCAAAGGCAAAATGAAATTTCCGTGGGAATACAACAAGAACATTTATGCCTACCGCAACGAGATTGAACGCCTATTTCACCGAATGAAAAATCACAGAAGAATTTCAACTCGCTATGACAAATTAGACCTGATGTATGCCTCCTTTATCTCCCTCTGCCTTGTGGCACTTTTACTCAAAGTCTTATGTTAACAGCTCCTAGTTTTGAAACCCTACTTATGAGCTTATCTAGGAATATCCTTGTACTTGCAAGTCTAGCCGGATGTGCGGACGAAGCAGCGGATGCACCCTCAAACACCCTCTTCTTCCACTGAAGTTGTTGCGACTCCTACGCTCTTTTTAATTAATAGTGGGGTAAGGAATGCTGTGGCAGATAACCTGGAACTTCACCCTGAAGCTGAACTCAGCTCTGAAGTTCAAAAAGTTGTGGCCCTACTGGAGAAATTGAAAACAACATTAGAGACAAAGTATGCAAGTACCGATTTTCATGAAAATGCCAAAAAGCTCTTTATCACCTCACCCACTGGCAAAAAATTAGCTGTGGAAATTCATGAGAAACAAGGGTTTGTGAGGATTAATCCTGATAATAAATTCAGATCTTTCGATCATACTGATGGTATCCTTCAACTTGTACCTGCGTACTTACTGGAAGTGATCTCGCTGGAGCCACAGGACTACGAGAATTATTTTAGAGGTATGTACACACAGGCTAATGCTCCTTTTTTGACAGGCTCACGATTGGGAATCTATGATAACCCTATTGATTTGCAGTTTGCTGGAGAAGGTCTCGCCTATGGCAATGCTGATTTAAAAAAAGTGTTTGCAGCTTTTGGATTGGCTCCTTCAGTCTCTGGGGTTCAAAAACTGCTGACCATTCTGGAGACTTTGGACAGACAATTGTAAGTACATTCTTCCTCAAAACAAACTCGCCTGGCCTTCTTGCATGGCGGTGACTTTGGGTAGGTTTTGGATGCAAGGCAGGTCTTTGAGCTGGCGGAGGCCGCCGGCGTGGAGGGTGGACATGAACTTGATGAGAAGTTCGGCGGTGGCACGGGCATCGTGAATGGCTCGGTGAGCTTGAGGCATTTGAATGCCAAAGGTTTCGGCCAAAACACCTAGGCCGTAACGAGGCAAATTGGGATGTACGGTTTTTGCCAACTTAAACGTGCACAAATAAGGATTGGAAAGTTCGATCCTTTGCATGCGACGTAAATGTGAGTTGAAAAAATTTCGATCAAAATCCACATTGTGCGCTACAAAAACTCCTCCTTCCGCAAACCAGCCTAAATAATCGTCCACAATATCGGCAAAAAGTGCAGATTCTTTGAGCATATCGGTGGTGATGCCTGTGATGTCTGTGGTTTCTTGAGGGATGAAAATGTGAGGGTTCACTAAATGAGTTTGCTCATCAATGATTTGGCCGTTCAAGACTTTGACCGCAGCGATTTCAATGATGTTATCCAAATTGGGCTCGAGGCCCGTGGTTTCTAAATCGACAACAATAAAAGGGGTGTTTTGAATCATTGTGAAAGCATCCTATAGCTGGGTTTGGACAAAAACAAGACCTTCCCCTTTTTTGACTTAGGCTCTAGTTCACGAGGTCAGAAATCACGCCGTGGATTTCTTCATAATTGCCCGTGCGAGGCAGCAAAATGTAGGCTCCCCCTTCGTTGATCAGGGAATAAAGATAATTCCCGCTGTTCAGCACAAAGCCCGTGTTCAAATCGTAGTCTTTGTAATCGAAATAATAAGAGACAAGGTCGAGCACATCGAGGTCGGTGGTGCTGTGACTGAGGGCAGTTTGCAGCACTTCTGTGAGCTCTTTGAGTTCCATCACACTGTCCAGTTGAGTGATTTTTTCACGCACTGCCGCTAAAATCACTTGTTGCCGTTCGGCACGATCAAAATCCGAGGTGGATTCTCGACTGCGAGCGTATTTCAAGGCTTCATTCCCGTCTAAATGATGTTTTCCTTTCTCAATGGAATAGGGCGAGTAACCTCCTTTTGAATTCGGATAAAGTCCATCGTAAATAGACTCGGTCACGTAGACGTCCACCCCCCCTAATGCAGCCACAATTTCAACGAAACCTTTTAGGTCCACCTGGGCGTATTGATCGATTTGAAGGCCGGTGACGGTTTCAAGCATGCGCTTCAAAGTTTCCACTCCATAATAGGTGTAATATTCATTTATTTTTCGGCCATTCACATAGAGGTCGCGAGGCACGGAAAAAAGGCTGATTTTTTCTTTTTCTTTGTTCACGCTGGCCACCATGATGGTGTCGGTGTGAGCTCCATTGGTGCCCAACAAAAGGATGTCGAACGTTTCGTCTTCGATTTCAGAAAGTTGGACGTCTTGGCTCAAGTCCAAGGCATTGGGCGTGTCTTCAAACTTTTCTAAAATGCTGGTGAATAAGGCTCCAATTTCGTCTTTATCTCCTTTTTCTAAGGCGCTTCCCAAGTTTGAAAAATCTTCCTCAATGGAACGAAGAACGGCGTCTTGAGAAGTGACTTGTTCGCTCAATTCAAAATTGGATGCACTGAGTTTACCCAATTCGTCGATCAGCGCATCCACTCGATTTTCGGTGCTTTGCACGGTGCCATACAGTGAAGTTCCCAATCCAAAAACTGTCACCAAAGCCAGTCCAATTAAGACCCGAGTTCCCACTTTGGAAAACTGCAATTTTTTGAGAACGGTCAGAATTTTTTTGTCTTGGGCGGCAGAGCTTGTTTCTGGCCCAATGTGGAGCACATTGTATTCTTCAGGAACCTGCATTTTGTGTCGGCGAAGTGATGGGCTGATGTAGCGGTTCTTCAGCGGCTGCCGCTTGAGGCGCAGTTGCAGTGTAATCGGCTTTTACGTCCTTTCCAAGCTCTTCTACATTCACCCCGATGCGGGCTGCAATTTCTTGCTCCACAAAGCTGCGTTTTCTTCCATATTTCATGCGGGAATATTCTTTGATCACCTGACGTACTTTCTCATTTTTTTGACTTTCGTCGAATACGGTTTCCAGTGAAAAAGGACGAGATGCGGTGTTGTTCAAATTCATCTTCATATAAGCCTTGTAATTGGCGATTCCAATCACATCTTGCTCCGTGAGCACTGGCGCGTATTCTTTAGATAAATATTCCGCATCATCGGCACCCACTTTGAAGGATTGCATGGTTCCCACGTTACCGAACACAGCGTCGCGAATTTGAGTGCTGGTGCTGCCCCCTTTTGTCACCGTGAGCTGACCGATGTATTGGTGAGCCATGATGAGCACGAGTTTGTATTTACGAGCTTCCGAGAGAATAGAACAGAATGTGTCGGTGGCGAAGTTTTGGAATTCATCCACGTAAAGATAAAAATCTTTGCGCTGTTCTTCGGGCGTATCCACACGGCTCATTGCGGCCATTTGGATTTGAGCCACGAGCACAAGTCCAAGCAGCTGCGTATTGAGTGTTCCAAGCTTCCCTTTTGAAAGATTCACAAGAAGGATTTTTTGCTGATCCATGCACTCGCGAATGTTGAAGGCCGACTTGGCCTGACCGATGGTGTTGCGCATGATGGAGTTCGTGATGAACGGGCCGAATTTCGCGGAGAAATAAGGAATCATTTCTTGGCGTTCGCGGTCACCGGTGTTGGCGTATTCATGATCCCAGAAAGATTTGACGACAGGATTTTTCACCTTAGAAACCTTGTAACGCATGAATTGCTCATCCACGAAAATACGAGGCACATCGATGAGTGTGGCGCCTTCGTCGGGGTCTTCCATAAGAGTGAGACAGGCGTTTCTGAAATAATGCTGAATGCGAGGTCCAAAAATTTCATCTCCGAAGATTTTGATAAAAATTTCAGTCGCTTGACTGGAGGCCATGTCTTGCTGCTCGGGAGTTTTGGCTTCGAGCATGTTGAGTCCCATGGGGCGCTCAGAATCGGCTGGATCGAAGACGATCACATCCTTGGCCCTTTCTTTAGGAATGTATTGCAAAATGTCTTCAATGAGGTCCCCGTGCGGGTCTATCACACACACTCCATCGCCATTGGCAATGTCTTGGCGAGCCATTTGACTGATGTAGGATGATTTACCTGTACCGGTTTGCCCGATGATGTAGTGGTGGCGAGCGCGATCTTTTTTGCGGAAATGCACGGGTTTTTTGACTCCACGGAACACATTGTAACCCAAGAAAATTCCATCTGTACCCATTTCGGTGGGAGCAGGAAGCACTTTATAAGACATCCATTTGATGAGCGGTGTGTAGTTGTAACGGCTGTTTGGAAAATGAAAAATAGTGGCGAGCTCTTCGGGAGTTAAAATGGATGATTTTTCTCCGAACTGAAAATTGCGATCGATGAGACTCATGTAAAGAATGGGACTGTTGATGAAGTCGATGGGGATGAGGCGCCTCGCTTGGAACCAGTTTGAAGCGGCATCTTTGGTGGTGTTGAAGGCCACAAAAAGTCCGTCCAAAATGGAGTCGCAACGGGATTCTCCTTCATCGGAGGCGGCCATGATGCGAATCACAGTGTCGAAACCGACTTGGTTGGATTTTTCACCGATGCGTTTGGCAATTTCTTCTTCGGTTTGCAGCATACGCACGTAAGAGTCTCCACTTTTTGCTCCGGGTGGAGGGCTGTTTTTTTCGGCTTGGTCGTAGCCAAAAATCATGGCTGTGAAGAGCCAACTCAAGGGTCTTACGAGGGTGCGTAAAATTCCTCGTTTTTGAGGTTCCTCATTTTTGAATTTTGCAGTGGCATAGGCATTGGCCTCTTTTTGCCATTTTTCATCTCGCGGACGGATCATCATTTGAAGCATGGCTTTTTCATTTTCTTTGAGTTGCGACAAAACATTGGTCAAATCGTTCAGTGGATCGTTTTCAATGGTTTTATAGGTTTTGAGCGGCAGCCAGTTGGTGTTTTTGGTGTAAAGGTAATAGCCTTTTTTGGTCAGATGTTTTTTTCCTTCTTCGGCTTTGAGCGTGGACGATGCAATGTAAGCGATTTCCGCCGTGGGGTAAAATGAAGTGATCTGTTTTTCTAAAACGTCTTTGTAATAGGGATGAATGGTGCAGAAAAAAGTGATGTCTTTGTGCTTGGCAAAAATTTCAAAAGTGATGCTGTCGCGCGCAAAGCATTTGACCATGATTTGATTCCATAGATTCAATTCATGGATTTCATGAATAGCACGATAGAGTTGTTCCATGACGCCCATTTTTTCGCGAAAGTCCTTTTCGGTTGCGTTTTCTTTGTCTTTTTGAGACTCCTCGCGAGGCATGGTGATTTGAATGACCACTCGTTTATGAGATTCATAAAAGTCGTAGGCTTGGCGCACAAACCAAGGCCCCACGCGAATCATGACCCACAGGCCCAGTAGGCCGAGGATCAAGTCAATATAATTTTCTTGAATCCATGGAAAATGGCTTTGCAGAGCGGTCCATAGGCCCTTCACTTTATCCCACATTCCGAGGATGAATTCCCAGATTTTGCTGAGCTGTGCCATGCGTAGATTTAAATCTTATTATTATAGCAAAAAAGCCCCTGTTTTGGAAGAGGCTTTCATGAGATGTCATCCTAGAGTTTTTCTTTCAAATAAGTTTCAAGCTCCTCCACCTTCACCCGCTCTTGAGTCATGGAGTCGCGTTCACGCACCGTCACGCAGCCGTCTGTATCGGAATCGAAATCGTAGGTGATGCAAAAAGGCGTCCCGATTTCATCTTGGCGGCGGTAGCGCTTCCCGATGGCTCCGCTTTCGTCGTATTCCGCGCGGAATTGCTTTTTGAGGCTGCGGTAAAGTTCAGTCGCCTTTTCGGATTGTTGCTTTTGAAGAGGAAATACGGCCACCTGAACAGGAGCGATTTGAGGCGCAAAGTGCAGCACGGTGCGGGTTTCGCGGTTTTCGAGGGCTTGCTCTTCGTAGGCGCTGAGCAACACAATGAGAAAGGCGCGAGTGAGACCGAGCGCGGGTTCCACCACGTGAGGAGTGAGCAGCTCGTTGCTTTGAGGATCGCGGTATTGCAGCTTTTCACCAGAAAACTTCATATGTTGATCGAGGTCAAAAGAGCCACGGTGCGCGATTCCCATCAGTTCTCCCCAACCGAAGGGGAATTCGTATTCAAAGTCGACGGTTTTAGAAGAGTAATGAGAAAGTTCGTCTTTTTCATGGTAACGTAGGCGCAGTTTATCTTCGGGAATTCGAAGGGCTTTGAAAAAGGCTTTATAGTCTTCCACCCATTGATCGAAGACTTTTTCGGCGTCTTCAGGGCGCACGAAGTACTCGATTTCCATTTGTTCGAATTCACGGGTGCGGAAAATGAAGTTTCCGGGTGTGATTTCATTGCGGAAAGATTTTCCGTACTGCCCCACTCCAAACGGGAGGCGGCTGCGAGTGGAGTCGAGGATGTTTTTAAAATTCACAAAGATGCCCTGAGCGGTTTCGGGGCGAAGGTAAACCTGGGCTGCAGTGTCTTCGATCACTCCCTGGTAGGTTTTGAACATCAGGTTGAAAGCGCGGGGTTCGGTCCAGTTTATTTTCTTGCACTTGGGACATGGGATTTTTTCTTCCATCATCTTATTAAAGATTTCATCGTTGGAGAGCCCGGCGATGGTTGTTTTGAGGTGTTCTTCCAAAATTTTATCTCCACGCACGCGCTCTTGGCAGCTCTTACAATCCATCAGTGGATCTGAAAAGTTGGACACGTGTCCAGACGCTTCCCAAACGCGAGGGTTCATCAAAATGGCACTGTCCAGGCCCATCATGTCGTCGCGGCTTTCCACAAAAGTCTTCCACCAAAAGTCGAGGATATTCTTTTTGAGTTGAGAGCCGTAAGGTCCGTAATCCCACGTGTTGGCCAGTCCTCCATAGATTTCGCTGCCGGGGTAGACAAAAGCACGGCGTTTGCAGAGGGACATGACGTCTTCCATCAAATTGGACATAAAAAAAGCTTAAGTGTACGCAGTTTAGGAGACTTAAGCTTTTTAATCAAGAATGGACTAAGCCGGATAAGGCATTGGAGCGGGTCCCATTGGGGCGCCAGGCATGGGAGCCGGACCCATAGGTTGCTGAGGCATTCCACCCATCGGTGCGGGGCCCATCGGAGCGGGACCCATGGGTCCAGGTTGTTGAGGCAGGGCTGCGCCAGGCATTGGAGCCGGGCCCATCGGTGCTTGAGCTTGTTGTTGAGCCTGCTTTTTCTTGAAATCTTCGATGGCTCCTGCAAGCACACTGAGGAAGGATTCTGCGGTCCGTTGGTTCATGTTCACACGGCTGACCACTTCAATGACTGGGGCCGGAGTGTTGGGCAGAAGGTAACCGAAATCGAGCACCACTTCGTTGGAATTCACGTTCACCGAAACGGCGTTGCTATAAACTCCCTTTTGGACCTCATCGGGGACTTTAACTTGCAGAGGGGGTTGTCCGCCTTGTTGAGCGGCTTGGCCACCTTGAGGAATTGGATTTTGATCGGTCATAAAAAACTTAAGGTTAAATTTATTTCCTAGAATTATAGCACGATTTTTATGCCTTGTCACGCCCTTGCAAAAGTTTTTTTTAAGTGGATAATGAATTTGATTTTTAATCCACGCTTTATGTTTTCTTGCACTAAAGATGACCGCCTTTGGTTCGGACTCGTTGCTTTTGTCGTTGGAGCGGTGGTGCTCCTTCAACGCTTTGAGGTGGTTCCGGCTGAAACTTGGAATTATCTTTGGCCCAGCATTCTGGTTGTGAGCGGACTCAAGTGGATGGTCGGCTCCAGCTCCCCCGTGAGCGCCTGTGACCCCTCTGATTGCTGCGATTGCGGCAGCGGCGACTGCTCTTGCGACTTGCCTGCTCCTGTAGTTGCCAAGAAAATGGGCAAAAAAAATAAGAAAAAAGCATGAAATCTTTCTATCCCCTTGTTTTCGGTGTCCTTCTTTTAAGTTCCTGTGCCAATCTAGGTTCTGTTCAGGAGCCTAGTGAAGAGGATGCAGCCCTAGATGAGGCTGTTTCGGAGGATGAAGAAGGTGGAAATAAGGTGGATTTGCAGATTGGGCTCATCGCCTTGGAAGACAATGGGGAAAGCGGCCCCTTGGTGGGCTGTGGTGATTCCTTGGTTTTGGTCACTCAAAGTGCGGAGGGGCTTTTGACCCCTGAAGAAAAAATTGAGGCTGCGCTTGAGGCTTTGTTCGCCATTAAAGATCCCAGTTATGGGCAGTCCGGTTTGTACACGGCGTTGGATGAGGCTGAGCTCAGCGTGGATTCCGTTTTGCTCAGTTCCAGTCAATTGACGGTGGAACTTTCAGGCACTCTTTCTTCAGGAGGAACCTGTGACGATCCTCGCATCGTGCAACAAATCAAAGAGACTGCTGTGGCCAATTCGGAGGTGAGTGCTCCTCTAGAGGTGAAAGTGCTTTTGAACGATCGACTTTTAGAAGAACAACTCAATGCAAAAGGAGAGTAAAGTCCCTGAACCCCAGCTGCTTTATGAAGACGAGCATTTGTTGGCTTTTGAAAAACCGGCAACTTTGGCTGCGGTGCCTGCGGACCGTATTCCAGAAGCCAAAACTTTGCAGGGCTGGGTGCGACTTTGGGCCTTGAATGCAAAAAAGAATTTCAAACCTTACCCTTTGCATCGTTTGGATAGACCGACTTCAGGAATCATGTTGTTTGGCAAATATCCTCGGGATCGAGCGGCTTTGGAGGGAATTTTTAAAGATCCACGGACCGAAAAAACCTATCTTGCTCTGGTGAAGTGGATTCCCAAGCAAAATGAAGGAACCATTCGCATTCCGCTTCAGGCTCGCAGCGTCGATAAAAAAGTTCCTGCTGTGACGCATTATAGCGTGCTTCGAAAAATGGCGAATGTGACTCTGCTTTCGGTTCGGATTGAAACTGGGCGCAAACATCAGATTCGTCAGCACTTGGCCATGATTGGGCATCCTTTGGTTTTAGACCGAGAATATGGAGATCGGAATTTTGATAACCAATATCAACGTAAACTCAAGGGCAAGGGGCGCTTTTTTCTTCATGCATGGGAGTTGCGCTTTTTCCATCCTTTTACCGAAGTGATGACCACGCTTCATGCGAGTGATCCTGAATTTTTAAGTCCGTCTCCAGAGGCCTATAAATAAGGCTCCATGAGGACTTCAAAAACCCTTTTTGAATAATCGGAATTGCGGATGAGCATGAGTTCCAATTCTTGCCTTTCGCAAAGGAAGAAAACTTTTTCGCTTTGCACAAAAAGCGTTCCTTTTTTAGAGTTGTAAACGTGTTCCAGCGTTTGAATTTTGAAATGATTTTTCATCCATTTTAAAAGTGGAGCATGGGCGAGCATTTTGGCTTTTCTATAATGTTTTTGCGTGTTTGAAAAAAGCTTTCGGAAAAAATCTTTTTCATTTGAAGTGAGTGTTTGAGGCAAAAGTCCGTGCAAATCTTGCAAAGGATCAAAGAATTCTTCCAAGGCCGCGTGCACTTCCAGCGTTCCTCTAAAAAACAGCACTTGCCGAGAATCCAAAGTTTGAGAAAAAAGGGGTTGGCTGAGGTTTTGAATGCAGTCCCGGGTTTGATTCCACTTCATTTGTAGGGCTGCTTTTTCTTGCTCCAAACTGTAAAGCAGGCATTCGGGATGATGGGGCAAATAACGCCTCCCCTCTTCGGTTCCTTCAAAACTGACCAAACCTCGCAAAGTCAGCGAATCTAAAACTCCATAAACGGTGACTCGCTTGAGCCCCGTGCGCAAGGCCAGGGTGCTGGCCAAAGTAGGACCATTCCTAAGCAAGGTTACATAGACAGTGGCTTCCTTTTTAGTGAAACCCAATTGGGTCAGATTCTCTAGCATAGGGAGCAGCAAGAATGGGTTGTAGGATGGAGTTGCAAGGGGGAAAAGTAAAGTGCAAGGTGTTGTCATCTTTATCTGACAGAGAGGTGGCACAGAGGGTGTTTTTGATGGGGCAACAGCGCTTTTTCAATCTGTTTGTGCTGGGCGCTAGGAGGAAATTCTGGACTTTGAGCTTAGAATGAAAGTTCTTAACGTTTTTTATGCATACGCTCATCATCACTTCGCAACTTTTACACAGCACTTTGGTGCAAGACTCTTTGAAGCGGCATAATATCAAAAGTCTTTTGTGCTTGCCTTCGAGTTTAGAAAAAGATTGGCAGCCTCAAACGGATGCCCTTTTCTTTCCTGACCCCTTGAGTGCTAAAGAATGGAGCCAAATTTATCCTTTTCTTTTGAATGTCAGTTCTAAGCTTCCTCTTATTTTTTTGGGCAAAGTGGTGCAAGATGTGTTTCAAACAGCTCCCCTTAAACGTTTTTTAAAACAGTGTCTTTTTTTGGATGAAACGCTTTCTGTGGACGAAATTCCCATTGTCGTCAAAGACATCCTTTTGAAAAACCCTTTGCACGAACAAGGCAAGTGCATTCAAATTGGCGATTTTATTTTGGATCGCAGTCAGCGATTGGCTTCTTACAAAAAAAAGCGCAGTTTTTTGACGCGAAAAGAATTCTTTTTATTGGAATTGTTGCTTCAAAATGTGGGTCAAGTCACCACTCGTGAACGCATCATCGATTATGTGTGGGATAAAAGCAGTTATGTGGGGGCCAACACCATTGATGTTTACATCAGTCGTTTGAGGAAAAAACTTCGAGTTAACCCCAAGTCCATGCTCATTCAAACGGTTCCCTGTTTGGGTTATCAATTTTCACCTCTCGAATGATTTCACTGGAATGATTGCCGGAGCTTTGTGGGTGGCGTATAAGGAGGGGGATGAACGCCATTTCTATCCATCAACTTAAAAAAGTTTACCCCAATGGAGTGGAGGCTCTAAAAGGAGTGGATCTTGAGGTGAAGAAAGGGGATTTTTTTGCTCTTTTGGGGGCGAATGGCGCGGGTAAAACCACGCTGATCGGTGGACTCACGGGCTTGGTGAACCCGAGCAGCGGTACTTTGTCCATTTTTGATCATAACGTTGTGAAAGAACCGAATAAGGCCAAGATGAAAGTGGGTTTGGTTCCTCAAGAATTCAACTTCAATATTTTTGAAAAAGTAGAGGATATTTTGGTGACGCAAGGGGGCTATTTTGGAGTCCCCAAAGTTCAGGCTCAAAAACGAGCTGAAGTTCTGATGAAAGCTTTGGGTCTTTGGGAAAAACGCCACCAGGCCTCCCGCACGCTTTCTGGGGGAATGAAACGGCGACTTTTGATCGCACGCGCCCTGATTCATGAACCTGAACTTTTATTGCTGGATGAACCCACGGCTGGAGTGGACGTGGAACTTCGACGCAGCATGTGGGATTACTTGCGAGAACTCAATAAAAAAGGCGTGACCATTTTACTCACCACACATTATTTGGAAGAAGCGGAGCAGCTGTGCAAAAATGTTGCGATCATTAAAAAAGGAGAAGTGGTTCGTCATGGCAGCATGAAAAGCGTGCTGCATTCTTTGGATGAGTCGGTGTATCACATTCAAGTGGATCAGCTTAGAAAATTGGATCTACTTAAAGCCTATTCCGTGAAAGAAGCGGAAGAAAATGGACTCGAGGTGACCCTGAAAAAAGAAGACACCCTTACGGATTTAATTGAGGCGCTTTCCAAAGCAGGCATGACGGCACTTTCTATTGAACGAAAAGGCAATCGATTGGAACAACTTTTTCTTAACCTAATGGAATCATGATGTGGAGCATTCAATGGATTGCATTCAAAACCATCGTGGGCAAAGAAGTGACGCGCTTCATGCGGATTTGGCCGCAAACTTTGTTGCCCCCTCTCATCAATCAAAGCCTGTATTTCATTATTTTTGGTGCTTTCATCGGGGCGCAAATCCAAGAAATGCAAGGAGTGCCTTATATGAGTTTTATTTTACCGGGACTGGTGATGATGGGCGTTATCAACAGTTCCTTTGCGAATGTGGTGAGCTCTTTTTTTGGCAGTAAATTCCAACATTCTATTGAAGAAATCCTTGTCTCCCCCACTTCGAAGGAAGTCGTTTTGGCCGGGTATACCTTTGGTGGAATGCTGCGAGGTCTTTTGGTGGGTGTTTTGATTTTTGCCGTGGCTTTCTTTTTTGTGGAAGTGCAGGTGATGCATCCTTTTTTCATTGTTGCTTTTTTGTTTTTAACCTCTACGCTCTTTGCTTTAGCCGGCTTTTTAAACGGCCTTTTTGCACGCAAATTCGACGACATCAGCGTTTTTCAGACCTTCATCCTCACGCCTCTCACTTATTTTGGCGGCGTTTTTTATTCCATAGAAAGTTTGCCTCCCCTGTTTCAAACTTTGTCGAAATTCAATCCTATTCTTTATATGGTGGATGGATTTCGCTTTGGCTTTTTTGGATTCAGCGACGTGAATGTGTGGATGAGTTTGGCTTTTTTATCGACTTGTTGCCTCGGCCTTGGCCTTTTGAATTGGGAGCTGCTGCGGCGCGGTTACGGGCTGCGAGTTTGATGTTTTTGTGCAAGTCCTTGAGCACATGCCCATAACTTTCATTGTGCAAACGTCGGAATTCGGTTTCTAAAAGATCCAACTCTTCGTCGGTGAGTTCTTCCAGGTCTACCAGTTCTGTGCGAGCCCCTTTGATGGAGCGAATGAGTTCATCCAACTTTAAATGCATAGCCCTTGCGTCGCGATTTTGAGTGTTTTGGATGAGGAAAACCATTAAGAAAGTTACGATGGTGGTGCCCGTGTTGATCACCAGTTGCCAGGTGTCTGAAAAATCAAAGGCAGGCCCCGTGATGCCCCATACGGCGATGATGAAGACCGCTAAAATAAAAGAAAAAGGCGAACCCGTGGCTGCTGCCACAAGGGTTGAGAAACGGTGGAAAAGGTCTTTGATGCTCATGGGACTTTGGGGTTAAGTTTGAGCGAGGCGGAATTGATGCAGTAACGAAGGCCCGTGCTTTCACGAGGACCATCGTTGAAAACGTGACCGAGATGAGCCCCGCACTGAGTGCACACGACTTCGGTTCGGCGCATGCCATGGCTGGAATCTTCGTGTTCAGTCACTGCGTTTTTGTCGGCGCTGCGGTCGAAACTGGGCCAACCGCAACCAGCATCGAATTTATGGTCAGAAACAAAAAGAGGGCTTCCACAAACCACACATTGATAAGTACCAGGCGTGAAAACTCGGTCGTATTCACCTGTAAAAGGAGCTTCGGTGCCTTTTTCTTGGGTCACTCGATATTGCTCGGCGGTCAGACGGGCTTTGAGCTCTTCCTTATTGAATGGAGGCATGGAGTGGAATAGACGAATTTCATTATAAACCACCTTATGGCCTTTGCAAAACAAGAAGCTTCAAGCCTTGAGTTCTGCGGCGCTGACCCCTGCCAGATGTCCGGTGGCCCAAGCGGCTTGTAAATTGAAACCGCCCGTGAAGCCATCCACGTTTAAAATTTCTCCGGCAAAATAAAGGTCGGGACAGATTTTGGATTCCATGCTGCGAGGATCGACTTCATCGGTGTCCACTCCCCCGGCAGTGACGAATTCTTCCCCGGCGGCACGCCCGATGAGTTGTATGGGGCAATTTTTAAGCAGTTCAAGTGTTCGGTGAAAATCTTTTTTGCTGAGTTCGGCACTGATTTTTTCTTCGGGGAGGGCCAGAGCTTCGCAGAGTTTTAAGGCGAGCGAGCGAGGAACGAAGCGAGCGAGCAGATTGTTGAATTGTTTTTTTGGGTTTTCTTTGAGTTCTTTCGTTAGCTCTTCTTCCAGCACATTGGCCTTGGTGTCCGGGCAAAAATCTAAGAGTAGGAGTAGCGGTTCTTTTTCACTGTAATTTTCAAAAGCGATCATGGAAGAAAGCGCAAAAACAGCTGGCCCCGTGATGCCTCTATGAGTGAAGAGGATGGGTCCCGTCCATTCATATTTTTGCTTCGTTTTGATTTTGAGCTGAACTTTTTTGAGGGAAACTCCCGCCAATTCACGAGGCCATTTTCTTTCACAATGAAAGAGTTGAGGCTGGGAGCGAGCGGTGTGATGTGATGTCCCAAGCTTTCGGCAAAGCTATAGCCGTCCCCTGTGGAACCCGTGTGTCGATAGGCCTGTCCACCGGTTGTGAGAATGACTTTGTCCACTTCGAAGCTTTCGCCGGACTTGAGAGTTACGAGAAAACGCCTCTCTTTTTGAATGGAGGCGACTTCTTTTCGCAGCAGAATTTTTGCTCCCTTTGCTTGAAGGGATTTTTCGAGAGCGCCCAGCACATCCTTGCCATTGTCGGATTGAGGAAAAACGCGTCCGTCTGCCTCCACTTTTAAGGGCACGTCGTGGGTCTCAAACCAATCCATCACAGCCTGAGGTGAAAAACGATAAAAAGCCGATTGCAAGAATTTTCCTCCACGTGGATAGCGTTGAACAAGAGCTCGAAGATCGTGAAAACCGGTGGTCACGTTGCAGCGACCTCCACCCGAAATGAGCACTTTGTGTCCGAGGCCTGGATTTTTTTCGATGAGCATCACTTTGGCCTGAGGATTTTGCACAGCCTCCACTGCGGCCATCATGCCGGCTGCCCCTCCTCCAATCACAAGAATGTCCATGTTTGTATTTTAGGGGTTCCTTAAGAAAAAGAAAGCTTCTATACTGAATGTGACTTAGCTGGATTCATGTCTCTTGCAAACGATCACATTGTTCAAATTTTTGAAGAGATCGCCGACATGCTCGACGTGCTTGGGGAAAATGTGTTTCGCGTGCGAGCCTATCGCCGAGCAGCAGAAGTCATTCGGGGGCTGAGTGACCTGAAAGAAATGCATAAAAATCGCGATGCAGATTTAGAGGAAATTCCTGGCATTGGCAAAGATTTGCATGCAAAAATCGTGGAAATTTTAGAAACCGGGCACTGTGAAATGCATGAACGACTCATGAAAAAACTGTCTCCGGGCATTTTGGACATTTTGCGAGTGCGCGGCATCGGTCCTAAAAAAGTGAAGCTCTTTTATGAGCAATTGGGCATTCAAAGTTTGGAGCAACTCCGCAGTGCCGCCGAAAGCGGTGCCCTGGCGACTCTGCCAGGGATGGGTGAAAAAAGTCAGTCCGCCATTTTGGTGGCGTTGAATGAAAACACTCAAAGTAAGACACGCACTCCTCATGAAGTGGCTTTGCCGGAGGCCGAAGCCTATTTGAGTTATTTGCGAAAAAATCTTCTCATTAAAGAAGTGGTTTATGCGGGCAGTTTGCGAAGAGGGCAAAGCACCATTGGCGATTTGGATCTTTTGGCTACCGGAGGGAAAAATATGAGTACTGAAACGGTTGCAGCACTTATGAAGTATTTCATTGCTTACCCTAAAGTTCAAACTGTGCTTGCCGAAGGGGAAACCAAATCCAGCGTGGTGATTCATGGCAACCTTCAGGTGGATTTTCGCGTGGTGGATGAAGACAGTTTTGGAGCGGCTCTTTTTTATTTCACCGGCCCCAAGCAATTCAATATCCATGTGCGCACTTTGGCTTTGAAACGAGGCCTCAAAATCAATGAATATGGCGTGTATCAGGGGGAAGAAAAACTTGCTGGCAAAACGGAGGAAGAAATGTTTGAAGCACTGGAAATGCCTTATATGACTCCGCAAGAACGTCACCACTTTCAATGATGCGACAAATTCAACACTTTTTTTTGGATGCAGATTTGAGCGCCCCTTCAGTTCATATCACTGAAAAAAATCTTTTACATCAAATGAAGGATGTACTGCGTTTTCGCAAAGGGGATACTTGCGTGCTTTTAGACAATCGCGGGGGCAAAGCCAAAGCTGTTTTAGAAGAATTTCACTCCAAGGAAGCCATGTTTAGAATCGAAGCGCGTGAGCGAGTGACTGCGCCTAAACGAGCGCTGCGTTTGTATGTGGCTCTTTCAAAAAAACCGTCCACCTTTGAATGGATCGTTGAAAAAGCCAGCGAAATGGGCGTCACCGAGCTGATTCCACTCGAAACCGAACGCACTCAAGTGCATGAATTGCGTAAAAATGACCGTTTGCTTGCCATTATGAAAGAAGCGGCAGAACAATGCGAGCGCAATCATTTGCCTCACTTGCATGGACTGCTTTCTTTTAAAGATTTGCTCATGAACTTTCCTAAAGGCACAAGCTTGGTGGGTGATGCGTGGGACTACGATGGGCCTTTGGCTGCTCTTTTACCCTCAAATGCAGAAGATGTGAATCTTTTCATTGGTCCTGAAGGCGGACTCAGTTCTGAGGAACTCTCTGCTTTAAGAGCAAAGGATGCTCGAGTGTTTTTATTGGGAGAAACGGTGCTGCGCATGGAAACGGCGGTGATCGCAGCTCTTGCATTGGTTCAATACCGCTAGTATCGTCTTCTTGAATCCTTTTAAAACGCCATGAAAAAGACTCTTTCCTTTGCCGCTTTGCTGCTCAGCGCCGGCTGTTCTTTAGTTGCACCTTATACCCTCACCTTCACCAATGCCCCAGGCTCGGTGGTGGATCCTGCAGTCAGCACCTTGGACTTTGTGGTGAGTCAGCCCACCTTGGCTTACATCTCCAAAGTGAGCTGTGACGGGGCTGAACCCTTGGAACTTTTGCCGATTGTGGACGAGGATAGTCCTGTTTCTACCGTGCACAAACTTCCTTTGACTCTGATGAAAGATTTACCTACAGGGGCGGCTTGTGAAGTGACCGCTACTGTTTTTGACCCTACGACCACCGAGACGGCTTCGGCTTCCATTGAGCTGACTTTGCAGGGCGAGCCTGCGGTGGAAGAACCCCTTGCGGAAGAACCCCTTGAGAATCCTGAAGGCATTGAAAATGAAGAGCCCCTTGAACCCGTTTCTGAACCCCATGAACCTTCCCCTACTCCAGAGCCTATTGGAACAGAAGAGCCAGGAGCTTAATCTGTTTTCAGCGGGAGATCGATTGAAGATTGGGGAGAAGCATTTGCCCGACAGTCTGGCGGTGCTTGAATTTTGGATGGTGAAAAAAGGGGCCCAGGGTATGGATGTGGGCACCGGGGGCGGATTGCCAGGGTTGGCTTTGGCAGTGAGTTGCCCGGAGGTGAAGTTCACTTTGGTGGATGCTCGTGAAAAAAAAATGAAAGCCGTGCAGCAGATGATTGAGGCTTTGAAACTTAAAAATGCCAGCACGCTTGTGGGACGTTTGGAAGAATTGGGTCATGAAAAAAAATATCGGGAGCGTTTTGATTTTGTGACGGCACGCGCTTTAGCGGCTTTGCCGGTGCTTTTGGAATACTCCTCAAGTTTTTTAAAAGTTGGTGGGCATCTTTACGCTTGGAAGGGACCTGAATACCTGGAAGAATTGACAACTTCTCAAAGAGCTCAAGCGGAATTGGGGCTGCTGTATCGCGATTCTTTTATCTATTCCCTTGCGGGTTCTGAAGAGCGCGTGATTTTACGCTTTGAAAAAGTGAAATCCTTGTCTGCATCCTACCCTCGACGAGTGGGGGTTCCCAGTGCTAAACCTTTATAAGATGCCTAAAAAACCTCACCCTTACCAAGTTCAAGACAAGTACTTTTTGCTCGCCAAACAAAAGGGCTATCGAGCGCGCAGCGCTTTTAAACTTTTAGATATACAAAAGAAATTTCATCTGATTAAACCTGGACAAATGGTGGTGGATTTAGGAGCAGCTCCGGGCAGTTTCATGCAAGTGATTGCCGAACTCGTTGGAATGCAAGGGCAGGTATTGGGAGTGGATTTGCAGGCAATGGAAACTTTCCCTCAAGCCAACATGAAAACCGCGCAAGGGGACATTTTTGAGAAAGAAGTTTTTTTTGAAACCCTTGAAAAGAATGGGTTTCAGAAAGTCGATGGCGTGACCAGCGATTTAGCTCCAAAAACCAGTGGTGTGAAAGACATGGACACCGGACTTTCGGCGGAACTCACCGATCAAGCGGCTTACTTGGCTATACAGATTTTAAAACCAGGCGGCTATTTTGTTGGAAAGATTTTTGAAGGCAGTGAGTTTCAACGCGTTTTGCGAAAAGTGAAACGTCATTTTAGAACGGTGAATGTTTTTAAACCCGAAGCTTGTCGCGACCGAAGCTATGAAACCTATATTGTCGCGCAAGGATTTTTAGGTAAAACTAAGCCTGAAGAAAATCTCTTTTAAACTTTCCTCCTTCTCATGAAAACTCGTACTGAAATCGATGCATTGGGTTCTGTTCAGGTCCCTTCAGAGAGTTATGGGGGGAGTTTCACTGCGCGGGCCTTAGCCAATTTTAAAATTTCAAATCTCAAAGCGCCCGATTCTTTTCGTGTCAGCTTGGCTCTCATTAAAATGGCAGCGGCGGAAGTGAATGCGGCGTTGGGTCATCTGCCTAAAAAAAGTGCGGCGGCCATTGTTCAAGCAGGAGAAGAATTTTTAGATGGAAAATTCGATGCAGATTTTCAGTTGGATGTTTATCAAGCGGGAGCTGGCACCCCTTTCAATATGAATTTGAATGAAATTTTAGCCAATCGAGCCAGTGAACTTTTGGGTGGAAAAAAGGGGGAATACAAGCGGGTGCACCCCAACAATCACGTGAACATGAGTCAATCGTCCAACGATGTGATTCCCACGGCCATTCGGCTCGCAGCCCTGATGGATTTGGGAGGACTGGTGGTGAGTGGTTTGGATTTGATTGAAGCTTTGGAAAAGAAAGCAAAGAAATTTGAAAAAATCTTGAAAGTGGGCCGCACTCATTTGCAGGATGCCGTGCCCGTAACGCTGGGCCAAGAATTCAAATCCTATGCCAGTGCTCTGGAACATGCTTTGGAGCGTTTGGATTTTGCAGCCGAAGAATTGACCTACACCGGCATTGGGGCCACTGCTACAGGAAGTGGCATCAACACTCATCCAAAATTTACTGAAAAAATGCGTAAAAATTTGAGTCGACGTTTGGACATTGAGTTTCAAGCTTTGAATCCTTTTGAGAACAACAACAGCATGGCGGTTTTTGCTTCTGTTTCTGGAGCTTTGCGAGGGCTCGCCAGTGAAGTTTTACGCATGAGCGATGATTTACGCCTGCTCTCCAGTGGGGCTTTTGCAGAAATTCAACTGCCTGAAGTGGAGCCTGGGTCTTCTATCATGCCAGGAAAAGTGAATCCTTCGGTTTTAGAATGTGTGAGCATGATCTGCGTGCAAAGCATGGCCATGGATCATGCCATTGCGCTGGCTGCACAGCGCGGTCAATTGGAACTCAATTGGTACACACCGCTCATCATGTTCGATCTTTTGCATGCCATTGAAATCATGACACAGGGTTTTCAAATTTTGCGCGAACATTGTATTGAAGGAATTGAGGCCAACGCATCTCAAATGAAGATCGTTTTGGAAAACAGTACGGCGATGGCCACAGCCTTGGCGCCCGTGCTCGGTTATCATGAAGTGGCGGAGTGGGTGAAAGAATCCAAAGCTAAAAAAATCCCTTTTGTGAAAAAAGTTCCTGAAAAATACAAGAAGCTCATCGCTTTAGAAAATTTGGTCCACCCCAATCGAACTTAGCGCACGGTGATTTCATTTTCAAAGACGCTGACGATTCCTTCTGCACTGGTCACTTCTAAAGTGATGGTGTAGGTGCCGGGAGTGGAATAGGTGTGGGTTTCGGGTTTGCGGTCAAAACTGATTTCCCCGTCGCCAAAATCCCAATGATAGGAATCCACGGTGCCCTCCGAACAGGAAGGATCCACAGAAACGAAGAGGGGTGCTTGTCCGGAATCGGTGTTCACGGTGAAACAAGCCGTCAAAGCCACAGGACGAACGACAATTTGAACGCTGGTGCTGCCTCTTTTTCCGTCGCTCGCGATCACGGTGACGCTGGCGGTGAAAGTACCCACGGCATTGTAACGATATGTGACGCTGGAGCCTCCAATGTAGCTGTCACTTCCATCCCCAAAATCGTATTCATAAGAGACAATGTTGCCTTCTTTGTAGGTCGATGCGCTGGCGTCGAATTCAACGGTGAGCGGCACTTCTCCATTGCTTTGATCGATTTCGAGACGAGCGATGAGTCCTTGAGCTGTCACTTCAATGGGCACGAGGGCTTCGTCCACATTCCCAACCGAGTCGGTGGTGATGAGGCGGGCTTCAAAAGAGCCTTCTACTTGATACGTGTGGGTAGCGGTGTCCCCAGTGTCATCTACCGTTCCATCGTTGTCGAAATCCCATTCATAGTCCACGATGTCGTTTTCTTCATCGAAAGAAGCAGTGGCATCAAAACGAACTTCTAAAGGAACCGGACCCGTAACGGCTCTATTTTCTAAAGCTGGAAGCGTAGAAATTTTTGCCTCGGGAGCGGAGCCTTCTTCCACCACCCGAACTTCGAGCGTGCTTTCATCGCTGTTGCCTTCGGGATCGGTCACGGTGAGCACCACCGTATAAACTCCCACTGCTTCAAAACGGTGATTGACGGAACGCGTCTTTACGGCAACACTGCCATCTCCAAAATCCCAGCTGTATTGAGTGATTTTCCCTTCTCCAATTTGTGAAAGAGAGCCATCGAATTTATATTCTTCGTCCAAGTAGTAGGCTTCCCCTTCTGCGACGTTGGTGGTGATGACGGCACGCAAGCCTCCAATGCTTCCCGCTTCAATGGTGAGACTGGCCGTGTTGTATTCACCACTGTTGTCGGTGACGCGCAAAGACACGAGGTAGTCCCCTTCTTGAGTGAAGGTGTGATCGATTTCTTCTCCTTCTCCATCATCAAAACTTCCGTCGTTGTCGAAATCCCATTCGTAGGCCACAATTTCCCCGTCGGGATCATAAGAACTGGTGGCGTCGAAATGCACTTTCAAGGGCAATTCCCCTGCTTCAGGATTGGCCGTGAAATAGGCGGCTGTCTTTTCATTGGCAATGGCCACGGTGGTTTTGAAAGTGTCTTCAAATTGTTCACCCGTGCTCAGATCGGCATAACGCACGGAAAGAAGCACGGTGTAAATTCCGTTTCCAGTGGCTTTTTGCGTGTAAGTGTGTGCAGTGCTGACTCCATTGGCCGTGGCTCCATCTCCAAAATCCCAGGTGTAAGAAAGAATTCTATAAAGCTTGGTGTCCACCGGAATTCCACTGGCATCGAAACGAATTTCAACGGGAGAAGTCAAACCCAGCGTTTGAGTGGGAATGGTTTTGATGGGAGACTCGTAAAGATCGGTAAGCACCAAACGAGGCCCCAAATACCAAATGCCCGCCAACCAAGCGGCTGCAAACAGGAGAAAGGTCAAGCCTCCGAGCAATGCTTTTCGAGACGCTTTTTTCTTTTTTTCCACCTCTTCTTTTTTGGTGAACATGGACTTAAGGAGAGCCACTAAACTGTAGAAGAACAAAATAAAAACGCTGGCTCCTAAGAGAATATGAAACAAAGTCATCAAGGCTCCACTGAAGGTGTTCTGGCTGAGCGGCAGGTAATCAAAAACCGTGAGTTCTACCCCTGCGGTGAAGGTGCCCCAGGCAAAAATCAACAACAAAAGAAAGACATAAAGGGCGACTGAAACCGTGGCCAAGCGTTTTAACGTGGCCTGGCGCTGGACTTTTTTTTCTTCGGGAGTCAGAGTTTTTTTGGGAGCAGGATTGGGCAAAGAGGCGGAATTTTGCAGAGGCGCTGGATTTTGCAAAGGTGACGGAGCATTTGGCACAGGCTCAGGACTCGGTTTCATTTCCAAATTTGGATTGTTTTCTGGAATTGGATTGGGCGTGACATCCATAATTAGCGGCGTGGTAAAGGTTTGTAACGAAAGGCCATGCTCACTCCAAGTGCAGCCGTGAGTGCGGCGCTCAAGATGAGCAGTGCCATTTGTTTGGGCGTGGCATTGAACAGATTAGCACTTCCCAAGTGTCCTTCAAAGACCACTTGAAGGGTGCTGATGTCTCTGTCGCCGGTTTCATTGTCGGTTACGGTGAGTTTGGTCACGATTTGTCCGTAAGAAATGAAGAAAGGAGTTTTCCAAGAACCCGGTGAAGAAGAGCTGTAATCTTCGTCGTTGTCGCGTATTCCATCCGCGTTGCTGTCGTAAAAAATGTTTTTATCCAAGCTGAAATGATAGTCTTCACTGCCCCCTTCGGCTCCAAAATAGAAACTGACTTCTTGGCCATCTTGCCTCAATAGAATTTGAGACAAAGAATTGGCTTGAGGCACGCTGCTTAAGATGGCATTCAAGGCTTGAATGGGATTTTCAATTTCCACCGTTTGAGTGACCGTGTCGATTTTTCCATAGGTATCCACCACGGTGAGGGTCACTTCATAAGTGCCGTAATCCGCGTATTCGTGGCTTGGGTTTTTCAATTCTGCATCAGTGTCATTGTCCGTTTCTGAATCGCCATTGGAATCTAGAGTGGTGTCGAAATCCCAGGCGTAAGTGCGCACGTCCACTCCATGTTCGGTGTCCACGGTGCTGGTGTTCCTAAAAGTAACGTTTTTTTCATCTACGGTGAAGGTGAAGGCAGCCACGGGTGCGGCGGTTTCTTTGACTTCAATGTCTTGCGTCACGGTGTCGCTTTGTCCAACGGTGTCCACCACGGTCATTTTGACTTTATAAACACCGAATTCTTCGTAATTGTATGTGGGATTTTCTTCAAAAGAATCGAAGTCGTCGTCTTTGACTCCATTGCCATCGCTGTCGTTTTGCAGGTCAAAATCCCAATACGTGCCGGCGAGTTCTGCGCCGTTTTCACTGTCGACAAAAGAATTGTTACGGAACTGAACATAAGTGCCATCGATGTCGGTTAAAAACTTGGCATCAGGATCTTCTGCCAAAGAGTCCACATAAATCATCACGGGTTCGGATTCAGCCGTAGCGCCCGCACTGTCTTCCACTTTTAAGCGCACGGGGATGCCTTCACTGTGCACTTGAGAAAATTCATAAGTGTAGGAGCTGACTTGGGTCGGCTCATTGTTGTAAAATCCATCGCCTTCAATGTCCCACCAGTAGGTCACGATTTCTCCATCGGGGTCGTAAGAAAGGCTTGAAAAGGTGACTTCTTCCCCCACGTAACGAGAAGATTTATCCACTGAAAAAGAGGCTACGGGACTGTCGTTGGGCCCGTTGATGACAGAAAGCGTGGGGATGTCTGCGGGATCGAGTTGATCAAAACTGGACACTGTTTGGTTGTCGTTGTCGGTGACTTCCACGGCAAAACCGTATTCTTTATTTTCACCTTCTTCTCCGTTGGTGTTGAGCGTGAGAGTGAAGTTTCCGGATTCTGAAATCACGGTTCCGAGTGGAGTGGCGGAATCGTCCAAGTCGTAATACCAGCCTCTTATGTAAGTGATTTTTCCATCGTCATCAGAAGCAGTAACCGAGACGTTGACCTTGAGGGGTGTGGTGAGTTCGGTGGTGCTTACGGGAACCACTGAAATGCTTTGGATTTTGGGCTCAATGCCTTGAATTTGAATGGGAACCACGGCTTCATCACTGATGCTGGGGTCGTTTTTATCTTTCACAGTGAGGGTGACGTTGTAGGTGGCTTTTTCTGTAAATTTATGGGTAACGGTCGCTTGATTCGCCGTGCTGCCATCTCCAAAATTCCAACTGTAAGTTAGGTTTTGATTGCTGCCGTCCACATTCACAGAATTGCTTGCAGAGAAGGTGAAGGTTGTTTTCACGCTGCCCACAAAACTGGGCCCTGTACCGATGTCGGTGTTTTCGGCTCCAATTCCAATCACGGCAATGGGGGCGTTGCCCGAGCCAATGTAGACACGAACAGTGTCGGTGTTGGTTTCTTCCTGTTCGGAGTCATCGTAGGTGGTGAGTTTCACATAAAAGACCCCCGCTTGCTTGTAAGTATGAGTGAAAATGGCTCTTCCATTGGTGAGTGTGTCGGTAAAATCCACTTCCCCGTCTCCATATTCAATTTGAAAGGCGGAGCCGAATTCACTTTCTGCAGTGAATTCCACTTCGGCTTCTCCATCTTGGTTCAAATGCCGCGCTTCATCTCCGCTCACTGTGAGGTCGACATCCAAAATAGAATTCACCTGAATGGTGGCGGTGGCTGTGTCGCTTTTTTGAATGGCCTGCGGGTGTTGATCGTGACCCGTGAGCAGCACGGTGTAAGCCCCGGTGTCTAAGAATTGAACGGTGACTTCCGATTGATCTTCCGATTCTTCTAGAATGATGTAATCCTCCCCTTCAAAGCCGCCGAAATCCCAAGAAAATTCCAAGCGGTCGTTGGGGTCGGGATCGTAACTGTTTCGAGCGTCGAAAGTGACAATGGAGGGCTGATTTTCATTTTCAATTTCATAGGTGTAAGTCACCACAGGAGCTTGAGATTCCACCACCACGAAGGCGGTGGCTGCATCCGATTTAGAGGAAGTGTCGGATACGTTCAGGTTCACATCATAAATTCCAGGCTCGTTTAAAGTGACTTGAATGCTGCTTCCGGTGTTTTGAGAAAGGTTTATGGCGGCGCCTCCTTGCTTGCTCACTGACCATTGATAGTTTCGAATCGAACCGACATCCGCGGTGGAGGAAGATCCATCTAAGGTGAAGGTCGTGCCTGCGATGCCCAGGGCCGGAGACGCATTGATGCGAGCTGCAGGGGTGGCAACGTAAAGTTTAAAGTATTTGCTGTCTTTCACGCCATCTTGATCGGTGACGGTCAGCGACACGTCATAGACTCCTTCTTGAGCATAGAAATGACGAATGGTGGCCGCTTGCTCAAAATTGCCGGCTTCTGTTTCATTGTCCCCAAAGTCCCATTCATAATAGCGAATTCCAGACACGTTTCCTTCTCCATCAGTGCTTTCTGAGGCGTCGAATAAAATCCCTGCTTCTGAGGAGGCTTCCGAGGCCGTGACTTTGAACTTGGGCTTATTGATGGCTGGCGACTGAATGAAGTTGGCGATGGCTTGAGGGCCATTGGAACCGACTGTGGCGTTGATGACGATGAGGGATTTTGCGGGCTGCACTCGAATGCTCACTGTGGAAACTCCTGCTGCAATGTCGGGTTCTGAACTGAGCACCCGTACTTTGACTCTATAAGTGCCTGCTTGATCAAAAATGTAACTGATGGAATCTGCGCCTAAATCTTCACCCACTGCGGCTTCGTCATAAACTCCATTTCCATCCAAATCCCATTGAATTTGAGCATCTTCCACTGTGTTTCCGCTGGGATCTTCCGTACCCAAAATATCAAAACGCACCAACAAAGGCGCATTGCCCTCCACCACCGTAGCGGTGAGTCTCACTTGAACGAATTCGACATTTTTCACCAATTCATAAAGCTCGTTCATAGCGTATTGGATCTCTTGAATAGTGCTGTTGCTGATCACGGTTTTTGCATTGGTCAAAGCGGTTTGTGCGTTGGACAAAGCCATCACAATGCCGGTGAGATTGGAACCGCTTGCATTTTCACTGACGTCGAAAAGCGCTTTCAATTCTTCAAAGCGACCGATGAGCCCCACACCTGAATCTCCAATCACTTCTAAGTAGTCGGATTCCGCGCTTTGCAAAATGGCGGCAATGTAGTTGCAAATGTAAGGATCCACCACTTGCACCTCGGCATCGGTTCGGGTCCAGCCCAAATTCCCATTCACTTCTCTATCGCGAACGTTGAAACTCAGCGTGTTACACGCCTCTGCCTCAGGGTCACCGTCTGCCACAAAATTTCGGCTGCCGTATTGCAAATATTGATACAATTGATAAGCGTCTTCATAAGTGTCACTCAGGGCATCGGTTTCGGACATGATGTTTTGAGCGGCACGAGCGAGGCTGGTGGTGTAAGCATCCACTCTCGCTTCTTCCAAAACCGTATAGGTGTCGGCGAAATCGTCGTCTTCACCGGTAAAATATTCGGTGGTGAAGTCGATCACTCCTCCTAAACTTCTTTCCCTTTCTGTCACTTCCACCACTACGGGCATTTCTAAGGCTTGCATCGAGGACACTTCTTTATTCACTGCGAGCAAGGTTTGATAGGCTTCCACATATTCTTCGGTGATTTGTTCGATTTCGTCGAGCACGTCTTTCACGTCGAAGGCGGCGCCCGATTCATTGATGGTCTCTCCATTCAAAGCCGTGCCGTTGCCGTCTCCTGTGCTTCCCCCGCCGCCCACCTGCAAAATGGTGTTCACAAAGGCAAAGGACCCCATGATGATCACAATTCCAATCACTGAATAAGTGATGGCTTTTTTGGCTTTGGAGGTTTGCTCTTCGTCCCCACGGCTGGTCACATACAAGAGACCTCCGTAAATGACGGTGACCACACAAATCAGTCCCACAAAAGAAAGTGCAAAGTTGACGACGGATTGAATGAAATCGCGCGCATTGGTGTTTTCGGTGAGAGCTTCGTCGTAACCGGCGGCATCGGGTCCTTCCAATTCCCCGGTGAAGTCCACAAAATCGGTGACGGTATCGCTGGTGTCACAGCCAAATGCACCCGCTAAGCTTTCATCCAAATTGGCACAATCTTCAGGTTGTAAATCCCCTTGTTCCAAGTCTTGATCCCCAATGGGAACGCTGATGGCTTGAGCCACCGGAACGGCCGTTAGGAGACCGCTCAAGAGGAGCAGGGTCGCGAGAAAGGTACGAGGTTTTAAAGTCATGGCGAGGATTCTTTCCATAGTATTATAGAGAGTTATCGGGAAGCATCAAGCTCCACAAAGGTGTTTGTGATGGCAAAGGCCGAAATGGCGATCACAATTCCAATCAAAGCGGCAAAAATGATCTTCTTGGCTTTAGCGGCATTGTCCTCGTTTTGAGAAGCGGTGAGGTATAAAAAACCTGCGTAAATGAGCATGACGAAAGCCAAGGTTCCCAAAGTGCCTGAAACAAAATTGGTGAGATCCACAAAGAGTTCTTTGGCGGATTCGATTCCCAGAGTTTGTCCATAGTTTTCAAAGAGGATATCTTTGACCACAAATTCAGAAATCCCAATCACAAAAAGACCCACAAAGGCCCATTTGATCTGATTTTTGGCTTTACCGATTTGGTCGTCACTGGTGGAACCCACCACGTAACGCATCCCGGCCATGACCAGTACAAAGACGGCAATGGAGGCGATGACGGTTTGAACCAAAGTATAAATCCCTTTAAAAAGATTGCTGCTGCGCGTTGCAAACTCTTGCACTCCCGCTTGTCCTTCTCTGAAGACTTCTCCTTCGGCGCCAAACATCACATTCACAATGGAATCGGACATAAAAATAATGATGAGACCTTCCAAGGCGTAGCGGATGAAATTTTTTGCTTGTCCTGCCACTTCTTCATTTTCTTGACCTGCAGAGACCATGCGTACCCCCATGATGACGGCGAACAGCACGGCAAAAGGAGCCACAATCAGTTTAAAAAAGTCCAAAAAACGGCGGATGGTCAACACAATGATGTCGGCCCCTTCCTCAGCATCTTCACTGAAATTGGGCAAGGTGATGCCTTCTGCTCCTTCTTGCACATCTTGACTTTCGCTGGCTACGTCTTCTTGAAAATCATCCAAAATTTCTTGGAATTGAATGCTCGTGGCTGCCACATGGGGTGCGGTGGAGGCGAGCACAGCGAGGGCGAAAGTGAAGAGGATTTTTTTCATGAATTAGAATTGACCTGCAATAAGAGTTGAAACAAGGGCAAAAGCTCCATAAATAATGACGATTCCAATGATGGAATTGGTGATGATTTTTTTGGCGAGACCCGTCTTTTCTTCTTCCCCTTGAGAAGTCACGTAAAGGAAGCCTCCAATCACAATGCCCAGCATCATGATGGGGCCTAAGAAACTGATCATCAAATTGGTGACAGCCACGAGTTGGCGAATGAATTCGTTTTGGTCCAGTTGCACGATGGTGGCTTCGGCATTGGTGCTGTAAGTGGCAACATAGAAAATACGACGGATCACCAAATTGGAAACGAAAATGAGCATCAAACCCGCTAGACTGAGCGTGAGTTGTTTTTTTGCCTTACTCACGTCGTCGTCATTGTCCCCTGACATCACGAGCATGGCTCCCGCCCGAACGGCCATGAGCGTGGCGAGTCCTCCTAAAAGATATTTGAGGAAAGTGATGATGAGTTGAGTGACATTGTCAAAAATTCGGACCCGCTCCGTGAAGTCCGAGGGATCGCTGATGAAATTGCCCTGTCGGTAGTCAAAAACCTCTGCGATGGGCCCGGCAATGCTGATCATCATGAGGCCGATGCAGCCGTAAACAATGGATTTTCTTTGCGTTTTTGCAGTTTCTTCGTTGTCGCCGGAAACCACCATTGTGAACCCTGAAACTACAATGAAAAGTACGGCGAGTCCCCCTAAAATGATGCGCAAATTGCGAGCGAAGGGGCCTAAAAAGTTTTCCAGTTTTTCTATGGCCGTGTTTCCTTCAGGCGTGGCAATGTTCAAACCTTCGGTGCCAGGAAGAGGCAGAAAGCTGCTGGCAAAAGCGGTGGGCAGGGCCCCCAGCGTAAGGTTCAAGACTAGGGCGAGCACGACCGAAAGCAAGAAGCTGCAAAGGTGTTTTTTACCTATTTTGAAGGCCATACGTTTATTTATTCTTATTATTTTAGCACAAAACAGGAAAGAAAGCACTTGCTTTTTATGCTCCATTTGCTGTTTAATGGAACTTGTCATGAAGCCCCAAGGCTTTTTTGGCATAACTCACGTTACTATGGACGCAAAAAAATCCGCTTCCGAATCAAAGAACCCCATTGTGGCTTACTTTGTCGGAGCTTTTGAGGAATTTGGCAAGGTCACCTGGCCCACCAAAGAACAAGCCGCTCTCCTTACGGGCATCGTAGTGGCCGTTTCCCTTCTTTTCGCCCTTGTGCTCGGCGCTTACGACTTCGGTCTCAGCGCTCTTTATCAATGGGTTCTTGAACAATTTTCTTCCTAATTTTTTATGGCTAAACAGGCTAAAAACACCGGTCGTCACTGGTATGTCATCCATACTTATAGCGGGTATGAAGATGCGGTTCGAGAGGCGCTTTTGCAGCGTATCGAATCCATGAACATGCAAGATAAGATTTTTGATGTGATTGTGCCTAAAGAAACTCAAATTGTAGTGAAAAAAGGAAAGCCGAAAACTGAAAAAAAACGCCTTTTCCCTGGTTATGTACTGGTGGATATGATGGTGGATGACGAATCTTGGTATGTGGTTCGTAACACTCCCAACGTGACCGGCTTTGTGGGCAGCGGAACCATCCCTGTTCCTGTTTCTGCCGAAGAGTTTGGTGTGATTTCTCGTTATTTGGAAGATGACAATGCTCCCAAGTTTAAAATTAGCCTTTCCAAGACCGATTTGGTCATGGTTTTGGATGGACCTTTTGCAGGTTATGAAGGAGTGGTCAACACCATTGATGATGAAAAGGGTAAAGTGAAAGTGATGATCACGATTTTCGGACGTGAAACGCCTGTGGAACTCGACTTTGATCAGGTTAAGAAGAAATAAGCTTCTCACCTCGTTCTATGCAAAAATTCACCGTATTTTCTCTGCTTCTTTCCCTAGTCGTGGTGCTGGCGACGGTGGATGTGCTTTTTCATGATTATTTGGGTGAAGACCCTGCGGTGGAAGAGAATCAAACCGTGGAAGAAATCCCCGAGCCACTGGACACGGAACCTGTGGAGGAAGAAGTGGAACTGCAAGAAGAAAAAAGTCCTTCATGGATCACTGGAGATTTGCTCACCCAGGCGGGCTTTACGCTTCCAGTGGTGAAAGAAGCTCTTTTTTCAGGCTTGATTTTTCAGATTATTCCCTTCAGCGATGCCAGTCAGTCCCAGCTTTCACAACTCAATTTTTTTGATGGAGAACGCTATGTGGGCAGTTTTTATGAAATCGTTTATCCGACCGATACCGGATCTTTTCAGGCTTATTTGACTTTGCGCGAAGCCGCTAAAGCTCTTCCCGACCTGGGAACCGTGAATGAAGTCAACATGTATGGAGATGCTTCGTTTTACTTCAATCATAAGAGTAAAGTGAAGACCGTGCACATGGTCGCTTTGTATGGGAAGCGCATTTATGGTTTTGAGTACGCACAAACGGAACATGAAAAGATGAAAAAACTATTTGACATCCTAAAGAGTCTTCAGTAGAGTTTGCAGGCTTTAAAACGACTATGGCTCCTAAAAAGATCAACGCGATTGTCAAACTGCAAATCCCTGCAGGAAAGGCAAACCCAGCACCTCCAGTCGGAACCGCTCTCGGTCCACACGGAGTGAATTTGCAAGGTTTTTGCCAGGAATTCAATGAAAAAACCCGACCTCTCGGGGACACAATTGTTCCTTGTATCATCACGATTTATGAAGATCGAAGCTTCAGCTTCATCATGAAGAAGGCTCCGGCTGCGATTTTGATCAAAAAAGCCATCAATCTCGAGAAGGGTTCTGCTGTTCCTCACAAGGATAAGGTTGGAACCATCACTCGCGCTCAACTCGAAGAAATTGCTAAAGAAAAGATGGAAGACCTCAATGCCAATGATGTGGAAGCCGCTATGAAAATCATGGCTGGAACCGCTCGCAGCATGGGAGTTAAGGTTGAGTGGTAATCTAATAATTCACGGGGGAGATCGCAAGATCGTTCGCACCCCATAACCCCTCTAGTATGTCTCACGGTAAAAAGTACCAAGCCGCGCTTGGAAAGATCGAAGCTGGAAAGCTTTATCCTCTTAATGAAGCGGCTGCGCTGGTTAAAGAAACCGCAAGCACCAAGTTTGATTCTTCAATCGAGATCCATTTGAACCTGGGGATCGATCCCACTCAAGCGGAACAAATGATCCGTTCTACAGTGGCTTTGCCTCATGGAACCGGTAAAAAGGTGCGTGTGGTGGCTTTCGTGACCGAAGACAAGGTTAAGGAAGCCAAGGAAGCAGGAGCGATTGAAGCCGGTGCCAATGAACTCGTTGAAAAGATTGAGAAAGGATGGCTCGACTTTGATGTTGCTGTGGCCACTCCCGATATGATGAAGAACCTTGCCAAGGTGGCTCGCCAACTCGGTCAGGCAGGACTCATGCCCAATCCTAAATCTGGAACCGTTACTCCCAATGTGACCGGAGTGATTGCCGATCTCATCAAAGGACAGGTGGAATTCCGCAATGACAAGCAAGGAAATCTGCACAATGTAGTGGGAAAAGCTTCTTTCGGAGCCAAACAACTCGAAGAAAACATCGCTAGCTATCTCAAGGCTGTGAATGAAAAGAAACCGGCTGCCGTGAAGGGAAACTTCATCAACACCATCACCCTTTGTGCGTCTATGGGACCTGCTGTGAAGGTAACGGTGAACGAAACCCTCAGCAGTTTATAAAAAGCCGCAATGCGGCCTGAATGTGCTTCCCTCAAAGAGCTCCGAAAGGGGCTCTTTATTCTTGAACAGCTCCTTCAGGCTTTATGGGATTGGCTTGAATAAATTCGTTTGCAATTTTTTCTACCAGTAAGTTTATTAAATTGGACTGAATTACTTTTTCATCCCTGCGTTCAAATTCCCCATTTTTCCATTCAAATTCTTCAAAAAGAACATTGTATTGATAAGCTAAATTGACCTGTCCCTTATTTGGTAAACTGAGCTTATACATCCATTCGCCATCTCTCAGTACTAGAGTTCCTTTTTCAGGTTGAGCAAAATCACTTTCTAAAGCAAAGCGTAAATTTTTTCGATTCAATTGTTCCTCCAGTTTTGAAGCTGTTGTCCAAAATTGTTCTTCTGTGTTGGTACGTTGATTGCGTTCCAATGTTAAGTTGATCTCTTGATCAACGTCTTCAGTTTGGGGAGCTTCTGCTGAGCTGACTTTTTCTTGTTTGACGGCTTGCTCGAGTAATTTTTGGTAGTCATTCACCCAATTTGGGATGGTGCCTTCCCCTTCTCTACGATTCTCTTGATGGATAGAATCAACTTGAGCTGGAGTCCTTTCTTTCAGACTCCCAGATGTCATTGTCGTGGCGGCTAGTAATCCTATTCGTAAGAGCTGATTCATGCTTTTATTATAAATCTTTTCCTACTTTAGTCAATTGACTAGTGTTGATGACTTCATGCTAAAGTTGCGTCATGCAAATCCGCATCCAACGCATCGACAAAAGCCTTCCCCTTCCCACTTATGCCACCGAGGGCAGTGTGGGATTTGATTTGGTGGCGCGGGAAACGGTGGTGATAGAACCTGGGAAAATCGAGTTGGTGCCGGGGAACGTGATCGTAGAAGTGCCTAAAGGTTATATGCTGGCGGTGGCTTCTCGCAGCAGCACACCTAAAAAGAAGGGCCTCACTCCTCCGCATGGTTTTGGGGTGATTGATCGAGATTATTGCGGCCCCCAAGATGAACTTAAAATCCAGGTTTATAATTTTTCGGATGCTCCGGTGACCGTGGAACGCGGCGAAAAGATTGCTCAGGGGGTCTTTGTACGAGTGGACAAGTTTGACTGGTTGGAAGTGGACAGTATTCGTGAAGAAAGCCGGGGTGGATTTGGGAGTACGGACTAGTTTTGGCTTGATATTTAACAGTCTGACTGTTAAAATTCGAGTATGTACAGACGCCGATTGATCACAGATAGACTGAAGTTTTTAGTAGAAACCTTCCCGGTGGTGGTTCTTTCAGGCGCGCGACAAGTGGGAAAAAGCACCTTGCTCAATCATGAGTTTGGCGCAGGCTTTGATTATATTGTCTTTGACCCTGTGATTGATATTGGCAATGCTCGCCAGGATCCTGAGCTTTTTTTGGACCACCATCCCACTCCACTCATTTTAGATGAGATTCAATATGCCCCTGATCTTTTAGCTGTGATTAAACGCCGGGTCGATAAGAATCGTAAACCAGGTCAATACATCATCACTGGCTCTCAACAGTGGGGTGTCATGAAATCTATTTCTGAAAGTCTAGCTGGACGAGCTGTTTTTTTGGATTTGCCTCCTTTTTCTTTTTACGAAATCAACGATGATTTTTCTCCATGGCTAGACACTTTCTTGAAAGATCCAGAAGCCTTTTTAAGAGCAAAACACAGTCGCCCGCTACAAAAAACTACACTCTATGAACAGTTGTGGAGGGGGTTCTACCCAGAAGCTCAAGTGATTCCACTAGAAACGGTTCCAGATTATTATCAATCTTACATTCGTAGCTACATCGAACGTGACGTTCGCTTGATGGCGGATATATCCAATCTTCAACTTTTCAATCGATTTGTTGCTTTAAGCGCTGCACTTAGCGCACAAGAAGTGAACTATTCGCAGATGGGCCGAGAATTTGGTCTTTCTCCTCAAACTGCCAGACATTATTTGGACTTGCTTAAAGCTAGTTTTCAGTGGTTTGAGATACCTGCTTTTTCTGGAAATCTAATCAAAAGATTGAGTCGAAAACCTAAGGGCTACTGCGTAGATACGGGACTCGTCTGTGCCCTGCAGGCCATTTCTTCACCTCAAAGCATTGCAAGCCATCCTCTTTTAGGGGCACTTTTTGAAACTGCTGTGGTGATGGAGCTTCACAAGCAATGCAGCGCCATGAGTACATCCCCTAAATTGTATCATTGGCGGCTCCATTCCGGATCCGAAGTCGATCTCATTTTAGAAAAAGATGGTCGTTACTTTCCCATTGAAATCAAGGCCGACAGCCACCCAAAACGCTCCGATGCACGTGGCATTCAAGCTTTTAGAGAAGCTTACCCCCGTTTGGATATAGGGCCCGGTATCATCCTTGCGCCTACGGAGAACTCCTACCCTCTCACAAAGAATGATTTCGTGTTACCATGGGACCTCGTCATAATGGAAAAGCAATAATCATTGTATGCTCATCACTTTGTACGGCATCAACAATATAGGGAAAACCACTCAAGCAAAGTTGCTGGTGGATCGATTGAAAGCTGCCGGACGAGATGCGGTTTATGTGAAATATCCAGTTTATGACGTAGAACCCACCGGACCTTATTTAAATGAGTTTTTGAGGAGTGGAGCTGCTCAAACCATCACTGAGGAGGAGTTACAGATGTGGTTCACCTTGAATCGCTATCAGTTTCAACCCACTTTGCAGGCTTGGCTGGCGGAGGGAAAAATAGTAGTAGCAGAGGATTATACGGGAACGGGATTGGCCTGGGGCACGGTGAAAGGTGCAAAAGTAGAATGGCTGGAGGCTTTGAATGCAGGGCTCATAAAAGAAGATTTGGCCATTTTACTCGATGGGGAACGTTTTGGGCATGCTGCCGAAAAGGCGCACATCCACGAAAGCAACCCTGATTTCATGGAACGCTCTCGTCAAATTCATCTGGAACTGGGCCAAAAATATGGCTGGCTGAAAGTTCCCGTAGAAGGAAGTATTGAAGAAGTTGCCCAACGCTTGTGGGGGCTTGTTGAAGAGAAGTTGCATCTTAGTCGTCTAAGCCGCTAGAATGGAGGCCCGAATCTCAAAAGCCAATGGCACAAATCCTGGATGGACGCGCGGTTTCTGATTCTCTGCTCGCTGAAGTGCAACGCGACGTGGAGGAACTGAAGCAGAAGGGTGTTTTCCCAAAACTTGTGGTGATTTTTGTGGGTGAAAATGCTGCGAGCCAAGTCTATGTTCGCAAAAAGCAAGAAGCGTGTGAAAAAGTGGGCATGCTCAGTGAAAAATTGGAATTGCCTGCAAGCATCAGCCAAGATGCGCTTATCGCTGAAATTGAGCGACTCAATCATGATCCTGAAGTGCATGGCATGATTTTGCAATTGCCGATTCCCAAGCATTTGGAGGTTTCAAAAATCATCAAAGCCATTGATCCCGTGAAAGATGTGGATGGATTCCAAGCCTATAATGTGGGCAAAATGTTTTTGAGCGCTGAATTTGAAAACATGGCACCTTGCACACCCAAGGGAATCACCAAGATTTTGGAGTTTTATAAGATCGATGTATCCGGCATGAACATCGTAGTGATTGGACGCAGCAATATTGTGGGCAAACCCATGGGAGTGATGCTTTTGAACCGCGACGCCACCGTGACGATTTGCCACAGTAAAACCAAAGATTTAGAAAAATTCACTCGTGAGGCGGATTTGCTCGTCGCTGCCGTGGGCAAGCCTCGTTTTGTGAAAGCCGACATGGTGAAAGAAGGAGCCATTGTGATCGACGTGGGCATGCATCGCACGGAAGACGGAAAACTGTGTGGAGATGTGGATTTTGAAACTGTGGAACCCAAGGTCTCTATGATCACTCCTGTTCCTGGAGGCGTGGGGCCCATGACCGTAGCCTGCTTGCTGATGAATACCGTGACAGCGGCACGCAAACAAGTTACTCTTTGATCGCTTTTAAATAGCCCAACGGGCCTCCCCTATGTGTGGAATCGTCGGAATTCATTCCAATCAGCCTGTCGCCAATGAACTTTACGACGGACTCATGATGCTTCAACATCGCGGGCAAGATGCAGCGGGAATGGTGACGATGGAGGGACATCACATCCACATGAAAAAAGCGGACGGACTTGCGTCTGAGGTTTTTAAGCAAAAGGACATGGAGGTATTGCGTGGAAATACGGGAATGGCCCATGTGCGTTACCCCACGGCTGGCACTTACAATCCTGCGGAGGCACAGCCTTTTTATGTGAACGCACCGTTTGGACTTGCGCTGATTCACAATGGAAATTTGACGAACACGGCTCAACTCAAACGCGAAGTTTTGGACACCGATCATCGGCATCTCAATACGGAGTCGGACTCGGAAGTTTTGCTCAATATTTTAGCGCATGAAATTGAAGCACTGGGCGTTTCAGGGCTCACGCCAGAGGTGTGCTTTAAGGCCATGGAACAGGTTTATAAACGCGTGAAGGGGGCCTATGCCTGCATTGTGATGATCGCCGGCAGGGGCATGATGGCGTTCCGTGACCCCAATGCCATTCGTCCGCTCATTATGGGGCAGCGCCAGGATGATTTGTACACCGACACCATCTTTGCTTCTGAAAGCGTGGCGCTCGATGTGCTCGGCTTTAATGTGATTCGCGACGTGAAACCGGGGGAAGTCATTTTTGTGGACACCAAAGGACAAATGACTAGTAAAATTTGTGCCGAAAAACCTGTCTATACCCCGTGTATTTTTGAATATGTTTATTTTGCCCGTCCCGACAGCATGATTGATGATATTTCGGTGTACAAGGCACGTTTGCGCATGGGTGAAAAATTGGCGCATAAAATCAAGGCTGCGAATATGGATATCGATGTGGTGATTCCGGTGCCCTCCACTTCTCGTCACTCCGCTGTGCCTCTTGCCTATGAACTGGGCGTGAAGTACCGCGAAGGATTGGTAAAAAATCGTTATGTGGGGCGCACTTTTATTATGCCAGGACAGAGTATGCGTCAAAGCAATATTCGTCGAAAGTTGAATCCGATTCGGCTCGAAATTGAGGGCAAGAATGTGCTGCTGGTGGATGACTCCATTGTGCGTGGAAACACATCTAAAAAGATTGTGCAAATGGTTCGAGATATGGGGGCTAAAAAGGTTTATTTTGCTTCTGCAGCAGCGCCTCTGCATAATCCTTGTGTGTATGGAGTGGATATGCCCAGTCGTAAAGAATTTGTGGCCAATGAATTGACTGAAGATGAAATTTCAAAGGCCATTGGAGCGGATCGGGTTTTTTATCAAAATTTAGAAGATTTGGCAGAAGCGGTGCGTGAAGGAAATCCAAAAATTGAGCGTTTTTGCATGGCGTGTTTCGATGGAAAATACCCCACTCCAGATGTGACGGAAGAAGTGTTGCGTGCGGCGGAAGAAAGTCGTTCGTGTGCGCAAGTGGAAATGGAAGCGCAAGTGCCTTTGATTTAAACTCCGTTGCTCATGAAAAAAATCCTTCTTGTTGGAAATGGGGCTCGTGAACATTGCATTGCAGAAACTTTGAAGCGCAGCCCACAAGAAGTGGAACTGGGCGTGTTTGCGACGGCGGTGAATCCAGGGATTAAAGAGCTTGCGAGTGAGTATCATCTTGCGGACAGTTTGCTGGATTTTGAAGCATTGAAAACCTTTGCGATGAGTTTCAAACCGGACTTTGCTTTCGTGGGTCCCGATGATCCCATTGGTGCGGGCGCTGCCGATGTGCTTTTAGAACTCGGCATTCGCAGTGTGGCTCCTTTGAAAAGCTTGGCTCGCCTGGAAAGTTCCAAATCCTTCACGCGCGATTTAGTGGAAAAATATGGCATCCTTGGCAACCCTCGTTACAAAGTTTTTTTTGCGGTGGAGGGCCTCAAAGAGTGGATGGCGGAACTCGGCGGTGAATATGTGGTGAAAGCCGATGGTCTCTTGGGTGGAAAAGGGGTGCAGGTGTCCGGTGAACATTTGAAGACTTTCGATGAGGGAGTGGCTTTTGCTCAGGCTTCCATTGAAAAATTTGGACGCGTTGTGGTGGAAGAAAAATTTGTGGGAGTTGAGTTTTCACTCATGAGTTTTTGTGATGGCACTCATGTGGTGGACATGCCGGCGGTGCAAGATCACAAACGCGCCTTCGAAGGGGACACGGGTCCGAACACCGGTGGAATGGGCACTTATGGCGATGCGAATGGCTCCCTTCCCTTTTTGACAGAAGCGGATTTAGCGGCAGCACATGAGATCACGGTGAAGGTGGCTGCGGCATTGAAGCAAGAGTGCGGTGCGGAATTTAAGGGCATCATGTACGGAGGCTTTATGGCGGTGAAAGACGGCGTGCGTCTCATTGAGTACAATGCGCGTTTCGGTGACCCCGAGGTGATGAATGTGCTGCCGCTGCTTCAGTCGGATTTTGTGACTGTGTGTGAGGCGATTTTGGAAGGCACTTTGGATTCGCTCACTGTGGAATTTGAAAAAAAAGCAACGGTGGTGAAATATCTGTGCCCTGAAGGCTACCCTACTGCGGCGATAAAGAATGTGAGGATTGAGCTGGGCCCTATGCCGGAAGGGGTGAAAATGTATTACGCCTCTGTGGACTCCCGTGAAGATGGGCTCTATTTGCTGGGCTCGCGTGCGATTGCGATGGTGGGAATGGGCTCGAATTTAGCAGAGGCTGAACGCGCGGCTGAGGCGGCCTGCGCAGCGGTAACGGGACCCGTGTTTCATCGACGCGATGTGGGGACGGCGGAGCTCATTGGAAAGAGGGTGGAAATGATGCGAGGTTTGAGGGAGAGTCTCTGATGCTTGCTTTTAGTGCAACACAAGTGTTACACTTAATGAGTCTTTGTTTTTACCTATGAGCACTTTAAAAAAACGCCGCATGGTGAGTTTACCGGATGAAGTGGAGGCTGCTCTCACACAAATTGCTCGTCGTGATGGAGTTCCTTCTTCCACTAAAGCTGCCCATCTCATTCAACTGGCCCTTGAGATGGATGAAGATGCTGTTTGGGATAAAATTGCAGCTGAAAGAGACTATAAAAATGCTCGTTTTGTATCTCATAAAGATGCTTGGGCATGAGTTTTCTTGTTCAGTATGCTGAAGAAGTGGCTCAGGTGGACATTCCTAAACTTTCCTCGGAAATTCGAGGGGTTATCAAAGCTGCTATTGAGAAAAAACTCACTGTGGAGCCTGAAAAATTTGGCAAGCCTTTAAGGAAGTCTTTGAAAGGGTATCGAAAACTGAGAGTGGGAGATTATCGGGTGATTTTTAGGATTGAAGATTTTTTTGTAAAAGTGCTTGTGATTGCTCATCGTTCTGTGATTTATAAAAATACGACAAAACGCTTAGGATGATTTGGCCTTTAAAACTCACTCTGGTCTTTTTTGAGTGGCCTCTACTTCTTTTTCTTTGCTCCTCCTTTTTTACTGGGCTTTTTAGCAACGGCCTTTTTGGAAGATTTTTTGCTGGATTTAGCCTTGGGAGTCTTGTCCATTTTGTCTTCCAGCATGGCTTTTTGCTCATTAACAAAAGTAGCGACCGTTTTTTTGAAGGCATCGGCCTTTTTGTTGGCTTTTTTGAGCATGGCATCGAGCTCTTCACGACGCAGATTTGCAGCTTCGGCAGCCATATTTTTCCCTTTTTCAAGCGCATGGTGGATGCTTGGATTTTTAGCAAGGTGGGAAGCCATTTCTTTCATTTCATTCCCCATGTTTTCGAGGTCTTGCAAAAGTCCCTTCGTGTCTCCTTTTGCGATTTTTTTACGAATGTTTTTCCCTTCATCGGGAGCGAAAAGAAGACCCGTGATGGCTCCTGTTAAAAGCCCGAGTCCGAGGGCAATTTTACCTGCTTTTTTTTCCATTGCGTGGAGTTAAGATGGCTTCAGTTTAGTTCAGATTTGCAGTTCACGCAAGGCGGCGTAAACCTTGGCGAGAGGCAATCCTACAACCGTGAAAAAATCACCGCGAATTCCGCGAATGTGAACGCTACCCAAACCTTGAATGGCGTAGGCACCGGCCTTGTCCATGGGCTCACCTGTTTTTACGTAAGCGCGGATGACCTCGTCGCTCATAGGGAGAAAATCCACTTCTGTTTGTTCTTCGAAACTGAGTTTCTTGCCGGTGGTGGTGTCGAGAAGTTGCACCCCTGTCCAAACGGTGTGTGTTTTCCCTTGGAGTTTTTGGAGCATTTTCACTGCTTCTTCAGGGTTTGCAGGCTTTCCGAGGATTTGTCCATCGAGGGCGACCACGGTGTCCACTCCTAAGATCACGGCTGCGGGATGGCGAGTCCTCACCTCCTGAACCTTGCCAGCGGCATTGGCTTTGACCAGCTCTTGAGGATCTGGGATTTGGGCGGCAGTGAATTCTTCAAATTCGTGTGGAATGTCCACTTCAAAAGAGAGATTTATAAGGTTTAAAAGCTCCTTACGACGGGGGCTTTGAGAGGCCAAAATAAGGGGGTACTTCAGGTTTAGCATAAGAAAAGTGCTTTTTCCTTTGACAAGATCAGGTTTAGCCCCTATATTTTACGGGCAATTTTTTAAATCTCAAGGAAAGATGCCTATCATCAAGTCAGCTAAGAAGCGTGCAAAACAATCTTTGGTTCGCCAAGCTCGCAATTACAATGTGCGCACCGCCGTTCGTAAGTCCATGCGTTCTGTTATGGATGCCGTTAAAGCAGGCGACAAGGCAGAAGCTGAAAAAATGATGAGCACGGCTTACAAGCAAATCGACCTCGCAACGAAGAAGAATGTGCTTCAAAAAAATACGGCGGCTCGACGAAAATCTTTGCTTGCCCGCAGCGTGGCCACTGTTGTTGCGAAGAAGAAAGCTGAAAAATAGTCAGCGTTCGATCACGAGCATGATTCGTTCACCTTCTAAATCCTGGACGCTGTCTAGGATTTTTTGCGTGTCGTATTCTACGCCTTCCCCACGGCGGGTGCCAGGATCGTTGGCTAAAAAGCCCGTTTCAGTGGCCGCATAGAGTACAATCATGTGATGTTCTGGTGCAGGATCACTGTAATTGGGGTTCTGTAAAATTTGTCCATTCACAGGAAGGATGAGGATTGCTCCGTCGCTGAGGAAGGCACGAAGCCCCTCTTCGGTGAGGTCCCCCGAAAGATAGGCTTTGCTGTGACCGAAATGGTTCACAACAATCTGTAAAACTTGAGGAATGTCTGTGAGTTTAGAGCTGCCAAAGGCTTGTTCTTCCCAGGCTGCGATGGCGTTCAGCTCATCTGCGGTGTTGTAAATGGAAGTGAATTCTTCTCCGTTTGCCCACTTCATGGCCATCCATACACAGGCTTCTTCACCGTAGTCGGCCCAGGGTTCCTCCCACATGCCCAGGGGTGCTTGAGTGGTGAAGGGCAACTTTTGAGGTTCGGGTTCGGCGAGTGGTTCGCTGGTTTTGGGCTCGAAAATGTCTTCCAAAAGAACCGGTTCACTGGCTGAGGTGAGGCTGGGCTGCGTGCGATAAAAATGATCGGCCACTAGAAGTCCATCCACAAAAGCAATGAGGACAATGAAGAGGAACAGCGCTTTGTTTTTGAGAGGTTCCATAAGGAAGCTTTCATTTTACCTCTTTTATTGGCTTAGGCAAGCCACTTCTGGCCTGAGGCGCGTCGGAGTCTATCCATGAGAGCCAGGCCCAGGCCTTTTTCTGGGAAGGATTGAACTAAAATTTTATTCAACTGTAGGGCGTCGAGAGCGATGAGACCGGAATAGAGATGAGAACCTACAGTAAGGAGATCGGAGGCTGAGCCAAGGTCGTAATGCGGCAACTCTTTGGGCAGCTGAACAAGGAGTTCCGTGGTGGCCAGAATTCCGACTTGAGGACCCGCTGAGGTGGCGGCTTTTAAGAGGGCTTCAGGTTCGAGAATTTCGAGCTGTGTCTCAGGGGCATAGTGCTTGAAATGAGTGCCTGGTGAATTTTTGGAATGCGTTTCTAAAATGGGTTTTACGCCCAGCACTCGTTCAATGTCTTCGGGGGTGATGGAACCCAGGCGGTAAATATGAGGGAGGCCTTCTTTCATTTGCAAAACAGTGGATTCGAGGCCGTGCTGAGTGGCTCCTCCTTCGAGTGTGAAACCTTTTTTGCCAAAATAAGTTCGTACATGCTCATGATGGGTGGCACTGGGCTTGCCGGAAAGCTTGGCGGAAGGAGCAGCGATGGGTGTGCCTGCTTCTTGGATGAGTTCGAGGGCTAGAGGGTGAGCGGGCATGCGCACGGCGACGGTGTTCAGTCCGCCGGTGACTTGGGCTGAAACGGTGGGTTTTTTTCGAAAAACAAGGGTGAGCGGGCCGGGCCAAAATGCCGTGATGAGCTTTTGTTCTTCCTCACCTACTTGGTCTGTGAGTTTGGAGAGGTCGGCCAATTCGGCGATGTGCACGATGAGTGGATTGCTGCTGGGGCGCCCCTTGGCTTCGTAAATTTTTTGAATGGCGGATTCGTTGAAGGCATCGGCACCCAATCCATAGACCGTTTCTGTTGGGAAAGCCACCAGACTCCCAGTTTGGATGTGCTCAGCTGCAATTTTCAAGTCTTCGTTCATAAAAAATTTGGTGGACCCAATCGGACTTGAACCGACGGCCTCTTCCATGCCATGGAAGCGCTCTAGCCAACTGAGCTATGGGCCCACGTCAAAAAGCTTTCGTGGACGGAGTATAGAGGCTAAATCCAAAAAAGACCAGGGTGTTTAGAGTTGGTGGATTTCTGGCAAGTTGCGGAGTTTTTCATCCAGGTCGAAGCCAAAGCCTACAAGAAAGTTGGGCTCGGCATAGTGAAAGCCCACGTATTTGGGACTCAGCACATTGGTCTTTGTTTCTTTGTCCACCAAGGTGACGATTTCTACTTCCGCTGCGCCTTTTTGCAGCAAGTATTCTTTAATAAAATGAACTGTTTTTCCGCTGTCGATGATGTCTTCCACCAGTAAAATGCGACGGCCTTTGAGAGTGCAGGTGGGTTCGGATTGAAGTTTGAGTTCAGTGCTGCTCGTGCCTGTGTAGCTGCTCACCGTGAGTGTGTTGATTTCAAAATCGCCTTTGAGTTGCACCAGGAGGTGGGCAAGAAAAATCATTGCGCCTTTGAGCACGCCCAGCAGGAGCACCTCTTGACCTTCGTAGTCTTTTGAAATTTGCTCCGCGAGTTCGTGAATTCTTTGATGAATTTGCTGAGCAGAATAACGTTTTTTCATGAGTGATAAATGGGATTGGCGGAACCCCACGCGCAGTGGGTTTTTCCAAGGTGAGTGGCATAAGAACCGGCTCCAGAAACTTCCCCGGTGCGCTTGTAACGGACTCCTCCTGCTTCGTCATTGAAACGCAGATGCCAAGCTTCTGCAGCTTCCACCACTATGCCCATGCTGAAGGCAAGGTGTGAAAAAATTCGACGATGAGTTCGGATTTCTTCCCAAAGTTTTTTGAAAACCTTAGCGTCTTTAATTGCCAAGTCTGGGTCCCTTCCTGCTGCAATCAAATGATTGCGAATGTAGACATTTTCGGCAAGTTCTTTTTTATAGTAAGCCTTGCGAGCTTCCAACTTGTACAACTGTTTTGGGAAGCGCGGAACGTGTTTAAAAATTGGCGCTGGTTCGTCTTCAAAATAAGCAAAAATACTGCAGTAGCCCGGCGTGTCTACGGCCACTCCCATGTTCACCACTTTGTCTGTTTTTTGATCGATGAATTCGATGTCGGCGATGCCCCCTGAATTGTGTTCGTTTATGGCGAATGGATCGAGTTCAAATCCCTCCAATTGAAAGTTGCCAGCGGCGTGAATGATGAGCGGCGTAGCGCTTTCGGGTAATTTTGTAGTTGGCAAAGCTTGGGCTTCAACGTAGGAAAAAAATTGTTCCCCAAGCGTAATATAATCTTCCAAAAATTGACGGTCTTCATTGTCCACTCCACAAGTAACGGCTTCTTGTAAAAGAATTAAAAATCGTTCGTAAGCCCCTTCTCCACTGCGTGTGAGCAACTCCCTCATTCCCCAGCAAAAACCTTGGCGTTGCACTTCCATGGGACGGTACGCATCGCACACACGAATTTTCCAAGCAACGAGTTTTTGAAGAGCTCGATCAAATTTTATGCAATGAGCCAATGCTGGCACGCGAAAATGCATGCATTCTTCCTCCGTCATTTTCAGATTGAAATACATGGGTCGCGTTAAAAGTTCATCCTTGATGGGCACGAGAGGATCATGCTTTTTTGTGAAATCTTCATCTGGAATTTTTTTACGATAATTGCCAGCCTCACCCATGGGTAAGCCATCCCCGTTGAGGGTGAAAAAAGGAGCCGGAGTTTGGATGAATTGTTCCAGTAAAGACACGGACGAACAGGTAAAAACTTGACCTTCTTTTTATCAATTTTCAAGAAAGAACACAAGTTTTTTGAGAAGGTCTTTAGCAGCTAACGATTTGCATAATCGAGCATGTTTGAGATTATTTTTGTTACTTCTGCACGAGTAATGAAATCTTGAGGAGCAAAAGTATTTTCGTTTTTCCCATCAATGATGTTGTTTTGATAAGCCCAGTCGATATAAGGAGCGTACCACGCGGATTGATCCACATCTGAAAAAGGCACTTCGGAAATTTCTCCACTTAAGGACAAAGCTGAAAGTACGATTTTCATGCATTCGGCTCGGTTGAGTGGTTGGTTGGGACGGAAGGTTCCATCGGCATATCCTTCTATTGCACCCATGGTTCGAGCTCCATTCACATAGTCACTGAACCAATCGTTGGGAGCCACATCTTCAAAAGTTTTCAATTCTGAAGCTAGGGTGATTTCGGCTGTGGGATCGCCAAAACTCATCCATGTGATTTGAGCCATTTCAGCTCGTGTGATGAATTCATCGGGATTAAAAAAGGGTTCACTTGAGTCCATTATGCTTCGCGCGCACAAGTCCAGAATGTAGGGCTCTGCCCAATGAGAAGAGATATCGGCGAAGTAGCAATATCGAAATTGAATGAGAGAGGTTTGCTCAAGTTCTTCGGGTTCATCCTCGGGTTCATCCTCGGGTTCATCTTCGGGCTCTTCTTCGGGTTCTTCTTCAGATGAATATAAAGTGATTTCATAAAGGGCTTGGACCGTGGCATTTGTGCTGCGATTGGTCGAATTTTCGGTGTGAGTAAGGTAGTCATCCTTTATGACAATGACGTCGTTTGTACCGCCGTCGTCCGCTAAGAGAGTTGCGCAATAGTAGGTGCCAGAATTTTCTGTGCAAGTCGTGCCTCCCACCGTTACAGTTGCTGCGGTGAGGCCGCCCCCCAATTCCGTCTGGCCGGTGACTTTGTGAGCATATTTTATTCCGCTTAAAGTCGTTGAAATTTGTGCATCTGTGTTGCTTATTCGTATGTCACTGCCGGTCAAATCCAGGGCCTCACTTACGTAACCATCCAAGGTAGCGGTTCCGGTTGGTTCCAAATTACTATTCGTGAGCAGTACGGGGCAGTACCATGAGCCTCCATTTAGGGTGCAGTTGTCTTGTCCACTGCTGTCTCCTGCAGTGAATGTGCTGATGCTTCCCGTGATGTTCGTGGATAGGACTTCTGTTGTGATGCTCGTAATTTTGTAGGCGAAGGCGTTGCTGGAAGTATACGTTGCCTGAGCGGTTGAATTCGTCGCACGATTGGTAGAGTTAGCGGTGTAAGTCACATAGCCATCTTTGGTCACAATTAGGTCACTGACTCCGCCATCTGAAGCCAGTGGTGTGGCGCAATAGTAAACTCCACTCGATTCGCTGCAGGACGTCCCTCCGACTGTTACTGTCGCAGTCGTTAAGCTTCCACTGAGTTCTGTCTGTCCCGTGACTTTATGAGCATATTTAACAGCTGCTATTGTAGTGCTGATTTGGGCATCGGTCCCTCCACTTCTTGTACCAGTTCCAGTGAGGTCTATGGCCTCTGAAACATAGCCATCTAAAGTGACTGTACCGGTTGGCTCTGCGTCGCTGTTGGCTAGAAGAACGGGGCAGTACCACGAGCCTCCGTTCAGTGTGCAGGTGCTCTGCCCTGTTCCATCTCCAACGGTCAGACTTATGGCGCTAGCTGTGATATTGGCAGAAAGAGCTTCTGTGCTTATTGTAGTGATTTTGTAACTGAATGGATTGGAAGAAGTATAGGTGGCTTGTACAGTTGCATTTGTTGTACGATTTGTAGAATTGGCGGTGTAAGTCACATAACCATCTTTAGTAACAACTACGTCACTGACTCCGCCGTCTGAAGCCAGTGGTGTGGCGCAATAGTAAACTCCACTCGATTCGCTGCAGGACGTCCCTCCGACTGTTACTGTCGCAGTCGTTAAGCTTCCATTCAGCTCCGTTTGACCGATGACTTTGTGAGCATATTTTATTCCAGCTAGAGTCGTTGAAATTTGTGCATCTGTGTTGCTTATTCGTATGTCACTGCCGGTCAAATCCAGGGCCTCACTTACGTAACCATCCAAGGTAGCGGTTCCGGTTGGTTCCAAATTACTATTCGTGAGCAGTACGGGGCAGTACCAGGAACCTCCATTCAGCGTGCAGCTGTCTTGTCCACTGCCGTCTCCTACGGTGAATGTGCCGATGCTTCCCGTGATGTTCGTGGATAGGACTTCTGTTGTGATGCTCGTAATTTTGTAGGCGAAGGCGTTGCTGGAAGTGTAGGTCGCTTGTGCCGTTGCGTTCGTTGCACGGTTGGTGGAATTGGCTAACTGAGTTACGTAACCGTCTTTCGTCACGATGACGTCATTGCTTCCGCCATCGCTAGCTAGAAGAGTAGCGCAGTAGTATGTGCCAGAACTTTCCGTACAGCTTGTTCCGCCCACCGTGACGGTTGCTCCCGTCAGGCTGCCTCCTAATTCCGTCTGCCCGGTGACTTTATGTGAGAATAAATTGCCGGAGGTGTAGGTGGCTTGAGCGGTTGCATTTGTTGCGCGATTTGTTGAATTCGTGGTGTAGGTCACGTAACCATCTTTCGTAATGATCACGTCGTTGCTTCCACCGTCACTGGCCAAAGGAGTTGCACAATAGTAAACTCCGCTGTTTTCTGCGCAGCTCGTTCCTCCAACTGTAACAGTTGCCCCTGTGATGCTTCCCCCAAGTTCCGTCTGCCCGGCCACTTTATGCGAGAATAAATTGCTGGATGTGTAGGTCGCTTGAGCGGTTGCATTTGTTGTGCGATTTGTTGAATTCGTGGTGTAGGTCACGTAGCCATCTTTCGTAATGATCACGTCGTTGGTCCCACCGTCACTGGCCAATATTGTCGCGCAATAGTAAACCCCACTGTTTTCCATGCAACTGGTTCCACCCACTGTTACGGTCGCTCCTGTGAGGCTAGCTCCCAATTCCGTTTGACCCGTGACTTTATGCGAGAATAAATTGCTGGACGTGTAGGTCGCTTGTGCCGTTGCGTTCGTTGCACGGTTGGTGGAGTTGGACAAATGTGTAACGTAACCATCTTTTGTGACGATGACATCATTACTTCCACCGTCGCTGGCCAAAGGAGTTGGACAATAGTAAACTCCGCTGTTTTCTACACAGCTCGTACCTCCAACTGTGACCGTGGCCCCTGTGATACTTCCCCCAAGTTCCGTTTGGCCGGTGACTTTGTGAGCATATTTTATTCCGCTTAAAGTCGTTGAAATTTGTGCATCTGTGTTGCTTATTCGTATGTCACTGCCGGTCAAATCCAGGGCCTCACTTACGTAACCATCCAAGGTAGCGGTTCCGCTTGGCTCAGCATTGCTGTTCGCTAGCAAAACAGGGCAATACCACGAACCTCCATTTAGGGTGCAATTGTCTTGTCCACTGTTGTCTCCTACGGTGAATGTGCTGACGCTTCCCGTGATGTTCGTGGAAAACACCTCCGTTGTGATGCTGGTGATTTTGTAAGCGAAGGCGTTGCTGGAAGTGTAGGTTGCTTGTGCTGTTGCATTCGTCGCACGGTTGGTGGAGCTGGACAAATGTGTGACGTAACCATCTTTTGTGACGATGACATCATTACTTCCACCGTCACTGGCAAGAGGCGTAGGGCAGTAATAAGTGCCCGCATTTTCTATGCAAGTGATTCCTCCTACGGTGACGGTCGCTCCTGTGAGGCTAGCTCCCAATTCCGTTTGACCCGTGACTTTGTGAGAAAAATTGAGAGCGACTGAATTGTTGTTTTCCGATCCAGAATTCCATATTAAATCTCCGCTTGCGGCTGTGGTTACATAAGCATCTTTAGACACATCCAACTGTGTGATTGCTTCGCCATTCGTCAAGCAACTTGCAGTCACTAGTGTCAATGAAAGGATTCGAATGGTTCCATTGTCCGTTAAATCTCCATCCAAGCCATCGGCCAAAGAAAGCGCTAAGCCGTTGCAATTGACGGTTACGCTGGTGCCCGTGAGAGGATTCCCCAATTGATCTGTGACCGTGATGATGAGGTCTCCGTTGGCGGCCAATGCTTTTGGCGTGTACGCAAAAAAAGCCGCCGAGAAAACGAGTAAGCAAAGTATAAAAATGGCTGTTCTATACATGAACTATCGAAAACAACCTTTGAAGTTTAACAGTGGATTTTCCTATTGAGAACTTTACAAAAGCCCCTTTCGTTTCCTATTTCTAAAGAGGGACAGACAGGTTTTTGATTTGTTTTTAAGTTCGTTTACCAATTTTACCCTTCATTTAATTCAAAAATATCTTGCTCATCGGATCCCAAACAAAGTGCTGAACCACTGCACTTGAATTCACTAAAATTTCTGCTGTCTTACCGTTGGCATCAATTTCGCACCAAACCTCAATGCTGCCTTGCAAAGTGAGATCTGAAATCCCATCGTTGTTCACATCTTCATACTTGGAACTCAATTGCCCATTTTTAAAAACCTCACTACAGATGGAATATCCATACTTTTCCGCGTTTTCTTCACTTGAATCATATTCGTGATGGATATCATAAGCGGGCAGGCTGAGGCGGCGTATCAAATTGTCTCCTTCAATTTCATATAAATAGAGATTTCCATTTCCCATATGAGTTTTTCCGTAGACTTCAATGAACGGATTAGCAAATCCTTCCAAATTCACAAATTCTGCACTTAAAATGGACTGCTCACTGGGTTTTTCACTCATGTTTAGCCAGTGAATTTCTTTATTTTCCATTTTTCCGACCTGTAATTCACTATTCCAGTCAGAATCTTGCTCATGAATTCTGATAAATAAATCTCCTTCTTCGTGGAAACGCTCTAAGCAATCTGTCTTTTGGCGAGGCTTGAAAATGGTTTCACACATCTCCGCAGAGGTGGCTTTTTTAGCAAAACCAGACATGCACATTCCAGGGAAAGGAGAGAAAATAGAAGTAGATTGGCAATACTTTGCATCCCCTTTTTCCACAGCTAAATCAATCGTACAGCCAAGCCAGTCATCATAAAATTCGTCTTCTTGAATAGTTCCACAGTTTTCGACGACAGTCCTTTGTATGGTGATTTTATTTGTGACTAACAGCCCAAAACCAATTAGCACTAGTGCTCCCAAAAACAATAAGATAATTCTATTTCGTTTTTTCATAAAGTCATGCTCGCACGAGCCAAAAGCATTTGCAAGAAAATGCTGCCGATTGTATCGAATGACAGTAGATGAAGCACTTACGACTCGATCAAGAGTTTGTTTACTTGGCATCACCGCTCGTTTCGTTTTCATGCCTGTATTTTGCTAGCTTCACACTCAAATAACAAGCGTCTGAACTTTTTGGTCACACTGTTCCTTCGATTTATTTTCTGGTCGTTTTTGTATTAAATATTCTTGAAAACCAAGATCGTACTATGGTTGACCTTCCTCGTTTTCAAGTCACCTTCTTTGAAACAGCAGATCATTTCTCGCTCAAGAAAAAAGATTTTGGAAAGTTCACGCCCCAAATCCCAGACTAGAGGAGTCATAGGGACTCCTGGTTCGTAGGTGTTTTCGGCTTCAACAAGCACGTAGGTACCTGGTTTCATCCGTCCTTTTATTTGCTGAAAAATCTCGTTGATGCCTTTGAGGTAATTTTCGTAGTTGCCTGATTCGTGGTAGTTGCTGAGCGGATTTTCTTCGTCAAAAGAACGCATGTACGGCGGAGAGGTGAAACACAGGTCAAATTGAGGTAGATCCATTTTATCAAGTTCGCGTGAATCTCCATGAATTACGTGTGAAGGCTCTTTAATTTGAGTTTGAACATGGTCGGCACGTTTTTCTTCATACTCCACTCCCACTCCAATGCGTCCTAATTCTTGCGCAGCCAGTAAAGTCGTGCCGAATCCTGCAAAAGGGTCGAAGACGGTATCTCCTGGCTTCGTTAATTTTTCGATGAAGTATTTGGGGAGCTCAATGGGGAATTGAACATTCGTCTGATCATCAACCTCAATTTGAGGAGATTCGTACGAAAGCTGAATCCAGGATTTATCAAAATTCATAAGGCGATTGTAGCAAACTTTCTCAACTTTTTGTACTTTCTGCACTTTTTTAGTTACACTGGTCCCTCGACTTATTTTTTAGTGGTTACTCGATTGAGAATAGTTTAGATAACTGGTATAATTAAGAGAAGAATTTAATGACTCATGAACGACACCGCAACAGAATCAATAACACAAAAAGAAAATCCTAAGTTCACCCAGCTTCTTGATGTTTTAAGATGGCAAGCCCAAGCTCTCAAATGTGAACTTGTTTCTTCAGATCCACCCGTTCTTGTAATCGACTTTGATCAAGAAGCTATTTGGGCGGTTTTACCCTATTTGGATGGAAGTTATAATACGCTCCCAGGTTCAAATGAACCTCTAATAAAATGGCGTGTAAAAAATTTATATTCTGCTGGGTTAATAGAAATTGAAGACTGCGCAGAATTGAGCCACGAAGGAGACAGTGTTTTGCTTGTCCCAAGGAAAGCTTATAAAGGAGACCACCGAATCCAAAGAAAGGATGCTGTGATACGAGAAAATGTAAGGCCTTACTTGGCCCCAGAAGCTACAAGTGAGCATCGATTCGCAGCTGAAGCCCTTTGTGGAGAGATCCCTTTTGTCACACCCGTATTAGCTGGCTTAAAACCAGTGGCATTTTATTCATGTGGACTTGATGTACCTCAAGAGGAGCTAGAGCCTCAGTTGCGAAAAATTATGGCAAAAGACCCTGATCATTTTTTTGTTAAAGAAATCAAAGACCCTTACCTAACGGAAGCAAAACAAATTTTTCTTTTTTACAATCCCGTCACTGTTCGCAACTGCCTTCGTAAGCATGCTTCTCTTTTTGCTTCATTTGGATTCACAGAAGAATCTCCGCCTGAACAAGTTGTAAACTTTTTCGTAGAGCAAACAAGCCCTGAACTTGAGAGAGAGGATGCAAATCGCATGCATGCTCTGGGTTTACTACTTGGCTACGACGAGAAAAGTTCTAGAGACTTTGCAATTCAAGCTTTATTTTCCAAAAGAGAGGGCGAAAGTTTTTCACAAAAGTTAGGACAAGTTCTACGTGACTTACGGACGCTTTTGGGCCATATTGCAGATGGATTCATCTTATCCTACTTTGCTTCTACGTATACCAAGAGTCTACCTCTCTGGGGTGTGAATTATCATGTCTCCGATGCCAATCGCAATGCTGATTTTAATGACTTATATGAGTCTTACGAAAGCCTGCGCCGATGGATTGAGAGGGAACTTTCAAAAGGTCAAAAACCGTCTGAAGTTTTCGATTCTCTCCCCCTTTATTCTAGTAGTGATGAAACAAAGAAGAGTGTGGCGAAGGCTATTATCTAGCAAACTTTTCGTACTTTTTGTAATTTTTTTGGTGGGCCTAATGCCATTAATATTGCACTTTTTTTGGAGGCACTTCAACTTCACCCTCTGCCTAGGGAGCTGGCATCGATTTGTAGAACCATTGCCACGACGCGGCGCGAAAGAAACCTAACGCACTACAACGATTATGCGTTATACTAGAGGAAACTTCCCCGCTACCCCATGTCGCAGAAACCTATCGACGTTCAAGCAAAATTTGGAAGGCTCCAGCCCAACCGGAAGAAGAAGGGCGTCACAGTCGGGCACACGCTGTTCAGCGTCGTCCAGGCCGCCTCTCGCGTCGACACCACGGATCCACTCAATGCTAAGAACGCCGAGGGCTTTACAGATATAAGTGGCCGCTGGGTGAAGTTCACAGAGGAGTAAAACAGTATAGCTTGGGTGGGATTGATCTCTAGCGGGAGTCTAGTCCAAAGGTGTGCTATGCGTGGACATAGACCTGAACTTCGTGTATATGTGCGAAGACTGCTTCGGATTGAAACGGAGTGGCCTCTCCCCTAAAAACATTTACGGAATGGATGTCATACTTCAAATCTTGAACGTTCTCGGATACGTGAGCACCGCCATCGTCATCGTGACAGTGATCTACAGGGCAGTGCTGTGGTGCAAGGGCGTTAAGCCAGCATTTATAAGATTCGGCAACGCTATGGGTAAGCGTAAGATTTCTATTTTTGCCAGTCACGCAAACATTGGGAGCCTCAAAAGTTTGTTGGTTGACACGACCTTGATTAAAGAAAAAAACATCATAGAAATTACTCATCCAGGTGATATTGGGAGGGGCCAAGGAAGCACACTCTATGTAGTCGACTTTAGGGATTGGCAAGCAGCAGACTTCCAACGCATTCTAGACCAACAGAGAGACAAGGACGCCTTAGTTGTATATGCCCCCACGGAAGGTGGACAACGTATACCGGATGCCATGTGGGATGCGATCAATAGAAAAAGGAATGTAACGGTCACCAATATGCGAGGGAGGCTATTAAATGACGTAATCGTATCCATGATCACCACGAGTTATGAATGAAGTTGATTTAGAAGCGACTGTATCATCATTTATACATGCCTCCTGCACTCCTCTCGAAGAAGACCGCGATGTCATAGAGGCTGAATATAAACGGTTAAAATCAATGCTCGAGGGACGTACTTTTAAGAGTGGGTCTTACGCTAGGTTCACTTCGACAAAGCCTGTGAACGACTTGGACGTGATCTGGGTAATGCCGGAGACGCTGAAAAAAGCTCTCCTTGCGGAACAGATCTCCGTGAACAATGTCCTAGAAGATTTGGCTGATAACCTTCGTGACGAGTACAGAAAGTTGAGTGAGCCCGTCGAAATCAGCGCGCAGTCGCATTCGATAGTAATAGAGTTTCCTGAAAGAGAGGGTGATTTTTCAATCGATGTGGTACCCGCACGGGAGCTTCCCGAAAGAAATGAATTTGATGAACCCTTTTACGAAATCCCAGAGGTAGGGCTTATGAGTAGACGCAAACGGGAAAAGTTTTATGCTGAAATGCCCGCCGACAAGGTCATGGTTTGGATCAAAACAGATCCCAAGGGCTACCGAGAGGCCGCTAAAATAACAAATTCTCGTTCTAAGGTATTTCGGAAAGCGACGAAGTTATTAAAAAAATGGGCTCGAGCCTATAAAAGTTCTGAAAAGTTTGGCGGAGTGGAGTTCAAACTAAAGTCTTTTCACATTGAGCAAATCGTAAAAGAGCTTGTGGATAGGAATCCAAGTTTCAACATTACAACTACGATCAAGACAGCGCTCATACACATAGAAGATTACCTCCGTGAGCCCTATTTCTTAGACCGCGCACAAACAGCGGAGCACGGAATACGACACACCGATGAGTACGTAACGGACCTAACGCCAGAAGAGAAAAGCGTGATTAAGATCGGAGCGATGAGTGGTCTTGTTCTGTTAAATGCAATAAAGCCAGAGTCATCTTCAGACGAGGTCTTGAATTTGCTGAATCGATTTATAGCCGGCGAAGAGATGATCGAGGCCTATTCTCTTCACATTGATGCAAATACAATCAGAGACAAAAGCAAGTTTAGGATCGACGGTAAGGTAGAACCGAAAGATGGTTTCGCAGGAGGGTGGTTGTCAGAGTCTCTTCCACTACAGAAAGGCCTTACCCGTGGCAAGGACAAAAGAAAGATCTCATTTGAGGTACGCACGGGTTACAGCAAAGAAAGGTACACGCTCTACTGGAAAGTCAGGAACACGGGCGAACAGGCTTTAGCGGCTCATTCCCTTCGCGGTGAAATCACAAGAGGACATACAAGGAACAATCCAGAAACAACGGAATACCTGGGGAGTCACTTCGTAACCTGCTATTTAGTAGATGAAACGAATATGAGGGTAGCAGCCATGGACACCCTAACAGTGAAGATCATTTAGATTGGTGCGATTGAAATATTCTACTGAATGAGGTACTGTTTTCGCGTACCCCATATATCGTTTTGCACGAAGGCCCACTTTGCCCATGAGCGCGATAGCGCGTAGCCATGGGTAGGTTGGGTCCGCTATCGCAGGTCTTCGTGACCGACGGTATGTGGGGTACGCCCGCCTACCCTCTTTGCGCATAACCCCTTCCCTCATGGAAACGTACAAAATCGGCCTCTCCGGCGTCCTCGGCAAGCTAACGCTAGACGACACCTATTTAGAATTTAGGAGCTTCCTAGGTGCCGTTCTGTTCCGTGTCCCGAGGAGCGAAGTGAAGACGGTGAGTGTTGTTAAGAGCACCTTTACAAAATCGTTCATTAAAGTCATGGGGGCCGGTGCAGAACTTGGGTCCGCGGAACTCCCGACCGCTTACGCATATAAAGTTCAAGACTGGATCACAAGCAGCATCAAAAATCTGTAGACTTTGCGCGTAGAGGATTCTATTGTCGAAGCTCTAAATTTTTTATGCAGTTCATAAAGGAGGGCACCATTCTCATAGAGTACAATGAGGGTTTTATAGATCGGCTACCAGACTTCCATGAAGTTACGGCAATTGAGCAGTTGATCGATGGGCTGGAGTGGATTAATCAAGAGTTCTTAGAGGATGCTGCTCGCTACACTGATGCTGACGAAGCGCTGCAGGACAACGCATTCTTCGTAAGGAATACAACAAGAACTCTCGCTTATGCTAATCAGGTAGGCCTATTGGAAGGGTTGATTAAAAAAAGTTATATGCAACTTGTCACACGGTTACGTTTCTATGTGGACCCGGATATTGCAGAAGATGAAAATAGATTAGACTTACAGAGAATTGGCCAACAAAGAACAAGAGACTTTCGTGATAAAGTCGCGGCACACTTAGCTTACGTCGACCCTATTAAAGATGGTCATAAGTGGAAAACTCCCGATAACCTTTCTACACAAATCACTTCCCTAATGGCATTGCTAAATCCTGGTTGTACGGGGAATGACCCTAAGATGTTTTGCCTCGCTGCATCAGCCGTTGTTGTGGGTGGCGAACTGCCTTCAAACTCTATCCCCTCGCTCAACATTTATGTAACGCATAATTTTTTAAGAAATCATTACGAAAAGTGGGGGCGAATGTTCGATGATTTGCTGAAAGAGGCGAAAAAGAAACTCCCGATTGAGAATACAAAGTTTAAGGTTTACTTACCGAACTAAAGCTATAGAGTCTTTGTAGCGACCATCGTTGTGGCATACTAAAAAATGGATACCGGAGCCAATTTTTCCATATGAAAATTGCTATTTTTCAGATACAATTTACAGGTATGGTAACGACTATTCCAAGTTGTAGGCGGTGCAAGAAATTAAAGTCGCTTTGCAAGTGCGGCCGACCTCTTTTTGATGGCAAGAATGAGAAGCTGGTGCTCTCGAAACTCGACGAAGCATTCGCACACTGCCTTAGTGATAAAGACGCCGCGCTCTATGCTGGAATTTCACCCTCCGCCTACTATCGGCTCATTGAAAAACAGCCGGAGATTCGAGAGCGGAAAGAGCGCTTACGCCTTGAAGTTAACATGGCCCTCCGTAAAGTAGTGATCGAGCACGCAAAAAAAGACCCGCAAATGGCCTTAAAGCTGCTCGAACGTATGCAGCCTCTAGAATTCGCGCCTACGGCAGTAAGACCTCCGCCAGCCCCGGAAATAAAGGACCCCCGCCCGTTGTCCGAACAGGCCAAGGAACAACTAATGAGATTCAACCCTCACCCCGAAACATGGAGAACGACGCAATAGAAATTCGAGCTAAGCGCTACTGCATTTATATCCGTAAATCTACGGATGACCCTAAAAAACAGGTGCGCTCAATTGAGGACCAACTCGCCGAGTGCTTGGAGATTGCCCAACGCATGGATATCAATGTTGCGAAGGAGGACATAATCGAAGACAGTCGGTCGGCTCGGTACTCCGGCAACAGACCTAAATTTGATGAACTCATAAAAAAGATCCGTCGGCGAGAGGTGGACGGCTTGATTGCATGGCATCCTGATCGCCTGGCGCGGAATATGAAAGAGGCCGGGGAAATCATTGATCTGCTCGATTGCAAGCTGTTAGTAGACCTACGGTTTGCGTCTCATTCTTTTGTTAACGATTACAACGGGAAAATGGGGTTGGGCATTGCCTTTGTACTCGCCAAGCAATACAGCGACAAGCTAGGAGCCGACGTGAGCCGTGGCCTAGATCGCGCCCTTGACCTCGGTAGGTCCGCTGGGCAATTCAAACCCGGCTATACGCGCAACGAATTGACCGGACTTTATGAGCCGGATGAGACGCCCTCCGGTTACGGGCCTAACCTTTTTGAGTTGGTACAAAGCGCATGGGAGATGCGGCTCAATGGGAAATCTCTTCTTGAAATCACCGATCACTTAAACGCAAACGGTTACCGTCGAATCATTAAAAAGGGTGAGAAGGCAAAGGGTAATGCAGCCCAAACGATGACCAATCAGAAGTTATCAAATATGTTCCGGGATCGGTTCTATTTCGGTTTCTTAGAACAAGGCGGCCGTGAGATTGACCTAACACAAATCTACGACTTCATACCTATGATCGAGGAGGGCGAGTGGCTTTTGGTACAAGGCATGGGCAATAGCGTTGAGAAACGCGCCCATGTGCATGACATTCCCTTCCGAGGCTTAGTGGTTTGCGCCGGCTGCAAGATGCCGATGACAAGCGGTATCAGCAAAGGGAACAGTGGTTACTATCTAAGGTTCTGGTGCCAAAACAAAAAGAAGCTCGGCTGCGAGAACACTGGCACCATTCGTGCAAAGACGATCATCGATGCGGCTGCGGCCGTGTTCGACCAATTCAGCACTCTAGGCGAAGAGGATTACGACGCCTATGTAGAAGCCTATAAGGAGGCACGGCGAGAAAAAACCGCTCTGATGGCGAGGGAGCTTCCGGCATTGAAGCGCAAGCTACAAGAGCATGAGGACACCCTGGATGGACTCATAGCCGAGGTCCTTCCCCGTAGGAAGCAATTGGATCAACATGAGGAGAAAGTGTACCTCGACACTCGTAAGAGGCTTGAGAACCTCATCGCCTCCTGCAAGTCGCGCGTTCAGGACATGGAGGCATCGATGAGCGACCAGCCCTTGGACTACAAAAATTTATTGAACCTCCTAAAAACCCTTTCTCTTAGCCTAAAATTCGCTACACCCGCGGTAAAAGACCAGATTTTGAGAAATTCCATATTGCACCTTTTGGTGAAGGGCAAGGAGGTCACTTCTATAAGGTTAAAAGAACCCTTTGCGTCTGCGTGCAAGAGTCCGATTATCCATAATGGTGGGCCCGGCTGGACTTGAACCAGCGACCAAGAAGTTATGAGCCTCCTGCTCTAACCACTGAGCTACGGGCCCGACATGTAAAAGGACAGGGAGCTCGGTTAGTTTAATTTGAAAACAAAGCTAAGGCAACGCCTACTGACCTTTTTTACTTTTACTTTTTACTGGAAATTTCCTTGCTCGAGAGGATCAAGGTCCAGAAGCAAGGGTTTGAGTTTCTCATTTAGGACCTGGAGCCACCAAGCTGCGCTCTCAGAATCTTCACTACCCAATAGTTTTTGGAGAATGTCATTGACCGCACACCTCACTTTTTCAGACACGTTTTCCAGGGGTTTTTCACCACGTCTTAACATCGCGAGCAATTCCTCTGCTGGGGTAACCCTTCTTTCTTTTGAAGAATGAACACCTGGCTTATTCGCAAATGGCCCGTTTTGTCTTATTCCCATATATATAAACTTATTTAGAGTTGAGTAAAGCATGTTCTGTTGTATTTTTCAAGAGGAAAGATGGTTGCTTCCTAGGGCTTTAACCTGTAATCTGTTGGCACAATGCTTCTCGACATTCAAAATCTGTTCATTTCGGCGCCGGATAAGGAAATCGTGCATGGGCTTTCGCTTCAGATAAAGGCGGGAGAAGTGCATGCAATAATGGGACCGAATGGGTCTGGGAAAAGCACTTTGTCGGCCACTTTGATGGGGCATCCTAAGTACAAAGTGACAAAAGGAAAAGTGAAATTAAATGACAAGGACCTTCTGAAAATGGATCCGAGTGCACGAGCGGCGGCAGGCCTTTTTTTGGCTTTTCAATATCCTAAAGAAATTCCGGGGGTGAATTTGGTTTCTTTTTTGCGGGCTTCCTACAATGCCGTGAATAAAGCACGAAATAAAAAATTTAAGCCGGTGCCTCTTTACAACTTTAAAAAATTGCTCCAAGAAAAAATGGACTTGGTGGGCTTGGGGCGCGCCTTTATGAATCGAAACGTGAATGAAGGGTTTTCGGGCGGTGAAAAAAAGAAGGCAGAAATTCTGCAAATGGCATTATTGGAACCGAAATTGGCGATATTGGATGAGACGGACAGTGGCCTCGACATCGATGCGCTGCGAACGATTTGTGAAGCGATTTTATCGGCAAAAAAACCGGAGCAAAGTTTGCTCATGGTCACGCATTATGAACGCATGCTCAAGGATTTGAAGCCAGACCACGTACACATCATGATGGATGGGAAAATCGTGCTGAGCGGGGGCAAGGAATTGGCTGCAAAACTCGAAGAAGAAGGGTATGATTATGTGCGCAAGATTCTTAATGAAAAGAATCCCCTAAAAATTGTGAAATGACGGCATTGGATTATTTACAAGATCTCGACCGCAGCGTCTTTGATGGTCACAATGCACAGGGCTATGCGAAGAATGCTCAAAAGGGCCTGAGTGAGGCACTGATTCGACGTATTTCAAAGGACAAAAATGAGCCTACGTGGATGCTGGAACATCGTTTGAAATCACTTAAAAAATGGCATGAACTGAAGTTGCCGACGTTTGGTGTGGACCTTTCGGGCGTGAATTTTGATGAGATCATTTATTATGCGGCGCCCAACGACATGAAAGGTTACGCGACGAAATGGGAAGATGTTCCGGATGATATTAAAAAAACTTTTGAACGGCTTGGAATTCCGGAAGCGGAGCGGAAAGTATTGGCGGGAACGGGGGCACAATATGACAGCGTGAATGCCTATCACAAATTGAAAGAGGAATGGGAAAAACTGGGCGTGATTTTTGAGGACATGGACATTGCGCTGCAAAAATATCCCGATTTGGTGAAGCAGTATTTTATGAAACTCGTTCCGTCTCACGATCACAAATTTGCGGCGCTGCACGGTGCGGTGTGGAGTGGAGGAACTTTTTTATACATTCCAAAAGGCGTGAAAGTGACGGCGCCGCTGCAGGCTTATTTTCGCATGAATGCCAAAAGCATGGGGCAGTTCGAGCACACGCTCATCATCATTGAAGAAGGCGCTGAAGGACATTACATTGAAGGGTGCAGTGCGCCGAAATATGGCAGCACTTCCCTACATGCCGGCTGTGTGGAAATTTTTGTGAAGGCGGGTGCAAAATTCCGCTATTCCAGCGTGGAAAATTGGTCCCAAGACACTTACAATTTGAACACCAAACGCGCGGTGGTGGATGAAGATGGAATCATGGAATGGGTGGGTGGCAATTTGGGCAGCGGACGAACCATGCTTTACCCTTGCTCCATTTTGAAAGGACGTGGCTCACGAGCTGACCACTTGGGAGTTGCCTTTGCGAATGCTGGGCAGGTGCAAGACACCGGAGCGAAAGTCATTCATATTGCTCCAGATACCAGCTCCACGGTGCTGACCAAAAGCATTTCTAAAGGGGGTGGACGCAACGTGTACCGTGGACTTTTGCAGGTCAACAAAGGGGCCACCGGAACCAAATCTCAAGTGCGTTGCGACAGTTTGATTTTAGATGAAAAATCCATCAGCGACACTTATCCCGTCATGCGTATTAATGAAGATGACGTGTCGATTGGTCATGAAGCGAGCACTGGAAAAATCAGCGAGGAACAACTTTTTTATTTGCAAAGTCGCGGGCTCAGCGAAGATGAAGCGCTCGCGATGATTGTGAATGGTTTCATAGATCCCATTGTGAAAGAATTGCCGCTCGAATATGCCGTGGAAATGAACCGTCTCATTGAAATGGAAATGGAAAAAGCTATTGCTTAATTTATGGAAAAAATTCTCAAAAATCACGACATTTTTCAAATTCCCTCTGATGGAAAAATCCACTTAGTGGTGGATGAAGGCGCTGAAGTTTGGGTAGAGGAATTCTGTGCCCGGGCACAAGCCCAAAGAACTATTTCAGTAGACATAAAACCTGGCGCTTTGCTCCGTTGGATGAGCTGTTCCCCTTCCCGCGATCAAAAAAACTTTACCCTTCAAGAAAGTGCTCGTCTTGAATACTTTCATCACGTACTTGGTGAGAGTGAAGATAGAACCGAAATTATTTTGGAAGGGAATGAAAGCAGTGCCATGAGTCAGACGATTTTCTTTGGCCAAAATAGCGATACACAAAACCTGCGTGTGGACCATGTTCATCGTGGGAAAAACACTCGATCCCGCATGATTTCTCGCGGTGCGGTGAAAGATAGCGCCTATGGTCATTTTTTTGGAAACATTCGAATGGAGCCAGGTTGCAGCGGCGCAGATGCCACGCTTGAAGAGCACAATTTGTTGCTCAGCAAGGGCTCTAAAATTGAGGCAGTGCCGGGGCTTGAAATTCAGCACAATGAAGTGCAGGCTTCTCACTCCGCCACGCTTGAAAAAGTAGATGAAGAAAAATTATTTTACTTGCAAAGCCGTGGACTCAGTTTCAAAGAGGGTCTAGAACTTTTGGTGGAAGGATTTTTTTGGGACGCTTTGCAGAAATGCCCCAACCTTGCTTTTTCGGAACGAATCTTTAAAGATATACTCAAATGTCTATCGAAATAAAAAAGCGTTTCCCTATTTTTCAAAATCATCCACGTTTGGTGTATTTAGACAGTGCCTCCACCACGCAACGTCTGGATGATTCACTGCTTGCTGAGCAGGAATATTACTTGGAATACAATGCGAACGTACATCGAGGACTCTATCCCTTGGCGGAAGAAGCCACGACCCGTTACGAAAATGTGCGTAGCATTGCCCGAAGATTTTTGAACGTGGGGAAAAATGGAGAAGTTATTTTCACACGCGGCACTACGGAGGCTTTGAACATTGTAGCGCTGTGTTGGGGACGAAAGTTTTTAAAGAAAGGTGATGAAATTGTTTTGAGCATTTTGGAGCATCATTCCAACCTGGTACCTTGGCAGATGATTGCGAAGGAAGTGGGTGCAAAATTGAAGTTCTGTCCTATTCTTTCAACAGGTGCTTTGGACTACAAAGCTCTTGAAAAACTCGTGAGCAAGAAAACTAAAATCATCAGCATCACAGGACTTTCCAACACGCTTGGAACCGTGCATGATTTGTCTATTGTGGGGCGCCTTGCTCGAAAAGTGGGCGCTAAATTTTGTGTGGATGCGGCTCAACTCGTTGCTCATTTCCCCATTGATGTACAAAAATTAGATGTGGATTTTTTGGTTTTTTCCAGCCATAAAATTTATGGACCCACCGGAGCTGGTGTGCTCTACGCCAAGCGGGAAATTTTGGAAGAGATGGACCCATGGCTCGGCGGCGGAGACATGATTCGGGAAGTGCATGAAGAATTTTCCACATGGAACGATTTACCTTGGAAATTTGAAGCCGGCACGCCGAGCGTGGCCCAAGTTTTGGGCATGGGAGCTGCCATGGAATTCATGATGAAGCTTGGTAAAAATACACTCATGAAACATGATCGTGAAATGCAAGAATATAGTTTCAAAAAACTCAACGAACTGCCCTACATCACTGTTTATGGCCCTAAAAGTTTTGACCAACACCGCGGCTCTATTTCCTTCACCATGAAGGGTGTGCATCCTCACGACGTTGCTGCCATTTTAGGGGAAGAAAATATTTGTGTGCGAGCCGGTCACCACTGCACCATGCCGCTGATGAAAACGCTGTGTGTGGTTTCCACCGTACGAGTGAGTTTTGGAATTTACAATACGACAAAAGACGTAGAGGCTTTAGTGAAAGGGCTTAAAAAGGTAGCGAAGGTTTTTAAGCTAATTTGAGGCAACCCTTCTTTTTCTGCTAGACTGAGGCCATGGACTTGTATGCAGAACAAATCATCGATCTTGCAAAGAATCCGCTGAATCGTGGAGAAATGGAAGCTGCCACTCTGACGAGCAGTGGCGTCAACACGACCTGTGGCGATCACGTGCGTTTGTATTTAAAAATGGAGGACAGGAAAGTGATGGATGCATCGTGGGAAGGAGATGGCTGCGCGATCAGTATTGCGACTGCCTCGGTTTTGACTGAAGAAATCAAAGGCAAAAAATGGACAGATTCAAAAGAGCTGACGAAGCAGGATTTGTACGAATGGTTGGGCATTGATAATCTGGGGCCGGCGCGTGTGAAGTGTTTGACCCTTAGCCTGGAGACTCTGCACAATGCTTTGATTGATCTTTGATTGGAATTTAAGAGGATGAACCCTCTAGCAAAGGATTGTACATCATTAAAGCCTCGTTCGAAGTGATGAATTCCTCTCCTTTTTCTTCATGAGAGGCTTTGTCAAAGACCTTTCTATAAATGCTGTTGCGACGCACGTAGCCTCCCCACCATTCATGGTCTATTTTGTGATCTTTTTCAAAAACTTCATACTCTTCATTGAGAGCTTTTTCACTGCGCCATTCCCCCACGAGATGAGTTTCGGTGAGGGTTAAATGCAATTGAAAGCACTCCTTGGTTGGGTTTCCAATTTGAAGATCAATATTCGGATACGCACAGGTTGCTCCACTGCCAAAAGGTTGCTTACGCTGAACATCGGGGAAGACATCGTAGCTGTGGCGCCAACGTTCCAGCACCGTCAAAGGGGTGTGCAGCGTCATCCAATAGAGAAGATTGGAGAGTTGGCAGAGGCCTCCCCCTATTCCGGAGCGAACGGTTCCATTGTGCAGCAGCATTCCCTTTACATAACCTTTTTTACGAGTGGGATTTCCAATTTGCCGCCAGTAAGAAAAGCGTTGACCGGGTTCTAGAACAAGACCATCCAAGTTTTTAAGAGCGATTTTTAGATTTGTAATCTTATTTTCTTGCATGGAAATATCCACTCCCTTCAAAGGACGCCGGAGTGGAGTTTGATGTTTGAAAATCAGTTCTGGCAAAAGGTGCTTTTCCTGTCGGGCAGCGAAAGAAATGCCTGAACAATGCCACTGCCATTTTCGTTTGATCGTATAGTGCAGTATTCCGTAGAGACGTCGTAAGTATGATCGTTTTTTGGGTTTCTGCATGGCACTGATCTTACTGCTGTTTCAAAAAAAGAGGAAGCACTCTGGCCTTTTTTTAGGAGGGCCTCTAGACTGTCGCCATGCTTAAAGATCTTTTTAAAGATTATTATCGGGAGCTGCTTGGAACTGAGGAAGCTGAACAATTTTTTAGTTCGATTGAAGTGGGTCGCAGTGAAAAAAAAGAAGAAAGCGCACGAAGCATTCGAGTGAACACGCTCCGCATTTCAAAAAACACGCTCAGAAAATGGTTTGAATCTCAGGGCTATGCGGTCAACGACTCTCCGTATTCCAACGAGGGGCTTGAGCTGAAAGGCAGCGGACAAGAATGGGCCCTTAAACTTCCCTACCACGCCGGTTTCACCTATCCGCAAGATGCCGCATCCATGTTTGCGGTGGAAGTTTTGAATCCTCAACCCGATGAAGTCGTTTTGGATTTGACTGCAGCTCCAGGTGGGAAAAGCACCCACATTGCGCAGCGACTCGGCAATGCGGGAGTACTTGTGGCCAATGATTTAGACACACGGCGCATCAAGGCCTTGCAGTCGAATTTGAGTCGGTTGGGCATCAGCAATGCTTATGTGACTCGTTTGACTCCGGGACGTTTGGCCGAAGTTTATCCTGAAAGCTTTGATCGTATTTTGCTTGATCCGTCGTGTAGCGGTGAGGGTCTTTTTGTGACGAGCGAGGGTCAGCCGGAATATTGGAATAAAAAAGCGTTGAAGCATTTTTCTGGCCTTCAGTTTGGTCTTCTTCGTGATGCGTTTCGCATGCTCAAACCTGGTGGGCGGCTCCTCTACTCGACTTGCACGCTCAATACTGTTGAAAATGATGGCGTGGTGGAAGATTTTTTAGAAAAAACACCAGAGGCCAAGATCGATGAAAGTGTGTTAAAAGAGTTGAAGGCGCGAAAAATTAAGATCCCGGAACAAATTGCCGGCCTTAAAGGGATACGCTTTTGGCCACATAAAACCCATACCAAGGGCTTCTTTTGTATTGCACTCACTAAAACTGCTCCTCAACATTTTTCCGTCCCCAATGCTAAAGAAGGGCGATGGAACCGACGTGAGAAAAAACCTTTTAAGAAAAATATCCCTCACCCCAAAAAGCCCGAACTCAAAGTGCTTAAAGCGCATGAACGTGCTCACTACGATCACTTTTTAGAAGACCAATTTGGAATTTCTTCTCAAACACTCCGTCAACAATTCGATTGGGTTCCGCTGGAACACCACCTGTATTTGATCAGTAACAGTCTCACTGCATTTGCTCCACCTCCAGGTTTTTCTTTGAGCTTGCCTGTACTTAAAACTTATGGGAAGGATCGCTCCGACGCCGAGCAAGATATGAAACCGAGTCATGAAGGCGCTGTTGCTTTGGGCCTCATTGCCAATAAGCACCTGGTAGCATTGACTAAGGAACAATTGGAAGCTTCCATGAAAAATCAAACGGTTTCTTTTGAAGATTTGGACAAGGGAATGTACTTAGCCGTGTATGAACAGGAAAAGCTCCGCTTCCCCATTGGGCTCCTTAAAATCGGCTCTAAACGCACAGAATTGTTGGTGCCAAAGATGGCTTAAATAATCACGAAAGAAAAACCAAATGGTTTTTACCCACGGAGCACTTCGCCTCTCGTGTGCTCTCCTTTCCTAACTATCGTTGTTCGTTGTCAGACTTTCGCGATGGCTCGCTTTTTTTAAGTCGGGGCCTACGAGACCCATCTTAAAAAAGCTACGCAAGCTCAAGCCTTCCTCCTCACCCTATATCTAAGCCCACCCTTTTTGTTTGAGTGCGTCGCGGGCGGCGGCCTGTTCGGCTTCTTGTTTGGAGGGGCCTTCCCCTTTTCCAGCTAAAGTTTCGCCTAAGTAGATGCCCATTTCAAAAACTTTGTCGTGGTCGGGACCGGATTCGCTGAGCAATTCATAACTGGGAGTGATGCCCAGGCGTTCCTGAGCCAGTTCTTGTACGTGAGATTTGGAATCGATGTTGAGTCCTTGAGCAATGATTTCATCCAGCAAAACGACAATGTTGCGCAAAATAAATTGGTTGGTGACTTCAAAACCTTTGTCCAAATAAATGGCTCCAATCAGCGCTTCCATAGTGTTGGCCAAAATGTAGTCTTTTTCACGTCCGCCTGAAAGCTCTTCCCCACGGCTGAGCAAGAGGTAGTCCCCAAGTTTGAGTGAGCTTGAAACACGAGCGAGATTTTTACCTTTCACGAGCGCACTGCGCCAATTGGTGAGTTGCCCTTCAGGTTGTTCGGGGTAATTATGATATAAAAAATCCGTGACGGCGAGCTCCAAAACTGCGTCCCCAAGGAATTCGAGGCGTTCATTGTAACCCTTGGTGTCGGGGTGTTCGTTCACGTAGGATTTGTGCACAAACGCCAAACTCAGCAAATCTTCGTTTTGGAAATGCACTCCAATAAAATCTTGGAGTTTGTCTAAATTCTTAATTTTTGGAGCCATGTTCAGATTTTTTGATGCTTTCATACAGAGAGCTTAATACGCCGTTAATAAATTTTGAAGAGCTTTCGTTTCCAAATTCTTTGGCCAGCTCAATGCCTTCGTTTATGGCCACTACGGGAGGCACTGATGGATCAAAGAGCAATTCTGTCACAGAGACTTCAAGGATGGCGCGATCCACGGCCGCAATCTTTTCCCAAGGCCATTCGGGCGCATATTTTTGAATGGCTTTCTTCAACTGAGCTTGATTTTGCAGCACTTTTGAAGAAGCGGCAGGGCGAAGCTTTGGTCTTCGATTCCTTTGGCTCCATTCACCAAGTTGTATGCCAAAATGACTTCGGGCTCTCCACCGTGAAACTCCCATGCGAACACGGTCTGTACGACGATGCTGCGGAGAATATGGCGCTGAGAAGCCATGAAGAAAGAAATTTAAATGAACGACATAGCCTTTAGTCGGCCTTGATGGTGGTGACTTTTGCGCTGCTCTTCTTTTGGGTTTTTGCCAACTTTTCAGCCTTAACAGCAGCGTTTCGGTTGCCCTGTACCATTCCCATCAGCTTCTTTTGAGCCTTGTTCACAAAAGTCTTGTAACGTCGACTGGAACGTCCTTTGGACTGTTTCTGTTTGGGTACTGGATGTTTTGCCATAGACTCAAGTTAAGGAGGGTTTGCTAACCCGTTGCCAACGCATTTTAGAGGATTCTAATGAGATTGCAAGTGTTTTTCTTCTCCAGGAAACGAAGGGCCATTTACTGGATCAAATCTTTGAGGCCCGCCAGGGCTTTGGGGGCTTGTTCCGGGGCTTCTTTGAATTTCTTACAAGCTTTGGGGCAGCGTGCCAAGATCTTTTCATTCAAGATGAGTTCTTGACGAACAGGCTCAGTGGGATCGAGTTCCATGGCTTGCTTGTCAAAGAAAAGACTTTCGTTTTCGTCGTCGTAAATCAAAGGCTTGGATTCATAAAACAGCCATTCCGAAGAGTCCATTTCATAAGGAATTTCCAAAGATTTTCCACATTGAGCACATGGGGTGATTTGTGTGGCTTTTACCCCCTGGATGAGCAGCATGATTCCTTCTTCTACACGGATCAAACTGGCGTCCACTTCCACGCCTCCTTTTAAATTCAGATCTGCAAACTCTTCCGCTGAATAATTCAAGGTGTGATGCTCGGTCGCACCGTTTTGTGCGTGGTAAAATTTTCCAATTTTAATCGCGTGAGAGGGCACTCGTGAAGCGAAGAATGTAAATAAAAAGGTTGAAAAAGTCGAGGTAGAGAGCGATGGCTGCATTGATGTACTCATCCTCGGGATAGTCACGAAGACGGTTCATGTCTACGGCGGCATAGCCTGCAAAAAGCAAAACTCCAAAGCCAGAAACGATCATTTCGGTGGTGTTTCCCCAAGGAAAGAAGATGCCTCCTATGCTCACGACCAGCAGTCCAATGAGGCTCATAAAGAGAAAACCCGAAAATCCGGCGAGCGATTTTTGAGTGGTGTAACCCAAGAGAGCGGCGGCTCCAAAAGTGGCTGTGGCTGAGAATAGGGAGCTGTAAATGAGGTCATACCCTGGAATTCGATGGCAAAAGAAAGGATGAGGGGTACCAAAGTCACTCCACTGATGAAAGTGAAAGCGGCAAAAAGTAGATAGTTGAGCGGTTCGATTTTGGACCACATTCGAGAAGTGAAAATCAGCACCAACTCCACTCCAAAACACAGCCAAATGGCCGCTGGATTGGCAGAAAAGTATTGAATGCCATAATGCATGCCCGCATAGACTCCCAAACCTGAAACCAAAAGAGAAAGGCCAAAAAGAGACATCACTTTAGAAATGAAGGTACTTGATTGGGTTCTTGTAAGACTTGCTTCCTTGGTGTTCATCAGATTGAGGGTGAAGATGAGGGCATTGTAGCAAAAACAGCCGCCTTTTCAAAGAAAATTCTAGCGTGAGTTTGTCCAGAAGATTCGAGCGTTGTAGGCCCAGACGGAGTGCCCATTGACTAAAAAATATGGAGAGTCTTTTATTTCCGTCCTTCCATCTGCTGTTTCTACTACTTTTACTACTCTTTTGGGCAAACGTACTTTTACCCTTCTTTTGACTTCATCCACTTCAAATCTACCTTGGGGAATTCTTAGCCTTATTTCATCCCCTGAAATTTCTACCTTACATTTTTCATCTGGAATGCATCTTTCATTTTTTCCTTCTGGAACATCTTGCTTTATATCTGAAACATTTTCCTCTATAAAATGGCGAATTCCTTCTATACTCTTTATGTCTCCTCGAAAAATTAAAATGATTCCTTCTACATTTGACTGAGTTCCCCATTCGTATGGCATTTCACTTGGCTTACATCCTGGGAACCAGAATGCATCCTCTTCGGGCTGTGGTTCCAGATCGCTCATTAAATCTCCTTCATCGGCTCCCAGAGTAAGTTTATCTCCATTGCTTTCACTTTCCGTCCTTTCGACTTCAGCAAAATCCGGTTGTAAGTCCCCGGTATATTCAACCCCATCTCCCATTCCCAGATTGTCACTATTTTCAGCCATACTTTGAAAGTATTACAATTTTATTCACTTCTGTCAATTCTTTTAGCGTTTTCTGATTCTTTGATTTTGATTTTTTTCGTTACACTAGCGCCATGTTTGGCTTAAGGAACCCACTCAGCACAAAACGCGAACGCCTGTTCACCGTCCTAGACATTGGGACGGAAAATGTGAAATCGCTCGTTTGTTTGGCGCAAGGCAAAGACGTGGAAATTTTGGGGCGTGGCATCAAAAAACAGAACCCTCGCGAGATGGAAAGCGGCACCATTACAGACATTGCCGGAGTGATTGAAAACTGTCATCTGGCCATGCGCGAAGCCGAACGGATGGCGGGAGCGACTCCGACCCAAATGATCTTTGGTGTTGCCGGGGAACTCATCAAGGGAGCAACTTCCACCATCACCTATAAGCGACGTGACCCCGGATCCAAAATTCATCAAGAAGAACTCAAAAATATTGTCCACAAAGTGCAGTGGAAAGCCTTTGAAAAAGTGCGCAGCGATCTGGCCTATGAAACAGGTTATAACGAGATCGATGTGAAGCTGGTGCATGCCGCTATTGTGGACACGCGCATCGACGGCTATAAAGTGTCCAATCCCATCGGTTTTCAAGGTCGTGAAGTCATGATGAGCGTGTTCAATGCCTTTTCCCCGCTGGTTCATTTTGGAGCCTTACAGACGATTTGTGCCGAAATGGACAAAGAGCTTTTAGCTATTATGGCCGAACCTTATGCAGTGGGTCGTCTTTTGGGCGGCACTGAACTGCAAGGGTACAGCGGCGTGTTTATGGACATTGGGGGAGCCACGACGGATCTCACGATTGTGCAAGATGGAAGTGTGATCGGAACCAAGATGTTCAACATTGGAGGCCGTTCTTTCACCAAACGCCTGGCCCAGGCTTTGAATATTTCTCATGACGAAGCCGAGGATGTGAAACTCGCTTTCTCAAACAATCAACTCGAACATCAATCTCACAGCATTGTGGAAAAAGCCTTGGGCAGTGATGTGGAAGTGTGGCTTTCGGGGGTTTACTTTTCTTTGCAGGAATTTTTGGACATTGATTCCCTGCCCCCAACCGTCTATCTTTGTGGAGGTGGATCTCTGCTCCCTTTGCTTAAGGACGGGCTGGAGAATTCCGATTGGTATAAAAAACTCAAATTTCCGCGCAAGCCTCAAATCAAATACCTCTTGCCCAAGCATGTGTCCCACATAAAAGATCAGACACAGATCTTGGATTCGCCTCAAGACATCACTCCCATTGCGTTGGCCAGCATTGGAATGGAGATCATGACTGAGGAAAAAATATTGACCAAAATGTTGCAAAAAGTGGTGCGCTTGATGCAAGTTTAACCTCAAAATCGCCGACTCACGCCATGAGTGATTCCATCAAAAAAGTTTCCAAAAAAAAGATCCTTTTCGTCCAAATCGACGAAGAAATCACGGGTGTTTTCACCAAACTTGAAAAGTTGCCTTACAAAGAAATTTATTTGGTAGTGCCGAAGCGTGCCGTGCTTTTGCAAAGTGTCGTGAATTTAAAAATTCTGAAACAAAAACTCGAAGAAATCGAAAAAAGCATTGCCATCATCACTAATGATCCCAATGGGATGAAACTTGCGCTTCAAGCGGAACTCAAGGTGTTTGATCAGTGGGATTTGGGCAATGAGATTTCAATAGAAAAAGAAGAGCGAGACCCCAATTCCGCTTTGCTCAAACCCATTGCGGCGACTCAAAACGACGTGGAGGAAAACCTACCCTCCCGTTTACCCAAAAGAAAAGCCTCCATTTTTGAGGTGGTGCGAGACATGAAGCACAAAGACAAAGGTTTTTCACTGCGCTCTTATTTGGTGGACATTAAAAAAAATCGCCTGGAACATCAACCCATCCGTTTGAGTCCTGGAAAAAAGAAGTGGTTGGTGACTTTTCTGCTGGCGAGCGCTTTGGTGTTTTTTGTAGTGATTTACGTCGCTTTACCTGGAGCCACCATCATCATTGAACCCACTGCTGATGTGGTGAGCAAAGGAGTGAACGTCACTTTGGACCCCTCCCCTGAAGACGATGGCAAAAGTTTGACGGCTTACCCCATAGAAACCGAGGTGGAAGAAACGGTGAGTCACGCCGCGACGGGCATTGAAAATCGAGGGGCCAATGCGGCTGGATATTTGACCATTTTCAATGTTGGGAATGTAGAACAACCTTTGATCCAACAAACTCGTTTCCAAACTCAGGAAGGGATTGTGTTCCGATTGCAAGAAGATGTAGTGGTCCCTGCAGGTAAGCTTGAAAGTCCTGGAAAAGTGGAGGTGTATGTGGTTGCAGACACGGTGGATGCCAATGGCCTGGCTGTGGGTGAAAGAGGAAACATCGGTCCGAGCGACTTCTTTTTACCGGCTTTGCTTGAAGAAAATCGTGAAAAAGTTTATGCCCAGAGCAGCACGGCCATGAGTGGGGGCACTTCTGAAATCATTGCTCGTGTGACGGAGGAAGATCTTTTGGCGGCTCAAGCTCAATTGGAAACCGCTATTCAAGAAAAAGTGTTGGCGAATTTGCGTAAAGAAGTGCTGGGTTTGGGCAATTCCAAAGGTTTGAATCTTAAACTGCTCGAAGACGCCTCCGCTTTGCAATTTGGAGCGGTGAACGCCACTTTACCTTACGAGCTCATTGGTCAGGAAGCAGAAACGTTTGAGGTGACGGGAACCGTGAGTCTTTCAGGAGTGGCCTACGATTCCGATGCCCTTTATGAGATTTTAAAAACGCAGATTTTGGCTGTGGAAACCCCGGGTAAGCAACTCATTTCTGTGGACAAGGATTCCATCAGTTTGAGCCTTTGGAGGCTGATTTAGCTGCCAATCGTTATAAAATCACGGCGCAAATTCAAGGTGTGGAGGAATATGAAATCGATGCCGATTTGGAAGGAGGAGAGGAACTTGCTAAAAAAATCAAAGAGCACATTGCCGGGAAAGCCATTGAAGAAGCCGAGGCTTACATTCAAAACTTGCCTGAAGTGAATCAAGTGGAAATCAAAATGTGGCCCGTGTGGTCCCCCACCATTCCCACCTTGCCCGACAATATTAAAATCAAGTCCTTGTCAGAAGGGGTTCAGATTGAGTAGACTAGACTGAGCACACTTTCCTTACTGCATGGCAAAAATCGCTTCTCAGGCTCAAGATTTCTCTCAATGGTACCAAGATGTGGTGAACTTGGCGGACCTCGCTCAGCACAGTCGAGTGAAGGGCTGCATGATCATACGACCTTACGGGTATGCGATTTGGGAAAACATTCAACGTGAGCTGGACCGACTCATCAAAGGGGCGGGAGTGCAAAACATGTACTTTCCGATGTTCATCCCTCAAAGTTTACTCAACAAAGAGAAAGATCATCTGGAAGGATTTGCGCCCGAATGCGCCGTCGTGACTCATGGTGGAGGGCAGCTTTTGGCGGAACCTTTGATTGTGCGTCCTACTTCTGAAACCATCATGTACGATGCCTTTTCAGGTTGGGTACAAAGTCACCGGGACCTTCCCCTGCGCATCAACCAATGGGCCAATGTGGTGCGTTGGGAAATGCGCACGCGTCCTTTTTTGAGAACCACGGAGTTTTTGTGGCAAGAAGGACACACCGCCCACGCTACGAAAGAAGAAGCTGAAGCGGAAGTGCTGCGAGCCCTCACTATGTATCAAAATTTTGACAAAGATTTTTTGGCTTTGCCGGTTTTGACAGGCAAAAAATCCCCTAAAGAAACCTTTGCAGGAGCCGATTACACGCTCACGACCGAGGCCTTAGCCAGAGATGGAAAAGTGATTCAAGCGGGAACCTCTCACCTTTTGGGGCAAACTTTTGCAAAGACTTTTGACATTCAATTCCAAGATGAAAAAGGCGAAAAACAATATGTTTGGCAAACCTCTTGGGGTCTTTCGACCCGCATCATTGGAACCTTGATCGTGTGTCATGGCGATGAAAAAGGGCTTGTGCTGCCTCCGAAAGTGGCTCCACATCAAGTGGTTTTGATTCCGATTTATAAGACTGAAGAGGAACGTGCAGCCGTGCTTTCTGTGTTTGAAAAAATGCAAAAAGAACTTGAGCAGTCTCAGGTGCGAGTGCAGCTGGATGCTCGCGACACCGTGACCCCTGGTTTCAAATTCAATGAATGGGAAGTGAAAGGGGTTCCCTTGCGCATTGAGGTGGGCCCTCGCGATTTGGCCGCAGGCACTTGCATCTTGGCGCGACGCGACACGGGTGAAAAAAAGAGCTTCCCCCTAACAGAAGTGACTGGGCAGGTGCCCTCTTTACTGGAACTCATTCAAGTGGAAATGCTGGCTCGTGCAGAAGCGCATTTGGCCGCTCATATTTTTGAAGCGTCTGATCTGGATGAACTGGTGAAAATCCTCGACGAAAAAGGAGGTTTTGTGAAAGCTGCTTGGGCCGGAACGGAATTGGACGAAAAAAAGATTCAAGAACAAAGCAAAGCCACGATTCGAGTGATCTCAGAAGAGAAGTTGGCCAAACCTGCCAAGTGCATTTTTACAGGTAAAGAAACCGACACCATGGTGTACTTTGCAAGGGCGTATTAGGGAGCTTCACACGCTTCAGTTCAAGCCCAATTGTTGGCGAATGGCTTCGGCTTTGGCGTCTTCTTCTGCTTTTTTGGTTGCAGCGGTATAAGAAATTTCAATGTCGCGCCAATCGGCGGCGTGTTCATCTTCCAGCTTTTTGAGTTGAGCCCCGTGTTTGCTTGAAAGTTCAATGAATTTGCTGCGTTCTTCTTCAAAAATTCGGATGAGTTCATCCACTTGCTCCTGACGCAGTTTATCGAAAGAATCGACGATTTTTTTCTTTTCATCGCGAGTCAGCGAAATGGAACCTGCCAAAAGGTTTAAGAAGTAGGCCTCGTCCACCTTGATGCTATTCGCAGGCAATTTCACCGTGGTGGTGAAATTCTTCATCTTTTCAGCAAACCTGTAATTGGGATCAAAGCCGGGTTGAGATCCATCCCCTTGAGCTCCGTAGGGGTCTCCCATTCCTGCTAAAGGTGCAGCAGCACTGGTGGCGCCGGCAGCGGCCCCCTGATTTGCCATAGGGGCTTGTGGGTAGCTTGGCGGAGCCGGGGGAGCGTAGTCCGGGTAAGCGGGCATTGCTTGAACCGGCGGATTCTGGGCGGGCGGATTTTGGGCTGGTGGATTCTGCGCAGGCGGAACCTGCCCCTGAGGGTCTTGAGCACCTCCTCCACCGAAGTTTCCTACGAAACCTGAACCGTTGTATGTGAATCCTCCTCCATCCATAAGTATACTTTATTTCTTATTGAGTATAGCATGGTTTAACGTAAAAGTCGAGGAGGCACAAGAGAGTTTGACTGGGTCATCTCGAAAATATGACTCAAAAAAAAGAGGGCCCCCTCCACGCCATGAAGAGCCCTCTTCAACCGTATGTAATTTTGATATTTGACTGTATGTCAAATAAGTGTTCATTATATACAATCCAGAAAAACTTGTCTAGTCTTTTTTTAAATATTGTGCCAAGCTCTAGCCAAATTTAGTCACACGCCATGCTTTCACGCTCTCAACTTCTCTCTTATATCCCGGTCACTTTAGCCGTTGGACTCGCCCTGGGTTTGACCCTTTTGGATGCTCAAATTCATCCCCGCAGCGAGCTTTTCGAATTGAATTCACTCAAAGCTTTGCGCACGCTCAATTACCAGTATCAGATGAATGTGGAGGATTTGCTCATCGATAAAGAAAGTGAATCTGCTCTGATTGCAGAGCTTTATAAGGCGGATGCCTTGATCCCTGTGCAAGAAAAAAAGGACAATAAAGGGCTCGTGGTCAGTTTAAAGGAAGAAGAGCATTTGCTGCTTTTACAGCCTCAAGACCCGCTTTCGGATGAAAAATTAGCTGAAATTGCAGATCAATATGCGCGCAGCATTCCCGAATTTGCTCATGTGGAATTGGATCAGGAAGTGAGCTTGGAAAGCCCCGTTTATGAGTGGGAACTGAATCCAATGGCTTCGCAGCCAGTGGCCTTGAGTTCGGAGCCTTTGAATGAAGTGGTGGTGGCGGTGATTGACAGTGGAGTGGATGAGGGGCATGAGATTTTTGCAGATGTTTCCATACAAAAAGGGTGGAACACCTTGAAGGACGACGAAACCATGGTGGATGATGTGGGTCATGGCACCCATATTGCGGGCATCATTGCCGCTCATGCGCCAGGGGTGAGCCTGGTTCCTTATAAGATAGTGGACAGCAAAGGAGGCAAACTTTCGAACGTTTTGGAGGCTTTTTCAAAAGCCATGCAAGACGGCGTTACAGTGGTGAATGCCAGTTTTGGCCTGAGCACGTCTTCTTATGCCTTGGAAAATTTGATCGCTAAGGCTTACGACCAGGGAATCATTGTGGTTTCCGCTGCTGGCAATTCAGGGAAAGATGTGGGCTTTTACCCTGCCAGTTATGCTCAAAGCTTGGCGGTGGGCAGTGTGGATGCGGGGGGACATCAGATGCCCAGTTCCAATTATGGCAATTGGGTGGATGTGGCGGCTTATGGCTATCGCGTGAAATCTTCTTTGCCAGGCAATGAATACGGTTATAAAAGTGGCACTTCTCAAGCAACGGCCTTTGTGACTGCTGCGGTGGCGCGTTTGCTCATGCAAGATCCTGAGCTCAGTTTTTCAGAGATTTTAGAAGCCTTGGAAGCGTCCAGCGCCGAACAGGTGAAAACCGGTGAACTTGCCGGGATCTCGATTGTTGAGTAGAGGCTAAGGCAAAAAAGGGAAAAGATGGGCACGGAGTCAGTGCCGTCCTAAATACTCTGGCCTTTTCTTGAGATAGTCTCTAGTATGGCTGCGCTTCATTAGCGCTTGCTGATGGGCACGAAAAGACCTCTGTGGGCGGTTAGCTCAGCTGGTTAGAGCGCCACATTGACATTGTGGAGGTCGATGGTTCGAGTCCATTATCGCCCACCAGAATTTTTTTAAATTTCTGCCGTTGTAATTTGACTAAATATATAAAGTATTGTATATATGGCTTTTAACCTATCCTAATATGGAATTTCCTAAATCCGCTTTGAATGCATTAAATACAGGGGTCTCAGCTTCTGCAAAGTTAGCCTCACACCTTTTTAAAGGAGGCGCAATTTTGGCTGCTTTAGCAGGATGTAAGGGGTCAAATTCAGAAGACACTGCCATTCAAGATGTGGCGACTGTTTGTCCTGTAGATGCCCATACAGGAGAAATGCAGTATTCTTGGAGTCAAGCAAACAACTTTTACAATTCATGCTTTCTCGGAGCTGAAGTAGATGCAAATGACTGTCAACGAGAAGAAGGAGGGAGTGCTGAGTGTAATGATCAACAAGATGAAGCTGAGGCCAGATGCCAATATATTTACATGAAGCAGGTCAATAAAATTCCTTTAAGGGTATGTGGAGCGGCAGTTTTTGATGTTGTTGGAGAGGGCACCTCTGATCCAAATTATGGCTATGAGGTTAATGAGTCTGACTCTGATGGGGATGGAATTTCAACCTGGAACGAATTCCTTATGGGCTACAATCCTTGCTCTAAATATAGTTTCTATAGTGGAGAGTGTTATACCGACGGAGAGTTGGATTTCGATGCTGATGGAGAATCCAATGCTACAGATGAAAGACCCTTATGCTACGGTGAAAACGGTGAAGGAGACCCGGGAGATTATACTTCAGATTGTATCTAGAGGCTTGGCCTCTTCCAGAACGTGAGGCCTCTTCCCCACCAGAATTTGAGTAAGTGCTGTTTAAAAAGCTACTGCTTCTGAGGCGGTGTGCGTGGCGTAGCTTTGTTTGCGTATTGAAAATACTGCACTTAGTGCGCTATAGGATTGAAGTCTTTTTGTCTCTAAATCATGGAGCAGATCTGCCTGTATCTTGGGGCCCACGTATCCGCCTTCTGACTGAAGCACATATAACGCACCTAGCAAATTATCTTTCTCAAAATAGCTATCCACCATTTGAGTGAGGATGGCTTTAAAGTTTCTTTCAACATAAATTTGTCCTAGAGCTGGAGAGTAAGATCCCAATAAGGTATTTCCATTCACCAATTCATTTTTCTCATTTAAACGAATTCCCTTAAGAGAAATCCCTATCGCTTTAAGATTTCCCATAAATTCATCGACGGGCATGTGTTGTCCTGACATGTCACAGTTTTCAATGGCAGCTAGAACTTTTGGGTATTCTTCGGCTATCAATTCGTCCACCATTGCATCGATCATGGTTGGTCTTTGAACATCGACGTCTGGCACTTGCGTCCTTTGTGTTGAATTTGAACTCATAAAAGTTTTGTACGAGGCGGATATTCTAGCGGAGTTTAGGCCATCTGGCAATAGTCGCAATTCCCGCAGAGAGCGAATTCGTCGGGTTCGAGGAATTTGAGGTCTAGGATGTCTGCATAGGTGTCTTTGAGGGTTTCGATGAGGGCGGCTTTGTCGGCGTCGGTCACGTGGATGCGTTCGCGGAGAAAGTCCTCTTCCTTTTTGCTTTTTTGGATGAAGTCGATTTCGCCGGCTGTCATTTTGTAGGGAAACTGAGTCGAATGGTCGCAGAGCAGTTGGTAGAAGACGATTTGGCGGTGATAGTCGCCGCCGGGACGGAGTTCGCTGGCGTGAGAATCGGGGTTCGAGGTTTTGTAGTCGGTGACGGTGGCGCTTTTATCGCCCTGGAATTCAATTTTGTCGAGTTTACCGGTGATGGGTACGCCTTCCACGCGCACGTGATGAGGAGCAAAGTCAAATTCCATCAGCACGTTTTGAGAAAAACGCCCTTCATAATGGTCGTAGTATGCCGCGAGGGTTTCTAAGCCAAATTGGCGCGCGTATTCGAATTCTTTTCGCGCAAAATTTCGCGGCGAAGGTGGCGTTCGAAGGAGTCGAGAAAAAGCTGCTGGGTGGCTCCCCCCCTTTTGTTGGCCAGTAGCAAATCTTTGAGAGCTTCATGCACGGCGGTTCCAAAAGCGGCTTCTTTGGTTTTGGCGCGAGGCGCACGGAGCAGCACCTTGTAGTAAAAAAGTCGGGGGCAGCGGAGATAGGTCGTGAGGTGGGTCACACTGAGGGTGTAGTTGTGCAAAAGGCTTTTCACATAGTCGCGTTCTTCTTGAGACACCTCGCGGACGATGGGCTGGAAGTTGAGGAGCAGACGCTGCTCGAGTTGATCGGGATTGGGTGTTTCGTCTTCGCATTCGCGGCGTTCGATGCCTTCGGTGCCGAGCTCTTCCAGGAAGAGCGAGGGCGTTTGGGCTTTTCCGTTTTCATTGGTGGTGGCGAGTGTGAAAGTGAGTGATTTTTTTGCGCGGGTCATGGCCACGTAAAAGAGGCGGCGCTCGTCTTCGTTTTTTTCTTTGGGCAAGAGTTCGAGGCTTTTGAGGAGGCCGGCGGGAGCTTTGATTTTGCTGCGGTCGGGATTGTTGCCCCAGTGTTTGTCCACGGCGTTCATGAGGAAAACATGCTCGAATTCGAGGCCTTTGGATCGGTGCGCGGTCATGAGCGCGACGGCATTTTTTTGGGTGCTGAGTTCGGCTTCGTTGATGGCGATTCGATTTTCTTGATGGAGTTGAAGCAGTTCGACAAAGCCCTCGAGCGTGAGTTTGGGATTGGCTCGGCACCAGGCTTTGAGTTGATCAAAAAATGTATTCAATCGATTGAGCTGTTCGATGCGGCTTTCCTGAGCCATGAGGTGGGAGAGGTAGCCAGAGTCGTTGATCACGAGTTCAAAGAAATCGACAAGGGTTTTGTTGTTCGCTTCTTTTTGCCACTCTGCGAGTTTTTCCCGCAAGAGTTGAAACGGTTTTTCCGCCTCACCCATGGCATCCAGCAGGGGCTGACGAGCATCGGCCGCTTTGCGAGAAAGTTTCAATAATTCGAGTGCGGGAAGTTTGAGAAAGTCCGCGTTGAGCAGTAGAAAAAGTTCGCGGTCGTCGGTGGGGCTTGAAAGCCAAGTGAGCAGGCGAAGGAGGCTTTGAATTTTTTTGTCTTTGAGGATGTCTTTGCCAGAGAAAATGTGAAACGGGACTTTGGCACGAAGGAAGAGTTCTTCGAGTGCATCGGCATCGGCGTTGTTACGGTAAAGCACGGCGATTTCGCGCGGCTCGGTGCCGGCGGCGATGAGTTTTTGCACGGATTCTAAAATGAAGCTGCGCTCGTCGGCGGGGGTGGCACACTCTTGGCGAATGAGCTTCGTGGCGGGGTGTCCGGCCTGTGAGTGAAGGGTTTGATGCAGCTCGGGAATCAGGGTTTCGAGCCCTTGCTCGTTGTGGCGGATGAGGCGAGTCGCCGCATCGAGGATGGTCTGCTGACTGCGATAATTGTTTTGCAAAGAGACCAGCTCGATGTTTGCCTTGTAACGCTTATAAAAAGCCAGCATGTTTTCGAGTGAGGCACCTTGAAAACGGTAGATGGATTGTTTGTCGTCCCCAACGACGAAGACGCTCGGAGCTTCGTAAAAACTTGCGAGCAAATCGACGACTTCGTTTTGGGCTCCGTTGGTGTCTTGGTACTCGTCGACCAAGAGGTATTGAAATTGCTCTTGGAGATTTGCGAGCAAGTCGGCGTCCTCTTTGATTTTGCGCACAACCATGAGGATCATGTCTTCGTAATCGTAGCGGCCTCGCTTTTTAAGTTCGGTTTGATAAGCGTTGTACAGCTCCACGAGGGCACGTTGTTTGGGCAGATTTTTTTGAGCATCTTCATAGTCCCCTTTGAGCTCTTTTTTGGCTTCTGTTCGCTGAGTCTTTTCACTGAGATCGAAGTGTGTGAAGGCACTGGCGAGGAAGCTGCCTGCGAGCGTGAGTTGCAGCTGAGTGAAGTCCGCTTCGGTTAGACTGGTCACACGGGTTTCACAAAAAGCTTCGATGATGGCTCCGTGTTTTTTTAGAGTGGCCTCGGTCTCGTCGAGCACCCCTGTTATGAGCTCGGGGCTGAGGTCTTCGCGCTTGAAATTTTTGATCATTCCCGCAATGTCTCGCTGATAAAAATAAGGGTCAGCGAAGGGTTTCAAAGGCCCGCCTGTTTGAGCCTTATCGAGTATGGCTTGAAAAACTTGTACAGATTCGATGTCGGTGAGAGATTCGAGCTCGCGAGCGAAGAGGAATTTTTCTGGGTTTTGCTTGATGATTTCGTTGCAGAATGAATGAAAGGTGTGAATGCGCACGTAATAGGCCGGCGTTCCAATGAATTCGAAGAGGCGCTTTCTCATGGCCGCAACTCCCGATTCGGTAAAAGTGAGACACAAAATGTTCTGCGGACTCATCTGCGTGTCTTTCAAAATGCGGGCAATACGCAGGGTGAGAATTTGTGTTTTTCCAGTTCCGGGTCCGGCGAGCACCATCATGGGTCCCTCAATGGAATCCACTGCGGTTTTTTGTTCAGGATTCAGTTTGGAATAGGCTTCATCAAAAGTCATGGCTGAGATAAGGCTGAGCTTTACGGATCAATTCTTTGGCGTTTTCGTAGGTCAGGCGGCTCAGGGCTTCCTCGTAAGGCAACCACACAAAATTTTGATGCTCAAAAGAAATCGCGACGGCTTCTTCTTTAGTTTCGGCTAAAAAATAAACGACGACTTTTTTGACACGCGCTTTGTAACCTCGGTTGAATTCGTAGTACATGGCTTCCCTGTAGCCCGGATTGAAGTCCACTTGAATGATGCCCGTTTCTTCTTGAAGTTCACGACGGGCTGTTGCTTTTTCATCGGCATCCTTTTTTTCTACGTGACCTTTGGGAAAATCCCAGTGTCCTCCGGGGTAATGGAGCAGTAAAAACTTGAGCCCTTCTGCTGTCCGGCGGTACACAATGATGCCGCAGGATTTTTCATGAACACTGCGACGAGTACCTTGTGGCGAGCGTTGCTTTTTGGGCTTGTGAGGGTTGGGGCCGGTTCGAGCTCCCCCTCCCTGATGTGAGGGTTTATGATGCATATTCTAGTCTTAGTTGAGACTAGTGTAGCACAGGATGCTTTTCACCCAAACTTTCATTCACAGAATCTCACTTTATGGATTTCAGGGTTTTGTCAGGTCTTTTGTGCTAGCCTTTAGGAATGATTCATGGTCTTCTCAAACTTTTCTTTCCCAGTTTATGCCTGGTTTGTGGTTATTTAGATGAGCCTCTTTGCGCGCGATGTCGAGATCTTTTGCCGTTTGAGCCTCATGTGCGAGTGGTTGAAACCCCCCAGGCTGCCTTGAAAGTGGCTGCTGCTTGCTATTACGAACCGGATTCGGTGCTGGCACAATTGGTGCACGGACTTAAATACAAGCATCAGGCCGATGTGTACCGTTACTTTGCCCCTGCTTTACGCCGAAGTTTGGAATTGTTTTGGGAGCCGAGTCAGGTGATTTTAGTTCCTGTCCCTTTGCATAAAAGTCGTTTGTTGGAACGGGGATACAATCAAGCGGAACTCTTGGCACGAACGGTGGCGCGCTATTTTGCTTGCGGCGTGGCGGATGGACTTGAGCGTGTGAAAGACACCGGCCATCAGGCTCATTTGGAAAAACGGGACCGTTTGGAAAACATGAAAGAAGTTTTTCGCGTGCGAAAAGGCTTTGAAAAAATCTTTGCGGAGAGTAGCCAAATCCTTCTGGTGGATGATATAGTCACCACCGGATCTACGCTGCTTGCGTGCCGGGCCGCCCTTGAGGCGAGCGGTGCGAAGTCCATTGCAGCGCTAACCTTAGCGGATCGTGCCCTCCAAACTTCTTCTCGGAATTGATGCCTCTCGCAGCATCCACCCTAAACCCACAGGAGTGGAGCGTTACAGCACTGAAATCATTCGTGCGCTTTTGCAAGAATGGAAGGGGGAGGTTCGACTTTACACCCCAAAAACAATTGCCGAATTCCCTGAAAAGAAACAGAAATTGCTCTGGGCCCCGCGTTTTTGGAGTGTGCTGCGTTTGAGTTTGGAAATGCTTTTACATAAACCGGATCTTTTGTTTGTTCCGGCTCATGTTTTGCCTTTTTTTGCTCCGGTGCGAAGCTTTGTGATGATCCATGACATCGCTTTTGAAAAAATTCCGAAAGCTTATGGTTCAAATGCACGCCGTTATTTGCGATGGAGCACGCGCCGTGCCGTGCGAAAAGCTCAGACTGTGCTGGTGCCCAGCGAAGCCGTGAAAGCCGATTTGATGCACTTTTATAAGATTGACGAGGCACGAGTGACGGTGATTCCTCATGGCCCTTTGAGCTTGGATTTGCCCCTCAAAGCTGGTCCTCGAGCCAAAGAGCCTTTGTTCTTTTATTTGGGCCGTTTGGAAGCAAAAAAAAATCTGGGAGTTTTGTTGGATGCCTTTGCCATTGTACAAAAAAAGTATTCAATGGCTCGCTTGGTTTTGGCAGGGCGCAGTGGCTTTGGATGGAAGGAATGGGAAGTGAAAGCTCAAAAACAAAAAGGCGTGGATTTACCTGGATTTTTAGATGAAAAAAAAGTGGCGGACCTCTATGCTCGGGCCACTGCTTTTGTGTTTCCTACTTTGGAAGAGGGTTTTGGCTTCCCCCTGCTTCAAGCGTTTCAAGCCGGTTGCCCCGTGCTTTGCTCGGATTTAGCTGTCTTGCGAGAAGTGGGTGGCGATGCGGTGCTTTATGCCGACCCTAAAGATACCCGCGCTTTTGCAAAAGCCATGCTGCAACTGATTGATGAACCCGAGCATATGGCTATTTTGAGTTTGAAAGGGAAAAAACGACTGGAGCAATTTTCTTGGGAAAAAGCCGCAAAAAGCCTTGTGCTGTTGTTTAATGGATCCAACGCGTTAAAATAGGCCCATGTCTCATCTGCCCAAAGTCGCGTTCGTCCATGATTTTTTACTACGGCCTGGAGGTGCCGAACGTGTGCTCAAAGTATTGATGGAGCTTTACCCCGAGGCGCCCGTTTACACCTTGCTTTACGATGAGAAAAAAATGGGGCATTTGTTCCCTCGCGAACGAGTGAAAACTTCATATTTGCAAAAATTTCCTCGTTTTTTGCCAGGCATGCACAAACTCTTGTTTCCGCTGATGCCGGGCGCAATGGAGCGTTTGGATTTCAGCGATTACGACGTGGTGGTTTCCAGCTCCAGTGCTTATGCTCATGGCGTGGTGACCAATTTGGAAACTCGACATATTTGCTATTATCACTCCCCCATGCGCTATGCCTGGGATTACACCCATCAATACCTCAAAGAACAGCAACTGGGCATGATTGGAGAAAGTGTGGTCAGTGGCCTTTTGCATGAGGTTCGCATGTGGGACTATTTGGCGGCAAAGCGAGTGGACCTTAAACTGGCCAATTCCAAGACCGTGCAAGATCGCATTCGCAAATATTATCGTGAAGATTCGCTAGTGATTCATCCGCCCGTGGACACGGAACGTTTCCGTCCGCATAAAAAAAATGAGGGCTATTTTTTAATCGTGTCTCAGCTCACAAAATACAAGCGCATTGATCTGGCTGTGGAACTTTTCAACCGAATTGGGAAGCGGCTCGTGATCATTGGGCAGGGGCCGGATGCGAAGCGGCTGCAAAGCATGGCGGCGAACAATATCGACTTTTTGGGCTATAAATCGGATGACGTGACCAAAGAATATTTTGAAAATTGTCGAGCCTTTATTTTCCCTGGGGAAGAGGATTTTGGCATTGCACCGGTGGAGGCCATGGCCTGTGGCAAACCTGTTCTGGCTTATCGAAAAGGAGGATTGACTGAAACCATGATCGAAGGCGTGACGGGTGAATTTTTTAATGAACTCAGCGTAGAGAGCATGGAAGCGGGGCTCACTCAATTGCTGATCCATGAAAAAGAGTTTGATGCCGAAAAGATTGCTAAACACGCGCAGCAGTTTTCAGAAAAAGCCTTTAAAAAAGCCATGAAATCCATGATTGAACATGCTAAGCTGGAGGCATGACTGCTCTTTATCGTAAATATCGACCTCAACGTTTTGAAGACCTTGTGGGGCAAACCCCTATTCGAGTCACTTTGTTGGAAGCCCTTAAGCAGGGTCGCCTTTCTCATGCCTATTTGTTTTCGGGTCCTCGTGGTACAGGCAAAACTTCGACCGCGCGGCTCGTGGCCAAAGCCATTCAATGTGAAAGTCGTCTGGCCAGCGGAGAACCTTGTGGCACATGCGAGATTTGCCAGCTGAATGCCCGCAATGAGTTGGTGGATTTAGTGGAAGTGGATGCTGCCAGCAATCGTGGAATCGATGAAATTCGTGACCTACGTGAAAAAATCCGTTTTGCTCCCACTCGGGCCAAGTCTAAAGTTTATATCATTGATGAGGTGCACATGCTCACCAAGGAAGCCTTCAATGCTCTTTTAAAAAGCTTGGAAGAACCTCCTCCGCACGTCTATTTTATTTTAGCGACGACAGAAATTCATAAAATACCCGAGACGATTTTGTCGCGCTGCCAACGTTATGATTTCAAGCGCATTTCTGAACGCGATATTGTGTCGCATTTGGAAGCTGTGGCAAAAGAAGAAGGGCGCGACGCGGAGCGGAGCGCTTTGGAATGCATTGCAAAAGTTGCCGATGGAGGCATGCGTGATGCGCTCTCTTTATTTGAACAACTGTCTAACGAACCTGTGACGCTCGCTTTGGTGCAAGAGCGCTTGGGGCTGGTCGGTCATCAATACTGCGAAGAGCTGTATGGCGCTTTAGGCAGTTGCGATGCTTCAAAAGCTTTGCTACTCATTGAAAATTTGTATAAAGAAGGTATGGATTTGCAGGCCTTTACTGTGGCATTTTTAGGACTGCTGCGAAAGAAATTGCATGAGGCTGTGGAGCAAAAAAAGACAGCGGTGTTGCCAAAGCTTTTGGAATGGATTCAACTGTTTGACGACGCCTGGATCAAATTGAAACGAGCCAGCATTGCCACTTTGCCTTTAGAAATTGCTGTGGTGCGCGCGACTCATCATCCCGAGGCACAAAAAGAGGAAGGCCCCCGCCCGGTCACGGCGGAAGCTCCGAAGGGTGAAATGTTTTTGCATCGAGAAGCTTTGATCCAGCAGTTGCCTAAAGTTTATGCCATGCTCAGCAATCCAGCTTTGCGCGTCTCTTTTCAAACGGGAAAATTGAAAAAAATGGAGGAACAATCTTTGACCTTTGGCTTCACTTCAGAATTTCATTTGAATAAAAGTCGAGAGCCTCAAAGTTTAGTCACCATTGAAAATGCGTTTAAGGCCGTTTTGGGACATGAAGTGAAACTTTTTTTGGAACTTGATAAAATGCTCGATGATCCTCTGGGTTGGGAAACGGTAGAAGAACCTCTGTCTTCCAGTGCATGAATTACACTTTAGAAAATGTTCGAGCCGCCTTTGAAAAGTTGGGCGGCCTCTCCATTCCCATGGTGCATATTGCCGGCTCCAAAGGCAAAGGAACCGTGGCCACTCTGCTCGCTAAAATCATTGAACTTCATGGTGAGAGAGTTGGACTTTTCACCTCCCCGTTCATTGAGGACGAATGTGAAATGGTTGCGGTGAATGGCGTGAACATTTCATCGGAAGATTTCGAGCGGCTCAAAGAAAAAATTGTAGAAATAGGGCCTCTACTCAGCGTTTTTGAAGTGCAAACTTTGGCGGCTTATGAATATTTTAAAGAGCAAAATTGTGAACTTTTGGTGGTGGAGTGTGGGCTGGGAGGACTCCACGATGCGACCAATGTCGCGACGCAAAAAGCCTTGAGCATTTTGACCCATGTGGAATTGGAACATCAGGAACAATTGGGGGACACGCTCGGTGAAATCACTCGTCAAAAACTGGGTATTTGCCGAAAAGGTGTGCCACTGATGACCGGTGTTCAACAAGTTCCTGAAGTTTTTGCCGAGATTGAACACAGCGGTTACGAGGTGCAGATTGCTCCTGCTTTTGAGCTGGGCAATCATCATCCTGAGAGTGTGGGGCTTGCTGCTTCCGCCGCCGATTTTTTGGGTTACTCGATGGACAGTGTCATTGAAGAAAAACTGGCTCACTTGCTTTTGCCCGGACGATTTGAAGTGGCGAAGCGAGGGTCTCAGGTCGTGATTTTAGACGGTGCCCACACTTACGACAGCGTGCAATTTGTGCTGGAGCAAGTGCAGGATTTTACGCGTCGTGAAAAGTTGCCAGAGCCTCACTTCGGCATCCACTTTTTGAAGGATAAAAATCCAGATTTGTGGCGACTTTTTCCTAGGCAGCGAAGTCATTGGATTGAACTGCACGATGAACGCGCGGGCCTTCAGCCCCCGGATTTGTCTTCCGCTTCCATCCCTGAACTTTTGAAAGAAGTTCCTTTTGTGGTTTTTGTGGGGTCTTTCCGTTTGATGAAAGCGGTTCGACAGGTTTTATGAGCTGGCTTTTAAAGCTTCATCCGAGCTTCCCATTCTTCCTCGCTTAAAATAGCCACGCCCAAGTTTTTGGCTTTTTCAAGTTTGCTGCCGGCCTCCTCGCCCGCAAGTAGAAAATCGGTTTTGGAACTGACGGCACTGCTCACGTGTCCGCCAGCTTTTTCAATTTGTAATTTGATTTCTTCACGTGGACGAGTCAGCGTGCCGGTGATCACAAAAGTTTTGCCCGCAATTCCTTCTACACGCCCTCCTTCCTCCGGCCAAGTGAGATGGAGTCCCACCGTAGTGAGTTTGTCGAGCAAGTCTGAGTGGCGCGGCTGAGCCATCCATTCCACAATGCTGTTTGCAATGCGCTCTCCAAAACCCTGAACATCTTCCAAATCGGCTTGGCTGAGCGACTGTAACCATTCTTTCAACTGTGTCGGTGAAAATTCTGCTTTTCCTCCTTCTGGATTTTCCTCTGCGTGTTTATTTCGAAGCCATTCACTGAGGTCTTTAGCCACCTGCTCGCCTACGAAACGAATGCCGAGTCCATAGAGAAAGCGGGGCAATTCAATGCGACGTTTTTCCTCCAATGCCGTGAGGATGTTTTGCGCTTTTTTTTCTTTAAAGAGAGGCAATTCCAGCAACTGCGCTTCGGTGAGAGTGAAGAAATCGGCAAGGTCATGGATGAATCCGAATTCGAGCAAAGCATCCACCACTTTTTCTCCGAGGGTGTCGATGTCGAGGGCGTGTTTGGACACAAAATGGATGAAGGCTTCTCGTTTGCGGCCCGGACAATCTGTGTTGGGGCAACGGCGTACGGCTTCGCCTTCGGGGCGAATGAGTTCGGTTTCACACAGTGGACAATTCTTTGGAAAAGCAAAAGCCTGGCTCTGCGAAGGACGTAAATTGTGCAGCACCTCCACCACTTCTGGAATCACATCCCCGGCTTTTTGAATGATCACGGTGTCCCCTATTCGCACGTCTTTGCGCTGAATTTCATCTTCATTGTGAAGAGTTGCGCGTGAAACGGTGGAGCCCGCCACAAAAACAGGACGGAGTTCAGCCACCGGCGTGGCCGCTCCGGTGCGACCTATTTGAACCGTGATGCCTTCCACCACGGTTGTGGTTTGGGCCGCCGGAAATTTATAAGCAATGGCAAAGCGAGGACTTTTGGCGGTCCATCCTAAGAATTCTTGTTTCTTTTTTTCGTTGACTTTGAAGACCACTCCATCGATTTCATAAGGCAATTGGTCTCGCTGCTTTTGCCATTTTTCCAAATAGGCAAGACTGGCTTCGGCAGAATCGTGCACTTCGTAGCCCTTGTTCACTGGTAAACCGAGTTTTTGAAACCACTGCAAAATGCCCTCTTGGGTTTCGGGCACCGCTGCCGTGCTGGAGCCCAATTCGTAACAATACATTTGTAAATCGCGACTAGCGGCAACTTTAGGGTCGAGTTGACGCACCGTGCCTGCGGCGGCATTTCGAGCATTGGCAAAACCTTCTGCTCGCAGCGGTTCAAAGCCTGCTTTTGGAAGGATGACTTCGCCCGAAACTTCAAGATCGATTTCCTCAAAAAGGCGCAGCGGTAGATTTTTGATGGTGCGGATGGAATGAGTCACTTCCTCCCCTTCTTCTCCGTTTCCGCGCGTGAGTGCTTTCACCAGTACTCCTTTTTCGTACCACAGCGTGATGTTGAGTCCATCGAGTTTCAATTCTGTGATGAGGGGTGTTTTGTCCTCTCCGAGGACTTCGCCCACTCCTTTTTCGACTCGTTCTTCCCACTCTTTTAAATCTTCTACTGAAAAGGCGTCTGCTAGGCTCCACTTGCGGCTCTTATGTTTGACTTTGGGAAAGCGCCCGGAAAGCGCAGTGCCCACCCGTTGAGTCGGGGAATCGGGGGTGATGAATTCGGGGAATTCCGTTTCCAGCGCAATGAGTTCTTTTTTAAGAGCGTCTCGCACGGCTTCTGAAACATGAGATTCGTCCAAAACAAAATATTCATGGTTCCTTTGCAAAATTTCTTTTTGGAGCTGGTGGATGCGCTGTTTTGCTTCTGCTTTATTCATCCTTTTCAATTTAGCTTATTTTTGATATAATTTGTAGATTTATTCATTCTTCACGCGTATAGTTCGCTTATGGATTCTACCACGCCTCCTCCCGCCAATGGCTCGGGAACCCTCCTGCGGCTTCCGGCTCTGGAAAACAATTCACTATTCCTCCTGTTGTTCTGGAAAAATATCCAGAGCTTGTGGAAATGATCAAAAAAACGGAGTCCATGACAGATGAGGAGCGCGAATACTGGTTTCAGATTTTGCCGATCATGACGGAGGATCAAGTGACGCGTCTCAAGAGTATTTTAGTGGAAGAGGCGGCTCAATTGGCTAAGCTCGACGATCAATATCAGTCGGATCTGACGAAGCTCAATCAAAAGCACCTGGATGAATGGAGCGATTTTCAACGTAAGCAAGACCGTGAGGGACTTGAAAAAGCTGAGGCTAAAGAAGAGGTTTCTGAAGCAGCTGCCCAAGAGGCTTTGCTCAAACAATTGGATGAGCCCAATGCTGCTCCGCCCCCTGCTCCTGCGGTTTAATTCTCATTCAAAACAGCCGTCACCACGAGGCGACGCAAGGTGGTTCCTACCGGAGTGCAGGTGACCAAAGTGAGGGTTTTCCCTTCCCCTTGTTTCAATACACTGACGTCTTTGGGGCTGACTTCTTTGCGTTCAGTTACGGTGTAACGGTACTCGGTTTGATTGTAAGTCACCCAAATTTCATCGCCGATTTTTATTTTGGGTAAAAGAGCAAAGACCGTGTTATAAGCGCTTTGTTCCCAGAGCACGTTGGAGCTGTGTCCGGTCAAAAAAGCGTTCCCTTGCTGGCCGGGCTCTGCGGTGCCCGGAAAATGTACTACGCCTTGAGTCAAAGCGCTGTGGATTTGCTCTTCAAGTGCTGCCCAATCCTTATTTTGAAGGGCGGAAAGGCCCAGACTCGGTTCCACAATGGGGGCATTGATGTCCAAAGTTGGGATTTGGATGCGGTTTTCGTAAGAAACGGGTGCAGCCAAGGGCGGGAGCTCGTAGTCCGCTTGAGGGGCTAGGAGCCGAGGCTCTGTGGCGAGTAAGGCTTCCGATTGGTGTTTTGCTCCTGTCCAGGGGTCGTTTTCTAGAACGGTGAGCGGGGTCAGTGGCTGAGAATTTTGATGATTTTGCCAGTTTTCTTGAAGGCTGGCCAGAGCCATTTTCCCGTAGGCCGGTGCGTTGGTCAGCGTGAAGAACAATAAAAAAAGTGCCAGTGCTGTTGTGGCAAAGCGCCTTAAATTTTCAAAGGAAGAACGGTGAGTGGGGAACTGTGCATTCCACTGCACTTTTTCGTGAGCCAAAAGATCCAAACGCAGATGATCGGCTTCTTCGGCTTTAAGCCCTTTTCTGTCCACTTGGTGGGCCCACTGTTGTATTTTCGATTGAAGGGAATTCATGGCTCTGTTTTATCCCTCAATTATAGCAGAAAAAAGGGAATTTTACCAGATGATAAGAGCTTGGATTTCAACGGAATAAACCCACAATAACTGTAAGGCTAGCGAGAAATAGCAGACAGAGTAGGTAGGTCTTTTTTTCTCGTCTGGCCTGTTTATCTAGATCGTATTTACTGGAGATCTCTTTGAGGCGCGTGAAAAATCTTTCTGAATTCGGCTCCAAATTTATTTCTCCAGCCATGTAAAGCAGGCGTTCCAACTCTTGTGCGCAATGATAGTTTTTATAAGTGGGCACGAGCTCGTAGAGCATCAAAAGAAGCAGTTCAATCGCAAACGGTAGCATGAACAATCGAATAAAAAGATTGATGATGCTCACTACAGAAGGTTCGTCGCCCAAAGCTCGCGCCATTAGAATTCCACCTGCAACGAATCCACTGATGAGAAAAAGATTCGACAGATGGTAAGCCCATCCCAGCTTTTCTAGCTCAACCGATTTTGGACTTGGACGTTTTAATGTCGCGAGTCGTTCCTTGATTTTTTTGCGGTATTTTGGATTCTTGCGAATAATGGCGGGAGCCATAATAGAAGCGGCCGCTATGGCATCACCGGACAAGATCCTTTCAATTCCCATGCTGCTATTCTATACCATCATGATTCCCCCTCCAACGAGTTCCGTGCCCCGGTAAAGTACGAGTGATTGGCCAGCCATGATGGCTCGCTGAGGTTCCTTGAATTGGACTTGAAAATTTTTCCCTTTTTGAAGGACATGGCAGGGGGTGAGGCTGCCTTGACTGCGGATTTTGGCTTGCAGTTCTTCAGTGAGGTCGGGAGGCGTGCCTGCTAAAAAATTGGCCTCACGCAAGGACACAGATTCCACTAGAAGATCTTCCTGAGAACCCACAATGAGCACATTGCGAATGGAATCTGCTTTTTGAACGTAGAGCGCGGCCCCTCCTCCCACGCCGATGCCTTTGCGCTGCCCTACGGTGTAAAAAGGCAGCCCTGTGTGAGTGCCGATTTTCTGCCCGCTGATATCTTCAATGTCGCCCTCTTTAAAATCTTCTCCTGGTTTTAAGTAACGCTTTAAAAATTCAAAATAGGTTTTTTCAGGGTAAAAACACACTCCCTGACTTTCTCGCTTGTTTTTGAGTTCTTTGAGCCCGAATTTTGTCGCCAGTTTTTTAACGGCAGGTTTGTCGTAATCCCCTAAAGGGAAAAGGATTTTCTTCAGTCGCTCTTGAGAAAGATTGTAGAGAAAATATGTTTGATCTTTGGCTTGATCTTTCCCACGGTGCAGTTCCATGAGCTCTTTTTTGGAGATGAGCTTGGCGTAATGGCCGGTGGCTAAAAAATCACAGCCCAATTCCTCCATTTTTTTAAAGAGCACACCGAATTTCACGGTTTTATTGCAACGCACGCAAGGGTTGGGTGTTTCACCTTCACGAAAACCCTCTAAAAAAAAGTCCACTACGTTTTCTTTAAAAACGTCTTCAAAGTTGATGGAGTAAAAAGGGATGTCCAGGCGCTGACAAATGGAGCGTGCCGCCATGAGTGAACCGATGGAGCAGCATTTGTTTTGAGGAAATTTTTTTTTGTCCTCCAGATCAAAGACCGTGGGGTCCGCCCATAAATTCATGTAGACGCCAACACAGTCGTAGCCTTGCTCTTTGAGCAGAGCTGCCACCACTGAAGAGTCCACACCACCGGACATGCCCACCAACACTTTAACTTTTGATTTCATTTTGAATTGATTCCAAGCACCTCTCGACTATAAGATGGAGAATACAATTAGTCAATTTGCATGATGGAACGCCTTGTCAATGCAGCCAAGAGTTATCTTCCCGATTTGAATGAAAAACGTCTGAAGAAGGCTTTTGAGTTTGCAAAAATGGCCCATGGCAGTCAGGAAAGACGAGATGGCTCCCCTTACATCACTCACCCCTGGAGTGCGGCTATGATTTTGACCAAGTTGCATGTGGATGAAGACACGCTCATCGCCTGTCTACTGCATGATGTTCCGGAAGACACCGAGTACAGCATTGAAGATGTGGGTGAACGCTTTGGAAGCAAGGTTCAATTTTTGGTGGACGGCATTACCAAATTGTCTAAGGTGCACTATCGCAACGACATGGAATCCCGGCAAGTTGAGTCGCTTAAAAAACTCTTCATTCACAACGCGCAAGACCCTCGCATCATTTTGATTAAATTGGCCGACCGTTTGCACAACATGATGACTTTGGAAGCCATTTCAAACCCTGAAAAAAGACAACGTATTGCGAAAGAAACCATTGAAATTTTTGTGCCCATCGCGAATTTGTTCGGCATTTGGGAACTGAAAAATCAACTGGAGGATTGGTGTTTTAAAGCCCTGCATCCTGTGGAATATGCCAATATCTTGGAAATGGTGAACGCCTCCAATTATAAGCGACAAAATGTTTTAAAAAAGACCATTCAATCCGTCAAAAAAATATTCAAAGAAAAACACATCGAAATTGTAGCCATTGAAGGACGTGAAAAAAATATTTATAGCATTTATCGAAAAATGCTGCGTTCAGGGAAAAGTTTTCGAGACATTTATGACCTCATCGGTGTGCGTATTATTGTGAAAGACGTAGGCCTTTGTTACCAAGTGCTGGGTGTGATTCATCAAGATTTTCGCCCTAAAATTGGACGTCTGAAGGACTACATTGCCATCCCTAAAAACAATGGTTATCAAAGCATTCACACCACGGTTTTTGGCGTAGATGGCGTGCTTACGGAATTTCAAATTCGAACCTATGATATGCACTTGGAAAATGAATATGGCGTGGCCGCTCATTATTTTTACAGCAATAAAAAGAAAAAAGTCTCCACCAAGACCGATAAAAAATATCAGTGGGTGCAACGCATTTTAGATCTTCAGCGCAGCACTACGAACAATCAAAAATTCATGGAAGATTTAAAGTTGGATATTTTTGAAGACCGCATTTTTGTATTCACACCGAAAGGCGACGTGGTGGATTTGCCGGTGGGTTCGACGGTGATCGATTTTGCTTATCATATTCACAGCGACTTGGGCATGCTTGCGGTGGGTGCTTTGGTGAATGGGAAAAATGCTCCGCTGAGTACTCCGCTCGGTAGTGGAGACACGGTTTTGATTGATACTTCCGAAGAGTCCGAGGGGCCAGAAGTGGAGTGGCTGAACCTTGTGCACACTTCCCTGGCAAAAACGCGTATTCGTGAATTTTTAAAAGAAAAAAATCGTACCGACAGTGTTCAGGCGGGTGAAGAAGCTTTGGATCATGAGCTTAAAGTTTTGGGCGCCGATGGAGTGGAGAGCCTGACCGATCTTCAAAAAGTCATGGCCATTGAACATTTTTCAAAGAGTTCTTGGGAAGAACTTTTAAACGATTTGGGGCAAGGCACTTTGGACATGCGAGACTTGTGGCGAGTGCTGTTGACGGAAGATGAACTCATGGGCCTTCCCCAGGACAATTTGCATCTTGTTCATTTAGAAGTGCAGGGTCAAAATCGTGTCGGTCTCCTCAAGGATTTGACCAGTGTTTTGGTGCGATTGAATGTGAATATCCAAAGCATTTCGGCAGGAGCTGGCAAACGCGACCAGGTGGTGAACATTCAACTCATTTTAGAAATTGAAACCTTGTCTCAGTTTGAACGCCTATTGAAAGAATTTAGAAAAGTGCCGGGTGTTTTGAAAATCATGCGCCTTCGAAATTCTGCACTAGAGTCTCCACATTCAATTCATTCTCATAAAATGCACGACCAATGATGACGCCGCTGACTCCCGCTTGAGCAAGTAAATGGATGTCGTTCGTTTGCGCCACTCCACCCGAAGCAAAAATATTTGCGCTGGAAAAATATTTGGCCTTTTCCATGAGGTCAAAATTGGGATGAAAGAGCGTGCCTTCCGCATTCATATCCTTCACTACGAGATCGCTAAAGCCGAGGCCTTTGAGTCGCTCGCAGAGAGTGGGCACATCGTCGTAATGAAAGGCTTGAATTCCGGCGAGCAGTTTGCTGGGGCCATATTTGGCTAAAGCTTCGACAAAAATGGGTTCAGCATTTTGCCCGAGCACGACTCGGTTGATGCCTTTTTGAAAAAGCAGGTCGAGGGTGGCGAGGTCACGTACGTGCCCGGCCCACCAGAGTTCTCCCTTGAAGGCTGCACGCAATTCAGTGGCATGGTCTTTTTGGTCACCATCTAAATCGACTACAAAAAGCGTTTTGGCTCCTTGGTTCTGAAACCACTGAGCATAGTTTTTTGGCGCCCTGGGGTAGACTTTTTTTTCAAGATTTTCGGTGCCTTTGTACAACGAAACTGCGTGCCCTTTTTGTAAAAATAAATTGGGAATGATTCGCATGGCGTGGGGCTAGGGAACTAGTTGGCAAAGCGGAAATGCATCACGTCGCCGTCTTTCACAAGGTACTCTTTTCCTTCCATTCGCAGCACGCCTTTTTCGCGGGCCTTGGTTTCTCCTTCGCATTCAATGTAATCCTTGCAAGAGATGACTTCGGCCTTGATGAATCCTTTTTCAAAGTCCGTGTGAATCACGCCGGCGGCTTCTGGAGCTTTGGCCCCTTTGCGTACCGTCCAAGCACGAACTTCTTTTTCACCGGCGGTGAAGTAGGTTTGAAGACCGAGCACATCGTAGGCTTCACGAATGACGCGATGCAACCCTGTTTCTTTGAGCCCAAGTTCAGTGAGGTAGGCCTGTGCTTCTTCTTCGGAAAAAGCGATGAGATCCGCTTCGACCTTGGCCGAAATAGGGATCAAGGGTGTGTTTGTAGGAATGGCCAATTCGCTGCGAAGGACGGATTCATTGATGCTGGCCACTTCATTTTCACTCACGTTCACGATGACCATCAGAGGTTTCATGGTGATGAGGTGGAGGTCTCGGAGCAGTTCTTTTTCTTCATCGGTCCATTCCAAAGTGGACAGCCATTTCCCGGCTTCGAGTTCCGGTTTGAGACGTTCGAGCAGGGCGTGGTAAATCACTTTTTCTTTGGCTCCACTGCGAGCGTCTCCAGCCGATTTAATCATGCGTTTTTCTAAGGTTTGAAGGTCTGCCAAAATCAGTTCCGATTCAATGATTTCCCGGTCACGTTTGGGGTCTACTGAGTCATGCACATGGGTGATGTCTTTTTCTTTGAAGTGACGCACCACTTGGGCCACGGCGTGACATTCGCGAATGTGGGATAGGAATTGGTTCCCCAGCCCCTCCCCTTGGCTGGCCCCTTTGACGAGACCGGCCACGTCCACAAACTCAACAATGGCTGGGATGACTTTTTGCGGATTGCAAATGCGCGTGAGTTCTTTGAGTCGTTCGTCGGGTACTTCCACCACGCCGACGTTGGGATCGATGGTGCAGAAGGGGTAGTTAGCGGCTTGGGCGGCCTGACTCTTAGTGAGCGCGTTGAACAGAGTTGATTTCCCCACATTGGGCAGTCCGACGATGGCGATTTGAAGATTCATTTTCGCAAGTGAAATTGGGCCCACTCTAAAGAGTTAGAAAGAAAAGTGCAAATTTGATGTTTTTTTATTTTGTGATATGGTTCTGTCTTATCTTTTTTAGATTTATGGAAGATCGTGCCCCTGATCAGGTTCAAGCTTACTTGGACGCCGTGCTGCCCCATATTCCCAATTCCGTTGTACGTAAAGAGATTGAAACGAATGCTCGAGCTGCTTCAGCAGAGGGCACTCTGTATGGACCTTTTGCTGATAGAAAAGGCCAGGCAAATGGGGTTGCGGCCGAAATGATGAGACGAGCCACTTTGGCGATTCAAAATGGTTTGCCTGATGTTCTAAACTTAGATGTATCTGGTGCTGCGGAAGCGATGGATGTGATGCTTTGGAATTGTGTGGCGACCGATAGAGAGTATCCCTATAAAAGAGCAGTTCAGGATGGAAAGTTGAATTCGACTCGCCGAGCGATTCTTGCTGAACAATTCAGTGCTTCTGAGTTTGTGGATAAATCTCTTGAGATGAGTGAGGATGTGGCTTTGGATCAAGTTCTACGTGCCAATCAGGGGTTTAATGCTTTGCGTGGCAGGCATCCTCAAGGTCAGCGTTTCGTGGCCAATGCCAATTATGCTGGATGGACTCATGAGACCATGACCACTGGAACTGGAATGCTTGAGGATTCTCGTAGTTTAGAGGATATGATTCGACAAGAAGGCACGGGTATGGCTCACTTGAGGGCTTCCAACTTTGTGCTCGGATCTGGGGTGAAAGATTTTGCTGGACAATTTGGCCATGAAGGTTTTACCTGGATCGATTTGGGGAGTGGAACGGGTGCCACGATTGCTGCTGGACTCAAAGGCATTCAGGACCTGGAAGTCCGTCCAAATATGCAATTGGTTGGAATTGAAGGAACTCAAGCGTTTCATGGGGCACTTTTAAGGGATCAAAAAGAGCTTTTTAGCCTTGCAGGGGGACATGCTGAGCTGGATGGGAACTCTAGTTTCATTTTTGCTGATATGGTGGATGGAGTTCAAAGTGTCGTTGGTAATACTCCCATAGATCGCCCTCTTGTTGTGACTGCTAACTTTGCCCTTCATCGCTTGCCCACCACTGCAAAAGCAGAGATTTTGCAAATCTTGGCTGAACGGCCTACGGTAGCTCTTCTTGTTGGAGACTTGCATGTGAACGGGTCTGTCGCCAATCGCCGTTATTTCAATTTTGGCTTCAATGGCCCCAGCAACTGTGGCCACATAGGAACGGGTCAGTTGGCCCGTCAAAACGACTTTGTCCATTTGGATGCTTCTCTGCGAGCTTTGCCTGGCTTGGATCCCGTGCTTCAAAGCTTTGTTCGCAATGGTCCCAGCAATGACGCACATGTGAACTTTTATGGGCGTGGCGTAGCAGTGGATTGGGCTCAGGACTTTCTTGGAGAGAGAATCCTATGATGGAAGAATTTTTGTCCCTCTATTTTTCACCAAACTGGTGAATTCAGCATCCACCTCCATTCCTTCAGGGACTTTAAGCGTATCCCAGCCTGCGATGGTGGCGGCTTTAAGCAAATTGAGTGAGCTTGAGACTCCGATGAATTCTTTGTTTTTGAAGGTGTTTTTGATCACTTTTAAATCGCCTTTTACTTTCATTTTATCTAAATTGATTTCAAAAATTTCGGCGTCTTTTTCAAAATGGCGAAGCTGCTTTACCAGGAGTAAAAAAGTTTCGGGCTGAAGTTTAAGAACGCGCTTTGAATCCACTGAGTGCAATGCTAAAGTAAAAGCCATGGAAAATCTACTGAATGGTTTCATACTTGATTATGGAGAGCTCAGCCTTCGTGTCCTGATCATCTTACTGCTCACCTTGCTTGGGCTCCGAACAGTTCAACGGTATGGCGCTTCTTATTATAAAATTTCCCGCTTTGCTGTTTTGGCGCTTGGACTGGTCTTTGTTCTAAGCAACCTTGGCTTTAACGTTTCTTCTCTACTTACCGGGCTGGGTATTGGAGGTGTGGCTGTGGCTTTAGCGGCACAAGAAACCCTGAGCAATGCCTTTGCTTATTTTTCCATTCTTGCCGATAAACCTTTCCGTGTTGGCGACACTATTAGTTGTGATAAGTATACAGGTGAAGTGCTCTCTATGGGCCTGCGCAGTGTTCGGCTTCGCAGTAAAGAAAAGGCTATGGTGGTGATTCCTAACAAGACTGTGGCTTCTTTACCCATTGAAAATTTATCTCGTTAACTATGCAAAAATTCCAAGCTGCTCTTTTACGTGCTCTTCCGTTGACTCAGGATGTGGTTCAGTATGACTTCTCTTGGACAGACATCGCTGTTGAATTCAAGTCCGGTCAGTTTTTTATGCTTCAAGTGGAAGATGCCCAAGGAAAGGTCAGCCGTGCCTATTCAGTCGCCAGTAGCCCCAGTAATAAAGACTTTTTTTCGCTGTGCGTAAAATTATTACCCGATGGACGAGGATCTGCGCTTCTGAGGGGTTTGAAACCGGGCGAAAGTGCCAGTTTCATGGCTCCTTTTGGGCATTTTTTTGTGAATGATGCGGGTTTTACCAGTGCTAAAGACATTGTTATGGTGGCTACGGGAACAGGTTTAGCTCCGTTCATGAGCATGCTCCCTGATCTGTTTGAAAAAGGTTTTTCTGGCAAAATCGACCTCTATTTTGGAGTGCGGCACGAAGCAGATCTATTTTATGTGGATGAATTGCGAGCGTGGGAAGCGGCGCACTCCCATTTTAAGGCCCATGTATCGCTTTCTCAGCCCAGTGAAACTTGGACCGGTCTCAAAGGTCGCGTCACTGAATTTTTGAACGAGCTTGCCTATGACAAAGTGCAAGTCTACATCTGTGGAAACGGAGATATGGTGAAGGGAGTCAAAACCTCCATGCAAGAGAAGGGTGTGCCCAAGGAAGATCTGCATTGGGAACAATTTACGGCGCTTTAAGCTAGATCCATCAATTGGTAAGAATGCCCCGTCGCCTCAATGAAACGGAGCAAGTCTTTGGCATTTAAAACGAGAGTTGCCGTGTTGACGAGAGGATGAAATTGCACTTTTTCTTCAGCGAAAACTTCTGTGTCTAGACAGACTTTGACTGTTTTTTCCATGTCGTTCATCAGGGCAAAAGGGCTGACGGAACCGGGCGTCACCCCCAAGTATTTGAGCAGGCGATCGGGGGAAGCAAAAGAGAATTTTGTGCCTAAGCTCAGACCCAATTCTTTAAGGTTGAGGCGCTTGTGACCGGCAAGTACCACTAAATAGTGTTCACTGCCTTTGTCATTCCTTAAGAAGAGGCTTTTTGCTTCGATGCCTGGCATTTTCAGACTTTTTAAAATCTCGCACTCCTCAATGGTGAAAACCGGAGGGTGTTCAAACTTCTCGTAAGATATTTGGAGTTCGTCTAGGAGTGCGTAGAGTTTTGACATGGGAGTCGGTAAAAAACCGAGTGGTGCCGCGAGGCGGAATTGAACCACCGACACGGGGATTTTCAATCCCCTGCTCTACCACTGAGCTACCGCGGCACGAGTGTCAGTTTAGTGTTTTTTCCTCGGAAGGCAAGGGGACTTTGGGGGCGGCCGCCTCTAAAAATGCTCTTGCGTAACCCGTTGAAGCGTTCTATACTCCTCCCGCTTTTGATTTATTTATGGCAAAAGGAAAATCTGTTTCGTACGTCTGGATCTGTCAAGGACCCACTGAAATACCTGAAGGTGCCTCTCATGGCAACCATATTGGGGGTTCTGGATGGGCTCAACGTGACAAACTCAAGGATATGAAGCGCAAGAAATATTGCCCTGTGATTCGCAAGGTGGCTATGCACATTGCTAAACCTGTGAAGAAGGGAGGTACCAAGGCGCTTGCTCAGATGAAGTAGTTCTTATTTGGTTTCAAAAAAGAGGCCCAGGTGATCCTGGGTCTTTTCTTGCTAAAGAACTTCTATTGTAAAGTTTTTCCGAGCACGTCCCCAATGAGGTATGAAATGCCCGCAGCCGCTCCTCCTATGAAAGCCGTTTCTAAACCAGTGATCGCCCAGGGGCGGCTAGAAAAACGTGCTTTAATGGTTCCTACCAAAAACAGTGCAAAAAGAGTGGTGAAACAGGTGACTCTGAAGATATTGGACGGGTTCAGATCTATAAAGAGCTGCAACAGATAGCCCATAAGGGGGATAGAACCAATCAAGATGAAGGCTAGAAAAGTGAATGTAGCTCCTTTTAAAGGGTTGATGTTCTCTTCAATCACGTTGAATTCGTGAGTGAGCATGAGTTCAACCCACACTTTAGGGTCTTTAGTGATGATGTGTTGAGCTCGATCCAAATCTCGGCCTTTGAAGCCGAATTTTTTGAGGATGCTGCGCACCTCCCCCTTTTCTTCTGCAGGTTTTTTGATGATGGATTTCTCTTCATTCGCACGAATATGTCCGATGCGCTCCAATTCTGCTTTGTCGCTGGAAAATTTGCTCACGGCCATGGAAAAGCCATCGGCGACCAGGTTGGCTATTCCTAAAATAAGAATGATGGGCGTGGAGAGCTCGGCCCCCACCACTCCTGCAACCACGGCGAAAGTGGTCACGGCTCCATCAATGCCTCCGTAGACGAAGTCGGGGAGCCAGTTGTAGGATGGTTTTTTCATGGCTTAACGCGGGAATTGGGCTTAGAATACTCCTGCTTCTTCTTAAACGCTAGCACAGCGCATGAAACTGATTTGTTACAATGTGAATGGCATTCGAGCCATTGCGAATAAAGGGTTTTTCGACTTCATGGAACGAGAAAATGCGGATGTACTGTGCATTCAAGAAACCAAAATTCAGTCTCATCAGCTCACACAGGAAATGATCAATCCTCTCGATTATTATAGCCAGTGGGTGTCTGCCGAACGCGCGGGCTACAGTGGGGTGGCGACTTTTTCGAAGATCAAAGCGCTTCATGTGGAAAAGGAACTGCGCAACGGACGGCACGATGGCGAGGGCCGGCTGCTGCTCACTGAGCTTCCCTGCCCTGAACTGCCGGGGGGCACCGTGACCGTGGTGAATTTGTACCTCCCCAATGGAGGGCAAGGGGATCATCGCATCACCTATAAACTCGACTATTACGATGAACTTTTGGACTTTTTACAGCGCCTCCGCAAGGAGGGGAAAAACTTGGTGATTTGTGGCGATTTCAATACGGCCCACACCGAAATTGATCTGGCTCGCCCTCAAGAAAATGTGGGGGTGACCGGGTTTTTGCCGGTGGAACGCGCGTGGCTCGACAAGTTTGTGGCGGCCGGTTATGTGGACACGTTTAGACACTTCAATCCCGATGTCTTTGATGCCTACACTTGGTGGAGCTATCGCACGGCGGCTCGGGTGCGGAATGTGGGCTGGCGGATCGATTATTTTTTCGTGACCCAAGACCTCCTCCCTTACGTGAAACGCGCCTGGATTTTATCGGAAGTGCCGGGCTCAGATCATTGCCCGATTGGGCTGGAGATTGGCGAGCTTAAAGAGTGAATCTTTTTTGTAGGTTTTGAAAGTGAACTGAATTCCATTCTCTTCTTGGAGGTCGCCGTCTTCTTCGATTCTCCATTCACTGCTGATTTCAGGGAAAAATGCATCGCAGTCGAAGCTGCCTTCCAGTTCTGTAAGGAGGAGTTCTTCGCAAGCGGAGTGCTGGATGGCTTCTGTATAGAGAGTGGCCCCTCCGATGATGAAGGCTTTGCGCTTGTGGCCATCTTCTTTTTGAACATGAGCTTCGGCCAATTCTAAGGCTTCGTCCAGAGAATGAGCCAGTAATACTCCCTCAGGAAGGACGAGTTCCCCACGACTGATCACAATGTTGAGGCGCTCTTTGAAAGGTCGGTACTTTTCGGGAATGGATTCCCAGGTTTTGCGGCCCATGATCACGGTCCCACCTATCGTGGTTTCTTTGAAGTGCTTTAAATCGGCGGGCAGGTGCCAGGGCAAGCTATTGTTTTTTCCGATGCCACGGTTTTTGTCGAGGGCTGAGATGATTGAGAATTTCATACAGCGACTTTGAATTTAATGAACGGATCGTGTTCGTAGCCCACCAGTTTGAAGTCTTCAAATTTTAAATCCCAGAAGGGTTTTTTGGCGATTTCGAGCATGGGTAATTTCTTGGGCTTGCGCGTGAGTTGCTCTTCAAGACCTTCCACGTGGTTCAGATAAATATGCGCATCCCCCATGGTGTGGGTGAAGATGCCGGGCTCAAGGTCACATTCTTGGGCCACCATCATGAGAAGAGTGGCATAGGAGGCGATGTTGAAAGGCACACCGAGGGCGATGTCAGCGCTGCGTTGGTAGAGTTGGCAGTCTAGACGTCCATTCACTACGTAAAATTGGAAGAACATGTGGCAGGGCGGCAGGGCCATTTTATCGATGTCTCCCACGTTCCAGGCGTTGACGATGAGGCGGCGGCTGTTCGGATTCGTTTTGATCTGCTCGATCACATTTTTGATCTGGTCGATATGGCGTCCGTCGGTCGCTTCCCAGTCGCGCCATTGCTTGCCGTAAACTGGCCCCAGTTCACCGTTTTCGTCGGCCCAAGCGTTCCAGATGGGCGTGTGCTGAGTGAGGTCATCGTTGATATTGGTGGAGCCGCGCAGGAACCATAGAAGTTCCCAGAGCACCGCGTCAAAGAGCACTTTTTTGGTGGTTAAAAGAGGAAAACCCTCCCGAAGATCGTATTTGCGTTGCATCCCGAAGATCGAGAGGGTCCCCGTTCCGGTTCGGTCTTCCTTTTTTTCGCCCTTTTCGAGCACTTCACGGACAAGAGAGAGGTATTGTTGCATAAGACACTTAAGTGCTGCGAGTATACGTGAGAGCCAAGCGTCGTTGCAATTGCTCTGCCTTGCCTGACCTTAAATTGAATGAATAAGGATGTCTAAAGAGATAATTCTTCAAATAAAGCGCTGTACATGGCTTGATGTTTTTTGGCTTCGTCTTCATCAAAAGACATGGAGCCGAGATGACGGCCGGTTTCAATCCTGTGAGGAATATGCTCGATTCCGATAACATTCACTCCTTGCTCGGGGTTTCCATAGAGGCCTGTCACTCCGTTGCTTCCTAAGAAAGGTCCGAAGCCGTCCTGAACGATCAGTCCTGCCCTTTTAAAATGGCGGCGAACCACTTCCACTTTTTCTCGACTCGCTGCTTTAAAGTCATTGTGAATGATGAGCAAGTCTGGAAAGGTGCCGGCCTGCACGTCGTAGAGCCCGGGACGAGCGGGTTTACCTAGAGAGTAGCCTCCGTCCACGACGGTTCCGAGCACCGGAGGGAAAGTGTGAAGGGAGAGATGTATCACTTCCCCATGTTGACCTCGAATGGCTTCATGAGTTTCACGAATGTGAGCGTGATATGGGTCATAGACTTCTCGCATCAGCGCGTCGAATTCATCTGAACTCAATGGAGCATTAAAAATGTCTTCAAATTGAGCACGGGCCTGCTCTGCAACTTCTTCAGGGCTGAGTTCAAAGTTCAGTCCGCGAGGAACCGTACGAGTCCAGATCACTCCATTTGGAAAGGCATCTCTGTCGAAACCTTCACGAATCCGGCCCGAGCAATCGGTGTTCTTATCCCGATTGGGATCGGTGTAAATTCTGGAAAGATCGTTGGATAAAGTGGTATGGTGGGCCTCTATGCGTCTGGCATCGAATTGTGTCATTGTGGGGACGGCGATGTCGCAGCCAAAGACGAGGGAAGCTCTCACGGCTTCTGTTGCGTTCAACCTTGTCTTCAGAAGGTCTGGAACGCCTTCCTTATCTTGAATTCCTAAGCGGCCACTGTGAGGCATTTCAAGGAAGAGTTTAGAGGAGCCTGAGTTGTAATGAATTGTTTTTTCCATATTTAGGTGAATAAGTGTTAGGTTGAGATCGATGTTGAAAACTGGATCCGATGGCGTTGTGGGCATCCAGCAAGCTGGGGAACAATTGTCTCAGAGAGTACATATGTTGCCGATCTTCTAGGGTACTGCGGCGTATGGTGACGGCTGGGACTTCAGAGTGTTCCACCAAATAAGGAATTTGCTCCTCTGCGGACATCGCAGGATGGGAAACCGTTAAAATCAGCCCTGCACGTAGGTTTTCTTTTTTCCTACGGGCAAGGATAGCCAATAAGATGGCCTTGAATTCAGACGTTAAAGCCTCAGGAGTGTCGAACTGAGTTTCTATTTGTTTTTTGCGATCAAACTCCAATTGTTGCGACATTGGTCGTAGAATGGTTTGATCAATGTATTCTAGGGTGTTCATAAATAATGAGTTTGTAAAGAAATAAAAAAACCTCTTCTCAGAGGGTTTAGGTGTTTAAAAGTTTGAAGTTTTTAATTGTGGCGCACGCGCCAAGCCCTCTGAAATTGTGTCAGAGTTTGGCTCCAGCCTTGACCATTTTTAAGTACGAATTTTGGATTGTTGTTTTGTATCATAGATGTTATGATGTATCGGTACAATATTACATCAGAATCTAAAAGTCAAGACCATGAAGAAAACTTCCTTTCGGCTCAAGAACATTGCTGCTATTCTTTATTTAGCAGATGACCAGCAAGAACTTGAAGCGATCCTCCAAGACCTACTCACCCCTGCGGAGCTTAAAGATTTGGATGAACGCATCGCCATCATCAAGCATCTACTCGATGGAGAAACTCAGCGAGAGATTGCAAAAAAACTAAAGGTGAGTATTTCCAAAGTCAGCCGTGGCTCCCTCCTGCTCCACACGGGGAAAGGGGCTTTGGCGGCCACCCTCGAATGATGCTACAATTGGCTCCCTTAGCTCCTTTATGGAACCTCTCGCTTCCCGCTTACGGCCTCAATCGCTCACTGAATACGTTGGGCAAAGCCATCTTGTTGGACCTGGCAAACCCCTGCGAAAGGCCATTGAGGACAAGCATCTTTTCTCGTTCATTTTATGGGGTCCGCCGGGGGTTGGAAAAACGAGTTTGGCGAGACTGTATGCGTCTGCATTAGAGGGGCAACTCTATGAACTTTCTGCCGTTTCGGCAGGTAAAGCAGATGTGAGAGCGATTTTAGAAGAGCCCAACTGGGGCCGCCCGAAAATTCTTTTTTTGGACGAGATTCACCGCTTCAACAAAGCCCAGCAAGACTTTTTGCTGCCTTATGTGGAGCGCGGCGAGCTGCACCTGATTGGTGCGACCACAGAAAATCCCAGTTTTGAAGTGATTCCGGCGCTGCTGTCGCGCTGTCGTGTGTTCACCTTGCAGTCGCTCACTGAGGAAGAGATGGGTGAGATTTTAGATCGAACAAAAATTGCGCTCGACCAAGAGGCTCGCGAATGGATGATCCGCATGGCAGATGGGGATGCCCGACAAGCCATCACCGTGCTCGAAAATGCCGAACGACTTTATGGAAAAGTAGATATTGAAGCCTTGAAAGAAACCGTCCAATCCAAATTTTTGCGTTACGATAAAAAAGGCGAGGAACACTACAATGTGATCAGTGCTTTTATCAAAAGCATGCGGGCGAGTCAGCCGGATGCAGCCCTTTATTATTTGGCGCGGATGATCGATGCGGGTGAAGACCCCAAATTCATCGCGCGACGTATGGTGATTTTTGCTAGTGAAGACGTCGGTATGGCTTTGCCAACAGCGCTCGTGGTGGCGAATGAAGTCTTTAAAGCCGTGGAGACGATTGGCATGCCCGAGGCGCGCATCCATTTAGCGCATGGAGTGGTCTACCTGGCCCAAGCCAAAAAGGATCGCCGTGCTTACGACGCCATTGAAGCGGCTCTTTCAGATGTGAAGGTTTTTGGTGCGCTGCCGGTGCCTTTGATGCTACGAAATGCTCCCACAAAATTCATGAAAGAAGAAGGTTATGGTAAGGGTTATGATTTGTACACCAAAGAAGATTTAATGCCAGAGAAACTTCGTAACAAAAAGTATTTTTGATACGTCTTATTGGAGAATGAAAACCCTTCAAGGGACTTCCATGTTGTAGAGCAATTGAGCGGCTTCCCCTCGATTGGCCTCTTTATGAAGCATGGGTTTGAGTTCTTCGAGCAAATTGAGGCTGACCACTTTGTCCCAATAAGCTTTGTACCATGCCTCATTGGCATCGGATTTGAGAGTGTAGCCATAAGCTCTGAGAGCGAGGGTGAACATTTCCTCAAAAGTGATGGGCTGCTCCGGTTTAAAGCTTCCATCTCCATAGCCGGTGATTATGCCCTTTTTGTGGGCGGTGCAGACATAAGGCGCAAACCATTGATCCTGAACATCGGTGAAACAATTGTGCTGTTCTTCTGTTTCTTCTTCGGTCAGAGCCATGACCATCTTTAAGAATTCGGCACGATTGATGGATTGATCTGGTTTGAATTCTTTGCCTCCATTTTCTTTTTCATAACCATTGACGATGTCTGCTTCGTAGAGGTACTCAATCGCGGTCTTGTGATCTGTTTCGGTCACATCTTCAAAAGGCGACTCTTTGAGCGATTCTTCAGAGGATTCTTCGGGTACAAAAATCGTTACCGGAAAGGGAATGCTGCCTGAATGGGGGTTCCCTACGATGGAGAGTGACGTGTCATCAAAAATAGCTCCATAGTTTCCTGCCCAAAATTCTTGATCGCTGCCGCGCAATTCCACTGAAACGTAACGCAATCCGTTGCCATAATTCGTGAAAGAGTGGCTGATTTCTTGCCATTCCCCTGTTGCCGTTTGATCTCCTGTTTCGAAGCTGGCAATTTCCTCTTCTTCTTCATTCAAAAGAAGCACGGTCACCGAATAAGGGTCTTCTGGGCTCGAAAAACTGTCCAGACCCATGATGAAAGTGCTGAAATCCACTTGAGGCTCTCGGTCTAAAAAAGAGCGTGAGTAGCCTTCGCCCACTAAGTCCACCACTTGAGTCAGTGTCCCAAAGGCATAAGAGGCCACGAAGGCATACGTACCCCCATGGACGTACCAAGGTGCAGAGGTCAAAGCCCAGCCATCCCCTCCATTCACGCGAGTCCATCCTGTAAAATCTCCTGTTTCGGCTCCGGGATTGGTGAGGAGATTTCCTTCTGCAGAAGCCAAAGGCATGGAAAAAAACTGAAGAAAGATAGAGAGGACAAGCAAGCTTGCCATCGTTTTAAGGCGTGTGGACATGGTTGGCGTGTGATAAAGTTTATAGAGCTTGAGCTTCCCCCAGCAGGGCGTATTTGTCTCTTCCTACGCGAGCGAAGCGAGCTTTGTTTTTAAGGTTCAAGCGAATGGTGATGGCTTTGACATGACGTTGTTTCATCACTTCTTTCGTGATTTCTTCACAACTGCGAGGAATGCCATCGCTGAGAATTTCAGTGATCACATCGGCCACCGTGCCTGTTTTATAGCCCCAAGTTTTAAGGGCATAAATGCCTCGTCCAATCGAAATAAAGTTTTCGTTGCGGATCAATTCATTGTGTACGGCTTGAGTGTTGACCTGTTTCTCATCGAATTCGGCTTTTTTAATCAGATCGCTGATTTTGTCAAAATGAGGAGCTCTTTTTTCCTTGTTCAAAACAAAGAAAATTTTATCTCGCAAAGTGCGTGGATGAATGTGACGCCAACTGTAAAGGCCCACTTCGTTGTTGTCGGTGAACTTAAAGGCTTTGGAAATGGACAAGAAATTGCGGATCACGGCACCGCTCAAAGAGAGTTGCAGGGCACTGTTGAGACTCTGCTGCAATTCATTCAAAGGGATGGATTTTTTGCTTTTATCCAGCAAGGCCAGTGTCATGGAGGTGATTTTCATCAAAAAAGCATTTTCGATGTTTTTGATCCTCCAATAAGGATGAAAATGAAAAGTATTGGATTCAAAGCAAATTTCGGAATCGAGACTGAGAGTCAAATGCAAATCTTGAAGTTCTTCTTCACTGATGTTGGGCAAAAATTGTAAAAGCAGGTTTTTAAAGTCGCTGTCGCGAGCCACTCCTCCTTCTTTAACAAGCAGAGCTTTTGTGAACTCGGTGAGGGTTTTTAGATTGGTGTTTTGCGCGTTACGTTCCAATTTGCGCAAAGCCGTTTTTTCGATTTGCCTCACGCGTTCTCGGGTGATGCCAAAATGTTTTCCAATTTCGTTCAGGGTTTTTCTTTTCGTTTCTTCCCCCAGGGCAAAACGGTTTTTAATGATGTACTGCTCTTTTCCACTCAAAACGATGAGCAAGTGATCCACCAATTCTCGCAAAGCAATTTCTTGGGGGGAAAGTGTGGGGTTGGACGCAAATACGTTGTAGTTCATACTGTGATTAAATGTCGTGCAAAAGGTATAACAAAAAGAAAATTGATGCGTGACAAATTAATGACAAAAAAAACTAAGATATTTTTTGACCGTTTGTCAAAACCTTGTGTGGATGGGCAATTCCAGGCGGAAAGTGACCCCTTGTTTTTTTGGATTTTCTTGAACGGAAATGCTCCCTCCAATCTGATCCATGATTTTTTTGGCCATGTAAAGACCGATGCCCAAGCCCTCCACTTGACGACCGTGAGGCCCACGGAAAAAGCGTTTAAAAAGGTTTTTGCGTATTTGTGGAGCGATGCCCGGGCCTGTGTCGGTGACTTCGGCGAGTAGGGTTTTTTCCTTTTGGGACACACTGAGTTTTATAGAACCCTGGGGGGTGTATTTTACCGCGTTGTCGAGCAAAATGGTGAGCACCTGTTCAAATTGAGCCGAGGCGGCGTAAAAAGTGCCTTTTTTAAGGTCAAAATGAGCAGAGAATTTCAGGTTTTTCTTGGAAGCCAAGTTTTCGATGTGATGCAAAAGTTGATCCAATTGAGTGGGCCAGTCCAGTTTTTGCAAGTCCAAAGACAATTGATACTCCACCTCGCGCAAGTGAAAGATGGAATTGGCCATGGTGTTCATGCGCTGTATGGCCTCTTTCATCTCTTTAGAAAACTTTTGCAAGGAAGACAAAGCCGGGCCCAGTTGAGCCTGGTGTCCCTCCAGGTATTTGACGAGAGACCAATGGGTGTTGCTTAAGATGACGATGGGCGTTTTCAGTTCATGACTCAGAACCGCGCTGGTTTCTTTTTCGAGCTCGTAGAGCTTTTTAATCTCTTTGTTTTGCTCCAGCAATTTTTGTGTTTTCACCTTGATTTCACTTTGCAAGTGCACGTTGTATAAAATGGCTGAGAGCAATAAACTGATGTAATGCGCGGCGCCTTGTAGGATTTGCAGCTCCGTTTCGGTATACACTTCATCGAAAGGCTTTTTCCCAAAGGTCAAGAATCCAATCAAATTTCGATTGCTTTTATAGAGAGGAAAACACAGTTCCCCCAAAGAAAGCAGTTCTTCGTAAAAAGGCGGTGTGTGTTTTTGAGTTTCACTTCGAAAAAGGACTTCTTTAGTGACCAAAAAGCCTTTGTACTTGTTGAAATGTTTTTCAAGATGGGGATATTCTTCTGTTTTGGAACTTAGGAGCACGACTTTTACGGAAGCGATTTGGAATTGATTGCGAAATATTTTCCTCAGGTCGCTTTGCAGTTGTCCTAAATTTTCATAAAAGTGGTTTTGAGCAATAAAATTGTTCACTACGTTTTTAAGATGAACGGTGTTGGTGAGCTGAAATATTTTATAAAAATGAGAGCTGTCAAAATAGGATCGAATCCTTAGGTAACTGAAGAGATAGAGGGTGGAAATAAGAAATACGTGGAGGCCCAGGGGCAATCCCTCCCCCAGCATTAAAACAAAAATCGCGATAAGGGTGGCAAAAAAGTAAGCCACCACACTCTTTCCCCAATTGGAAAAAGTCACTTTGAAGTCTAGAAAGCGGTAGCGAAGAACAATATAGGCCAATATGACCGTATGGATGGATGAAATGAAAGTGAGATAAGGGGGAAAATTGATATTATAAGCCAATAAAAAGCTTGTGGACCCGAAACTGAAGGCCAAAATATCGGCGATGATGATGTAATAGAGTTGAAGCTTTTTAATGCCCGTGGTTTTTCCGTAGTGGGTTATGGACAAATACAGTGAATGGACGATCAAAAATGTCCAACCCGTCAACCAAATGTGATAAAGGATTCCCGGATCAGGATAATAGACAAGCTGGCCTTTAGGGACGACGTCTTCAATGAAGAGAGGGGTGAAAACAAAAGGCAAGATCAACAGGTTGAACACATAACCTGAAATGATTAAGGTTCTTTTTTCGTGATAAATGTTTAAAAAAGCACAAATGAAATGCAGGTGAGATACTGTTAAAAACAGGGCTCCCACATGCAATATTTGAAAGGAAAAGAGGGTGAGCGTTCTGCTGTCTTGAGTGAAAGGGAAGAAAAATCCCAAGGCCCATATTGCTCCAAAAAAATAAAAAACTGATAAGGTACGATTGATGGGACTTTTTGGGTTTTGTTTATGCACCAAAAACATAGCTATTATGCCTGTCAAACCATTCAGAAAGGCATTTAACGCAAGAATTTGATAAGTGAGGGACATTTTTTAATGGAAATATACAACTCCACCTTGAATTCGTAAGGGCTTAGGCATCGGTATGCCCCTAGAAAGGATTGCTTCATATAGTTTTCTATCTAACACCCTTTCTTTGGGGTCAGAATACTGGAGTGCAAGTTGGATGTTTTTCCCCACACAATCAATGACTGTTTCAACTGCATTAGCTACAGCATCTACACTAGAAGCAGGGTCTTCTGAATAGGAAGCTGAAAATCTTAAGCCGCTCACTACGCCAGGTACTCCTGGTGGAATGAATACAGCTACTTTAATACCCAGCTTTGCTAGGACATCTCTAGCAAAAAAGGCTGATGAAGGTGACCCTATTGGTAAAAAAACGATGGACGAAGTTACTGTTACTGAGGGGCTGGGTGCCCAAGATGTGGATAAGTTCCTTTCATTCAGTACCCGGGCTAAGTCATTGGCTGTAGCTAGGGCCACTTTCCCTCGGGCTTCACCATGTAGACTATGAAAGCCGAGAAGTTCTTCGTCGATCATGGACTCCTCTCTATCTGGAGCGGAAGAAAAAACATAAGAAGGGTCGCCTGAAAAAGATTCACGTAAGGTTTTGTCATTATCATTTAAAAGGAGAAGTGCATGTCCTCCTCCTTTTGCCTTTGAACCGCTGATGGTAGCGATGTCGATATATTGTGTGAGCCCATGTTTGTGAAATAGGTTGGTACCTAAAAGAAAAGCATCGTGGGACATGTCAACCACCACACAAAATCCTTTCTCTTTTGCCAAGATGAGAATTCCTTTCATTTCTTGCATTTCTTCCTCTGTATACGTCAAACCTCTACCGCTATAAATGGCTTCCAAAATAAGCACCCTGAATTTTTTTTCTGTTGGAGTTTCTTCCAAAGTTCGTCTTATCCTTTGGAAATTGTTATGGTCACCGATGTTATGAATGTTTACACCCAGCAAATTCAGAGGGTGTCTCAAAGAGGTGTGTATTTCACGTGGAGCCACGACATATAAGGCAGCAGGATCAGATTGGATCTTACCGAATTTGTCCTTTCCACAGGCCAATTGAAACAAGTGATCGATCACTAAACGATTTGCAGCTGTTCCATTTACAACAGGGATGCCTCTTTTAAAACCCATGTATTTTGCTATTTCGCCTTCAATGGTTGCATCTGGTTTAAATAAGGGCGATTGTGATTCATCATCCTCTTGATTTAACTGTAGAAGTTTGCGACGAATTTCACGTCTTTTGAGTCTAAAACCTATGTAATCGTTGTCGTCAAATTTGTATCGGTATGAACCTGGAGGTGAAAGGAATTTATACCTCAAATTTCCTTCTACACGTTTATTGTATTCAACAATAGACTCCCGAGCTCGTGCTTCAAAAGCTGTTGGTATTATATCTTCATCTAGATCGCCATGATGAGGATCTTCCATAGGATTTATATTAATGGTTATTCTATCTTTAGTATATAGCCCACGCCATGAGCGTTGTGGATTAATTCATGCTTGAAGCCGGTGTCCAGTTTTTTACGCAGGCGGCGGACCACGGCTTGCACCACATTGGAATGATAGCCCACTTTGGCTCGCCACACTCGCATTAAAATGTTTTCAAATGACACCACTTCCCCTTTGCGTTCCAGTAAAAATTGAAGCAAGTCCGATTCTTTTTTGGTGAGTTGAATTTCGTGGCCCGCACGGATCACTTTGCCTTGTTTCCAATGGAAGCGGATGTCTCCATAAGTAGCGAGCGCATTCGACTGTTTTTCCAAGTGACGGCGATACAGAGCGTTGAGTCGAGCTAAAAATTCTTGGACATCGAAGGGTTTGGTCATGTAATCGTCCGCACCCATATTGATCAGCTCCACTTTGGAGGAAATTTGTCCCAAGGCACTCAAAACCAAGATTGGGATGGTCGTTTTATTTTTACGTAAGGCTCTCACCAATTCTTCGCCCCGTTTTCCCTCTGCCAGCATGAGGTCCAGTACAATCACGTCATGATGAGAGGCCCACTTGTTTTTAAGAACCGCATCGATGGAATCTGAAACTGTTGTAGAATGACCTTCTTTCGTCAGAACGTCTACAATAAAGTCTGCGATTTGTTTTTCATCTTCGACAAGTAGGATTTTCATAAAATTTCTCAAGCGATACTTTCATTCTAAAAGGATTTTTGCATCCAGTAAAGCTGCTTTGCCCACCACGTTGTGATGATCAAAGCTCTTTTGGAGCAAGTAGCGGGAGTCGAACCCGCATCTCCACCTTGGCAAGGTGGCATAATAGCCGCTATACGATACCTGCAGTTGTTGCGGAAAGAGTGTATCAAAAGTTGGAGTGGAATCAAGAGGCAAGCCTTTTTTGGGTCCATGAAAAAGTCACTCTCAAATTTGCTGTCTTTTTGCTGTATATTCTGTGAGTGCACTTTACCCCTTCCCATGAACAAGCAAATCCAACTGACCGTCCGGATGAACCCAGATCTTTACCATCAGGCTAAAGAAAAATGTGAAGGGCAATTTGGCATCGGCCTCAGTCCTCTTATTAAGGTCTTTTTGAAAGCTTTTGTAAGCCAACGGGGAGTGGGTTTTTGTATTGGTGATCAGGATTTGGCTATCATGTTCAATCACTGGCTGGGAAAAAAGGAGATGGAACGTAAGCAAAAGGGCCACGCACCCTTGCCTGGCCCTCGGCTTAAAGATTTATACGAACTTGGGCTCTAGAAACCTCCGTCAATACTCGTATCGAGCTGCCCGGGTTTGGGGGCAGGTCCACCCATGGGGGCGCCTGGCATCGGAGCGGGTCCTTGAGGGTTTTCATCCTTATAAAACTCCTTCATAGAGAGGTTGAAACGACCTTGCTCATCAATCTTCACCAATTTGACGTGAACCTTGTCGCCAAGTTGTACCACATCGGAAACTTTATTCACGCGCCAAGGGCGGAGCATGCTGATGTGCACGAGACCGTCTTTGCCGGGAACGAATTCCACGAAGGCTCCGAAGTCCATGATGGACACCACGGTTCCGTCGAATTCTTCACCCACGGTGGGTTCGTAAACAATGGAGCGGACCCATTTTTCAGCCTTGTCAGACGCTTCCTTGTTGGGAGCAGTGATGATGACGAGACCGGTTTGTTCAATGTCCATTTCTACCCCACATTCAGCGGTGATTTTTTGGATGGTTTCTCCTCCTTTACCAATCACATCGCGGATGTAATCAGGGTTGATTTGAATCTTAGTGATGATGGGGGCGTACTTGCTGAGCTCTTTGCGAGGTTCAGGCAAGACAGAGAGCATGTCCTTCATAATAGAGTCACGAGCCACTTTTCCTTTGGCCATCGCTTCTTTCATCATGGCGGTGGTGATTCCCTTCACCTTGATGTCCATTTGAAGAGCGGTGATCCCGTCGTTGGTTCCGGCGACTTTGAAGTCCATGTCCCCTGCGAAGTCTTCGAAGGACTGGATGTCAGTCAAAATCTTGTAGGTTCCCGTTCCGGTCTCTTTGAATTCCTTGCTGCATACGAGTCCCATGGCCACAGCGGAAACCGGCTTCTTGAGCGGTACTCCAGCGTCCATCAAGGACAGCGTTGATCCACAGACGGATCCCATGGAGCTGGATCCATTACAGGTCAGCGTTTCGGATACGACCATGATGGTGTAAGGGAAATCTTCCTTGGCAGGGATCATCGGCTTGAGAGCGCGCTCCGCGAGAGCTCCGTGTCCGATTTCTCGGCGAGAAGGTCCACGTTGAGGCTTCAAGTCTCCCGTAGAGAAAGGTGGAAAGTCGTAGTAGTGGATGTAACGCTTTTCGATGTCCATTTCCATGCTGTCGAGGATCTGAGCGTCGCCCGGAGCACCAAGGGTGGTCAAGGTGAGCACTTGAGTTTCTCCACGTTGGAAGAGTCCGGATCCGTGTGTTCTTGGGATGATGCCCACTTCACACGCGATGGGACGAACTTCGTCGAGGGTACGACCGTCGATACGAAGATCTTTTTCAAGAATATTCTTACGGAGGTTTTCGTCGATGAGCTTTTGAAGGGCTTCTTTGAGAGCGCCAGCGCTTTGCGTTTCAGCTTCGATTTCAGCGGCAAAGTGGGTGACCACCTTGTCTTGCAAAACGTGTACGGCATTCTTGATGGCTGCCTTTCCTACTCCACGAACACTGTCGAGTTCTTCGGCAGAAACCACTCCTGCCACGAGGGCGAGGATTTCATCCGAAGGCTTGGCGTAGTCGTAGGTGCGAGCGACAGGCTTCACTTGAGCTACGAGATCGATTTGAAGTTGGCAGATTTGCTTGATCACAGAGTGAGCGAGCTCGAGAGCTTCGAGCATCTTGTCTTCGGTCACTTCGTTGGCTCCGGCTTCCACCATCGTGATGGCGTCTAGGGTTCCTGCGACAACGAGGTCGAGGTCTCCAGTGGTCGTTTGTTCAATACTTGGGAAGACGATGAATTGTCCGTCCTTCATTCCGATGCGAACTCCGGCGAGAGGACCTGCGAAAGGCAAACCAGCCACCATCATGGCAGCGGACATACCGGTGAGGGCCAAAACGCCACATTCGTTTTCGAGATCGGCGGAGAGCACCATCGCGATTCCTTGGACTTCATTGGTTATCCCTTTGGGGAACATAGGGCGGATGGGACGGTCGATTTGACGAGCCTTCAAAACGGCTTCGTCGGTGGCGCGTCCATCGCGCTTCATGAAACGAGATCCTTTGATTTTACCGGCAGCGAAGAAACGCTCTTGGTAATCGATGGTCATCGGGAAGAAATCGGCTCCTTCCTTGCCTTTTTCGGACATCATCGCGCTGCAAAGCACAATGCTTTCACCATATTGAATGGTGACGGCTCCATCGGCTTGGAGCGCGAATTTGCCTGTTTCTAAGCTTAAGTTGCGGCCGGCAAGGTCCGCTTTAACGGTTTTCTTATCCATGTGTATAAAGTGATTAAAGGGTGGATGCGCTTTTCACGCTGCCCTTGGTCACTCAGGAGGAGGTTTCAAGATGTCTCGTTCTCTGATTAGCACTTTCGTGCGTGTCGACCGTGAGGTGGAGATGTCTTGTGATCTCGTCCCGAATATTGACCGGGGCTGACAGAGCTTTGGCTCTGCCTTTCCGAGCAAAGCCCGGAAAAAAAGACAAGGGCCCAGAAGGCCCCTGCTCAATTACTTACGAAGTTCCAATTCACCGATGACTTTCTCGTAGTCTTCCTTGTTCTTGCTGGCAAGGTAAGTCAGGTGACGGCGGCGTTTGCCCACCATCTTGAGGAGCCCTTGACGGGAATGGGTGTCGTTCTTATGCGCTTTCAAGTGCTCGGTGAGTTGATTGATACGGGTGGTCAGAAGGGCCACTTGCACTTGAGCTGAACCTGTATCTTTATCGTGTTTTCCGAATTTCTTGAAAACTTTTTTCTTCTCGTCGTGTTTCATGAGAGTAAACGTGAGTAAAGCGGAGGCATTTTACGGGAGACCGCTTAAAAAGGCAAGACTAAATCCAACGTTTGATCTTAAAAATGACCAAAAGAGCTCCCAGCACTAAAAACATGCCCAGTCCTAAAAAAAAGAACATGTGTTCATGTTCGGCAAAAGGAAGGTTGATGTTCATGCCGTACATGCTGGCGAGCAAGTTGAGCGGCAGCATGACCACCGAAAAGACTGTCAGAGTTTTGACCACTCGATTGGAGGTGTGAGCGATGATGGATTCGTTGGTGTCTTGCAAGGATTCGATCAGCTCTTGGAGGTTTTCTAAACTGCTCCAAATTTTTTCCACCTTGTCCATGATGTCGTCAAAGTAGACATCGAGGGTGTCGGGCAGGAATTTTTTATTTTTATGCTCAATCTGTCCCACTACTGTTCGCAGAGGCAAAATCACACGGCGCGAAGTGATGATGTTTTTCTTTACAAAGAGAATGTCGCGCAGCATGTCTCTTTCCATTGAATCAGAAAAGGCGTCTTTTTCCAGGCGTCCAACGTCGTTTTCAATGGAAGCCAAAACAGGAAAAACACTGGTGAAAAGTTGATCCAACAATTCGTAGAGCAAATAACCGGTGGAAAGGCCCATGTATTTTTTGCGGCTGGCCTCTTTGCGTTCACATTCTTCAAACAGATCTGTAACCGGCTTTAAAGCCCCCCAATGCACCGTGATGAGCACATTGTTTTTAATGAAGACGTCTACTTCCCCTGATTTCACCGTGTCTTTTCGCTTGTCTAAATAAGGCAGATGCAAGATCACAAACAAATAATCTTCGTATTCATCCACTTTGGATCTTTGATTGTCCGATAGACAGTCCTCAACGTCGAGTTCATGGAACCCATGTTCTTCTTGCAATTCTTGCAAGGTCTTTAAATCGGGTTCTTCGACATCGATCCAGCTTAGCTTTCCAGATTGAATTTTGCGGATAATAGGTGCTATCATGGCTGGATTATACGCGGAGTTTGATCCTAGGCAATCGTACTGGTAAAGTGCCCGCATGAAGTATCGCGCCATTATTAGTGAAGCCTGGGCTCTCACTCAAGAAAATAAGAAACTCATTTGGATGTATGGCTTTGTACCGGCACTTTTAGGGGCGCTTTTTAGTGTTGGCTATTTCAGTTATCAATTCGCGGCTTTTTGGACTTCACCCTATGTTCATCCAGGCATTCCTGAGGACAAACATGCTTTGAATTTTCTTTTTAATGTACTGCGGGATGGCCTGAGCAGTCATACCAGTTTTACGGTTTTTGCCTTGGTGATTTTGGCCCTGTTTGCGCTGTGTTATTTGATGGTGCCAGTGTTTGCTCAAGGGGCGCTGATTCAAATTTTGGCTCATAAAAGAGCCGGGCAGGAAGTCAGCACCGTGCAGGGCATCACTTTTGGCTTCACACGTTTTTTACAACTCTTTGAATATCATCTGGTTTTGCGCACGTTCAGCGTGGTTGGGCTTGCGGGTGAAGCAGCCTTTGTTTACCGCAATGCGGGGCCGGGCATTTTTGCTTTTGTGGGTTGGTTTTTTTTACTCGCCATTGTGATTGGGCTTTTGGTGACTCTGCTCTTCACTTATGCGGAGTATTATTTGGTCATCGATAAAGAAGGCGTGGTTTCGAGTATGCTTAAAAGCAGTGGACTTGTGGTGCGACAATGGCATCACACTTTGTTCATGCTGCTGCTCATGAGCATCATTGTGATTCGTCTGGCGTTGAATGTGGCGGTGGCCCTATTGGTGCCTTTGTTGATTTTGGGTCCTTTCTTTTTATTCACCAGCTTGACCACTTCTGCCGTTTTGGCTGCCGTGGGTGGACTTTTGGCTCTGGTGGCCCTGTATTTTGCCTCTTATTTTTTGGCGACTTTTCATGTGTTCGCTACGGGCGTTTGGACGTTCACCTTCTTGGATCTGACCAAAGAGGATCAAGGAGGAATCGATCTACACGAGGCTGCCGTTCACCAAGAGGAATAAAACATAAGCCACACTGAACCAGAGCAGACGGTTTCGCATGCCTTTGTAGTTGGGCGTGTAAGTGAGGGGTGCTTCACTTTTTTGTCGAAGGAATTGAAAAGCCGTGAGGTCGTAGACGAAGGAAAACCCTACGAGTCCCAGAAGATAAAGCGTGAGCAATTGGGAAAAATATAGGTTGTGGAGCCAGATGGGCATGGCTGACGCTTCCAATCCACTGAATAGAGTGGTGAGGTAAACAATGAGGCCAATGTGCAAAAATTGATCCATAAAAAAGGGCAAGGTGCTTTTGCGTTTTGCGTTGAAATGAATGTCGTATTTTATTTTAAGAATGTCTTGAAAAAAATGCGTCACAAAGATGAGACTGGCCGCTCGCCAGGTCTCGTGATAGTGCCAATAAGGGAACAAAAAAAGCACCGTGAAAAAAGAAATGATGCAGACGTGTTCAAAAGTGCCCGTCCAGCTTCGGTATTTGCGCACAATGAGGTCGTTGGATTGGAAGACAAAATCCCCTAGAAAGTGAGCGAGGAGCATTTCGAAAAGCACAGCGGGCATGGGATCGTTTATTTAGAGTCTTTTTGTTTGCGGTCTAGGTAAGCCTCCTGAACCTTTTTGGCGGTTTCGGGGCTGTTTTGCATGAGGGATGCGAAATCTTCTTTATTGAGAACAAAAATTTCACAATCTGAAAGGGTTTCGGCAGCAGCCATGCGAGGTTGATCTTCAATCAGGGCCATTTCTCCAAAAAAATCTCCTTCGCCCAAATTGGCCAGCTCGCCTTCTTCGTTGTAGATGCGAACCATGCCAGATTTGAGGATGTACATGGCGTTGCCTAAAACTCCTTTTTCAAAGAGTTTATAGTGGGCCGGGAAGTATTGAAGCGTGATGTGATTGATGATGGACAGGTGCTCTTCTTCAGTGAGGGCCCCAAAAAGCGGGATGGTCTTCAGAATGTTTAGAATGAGATTCATGGAGGGCAAATTAATCTTGTTATTATATCAGATTTTAAGATTGGTCGCAAGGAGCGTATTGACAATTTAATACAAAAATGTCATAATAACACGATTTACTGATTTAACCCCAATAAACGCCATGGATGCCTTCAAAGCCCTCACTCAACGCACCAAGATGATGATTGTAGCCAGCACTCTCTTTTTGCTCACTCTTTCGGTGGGCGTGCTGGTGTTTGGAAGTGATAATTTGACCAGTGAAAGTTCCCTTTTGGAACAGGCTAAAGGCAGCGTACATGCCGATATGCTTTACAGCACTCCGACGGATGCGGCACACTGAATGGTGTGCGATTTAAAGCTTTTTTCCTTCTTTGTTTTCTCAGTTTGAGCGCTTGTGGCTCCCCTGAAATTCCCAAAAACTCTGAGGCCCTAGCCTCGGTTCTTTTTTTGGGTGACACGCACTTTGGAGAAAGTTACGCGGTGGATTTGGACGATCGCTATGCAATGGATCAGTTTTCAGATTTATTTGAAACGTCCGATTTGACTATTGCTAACTTAGAGACCCCGCTGACTTCCTTGGAGGAGTCTCCCTACGAAGGAGAAAAGTCTTATGTTCACTGGTCGGAACCTGAAGCAGCTAGCGAAGCTTTTCGAGACTATGGCTTCGACGTTTTCAGCTTAGGAAACAATCATTCTATGGATTTTGCTTGGCCTGGCCTGGAAGAAACACTCACTGTCTTGAAGCAAGATTTTCAAGTGTTTGGTGCCGGTGCAAATCAAGCAGAAGCAGCTCAGCCTTTTGAAACCGAGCTTTTGAACCTTACGGTGTTTGGCGGCTACGAAGATGTTTTGAGCCATGAACGCATCGGTTTTTATGCGAGTGAGAACACTCCAGGCGTGTATTCGATCACCCAGGAAGCGAGTTTAGAGGCCGTACGTTCCTTTCGAGCAGAACATCCTGAGGCTTTTATTGTGGTTTTTCCCCACTGGGGTGAGAATTATGCGATGAAGGACTCTAAACAGGAGACGTGGGCTCATTTGTTTATTGATGCCGGAGCGGATTTGATTTTGGGCCACGGGGCTCATCTTTTACAGGAAGTGGAAATCTACGAGGGCAAGTGGATTGTTTATGGTCTGGGCAACTTTATTTTTAAGGCTCCTGGGCGTTATCAAAAGTTGGATGCAGCTCCCTACAGCGCCGTGGCTCGTCTCATTCAAACAGAGGATGGCTTGAGTCTGCGTCTCTACCCTATTTTATGTGACAATTTGGTCACTGATTACCGAACGCGCTTTATAAAAGAAGAGGAATTTGAAGAACTCTCTGAACGTGAAGATTTGGCTGAGCTCAGCGACGGAGAGGATCATCTGGGTTTTTATTACGAGCTTCCCATCCATTGAAATTCTTCTTTAATATTGATTTGGGCGCTGGGAAGACGCTATGATTCCTGCACTTATGGCCGACTTATTTTTACCTGAAATCGAAGCAAAATGGCAGTCCCGCTGGAAAGAGCAGGGGCTTTATGAAGCGAAGATGGATGCGCCTGAGAAGCCGAAGTACTACAACGTGACCATGTTCCCCTACCCCAGTGGCGACAAGCTGCACATTGGACATTGGTACAATTACGCGCCGGTGGACACATGGGGCCGCCTCATGCGCATGAAGGGTTATGAAGTCTTCCAACCGATGGGCTTCGATTCTTTTGGCTTGCCGGCAGAAAATTATGCCATCAAAACGGGGGTGCATCCCGCTGAAACGACGCGCAAAAACATCGACAAGATGAAGGAGCAAATTGCCGCGATTGGAGGCATGTATGATCTGAATCTCAATCTAGAAACGAGCTCGCCGGAGTATTACAAATGGAGTCAATGGATCTTTTTACAGCTTTATAAACAAGGGCTCGCCTACCGTAAGGAAGCGCCGGTGAATTGGTGCCCCAGCTGTATGACGGTGCTCGCGAATGAACAGGTGGATGGCGGTCACTGCGAACGTTGTAAGACCCAAGTGGTGCAGAAGAATTTGCGTCAATGGTTCTTTGCCATCACCAAGTACGCGGATCAACTCCTCGACTACGAAGGGCTGGAGTGGCCTGAAAAAACCATCGCGATGCAAAGGCATTGGATTGGAAAGAGTGAAGGGAATGAAGCGGAATTCCGTATCAAGGGTGGAGGGGGCGAAACAATTCGCATTTTCACGACGCGTTTCGACACGATTTATGGAACGAATTTTGTGGCGATTGCGCCCGAACATGCTCACCTCATGGACTACGTTTCACAGGAGCAACGTGCAGCTGTGGAAGCCTATGTGAACGAGACTAAAAAGAAGAGTGAACTCGATCGCCAAATGGGGGATAAGACTAAGACCGGTGTGTTTACGGGTAAGTACGCTATCAATCCGATGACCGGGATGGAAATGCCCATTTATGTGGCGGATTTTGTGCTGGTTTATGGAAGCGGTGCTCTGATGGGAACCCCTGCTCATGACGAGCGTGATTTTGGTTTTGCCAAGGCGATGGGGCTGACGGCTCCACAGGTGATTGTGGCGAAAGAAGGCGAAGCTTATGAAGACAATGTGGCCGAATGGAAGGAAAGTTTGCATGGGCACGGCATTATGGTGAACAGTGGGCCTTACACCGGTATGCAAAGCAAAGAAGCGCTGAAACTCATGACTGAACAGATGGAACGCGAAGGCTGGGGGAAGAAAGTGGTGCAACTTCGACTGCGCGATTGGTTGATCTCACGCCAGCGCTATTGGGGCGCTCCGATTCCCATTGTGTACTGTGAAAAATGTGGCGAAGTGGCGGTGCCCGAAAAAGATTTGCCGGTGGCTCATCCGCATGTGGAGGATTATGTGCCCAAAGGCACTTCCCCGCTGGCAACGAATGCGGAGTTTGTGAATGTGAAATGCCCTTCGTGTGGTGGAGCAGGAAAGCGAGAAGTGGACACGATGGACACTTTTGTGTGCAGCAGTTGGTACTTTTTGCGTTACCCGGATGCCAAGAATGAAAATGAACCCTGGAGCAAGACTCGTGCAAACACGTGGATGCCGGTGGACATGTACATCGGAGGGCCGGAACACGCGTGTATGCACCTTTTGTATGCGCGGTTCGTCCACCGTGTGATGCACGACTTGGGGTTCGTGGAGGCCAAGGAGCCATTCAAGCGCTTGGTGCATCAAGGCATGATCACCAAAGATGGGGCGAAGATGAGCAAATCCAAGGGCAACGTAGTGAGTCCGGATGAGTTTGTGGCGAAGTATGGCAGTGATGTGTTCCGCATGTACTTGATGTTCATGGGCCCCTTCACGGAAGGCGGCGATTGGAGCGACCGTGGCATTACGGGTGTGGCGCGTTTTGTGGATCGTTTTCACCGTGCCATGCAAGTGGAAGGCAGCGGGGAGGGCATGGATAAAATCGTGCACCAAACTTTGGCTCGCGCCGGGGACGCTATGGAAAAAATGAGCTTCAACATTGCGGTGGCTGCGATGATGGAACTCACAAACGCGATGATTCAGACGCCGCTCAACAAAGGGCAAAAAGAGCTGGTTGTGCGCTTGCTGGCCCCTTTGGCTCCGCATCTTGCAGAAGAAGTGTGGGAAATGCTGGGTCACACGAGCAGTGTGTTCAATGAAAGCTGGCCCAAGGCCAAGCCCGAATTTTTGGTGAATGACACGGCAACTTACGCGGTGCAAGTGAATGGAAAATTGCGCGCCACGATTGAACTCCCTCTTGAAACGAGCAAAGAAGAAGCGCTCGCTGCCGCTCGCGCAGAAGCCAATGTGGCCAAATACCTCACGGGCGAAGTTAAAAAAGAGATTTTCGTGCCGGGCAAGATCGTTGGCTTTGTGCTTTGATCACGGCACAAAAGGTGTGATTTCAATAAAGCCTCCTGTTTGAGTGATGGAAAATTCGGTGGAATAAGTCTGTGAAGCGTCTGAAAGTATGCTGGATTGCTCCGTGGAAGGGGTCCCGGTGTAATTGGGATCGTAGCAATGACTCATGCCTAAACACAGCTCCCCAGATGGTGGAAAATAATAAATTTCCAGTTCCCTTTGAAAGCGAATGTCTTCGTCGAAAGTATAGCTGTCCAAAACTTGCGAAAGATTTTCGCTGTGGGCCACAATGTTGATCCCGTCTTCAAACACCTCCAAAAGGTAATACTGCGTGGGTTCAGCCCCATTCACCATGAGCGTGGAAAGTGAATAACTGCGTGCGCGCTGAAAAAAGTCGGTGATGGTGTTCACGTGGGCGTCGTAACGCACTTTGAGTTGCACTCGTTGATACGCCAAGGCCAAAGTCACCGCCAAAACCGACATGATGAGAATGACGATGACCAGTTCTATAAAAGTGAAGGCGGGTTTTTTGTAGGAGGGGGCGTGCATGCTTCAATTCTAGCATGGATTTTTTTTGTGAGCATCTTTAAGATGGATGCATGACCCTGCGTTCCCGCTCCGCAGAATCGATAATAGAAACTTTGATCGCCATTACAGTGATCGTTTTATCGAGCGCGGCGGCTCTTTCTATGCTTCGTACCGCTTTGAGGGGAAATTATGTGATCGGTGAGAAGTTGGTGGCCCTGGAATTGGCCCTGGAAGGCTTGGATGCCGTGAAAAACATTCGAGACAGCAATTATTTGCTCTTTGCCAGCGATGCCGACACCTGTTGGAATAAACTGGGCCTCACGCTTTCGAGCGATTGCGCCACGGCCACCGCCATCACCGATGGAGAAGAATATTATCTGATTCAAAATTTCAGCAATGCGCCTTTGTACCGCTGGAACATGCAACTGGCCGTGACCGATACCGACGGGTTTATGGATTTGTTTGAGTACACCGACAGCACCGGCACCACCGTTCCCCTTTACAGCGACCGACACAACAGCTCGGTTTCGGGTTTTAGCAGTGTGGATGCCAATGCTTTCAAACGGCTCATCTCCATTGACTATGACCCCTTGGACAGTGCTGGCAATGATCTTTGCCCTGAGGACACCTGCTTTGAAGCGACCGTGACTGTGGAATGGTCTTTAGCCGAAATCACCCAAAATGTCTCTTTGACCCGCCTCATTTCTCATGTTTATTAAACGCTCTGCTTTTCGTGCTTTTACCCTAGTGGAAGTGCTCATCACCCTCACTTTGTTCGCCGTGATTGCCGTGGTCACTTTGACTTTGCTTGTGAATGGTTTGCGTTCGGCTCGAAAAATTCAAGCACAGGTTTATCTGTACACCGAAGCTCAAGCCCTCATGGATAAAATCGCTCGTGATTTGGAGCACAGCACTTTGGATTATGAACTTTATTATTCTCGGGAAGTGGCGGGCGATGCCGGCTGGGACAGCCCTGAGTATGGAGCTTATGCCCAAAGTTTTTTCCATCCGGGCACGGGGGGTCAATTGGCCGGACCTTACAGTGGCGTGCCTTCGTATTATGGAGCCAATTGTGCCGACGGCGGTTTGCATCCTGAGGATTGTCCCGGTGAAATTCCCATTTATGCCGAAGGGGATGAGGATACTGGGGTGCATCCCTTCCCTGGAATCGAAGCGTTTGGCTACAGTGCCGATCCCGTTGCGATGAATGCTTTTTGTCGAGGGAACAATGGCCTCGGAGCTCTTTTTTGTCGGGGGCTGGGTATCCCTTTTACGGAGGAACTTTTTTTGGTGAACAACACAGGGGATGAACGCATTTTGTATGTGAGAGAACTCTTGGAGGGTTCCACTACAGAATATGGGCTTTCACGCCTGGTGATGAGGGGCACGGACAGTGACAACAACGGCCTTGAAGACACTTGGACTTGTGCCGAGAATTATGTGTGTGAGGATCTTGGAGTGAACGGCCAGGCTGTTCCTGATGCCGATGATTTTGCGCCCCTCACCTCTTCCAATTTGAGTGTGCTCAATTTCAGCGTCTTGGCGGCTCCTTCTGAAGATCCTTATCGGGCTTTTGCAGAGGAAGATGCTCAGGTGCAACCCCAGGTCACGGTCACACTCGAAGTGGCGCTCAGCGAGGCTTACAGCTCGGGCATTTTGGGGGAAGTGCCTTCTATTCTTATTCAACGCACGTTCAGCACAGGCGTGTATTCTAAAGTTGTTTCTTATGAATGATACTCGTTCCGCTTATTCTTTGGTTTTTGCCTTTCTCGTGATGACGGTGATGATGATCGTTGCGGGCTCGGCGATTCAAAACACCAATGAAAAACTGCAATTGTACAACGATTTGGGCAGCAGTTCGCAGGCGTATTTGGCGGCGCAATCGGCAGCAGAAGCGGCCATTTTGGCGATTCAAGACCCCGATGGAGATGGAGTGAATGATTACAGTCCGGGTTACGAATCCACTGAATCTGAAGCTTTTTGTGGGAATGCGGATGGAACGACGAGCTGTGATTCGTGGGGGAATTTTAGAGTTTTAGCCAAGCAGAGGGGCTATGGCGATTATTTTTATACTCCTCTTTTTGGCACGGGCACGGCGGGCAATTCTGAGGAGTGTTCCGTGCTGGATTACATTGATCCGAGCGATGGTGAAGTCATCGACGCTTTATCGATCGATGTGGATCACCCTTGCCACTGGAACAAGTTGTCTTATGGAGAAAGCACCATCATTCCCCTCTTTGACACCGACGAAAACGGCAACCCCGTGCTGCCTGCCGACCTGGCCGGCTTCACCGGCTGGAATCTGCGCATCCGCACCCCTTGCGAGGATGGCTCTTTAGAGAGCGGGTGTGTGAGGTTTGAGCTGGATGAAACAAATCTCAGTGGGCCTCTAGGTGGAGACAATATTGTTGCCTGGGAGTTGATTGGCGAAGATATGGATGGGAATCCTGTTCACTTAATGACTGATGATACACTGGGTCGATGTGGTTTCTCCGATTGCCGGCCAACAAGTCCTTCAAATACAGAAATTTATGAAGAGAAAATCAACAACGATGATCTCGTTTTACAAAGCACTTCTACCACAGAGATTGAAAGCGTCACTCTTTTGCCCAATTTACGCTATTTGTACTTGCAGCTGGAGCTTGTACATCCGCTTGAAGAATTAAACACCTTGGCTTCTATTCCTTATCTAGAATGGCAATTGGAAGTGGACAGTGGGGAGGCTCTTGCCAATGCTTGGTCTTTTGTAGTGGGTGAAGGTTATGCTCAAGGAAGCGTCAGCCTTTACTATGACACTTTTTTACTTTTTAGATCTACAACAGGTGAGGGTAGTGGCAGCTATAGTTTGTCAAACTGAAGAGGCGTCATTGGGTTGACTTTTTTGAAAAACTTTGTATTATGATTATGTAGTGTTTAACTTCTGTCCCCTAGAATGGTATGAAACGAGTGGATTCATTAAATGCTTCGAAGCCTGGTGCTTTTTCTTCATTGAAAAGCAATGCTGGTGCTCTTGCTTTAGCAACTGCCATTGGAGCTTTTTCAGGTCAAGCTAAGGCGGTGGATTGTGGCTATACTTTTAATCCTGCCACTACTGTGGCAGGTGCTGATTCTTCGACTCTACATGAAGCCTGGCCTTCCAAGAGTGAGAATGGGCTGATGTTTAGTTCTACTGATGGAACGGTCTTCGGGCAAAGGTACATGCCCGATGGTGCAAGTGTTTCTTCTCCAGTGAATTTGACTGGGATGCCTGCAAATCCTTATGGAGTACAGTTTGTCAATGCTTCTCAGGTCTACTTCATGTCCGTTGGTTCGGCTGATATTTATTCGGGCGTAGACACCAGTGGAGATTGGTCTTCAGGTTCTTCTTCTCTCGCCTATCCCACCTCCCCCGATTACATGGGAGGGGTCGCCTATGATCAGATCAGTAGTGATTTTGTTTTCTCTCCTTATCATTCCGGCCAGAGTCATTTTGATATTACTGATTCTTCTGGCAATATCTTGGCTCATGATGCAAAAGAACCTGGTTCAGATTCGACCAACGGCAGGGTATTTTTTGTGAGAGGGTGCGACACCTCGGGATTAACGGGTTGTGAAGTGTGGGTTGTAGATAGTGCCAGTTGTGAACAGATGATTGATTCTGAGGCCCGTTCACCTTATTTTGATCAACGCACTGGCATCTTATATTACGCTAAAAACAATGGCACAAGTTATGACATTGTGAGCAGTCAGGAAACCACTTCTCCTAACGATAACGACGGAGATGGCTCCCCAGTAGAAGAAGATTGTGACGATGAGGATGCCAGTCGTTTCCCTGGGAATACTGTTACTGCAGAAGATGGAGTGGATAATAACTGTGTAGAAGATGCACCAAGCATCAACTCAATTGAAGTGAATGGTCAGCCATTGGGATCTTTAAATGTTGCCGTTGGAGCGGATATAACACTGACTGCACAAGGAATGGACGATGAAGAACTTGGTGAAGATCTTACTTATCGTTGGACTATCGTAATGCCCAGTGGAGATTCTGAAAATTTGGAAGGTGCTTCTATTTCTTTCAATCCAAGTGAAGCAGGGTCTCATCAAGTTACCGTTGAAGTCGTGGACTCCAGTGGAAATAATGTTTCTCAAGAAGGAGCATTCCAAGCTGATTTTTCTGCCAGCGCACTCCCTGAGGGAACCGCCCTTCCGGAAGGTACTGTGATTTATGAGAATCCTGCGAACCCAGAAGCAGGATCTGCAGTGATGCATGGCACTACTGCTTATGTCAACGAGAATGGAGAGATCGTTCTACCTAACGCTGGGGATGGGGTAAGTGTGGAAGGTGTCGCCTTAACTGTCCATTCTGAACCCAGTCGTGTGAATTTCTTTACAGGACCTGAAACTCATAGTGATATTTTGTTAGGAGGTACGGATTGGGCTCCTCCTCCAAACGGGGATTCCAGTTATGGGCCTTATGCCGACACTGAAAACCTTGAGCAGTTGACGGAATTGGTGTTTAGATCGGGTGATCCTGTAAGAGCGGTCAGCACTCAAATTTGGCCTGGCAACGCAGACCATGAGATTGATTTACGCATCTCGGAATCTGGTAACCATTGGTTTTCGGATATTGAAGATGATACTCGTCAACCAGATGATACAGGTGAAGATGATACAGGAATAGGCGGTGATGATGGAGGGCATTGTGGATGTGCTACCACTACAGACGGGGTTGCCTGGTATGGAGTTGGTTTAGGTCTGCTCGCACTGGCTTCAAGACGAAAAGAGGAAAACAGCTAGTAGTGGCTCGCAAAAAGTTAGGTTTCCTGGTATAATTATAAGATTGATATCTTGTTTTTGTGCGAAATACTTTCTTGAAATCGGGTTTAGCTCTAGGCATTGGCGCCATTCTACTCTTCTTGAGTGTTTTACTGAGGCCCGGCTTTCATTCCTTGCAACTTCGCCTGAGCAACACTCTTTATAAGGAGCGCACAATATCGGATGAAATTGTGATTGTTGCCCTTGATGGGACTTTAATTGAGAGTACATCCATTGATTTTAAGTCAGATAAAAAACGGACTTATTTTGCTGAAACCATTGAATACATTGAAGGAGGCTCCCCTTCCTTGATCATGTTGGACTGGCTGTTTGATGGTCCAGCCAATGGAGTGAGTTCTGAAGAAATTTATACAGCCGCCACTCAGTATCCTAAAGCTATAGATTTTACCAATCAAATTTTAGCTTACTTAAATGAGGAGCATCCTTATGATGCGCTCCTTTCTTCTGTTTTAGAAAAATGGGATAACATTTATTTCATTAAGTTTGCCACTCATTTTTCCTCCTTTACAGGAGAGAGTTTTGACTATCGAGAGCAATCCGATCCTACTGTTTTATTTGGCTCGTTCCTCAAAACTGGTTTTGCAAATCTTAATATTTCATCTGAAACAAACGTTCAAAGTGTCTATGGCATTCCCGCCTACCTCAGTGTGAATGGCACAATTGAACCTCACATGGATTTACAGCTTGCCCAGGAACATTTGAGGCAACCTCTTGATATCCCGCTTAGTGAAGGTGAGATGCTGATCAATTATGCGGGTGTGACTGGCTCTTATCCAACTGTTTCTATTGTGGATGTATTGAATGGCACCGTGGACCCTTCTGTTTTTTCTGGAAAAATTGTCTTGATTGGTCCGACGGCTTCTGAATTTCAAGATAATAAATATACGCCCATTGATCCTACCCGACCCATGCCGGGTATTGAAATCCATGCAAATGCCATACAAACCATTTTAGATGAAGCTTTTTTAACTCCCCAAAGTGGTTTGGATTTTGCTCTGGTCCTCGCGTTGATTTTGACGGTTTCCTGTTTGATTTTCATGCATTCTCCTCTTCTATGGTCTGCGTGTTTTTTGGCGCTTGAATTGTTTGCCTTTCCATTTTATGCACAGTGGCGTTTTGACCATGGAGTCATCATCAATTTAATTTGGCCGGTGTTTGCATTGGTCGCTGGATATATCTCCATCCTCCTTTATCGAAACTTTACGGAGTTTGCGGAGAGGCGGCGTTTGAAAGAGGCTTTTGGGCGTTATGTGTCCCCTGAGTTGGTGGAACAGATTGGGAATCAGCCGGACATGCTGAAGCTCGGGGGTGAACGGCGCGCGATTACGGCTCTGTTTTTGGACATTGAGAACTTCACTCACCTCAGCGAAGGGCTGGAGCCGCAGGCCGTGGTTGGGGTGATCAATACCTATTTCGATGCGCTGTCGAAAGTCATCATGAATGTGGGAGGGATGGTGGATAAGTTTGAGGGAGATGCCATCATGGCGCTGTTTGGAGCCCCCGTGCCCAATTTGGATCATGCCGTGAAAGCGTGTGCGACGGCGCTTGCGATCCGTGAAAAAATGAATGAGTTGAATGCCTCCACGGGATATCCATTGAATATACGCATTGGGCTGGCGAGTGGAGATGCGATTGTGGGCAACATGGGTAGCGAAAATCGCTTCGACTACACGGCCATGGGCGACACCGTGAACACGGCCTCCCGTTTGGAAGGGGCGAATAAATTTTATTCCACACGCATTTTGGTGACTCAAGGCACTTATGAAACGGCTAAGGGAGAGTTCCTTTTCCGTGAAGTGGATGCCGTGTGTTTGAAAGGCAAGGATAAGGCGATCCACATTTATGAACTATTGGGCACTTTGCAGGGGGCCAGTGAAGAGGGTCAGAAAGTGCTGGTGGAGTGGGACAGGGCTTTGGCGGCGTATCGTAAAGGGGCTTGGACGGAGGCTGAAAAAGGTTTCAAAGCCGTGCTGTCTATGCTGCCCAACGATGGGCCTTCCAAAACTTTATTGGGACGTTTGGACATGCTCAAAAACACCGCCCTCACAGGGTGGGACGGTGTTTGGAGATTTGAAAGCAAGTAGCTATAGACGGGCTGGCCTTTATAAAGTCAGCAGGCGGTAGAGGTTTTCGGCGATGCCTTTGCGATCTTTGTCGGAATCGGGATGGAAGTAGGTGCCGTTCTCTTCCAAGAGGCCCAAGTCACCGGCGGTTTGCACGTAAGGCATGAACCAATCGGTTGTGGCCACGTCATAATAGTAAAGATTGTAGGTTTCGTTTAAGTCCACTTCTTGAGAAAGGAGCAGCATTTTGAGTGCTTCGACTTTATTCACGGGATCGGCGGGTTTGAAACTGCCATCAGGGTAACCTTCCACCCAGCCGGCTTCTTTCGCATAACACACGTATTTGGCGTACCAATCGGTCTCTACGTCTGAGAAACAATTTCGATAGGTGATTTCATCCGGGGTGACGCCCAAGCCCTCCACAAGAATTTTGAGCAGTTCGGCGCGGTTGACTGTGTTGTCGGGTCGGAAGCTGCCATCGGGGTAACCGCTGAAAATGCCCTCGTTGTAAAGGTATTCAATGGCGGGGTAATTGGTGTCGGTGAGAGCCACATCGCTGAAAGGGGATTCTTCCACAATGAGATTGCTGTCCACTAAGGTGGTTATGCTTTCGCTGAATTGTACAGAGCCAATGTATACGCTGACGGTTGAGGCGACTGTTCCTAGACCCTGTAAAAGAAGGTCGCTGGTCATCACTCGCATCCTCATTTCGTCCACGGTGGCTAGAAACATACAGTTGTGCTGGATGGCATTGTAGGTCCTGTTTTCATAACGATAGACGGGATCGAAGTCCGATTCACAACTGACGGTGGCTCCTGCATCCGCACCCTCCACGTTCAAAAGGGCATAATCTTCTGTAGCAACCTCTTCAGAAAAAGGTTCTAAGCTGAAATAGGTGTAGTTTACTGAAGGTTCTTGGCCGGATATTTCCATGTAATAGGCGATGTTTTCTTCGATTTGAATGCGATAGCTTTGTTCGCCAGATGCGAGGATGAAGCAGTCTTCTTGCCCTTCACATGCTTCCTGAGTGACGACGGCGCTCTCTGTTACAGAGGTTTCGTTGACCAGATCTTGAGTGGTACTTTCGTATTCCCACCAGCTGCCTTCAGGGAAAATCAAATAATCGCGGATGTCTTGGTTTTCGAGAGTGTCCCCGGCTTGCGCGGAACTCAGGGGCACCGGCAGCAGTGTGAGAGTGAAGAGTAAGACGAGTAAGTTTTTCATGGAATGAAAAGGATGAAGGGGTAAAAGTTATTGGAGACAGGGGGTGGAACTGAAAGTGTCCTTTAGTTTTTGGATGAGGCCATGTTCATCTTTCTGAATTTCTTGATTGCTCAAGGCTAGGGTATTGTAGCTCGCCTGCACTTCTTCTGCCATGCTAGATACATTAAACAAACGTCTCGTCACTCCTGATAAATCGTAATCGTCCTCTCGGATTTCAGGATATTCAATTTTGGTGAGGGGGTATTCATATTCATAGAATCGCTTATTCCTTTGAGGTTTAAAATCTGAAAAGGTATTCAATTGAATTTGATCGACTTGGGTGAGCAGACAGCTCAATTGTTCGTGATAAAGCTGCGGTTTTTCATTGATTTTTTGAAAAGCTTTCCATTCGCTGGCGTTCCATGCGGTCCATGAAGAGAGCGTGTCTGGAGCGTATTTTCCCTCTAAGTTGGTGACTTTTTCTTGCAAAGTTAATAAAGAAATTTGCGTATCTACAATGGTTTGCTTCTCTTCATCTGTTAAGCTTGTGTTTGAAATAAAAGGAGACAATGTGGACTGAGCGTGTTCGAGAGAGTCTTCCCAGGCATTGGCTGCATCTGTAGAAAGATGGTTGATGTAGAAATAATCTTTATTTTTGCTGGCTTGAGCAATCCACCCGTCTATGTTCACCATATTGAGGGCGAAGAAACCTAGAAATGAAAGCAGGAATAAGCTTGTGAACAGTCGATGCTCAGTGAAGCGCTTCCATATGCTGAAGATGCCCATGGCGAAGAGCAAACCTGCGATCCAAGCCAATAGGAAGAGTCCAATAAAACGGATGCGTGTTAGACCATAGACGTCCATGTAGATGAGGTCTCTTTGTAGGGCTGAAGCTAAAATGACAAAGAGTTCTAAGATGAGGAAAAGATTGAGACCTTTTAAGGCATTGACGTGTTTTTTAAGTTCAAGCGCGTGAGATTTTAAGGTCATTCCATAACTTAAGAGTGCGCCCAAGAGAGACGTTACTAAGAGCTCTATGAAGCCTTTACGAACGTAATCTGAGTAAGTTATGTCAAAGTTAACAATGCTTTCATTTGCACCAAAAAGGTATTTGGCTTGAATGAAAATGAATCCCAAGAAAAGGATTTCAAGCACTAAGGCTGGAAGGGCAAAATCAAAAAAATGCAGCGCCTTCAGGGGACCTGCTTCATCCTTGCTCTCTTTGACTTTAATGGTTGTGAGAAAAACAAAAGCCGCCATCAAAAGAAGGGTGATGATGCTGCGGTTCAAAAAGGTGCCCTTAAATCCATCCAAACTTTGGGCAAAAATCGGATCGGCTTCGATGAGCAGTCTTCCAAAAATCAGCAAAACCACCAGTGCCAGAAGGGAACTTCGAACCATGACCAAGAATCGACTGTTGGGATTTTTTTTGAGGTGAGACGCTGCTTCAGATAATTCAAGAGAATGACTGAAAAACTTTGTACAAAAACAGGAATGTTTTTTATGATCCAAATTCCCTTCCAGTGGATGTGTTCAAAAGCCAGTTCAAGGAGCAAAAGTAGGAAGGCGATTTCGATAGCAAGATTGTTGAACTCAATGAGAAAGTCGTTCGCTCGAAAGGCCGTGGCTAATCCTGCTAAGGCCCCTAAAGCTGCTAAGCTGAAAGTGAAAAATCTTTTTTTGTGAGCAGGTAAAATCTGATACAGAAAAGTAAAAAACAAGACTCCAAAGAGGCCCAGCCCTATGCCATACCAAGATCCATGCAAAGCAGTGGGTAGATGGAACAAAAAGACATTGTAAGCTAGACCTAGAATTAGGGCATAAAAGAGGACTTTATTGGAAACTAGATCCTTTTTCTCTTTAGGTTTGGCGTCTAAACCCAAAGCCAATGAAAAACAAAAGAAGATTGCTGCGAGACCCAGCGATAGAACCAATAGGATTTGAAATAGGAGATTGATAGTGAACATGGTTGGAGTGTGGAATTATTCGTTTGTGAGTATAGCAGGAATGGGAAGTGATAAAAGCTTTCGGCGTTTAGATTTTTTCTTTTGTTTTCCTATTATTTTCGACGGTTATGGCCTGAGAAAGGAAGAAAATAACTGCAATGGCCATCGCAATGCCTGAATAACTACCGTTGATCAGGATTAAGAGTTGATTTAAGCCCAGCAAAACAATCATCAAAATCATTGCCCACTTTTTGCCTTTATAAATCGAATAGAAAATTGGACTTAAAATGACGAGCCCGAGCAAATTGTAAATAAATTGTGTAGAGGCCCCACTTGTTAAGGCAGATAAGCAGTTCATTCCCCCAAACACAATCAACAGGGTGACTGCGATTCCTCTGTAAGATTGCAAAGGTTTTATCGAATCATAGTTTTCAATATGTTTTTGGAGGTTTTTGGAAGGCATGGGTGGGTGATTATGTGCTTAAAAAAAACATGATTAAACCCAAAGTAATATAGAAGACACTCGCACTTGAAAAATCTTTCCAGCCTAAACATAAAGCTATAATGTAAACTACAGTTATTAAAAGAATTCCGTATCCTAGGACTTTTTTTCTTACAAGGCTAAGAAATTGCAATGCGTCGTGTTTCATAAGGTTATTTTTATTCATTTAGCATCTATCTAATTTTATTTAATCTGCGTTGAATATAACTGCATAGTTAGATCAGCCCTTTTCCCCGTGTTCTTTTGCAAAGCAACTTGAAGGTTTTCAGGTATGGGGATGTAATCTATTTCAATATTCTTAGCTTGCATTAAAGAGATTAATCCTAAGAAATCATCAGCACCGTCAAAATTCAAAAGAGGGTCATATTGAAATGTAAAAATATCATCATGAACATATACTTTGAGAATAGGGATAATCGTAGTTATTTCTCCTGTCTTAGATGTTTTGTGCGATACGCTCACTTCTCCTTTTTCAACTTCATTCCAGTCGTATACCGTTTCTTTTAAATTCCAAATCGGATTTATTTTGATTTTATCTTCTGTGAAATGGTAATACTCGTCATTGGCTAAAAAAATACTTACTATATTGATAAAAATTGCTATTACTAATAATTTTTTCATTAGTATCCTGTCTTGTTTCAATCGCTCTCCTCTTATTAGATTATTTTCAGATTTACCTTCCAAGGAAAAGTCGAATATTTTACTTAAAGTGGTAAAGGGTTCAAACGGCAGTAAAAGCATCTGACTACATAAAAATATACCCAGAGAAAATGTTGGGAGTAGGAGTAAAAATACCGCATAGGGATGGAACACAAGTTCTTCAGTTTTTAGTAGATTAAAATATAAGGAAAACATAATATATGAGAAAAGGCTGGCGAATGAGACGAATAACAGTGTCAAACAAAGTTGAACTAAGTTTGTTTTTAAGTTGGTTTTCTTGACTGGAATTTTATTCTTTTTTTTGTATACAAAAAAAATCGTGATGCCCAATAATAATATGACGGCATAAGAGATCATTAGCCCTCTACTCAATTGTTGATACAAAATCAAAATCACCATATTTATAGAGAAAATAGCTCCATATTTTAACAATGTCGTCCATCGTTTGTTTATAACGCCATCTACTGCGGATACACTAAGTATGACCAAGGAAATGTTGTGAAAATATTGAATAGGCGTAAGGATGCCTAATGCGCTGAATAGCAGAGATACAGCAATCACCTCTCCCGAACTTATTGAGTGGTGATTTTCTATTCTTTTTTCAGATTTAAAAATAGATTTTATCATTCATTAGAAAAAATGTGATTGTATTCAGCTACCTTTGTATAAGTTAAAATCAACCTTGAGTTAGGTAAGTATTCAATTTTGTAAATTTCACCTACATCAAAAAAATCTTCCAAAAAATAAGCTCTTAGTTTTTCTTGATCGTCTATTTTAATTTGCTCATCACGAAATAAAAATGCCCCTCTACTGACTTTGTCATAAGTTATCATTCCAACAATCATTTCTTTTTTATCTGAATCAAAAAGGTAGCCTATGTCTTTGTAAAGAGGTGTCAAAAGAAAGACTGTACAAGCAAGACCAAAAAAAACGAAGAATGTTCTTAGAGCAATTCCGACGCTTTTTAAGATTTTTTTATTTTTCACCTTAGTGAACTGTTCTGGTTCAATCAAATTAGGATGTATTCCGATGATTAAGACTGCTCCGGTAAATACCGTATATACCAAGAGTACAGTGAGGTAAGTCACTAAAGCTTCCTGTGTTCCAGAAAAAATTTTTACTAAAAATCTAGCGACAAAAATGGGGAATATACAGCCTATCGCTATAATAAGTGAGAGGATTTTTTCTTGCTTGTTCATTGGGTATGCAGTTCAGAAGGATTTAATCAGTTGAAAATGTTCCACAAAGTAGGATTCACTCCTTTCTCGTAGCACGTTCTATCCACCAAACATGTGTTCCCTAGTTTCATTTCGAATATTTTCCTATCCTCTTTTGACAGGTCTTTAATCAGGCTGAAAGAATTGATCTCTCCAGTTGTCATGTTGATAATCATATAAGATTCTGCTGCCTCCTCCTCCTTGCTTGAAGAGGTTTGACCAGCAACGTATAGGTGATTTTCTACTAAGATGTACTTAGTGATATTGCCTATTAAGCCAGTGTTGTCATTTGCTTCTTCTGGGTTATCGATTCGTATCAGTGAATAATCAAATGGTTCGAATACATCTGGCACAACTTGATACTGTCCTTGATTAAAATAAGTAATAAAGGGTTCCATCAGGTCATAATTGCTAGGACCATCGTGTTTTATAAAAATATCCTTATAGATATAATAGATGTTTATCAAGGTAGCCCATCCTACTACTATTAAGATAGTCATTATGGATACTTGAACTATTTTGCGTTTATTCATTTGTAAGAATCATATAGGTTTAAAATTTCTTTTCTAAACAAACATTGCTTTGTTTATTTGTACTCAAAGGGTATTCGCTCTTGCCTATAAATAGACTTTCTCCTTCAACATATGGGTTCATATCTTCTAAGTTTCCTCTAAATCCATAGTGAAGAACCGTTAGACATTCTTCCTTTGACAAAAGAAAGGCAAACCGATTCCTCTTTGTAAAAATAACTTCGTTTTGAGTTGTTATTTCGTAGCTCAAAACTGATTTCTTATCGTTTTTAAAAATTGTCGTGAAAGAAGGTTTTAAAATATTTGAAATAATAAATATGTTCGCAACTACTAGAATTAAATTGATAGAAAGGAATAAATAATCTTTCTTTATAAGAGTGATATGGATATTTCTGACTGCTATGAGAATTATGACCATAAAAAGCAGTAGATTCATCCCTAAAAACCAAAAACTAAGTCCTAAAAAAAACTTGACTGCAGCGAACAAAAATAAAGCTAGAGTAATTGAAAAAGTAGTTTTATGAGCTTTCATTTTCTATTTAGTAAATGGTTATTAGCGTAACTTTCACCCATCCCATATCCCCTTTTTTCATTTAACTTGCGTTAGTGATTATTTTTTCAGGTATTTTAATTTGATCTCCCACATGAATTATATTTGGATCTTGTATTTGGCTGTATTCAGCGACACTTTGCCATTGATCGCCAAAAACAGGTGAGAGAGTGTCTTCATTTTGCACCAGATAAGTTGAAGTAATCATTCAGTAAAATCTTTCATTAAAAATTGGATTGGATACTGTTCGCAGGAGCTATAATCACCCTTTTCTACTTTTCTAAAGATATCTTCGTAAATTAAAACGATCCCAAAATTATAAGCTAATAGAATGCTTATAAAACTGATCAAAGAGATAAAAGAGAGTAGCCATTTGAAGCGCCATTTAGAATATCTCATTGTATATATTGTGCTAGAAAGAAAAATCCCAATGAGTCCTATATAACTTACATTGAAAAAATTGCATGATAATGGTGTATAGAATAAGGAAGGTTCAATTACAATAAAGAGTACTAATAAGGGGAGAAAGATGGATAAAGAGATGGATATTTTTTTAAACATGATCAATTATTAATAGTACTTTCAAGTATCGACATCCATGACGGATAGCGCCAGTCAAACCCTCCCGATGAAAGTGGCGAAGTGAAAGCATAGTTGCCCAAAAAATAAGTGCTATCAGCTGAATTTGATGCATAAACTGGTGCTAAGAAATGATTTGAAAAGGACTGTGCGACTGACTCATACCCACTCTCCGCCGTGCTACACGACCATAGTTTTATTATAAGGTCTTTTGAAGTATTGCCTAGTGTTAAATCTTTCACATAATGATCAGATGTGCCATCTGTGTATGAATCAAGTTGCCCATTAAAATAATTGCTAAATATTGTTTCATATCGAACCTCGTTCGACTCCGTTAATGTATCTCGTAGATAAATGCCATCCTTATCCCCATGCCCATAATATTCAATCAATCCAATGTCGCTATAAGTATTTAAAGCTGAGGCCCAATTCTCAAAAGTTGTCCCATCTGCAGAATATACCCCATCTTCGTAAACCAAACTCCCATCTTCATTTTTCAAATTCCTTAAATCCTCAGCCCTGCTATCTGCTTTGTCTTTCCAAGCGTTAGGGTCAGAGCCCTCTCTATATTCTTTTCCATAAAATACTACTGCACTTTTTAGCCCTGTAGGATCTATGTAGATCAATGGATTATTACGGGCATAAGTATAAGCATTCAACGATTGTGGATCTCCCATGATTTGTCCCAGCATCGTATGTTGCGCTGGGTCTGCACTTATGAATCTGCCTGTTAGAGGATTGTACCACCTCGCTTCGAAGTAATAGAGTCCCAAGTCATCGTCCAGCTCCTTGTCCGTGAAGGAATGTGCCGCATCTGTTGTGCCGCTGCTTTCCAACTCTTCACCATAGGGAAGGTATTCATAAACCTGGCTCACCGCTCCAGTCCTATCCGTTGTGAACGCCGTTCCTCCCAAGTGATCCTGGTGATTGTAAATGATGTTCGTCCCCTCCCGAATCGCAAGGCGCTGTCCCCCTGCAAAAATATAGTAAGTCGTATTCCCTGCGCTTGTCTCGGTTCCTCCACGCTGCTCCTGGTAAGCATTTATATAGTAGCTATAATCCCCAAGCTCCACTGTCTTATATCTACTTCCACTAAAATCATAGCCGAACGCCTTTCCGTCCGCAGTTATGAGCCGGTTGTTTTCCCAAGCATAACTGTGCACGCCGTCCGTGAGAAGATTGCCATTGGCATCGTAAGTATAAGTCAGGCCTGCTGCGCTGCTCACTGCATGAGGATGCGCCCCTTCATAAAGCAGTTCTCCTAAAGACGTGCGGTAGCTCAAGTTGCCCAAACTGTCGTATTCATACATCTCGTCATAATCCCCCTCTGCGCGGCCGCTCGAGGTCGCTCGCACCAGACGATCCAAAGCATCGTAACTGTAAGTGATGGTTTTGGGAGTTACACTGTCCACAATCTGCAAAATGTTCCCCACTGCATCGTAAGTGTAATTCAAATCTTCTAAATTGTTCGTTTGCTTTCGCATTAAACGCCCTGTTTCGTCATAAGTATTTGTTAATATTTTCCCATTCCCATATGTTTGCGTTTCAATCTGGCCCAATGCGTTGTAATCCATATTCACTACAGCCGTTGCGGTCCCGCGCGTGACTGTTTCTAAAAGCCCTGCTTCATTATAACTATAATTTATGGTTAGAGCCGCTGAGGGATAGATGATTCGCGTTGGACGTTTTAACAGGTCATAGGTCGTTTGGTAAACATAGCTGTAATAAGTCGAAAGTCCCGGTTTTTGAATATAAATCTGCTCTTTGCTTGGATTGCCCAAATAATCATAAATCGGATACTGGACATATTTCCCGCCCCCATCCGAAATGATTTTATACACTTTCATAAGTCCACGTGTGGCGGTGTCGTAAGTATAAGTGGTTTCCCTTCCAGTTAGGCTGGAGTCCTCATAACGCACACGGTCCAAATTGTCATAAGTCCAACTGGTCGCTTCCCCCAAGGGGTCTGTGCGAGTGGCTAGATTTCCATTGGCATCGTAAGTGTAAGTCCAGGTTGGAATCGTCGTAGCAGAAGGACGGTGCAGATCTTCCTCACTCACTTTTCTTCCCAATGAATCATAAATGAAATTCCTTTCATTGCCCTCCGCATCTGTGAGGTTTATAAGCCGTCCGAGAGGATCGTAGGTGTAGGTCGTGGCATAGGTGAGTCCGCCGTTTTGTTCCTCCACGGAAATCAATTGGCCTGCATAATTGTATTCGAAGGTTTTGTAGGAAAAGTTGGGGTTTTCTGTCAAAACTTCCCACAGGCTGTAGCTATAGGTGGTGCTGCTGTGAGGGGTTGTAACTGTCAAAGGTCTATTTTGCGCGGCGTATGTGTTGACAATGCTGGGCTTTGTCACATCTCTTCCTGCACCTTGCGTTTCATAAGGATAAGTTTGCTGGATCACATTGCCTCTGTCGTACCAAGTGTCTACAGCTGTATACGTTCCCCCTTCCGCAGAGCTCAGACGCTGCACTTCCCGTTTGAATCCATCAAAATATAGGCTTTGCAAAGTGTTTACTCCATTGACCGTGGATACTGTGGTGGACGAGCTTGGGAAATTGTCATTGTAAGTGGTGCTGGAAAGCAAGGTCAGGGTGCCACTTATGGGATCTGGCACAGAAACAGTTAAGGGTCTGGAAAAACCGTCATAGGTATACTGGCTCGTGATGCCGTTTTCATCCGTTTTGCTCACAATTTTTCCACTGGAATAGTCATAGGCAAATTCCACCGTATAGCCCTTGGGATTCGTCACCGTTTCAGGATAAAGGTTTTCTGAATCATAGCTATAAGTCGTGGTGTAGTTGCGTGGATTTTTTACCGTCTCCACCAGCCCTTCGGCAGAATAGGTATAGTGAATATTTTGCCAACTGTTATTGAAACTTCGGGCTTCGCGCGTTATATTTCCCAGGCTCACGGCTCCGTAAGAAAGGCCGTCGTAATAGTAACGCGTTTTTTCCGTTTCACTGCTGCTCGTGATCTTCTTTTGGGCCACTTTGTTTTTCACCACTTGAGTTGAATCCACGGCGTAGGTGTAGGTGATGATGAACTTTTCATCCAGTGTGCTGAGGTCTTGAAAGGAACCGTCTTCGCTGGCACTCACTTCGCCCCAATGCGTTTCAGTCGTGAGATTCCCTGTGGCGTCGTCATAGGAATACTCAGTGGCTGAATCTTTGTGGCTGGAGCCGTCATAGGTGAGAAACGTTTGTCTTGTTTGTTTGGCAAAATCCCTGCCTGTGGACAGGTTCGTTTCGTACCACTGCTGTACTGTGACTTTATATAACGCCCCGGTTTCATCATATTCTTCGGTGCGGTAAACGAGTCCAATTTTAGAAACTGCATCGTTGTATTCACCCAGATCACTATTACTCTCGTTCCCCTGGTGTCTATACACCACGCGGGCATTGCCCTCTTCATCTGTGACGGTGACTGTGCCAAAACCGGTGAACGAGCGGTACTGATCTTCATGAAAGTAGAATTTCCCATCCGCGTATTCATAGTTCAAGCTGTTTTCTCCATAGCCATCGTCCCTTGTGATTTGTGAAACTGCGTAAAAGGTTTGCGTTTCACCATAAGGATTCCTATCCACTATGGGCTCTTCTTCATAGGTGACAGATACGGTCCCACCAGAAGAGAGGGTGATTTCAGAAAGGCGGTCTGAGGCTTTACCTTGGCTTAAGAAGACACGATGGAAGTTGTCCTGGGCTGGATCTCCGGTGATGGGGCTGCTGTAGCTTTGTAAGGCTATAAAATCGAGTAGGCCGTCACTATTTATATCTGAAAATTGTGTATGGAGGTATGCATATGGTTCTCCGTTATAACCATAAGTGTTCGTCCCATCTGTGTACACTGGCATTTGCCAATCTTCTTCCAATTCCCAACCTTCACCCGTGTTCAAAAATACGCGATGGAAGTTGTCCACGGCAGGGTCCCCGGTGATGGAGCCATACTGTAGTACCACAAAATCTTGAAGGGTATCTCCGTTAACGTCTAAGAATTGAGTGTCAATGGAACCACTCATCTCTCCATTATAACCACGGAGATCCGTTCCATTTGAGTACGCTGGCATTTCCCAATTTTCATCCAATTCCCAACCTTCACCCGTGTTCAAAAATACGCGATGGAAGTTGTCCACGGCAGGGTCCCCGGTGATGGGGCTGACAAAACTATATAAAACAACGAAATCCGGTAAACCGTCTCCATTTACATCTAAAAATTGGGTGTCGATAGAAGAATTATATTCTCCATTGTAACCCCGGAAGTCTGTTCCATTCGAATACACTGGCATTTGCCAATCTTCTTTCAATTCCCAACCTTCACCTGTGTTTAGAAATACACGATGAAAGAGATCTATTGCAGGGTCACCAGTGATGGCGGTGTCGAAACTGTATAAAATAACGAAATCTGGCAAACCATCCCCATTCACGTCCAAGAATTGAGTATCAATAGAGGTAGAACCTTCTCCGTTATAAGCATAGGTATCAGTTCCACGTATGTGGGTAGGCATTTGCCAATTTTCTTCCAATTCCCAGCCTTCACCTGTGTTTAGAAATACACGATGGAAGGTATCTGTTGCGGGGTCTCCGGTGATGGGGCTGGTGTAGGTGTATAGAACCACAAAGTCTGCTAAACTGTCTCCATTCACATCTAAAAATTGGGTGTCGATAGAAGAGTATTCTCCATTGTAACCATAGGTGTTTGTTCCATTTGAGTACGCTGGCATTTCCCAATTTTCATCCAATTCCCAACCCCTCCCGGTATTGAGAAAAACTCGATGGAAAGTATCCAACGCAGGGTCTCCGGTGATGGTATTACCGTTGCCTTGTAGAACAACGAAATCTGGCAAACCGTCTCCATTTACATCTAAGAATTGGGTGTAAATGGAAGAATATTCTCCGTTGTAGCCATAAGTGTTTGTTCCATCTGTGTACATGGGCATCTGCCAATCTTCTTCCAGCTCCCAGCCTTCACCTGTGTTTAAAAATACTCGATGGAAAGTATCCAGTGCAGGGTCTCCGGTGATGGATCCATACTGTAAGACTACAAAATCTTGAAGACCATCTCCATTCACATCCAAGAGTTGAGTGTCAATGGAACCACTCATCTCTCCATTATAACCACGGAGATCCGTTCCATTTGAGTACGTAGGCATCTCCCAATCTTCCTCTAGTTCCCAACCTGTAGCATCTTCCTGATATTCAAATGTAGTGGCTGGCAAAGTCGTTTCTACCCCTGCTTCGCTGATGGCTGTCTCTTGAATGCTTTCGAGCAGAGACCTTGTTTGATTGTGCCCCAGGGAATAACTCAAAGCGTAAGACCTCACTTCTGTTCCTGAAACGGAAATGGTGATAGCGTCTATTAAAGAAGGAGCGGTCACTTCAAATGCACGAGAAAAATCATTGTTGCCTCCTGTTATGGCTGTGTCGTGACTAAAATTTATTGAAAAAATCCCCTCGCTGCTGCCGTGGCCTGTGTAACGGATTTCATCAGGATAGATTTGTCCCCCTGAGTTTGTATAGGTGTAAGAAATGAAGTTGTCATTCAAGTCTCTTATTTCTTCCAGCATCCATTTGTAAATGCGTGAATTGTCTGCTGGATCGTCTTGCCGGGCGTCTTCACTGGAACCAAAGGTATAAGTGGTTCCGCTTTTATCCGTCACCACCCATGCGTCTCCCACTCGTTCATAATTTAAAAAATCCCCCTTTTCGGACTTTGCCCCATAGGTAGTGGCATCTAGGGCTATCAGCTCCCCTGAAAGGGAGGAGGTGAAAGTGTCTCCGTCATAAAGATCCTGCGTTCCCTCCCGGTTGATGCGCTGGATGCTTGGAATGTTCAAAGACCAACCTAGGCCTAAAATGGAGGTCTTGTCTTCATCCCCACTGTTGTAGTTTAAAGCCAGATTGGGCTCTATGCCGTTTCGGCCTGGAGGAGTGACGATGTTATAGCTATAAGTTAAGGCTCCCGTAAATTCATCGATTTCCGGGTGAAAGCGTGGCGCATCTAGGTCTATTTCAGTCTCTTCCGAGGTGCTTTCTGTTGTGGCCTCCGTGAGGGCTTCCTCCTCTGGGGCTGTTTCTTCTAAGTCCGGGCCTTCGGGTTCGTCTTCTTTTGTCTTTTCCCCTTCCTCTTCACCGAGAATTTCCATCACCGATTCATCTTCAGGCTTTGGATTGAATTTCGTGTCTTCCTCTGGGGTCTCCTGAGCTGTTTCAAACTCGGGTTCTTCTAAGATGATGGGGTCTAAAGTTTCGCCCCCTTCCTCTGCCGATGCTAAGGGAATAAAGACGATGTTGCATACGACTACAAATAACAAAAACAAGCTGCAAAGTTTCGATGGGGAAGTCATAAAAGGGCTTTTAATTGAGCCCATTTTCCTCAGCCTCACTCTCATTGTCTATCTTTAGGTGTTGTCATACAGGGCTGACATGTTCTGTCTAGACGCCCACAGAAAAATGTCTACTCAAAAGGAGAAATTGAAGTTTTTTGGTGCCACTAAAATGACCATTTCGCCCTTGGGTGGATGTGTTTTAAATTGCGCCGTAAGCTCCCCCAAAGTGCCGCGATGAAATGTTTCATGCATCTTTGTCAGCTCGCGAGCCAAGACCACGTTTCGATCTGGCCCAAGAATGCCGAGCATTTGCTCCAAAGTTTTTTGGAGTCGATGCGGAGATTCGTAAAGCACCACGGTTTTATCCTCTTCTTTTAAAGATTCAAATAAGGTTTGGCGACCTTTTTTAGCCGGGATGAAGCCACGGTAAAGGAATTCATTCATGGGTAAACCGCTGCCCATGAGGGCGGTTAAAAAGGCGGCGGCTCCGGGGATGGGGATCACTTCCACCCCAGCACGAAGCGTGGCTTGGATGAGGCTCCAAGCGGGATCAGAAATGCCGGGGGTTCCTGCGTCGGTGATGAGAGCGATGTTTTTTCCGGCTTTCATCTCTTGTGCCAGTGCCAGGGCCTTGGCCTCTGAAGAATGGCTGTGAAAACTCGTGGAGGCCGTTTGGATGCCGTATTCCTTCAAAAGAATGGCGGAATGACGGGTGTCTTCTGCCGCAATCAAATCCACTTCTTTGAGGATGCGTAAGGCACGCAAAGTGATGTCTTCCAGGTTACCGATGGGGGTTGCGACAAGATAGAGGGCCATGGGTGCAGTTTAGAGGCCCTCTCAAAAAAAGGGAAGGACAAGAAACTTATGTCGTGCGCATGCCCTTTTGAATTTTTTTCAAGGCATCTGCTTCTATCTGACGAATCCGTTCACGAGTACACCCAATCTTGTTCCCAATTCCCTCTAAAGAATATGCTCTCGCCACTCCAAATCCAAGACGATGACGGAGAACGCATTCTTGCCTTGGACTGAGCAGTAGAAGCCGGCCCTCTAGTTGTTCAATGCCGTCTAAGTTGTCTAAATTCTGATCGGGGCTTAGCGTGTTAGCGTCTGCAAGAAAATCTTTCAAGGGAGAAGAGTCGTCTCCACCTATTGGAGCGTCTAAAGAGCGTGTCCCTGAAAGGGCTGCCAATAAGCCTGCAAATTCACCAGGTTTCATCCTCATTTCCCCCTCCACTTGTGCTTGACTGGGCTGCTCGTTAGTTTTCTTATTTTTCCGTGCCAGCTCTCTTCTAATATTCCGCAATTTATTTTGGGTAGGGACAGGCACACGTATGGTTCCTTGATGATTTTCCACGTACCTCGTTATTGTTGCCCTTACCCACCAGGTGGCGTGTGTGGCAAACCTGACACCTCGATCTGGATCAAATTTTTCTGCAGCTATCATAAGCCCTATGCTCCCTTCTTGAATGAGGTCCTTCAGTGTTTCGAGATTTCTATTAGCACGCTTTTTAGCAATAGAGACCACTAAACGGAGATTGGCGTGAACCAGCTCATTGAATGCAAGTTTTCTCTCCTCTTCACTACTATTCCCTTGAATGATGCGACCGAGTTCTATTTCTCTATCACGATCTATCAAAGGATGTCTGGCTATTTGTTTTAAGTAGGCAGTTATGGCCCCTTTATCTCCATCATTTTCCTGTTCCTGAGGGTTTTCTGGTCGAGCTTTTCTTCCTTCTGTTCCTTTCAAAACGGCTTCTAGTTTTTGCCCAAAAGAAGTGGCGTCATTAGCGACTTCATCGTCACCTTCACCTAGTGCAAGGGGTGGGATTTCCCAGTCTTCAAATCCCCCTATATCATCTGCTTCAGCTCTACCCATATTTAAATTTTATTGTGTAGTATATATTTTTACACCCTTCATTGGGGCACTTCAAGAGCATTTGCAAAAGGGCACTATCCCCTCAAGTTCTCACCTGTTTCCATCGATCTGAAGAAAGCGTGATTTTGGGCCCCTTTAAATAGAGGGCGTTCACTTGCTCCACGGGTTGGATTTGCGGCAGGCCCAAGCTTTGCAAGGATTCGCCCAAAGTTTGCAATTCGTGTCCCTGAACCCTTTTCCATTTTTTTTCGAGGATTATGGAATGCAGCTCATCCTCCAGCGTTTCAGGGAGTTCAGCCACGATTTTTAGCTCCGCACCGTGGGGATGCACTGCCAAAAGTTCACTCAAGGGACCGACTTTCAGCTCCCCTTCAAAATAAAGCCCGACGTCTGCTCCCCCGGCCGGTAAAAGCACAAGTACCGGCTGTGTTGCGGCTTTATGGGCCAAGCATTCAAAAGTGGACCATTCGTAAAGCTGCACGCGCTGGGACCTAGAGTCACTGAGGCCCTCCACCAAGGCATTGGCAAAGGCCACCCCCGTGCGCAAGGACGTGAAAGAACCCGGCCCCTTCACCACAAGCACCGCTTGAATCTCTTCTTTGCGCAGGCCGGTTTCATCCAAAAGATTTTGAAGTCGAGGCACTAAGGTTTCCACATCTTGATGGTCGTCGGGCCAGCGCTGTTCTTTTAAAAGCCGAAGCTCTTTTTGATCTTCTTGCAAAAGGGCGAGTTCATGGACAGTTTGAGCGGTGTTGAGGGCAAGTATCATTCGAGCTAGCTAGAGATCCTCAATGGAACTGAGGCTAACTCCAGTGTAGTAGTACTTGATGATCTCTTCAAAGTCTTTTCCAAGTTCTGCCATGCCGGTGGCACCGCAACCTGAAAGCCCTACCCCATGCCCTTTAAAAGTGCCGTCTGTAGTCGTGCAATAGGGGTCTGGCACAGAAACCAACCAGGGTGTGTGAGTCCAACCCCATACGGATTTTGCGCTTTTTGTCGCTTTTCCATCGGATTGACTGAAGTAAGGTGTTTTGACCACTTCTTTTTTATAAGTGACCACGATTCCTTCCGTATCTTTTGCCGCTTGAGCCACATTGCTGGAACGGGATTCGAAGCCGTAACCCAAGTATTTTTGGCTGGAATTGGGATCGTCGTCCAGGTCGTAAGGCTTGTCTGGGAATTTATCTTCTTCGGTCAAATAGTAATAAGCATAGCTGCGTGCCAAGACCAGGATGGTTTTGACTTTTTCTTCGTTGTCGCCGTTGGAAACTTCAGCGATGCCTTTTATGTAATCCTCCAAAGCCAATTCGTTGATGAGTACCGTTTCTTTGTCCACTTGCCGCATTTCAATGGTTCCACGGAAGCGATTGTCGTTCAAAGTCGTGTTCCAAGCAGGGACTTGGCTGAAGGTTAAAATTTCCATGATGCCTTCTTTTTCAGGAATAAAGCGGACGTTTTTTTGGCTGTCCATTTTGAAAGCCCTGAACTCACGGTGAAGCTTCCATCGCTCGCAGGAGTGATTTTGACTCGAGTGCCTGCATTGAAGGTTTTTAGAAAGGTTTCATCGGAGTAGAGGCTGAAGGAGCTGTCTGCTGTGAGGATGGGTGTGCCCACTTCGTTGTCGGGAGTGAGTTTGATGCGGATGGGATTTTCGTATTGGATGGCAGTCGCACTTTCTTCCACAAGAAGCGAAAGCGTATACGCTTTGCTCAAAAGATTTTTGCTGCCGAGTTTGGGCTCAAGGCTCAGCGTGTAAGTGCCGGCTTTTTGAGGTGCCGTCACATTGAAATAAATTTTTGTTGAAACTTCGTTTCCAATGGTTTTTAAAATGATTTTTGGAGTGTCGATGGTGAAGCCGCTCGGCTTGCTCAAAGCCAAATTGAAGGCAGAAGAACCTGTGGTGGGCCAGGAGGCACCGCTGGTGTTTTTAATCTGCACCCAAAGCATTTTTTCTTCGCCCGGCGCAAAATTGAGGTCACTGGAGGCTCCAACGATCAATGCTTTTTCTGTGCTTTCTGTTACTTTGATTTTGATCTGTCCAGAGCCCCCCGCCTTGGCATTGGAATTTTTCATGCTCGGGCTGAAGTAGAGGGCGTAATTACCGGCTTTGCTCGGAGCTTTGATGCTGAACACGAAAGTGCCTGTTTTCCCAGGTTTCACTTCGCTTTCTTTTAAAGTGGCGAGTGTACTTTTGTCGCTCAAACTGGAAGCTCCATTTTTGACGAGCGTCACCGCCGAATCACCGCTGTTTTCCCATGTGAGATTGCCGGTGTTTTTAAGCGTGACGGTCACCGTGGCTGTGGCCCCAGGCGAGAGACTGGAAGGAGCGTCTGAACTTTGCACTGTGAAGTCCAACGTGGGGGCTTCCACAAAGAAAGCCATGTCCATTTTTTGAGTGGATTTTTCTTTGCCGTTGAAGACCGGACTCACATCAAAAGAAGCCAAACCACCATTGTTTTTGGCGCTGACTTTAAAGCTGAATGTGGCTGTTCCTCCAGGTTTAACTGAACTTTCTTTCATGAGAGCCGTGCGCTTGCTGGAGTCTTGTGGAATTTCAACGAGGGAGTCGGATTCACTGTTGGCGTCCACCGTTAAGAACGTTTTGCTGTCCCAGGTTTTGGTGCCAGTGTTTTTGATTTTGATGAGGACGCCCACTTCTTGATTGGGATCGAGCACCAGCATGTCGCGGTCGCCGGATTCTAAGTAAGCATACATTTTATTGCTGCTCATGGCTTCGCTGTTTTCTAAAGCCAAAGCCACCATGGAACGGATTTGATCCAAATAGTCATAAGTGTAATCTCCAGGGCAAGCGGTGCTGTCCACGTCGCGGTGACCCAAAATATTAGGAATCACATCGCCACGGAATTCGCTGGTGCCATCGGGATCGATGTCGTGCAATTTGGCTTTTTTATAAATCAAAGCTTGCAAGGCTTGCATCATGTCTCCTGAAAGATCTCTTTCTTCATAATTTCCTAAAAGCGCAATGCCCACGGAGCCCGTGTTGTAGCCTTGCGCATGCCCAGCCACCACTCCATCACCACCCATACGGCCTTCATAAACGGTGCCATCGGGGGCAACAATGAAGTTGTAACCGATGTCTCCCCAGCCGCGAGTGACAGCATGGTAATAATAAATGGCGCGAATCGCCGCTTCGGGATCGTCTAAATTTTGAGTCGTGGCCGTGTGATGAAGGATGATTTTCTCCACGCTGGCTGGATATTCCTGAGGCCAAAGCAAAGGTTTTCCATCCTCGTTTTCATCGATGGTTCTTACAATCCTCATGTCTGGATATTCCACTTCGTCGTCTTCATCCAATTCCGATTCAAAGTCGTCGTTGGGCTCGCTGGCCACACGCAGTTTTTCGTTGGCTCCCCACTCTTCACGACTGACCACACTTTGATCTTTATCGAAGACCATTTTTTCAAACTTGTTGAGGAGCGAACTTTGCCCCCCTTGCACATAGTCGAAAGAAATATCTGAAAGTTTAGGTGTGACGTTTTTGTTTTGAGTGCTTAGGTTGGCGCGGTATTGAAAAGCAGTGCTTTTTTCGGTGATCACATAGCTCCAAAGGCTTTCGTCATAACCTGCCTCCACTTCAGCTTGATCTTGGGAAGGCGCGTCTTCATCCACGTGAATGGACTGCCAGTCGGACCAGTTTCCTTTTTCAGAGCGGAAGCGAATTTCGAGCCCGGCTTCGGTGCCAGCAGGCAGTTTTTGCTGCCAATTGAGGCCCAAAAGTTCAAAGCTGTGATCGGTTTCATAGATTTCAGACACAAAAAGTCCATCTTCTTTGTATTCTGGACCCAATTGCATCACGCCCGCGGTGAGTTCCGGCTTCAAAATGATGAAGTCGTCGGTGTCGAGATGACTTGCCACCGTTGCTTTTCCTTGTGTAAGAAAGAGTAGCAGTGCGATGCCGAGCAGACCTCCCAGGGCGGTCCAAATTTTGGAAAGTGCCATACGTTTTTTTTGTCTTAATATTATAGCTGATTTTCTGGCTTTTCTCAAGCGGCTTGGACGTGCTAGGATTTTCTCACTACCCCTTAAAATTGTTTATGGCACATCTCGTTACTGATCAAAATTTTTCTGAACTGGTTTTGAACTCTAAAATCCCTGTTTTAGTCGACTTTTTTGCGGAATGGTGCGGTCCTTGCAAGATGATTGCCCCCATTGTGGATGAACTGGCAACGGAATACGATGGAAAAGTCCTGATTGCGAAACTGAATGTGGATGAAAGCATGGACACGGCTCAAAATTATGGAGTGATGAGCATCCCTACGCTGATCTTCATTAAGAACGGTGAAGAAGTGGATCGTGTTACAGGCGCTTTGCCCAAAGATTCACTCAAAGAAAAGTTGGACGGCCTGCTTTGAAAGCTTGAAGCCCCGCTTCTTTTTGCGCACGAGTGTCGCAGTCTTCGTTTTGGGGGTGTCCATTGTGACCACGCACCCAGTTCCAGGTGAATTTTTTACCCTTTAAATGAGGCTCCAAAAGGGCCCATAGATCGAGGTTTTTTTTGCGTTTCCAGTTGAGTTTTAAGGTGTTGAGCACCCAAGAAGAGTCGCTGTAAACGTCGAAGTTTATTTCTGAAGGATAGAGGGTTTCGGCTTTTTTTAGCCCTTCGATGAGTGCGGTGAGTTCCATCCGGTTGTTGGTGGTGTCGGGTTCGCCTCCTTGTCCGCGAATGGCTTTTCCCTCGGCTTCAATGAGGTAAGCCCAGCCCCCGGGGCCCGGGTTCCCGATGCAACTTCCGTCAGTGTAAATGGCGATGGACATGTGTAGAGTGTAACGTGCTTGCCCCGATTTTGAAATCCATCTTGAAAGTTCCTTAGGTTTTGCTAAAATCCCTTTTGCCGTTGTTTTCCTGATGACGGCACAATGACGCGGGTGTCGTATAGTGGCTATTACCACAGCCTTCCAAGCTGTTGAGAGGGGTTCGATTCCCCTCACCCGCTCCAAAGAATTGAAAACGCCCCTCGCGGGCGCTTTTTAATTCTTCTTGAATGATAGAGAGGAAGAGAACCCTTGCGCAGCAATGGGTTCGAAGCAGCCTAGGAGCGAGGGAAGTGGAAAGCACACTCTCAAATTTGCTATCTTTTTGCTATACTTTTTACGAGTGCTTTTCATTTCCGAGCGACGACGGCTGTGCATTCAAGCGAAGCGCAGAATATTCCCCTCACCCGCTCCAGGCTCGTCGAAGACGAGGTTTTCTTTTTTGTTTGTTTTGCTATAATTGATTTATGAAAACCTTCACTTTTTCAGCAGTGGTCTATAAAGACGGTAAGCTCTATGTCGCCGAGTGCCCCCAAGTAGGAACGGTGAGCCAAGGAGAATCTGTTGAATTGGCTTTGGCTAACTTGAAAGAAGCTACTGAATTGTATTTAGAAGAGTTCCCTGAATACACCACTTCGAATCCGCTTTTAACTACCTTCGAAGTTAGCCATGCCTAAGCTCCCTCGCCTTTCGGGTAAAGAAGTTATTAAAATACTCGGGCGGTTGGGTTTTGTTTATGTTAGGCAGAAAGGGAGTCACGTTGTCTTGAAGAAAGTTGAGGGGAAACAGGAATTTGGATGTGTTGTCCCTATGCATAAAGAGTTGGCTACTGGAACTTTGCACGGGATTTTGAGACAGGCGAAAGTTAGTGTGGAAGAATTTTTAGCCGTTTATGAGCGGTAAAAGTTTTGAAAACGGAAAGCACTCTCAAATTTGCTATCTTTTTGCTATACTTTTTACGAGTGCTTTTCATTTCCGAGCGACGACGGCTGTGCATTCAAGCGAAGCGCAGAATATTCCCCTCATCCGCTCCAATTTCTTATAAAATCCTACTTGAGTTTTAATATTAACTAGGGTACGATATATCAGAAATTGAATTATCGTACCTTTACTATGTTCCTGTCACAAAATACTCTTCAGATTCTTCACGAGAAGCTCAAGATCCTAAAAAAACTGAGGCCTATCTCGCCCGCTTTGTTGAATAAAATCCGCGAGCAATTTTCAATTGAGATGACCTATAACTCAAACGCGATAGAAGGGAATTCTTTGACTCTCAAGGAAACTTTTTGGGTCATTCAAGAAGGATTGACCATGAAAGACAAACCTCTTAAAGATCATTTGGAGGCCAAAAACCATAAAGAGGCTCTGGACTTTCTCTATGAACTCGTCGATTCAAGTCAAAAAAATACCGTCTCGGAACACCTCATTAAACAGCTTCATCATTTGGTGGTACAAGATTCACAAAGAGAGATCGCTGGGAATTACAGGGATGGCGAGGTTTATATCTCAGGTAGTGACCATCGTCCGCCCAATGGTTTTGAAATTCCCGCAAAAATGCATGATTTAATTAGATGGATGAGTAAAGAAAAAAAGAAGCATGATCCTGTAGAGTTGGCAGCTCTGTTGCATTATAAATTTGTAGCCATTCATCCTTTTTGGGATGGAAATGGAAGGACAGGTCGGCTCCTCATGAATATTTTAATCATACAGGGAGGCTACCCTTTGGCCATCATACTAAAGAATGATCGTAAACGTTACTACAGAGTTTTACATGAAGCGGATAAGGGAAATTACAAACCCCTCTGTGAATTCGTGGCGCAGTCCGTCATACGCAGTTTGAATATTTATCTTAAAATACTGAAGCCTTCTCGGGCTAAAAGTGGGCAGTACTTGGAGCTAAAAGAGTTGAGTAAAGATTCCCCCTACTCTGCCACTTATTTACGAAAATTAGCCACTCAAGGAAAGTTAGAGGCTTTCAAAGAAGGGCGAAATTGGCTTTCTTCAAAAGAAGCGGTCTTACGTTATCAGAAGGCTCATCGAAGATGAGTCACTGTTTTTGACGATTAATCGTGAATTTGAGCACATCCACCCTTTTTGTGATGGGAATGGTCGCATGGGAAGGGTCTTGATGAATTTGCAGTTGAAACAATATGGATTCCCTCCTCTAATCAATGCGGCAAAACGTCAAACTATTCCTGCTTTTCGGGAAAAAGGGGGCATGGAAAATAAATGAGAGTTGGGTTGGATATAGCGATTAGAGTACCCCCTCACTGCTCCACACTCAACGAAGCGATCTTTAATAGTTCTGCGTGGCTGATCAAGCGGTCGGGTTTATAGGTGCCGTCCCCGTAACCCACTATGATGCCTTGGTCGTAGGCATAAAGAACGTAAGGGGCATACCATTGATTCAAATCTACATCTGAGAAAGGATTGCTGGTCAAGTGGTAGTGAGCCAACAGTTCATCCCCAAATAAGTCGGTTTCTACTTCCGCATCATAAAAAGTGAAAACGAGTTTGAGGGCCTCGGCGCGATTCAAACTGCGCAAAGGTTTAAAAGTGCCGTCGGGGTATCCATCCACCAAACCTTGGTCGGCGGCGTATTCAATGTAAGCCACTCTCATGTTGTCTTCATTGACGTCGCTGAAACTCAAACGACCGGTGTCTACTGTGACTTGAGAAATGTCCACTCCTCGCTGGGTCAATAAGAAAATAATGGCGTCTCCACGGTGCAGCGTGAGGTCAGGAGTCAGTAAGAAATCTCGAATGACGGCCAGAGTGAGATTCGTGTGGATGGCGATTTCAATGACATAGGGCTCGGTCAATAAATCTTTAATGTAAGATTCAGACCAGTGATCTTCTTGAATTTCTGCCTCCCATTCATCTAAGGAATTTTGGATTTCCTCGTCGCTCTGAGGCGTGGACCCTGAACTTCCCGAACCACCTGAACGTACTGTTCCCTCTGAAGAACCGCCACCTTCACTTTCTGCTTCGTCGTTGTCGGTGCGAGACAAAGAGACGTCACTGGGATTCAAGTTGTTGTAAAAACTGTCTGCGGAAGTGGCTGCGGCATTCACAATGCTGAACGCCACGGTGCCATCCACAATACTATTGTCCACGCCGGTGATGGTCACCGTTTGTGGGGTGTTCCATGTGGCGTTGGTGAAGGTGAGTGAAGAGGGTGAAACGGTGCCGACGCTGGCATTGCTGCTGGCGATGCTGAAAGTGACACTTGCGGTGGGTTCCGAGGTGAGTGAAACGGTGTAAGTCGCGGTGCTTCCTGCTTCAGAACCGTTGCCTGAGGCCGCACTCACGGTGAAACCTGCGGTGTCGTTGTCGGTGATGGATACACTCACATCGCTCAAGACAAAGCCATTGTAACTGCTGTCATTGCTATTTATGGCAAAAGCGATAGTGGTGCCGTGTGTGCCTTCAGCAATGGCGTCGTTGACGGCGCTAACTGTCAGCGTTTGAGGCGTGTTCCAGTTGCCGCTCGTGAAAGTCATAGTGGGGGCACTCAAGCTGATTTGTGCACTGCCGGTGAAGGTCACGGTGACATCGTCGCTGGGTTGAGTGGTGAGCTCTAAAGTGAAACTGTCCGTTACCCCTCCTTCGGCCACGGAAGTGTTGCCCCCCGACTGTGTTAAAACAACGGAAGCGGTATCGTCATCCGTACAAGAAACCGAAAGGTCGGCGGGATTCAAATTGTTATAGCCACTGTCTGCTGAACTCGCGGCTGCATTGATGATATTGAATGCCACGGTGCCATCACTCAAGAAGTCGTCCACGCCCGTCACGGTCACCGTTTGAGGCGTGTTCCAGTTGCCGCTCGTGAAGGTGAGTGAAGAAGGTGAAACGGTTCCTTCGCTGGTGTCGCTGCTCGTGATTCCAAAGGTCACATCGGCCGTGGGTTGGCTGCTTAAATTGGCGGTGTAGGTGGCGGTGGTGCCGGACTCCGCCACATTGCCTGAAATGGCACTGATGGTGATGCCGGCGGTGTCGTTGTCCGTATTGGAGACGTTCACATCACTGGGGTTCAATGTGTTGTAAGTGCCATCTGCTGAAGTCGCGGCTGCGTTCACAATGCTGTAGGCAATGTCGCCATCGTCTAAAAAGTCATTCACGCCGGTCACGGTCACCGTTTGAGGTGTGTTCCAATTCGCGTCTGTGAAAGTGAGTGAAGCGGGTGAAACGGTTCCTTCGCTAGTGTCATTGCTGGTGATTCCAAAAGTCACGTCGGCCGTGGGTTGGCTGGTGAGGACCGCCGTGAACGTGGCTGTTGCTCCGGCCTCGGTGGTGTTACCGCTGATGGCGCTGATGGTGAAGCCCGCGGTATCGTTGTCGGTGATGTTGACTGTGACGGCGCTTACATTCATTCCATTGTAAGTTCCATCCACACTGGAAACAGTATGACTCACCGCCGCCGTGTGCGCCTTCGGCCACGAGGTCATTCACGGCGGTCACGGTTAACGTTTGGGGGGTGTTCCAGTTGCCGCTCGTGAAGATGAAACTGCTGTCGCTCAAGGAAAGTTGTGAACCCACGGTGAAGGAAACCGTGACACTTGCAGTGGGCTCGGTATTCAGCATCACCGTGTAGCTGTCGGTGCTGCCGCCTTCCGTTGCATTGGTGCTGCCACTTGATTCAGTCACGGTGATGCCCACGGTGTCGTTGTCCGTGTTCGTTACGTTTATATCGCTAGGATTCAAATTGTTGTAATCCCCGTCCGCAGAGCTGGCTGCTGCATTGATGATGTTGTAAGCAATGTCTCCATCATCGACAAAGTCATTCACTCCCGTTACGGTGACGGTTTGCGGCGTACTCCAGTTGCCGTTTGTGAAGGTGAGCGAAGCGGGTGAAACGGTTCCTTCGCTAGTGTCGTCGCTCGTGATTCCAAAGGTCACATCGGCGGAGGGTTGAGTGGTGAGTTCCACCGTGTAAGTGGCGGTTCCTCCCACCTCCGTGGTGTTTCCGCTGATGGGGCTGACGCTGATGGCTGGAGTGTCGTTGTCGGTGTTGTTCACGCTCACGTCACTAGGATTGAAATTGTTGTAATTGCTGTCCCCAGAACTCGCCGCTGCATTGATGATGCTATAAGCCACCGTCCCATCACCTAAACCATCGTCCACTCCGGTCACGGTGACGGTTTGGGGCGTGCTCCAATTCGCGTCCGTGAAAGTGAGTGAAGCGGGCGATACGGTTCCTTCGCTGGTGTCGTTGCTCGTGATGCCAAAGGTCACATCGGCCGTAGGTTGGCTCGTTAAAACGGCCGTATAAGTGGCGGTTCCTCCGTCTTCTGTCGTGTCTCCGCTGATGGTGCTCACGGTGATTCCGGCGGTGTCGTTATCCGTGTTGGTCACGCTCACATCGCTGGGATTCAAATTATTGTAGGTGCCATCGGCTGAAGTCGCGGCTGCGTTCACAATGCTGTAAGCAATGTCGCCATCGTCGATGAAGTCGTTCACACCGGTTGCGGTGACGGTTTGCGGGGTGCTCCAATTCGCGTCCGTGAAAGTGAGTGAGGAAGGTGAAACCGTTCCTTCGCTGGTGTCGTTGCTCGTGATTCCAAAGGTCACATCGGCGGAAGGTTGGCTCGTTAAAACGGCAGTGAACGTGGCTGTACCGCCAGCCTCGGTGGTGTTCCCACTGATCGCGCTGATGGTGAAGCCTGCGGTATCGTTGTCCGTGTTGGTGACGCTCACATCGCTGGGATTCAAATTGTTGTAAGTGCCATCCGCTGAAGTGGCGGCTGCGTTCACAATGCTGTAGGCAATGTCGCCATCGTCCACAAAGTCATTCACTCCGGTCACGGTGACGGTTTGAGGGGTGTTCCAGTTGCCATTTGTGAAGGTGAGCGAAGCGGGTGAAACGGTTCCTTCGGTCGTGTCGTTACTCGTGATTCCAAAGGTCACATCGGCCGTAGGTTGGCTGGTTAATACAGCTGTGAAGGTAGCGGTGCCGCCAGCCTCGGTGGTGTTCCCACTGATTGCGCTGATGGTGAAGCCGGGGGTTCCAATCGTCCAATTGGTGTTGTTGCCGGAACTCACACAGCCGGTGCTGCATGTGACGGTGGTTCCATTTTGATTGTTGTTGTCTTTCACATCCAAATATTCCACTGTCCTTGTACCCTGTGGATCGATAATGGCCTGAGTATCTGTAACGCTGCTGCGAATGGATAAAAGTTGAGAAGAAGCACCCGTCCACGTCAAAGTCCCTACAATGGTTTGGGTGGAGGAAGCGGCTAAAGTCAGCGTGGCTGCGCTGCTCACGGCCTTGGTCCAATTATTAAATGTCGTGGAGCCCGTCACGCTTTGGTTGGTTCCATCAAAAGTCACCGTTCCTGAGTTGTGAGTGAAGGTTCCGTTTTTTGTCCAGTTGCCGGCCACAGTCATAGTGCCGGAAGTGGCGGTCATGGCTCCGGCGGCCCCTATGCTCACGGCCCCATTGAAATCGAGGGTTTGGTTTGAGCCTGAAAAGGCTCCATCGGTCACGGTTAAATCTCCATCCACACGCAAGGTTCCTCCGGCCTGAAAGGTATCCGAATTACTGGCGGCGCTGTCGTTGATGGTGAGATGGTAATAATCAGGGGAGCCGAAATCTTTAATGGTGTGCGTGTCGGCCGAGCCTGTTCCGTTGCCTAAATATTCCCAAGTTCCAGAATTGGTGTCTTGTGTGAGACTGATCGTTTCACTTCCAATCAAGCGAACCGTTCCCAAATTGGAAAACGTTCCACCAATGGTGATGTTTAGATTGTTGAAGTCGAAAATCGTCCCACTTTGAAGGGTGAAGTCGTTGGCTCCATTGTTGAGTGCATTGGCTGAAAGACTCACGGCTGCGGTGGTGTTGCTGATGATGATATCAGAACCGATGGTGGATGAACCGGGGTTGAAAGTCTGCGCACTCGTCCCGTCTAATGTGAGAGTTCCTGTGTGAGTGAGGGTGCCTAAATTTTTAAAGGCCCCCGCCGCGTTGATGCTGTTTGCAGCGCTGTTCAAAGTACCCGAAATGATGATGTTTCCGTTCACATCTAAAGCTCCTCCAGGTTGATATGTGTCTCCACTATTCACCAAAAGTGTGCTCCCACTTTGCAGGGTGAGGGTGCCTCCAGCCACATCATAAAGGGAAGTGAGATCGTCGCTGGAAGTGCCGGGATCTGCATTGTTGGCCGTATCCAAGTGGGTGTTGGTGACGGCTGAGGCGGTTTCGGAACGTACGATCAAATGGCTTTGATAAATGTTGAGATCCGATATTGTTGCCGTATTGTCTAAAGTCACCGTGGCCCCGTTGGCTGTGTCGTCATCAATGTAGGCGGTGAGCACGGAGCCTTGAGTGAGATCGATGCTCGAAACAGAATAGGTTCCATCCCCTGAATTGAGTGTGTCGGTTCCCACCGAAACTCCGTCTAAAAGCAGGCGAATGGTCGCACCATCGGGCATGGGTGTGGTGCCTTCATCGGAATAGACTGTACCCGAAATGGTCCAGGTGGTTTTATCAAAATAGTGTATGTAAACTGCACCGCGATTGGCTCCACTGGAATCGTCCAAAGGACTTCCAACGAGCATATCGGTGACTCCATTCCCATCCAAATCTCCAATATTGGCTATACGCCTCCCATAGCTGTCTGAATTTGCGAGACTAGTGGGCCCATTGGTCGTGTCCCTATTGATTTCCACCGTACTGTCCACAGATCCATCCGTATTCATAAAATGAATGTGAACTGCTCCACGATCGGTGCCTGCGCCGTCATCCAATAGCGCGCCCACGGCAAGGTCTATCACGCCATCTCCATTCAAATCTCCCATAGAAGTCAATCCCGTGCCGTAACCATCATCGTCTGATAGAGTGGCTCCATTCACGGTGCTTTCATTGAGTTCCACCGTGCTGTCTACGGACCCATCGGTGTTCAAATAAAGAATATAGACAGCCCCTTCATCATCTGCATTAGTACCTACCGAGCTGTTGTAAGGAGCTCCTACCGCCAAATCTTCCACCCCATCCCCATCCAAATCACCCAAAGCAGCAACTCCATTTCCAAAAATATCTTGAGCGATCAAGTTCGTAGGACCATTCGTAGTGTTTTTATTGATTTCTACCGTACTGTCTACAGATCCATCCGTGTTCATGAAATGAATGTGTACCGCCCCTGCATTAGTGGCCCCTGCATCATCAAAAATAGCTCCTACTGCAAGGTCTTGCACTCCATCCCCGTTGAGATCACCGATATTGGTGATATCCCATCCATAGTTGTCTGAGCCGCTCAGGGTGGGCCCGCCAACAGTGGTATCATTGATTTCCACTGTACTATCTACAGAACCATCCGTGTTCATAAAATGGATGTGGATTGCTCCGGCAGCCGTAAAACCCGCATCGTCCTCTGGAGCTCCTACTGCAATATCTACGACTCCATCTCCATTCAAGTCCCCAATATTTGCGACTGTGCCCCCATAGTTGTCTGAGGCGCTTAGAGTGGGCCCATTCGCTGTTGTATCATTGATTTCCACCGTGCTATCTATAGAACCGTCCGTGTTCATAAAATGGATGTGAATTGCTCCGGCGTCACCGAAACCTGCATCGTCTTGATCTGCCCCCACCACTATGTCTTCCACTCCGTCTCCATTCAGGTCTCCAAGGCTTGCCACAGAACGCCCGTAGTTGTCTCCATTCGTGAGGGTGGGGCCATTCGCTGTAGCGTCGTTGACCTCTACCGTGCTTGAAAGAGCCCCGCTGGTGATGGAGGCGTAAGCCAAAATTGTGCTGAAAATACAGAGAAGGCGGCAGCAAGAAGGGATATGGCAAGCTGTTTTGGGTGTGGCATCAGTAGACAATCTAACCGATTTCTTGCATGCTTTGAAGTCAGTTTTTGCTCTTTAGAAAGATTTTACCTTGAAAAAAACAGCAGATTGTCGTCTAATTTTGAGCCTTTTCGCCGTAAGTGCCGCATGGGCGGCTGAACCTATTGCCGACTATCGAGCACGTCAAGCAGCCGAACGTGTGAGTGCAGCCGTTGAGCTGCGGGTGAAGGAGTGTATTGAACTCATAAAGCCCAATGCTTTTGAGTCTTTCGAACGCTGCTTTCCTGGAAGCAAGCTGCGGTATTCAACCGATGCCGGAGATTTGAGTGATATAGAAAATTGGATTGTGGCTTTCCACAGTCGTGGAGATACAGCCGGAAATATGTGCCATAGCTGGTCCCATCTGATCGAAACCGAGCCCTCCACAGCTCTTTTGTGCCCTGAGGGGGTTTGGCTCTATCCTGCGAAAGAGGGTAACTTTTGCACTCCTGTGGATGAGGCTTCTTATCCTGATGGAACTGAGTTTGTTTTTTTATATTCCAAACCATTGCGTTGGAATAAATGTGGAGGTGGTTTTGGGGGGGAGATGCAGCTTACAAAGATAGTTACCGCTATTATGAAGCGGCTTTGACTAAACTTATCCCAGAGTTAGCAGCTAAGAAGCTTATTCTTTTAGGTCACTCCATGGGTGGACATGTGCCGTTGGCTGCAATGGGTTCATCTCTTGTGGATTCCCTCGTTGTGAGTTCAGCATATAGATTTACTGATATAGCTCCTAAAAGCCCTAGCTCGCCTCTCATCACTTTATGCTATGGTGAAAAGGATACAAAGAACTCCAGATGGTACAATCGGACTATCGAGACAATTGAGTCGGCCCATCATAACTATACTGTTCACTGGGATCAGAGCGGACATGCAATTGATGAGGCACGCCAAAAGTGCATGGAAGGAACCATCCGTGGAGATATTTGGGACCAATGTAACCCTTAACCATGCTCATCAAAATCTGGAATAACACTTATGACTCCATGGAGGAACTGGTCTCTAGTATGTCTGCCCGTGCCCGAAGCTGGTCTGTGGACAACCCGGGGCAGTGGGCGCCGGCGGACCACTATAGGGATTACCCTGGTTCAAAAGAAAATGGCCACCTTGTTTTGGAAGCGGCGGTTTTGATGCTGAAAAGAGCCACTCATCCTGGGGAATTCCTCACCGCTATGCATTTAGGGGAAGGCCATATGGAGTATTACGAAGCTCTTTTGGATAGACTGGAAGGGCAAGGAGGCCCCATTCCTAAAGAGATCACCAAGGAGCTTGCTTTTTTTACCCTCAATGGCAGTTTGCGGGAAACTTTAATGAACAGTCTCCTTTGTGAAGCTGTTCATTCGAATCCGAAACTGCGCGCTCGAGCTAATGACTTGATTGAGAAACTCAAGTGAACTATTTCTTTTGGATCCAGACTTCTGCCATGGGATCTATGCTTGCCGCTTCTACATCGGCAATGGCTTGTAGCTTGTACTCGGATTTTTCTTGATCCAACATTGAACCTAAACCGCCCAGAGCTCCCAGCGCTCCCCCCTTGTCTTTCAATTGGTCATTCGTGGACTTCACCATTTCAAAAGGGAGTTTGAAATCGATTTTCTTTTCTTCCCCTTGTTTGATTTCAAACGCTTTGCCTACGTTTATTTCGCCCAAAGTGAAACGCTTTTTTTGTGCTTGACCGTTTTTTGCATTCTTAACGTAATCCTCAATCATTTTGACTGTGATTTTAGTGATTTTTTGATCACTTTTCCCGATGATTGTCACTGTTCCTTCAATGGATTTGTCTCCGGCGGAGAAGGTTTCTGGAGCTTCTAAAAGCACTTTTACCGTTCCTATTCCAAAGAACAATTTGATTTTAGCGAAGAATTTTTTGAGGGCGTTCATGAGAGTCAGTTTTAAGGTTGTGCTCAGGTTATACTTTCTTTTAGCTTGGTGCAAGCGTAGAGTGTTTACTATCGCAGTTTGTATTATATTTTATGCGTCTTATGCGTTCCAATCGAAATCTTTATTTTCTTCCTCATGTTTTGGCGGATGCTTTCCTAATGCTACCCAGTTTCGTTTCAGACACGGGTTGGCTGCTGGGCTTTGACCAAGCGAGGACTTTGACTTCTCACCCTGTTTTAACCTTGTATTTAGCCTACCTTCCGGCTTCTTTTAAGGTGTGGTGTTTGTGGTTTTTGGTCTATGCATTGAGTGTTTTCGCCCTTGTCCTTTTTCAAAAACGTGCGGAGCGAGTTTTGCCTTTTAAAGATCCCTATTTTTATTTGAGTTTTGGCTTGGGATTGCTTTTGATGCCCCTGCTCAGCTTGGCAATAGCCGTGGTTTTCGCTCTTTTTGCGGGCACTTGCTTAGTCCTATTGGAGCTTTTTGCATGGATTTTCTCTTCCTAAAATGCGCTCTATTTCTTTTTTGAAGCAGAAATTTCAGGTGGAAGTTTCATCTGACGCGGATGAATCGGTGTTGGCCGAAGTTTTTTCGCTGAGAGAATACGCTTGGATTGAGCCGGCACTCAAAACAGCAAAAACGGTAGTACTGGATATTGGTGCGCACAAGGGCTACTTCACACTTTATGTGCGAGCTCTCAATGCTGAGGTCCCATTGTGGGCTTACGAACCGGAGGAAGCGAATTTTTCGGCCCTTAAAAAACATCTGGCTATGAATAAAATCCACGGGGTAGTGGCTAAAAATGCGGCCGTGGCAGAGCACGAAGGAACTTTGTTTTTAAATGTGAGTGAAGATTCTCACAATCATTCCATAGTGGTGGCTCCGGGCACTTGTCGGCAAAAAAAAGTGAGTGCCACAACACTGGAGAAAATTGTGAATAAATTCAAAAAAGTGGAGGTGCTTAAAATGGACATCGAAGGCGCTGAATTTCAGATTTTTGAAACGGCCCCCGTTGCACTTTTTGATAAGCTTGAAACGGTTTTTTTGGAATATCACGAGTATGGCCCTTCCATGCAAGTAAAGCGTTTACAAACTCTTTTTGAGAGGCAAGGTTTCGGTGTCAAAAAAATCCCTTCCAAATACGATAAACGCATGGGATTTTTGTGGGCAAAACGCTGAAAGCTCTAGAGGCCTCTAGGTGTGTGAAAAATTCACTCCAGTGCTTGCATTGCTCAAAATTTCGATTTCTTTGGTGAAATCCAAATAAGTGGCTTTGAGCGTATCGATGCAATTTTTCACCGCCGTTTCACCTGCTTTTTCCACTTCACGGAAAAGGATTTTTCGCATGCGAATTGGGATTTTTTTCAAGGCTCTGGCATAGAATAAACTTTCTGTTTTTTTCTCAATGAGAGCCGCAAGCAAGACGGGAATGGGGCCTTCGTCTTCCAATTGCAAAAGCGTCAAAATAGCGACTTGCCGAATTTCGGAATCTTCATTTGAAATTTGTTTTTGCGCATAGCTTTTTTCCCAAGCAAATTGCAAAGCCCCGATCATGTTTAAAGACGCTAAAATATGATCTCGACTTGTGCCTGCCATGATTTGTATGAAGGACTTCATGAGCAAAGGTTTGAGCTCGGGGAATTGCCATAAAGAAATGACGGCTGCCGCTTGAGTGGTTGGTTTTTCATTTTCCAAATAAGGCCTCACATAGGGAATGATGCCGCGGTCATGAAAATACCTCATTGCAGCCAAGGCTTTGGTGCTGACGGCTTCGTTTTTGTCGCTGACAGCGTTGCGTAAAAAAGTGATCACATTGTCGGCATCAAAGTCACCCAAGCGTTCCAAAATAAGAATTTTGAGCTCGGTGTCTTCTTCTTCCAAAAAGATTTTTTCATAAGTTTCAATGAGGTTCAAACGCGTGAATGGCAAATGTTTTAATTTCTTATTCAAATGTTCAAAGGAATGAATGGTCTCCACAATGGAATATTGAATGCCGGCATCGTGATTTTTAAATAAATCCAAAAGACTGGGGATGACTTTCACATTGCCCATTTTGCCCAAGGCAAAAACCATTTTTCTAAGCGTTTCGGGGTCTAAGTTTCTCCATGAAATCAGTTTCATCATTTCTTGCACGCCCACCTCTCTGTAAGTTTCTTCCGCCAAATTTTCAATGGCTCCATGCACGTCTATTTTGTTGGTGCTGCCCAAATTGAGTAGCACTTGTTGAAGGTAGATTTTTTTTGTGTGCAGAATGAGCAGCACATTGATGAACAGCAGCGCACAAGCCAAGCCTATGATCCAAGCATTGCTCACCCATTCATTGAGCACAACGAGCCCCGTACCGGCCAAGAGCATGGCGAGCGAATCGGAATTGCCGCTGATGAAAGTGGCCACTCTGCTGCGAATGGCATGAGGTAAAGCGGTGTAAGCCGAGATGCTGGAACTGGTGAAAATAGAATAGCCTACAAGAGAAGTCATGCCTGCTGCCAAAAAGGCCATGGAGGGAATGGGCAACAAAAAGAGCGCTACGAATGTTGGTAAAACCAGGCTTGGAGACATGAGCAGTGTGTTGAGCACTCCCGCTTTTTTTAAAATTTTATCTTGAATGATGAGGGCCACCAAAAGAGTGACGCTGTTCACCATGCTGAGGAGTCCTAAAAAGTGCGAGTACTCAGCTTCAGAAAGCGTTTCTCCCACTATTTTTTGAAACTCAAAATCGCTGATCCACCAAACCACGTTGAAAATGGTCAAAATCAAGAGGAGCAATTTGGCCAGACGTGTTTTTTTGAAATCGTTGAATTCATCTTTTATGGACTCCCATTTTGACACTTGTTTTACTTCAGAATCGGGCTCAAATTGCTTGCTGTAGCGGTGTTCAATCCAAAATAAATTGAAGGCTGCTATCAAAAGGCTTATGCAGACCCACACAATGAGTTGAGCCACTCCGACTTTTTCTTCGAAAGTGTTGGAAATGAATCCGGCTAAAACCCCTCCAGCGCTGGCAGCCAAAGAGTAATATAAAAAAGTGCTTTTGGACTCGAATAAAGTGTTCAAAGTCCCTGCCACGCGCCACAAAGCGGTTCCTGCTAAAATGAGGTAGAAGGCATTGCTGACCACGAGGAAAAAAGTGTAAGACCAGGTCTTTTCATGGCTCATCCACAGGTAGTTTCCAAAAAACATCACGGCTCCAAAAATGGAAAGCCTGAGCAGGAGTTTTGCCAGGCTTATTTTCTTCATTTTTTCAGAAATCCAAAGAGTTAAAAGGGACCCTAAAATTGCCCCCATCACGTAGGTGTGAGGCAAATATTCGGTGCCTAAATGTTCCACAAAAAGCACTCTGCCGATGATGCCGGTTAGGGCACTTCCGAAGCAATACAAAACAAAGAGAGGTGCAAGCAGCAATACTTTTTTGATTTTTTCTTTTTGTTCTTGTGAACGCATTTTGGGCCTTTTCAATCTTGTCATTCTAGCATAAATCGCCTTAAAAATCCATTCTTTTAGAGAGGGTTAGGGGCTCGCTCCAATGCACTTTCCTTGCTCGTTTCTTTTCGCTAGGATACCCGCATGGATTGGTTCAGTATTTTTCTCACCGTCGCCGGGCTTTGCCTGTTTGAGACCATCAGCAGCATCGACAATGCCATCATCAATGCCGAGGTGCTTCACACCATGTCTCCTAAAGGCAGGCGTTGGTTTTTGTTTTGGGGCATTTTGATCGCCGTTTTCATGGTTCGCGGACTTTTACCTTGGGTGATTGTGTGGGCCACCGTCCGTTCACTCGGTTTCTGCGGCTCTTTGACCGCGACTTTCAGCAGCGACCCTGCCGTTATTGACGCCATTGAGCGCTCCGCCCCCATCCTTATGGCAGGAGGAGGAACTTTTTTGGTCTTTTTGTTTTTTCATTGGCTCTTTTTGGAAAAGAAAAATTATGGACTTAAAGGGGAACAATTCTTCTATGCTCAAGGTGTTTGGTTTTATGCGGTGGTTTCGATTTTGCTCAGTATGCTGGTTTGGTACGCTTTACAAGTCAATCCGCTGATGGCTTTTGGAGCAGTGATCGGGTCTACAGCGTTCTTCATTACGCATGGGTTCAAAGAAAATGCCGAAAAGGCAGAGGCTCAAATGCTGAGCAATAAAGGCGGGCTTTCTGACCTCAGCAAGATCATGTATTTGGAGGTGATTGATGCAACCTTCTCTATTGATGGAGTTTTAGGGGCTTTTGCCTTCACGCTGTCGGTGCCCTTGATTTTGCTCGGAAACGGGCTGGGAGCCATTGTGGTGCGTCAAATCACCGTGGGCAATGTGGAACGCATCAAACGCTATTTGTACATTAAAAATGGAGCCATGTACTCTGTTTTGGTGCTCGGTGCCGTGATGATTGGCCATGCTTTTGGACTGCATATTCCCGAATGGTTTTCCCCTGCAGTGACTTTTACGGTGGTCGGATTCTTTTATTGGAAGTCCCACCGATACATTAAAAGCGCTCCTGCCGCTTAGACACAAAAAAAAAGCGCCCTAATTGTCTCATAGTCATTTCAGCATCAGATAAGGGTTTAAGGTGGAAAAGGTTTCTCACGAAGCGTATTTCCAGTTTCTACGAGGGAACAGGAGATCTCTTTCGAGACCGGGACTCTCATAGTAACAATCTGTCTGATCCTTTTTCTCTCCAGACAAAATCCCGTTGGAAAGATGAGGTGATAGTGCCCCTAAATACTTTGGGAAGTGATAAAGAAGCAGGCTTACTATGGCTATGAAACTTAGGGCGCATTGGGCAACAAAGAAGGCGTGGGCGTCCCTCGGTGAGGAGGCAACGTCAGCAATCTTTGCGACCCGGTTGACGCTAAGTTTCAAGCGGGGTTGGGTGTTTAGACCCAGGCGGTTTTTCAATGAACATCGTGTTATTATAGCAGACTTTGCAAAGTTTTGCAAATGGCTTTCTCTTTCTTTTTTTGTTAGATTGGAGTCATGGAAAATGTAGCTCATTTCACGTCCACCCATGTACTCCTGGGAGTTCAGGGCCATTGGTATTTTTTGGGCTTGAATATTTTCGATAAAAATAAGATTGAAACTCTTAATTTCGTTCATCCGGATCGGCTTGAGCAAATGCAAAAAACGCTGTTTTCCAGGGCTCAGCTTCAAATGGAAGTGGCATGGAATCCTACTTTTAAGGAAGAAGTTCATCAAAAAGTGCATGCCGATGCCTCTGCTTACCTCCCCTTTTTGCAGGAAGGACGTTTGGCTTTGATCAGTGGCAGCAGTAGCGATACGCTTTTTGAATTGGGGCAGCAGCCTGAAGAAGCCGTGTACACCCTTGCCTCTTGGATGGAGGCGGGCAAAGCGGGTCCTTACCTTCGTTTTCGATGACATCTTATTTAAAAACAGCCATTCAAGACCTTTATGAAGTGTTTTCTGCTTACCCGAAGGGGCTGGATATTCAAGAGGAGTGGGATCGTTTTGCGTACAAAGCCATGACGACATGGGGTGGTGTGGCGGATTTCAAGCATCACTTGCCCATGTTGTTTGAAAAAATGGCGACAGGGGCCTTGGGCGCGGATGCCTTTATTGTGCTTGGAAAGTTGGATTATGCGCAGTGGAAAACTTGGCCTGAAAAAGAGCAGGCCGCAATCCAAAACTTTTTAGTGGCGTGGAATCGGGCAAGTCTGGAGGAAGATCCTTTTTTTGATGATTGGCAATTTTATGCAATCGTAAAGAAGGTGGAGGATTTGAAACTTTTACTGCAACCCTGGGCACAGGAGTGGACTCCTTTGAAATTACAAAAATTGACTGATTTTGTGTGGGGTTCATATTATTGGAAAAAGGAATTCACCCCTGAACAACAGGCAGCAATAGTGAAATGGCTTAAAGCTCAGTTGCCGGCCTTGGAAGCTGCCTTTTTTGCGTTTGAAAAAAAGGATGCTGCGCTTGCACAAGCGCTTTCTGTAAGCTGCCAAATCATTGGGGCTTTGTGAGGTGTTCAGTCGAGACCTAGGACTGGTAGTCGACGTTTGTGGTTTTTGCCTCCTTCCAAAAGTGGTTGAAGATGTTGTCACGGAAAAATTGAGCAATGTCTTTATTTTCGATGACCGTGCAGCTGATTTTATTTTCTTTTAGGGATTCAATGGCAACAGTGTTATCCCATACATAAAAACCAGCTTCAGAGCTGCGATTCTGTGGTAAGAGTCTTAAATCAATTTTGTATTCTTCTTTTTTTGCGTCGAGTTTTTTTGCGAAAGGACAGGCTGCATAAATAATCCGAGAAGGAATGTCTCGTATTGCTTTTTTGGAAAAATAATTTTCGTAGTCCTCTTCCCCAAGCATTTCGGAAAAAATAGCTGTATTACTAAAAACAATGATTTCACTTTTAGCCCCTAAGCTTTCCTCTAGCATTTTTTTAAATCCTTCTGCCCCTTCATATAGCTTCACCACCGTGATTTCATGTTTTATCGTAGGAATAGAGTTGAGCAACTTAGAAATGTACCCCACATCGACTTCCAAAGATTTTAACTCGTTATGCCGTTGCCCAATCATCTTTAATAAGATGTCTGGATTTTCAGCTGCAATGAAACGTTTTTTCCCTTTTCTTACTTCAAATAGGAATCCCTTTTCAATCAACTGCTGCACAGAATAATAGACGCTGATACGATTTTGCTTAAGCTTACGTGAAAGCTCCTGAACCGACGTGGTTCCTGACGTCAAAACTTCAAGGTAAGTAAGACTTTCATTCTTATTGCAAGCAAAATGCTTCAGGAAGCTTACAATGCGGAGTTGATCGGAGTCGGAAATCATGGTGGGTATTCTAGTCTATAAAGATAAAATGTAGAAACATTTTCCCAACAAATATTTGGGCTTTTTATGAGGTTTGTGAGTGGAATTTATTTTTTATTTCGCTAGATTATTCGTTTCTGAAATGGAAGAGCGGTACAGTTGAATCACTTTATAAAGTTCGGGATAGGCACCCAAAGAAATTGTCGATCGATAATTTGCAGAGAAAATCTGTCATTACTTTTAATATCTAAATTATAAACTTATGAACTACGACAATACTAATAAAGACAACACTAAAGAAAGAACTCCGGACAAGCAGCCCCAAGATCCAAAAGATCAAAAGCAAAACGATCAAGGCCCTCACCATAAAGACGGTGATAAAAAGGAAGAGGGTAATGAAAAGAAAGAGGGTTCTTCCCCAGTTGGCACACAGCCAGAGCAGAAGAAAACCTAGTTTGTTTGCTTGGCATTTCTAAACGTTTAGAAATGCCAAGCAGTTGAGGAAATATCGGAGGCTATTTTAAAACAAGACGGTGGGAAATAAGATTCATGTTAAAATCTATTGACATATTTTGAAATAGGTATTAAATATAGTCATCAATAATCTCCGTCATATGAAAATGATTAAACAGTTCCTTGCTCAGAGCCTTCTGTTCAGTCTTTTGGTGACCGCCTCCCCTTCTGCTTTTGCAACAATGGTGGCTTCTGGCGCTCCAGATTTCACTGTTGAGAATGTTTCCGATGTGTTCACCACTACAGGTTACACTCTCAGTGTGGATGTTTTGAACCAAGGAGACACCGATGCCACACTGAACACTTCCACAGAGGTGTTAGTTGGACTCTATGTGAATGCCATTCTCTCAGATTCCAGTTCCATTGCTATTACAGAACCCAACCCTTTCGTAGTCGGTGAAACGGAGACCGTGGAACTGTCCCTTGCTATGGTTGACAGTACAAGTGCCTTGCAAATTTGTGTGGATTACGATGACCAGTGGGATGAATTGGATGAGAATAATAACTGTACCAATGTGGGTGGACTCACAACGCCTGAACTGCCTACTTCAGATGGTGGAGATGGTCAAGACGGTGACGACACCGATGATATAGACTTGGGTGGAGACGGTATTTCTGGTGCGGAAGGGGGTGAGATCGGCACGGGTGACCTTCCGGTTGATGGGGAAGATTTTAATTCCCCTACTGAGGATGAAGAAGAATCAGATGGCACTATTGATAGTGGAACTGGGGAAGGCAGTCTTCCTGACTTTGTAGCAGATAATATGAATCTTACTGGAAACGCGCTTTCTTTGGAGGTGAGCAATATCGGTACTCCTTACATGGATATGCTTGCAATTCCATTGAGCATTTATGTGGATGGTGCTTTGGATCATGTGGAATACATCAGTGGTACTAGCTTTGTGACTACTGCTGTGAGCACTCTCAACTACACGCTCAACACTGTGCCCACTTCCACCGTTTCTGTTTATATCGATGAAACTGATTTTGTCTCTGAGGTGGATGACGTGTTCAATAATCAAGACGTTTATCTTATTACCGAGACAGAAACCAGCGCGCTTCCTGACTTTGTTACCAGCAACTTGAATCTTGTTGGAAACGCGCTTTCTTTGGATGTGAGTAATATCGGTGCTCCTTACCTGGCTATGACTCCGATTATATTGAATATTTATGTAGATGGCACTTTGGATCATGTTGAATTCATCAATGGTACCAGTTTTATGACTACAGCTGTGAGCACTCTCAACTACACGCTCAACACTGTGCCCACTTCCACCGTTTCTGTTTATATCGATGAAACTGATTTTGTCTCTGAGGTGGATGATGTGATCAACAATCAAGATGTTTATCTTATTACCGAGAACAATACCGAGACAGAAACCAGCGCGCTTCCTGACTTTGTTGTCAGCAACTTGAATCTTGTTGGAAACGCGCTTTCTTTGGATGTGAATAATGTGGGTGCTACCTACGATGTTATCAATCCAGTTTTCTTAACTATTTATGTGGATGGTGTCCTAGACCAGATGGCCTTCGTCGCTGCCAGTCAGGTTAGAGACAGCGCTGTGAGCACTCTCAACTACACGCTCAACACTGTGCCCACTTCCACCGTTTCTGTTTATATCGATGAAACTGATTTTGTCTCTGAGGTGGATGATGTGATCAACAATCAAGCCAGCTATTCTCTTGAAGAGGGTGAATTGGTGGACGAGGATGATTCTGGTTCAACCGGTACGAATGGAACTGGCACGGGTTCCGATGGCACTGGCACCGGTTCCGATGAAGAAGACTTGGTAGATGAAGGCGGTTCCACTACAACCCCAACTGACAGTACTGAAGACACTTCCAATGACAGCGATGACATCAGTGATGAAAGTTCAAATGGTAATGGTTCCGGCACTCCTGCACCAGGAAATGGCAGTAATGGGGGTGGCAGCCGAGGGAACGGTGGAGGATCTTCTTCTGTTATTAGGCCATTTGATCTTGGGGGGGGTGATGATGGAGATGTAGAACTTTCTAGCGATGAAGATGCTGCTTGTGAAACCACATTTGAAGACATTTCAGATTCTCATGCTTATGCAGAAATCTGTGCCTTGTACCATATGGGAGTGATCCATGGATATGCATTCAACTTGATCACATTCGGACCTGAAAATGCGTTGCGTTACTATGAAGCTGCAAAAATGCTCGCTCGCACCTTGGGACTTGCTACCGAAGATGCACAAAACTACAGTGGTGAGGACTATGTGAGACTCATGCAAGAAGCAGGCCTGATGGGAGAGGTAGTGGATGCCAATGCTTACATGACGGCTGCAGAATTTAAGAATATCTTCAGCAATTATGGTGTGGACAGTTCTGACTACGCCCTTCAAGGAGATTCCGTCAAACGTGAAGATGCTGCAAATATGATTTACGACTTGCTGGTGAACGGATAGTTTCAGGGGATGAAACTTCCTCAAGCAAAAAATCCCTGTGTGAGCGGCAGTATATGCGGTTCATGCAGGGATTTAAGATGGATAGGCTACTAGAGCTCAAGTACATCTCCAAAAGAAGGCACTAGCACCTCCTTGATCCCGTTGTGGAGCATGGCGGCTTTGAGATCTTCGCATGCTTGATCTTCCCCATGCACGAGGATGAGTTTTTTGAGATTTTTGACCTTTTTGGCGTAGTCAAGCAAGTCGCTACGATCGGCATGGGCACTGTAAGCATTCATGATTTTGATTTCCATGCGCACTTCGTGAGGCTTTCCAAAAATATTCACCGGATTCATTTTTTCAATGAGTTTACGTCCGAGTGTGTTTTGCGCTTGAAAGCCGACAATCACAAGCGTGTTCCGATGATCTTCAATGGAGTTTTTAAGGTGGTGCAAAATGCGTCCGTGTTCACACATTCCAGAAGAAGAAACGATGACGCAGGGCCCGTTGTGATTGTTGAGGGCCTTGGATTCTTCCACAGATTCGATGTAACGAAGTTCTTCAAAAGCAAAGGGATCTTGCTTGTCGTCCAGGAAAACTTTTTGAGTGTCTTCGTCGAGACATCCCAGATGTTTGCGGAAAACGGCCGTCACATTCACCGAGAGTGGCGAGTCCACATAAATGGGCAATTTAGGAATCGCTCCTTCGTCCATCAATTTATGAAGGGAGTAAACCACTTCTTGGGTACGACCGAGTGAAAAAGCGGGAATGAGGATTTTCCCTCCACGGGCAGCAGTTGTTTTCACTATTTCCGCCAATCTGCTTTCAGCTTGCAGTATGGATTCGTGCAGGCGATTTCCATAAGTGGATTCCATGAGGAGATAGTCCACGGATTCCAATTGATAAGGGTCTTTGATGAGCGGCATGTTTTGGCGGCCCAAATCTCCGGTGAAGGCTAGGGTTTTGCTTTGGCCATCTGCTTGGTCTTTCACCAGAATGGTGGTGATGGCGGAACCGAGTATGTGTCCGGCTTCATGAAAAGTCACTTGAATGTCATCTGTTGCAAAAGGCTTCCAAACGGCAGAATAATCCATGCTTTGTACGAGGGGCAGTGTTTCATTCACGTCTTTGACGGTGTAGAGCGGTTCCAGAAGTTCTTCCCCGATTTTTTTCTTTTTTTCATTCAAATATTCCACTTCTTTTTCTTGGATGAACGCAGAGTCCATGAGCATGTATTTGAGCAAATCTTCGGTGGCTTTGGTGCAATAAATGGGTCCGTTGAAACCTTGCTTAACCAAGTTGGGAAGATTGCCGGAGTGGTCGATGTGGGCGTGGGATACAATTACGGCATCTACGGTTTTGGGATCGAAACCAAAATTTTTATTTTTTTCTTTTTCATCTTGGCGGCGTCCTTGAAACATTCCACAATCGAGTAAGATGCGTTTGCCGTTCACTTCCAAAAGATGTCTGGAACCCGTCACTTCGCGATCGGCACCGTAGAAAGAAAGTTTCATTGTTTTGAGTTTAAAATATTCCTTAAAGTATAGCAGTTTTTTCTGTTTTTCGCAATTCACTCACTGGGGCTGACTTGCGGGAGTCGGCTCCCCTTGCTTGACCAAATCCACCGGCACTTCGACAGGCGTGAGTGTGAAGCCACCTTCCTCATTCTTTAAAATTTTAAGACCGAGTACCAATCCCTTTTGCGTTTCGGTGGACCAATATTGATCGAAGACGAAATTGCCGAGAGAGTAGTAAATGTGTTTGTCCTTGTAAAGCTCGCTGTTTTGCACGACATGAGGGTGGTGACCCCAAATGAAATCTGCACCCGCATCGACGAATTGATGGGCTTTATTCACCACGGATTCGCGAGCGGTGGCTTCGTATTCAAAGCCCCAATGAATGGCCACAATGAGCACATCCACTTGCGTATCCACCTCTTGGATTTTTCGAACAGCGGCAGGTATGTCCAATTTGATGACTGCATCGTTGAGGCCCAAAAAGCCGAGTTTGATGCCATTCAATTCATAGCTCAGAAAACTGAAGTCCCCGTTGAGGGTGTCGGGATGACCGAAGGAGTCGAGGCCGCCTGCAGCGAGGTATTCATGGGTTTTTTGTGGGCCGTCTTTGCCCATGTCCAGCGTGTGGTTGTTGGCCAAAGTGAAGGTGGTGAATCCTGCGTTTTTGAGTTGTTCGACGACACTGGGTTTGAAGTTGAAAATCATCGCTGTGCCGTCGTTCACGTAGTTGGAATCGGTGATGGGTCCTTCCAGATTTCCGAGCACAAGGTCGAGCTGCGAGGTGGCCAATTGTGTTTCCACCGCGTCGATGATTTTGGGCATGAAGGTGAAGGGGAAAAGATCGTTGGCAGGATCGGTGTCGGCGATGGCGCGGCCGCGTAAGGTGGCGATGTAACGGTCGAGCATGATGTCTCCGGTCATGAGCAAGTTGATCTCGGGCACAGGTTCTTTTTGGGGCCAAATTTCAGAAAGCAAAGAGGCTCTGCCCCCTTCCATGTGCGGAAAGTGGGCGGCAGTGGTGATCGAGAAAATCAGGGCAAAGAGCAGGGTCGACGGCCAGAGAACTTGGCGAAGGGTGGAGGGTTTGAGCTTCATGAAAACGGCTTCATTTGTGATATTTTTTGCCGGCAAGAATGGTGAAGGCGCGGTAGACTTGCTCCTTTAAAAATACGCGAATCATTTCGTGAGTGAAAGTCATTTTGGAAAAAGAGAGGCGCTGATGAGCGGCAGCGAGCAAATCGGGATGAAGGCCATGCGAACCCCCGATGAGAAATTGAATTTTTCCGGGCCCAAAGTCGCGAATTTTAGCGAGGCATTGTGCAAAGTCTTCGCTGGTGAGCTGAGTGCCACGTTCATCCAGGGCGATTAAAAAAGCGTTTGTGTCGATTTTGGGTAGAAAATTTTTGAGTTCTTCCTCTTGCACAGCGGTCCGCTCGTCCCTTTTAGACGCAGGAAGCGTGAGCGTTTCTAGCTTGGCAAAGGCTTGGAGACGTTTTTCGTATTCGGCTTCAAGAGCACGAATGTGGGCATCTTTGGTGGGAGAGATGAGGAGGATTTGAATTCGCATCGTCTCTAGTCTAAGCCTAAGTAGGCGTTTCTACCATCGGATATCACTCGGAGCTTGGCTTCCCCTTTTGGCCCTCATCCATTATATTGTGCCCCTATGAAACCCAAAAAAAATCAGGAATTGGAGTTGAAAGTGGATTCGCTGGTCTATGGTGGCGAAGGCATTGGAACGGTGGATGGATTCAAGGTTTTTGTGCCGAATGTGGCGCCGGGGGATGAGGCGCTCGTGCAGATTCGTCGGGTGAAATCGCATTATGCAGAGGGCTTTGTGAAAGAATTGAAAAAGCCCAGCCCGCTGCGCATTGAAGCACGTTGTAAGCATTTTGGTGTGTGTGGCGGTTGCAAGTGGCAGTTTTTGGATTATGCGGAGCAGTGCCGTGTGAAGGAGCAGCAAGTGAAAGATGCCCTCGTGCGAATCGGGGGACTGAACAGCGATTTGGTAAAGCCGCTTGTGCCGAATGCATCCCCGTGGTTTTATCGAAATAAGTTGGAATTTTCTTTTGGAATTGGGGGAAATGGCGAAACGGAATTGGGTTTTTATCCGCCGGGTTACCATTATGAAGTCTTTGATTTGGAAGAATGTTTTTTACAATCGGAATGGGTGGTTTCTGTCGTGCAAAAAGTGCGTGCTTTTGTGAAGTACCATGCGATTCCTGTTTACAATTCACACACTCATGAAGGGCTCTTGAAAACCCTGACTGTTCGGGAGGGGAAAAACACTGGCGAGCGGATGATCATTTTGACGACTTCGACCGGACTTTTTGAAAAAAAAGATGCTTTCATTGAGCTTTTTGCGGACGATCCCACCGTGACGTCTTTGTATTGGAACAGTGTGTATCAAATTCCAGGGCAGCCCACATGGGTGGAAGAGAATTTACTGACCGGCAAAGCAGCGCTCACTGAAGTTTTGGAATTGGAAAATGGTACAAAGCTGGAGTTCGATATTTTGCCTCAAGCGTTCTTTCAAACGAACACGCTTCAGGCGCAAAAACTGTATTCCCTTGCGATGGAACTTGCCGGTTTAACAGGTGAAGAAATTGTTTATGATTTGTATTGTGGCACGGGAACCATCGGACTTTTTGTGCACACAAAGCCAGGCGCGTATTCGGAGTAGAAATGAATGAAGCGGCGGTGGAAAGTGCACGCAGCAATGCGGCTCGCAACGGCATACAAAATGTGAGTTTTTATTTGGGCAGTGTGGAAGAACGTCTCAGTGAACTTTCGGGATTGGGGCCGGATGCTCAGCCCGATGTGGTGATTGTAGACCCTCCTCGCGCGGGGCTTGGAGAAAAAGTGGTGGCTGATTGCGTGGCTTTTGCGGCTCCTAAAATCGTCTATGTTTCTTGCAACCCCACGACCTTGGCACGCGACCTCAAACAGTTTGCAGAAATGGGCTATGAGACGAAGTCTGTGCAGCCCGTGGATATGTTTCCGCAAACACATCACGTGGAGTGTGTGAGCGTGCTTTTAAAAAATCCGTTATGAAATGGAAAAAACGTTTTGAATGGGTGAGTTTGGGCGTCTTATGGATGATTTTACTCCTGCTGACCCTGCCCTATTTTGACGTAAAACTCAGGCTGTATTTTGGATATCCTTTAGTCAATCCTTTTCAAAATGAAGGCGATTTTTATGATCCCATCAAAGGTCACACGGGCATCGATATAGCCATGCCGCTCAATACGCCTCTTGCGATGCCGGTGCCCCTTCGCGCAGTGGATATTCGCGTACAAAATGAAATGGGCAATTGCCTTTATGTGGAAGATGCGTGGGGCAACATTTTGGTTTTCGCCCATTTAAATGCCATACTCCCCGAAGTGGGTACGATGATCAAAGCGGATGAAGTTTTTGCTCACAGCGGAAATACCGGCACAGCCACCCGAGGCCCTCACTTGCATTTTGAAATCATTGCTCAAGAAGCCGAGATCGGTCATGAAATAATGACCCGCACTTTGGGGAATTACAGTGGGTATAATATCGATCCGGTGTCCTATTTTTCTTTGCTCCCTAACGTTGACGCAGCTCTTTGAATTCTGCGTGAGGAAGTTCTTTCTTTAAAAGAGGCAGCATGGCTTCGATGGCGCTGCGTTTGTCTGAAAGCACCAGGCGCTCCCCTTCTGTGGTGAGGAAATGTAGGTTCATTTGATAAGTATTCATTCCATTGATGTAAACGATGGACAGCACTTCTACGGTTTGTATGCGATGGGCTTCATTTTGCAGCAGTTTTAAAAGCGGATGTGGACGAAAAGTGAGCAGCGCGAGTTTGATGATCAGGGCCAAAAGACCGAGGGCGAAGAGCCCTCCTAAAATTTGTGTGAGCAGCGTGCGAGCTGGGTCTGTAAAAATGCCGGCCAAAAGAATTCCTTCAAACAAAATCAAGACCCCCAGTACGATGATAAAATTGCGGTTTGTGCGTTTTTGAGAGTCTAAAATTTTATCGCGAAGTTCAGCATTCATAAAGGCGGGTGAGTGGTTAAAGTTTGGAGCCACGTGAGAGCTTCTTTGCGATCTTTGAACTCGTGACTGAGTTGTTTTTCCATGGCCTCTCTCAAAATTTCTCCCACGCGAGGACCGGGTTTTAAATGGAGTTTTTCCATCACTTCTTCCCCCGTAAGAAAAGGTTCGGGCAAGGCTGGGAAACGGCGCAAGCAATCGTCGTAAGCAGCTTTGACTTGATTGTAAAGATGCAGGCTCGCAGGCAGCGTGCCCATGGCATCCGCATAAAAGAGTTGCATGAGACTGGGAAAGCGCTCATCCAAAAACCATTGGCGCTGCTTGCCGATGGGCATGTCTAACAGTTGATGCATCATGAAGTGGTGGCGAATCACCCAGGTGACATGCTCAATGTCGCGGCGAGCAAATTTGAGGCGGCGTAAAATGCGCTCTGCAATTTCGGCAGAAACTTCAGCGTGGCCATCCGTACGAATGCGCTCTGCAATTTTAAAAGTTTCGGGCTTGCCAATGTCGTGCAAAATCACAGCCCAATGATCGAGCAGTGTGGCATTTTGTGGCAAGGCGTCTAGGCTGCGCATGAGATGCGTCCACACGTCCCCTTCATGGTGATATTTTGGGGGTTGAGGCATGCCTTTGCAGGCTTCCAATTCGGGCAGCACATGAGGCAAAACTCCGGTGTCTTGCATGTCTTCAAAAGCGATGGGTGCGCGTCGGGCCATGATGATTTTATTCAGTTCATCCCGCACTCTTTCCCAACTGACTTTGTCGGCGAGCGGTGCATGTTTTTTAAGTGCGGCATAGGTGTCGGGATGGTATTGAAAACCCAAAGTGTTTTTGAAACGAATGGCGCGGAGGATGCGCAAATGATCTTCTAAAATGCGTTCGTGCGGCGCCCCAATGAAGCGGATGAGTTTGTTGCCGATGTCGTCTTGGCCTCCAATGAAATCGTGAATTTCTTCGGCAATGGGATCGTAAAATAAAGCGTTGATGGTGAAGTCCCGGCGTTTGGCATCGTCTTCGGCGTGGCTGAATAAAATGGCGTCGGGGCGGCGACCATCGCTGTAACCGCTGTCGCTGCGAAAAGTGGCGATTTCAAACGAGTGTCCTTCTTCGTTCACATGAATCACTCCAAAGGCCTTGCCCACGGGATAAGTGTCTGCAAAAAGCTTTTCAATTTGATCCGGCAGAGCGCTCGTTGCAATGTCGATGTCTTTGGGCTCACGTTCCATGATCATGTCTCGCACACAGCCCCCGGCAAAGTAAGCCTTAAAGCCGGCTTTTTGGAGAGTGGCGACGATTTGGGTGGCGGTTTTGAGCATGTGAGCTGTTCGTCTTCAATCATAACACCCTATTTCATCCTTACAATAATAGCTTTCGTTGATGTGCAGATTTTCTTTTTGCTGTATAAGCAAACTATGCTCCTCCTTTCTATTGAAAGTTCGTGTGATGAAACGTCCGTTGCCCTTGTGGAAAATGGACGGCGCGTGCTTGCGAATGAAATTGCCTCTCAAATTGCCAAGCATGTGGAAACGGGAGGGGTGGTGCCTGAAGTGGCTGCACGTGAACACATGACGGCGATTTTGCCGGTGCTGCGTCTGGCCATGGAAAAAGCGAATGTGACGTGGAAAGCAATCGATGCCGTGGCGGTGACCAAAGAGCCGGGACTCATCGGATCGCTAGTGGTGGGACGCATGACGGCTGCTGCCCTTGCCTTTGCCCAAAACAAGCCGCTGCTAGAAGTGAATCACATTCATGGACACCTTTATGCGCCTTGGCTCTACCCTGCAGAAGATTCCGGCAAACCTGTACTGGCCCCTTCTGAGCCTCAATTCCCTATTCTGGTTTTGACCGTTTCGGGAGGGCACAATGAACTGGTGCTCATGCGAGGTCATGGTGACTTTGAACTGCTGGCGGAAAGCATCGATGATGCCGCCGGTGAAGCTTTTGACAAAATCGCACGTTTGTTGGGCTTGGGCTACCCTGGGGGGCCGGCCATTGAAGAACGAGCGCGGCTTGGGAATCCAAAGGCTTTCGACTTCCCCATTGCTTTACGAAAAGAAAAGAATTTCAGTTTTTCGGGCTTAAAGACTTCTGTTTTTTATCGGCTCAAAGAAAATGAAGCGCAGCTTTCAGATGAGGCTTTTGTGAACGATGTGGCGGCTTCTTTTCAAGAGGCCGTGGTGCAAGCTCTGGTGGAAAAATTGATGCGAGCGGTGCGCGAATATGCTCCTAAAGAGGTCCATTTGACCGGAGGTGTTTCCGCGAATCGGTTTTTGCGAGGGCGTATTGAAGAAGAACTCAGCCGTTTGCGCGATGCACCTCTATTCCGTTGGCCCACCAAAATGGAATATTGCACGGACAATGCGGCGATGATTGGGGCTGCAGCGTATTTCTCTTCACAAAAAGAATTGCCCCTTGCTCTAACCTGAAAAGAGGGTATGATTGAGGGCAATTGTGGTTTTAATCTTTTTATCTCTTTCTTATGTCCGATGAGCTCGCCGCCTCCGCAGGAGCTTCTGATAAGTTTCAGAAGATGCAAACTCCTACGGGTATTCACGACATCCTTCCTAAGGATCATGAATATTTCACGTTCATTAAAAAAGTGGCTAGGCATCGTTTCCGTCAGGCGGGTTTTCGCCGCGTCACGACTCCAGTTTTGGAGCACACGGAAGTTTTTCAACGCGGAGTGGGAACGGACACCGACATTGTTTCTAAAGAAATGTACACCTTTGAAGATCGCAGCGGACGCAGTCTGACGCTCAAACCCGAGGGTACGGCTGGGGCTGTGCGGGCCTATATTCAACACGGCATGCGCGAATGGCCTCAACCGGTAGAACTCTATTACATTGAACCTCATTTCCGTTATGACCGCCCTCAAAAAGGGCGTTATCGCATGTTTTGGCAAATTGGAGCTGAGGTGATTGGAGAGAGTGATCCGGCTTTGGATGTGCAATGCATTTTCTTGGCTTATAAAATGTTTAAAGACTTGGGAATTGACAAAAAGATCAGTTTGCAAATCAACAACATCGGTTCTCAAAAAAGCCGGGAAAAATACAAAGACGCTCTTTTGAATTATTATGCAGGTAAAGAACGCAGTTTATGTGAAGATTGTCAGCGTCGTCTGACAAGCAATCCTCTTCGACTTTTGGATTGTAAAGTGGAAGATTGTCGTATTTTAGCACAAATGGCTCCGCAGTTTGCAGATTATCGCACTCCTGAAGATGCCACTTTTCACAGTTTAGTGAAGGAGTTTTTGGATGAACTCGGCATTCAATACAACGAAAATCCTCAATTGGTGCGCGGTTTGGATTACTACACTCAAACGGTGTTTGAATTTTGGGACAGCGAAGTGGGGGCTCAAAATGCTGTGGGGGGTGGAGGACGTTACGACGGACTTGTGGAACTCATGGGTGGACCCGAAACTCCAGCAGTGGGTTTTGCTTTGGGCATCGAACGACTCATCAATCAAATGAAAGCCAACAATGTCAAAGTGCCTTCCAAAGACGAAGTGCATATTTTTGTGGCTCAACTCGGGGACGAAGCCAAAAAGAAGGCGTTGCGACTCATCGATGAACTGCGTGAGGCTGGAATACGTACTGTCGGAGCGCTTGGAAAGGGCAGCATGAAGGCTCAACTGCGTTTGGCGGATAAGTTTGCGGTCCCTTATTGCTTGATTTTAGGAGCTACGGAAGTGAGAGAGGGCGTGGTGATCATTCGCGATATGGCCAAGGGGCAGCAGCGTTCCGTGCCCATGAGCGAGGCCGTGAAAGAAGTGGTTCAACTGATTGGTAAGGAAAATTTGGACACTTACAGTCCTGGGGAGATTTCGTTTTAGGGGATCAAGTCCACCGTTTTTTGACCTGAGCCCAAAAACCAGGATATTCCTCATTGATTACTTTCTGGACATCGCTTCCCTCTGAGGTCAAAACTCCCTTGTACCCTCTTCTATTTAGTGTACCTACGGAAGATCCTTTTAGACTTACATTGGCTGAACTATTCTGCATATCCATGAATCCCACATGACTGTCCTCTATATCGAGTGTGCCGTTAAAACCACGGATAGAAATCCCGGTTGTTTTTGTACCCCATAACCGAACATTCCCAATATTCGCACCATCTAAATTTATTCTTCCTGCAACAGTTCCTTTCAAAACCACATTATTGAAGTTACAGTTATTTAAGTTTAACCCTCCAGGGAAGAAAGGGGATTGAAGATTAAGAGCTGCTGCCGTTTGTTCTTGTGGCAGAGACCAACCATTTCCCAAATAAGCAAGCGATTCCAACGCATCCTTCACTTGCTCTGGCTCAAGACCCACGCTCTTTACCTCAGTGATTCTTGACCATATTCCCGCAATGAATAGGCTTATTTCCAATCTTTTATCGTAGCCTACATAAAGCAGTAATTTTTTAAAATCTTCTTCTGAAAAATTTGTGGGGAGGATTTCTACTGCTGTTCTCATCATGCCATCAAAATCCTTCTTAACTTGTTCCCAATCAGGTAATTGTGGTTGAACGCGAGCCATGGGTATGAGAAAATAATATTAGCTTTTGTTTTACCATTAATATGAAGATTCGTCAATCCCTCCTCGCCGCTGTGGTTTTGAGTTTTGTTTCAGCTCCCCTTTCTTATGCGGATTTTTCGGATGTGAGTGCTTCAAATACGCATTATGCTGCCATCACGAGTCTGGTGGAACAAGACATTTTGCAGGGGTATAGCGATGGCACTTTTAAACCTGATCAAGAAGTGAATCGGGCGGAGGCGCTTAAAATGTTTTTGATGGGCATGGGCGTGGCTCCTCAGACGGGAGTGGAGCTGAATTTCAGCGACGTGGAAAGTGACGCTTGGTATGCGGAATGGGTGGGCAGTGCTGTACAAGAAGGCATTGTGAGCGGTTATTCCGATGGCACTTTTAAACCGGAGCAAAGTGTGAATCGGGCGGAAGCCATGAAAATGCTGACTTTGGCGGCGGGACTTACGGCGAGTTCCCCGAATTCCTCTCCTTTTTTGGATGTGAGCACGGATGTTTGGTTTGCGAGTTACGCAGCTTTGGCTAAAGAAAAAAATGTGATCACTCCTCAAACGGATGGACTATGGCATGGGGAGGCCGCTTTGAGTCGAGCGGAAATTGCCGAGATGGTGTATAGACTGCAAGTGTCGAATGCGGAGGGCAGACCTTATGACGAAGCGCGCCATTGGCTACGCGTGGACTTCCCTACCGTCAATATCACCTTAAAAGTGCCTTTTGAATGGGGTTACAAACAAGAAGGAGTGGGGGCTGTTTTTTTGCTGGATTCCGCCCATGGACAGGTGAGTTTGCTCACTCCTTATGAAAATGGCGGCAGCTTGCTGATGACTCGTTATGCCAATCATGAAGGACAAAGTGCCGAAGAGCTTTTCGATTCCGTTGCTTTGAATTCCAGTTGGCCCACGCGTCGAACAGAAGTGAGCGGCCATGAGGCATTGATTGTGGAGCATGAGGACGGCTTGTTTTATAAAGAATGGTACGTTTATTTGCCCAATGAAACCTTGGTGAATTTGGTCGCTTTGCGTGGAGATGGAGCTTATGGGCCTTATTTGGAAGCTCATATGGAGGCCATGGTCATGAGTTTGGAATACAGCACTTCGGGGGCCACGAATCAAACTTTGGACGAAATTGTGGAGGATTTGCGAGCGGCCATTCAAGTGGATGGCGTGGGTATGGACATGATGGCCCTACTTTCAGATTGGGAACTCTTTGAAACAGATAGCATCGGCGTCGGTACCGGGCCTGTGGATTATTACTATTCCCCCAGCGCCCAACTCACGATAAAATATGAGCGTTCCTACGATGTCCTTTTGGACATTCGTGACGGAAAAACTTCTGCTTTTTAACTCCTTTTATGAAAAACCTATTGATGCTTTCTACGCTGGTTTTGCTGCTCAGTGGCTGCTCTTCTGAGGCCCCTGTGGAAGATGAAAATGATCTTATGGAAATGATGGATGAAGAAAATCCAAGTGTCCCAGATGACGAGAATGCCGAGCCCAGTGAAGAACCTTATTCCAGTGGCCCCACTGAAATTCCTTCTGACTTAGTTCCCAACGATGAGCAGTGACTTTGATGCCGCTTCTTTGGCTTTACACCGTGAGCATAAAGGTAAATTGGGCGTTTATGCCAAAGTGCCTGTGAAGAATAAACAGGATTTGAGCACCGCTTACACTCCTGGAGTGGGCGCTGTTTCTTTGGCTTTGGCTGAAAATGCTGAGCGCATGTATGAACTCAGTCCCAAGGGCAATACGGTGGCCGTAGTGAGCGATGGAAGTGCGGTTCTAGGCTTGGGAAACATTGGAAGTGCGGGGGCTTACCCGGTGATGGAAGGCAAGGCTCTGCTCTTTAAAACTTTTGCGGATGTGGATGCGTATCCCATTGTGGTTAAAACTCAAAATGTGGATGAAATTGTGGAACTGGTTTGCAATATTGCCGATGGATTTGGTGGGATCAATTTGGAGGATATTTCCGCGCCTCGCTGTTTTGAAATTGAAGAAAAATTGAAGGCGCGTTTGAAGATCCCTGTTTTTCATGACGATCAACATGGCACGGCCATTGTGGTTTTGGCGGGGCTCATCAATGCCTTGAAAGTGGTTGAAAAAAACGAGGACATTTCGATTGTTGTGAACGGGGCGGGAGCGGCGGGTATTGCTATCACCGATTTGCTTTTGGAATATGGTTTTACAAATATTGTGCTCGTCGACACTCAAGGAGCTCTTGTGGAGGGCCGCAAAGGAATGAACTCCGCAAAGGAAGCCATGGCTCGTCGTAGCAATCCTCATAAAAAAAGCGGCGCTTTGACCGAAGTGATGGTGGGGGCGGATGTGCTCATTGGTGTGTCTAAGGCGGGTTTGGTGAGCTCTGAAATGGTGCACAGCATGGCTGAAAAAGCCATCGTATTTGCCATGGCGAATCCCGTGCCGGAAATCACAGAAGAAGAGGCTCGGGCAGCAGGGGCCCTGATCACGGCCACAGGCCGAAGTGATTCCACCAATCAATTGAACAATGTTTTGGTTTTTCCTGGAATTTTTCGGGGTGCTTTGGATGCTCGCATTCACAGTTTCACCAATGCCATGTTTTTGCGTGCGGCAGAAGCCTTGGCAAGCTTGGTGAAAGACCCTCACCCTGAAAAAATCATCCCCAGCCCTTTTGAGGAGGGGGTGGCTGAAAAAATTGCCCAAGCCATTCAACTTTAACTCATGGCTCGACACAGTCATTTTGCCAATATTAAGCGACAAAAAGCGCTGACCGATGGAGTGCGTGGAAAGGCATTCACCATGCATGCTCGTTTGATTGCGATTGCAGCGCGAGCGGGGGGTGACCCCGATATGAATTCCAATCTGCGTGCGGCCATTGATCGAGCTAAAGAAGACAATGTGCCGAATGCCAATATTGAACGTGCTATTAAAAAAGGTACGGGTGAAGATAAGGAAGGAGCCGCGTTTGAAGAAGCCACTTATGAAGGTTTCGGACCCGAAGGCTGTGCCATTTTGATCGATACTGTGACCGACAATACCAATCGAGCTTTTGCCAATTTGCGCACCGCCCTCACAAAGAATGGGGGCAACATAGGTTCCTCGGGCAGTGTTTCTTGGAAGTTTGAAAAAAAAGCTTTTTTCCGTGTGAATACCGGGGGCAAAACCGGCGATGATATTGAGCTCGAACTCATTGATGCGGGTGCGGACGATTTAGCCGAAGCCGATGAAGCTTTTGAAGTTTATGCCCCAGTGGAACAATTGGGCAAGGTGCGTAAAGCTTTGGAAGATAAGGGATTCAAGGTTGAAAAAGCTGAACTGTTGTGGAAGCCCAAAGACATTGTGATGATTCACGATTTAGAAACAGCTCGAAAAATTCTGGCTCTCATTGACGTCTTGGAAGCTGATGAAGATGTGTCTAAAGTGACCACCAACGTGGACTTTGACGATTCCATTGCTGCGCAAATTTAAGCTTGCTTCATTTGATCGAGCACATCTTCGACTGTAGCGGTTTGAGGGTCGGGGCGAAGCTGTCCATCCTTGTCTTGGAAGAAGCGCGTGCTGGCCTCTTTAAGAAAATCTCCGCTTGGAGTTGGCGCTGTATTTTGTCGTGCACGAAAATCTTTGAGTAGTAAATCTTCACCCCCAACAGAAGGGTTGGGAATGCTGGTTTGAGGATGCGCCACCAGGCCCGGGAAGAGGCGACCTGCGTTGACATCCAGCTTGGGCAGCAGATGTTTTGCCACTTGTTTTTTGGCTTCCTCGATGGCTTCTTGCAAACTCATGTTGCGCAGACGGAATCCGGCGGCTTTTTTGTGCCCTCCTCCATTCATGTTTTTTGCGATTTCACTCACGTCTGCCAGTTGGCCCGGAGCTCGCATGCTTCCTGAAACGTAGCCAGGTTCTTTTTCTTTCAAAAGGAAAACCACTTCCGCACCTGGAGCGCTGGTCATGAGTTCATCGATGATTCCTCCATTGTCGTCGGAAGCAGCGCCCGTGTCTGCTAGGTCCTGCAAAGTGATGGTGGAATAAACCAGTCGCAAGCTGGGTTCATAGACGATTTTAGAAAGCACTCGTCCCCAAAGTTTCAAAGAAGCCAGGCTTTTTGTCTTGTAAATGTGTTTGATGATTTCTTGCTGACGAGCTCCTCGGTCCAAGAGATCTGCGGCCACTTCAAAGGCTTCGGGAGTGGTGTTGGAATGTTGGAAAGAGCCAGTGTCGGTGACGATTCCCACGAGTAAGAGAGTGGCTACGTCTTCATCAATGAGTTCCATGCCCAACTCTTTTTCAAAGTCCAAAATGATGGGCGTGATCATTTGAGTGGTGGCTGCAAAGCCGTATTCCAAATAATTGTGGCTGCCAAATTTTCCATTGGAAGCGTGGTGATCGATGTTGAGCAGCGGTGTTTTTTTAAAGAGATCTTGATGCAGCTCATAAAGTTTTCCCAATTGCACCAAGTCGCCCGTGTCTACCGTAACGATCAAATCAAAGTCTGGGGTTTCGGTGATGAATTGCACATCTTTGGAGGAAAATTTTCCACTTTTGGGCGTGAGAATGATGTTGAGACGACCATTGGCCACTTCATATTTCAGATGATCCACTTCCCCTTCCCCTGTTCCAATGGAAATCACAAAGTCGCGTGTTGCGGCAAGTTCAGATTGGATTTGGCTCACATAAGGCAAAAAATTGAGCACAGCGGGCATTTTGTCATAAGAGACCACGCTCACTTCTTTTCCCATTTTTCGAAGCACACTCATGAGCGCGAGCGAACTTCCCACGCTGTCTCCATCTAGGGGTGACGACGGGGCAAGCAGTATTTTTTGCGCGCCGCGCAGCAGTTCTTTAGCCTGTTCTTTATTGATGAGGTTCATTGGGGGTATTCATGTAATTTTACAATTTTCTCCTATTTTTGTCAAGCTCCTTGGCCCTGCAAAAAGATAAGCTGTTATTTTAGCTCATCTCTAGCATCCTCGCAAGGGCTTAACGAGCCTCCACTAGCCGGATTTGTAGGCTCTTTTGTCCTCGCCATTCTCTTTCTTCCAAATGCACCGCCCATTCTTTGCTTTGGCTTAAAATTTCGCTTTCACCTGCACGATGGAACGCAATGCCTTCAAAGCATTCCTTGCCTTTTTTAAGGGTGAATTTAAGGTGAGGGCTGCCTTCTTTTAAAGGACTCAAGTCACGCAATTCAAAGTCGGTGAGTAGAAAAAGTGGCTCTGGATTGCCCACTCCAAAGGGAGCAAAACTTTGAATTTTTTCGATGCTTTCGAGGGTTAAATCGCTGTCTTCCAACTTCAGATCCAGTTTGAGTTCGGCTTGTAGTGGAGTGTTTTGGAACTGCTCAGCGGCGTGATTTTGTAAATGCTGCACAAAAGCTGGATAATTTTCTTTTTTAAGATGAAAGCCGGCGGCCAGTTCATGTCCTCCTAATTTTTCAAGGAAGGCTTCCGCTTGTTTCAAGGCTTCCACGGCGTGAAAACCAGGCAGCGAACGGGCCGAACCTGTGAGTGTTTCCCCTTGATCTTCCAGAATGAAGGCGGGTTTTCCATATTTTTCTTGTAGCCGTCCTGCAATGAGGCCCACCAATCCACTGGACCAACCCTTGCCTGCTGCCATCAATAGCGGAGCATTCAAGTCCAAAACGGCTTCTGCTTCCGCTTGCATAGAGAGCATCAGGTCCTGTCTTTGTTTATTGAAGCCTTCTAACTTTGTGGCTTTTTGATGCGCTTCCAATCCTTCTGCCAAGAGGGTTTGAAGAGTCCATCGCGGATCGTCCATGCGCCCGGCCGCGTTGAGGCGAGGTCCAATTTGAAAGCCAATAGTGTGAGTGGTGAATTTTTGTTTTTCCCAGGCACCGGCATTCATGAGCAAGGCACGCAAACCTTCCCAGCGCGTGTTTATCATTTGTTCCAGACCCAATTTAACCAAAGTACGATTTTCCCCGACCAAAGGCACGCAATCGGCTACGGTGCCTAGGCTGGCCAAGTCTGTGAGGTAGGGAATCCAGTCTTCGTTGTGCGTTTTTGTGAGCAAGGCACTGGCGAGTTTGAAGGCCACGCCACTTCCTGAAAGTTCTTTGAAGGGGTAATTTTTTTCCACGTGCGGATGCAAGATCGCAAAGGCTTTTGGCAACTGTAAAGGGGTGCTGTGGTGATCGGTGAGGATCACATCCATGCCTAAGTTTTGAGCTTGTTCCACTTCGGCCACGCATGAGATGCCCAAATCCACCGTGATGAGCACTTTCACTTTTTGCTGCGCGAGTTCCTCCACATAATGAGCGTGCAAACCGTAGCCTTCTTTGCGACGATGAGGCACTCGATAAGAAAGTTCCGCCCCAGCATGCGCAGCGTGTGGATGAGCAAGGCCGCTCCACTGGTTCCATCCACATCGTAGTCGCCATAAACCACGATGCGTTCTCGCGCGTGGATGGCTTTTTGTAAACGTTCAACGGCCTTTTCCATGTCTTGAAAAAGGAAGGGATCGTGCAAGTCTGAGATTTTAGCACTGGAAAAAAAGACGCCCGGATTTTCAATTTCACGCGCTTTCATCAAAGCGGTCCACAGCGATTCATTGGGGTTGCGATTGTGGTGCAAGATCCATTTTTTTTTGATAGCATTCATTTGGTTTTTGTGAGTTCTAAAAATTCTTCCGGTGGAATCCAATAAATGTCTTCCTCTTTGCGGAACCAAGTGAGCTGGCGTTTGGCAAAATTGCGAGTGTTTTGTTTGAGCTCTTCTTTGCATTCTTTCAAAGGTTTTTCACCGCGCAAGTAAGGGAAATATTCTTTATAAAATGCTTGTGATCGTTCACTGTAGCCTTCACTCAATAGAGTTTTGAGTTCGTTCAGCAGGCCTTTTTCAATTTGCTCATTGACGCGTTTGTCGATGCGTTCGTATAAAACTTCGCGAGGCCAATCGATGGCCATTTTGAAGACATTGTAGAGGCGTTTGGCCTTGCCCACCTGCTTGGGTTTTTGAGTCACAAGCACAATCTCGAGGGCACGCGCTACGTAACGCACGTTGTTGGGATGAATTTTGCTGGCGGAAACGGGATCGAGCTGCGTGAGTATTTCGTAGAGCCGCTCTTTGCCTCCTTTTGTAAATTCGGCTTCGAGTTCTGCTCGAATTTTTGGGTCTGGCGGCGCAACGGGCAGGTCATAATTGTCCACTACGCTGCTTATGTAGAGACCGGTTCCTCCGCAAATGAGAGGCACCTTGCCTTTTGCTAAAATTTCTTGAATCGCATGAGTGGCTTCCCTTTTGAAATCCGCCATGGTGAAAGATTGATCGGGGTCGCGAATGTCGATGAGGTGGTGTTTGACACGTTGGCGCTCGGCTGGGCTGACTTTGTCCGAACCGATGTCCAGCTTGCGATACACCTGTGCTGAGTCGGCGGAGATGATTTCTGCGTTGAATTCTTCGGCGATTTTGAGGCTGAGCGCGGTTTTCCCACTGGCGGTGGGCCCACAGATCACGAGGAGCGGTATCTCTCCACCCTCTTTAGTGCTCTTGAAGAAGAGCTTTAAATGATGCATCAGGTCGGTCATGGGCCTATTGTATGGGTGAGCGGCTTTTGTTACAATGGAATGGACAAGTTCTACGGGTAGGAACCATCCTAAAATAAAGAGCTCCATAATGGAGCTCTTTATTTTGTCTACTCGGGTGGTGGACCTCAGGGGAGTTGAACCCCTCCCGTTAAAATGACAAATTCTACGGGGGAGCCGTCCGAGGCCCTCATCCCGAGTGAGCTGACTTTAGACCAAAGACCTGAATAAAATTCTGAAATTTTCATTAAAAACGCATTAAGTTTTCCTGACTTACAGAAAGCTGAAAGGCTTTTTGTGCAAAATTTGTAGAAAAGGTATAAAAGTTGGCACTAAAAAAAGCCTCGCATAGTCGAGGCTTTTTAATGTTTAGTGATGAAGTTTAGAGAACTTTGAAGGTTTTCAAGACATCAGCAAGTTCAGCCACATAGCTTTCTACTCCGCTAGGATCTTGAGTGGAGTCATAAGCCCATACGTAGTCCCCTTCCTCTTCAAGAACGGTGGGTTTGGGTCCGTCTGCTGCTTGAACTTCAGCCCACTCTGCTTTGGTGAAGCGAGTGATGGCAAAAATATCGATTCCGGCTTCACTTTTCACGTAAACCGTTTGAGTGGCTCCAAAGGCCCAAGTGGTTTCTTGCACGGTGCTGGTCACTTCCCATGTTTCAGGAAGAGTGAGTTCAAAGCCCAGTTCCTCAGAAGTGAAAGTCTGGCTGGTCTCTTCAGGTGTTGGAGTTTCGGCGGGCTCTGGAAGTATGGGGTCCGTGACGGGTGCTTCAGAGTTGCATCCTGCTAAAACCAATAAAGTGGCAAGGGCGAGAAAAAGTGTTTTTTTCATAAAAGAAAAGAGTTAAAAGGGGAAATACTAGCATTTCATGGTGAGCGCTTCAGGCATGTGGGCTTTGAGCACTCCCGTGAGGAAATTCCAAAGAGCTTCGGAAGCTTCTTTTGTTGAGGCTTCTGCTTCTGTTTTTTCTTCCTCAGAAAGGTCGGCATCTTTGAGCATGTCCCACCAAACGTTGGCGTGCTTGATGTCGATGCTGCCGTGCACAGCAAAGAATTCGTGAGTGCGTTCATCGGTGATGCCGTAGTTGGCAATCAAACCTTCGAGTTTTTTGGCAGCGATGGCTGGGATTTGAGACTCGTAAGCGGCCAGGGCAGCGGCTCCAATAAGGTAGTTTTTAGAGCAAAGACGAGTGAAAGTTTCGATGGCTGCCAGGGTTTCAGGAAGAGGAGTGCTGTTTTTCATGGCCTGTCGAGTGGCTCCGATACCTTCCCCGAAGCGCAACCACAGTTCGCGGTGATTTTTGGCACCAGCTGTTTCGTCGTTGAAATTGTCCAAAATGGCGACCCGAGCAACTTCGCTGTCACAAGTCATGAGCATGGCCGAAAGAAAGTTGGGGAAATTCCGTTCCAAGTGATAGTACTGTTCGGCATACTTTTGCATCACTTCAATAGGGAGAGTCCCTTCTGTCCACATCTGGTAAAATGCATGTTTAAGAAGGTGCTTCTCATCAATGTGAGTGAGGAGCTTAGCTTGGAAATCCATGGCTACAGGGGTTATTGCCCTCCATTCTTAACACGAGTTCGGTTTGCCTGCAAATATTTTGCTATTTTAGGCCTTGGCGGAGCCTTTTAAGTGGGGCCTTATGCGTGAAACGTAGACCGTGTAGTCACTCTTTTTTTGCTTGGCGTAATGAGCGCGGCGCTCTTCCAGGGGGAGGTCATAAACGGCCTTACAATCGAGACTGCAAGAGCCATTCCAGGTTTCGGCACAGGAAGGGCATTGAAGGAAAAGCAAGTTGCAGGCGGCATTTTTGCAATTCACATAAGAGTCCCAGGGAGTTTCACATTGGTCACAATTCGAGAGAATTTCGTTGGTGGCACGTTCGGCGATGCGTTCATCAAAGACGTAGTTTTGGCCATGGAAGCGAACCGGCAAGTTCTTTTGGCGCACATGCTGCATGTAAGTGATGATGCCTCCGCGCAGTTGGTTCACATCTTTAAAACCGTGGTGTTTCAAGTACGCGCTGGCTTTTTCGCAGCGGATGCCTCCCGTGCAATACATGATGACTTTTTTGTCTTCTTGGCCTTTGAGGGCGTCGAGCACCAGAGGAAGCTCTTCTTTAAACGTGTTGCTGTCGGGGCAAAGTGCTTTTTCAAAGCGGCCGATTTTACTTTCATAAAAGTTGCGCATGTCGACCACGACGGTTTCTTCTTTGTCGAGAGCTTCATTGAATTCTTCAGGAGTGAGGTGATTGCCCACATTGCTGAGGTCGAAGCTGCCCTCAGGCAAGCCGTCGGCGACGATTTGTTTTTTGACCTTGAGAGTGAGCTTGTAAAAGGACTCGCTTTGTTCGAGACCGATGTTGAGGTACATCTCTGCAAATTCGAGGTGACTGTCGAGATTTTTCTTGAACGCTTGCAAATGGTGTTCGGGCACACTGAGTTGGGCATTTATTCCTTCGCGAGCCAGATAGATCCTTCCTAAAACTCCAAGGGCGCTCCATTCTCGAAAAAGTTGGTCGCGCAGTTCTTTGGGATGCTGAATTTTCACATAACGGTAGAAGGACAGCGTCACGCGAGGAAAATTTTCTGCAGCGAGTTGTTTCAAACAAGTGGCTTTGTCGTAAATGTTTCGGAGGTGGGGTTTTTTAAGTTTTTTCATTTCAAATCTCAGAAATCTGCTGGGATTTTAGAGGCTATCTCAAAAAAAGGGAAGAGCAAGAACGCAGAGGATTTTAAGCTGAAAGAGCTGAAGACGAAGGAGGCTTAGCAGAGCTAAGTCGACCGAGGATGAAGCTCTTGTAAGCAAAATAATCCAGTTCTTGCCTTTAGGAGTGGGGAGGACGCGCACGAAGTCAGTGCCGTCCTAAACACTCTGGTCTTTTTTTGAGATAGCCTCTAGGTAAAAAAGGCCTTTGTGTAAAGTGAGATCGTTCCGCTACACTGAGGCAAAATCCCCCACGCATGAAACTCAAATGGATCAAACTTGAAGGCTTCCGTAATTATTATGACTTAGAATTGGAACTCAAGAGTCCCATCACGGCTCTTGTGGGACTGAATGCTCAAGGGAAAACCAATCTTTTGGAGAGCATCGCTTTTCTTGCACTGGGCAAATCTTTTCGGGCCAGTCGCAGCCTTGAAACCCTGCATTGGGACCGTTCGCACGGGCGCATCAAGGGCTGCATTGAAGAAGAGGGCAAAGAAGTGGAATTGGAGGTGTATATGCAACGTGAACCGGAGACTAAAAAAGTGAAAAAGGCTGAAAAATGGACGCTCCCCAAGCATTTTTTGGGCAGTTTGCGCATTGTGCTTTTCACTCCTGATGATCTGGATCTTGTGAGTGGAAGTCCAGCTTTGCGTCGTCAATTTTTGGATCGCCTTTTGCTGCAACTGAATGGAGGTTATGTGGAAACGTTCAGCCAATATCAACGCATTTTGGATCAACGCAATGCTCTGCTCAAACGCATCCGTGAGGGCCGTGCACAAAACTGGGAACTCGACCTTTGGGATGCGCGTCTTTGCGAAGAAGCCACTCGCCTTTGGGAACGTCGCCACGCTTTTATGGATTTTTTAAAAACACCTCTCCCTAAAGATTATCAACGCATCGCGGGTGGCAAGAAAACACTCAGCTTCTTTTATCAAAATCATCGAGAGCGCTTTGATGAAAAATTAGCGGCAGCTCGGGAGCACGATCTTCGAACGGGGGCCACTTCTGTGGGTCCACACCGCGACGACTTCATTCTTTACTTGGAAGGCCGTTCGCTTCAAGAAACGGGTTCACGCGGAGAATGCCGCAGTGCGGTGCTTGCGCTTAAGATGGCGGAACTTCGCTATATGGAACTTCGTAGCGGTGAAAAACCTTTGCTCTTACTGGACGATGTTTTTTCTGAATTGGATGCCAAACGTCAAGAAAAATTGGGCCATTTGCTTCAAGATTATCAAACCATACTCACCACCACGGCCCTAGAGCATGTGGAAAAACTCAAAAATAAGACCGTTTATACTGTGATGGATGGAAAACTTCTCTTAAGCACGGATTTATGCTATAATTAAGGGATTTCATTGAACCTTAATGCAAGTTTCGCTCTCCATTCTCCTTGCCTGTGTGCCTGCCTTGATCTGGGGTTTCATCTTCTATAAAAAAGATCCGGTTTATCGGCCAAAAGCGTTGCAGACCTTCCTACTGGGGATGACTTCGGTGCTGCCGATTTTGCTTTATAAATGGAGCTGGGACTACTTGCCTGTGGCCAATATTTTCAATTATACCAATGATTTCAAGGCCGATCTTTTTGGCTTTACAGATCATTTGTACTTACCGCTGGGAACTTTGTTTGCCTTCATGTTTGTGGGTGTGATTGAGGAGTACATGAAAAATCTTGTGGTGCGCAAAGCGGATAGAGGTTTTTTTAGAAACATTGATGATGCCATCGAATTTTCCATCATCTCGGCTTTAGGCTTTGCCTTCATCGAAAACATTCTTTATTTTTACTACATTTGGGAATATCAGGGCGTGGATGTATTGCTCGTCTCTTTTGTTTTCCGGGCCCTTTTCTCCACTTTTGCTCACATCCTCTTCTCAGGAATTTATGGCTATTATTATGGGATGGCTTATTTTGCTGACCCGCTTTGGTCTGAGGAAATGCGTAAAAAACGTCGCCCCCTTCTCAATGCTTTTCACACGCTTTTTCATTTCAAGCGAAATCGTGTTTTTGCTACCGAAAAAATCAGCGAAGGGCTTTTCATCGCCGTCCTTTTGCATGGACTGTTCAATATCTTGCTCGAAATGAATCTCACCTTCTTCATGGTGCCTTTCTTGGTGCTGGGTTACAGCACACTGGATCATCTGTTCAAACAGAAAGAAAATCTCAAAGCTCAAGCTTGTTTAGTAGGGGAAAATCGCACAGACTATTTGCATCAGTGGAAGTCCTCTCAAAATTGACTCTTTTCAGGAAATCCCTAAAATGACGGCGACTTCATTATTTTTAATATGGCTCAATCTATCACCGACTTGAAAGTGGGAACCGTTGTGAACATCGACAATGCACCCTACCAAATTCTCACCAACTCCTTCATGCGCACCGCTCAACGTAAGCCGGTGATGCGCACCAAGATGCGCAATCTCATCAACGGCAGCGTGATGGAAAAGACCTTTATCGCCGGAGAAAGTTTTGAAATGGCGGATGTGGCACGCAAGAATGTGCAATACCTCTATAAAGACCAGACCGACGCCTACTTTATGGACATGGACAATTATGAACAATTCACCTTCACCCTCGAATCTCTCGGGGACATGGTGGGTTACCTCCAAGATGGAAAAGAAATGACTGCACTGCTCTACAATGAAAAACCCATTTCTATTCAATTGCCTCCCAAAGTGGTGCTCAAGGTAGTGGAAACCACTCCGGGTGTGCGTGGGGACCGAGCCCAAGCTGGCAGCAAACCTGCCACTGTTGAAACAGGTGCTGTGATCAATGTCCCCCTTTTTATTGAAGAAGGTGACTTGATTCGCATCAACACCGAAACTGGAGAGTACGTGGAACGGGCGAATGATTAGAGGATTAGAAACTCAGCTTTCGGATAAGAGGGGATTTCAGGTTTTCACGCTTGTTCCATCAAGAATAGCATGCTAGACTCTTGGTCACTGTTTTAACCTGTTTCGAATGCAAGCCCAAAAGATTGTCGTGAAAGGTGCACGGATGCACAATTTAAAGAATATTGATGTGGAAATTCCGCGCGACAAGCTCACAGTGATTACGGGTCTTTCGGGTTCTGGAAAGTCGACACTTGCCTTCGACACCATTTATGCGGAAGGACAACGCCGTTATGTGGAATCGCTTTCGACCTACGCCCGTCAGTTTTTGGGCATCATGGATAAGCCCGATGTTGAATCCATTGAAGGATTGTCTCCGGCCATTTCTATTGATCAAAAAACTGCGCCTCGTAACCCTCGTTCGACAGTCGGCACGGTGACCGAAATTTATGATCATTTGCGTCTTTTATTCGCTCGCGTTGGAGTGCCCCATTGCCCCAAATGTGATAAACCCATCGTGCGCCAAACGCCCAGTCAAATCACGGATCATATTTTAGCCATGGATGAGGGCGCCGTGTTTTGCTGCTTGCACCGGTTGTGAATGGCAAAAAAGGCGAACATGAAGCGACTTTGGAAAAAATCAAGAAAGAAGGTTTCGTACGCATCCGCATGGATGGAGAAGTGCACACCGTGAATGAATTGCCTAAACTTGATAAAAACAAAGCTCATTCTATTGAGATTGTGGTGGATCGTTTGGTCGTGAAAAAATTTGAAAATGAGAAAAAAACACTTTCAAATGGAGATGTGATTGAGATTCCGAACCCTGAACGCACTCGAGTTTCAGATTCCATTGAAACCACCCTTCGTCATGGGGAGGGTGTGATGATGATCCTCGACAATGAAACCGGTGAAGTACAGAAATTTTCAGAAAATTTCTCTTGTGAAGATCATCCTGATGTTTGTCTGAGTGAAATTGAACCTCGCAACTTTTCGTTCAACAGTCCGCATGGGGCTTGTGAAGCATGCCACGGGCTGGGAACCAAATTGGAAATCGATGCAGAGCTGGTTTTGCCCAATAAAAAACTCAGCCTTTCGGAAGGAGCGATTTTGCCTTGGGCTCAAACGGCATCTCATCTTTCTTGGTACACCGCCATTTTGGAAGCGGTGAGCAAACGTCATAAATTTTCTTTGGATTTGCCCGTTGAAAAACTCACGGAAAAACAAATCGAACTTGTGCTCTATGGAACCGGCGAAGAACGTTATGAAGTGAAAGTTTCTTCGGGGGATGGCTATTCAAAGGGGGAATTTCAAACCAAGTTTGAAGGGGTAATCCCCAATTTAGAGCGTCGCTTTTTGGAAACCGATTCCGATTACGTACGTACAAAAATTGAGCAATACATGCGCGTTTTGCTTTGCCCAGAGTGTCACGGCAAGCGCCTGAAGCCGGAAATGCTTGCGGTGCGTATTGAAAATAAATCCATTGCCGATGCCACCTCCTTTCCATTGCAGAAGCATATTCTTTTTTTGAAAAATTACACCTCAGTGAGATGCATGCTAAAATCGCCGATCCGATTCTTAAAGAGATCGCTTCTCGCCTTAAATTTTTGGATCATGTGGGTGTTTCTTATTTGACTTTGGACCGTGCCGCCAACACTCTTTCGGGAGGAGAAGCTCAACGCATCCGTTTGGCAACTCAAATTGGTTCTCATTTGGTGGGTGTGCTTTATGTACTGGATGAGCCGTCCATTGGTCTGCATCAGAACGACAATGAAAAACTCATTCAAACCCTTGTGACTTTGCGAGACATTGGCAATACCGTGATTGTCGTGGAACACGATGTGGACACCATGCTTTCGGCGGACTACATTTTGGACATTGGCCCCGGAGCTGGCAAGCACGGAGGACAAGTGGTTGCCGCAGGAACGCCCAAAGAAATCATGGCGAATTCCAATTCGGTGACAGGGCAGTATTTGAGTGGTAAAAAAGAAATTCCTATGCCTAAAGTCAGACGCAAAGGGAATGGGAAGAACCTGGAAATTTTAGGTGCGACGGAACACAATCTGCGCGACGTGGATGTGGAATTGCCTCTTGGAACCTTCATTTGTGTGACGGGTGTTTCGGGCTCTGGAAAATCCACTTTGGTGAATGAAATTCTAGTTAAAAAGGTGACTTCTGTGATCAATCGTAGCAAGGCCATTGCCGGGGCTCATCGCGAAATTCGGGGCATTGAACATTTGGATAAAATCATCAATATCGATCAATCGCCCATCGGTCGCACACCTCGCTCCAACCCTGCGACTTACACCGGGGTCTTCACAGATATTCGTGAACTTTTTGCTCACACTCAAGAAGCGCGTCTGCGTGGGTACAAGGCCGGACGCTTCTCTTTCAACGTGAAAGGAGGTCGTTGTGAAGCTTGCGAAGGGGACGGGGTGAAAAAATTGAGATGCATTTTTTACCGGATGTGTATGTGCCTTGTGAAGTGTGTAAAGGCCGCCGTTACAATCGAGAAGCTTTGGAAATCACCTATCGTGGGAAGAATATTGCCGATGTGCTCGACATGACTTTGGATGAAGCTTTGGAATTCTTTGATGCCATTCCTTCTGTGAAAAATAAATTAGAAACGTTGTCTAAAGTGGGCCTTGGGTATGTGCATTTGGGGCAATCGGCCACCACCCTTTCGGGGGGAGAAGCTCAGCGCATCAAGCTGGCCACGGAATTGTCTCGCCGTTCTACGGGGAAAACTCTTTATATTTTGGATGAACCCACCACCGGTCTACATTTTGACGATGTGCGTCGCCTCGTGGAAGTGCTGCAACAACTTGTGGAAGCCGGGAACACTGTGATCGTGATTGAACACAACCTCGATCTTATTAAATGTGCCGATCACCTCATCGACATGGGGCCCGACGGAGGCAATGGAGGGGGAATGGTTGTAGCTAAAGGCACGCCCGAGCAGGTTTCTAAAAAAGCTGATCTGTCCTACACTGGGAAATGGCTTCAAAAAATGGGGATTTAGGTGTTTTTTTGATGAATTTGATTTGTTTTTGCATGCCTTAAAAAAAGGCTGGTTGCTTTAATAAAACTTAATTAAATATAATTAATTTATATAAAATAGTATAAAATGCTAAAAAATAGATTTAAAATAATAAGACTTAAATAAAAACAGTAAAAATTATGAATTCCATTGCAAAGTGAAATCAAGCACTATAAAGTAATGCCAAGTTAAACAAAGTTTAATGGTCTCGCGGCTATTCACTCCCGAAGAGGTCGCCGAGGCTCTGCGGCTCCACCACCTTACTGTTCTGAAATTCATCAAACAGAAGAAGCTGCGGAGCATCAAATTTGGCCGAGTCTATCGGATCCGTGAAGAGGATCTGGAAGATTTCCTTCTCAAACAAACAATCATTTAAGACAAAGCGTCGCCACGCTATTCCCCTTAACCTCCACGCCTCGCCATGCTGTTCAATTGCTTCTCTTGCGGCAAACTCATCTCGCTCAAAAAAGAACTTTGTCCCTATTGTATGGTGGATTTGGGGGCCGCTCGGGAATCGGTTGAAATCGAAGTGAAGGGCAAAAAACCTGTCGTACTCAAAAAAAAGTATACGTTTTTTTCTTTGCTTTCTCGCGGATTTTAGAGGTCGATCAATTGCACTGCTTGTCCGAAATCAGGGCGGTGTTTCCAGCGATGCTGGGAAGGTCTTTATTGTTGACTTCCGTCAACACTTCATTGAGGGCTAGCATAATGCTTTGGAGGTTGGTGGATTGCACGGAGCCCCCTGCCCCGTATAGGATTTCGTATTCACTCATGCGGTCGGCGCTGCGTAGCTCCAAATCGTATTCTGAAACACTGGAATTCAATTGCTCCAGAGCCTCATCAAAACTCACTGATCCTCCTGCCACAGTCAATTCTGAAACGCTCAAGGCAGGATCGATATTCGCTCTGTTTTTTTCTTTCTTGGTTTTTAAATAATTCCAAACGTTTTTGATGCTATTGCCCAGAGCCGTCATGTCTTCATCGGCTTCCACGTCCACTTTAGGAATCAAAATTTCTTTTAAGGATTCATGTTCATTTCTTTCCACTGAAAAATCTAATTCTTGGATGGTTTCGGTGAAGTCTTCCCAAGTGACTGTGAGTTCGGCCCAAGGACCTTCTTCACAGTTTCGATAATTGGCCACTCGGTCTTCATATTTGAAAGTCCATTGTTCAAAATAACGGTTGAAAGTGGATTCATCCACACGCTGCTCTATGTCCACAAAAGCAGTCTTCATTTCTTTTTTTAAAGTGTTTAATTTTTCTGTTGTAAGCTGTTCCAGTTGGGCGGCATCCACTGCATTCAAGGCTTCCCCTGCTTGAAGATGGCGTACAAAATACATCTCCATAAGGATACGTTCATAGTCTTCTTCGTAAATAAGAGTGGATTCGCAAGCGTTGGCGGCATTTCTAAAATTGGTTTTCAGTGTGTCCAACTCATCATCCAAAAGCAGGATGTCATTGAGGGGACAGTAGCCCAAGGTAAAAATGTCTTTTAGATTTTCGCTGCGCAAGTTTTCAGAATTGACGTTGAGAATGAAATCGTAGTAATTGTTCATGCACGTGAAGCTTGCGGCTTGAGCGGGTGCGGGTAAAACTTGCATCAATGGAAGTGTGGCCCCCAAGCAAAAAAGAATAAGGAATTTGAGTTTTTTTATTTTCATTTGCAATAATTTTTAGACATTAAATGGGCGAGCGGAGCGTCATCAGTGAGGTAACTTTGCTGAAACCCAGCTTGAATATTTTGGAAAAGCAGCAGCATGGTGTAAAGCTCGGCAGAGGCTTGTTCGTAAAGCATATTTTGATTTTCTGCTCTGGCTTCAAAATTGAGTTTTTCAAAAACTTCATCCACTTGGGCTTGGGCATCGGCGGCAGCGACGACGCAGGCCTCTTGGATTTTTTCGATAGAAACAGCGGAATCGGCTGCGTCGTATAAATGGAGAATGCTTTCACATTCAAGGTCTTCCGTTGCACGATCGAAAGCACTTTTTCTTGGAGCAAAATGCCCTAAAGAAATCAACGCTTCTTGCAATTCAGCAATGCGCTCGGTAGGCCGCTCCTCAATGTCATCCCCAGGGTCCAATTCAATGGGCATGGGCACCAAGTATACATTGAAGTCTAAATCCACTTGAGAACCGGCTTCTTTACAGGTGGCATCTTCAAACCAATTTTGAGAGGGTTTGTTGGCTACCAAACTTTTGCTCAAAGTCTCTTCCATTCGTTGATTGATGTAAGAAAGATGACAGAGCACGCAATTGGAAGTGGGCTCATAATTGTTTTCTGAAACGGGATCTTCCGTATCGCTCACAAGATCCACGGTGATACAAAAAATTTCGTTGCAAGGCAAGGAGCGGCTCCAGTCCCCGGGGGTGCCTTGTAAATCGGCAATGAATTCATCCAAATCATCTAAAATGTCTTCGGCTTGCTCTGCTTCTGCTGCTTCATTTACATCTCCCCCAGAAGAGGAATTTGTTCCCCCCTGACTTCCCTCCCTTTCTTCTTCACTTTCGGGATTGGCTTCGTAATAAACTTCGAGAGCTTCGCGCAAAGCCACATCATCGAAACAGGTGTAAGGACTGATTGCGTCTGAGCTCAAAGTCACTACCGGCTCCGTGAGCTCGGGATTTTGCTCCGAAGCCAAATCCACGGCTTCTTCCCCACTGCGATCTGGGTACTCAATGACGGAACCGAAGAGCACGTAATGCGCCAAATCCAAATCGTGCAAAATGTCGATGTTCGCGGAGTCATTCAAATCGTTGTTGAAAAACATTTCATCCGCCACGGCTTCGTAGGCAAATTTTCTAAATTCTCTTTGCAGTTCCAATTCATTTTGATAGAGATCCACCAAATAAGTGTATTCTTCTAAAATTTCTTCTCGAGAATCGGAATCCAGTTTTTCAATGATGGGCTTTAAATTGCCTTCCACTACGATTTGTTCCAATTCATTGTTTGTGTAATTGCGATAAGCTTCGATACTCAAACGCGTTTGTAATTCTTCCAAAGCAGCTTCTGAGGGTCCGTCGCTGACGTTTTGAAACATGAAAAGATACAAATTTTGAAAGGGCAGTTCTTCATTCGACGCCAAAGCACGCAGCTCCTTAGGGTCTTTGCTGTTTGTTACCGTGATATTTTCTTCATTTAAAAGGGTCTGCAATAAATCTTCGGAGCGACTTACGGCAAAGGTAACTTCACCCCATTTCAAGCCCAAAGTAGCGCTGATGAGAAGACCGAAACTAAGAAGTAAAAATCGCTTCATTTGCACTGAGCCGTACTGGCTCCATTGAATTTAGAAGGATAAAGTTCAACCACGTCCCGCACGGCTGCTAAATTGTCTCGAAAATTTTCTAGATTTGCCCGGAAATTTTCCATCTCTAGATGCAGCGGATAAACCATTTGAACTTGGTTGTAAGTGGAAAGTGTTAAGTCCAAGGCGGCTTCTGCATTTTGGAGCTGTTCGTTCACCACCAAGACTTGTTGATTGGCAAATTGAGTCGCTTCTTCCGAAGAAACAGATCCATCCAAATCTGCGAGGCTGTCTTTACGACTCAGCATTGCGGTTTCAAAGGCCAATAATTTTTCGTTCAAGACCACGGCCAGACAATAGGTGGATAAATTTTCATCGTCGCATCCAGAAGCGGCGGCGGGGTAAAGCACATTGGGCTGAGGGTTTTCAAACATCCGCTCTAAATAAAGATTGGTGGTGGTATTCATGTCAGTATGAAAAGCCAAAATCATTTCGTCCATGTTTTCCATGGCATCGTAATTGATCGCGGCACTTTGCACACTGCTTGCACTCAGGCGAGGGAAAAGAAAACCGACTATAAAGGCGAGAAGAAAGTAAGGTCCGTATTGAATGAAAAAAGATTTCATTGAGTTAGGCATTGATGAGCGTAGCAAGGGAGAGCATTGGACATTTCTACGAATTGACCTGGAAAAGTGCGTTGAAATAAAAGAGACATGTCTTTCAAATCGGCATTCATGGACTTTAAACCATCCACAAATTCAAAGGTGGTTTTGGATGCACTTGCACCGGATATAAAAATGGAAATGAAGCTGCGGGAATATTCAAGCAGTTGATCGCGCATGTTTCGACATACGGAAAGTTCTTCATTTGAAAAAGACAAACTTTTATTGACCCCCAAAGTTGTTGCGTTGTTTTGATACTCTTCTTGAATGCTGTCTTCGACGTAACGATAAAGCATGAAGGCATTTTCAAATTGTTCACTCGTGGGTTCATCCACTTTCATATACTGATCCATAACGTTTTCATAATTTTCCAAAATGGGAGCGGCCGCAGCGGCAAGATTTGCAGCACAGGCATAATCTTCAACTCCGTACAGTTCTAAAGAATTGCTCTCATCGGCTTGCACCCACAGGGTGGAGCTCAAAAGAAGAAGCACAACGAGGCTGCTTTGAATAAAACGTTTTTGATTCAAAAATAGATTCATGGCGAGGAAGGGGCAAGGATTTCTACCGAGGGGCTCACTCCAAAGATTTCACCCCATTCATTTTGGATTATAGCAAATACAAAGTCACCCGGTCTAAGTTCTGCTGCATAATCCACTTGAGAAACACAAGGACAAGTGTTGCACGCTTCACGCAGCGCATGAATTCCGGGTAGCCATTCGGTTTCATCATTGAAATAATCGCTTGGAGTTTCCAGTGCAAAACAATTGTAGGCTTGCAGCACGCGCACGGACATTTCTACAAATTCATAGCGAGTGAGCACGTGGTTGGGCAGAGCAGCTTCTTCTGCAGTGAGCAGATGATTGCTGGTTCCCGCGGTGCTTTCCCCCGTCATGTAGGGGCTTAAATCTTGTGCAATTTCCATATAAGGTTCGTACCATGCACCGTCGCTTTGCAGATCGGGCAAACGAATCACTCCTTCTGCATTCAATGCCTCCAAAACAATTTTGCTCGCTTCGGCCCTGGTGATGGTGTTTTCTGGTTTAAAAGGAGTCAATCCTGTCGCATCTTTTTCACCAAGATAACCCGTGATGAGTCCCGATAAATAAGACTCTTTTGTATAGGGATAATACCATGAAGATTCATTCAAAATATCGTTGAAGACAGCGGGTAAAATTTCCGCTTCGTCGCGAGGAACAATGCACAAAATACTCAAAATGATTTTTGTGAATTCGGCACGGTTGATTTGATTGTCAGGTTTAAAGTAACGATCGCCATCCACTTCATAACCTTCGAGCACATTTCGCTGCACGAGTTCTGTGATTTTTTCATACAAAGGATCATCGGCATCAATGTCTTCAAAATAAAGCTCCGTGTCTTGAGTGGAAGACCCATGGTTTTCAATGAGGGCAGAGGCCGGCAAATTCAAATCATCGGTGGTTTCTAAATAGACAGTGCTGTCCATGCCGGGCCAGATTTCCAACTCCAAAGTGCCTTCGTCATAAACTTCCAAAATCAAAGGATCTTCAAGCGAATCGGCTTCGCGACGCAGTACAGTGTAACGTGAGTCAAATACGGTGATGTTCCCGGTGTTGCTGAGCTTGAAATCTAAGTTCCCAAGTTCATCGTAAGCGGTGATGGAAGTGTTTGCAAAATCATAACCGTTGGGGTCGTTCACACTGTGAACCGTGACACGATTTAAGGTGCTCAAATCATAGTCTGAAAGCGGGGTTCCCAAACGAGTGATCGGCAAGCTGGAATCGGTGACGAAAATAAAATTACCCATCACAATGCCTGTGGATTTTTCATACACTGCAAGATGAGAAGGCCACGTTTCAGAAGCGGTGATGAACCTCACCTCATAATCTTCATCTAAAATTTGGACTTGCTTGGTCAAGGGATTGAATTCGGCAATGGACAGGCCCTCGGCGTTATAAACGGCAAGCAAATCTGAATTCTGCATGGGGAGTATGAAATTGCCGTCTTCATCTGTCATGTAGGCGCCCAATTCTTTTAAAGTTCCTTCGCGTTCACGCACCAAGGTGAAAGGGAAATGGGGGCTGGAAGGATCGGTGCCTCCTGCAACGACTTCGGGAGTGGCCGTGTGTACTTCAATGGCAGGCACGTACAAGTTCACTTCAATGCTTCTGCGAGCGATGTTTCCTGCTGAATCCACCACGTGAAGGGTGACTGTTTTGGGTTCTAAATCGGTGTAGGGACCAATGCTGGTGTTCAATCCGAAACGCTCTTCATCGTTGGTGAATTCTCCATCTCCATCGGCATCCACATTGGCATCCAGATCCCAATATGCATCGATGATTTCACTCGTGCTATCGAAGGATTGATCCGCAGAAATATCAGTGGTGGAGAAGATGGCTAAATCCAAACGATCTGGTGAAATGATCATGGGCTCGGAATCATCGCCACAAATTTGAGGGTTGAGCAGAATATTATCAGAAAGAGTGCTTGAATTGCCATCGCCGTAGAGAGCCCGGCCCACCGTGTAGTACGCTCCATTTTCAAGCTGAACTTGTGCAGAAGGGCTTTCTGGACTGAGTAAACGATCCATCACAAAGACTTCTTCCTCATCCAAATGGAAGACTCCTCCTTCCGTAGTCGACAGTGTTGCCTCGGCGTTTGACGTTTCTAAATCCACTATTTCTCCAGCAAAAATCATCATGCCTTCCTCTAAATCTTGTTCTGTCAGAAATGTGTCTGGATCAATCATATAAGCTTCTCCACTTTCTAAACGTATGCGCCGCCCCACATCATTTCCAAAACTCAAAACCGTGTAGGCTGGGACTTCCAAACGAGCTTCACTTTCTTCGTAAGTCAGCTCCAAGACCGCCGGACTCACGGTTTGCAGCAGCACGGGTTCACTCGTTTCCCATTCGGCATTGTCGTGAATGAAAGTGCGTGCGGCTCCGTTTTTAAGCTGCACATTGCCACTCACTGCAGTGGCAACCAATCGACTCATTGCAACGCTGGGCATGGCGGGGTTCCCAGAAGTTTCTGCAGTAAAATCTCCTTCCGATGACCAAACTCCTTTGAGATTTTCTTCCTCCGATAAAAGAAGCAAACGTTTCACATTTTCATTGGGAGCTGCCTCTTGAGCGTCGAGGGAATCGTACATGGTGAACTCATAACCCACTGCTTCATAGGAAGCTCCAAACGCAAAACTGCTTTCTCCATGAGTGTTTTTCTTTTCCTCAAATTTTTGCATGGAGCCGGCTGCGGGCAATTCTTCGGAAAGCGTTACTTCCGAAGGATCGGTGCTCACGTACTGCAAACGGGGACTTTCGTTGTGATTTTCTTTGATGTAGACATCGCCTCCCAATGAATAAATCACATCTTCATCGCCATCTTGATCCACGTCCATGAACAAAATATGAGTGGTCTCGTCGGTTTCGGCTGCATAGGCCGTGAGGCGAGTGCTCACATCTGCTTCTGCATTGTAAATGTAAAGCCCCGTATTGAAGGCCTGATTTTGCACTTCCAAATCCAAGGATTCTATTTCGGGTGCTCCGCTTTCGGTGCTCAATTCTACTTCATCCAAGGAGGTTTTTTTAAGAGCGTTTAAATTCCATTCAGCTGCCGTGCTGTATCCTTCTTCTTGAGTCGCTGCGAGTTCAAAATGAGAGGAAGACGATTCGGCAGCCAAAGTTCGGAAGAAATTTTCATCGTCCATGACCAATAGGCGGGTGTTTTCTGCATCCAGATTTTGAACATGCGCCAAAAGAGAATTCTTCAAATTCAATACACCTACGAGTGGCGTTTCTTGAATGCTGGCTAAAAATTCAGGGTCTAAGTTGGGATTTTCTTTTGCGATTTCGTCGTAACGATTCAGCAATGGATCATCCAAGGCCAAAAGTCGATCGGTAGCCTCCAAGCGCACTTCTTCTGGCAAATCTTTGGCCCAAGCATCGATTTGGCTTTGTAAGGAATGCATGACTTGCTGCAAGGCTATTAAATTTTGTTGCACCAAAGGATCGTCTTTATAAAGTTCAGCCGTTTGAACCGCCGGATGCACATAGCTTTCCAAATCCACATTCAATTCTGCATCGATATCGATGCTGGTGTTTTCACCGGCACCTGTGAGTGCCTCTTGAATTTCATTGGCCAAATCTTGTAAAGGACCCGAAATTCCTTCTGCCGTGTTTTCACTCAATTCTTCGGTTTGAGCCCCCAAATGTTCCATCACATCGAAGAGAGGAGTGAAGTCGGCATTCAAATTCAAATAGGTATTGATTTCGATGCGTTTCAAAAAGTCATAGTTGAAGGCAGGCCATTCCACGGTGCTTGCAAAATCTGCGGCCACAAAGGTGCCACCGGGACGCTCTGTGATTTCTTCAATGCGGGCTTTGAGTTGGCTTTCTGGCGTAGGAATAAAACCTGAACGGATGATGCACACCAGTTTCAAAACATTGCTGGCAACTTCGAGAGAGGCTTTTAAAGTGGGATCCAATTCTGGAATGCTGGGGGGCGGGGGCAGCGAAGGCAGCTCAGGCAAAGTCAACGCAGGAAGTTGTGGCAACTCAAAATTCAATTGGAATTCGGGCAGAGTCGGGATATCCAAATCGATGTCCAGTTCCGTGTCTAAGTTGAATCGTGCCGAGGGGAAAACCAATTCGGGCAATTCAGGGATGTCAATGCGTTCCGGGACAAATTCAATGTCGGGCCAAAGGATGTCTACTCCCGCTTGAATATGAGACACATCGATGACGATGTCGGGGAGTTTAGGCAATTCCACCACCGGAAATTCCGGCATGAAAACGAAGAGGCTGAAGAGCAATTGTAAACCGCTGTAGCGTTGATTTGTGCATTTATCACAAGAGTCCATGAAATCCGCGGACAAATCGATGAGCACTTGCCATCCATCCACCACGTCGCGCAGATCGACTACGAATTGAGCCCACGCTTCCACTCGTTGTAAATTTTCACTTAAATATCCAGCCGTGTAATCCAAGATGGCGTCCAAATAACAAACAATGACTTTGGCATACTGCGCTTGCATAGTTCGGATTTCCAAAATTTGCTCAGGGATGTCTTTATAAGACTCTAAAATGGCCATGTTGCTCTCCACCGCCGTAATGGCCTCATCCACCGCAAGCACCAGTTCATCATAAGCCTGCTCTTCTGCGGCAGAAATTTCTTCGCCTGCCAAGCGGCGCAATTCAAATTGCTCTTTGAAAATGGCAAAATTGCTCTTTGTACGAACCGTCCACTCTCCCATGTCTTTTTGAAAAATTTCTACTTCTTCTTCCGTCAAAGCAGGGTAGTGGATGTAGACTTTTTCGGTTTGGATATCGATGATCGGAAGTGCATGAGCCATGTTCAACCACTTGTCTAAATTTAAAATTCCACTGCTCATTTCTTGAATCTTGATTTCGTGATCCAAAACCATGGGATTGCTTGCCTGATCCAAGCTCACCGATTCTTCTTGGGCCCTTTGACGTATGCCACCAAACTCGGAAGAAAGGCTTTTCGGATCAGGATAAATGAAGGTGATATCTGGCAAATCCAACATTTTGAAAAACTCCATTTTTTGAGCCTTCCACCATTCTGTGAAAACAGAAGGAAAGCCGGGTATGTCGATGTTGGTTTGAGTGGAAAGGGGCGGACTGTAGTTTGCGTACGATGAACTGGAAAGCCCACTTGGGGCAGCCACGGTTCCACCAGAAGACCCTAGGACATTCAAAGCCACGGTTCCATTTTCTTCTACAAAATCACTGGCTTTTGAAAGGGAGTCCGCTACGAATCCATTGATGGCATCACAGACTCCTAGGGCTTGTAAAAGTGGTATATTGAAAGCGTAACATTGACCCACGGCGTAAGGAGCAACACAGACTCCGAGGCCGAGACCGAGCGTGGTGGTTGGGGCAATGTAAATGCGCAGCACGCTGGTGGCTTGGCAGGCGGTGGCGGTGCACACATAACTAGGATTGGGCATGATGCCAAAGACTGGTGTACCGACGTCGTAACCCAAAGGCGTTCCCGTGAAAGGATCGTGAAAAGTACCACTGGCTAAGAAAGCCACACTACCCGGCAAGGCCAAACAGCCGCCATCGCAAGTGAAGCTGGAAACAACTTCTTCTACTTGATTGGTGAGGCCGGAAATTTGTTCATCCAAAAGAGCGACTTCGGCATCGATTTCTGCACCCTCCCCAACGAGTAAATCCAAGGCCGGATCTAAAATCAATCCTTCGCCTGCATTGGATCGATCGATGGTATCGTAAAGACCATCGTTGTCCGCATCCACGTCGCTGCTGAACATTTCCTGACTGGAATAATATCCATTTCCATCTTGATCACTTCCCCCTAACACTTCGGCAACGGCATCGTAACCGCTGTCCGGTACAGGGATGCCCAATTCCGGATCCATTTCACCCATGAAATCGGGGACACCGTCTTCATCGGCATCTTCAAAAGGACTGGCTCGTTCGGTTTCATGCTCCTCGGCATAAGTGCTGGGCGAATAATTTCTTTCGGCATAATGCACATGCTCTACGGTCATGGCTCCTAAATCGGAACCCAAAATTCCTTCTTCCAAGGTTTCTGTATAACTGCCATCGGAGTAATAAACCATCAGTTCTCCGGTGGTGTTTCCATCCAATGAAACTCCAATATCGGGCCGGTCGTCGTCCACATAATCTCCAAATAAATCGTTGCCCACCATCAAAGCAAGTTGCGGCAAGTGCATCAATTCTGCATGATAAGTCAAAGTTAGATCCGCTCCGTTTGCAAGGTCGAGGGGGCCAAACACAAAAGGTCGAGTGGCATCTGCGGGGACAAATTGTGCCTCACTGAGGTTCACTGCGCTGCAATCGCTGCAGGTCAAACTTTCGGCATTGAATTGGAAGACCGCATCCACGGTGTCTGAAATATAAATGTTGTTGAGCGTTGTTCCTGAAATGTTTTGCAGCGTGAGTGTGTAGGTCAATTCATCCCCTACTTCAGCTGTGCCTCCATTTTCATCGGACATGGACTTGCTGACGGAAAACACATCATTGAAAACTTCGGCATTGGCATGTTCAAAAAGGGTGTCTGCTTTTTGCTCCAGCCCTCCCCCATTTTCTCCATCGGTTTCCAAAGTGAAAGCACTGGCTGTATCCACAGCATTTAAAAAGCGGTCCAATTGAGCATTGCCGGTGTCACGAGCATCCACCGTTATGGGTAAGGATACGGAACCGCTGTCCAAACCGCTGTAGCGCAAGAGCATTTGAGAGGCCAAATCTATGCTGGAGTCGCTGTGCAGTCCAAAATCTTTGATCTCATCCACCGCATAAAAACCGCCCGCGCTGTTCCACACCGTGTACAAAACCATGTTTTCATCGGCCAGAACCAAATCATCATAACCATCGTTGTTCAAATCGCTGACTTCCACTTGCTCGGGCTGAGCTGCAATGTCTGAAAAACTTAAATTTTTAGCTACAAAACCACCGCCAATGTTGTCGTATTCATAAAGGCACATTTCATCGGCATAGCAAGATTCTTCTGTGACGATCAACAGATCGGTTAGTCCATCGGCATTGAAGTCCCCTTTATCGATGGAACGGATTCCATTTTCAATTTTCAACAATGTTCCGCGAGAACGCAAACGCTGCGCGGCTTGGTGATTTTGCAAAACTTCAATGCGTCCGTCTTCGTAAGCCACCAGCACGTCCATTTGTCCATCGCCGTTGTAATCGATATCCACGAGCTCTAAAATCTCATCTTGGGAAGCAGAAATCAGTGTCCCCACATCTTCGGTGAAACCTAAACTGTTGGCTTCATTGGCGGTTGGCAAGCTCACCGTGGGGTCGCCCAGCAGTATTCCGACTTCCGAAACATAAAAAAGATTCGAGACGCCTGCAGTGTTCCCAGCACTGAATAGCAGCAGATTTTTATTCTCTTTTTCCCAACCCACAGTTCCATCTTCTTCTGCTTGATCTAAAGAAGTGTAGCCCAGGGAAGCCTGCATTTCTTTGGGCAATTCTTCCGTAGGATCCACCAAGGCCAAGCCTTGAGGGCTCAAAGAACTGTTGCCGCTAGAAATGGGTTCGAAAGCATGCTCATTGTCTGCGGTGGGTTTGATGTAAATGCCCGCGTTCAAGCTGGACCAATCAGTGAGGTCATGATCGCTTTCCAGCAAAGTCACGTCTTCTTCCCAAACTCTTTCATAATTGACTTGAAGCACGGCTTGTCCATTCTCCATCACGGCCAAGCTCAGGCCTTGATTTGCGGCATTCACAATCAAGTAGAGACTGGGATCGAGGAGTTCGATTTGTCCATCGGCACGCACTCTTGCTAGCACGCCTGAATTTTTCAAAAGCGAAGTGACGCCGTCTTCTTCCAAAAGACTGTAGGCATTGTTTTCTTCCACTAAATGGGCCTCATAAACGGCTGCTTCTCCATGCACAAAAAAGAGTTCAGCTTGCAAAATTTGGTCAGGGAAAGAGCGCCATTGCATGCGCGTGGGCAAGGTCATTGCTGCGCCTTCCACGACTTGAGTGAGCAGTCCATCTTCGGCCAGTGTGATGTTTCCTTCAGCATCCACAGAAGCCAAAGGTTTATGGGGTTTTGGCTCAGAAACCAAACTGCTGATGGCTTGAGTTTTTCATTGAAGAGCAGCCAACCCGCCACGTAATTTTCTTCATTTACATTTCCAAAAGGAGCTCCTAAAACATTGGCATAGAGCATTTGAGGCTGCATGCCACTCAGCTCCTCGCCTGTTGTGAAATATTCAATGTTTCCACCCCAAGTTCCCGCCAAAAGTGCAGGGGCACTGGCCACAATGCTGAGCCTTCCACTGACTTCGCCGACTTGCACGCCAAAGCGATCGGCGCCTTGATTCAGTTGAAAAATGGCGCTCGAAAGAGTGGCATAATCGGCGCTGGCTTCTGTGAGCCGTAAGGTGCCTGTGGTTGTGCTATCGGTGGTGACACGATTGCCGTACACGTCATAGCCCTCCACCCAAAAATATTCTAGTTCCCCTGCTTGAGCCCGCATCGCTCCGTCGTCTTTTCGAATGCGCAACTCGTAAATCTCGGCGGGTTTCACTTCTAAATTTGCACTGCCGGTTTGCAAACCCGCGCTTTCTACCAGCACTGCTCCGTTGCCGGCCAAGGTGCCGGCAGTCAGGGTCACGGCGGCACTGCCTTCACTCAAAGAAAATGTCGGTTCATCAAAATGACCGTGATTGGGATCGCTGGTGCTCATGCTCACTTCGCCCTGAAAACCGGTTTGCAGCGTTCCCTCTGCATCGGTCACAGTGATGAGCACTTCTTGAGTCCCTTCTGATCCAGCAAAAAGATACGGAGCCGAAAGACTCACGTTCACATTCAGTCCTTCCACGGAATTCAATTCAATGTTGTCTTGAATATCGGGCTGCTCGGTGAGTGCTGCCATTATTGTTCCTGTCGATGCCTCCACGCTTGAAAGCACGCGGAAAGCTTGCGTTCCATTTTGTATGCGGATTTGGTAACCGGGCGTTTCGTTGTCTTCATCCGTCAAGTCGAGCAAGGTCACTTCATTGCTGTCTAAAGTCACTGAATACGTCTCATAATTGGCCACGTTTCCAAAACGATCGTAGAGAGTCAAAGTGGCCTCCGTTACACTTTGTCCGCCCATGGGAAGGACGGTGGATTCCAAGGCTAAATTCATGGAAGTGGGTTGGCCTGCATAGACCTCAATGGTCTGGCCTTCATATGGAAGAGCCCCTTCACGAACTTGAGCACTGACATGCAGTTCCCCGGCATTTTGGGAAGCGTTGAACACTGCTTCTGCGACCCCACCTTGCACTTGTATGAGGTTGCTGTCCAAGCGCCCATGTTCTGAACTGGAAAGCACAAACTCGACAATACTGCTATTGTCATCCACATAAATGCTTCCTTCCAAATTCGTGATTTCGGCACGCACATACAAAGTGGCTTCTCCGTCGGCGGGTATAGTGTTTGTATACACATTGGGGGCGCTTGAATCGCTTTCTGCATTCACGGTAATGCTTTCATAGGCATCGTTTGAGGAAACGGAATAGAGCCCCGCTTCATGCTCAAAAGAACTGTAAGCAGAATAATCTTCCTGCTCTTGGTCTGAAGTGTCAGCGGGGAAATCGTCTTCGGCATTCAAAGGATCGCTGCTCCGAACGATTTCATCAAAGTCGCTCACGCCGCCCAAATCGGTGTCTGCATTTTGAGGGTTTGTGCCATAGAGCACGGTTTCTTCCACATCGCTCAAGTAGTCGGCATCATTGTCCACTGCGCGACAATCCTGTGCCTCCACCAAATTCACGGCCATCATCACGAATTCTGCACGCGTGATGCTTCCCTCCAACCATTCCCGAGTGAGGGCTTGATTGGTAGGAAATAAATCGTGTTCTTGTGCCGCTTCTACATAACCCACGTACCAGGCTTCATTGCTCGTGGGAGTTCGGCTTTCAAAACCGGCTGTTTCAACTAAAACTTTCGTCGCTTCTGCTACACTGATTTGGCGATTCGGTAAGAAAAATCCGGCCTCTTCACCTCCCGCATAGCCCGAAACAATTCCTGATGTTTTTGCCTCTGCGACACAGGCTAAAAGTTCTGAACTGATGTTTTCATCCGGAAAAGGATCTTGGTTGTAAAGCGCCATCAGCGCCTCTTCATAAGCGGATTCATAACTGTCGCAATCCTTACAAATAGCACCCAAGTCGATCTTGATGAATTCTTCACGTGTGATGGGATTGTCGGGTCTAAATGTGCCATCGCTGTACCCTTTGACGATGCCTCGCAAATACAAAGTGGCCAGAGCGTAATAGGCCTCATGAGAGCCATCGATATCAGTGAATAATTTTTCCTCTTCTTCCAAGGGACTGTAGCCCGAAAAAATTTCAGTTCCATCCAAATAGCCGTCTTCATCGGTGTCAGAGAGATTTGTCTCCGTTCCAATCACCCATTCTTCCAAATCGTCCAATCCGTCCGCGTCGTAATCGGGAATCACTAAAGCCGCAAGGGCCCGTTTGAACCACGTTTTGTGTTTCAAGCTCAAATGATTTTCGTAGAGGCCCGTGGGTTCCACTAAAGAACCCTGCTGAATGGAATGTTTGATGCTCACTTTGAAGAAACGCTCTCCTGCTGAATTGGTGATGTACAAGGGCTCATACAGATTTATTTCACTGGGATTTTCAAATTCCAAACGATAGCCTTCTGACACTGCAATTTGTCCATGATCGGTAACAAGGCCCATTTGCAAAGTGTCTTTGAAGAGGCCCACGCCTGCATCGGTGGGGAGGGCTTCATGGCTTGAATCTAAGGTTTCCACAAAGACCCCGGCATAGCCATCTCCTATTGCAACCGTTTTGACTTCAGGGATGAGGAAGAAAACACCATAGGTTCTGCCTTCCGAATCTTGAATGCTCACACGAGTGGGCAAATTTGGAGTGGCTTCCAAGAGTTTGGCCTGCACGCCGCGCAATTCCAAGTCACCATTTTCAGGATTTAAAACGGCGACTACTTCTCCATTTTCGTTCCTGACTTCAATGCGCTGCCCTGAATGATTTTCTTGCACGGTTCCATCTGCATTTTCACGAATGAAGGTGCTCACTTTCAAATGTTTTTCCTCCACCGTTCCACTCAAAAGATTGGAGTTTGTTACATTTTCACGGTTGCTAGCGGAGGCTTGTAAAGTGAAGGTGCCAGGTTCCAGACCGCCAATGGAAAAACTGGCCACTCCACCGCTGAGCTGCAAAATGGAACTTCCTAAAATTTCTGCACTGGCAGTGCCGCTGACGACTTGCAGCAGAATTTCGGTGTTGTTATCGAGCGCATTCAAAGAATCGTCTGCTTGCCTTGCACTGACCGAAACCACATAAGTGTCTCCATTTAAACCATAGGCTTCTAAAACACTGTAATCTTCACTGCTTAAAGTCAGACGCAGCGTAGCCTCTGCTCCATCGGGGATTCCATTCCCATCTTCATCTCCATTTTCTTGGACAAAATCGGAAGCGTCTCCACAAACGGCTCCGCCCCCATAGGTTCCAAAATTATTGACCGAATTTCGCAGTTCCCCCAGCCAAGTTTCAACGGCAGGAAACCATTCCCACAGGTTTACGGGAGTGGTGTTGCTCAAGGCGCTGAGTGGCTCGGGTTGGGAGGGCGCTTGATCTTCCGAGAGGGCTGCTTCCGCCAATTCTAAATCCCTGTAAATGAATTCCAAATCGCTTTCCTGTTCGTCTACGGGATGAAAAGCAGCCACCATTTCATCGGCCTTGCCATCGGCAATAATGGACACCACTTCGTAACCGTTGCGAGCCTTGGAAATAACAGGCTCTTCGCTGCCCAAATAGTGACTGAGCACATAATCGTGTTTTTCATCGATGCTCAAACGGTACCACGTGAGGGCATCTTCCAATTGATGAACGTTCAGTGCATCCATGAAGTTTTCCACGTCATTGGCATGAGTGCTGCCCTCTGAAACATTTGCGACGGCAGCGGCTAAAATGTCCAATTGGTTTTGCACGTCAGAAACGGTGCTGGCATCGAACGCATTCACATAATTCAGTGTTTGACTTTCATCCGCTTCATCAATGAAAACCACACGACGCGTCGCATCAATGGGAAGATTGGGCGAAGCCAAAGTGGCCGCCTGAGCGTTCAAAGTGGCTGAGTTGGGTTCGTTGTGATAATAGCTGGAAGAAATCATTTCGGCCTCCTCTTCGTCCAAAGTGAAGGACTCCGAATCTTCCCTCAGATAGGCTTTGTTCAAATACACCGTGATGTTCGCCAAATCTTCTGTTCCCGATCCATACTCAGGATTTTGAATAACAATGGGCGTGTCTTCATCGTGCAGGGCCAAATACGTGTCGATGTCATCATCGTTCCACTCTTCTCTATAACCCAGCACATCATTCATCATGTCGGTGACGGTGTAGGTGATTTCGGTGCTGGAAGAAATCAAATCCAGTTCTCTAAAATGTTTTCGGAGCGTGACAGTGTCGGGTCCCCATTCTTCGCGTCTTTCTTGAACTCGTTCTAAAAATTCTTCATATTCCGATTCGTCGCGTCCGCTGTCCTTTTGAAATTTACGAAGTTTTTTAGACAGCCAATCGTTGAAACGTCCATTCGATTGCAAGTAGACGCTATACGTCGTGAATTCTCGAAATTCGTAACACGCTTCGGGACCCACTTCCCAATTGGAGGCGGCCTCTTCAGGTGTTTGTCCGATGCGCTCGGCCAGTTCATCCGCCGAAATGGCTCCACCTAAATTGCGAATGTCTTCGGTGGCAGTGGCCACGCTACACAGCTCGGGGATCTCATCCAAATATGAAGCGAATTCGGGCACACAATTTTTGTAATCCTGGACTTCATTCACGTTCAAATCCAACTGATCAGTACTGTACATGGCATTGAATTGCGAGAGCTGACCGTCCTCTTCATAAGTCCCTGCGAAAAGGGTACAAGCCGCGGGACTGTCGATGTCGGTGAGGGCTGTTCCGTTCATATAAATTTTATCTGCGTCGTTGGACGAGACATACTCAGCCATGGAATTGTGCGGCAAATCCACCGAATCAAAAACTCCATCGCTGGATCCGGAATTGAAAAATTGTAGACAGGCGTCACTGGTCAAATCTGCTGCTTCCCCCGCCGTACAAATGGCTTGTGCTTCGCTGTCTTCTTCTTCGGCAGTGTAGGTGCCGCTGAGTTCCATCATGCCAATGACGGGAATTTGACGAGCCAATTCTTCGTTGACCAAGTCGTTGGTCAAACTTTCAAGGGTGTCGTTGACCGCACGCAAATACTCTAGAGTGTATTCATCTTTTTTAGAAATGAGAGAAATCGGCGTGTCGTAATCGCTGAGCGCCCTTTCATTCGAATCGAGCGCTTGAGCTTCGTAGCGGCCCGTGCCTCTGACCACTCGATTCCAAACTCCTTGGGGCTCACTGAAGAGTTCGACGTATTTTTTAGTCAAACCTTCCAGTAATTTTTTGGATTGCAAGTCGGGTAAATTTTCAAACAAAGCGCGCGGTTGCAAGCCTTGGGTGTCTTCATCCACCGTGCCGTCGCAGTCGGCATCGTTGTACGCACAAAAAGCTCCAGCAGGCATTTCGATGGAACCATCTTCGTCGCAGAAACCGTCTTCATCGTCGTCCCATTCAGGGTGATAAGCGCCATTCGAATAACAGGAACTGTCCAGTCCATTTCCAGCAAAAAATTGATCCGTGAAAGCTGCTGCCCAGTAGTCGGTGGCTTCATCCGCAGTAGAAAAATTGAAGGAATAAGGTTCGGCATTCGAAAAGGTGAGCACCGATTTCCAAGGTTCACTTTCATCGGCAGGATCGGTGCCCAGCACTGTTTCGAGTCCATTGGGGTAACCGTCTCCGTCGCTGTCTGAAGCGTCCCCATTGTCGTCTTTGCCACAATACCCTGCACAGCCGTCGGCATTGGCATCCCCTGGAGGATCTTCGTCGGTCAAATGATCTTCGTCGTTGTTATTATCTGCGGAGCCGTCTTCATCCACTAGACCATCGCCATCGTTGTCTATCCCAAAAAAACCGTCCCCTAAATCTTCATCCACCAGGCCATCTCCGTCGTCGTCCATATTATTGCTGGCTTCTTCGTCGTAATTGCCGTCAAAATCGTTGTCGAGCATGTCCCCCGAATTCACTGTGCTTTGCATTTCGGTGAAAACTTCCTCAATCAAATCATTGGTGTAACGGTAGTAAGCCAAGTCTTCCCACAAATTGGTGTAACGTTCATAAGCGCCATAAGCCACAGAATTCAGCGTGTGACTCTCCGTGACAAAATCGGCGATGAAGACTTTTTCATCAAAACGGATGTATTCTTCCTCCCCCGAGTGGAAGGCATGATTTTTATCGAAGTAAGCCGCGAGCAGATCCACCCCGTCTTGTCCCCCCAAAGGAGGCACTAAGACTCCATGCCAGACTTCTGCTTGAAGGTTTTGAGCCCCCGTGTTGAGTACGAAATCTTGGCTGGCTTCGTCCACAATGTAGGCAGGTTCTTCAAAATCAGTGTAAGGCAGCAAAGACACGAAGCGGTATCCGTTTTTATTCACCACGGGCAAGGGCACTTGTCCCACGGCTACTACTCCCGCAAGGCGCGTGGCGTCGCTGTCCTCGGCATTCCCTTCAAAATACAATTTTTCTAAAAAACGCTGTATGTCTACTGTGCTATCTCCCGGCGAAACCGTCACGATCATGCTTTTTGTCCACGGCAAAGCGGATTGCACGTCTTCGGCATAACGTTGAATTTTTTCGTTCAGAGCCGCGGTGCCTAAAAATGAAAAAAAGCCCGAACCGCTGGATGAGCTGCTCCAGATTTCTTCATCCACTAAAATCACCACCAAGTCGTAACGTGTTTCCACCGGGCTTACGGAACGAATTTCATTCAAGCCTCCCCCAGGATTTCCGCTCAGTTCCAATTGCGCCCTTCCAATGATGCTCAACGCTTCCGTCACCCGAACCATCGGCAAAAAGGAGGCAAATAAGGTGAATAAAATTGCAAGTACGATCAAGCGCGTGGAGCGTGGAGTGGCGTGCGGATTCATACGGGTTTTATTCTAGCAAAAAGCTTTGGGCTTTACCCTCGAATTTAATCTGTTGAGATGATTTCGACTTGATTAATATAAAAATATTTCCTGACAAACAAAAAAGCCCCTCGCTGGGAAGGGCTTTAATTGGATTTTTTGAGATGGCTTCTAGCTTGAGATCATCGTCCGGACATCAACCAAACATTGGTCGCGGTACACGAAGAACTGCTACACAATTTAGTAGAGTTGCTGCTGAAATTGCTGGCTGCCGTTGCATTCCAGGTTAAGGCAAAGGCGGTGGCTCCTCCATAAATGGATTGCCCACGTGTGGTTTCTGTTTCCAAATCAGCAATGAGCAAATAACCGGTGGAATTGTAAGTGCCATAGGTGCTCGTCGGAGCAGATCCTCCGTTCAAGCCCACATACGCGTAACCTGTTGAACATGTGGGAGCTCCTGTTCCACTGATGTGAGTGGCAGAAACGGCGCGGCTGGAAGGATCACTGGGTACTGTGGTCAAATAGCTGCTGAGATCGGTCATGTCGCTGACGCATCCAGAGAAATTGGGGTAAGCCCCTCGGTCGTTGTACAAAAATTCCATGGCCGTTGCGATTTGTTGCAAATCGGCTTGGCGCTGAGCATCGCGGGCGCGACCGGGACCTCCGGTGAGTCTTGGGATCAGCGCGACGGCTAAAATCCCAATGATGGTGATGACAATTAAAAGCTCAATTAGAGTGAACGCTCGTCGGCGAAGAGGACTGAGATTCATGACGTAAATGGTTAAAATGACGTTTCTTAAGAATACTACTCCGTCACTTTGAAATTGCAAGCGCTCTCTTTTATATGGAGCTGGAAATGTCTGAAAGCGAAATGATGGGCTGCATGATTGCCGCCACAATGAACCCGACCATGCCTCCCATGACCACCAGAATGACGGGCTCCATCAGTTTGGAAAGCGAAGCCACGGCATTGTCCACTTCCTCTTCATAGTAATCTGCAATTTTCCCACAAACTTCTGAAAGATTGGCGGTTTGCTCCCCGACCAGCACCATGGAAGCCACCATGGGTGGGAAAAGAAAATCGCTTCCACTCAGGTTTTCCCCGAGAGGAATCCCTTGAGCCACGTCTTGAGAGGCAAAATTCACACGCTGTTGATACACGGTGTTGCCCAGGGCATTGGAATCGATTTCTAGCGCTCGCACAATGGGCACTCCGGCTTTCATCAAACTGGCGAGCATACGTGCAAAACGGGAAATCATGAGTTCACGGATCAATTTGCCAAAAATGGGGAGACGCAAAAGCACAAGATCGATGCTGTAACGTCCTTTTTTGGTTTGGTGCATCAGAATGAGGCCGAGCATGAAGGCCAAAAAAAGCAATAAGACCGCTAACCAATATTCTTGAGCCCAAGCCGAAGTTTTCAAAAGCAAGTTGGTGCTGGTTGGCAAGGCTTTTCCGCTGCTGGTGAATAAGTCGGTGAGTTTGGGCACCACCATGGTCAAAATAAGAAAGAGGCACAGTCCCATGATGATTAAAATGGCGGCTGGATAAATCATGGCTCCACGCACTTTTGAAATGATCATGGCACTTTTTTCAGATTGGTGAGCGATGTCGTTCAAAATGGCATTTAAATTTCCTGAAGCTTCGCCGCTGGCCACCATGCCCCGGTCTGCGGCAGAAAATACGCTGGGATGACTCTCCATGGCTTGCGAAAGGCTTTTTCCTTCCTCCATTTCAAGGGCCAATTTTCGAATCACCACTTTGAGTTTGAGGTTTTTGAGCTGATCTGCCAAAACGTAAAGCGAGCGAATGATAGGCATGCCTGCGTTGATCATCACGGCGAGCAATTGAAAAAAAGTCACCTTTTCTCGCAATGAAATTTTAGTCCATCCAATGACCGCATCATTCAATTGTTTAAAAAACGTCGATGGATTGCGCGATTTTTTATCCAAATTCACGGTGCGCAAATTCTCAATTCGTTCTTGGTCTTCGCGTGAAAGCCCAATGTCGAGACGCGTCGTGTTGGGGTTGTCTACATTCATAATCAAGCGGATTCAGGACGAGCTACAGAATAAACTTCTTCGAGTGAAGTGATGCCAGCGAGGGCTTTTAAGATGCCGGCTTGTTCGAGAGTGACCATTCCACTTTTTATCGCGGCTTCTTGAATTTCCATACTAGAGGCGTTTTTCAGAATCATTTCACGAATGGAATTGTTCATTTTTAAAACCTCATAAAGTCCCACGCGTCCGTAATAGCCCACGCCGTTGCATTGTTCGCAGGCCACGCCGCCGGGGCCAAAAAATTGCAAAGCGGCCATTTGTGCAGAATCGCGGGGTTCACCAGGGTGCAGATGACTCAGCGCCGCCTTCACCCGTTCCAGGGTTTGAGCGTCGGTGAGTGTGATTTTTTTGCATTTGTCGCAGAGGCGGCGCACTAGGCGTTGAGCCATAATGGCGTTGATGGTTGCGGTCATCAAAAATCCGGGCACGCCCATGTTCAAAATACGAGTGAGCGTTTCTACTGCTGAATTGGTATGAATGGTGGACAAAACAAGGTGACCGGTCAATGAGGCTTCAATGGCCACATCCACTGTTTCACGATCACGAATTTCCCCCACCATGATGATGTCGGGGTCTTGACGCAGCGCGGTACGCAGCCCAAAGGCAAAATTGTAATCGATGTCGGGATGCACTTGCGATTGATTGAGTCCATTCATTTGAATTTCTACCGGATCTTCAATGGTCATGATGTTCACATCCGGCTTATTCAAAAGTTGCAAAGCGGCGTAAAGCGTCGTGGTTTTACCCGAACCCGTGGGCCCCGACGTGAGCAAAACTCCATTAGGCAAACTGAGAGCCTCTGTGAAGGCTTTGAGCGCATTCCCGCTGATGCCCAATTTTTCGAAGCTTGGAATTTCTTTGGATTTGTCTTGAATACGCATCACCATTTTTTCTCCATTCACTGTGGGCAAACTGGACACACGCAAATCGAGTTCGCGACCTTCCTGTGTGGTGACTTGAGCCCGTCCATCTTGCGGGATTCGCTGTTCATCGATTTTTAAATTCGACATGATTTTGATGCGCGAAACCACAGCCGGATGAATGTTGTGCGGGTACTCCACAATGCGTTGCAACGAACCGTCCACGCGGTAACGCATTTGAACCGTGCTTTGTTGGGGTTCAATGTGGATGTCGGAAGAACGCATGTCGATGGCATAAGACACCGCATTCATCACCAATTGAGGGATGTTTCCCCCTACAATCGCGTCCTGCAATGCTTGGAGTTTTGGGTTCATAATCAAAGAGCGGAGGTGTAGTAAGCCTGTAATTCGGCCTTCAGGGCATAAGTGCCTCCGTATTCATCGGGGTAAGAGATTGTCAAACCTTGCACGCTCATCAAACGATCCGAAGCTTCTAAAGAGCCGGAATTTTCAACCATTTCTAAGAATTTGCTCAGGTTTTTTTTGGAAGCAGTGGCGTTGAGATTCAAAGTCAAACTGCGGTAAGTGGCCGCGGATGCATCTGGATTTTCAGTGCTGTATTGAATGCTACTGATAAAAAAAGGATTGCTTTCAAAATTGTTTTTTACGGCGTAATCATCAAATAAACGAGTGAGAGCCGTTAAATTTTCTCCCACGGGAAACACTTCAGAAAGGGCTTGCTCGGTTTCTTCGCGAGCGGCGGTCACATCCACTTTTATAACTTTGTATTCATCTGCCAATTCTTCGCTGAAAGAAGTGAGATTGCTGGCCTCACTTTGCAAGGCCTGGGTTTGTTCCTTCATGCCTTGAAGTTCGCTCCATTGCCACACACCCAGAGCCAGTGTGAGTGTAAAAACGAAGAGACCCAAAAACAGTTGGTGTCGATCATTCATCGGAATCGGGGTTAGTTTGCAGCGTCATCGAAAGGCGGAAATTGCTGGTGTAGCTCTCTTCTTCTTCACTTTTGCTGTAGGAACGTTCTTCCACTTTTTCAAAATGTGGAGAGGCTTCAAAAGCATCGATCAAATTTGAAACGAGGGTGAAATTTTTGGAATCGTCCGTGCGCACCACGCCTGAAACTGAAACCGTTCCGTCTTCTTTCAAAATGAGGTCTGTCAGCATCAAGCTGCTTTGAAATTCGGTGTTGAAAAGAGGGTCCACGCGCTTTGTGATGGATTCGATTTCATCTAAATAAAGCGACCAAGCAATGCGCGTGCTTTGAATGCTGTTGATGGTTGCGTTGAGACTGGCATTCATGGTGCTGAAATTTTCAAAAATCGATTGGATGAGGGTTTCATCTAGTGCTGTCATGTCTAAACTTGCCATTTGATTGCGGAATGCATTGTTCTGAAGCAGTGCTTTGGTGGTTTGTAAATCGCGTATTTCTTGTTGCAAACTTTGCTCATCCACGCTGCCGCTTTGTCCTTGCAGTTGACCAATGAGTTCGTCGGCCACTTGAACGGCTAAAACCGTTTCTTCAGGAGTGATTTCTCCTGCCAATTTTGTTTGGACTTGGCTGAGCAAGCTTACAATTTCTGTTTTGAGTTTTTTGGAAGAGGCTTCGTATTCTTCGCGTTTATTGGAAGAAGTGTAAGTCGATTCCACTTGAGAACGGGCATACAAATATTCATCCGCCATGTTGGAAAATTCATCAAGGAGCAAGGCAGAGGCGAGGTGTTTTTGCACGAGCACTTCGGCGTTCAATTCTTCAACTTGCATTTGAACCGTTTCGAGGCGAAGCGCCGGATTCACTCCAAAAATGGACAGCTGAGAACGGGTTTGCGTCCCAAAAACAAAAGCTGCTAAAAAGAGGACTAAAATGGAAGCTTTTAAAACGGCGGCACCAGGACGAGAACTGTGCTTTGCAAAATTTTTCAAAGCGAGCTCTGGAGTTTTGGGTTTTGCCCCGAAATAAGAGATGTTTTTTCTATCGTTTTGCGCCACCACGGTGTTCATCATGGCTGCATTTTTTTGCGAAGCGTCTTTCCCAAAAAGCTCTGTGAACACGTTTTTGGATTCTTCAGTGAGCTGTCCCCCGGCCATGGCTTGGGGCATAGCAGGGCTTTCAGCGTTTGCATTTTTTAACCCTGGAAACAGCTTCGGTGAACCGAGTGCAGGGTTGAGCTCATTTGCCATACCGTTTTATTTTTATTTATTCCTATAAGTATAGCAAAAAAAGCCTTTTATGGCAACCTCAACCCCTCATTGCAGGACCGGGGCCCTTACAATTGGACGAAGCTCCTCCTCAGGGAAGGGCAGTTCCTGGCAAAAATCGATGTAAAAGTCCTTGATGTATAATAAAAGGGCTTCGTTTAAGGCAATTTTTTGGGCCCGTTCAATGCAATCGTTGAAGCTGTTTTTCTCTTTCAAAAGGGCTAGATCTATGCCCGTTGGTAAGGCTCGGCCCTTGGAAGGCCACTCTAAAGTGGACAAAGCAATGCTTCCCACTAAATCTTGAGTTGGACATTTTGAAATGCTTTCGGCTTCGGCAGGACAGTTCATGGCTTGCAAGACTTGCATCCAGGCTTGTTTGCTTCGTTCCAAATCTTTGATTTGGCTGCTTCCGCCGAGGCAATGTAAGCCATAATAAAAAGCAATCACAATGTAACAAAGCGCCATGCTGGGGAAGATTTTTCCAGCTTTCATGGCGGATTCGAACGCTTCGGGAGTTAAGGTGATGCAAATGTCTTTGGTTTCGGAATGCAAACAGTCGTCCTTCAAAAAAAGCCGCACTCGGTGACCTTTGTCATCCAGGCCCCAAAAATAATACGTTCCCTCGTTTTCATGCGCACAAAAAGCTCCATGTACTCCTTCAAAATTTTGAACAAAAGCTGCACGCCCTTCAGGAGTGAATAGCAGTTTGTAAAGAGGTGAGTCGGGCTGTTTGAAATGCACGCGTTTCAAGAGTTCGGCGACCAGAGTTTCAATCTCCAAGTACACGATGCGTGGTCCAGAATGGCCTTCGGAAAAGAGGCTGGGCCAAGCTTTATAATTCAAGACAGTGATTTGGCTGGAATAGTCTTTTTGCTTTAAAAAATCCGGATCTAGAAAATAGTGCTCACACCAAGTTTTCAATTGAATTCCATCGGTATTTGAGAGGTTGCCTTCCTTCATTTTGAGTTGGATGGCGTTGGTGAGACGTTCAAAATCTTCTTTTTGAAAGGGACGAAAACCATAGACCACCGACATTTTATCTTTGTCGCCAAAATACGAGAGGCGAAGCAGTTTTTCTTCAGGGTAAAATTGATTTTCTGGAGGTATTTTTGCGCCGTGCATCAAAAGTCCTCGAGGGTAACCAAGAGCCGTGTTCAAAGAAATGCTGGCAAAAGAAAGGGCGATGCAGTAGGCGTTCCCGGCTGCCTCTTGTGCCAAACTGTGCACGAGGTTGGTGTTCACCCAATAGGGTTCATCGAGGGGGGCGTGATGATCGGCCGTGGAAACCAAGGGCAGGTTTCGCAGTTGCTCAGTCACTGCTATGCTCACTTCCCTGCCTAGGCGTGGCTCCAAAAGTTCAGCAAAAACCGTGAGCCATTCTTCTTGCCTTTCAGGTTTAAAATCGCTGGGCGTAAGGAAAGTTTTTACATATTCATAAACACTCACATTTCCGTGCTTTTCCATGATTTTTTGTAAAGCAGGATTTTTCTTCCAAATCGGTTCCCAGATGTGTTTTAAATCCATGGCGAGGATAACTGTGGCAATTATACAATAAAATTGTCCCTTTAGCAAAAACCCCCGTTCCCGAGGGTTTTTGAACTTTGAATAGACCAGAGGGCGAAACTATTGAAGTTCAACCTTAGCTCCAGCTGCTTCGAGAGCTTTTTTAGCCTCGTCAGCCTTAGCCTTGTCAGCGTTTTCCATAACCATACCGTTCGCATCAACCACATCCTTAGCCTCTTTGAGACCGAGTCCAGTGAGTTCACGAACGACCTTGATCACACCGATCTTTTGAGCACCAGAGTCAGTGAGTTTAACGTTGAAAGAAGTCTTTTCTTCTTCAGCAGCAGCGCCAGCAGCGGCACCGCCCATAGGAGCAGCCATAGCCACAGGAGCAGCGGAAATTCCGTACTCTTGTTCCATGAATTTAACAACGTTGTTGAGTTCAACAATGTTGAGTTTTTCGAGAGCCTCGATGAGGGCCTTACCCTCTTTGGAGAGTTCTACGTCAGCCATATTAATAGAGTGTTAAATCGGCAAAAGCCGGGAATAAATTAAGCGGGTTTCTTTTCCGCGTACTGTGAAGCAGCACGAACAAAAGATCCAAGAGGGGATTGAATAGCCCCGTAGAAGCCTTGCAAAGGTGCGCGCATAAGGCCCACGAATTTTGCGAGAAGTTCTTGTTTGGAGGGAAGTCCGGCGATTTCCTTCATTTGAGCGACGGTCATCACTTTTCCTTCCATAATACCACCCATGAGTTGGAGCTTTTCAAAATCTTTTCCGAGTTTTTTCAAAAGGCGAGGACCCGCAACGCTGTCTTCATAGGAGAAGGCGGCGCCCACGGTTCCTTCCATGATTTCATCGGGAAGTTCGAAGCCCTGCTCTTTGGCGGCAATCTTAAACAAGGTGCGTTTTGCAACCTTGAATTCAACTCCAGCGGCACGAAGTTCCTTGCGGAGCTTGGAGACTTGTTCCACCGTGAGTCCAGCATACTGACCGAAGGCTACCGATTGAGCTTTTTCAAACTTCTCTCGAAGTTCCTTCAGTGTGCTTTCTTTCTTTGTGCGAGTTGTTGCCATAGTAATGCAATTTTTCTTTAGAGTGGAGGCGACCTCGTTGGAGGCATGAACCCTTTAGGGTGAATACCTCAAACAACTCAACTCGCGTTGAGACAAACTTAGGACTGGACCTTTTTACAGGTTAGCCTGCTGCTCTCGGTAGGTCTTCTTTTCGCTGGTGCGAAATGCCCACTGTCTTCGAACGCAGGCGGATTCTATAAGGAATGGACAGGGAAGTCAAGGAAGCAGAACCGCATTCAATTGGTGCAGGAGGTCCACTCCTTGAACGTGGCTGCCACCGAGGTCAATCCACCAGGAAGTCTGATTGAGCTCCTGTAAAGCCTCTGGAGCAGAATGAGCTCCGTCAGGAAGTGCTAAAACACCTTGGATCACCTCACGTAGGCGACCTGTGTTGGAGAGGAGGGCTACTTGAAGTTCTTGATCCAGAAGTACATGGAGTCGTATTCGCCGTGTGGGGCATAACTTGATAGTGGAAAGAGTAGTTTCAGTCATAAATAAAGGTTTAAAAAAACTCGCCAGAGCGAGCTTGAGAGGTAAAGAGTGTGAGTGGCGTCAAAATCGATCACGATTCAGCACCACGAGGGTCAAGCTCGCGTTGAAGAGGGTGAAAAAATAGAAATAAAGTCGGTTCATGATTTAGGAGGTCTTTAGGTTTAGAAATTGAAAGCATCGCCTACCATTTCTCTTGTAGCTTGACTTAAGCCTAGGACAGCAGCAGCCTGCTGGGCTCGTTCTAAAATCTTATCTACTTCTCCTGGCGATGCACTTTGGGTTTCATGTGCTGCCATGGCGGGTTCATCTGTTCCTGGACATTCTTCTGGCATATTGATGGGGTGAATCAATTAAAAAAATCCTCGCATTCCTGCGAGGCTTCTGTGTGGGTGATAAACTTTATGCGTTCACACTTGAGCAGCCTCGCTGGGGGCGAAGGAGAAAAAGCTGCTAAAAAAGAAAGTGTGATTCATAAAGCGTATGCATATTACAAGTAAGTATAGGTTTTCGTCAAGAAAATGTCCGGTTCCATAGTTTCAAGTACACCTCGGGGATGGGGCGAGGGGAGTAGAATAGATGAAAGTAGTGAGCAACTGGAGGTCTCATATTGAGAGATTCATGTGGACGAAGGCAATTATACTCCACGAGCCAATCCGCGAGCACCTCATTAATCTTGTAAATGGGACTGGTTAAGTCCACTCTCCAGTAGAGGTGTTGTTGCAAAGTAAGGTTGAATCGCTCACAAATCGCATTATCTTTTGGTGTTCTGGGGCGAGTGAAGAAGTGCTCAATCCCTTGCTGCTGGCAGGCTTTATGGAAGTACGCCAGGAACTCACTGCCGTTGTCTGTTAAAACAGCTTTAATCTTGGTCTGGAGCACTTCTTCCATCTTTTCCAGCAAAGCTTTGGCCGCCTTGGAACTGTGGTGCTTGGTTACGAGTGCAAAACCTATCCTGGTGGCCACATCCACACAGGTAATGAAGTACAGTTTGTTGAAGGCGCTGTCCACAAACTCAACGATGGAATCTAGGACTACCAAGTCTCCAGGTTTTAAGATTTGGTAGTCCTTGGGGAGTTTCTTTCTTTGGACTTTCCAAGCAGACCTAGGTTTTGGTTTCTTGTGAAACCCGGGGCAGCGATTACGAACCAGTAATCCTTTGCTGCCAAATAGCGGTACAAGGTGGAAATGCTGTGCTGGTGAAGAAACATGTGAAGCTTCTTGTGGCTCCAATCTGGAAACATCCTTGCATAGCGTTCAATCTCTTGTTTCTCTTCACTGGTGAGATTAAATCCACGTTTGTTATTGGGTCCTGTTATTTTCGGAATAAGACCACCCAGTCCTTCTTCCTTTCTGGCCTTCACCAGCTTTTTGTACGTGGCTTCTAGAAGTTTCAAAAGCCCTGGCAGTCTTGGCTTTATTCTTTCCATTATGGTCGTACCAATCCAAAATAAGGATTCTTTCTCTAAGTACGTCTCTCTGCCAGGGCTTTAAAGTAGCTTCGTTAAACTGCCGAAGTAATCTTCTCAGTCCACGAATGCCTTTCGTCATGTTATATTGTTCCATGAGGGAGTTGGGGTGAAGAAGTAAAGTATCTCTACTCTACTCCCTCTTCCTTTTCCCCTGAGCTGTACTTGAAATTCGTGAAACTACGTAGAAAATTGCGCGGGAACCGGTCTTAGCGGGCTTCGTTGACAGCGGCGCTCCGAGTGTTTATAAGTTTAGCATCCGGTTTCCCTTAATCTATGCAAAAAGAACTTCTGGAAGAAAAACTCAAAGATCCTTTGTATGCCGTTCGTCATTCCGCAGCGCATGTGCTGGCTCAAGCGGTTTTAGAAATGTTTCCCGAAGCCAAGTTGGGGGTCGGGCCGGTGATCGATTATGGATTCTATTACGACTTTCAGCTCCCCCGTGCCTTGGTTCCTGAGGATTTGGAGATTTTGGAAGAAAAAATGCGACGCATCATTGTGGATGATCAAAGTTTTGAACGCATGGAAGAAGACCCTGAAAAAGTGATTGAATTTTTGAAAAAAGCAGAGCAGCCCTTCAAAGTGGAACTTGCGACGGAATTTGCGGAGGCAGGGCAAACCCTTACTTTTTATAAAAATGTGAATAAAGCAGGCGAAACGAAATTCATTGACCTGTGCCGTGGAGGGCACCTCGAAAGCACGAAGGGAATCGGGGCCTTCAAGCTCAATAAAATTGCAGCGGCCTATTGGCGTGGAAATGAAAAAAATCCTCAACTTCAGCGCATTTACGGACTGTGTTTTGACAGCGAAGAAGAACTTTCGGCACACTTGAAAATGCTGGAGGAAGCGGAAAAACGCGATCATCGCAAATTGGGGAAAGAGTTGGAAATTTTCATGATTTCGGATGAAGTGGGGGCAGGCCTTCCGCTGTGGCTTCCGAATGGAGCGGTGCTGGTGGAAGAAATTGAAAAACTCGCAAAGCAAGTGGAGTTCGACAACAGCTATTCTCGCGTGCGCACTCCACACATCACAAAGGGAACTTTGTACCACAAGTCGGGGCACCTCCCCTATTATGCTGATTCGATGTTCCCCCCGATGAAACTCGACAACGAGGAATACTATTTGAAGCCGATGAATTGTCCACATCATCACCTTATTTATGGCAGTCGCAAGCGCTCGTATCGTGAACTGCCCATTCGCCTTGCGGAGTATGGACACTGCTATCGTTTTGAAGACAGCGGAGCTTTGTTTGGACTGATGCGTGTGCGCTCGATGTGCATGAACGATGCTCACATTTATTGCACCCCGGAACAATTTGAAACAGAGTTTTTGAATGTGCTGGAAATTTATAAAAAATATTTCGAAATATTTGGCATTGAAAAGTATGTCATGCGTTTGTCTTTGCACGACAAAGAAGGCCTTGGAAAAAAATATGTGAATGAGCCCGAACTCTGGCTTGAAACTGAAGAAAAATTGCGCAACGGGATGAAAAAATCAGGAGTGAATTTTGTGGAAGCTCCGGGTGAAGCCGCGTTCTATGGACCAAAAATCGACGTAGAAATTTGGTCTGCGATTGGACGTGAATTCACGCTCGCCACGAACCAACTTGACTTCGCGGTGCCCAAGCGTTTTGATCTCACTTATGTGGACAGCGATGGCAAGGAAAAAACTCCTCTTTGTGTGCACCGTGCACCGCTTTCAACCCATGAACGTTTGATTGGATTTTTGATCGAACATTTCGCAGGAGCCTTCCCCACTTGGCTCGCGCCAGTGCAGGCGACGGTGCTACCTGTTTCCGATAAATTCCTGGGTTATGCGGAAGAAGTCGCAGAGGCTTTGCGTGCTCAAGATATTCGTGTGAGCATCGATGACAGCTCTGAAAGTTTGGGTAAGAAAATCCGCAATGCAGAGGCTAAAAAAATCCCGTACATGTTGGTGGTTGGTGAAAAAGAAATGGCCGAAAAAACCGTGGCCGCTCGCAATTATCACACCAAAAAACAGGATGTTTTAGCGCTCGATGCTTTTGCTGAAAACGTGACCAAAGAAATCTCTGAACGAAGTTTGCCGGAGAGAGGGGAGGTTTAGTTTGGAAATTGTTCTTCGTAGAGGCGATTGAAAAAACCACCGGCTCCAGTTCCAAAATCACGAGAGGCGCTGACTGGTGGGATAGGGTCTGTACTGCGGTGAGCGGCAGGTGGATGAGCTCCATGAGGAGCTTCGCCATGCTCATCGTGTCCATGATCGTCTCCATGGCCATGTCCGTGATGGGCGTGGTGATCGGGTTCCTCCATTTCGTTTCTCTGCATTTGGGCTGCGAATTCTTGCTTGAATGCCATGCGTTGTTCTTTGGCATGTGCGCGGATTTTTCCAATGTCCTTTCCAGTACCGTCTTCCTTGGCTCTGCGATGATCTTCTTTAATAGCACCCAAGAAATTCCTTAAAGGATAATCCTGTTGAATTGCGTAGTCGATGTAGGCTCCCAAGTTGCGATAAATGTCTTCTACCGTCTTGAAATCTTTGGCTGTCTTTTCTTTTCCGAAGGCGTTTTTATGATTTCGAAATAGAGGCACCATGACCGCTTGGATGTCTGCTTCGGTCTTCAGTTGATTGCTGAACAACTTGCCTAATAGGTTGGTGCCTGCAGGGTCTACATCCAATTTTGCGAAGTATTTGCGCATGATGTCCAAGTGATCGGCGGTGCTCATCGGTCCACGCCCATAAATTTTATAAGCTCCTGCATAACGAGGATTACCATTGAGGGTTGCGTTGTCGATTTTGTAGTACTGACTTTGATTGGCATACATTCGAGCATTGAGGATGGCATCGAAGCGGATGATGGAATCCACCATTTGCGATAAAATGGCGCCCCCACGGCTGCCCAAATCGCCGTAACTTTCCGCCAAGGAATCGAGTGAGAAGAGCATACCCACCGCACCGTTTTGCATGGCAGTGACTTGCAGCCCCATACCTCCGTCTCCTTTCATCTGCAGCATGCTTTCGATGGTACTACTGTTGAGGTGGCCGGCGAATCCAGTGAAGTAGTCGTGGTCGAAACGCATACCTTGGCTTTGGGCCTTGTTGACACGCTGAACGACCTTTTCGTTGGTCATGACAAAGGAGTGGAACCAATCCAAATATTCATTGTAGTTTTTGTCGTAATCTTCTCCGATTTTGGCCCATTCCTTGATGTTTTGAAGCGTGGGTTTTGCATTTCCATCTTCTGTGGCATCGTCTAAAATTTCAATGGCGGGATAGTTGTTGTTTTTACCCGTGAAGATGGCACTGCGATCAAAAGACAAAAGACCACAGGCTATACCTTGCAAGAGAAGGTACAGCACATCTTCGGCGTTCATTTTCCCATTGTCGATGGCATAATGGAGGGCTGCTTCGTATTTGTTGGGATCAATATCGGATTGACCATGTTTGGCTGGATTGGCGATGTCTTGCTTGTAATCATCCAGTAATTTCTTGGCGAGTTTGAACACTCCTCCAGGTACGTTTGCGATTTGACTGAATTCTTCATTGTATTTGCCTCCTTCACTTTTAATGGCTCCCGAATTTTGGGAATGCCAGGTGTCGAAAAGGTCGATGTCGGCGTACATGGCAAAAACTGCCTTCTTAATGACGTCTTCAGAATCGAAACGATTTTCGCTGTGCCAAAATTTGCTGACCGGTACACTCACGCTGGTTTGAAAGCGATTGAGCTGCTTGAAGAATGCCTCATCGTCCAAAAGACGCATCAGCCCTTTCTTACACAGATGTTCAATACAAGCACGGAATTCAAACTTGTTTTTGGTCACATGCATCTGGTGTGTGACGTGAGCGACGGAAGCGTGTTCGTATTGTTTGGACCAATGGCTGATGTCTTCCATCATGGCGTGTTCCTCTTCATTTGCCATTTCTGCATGCAACTCTCGAATTGGTTTTAAGCTGTCTATAGGGATAGGGACTTTGTCCAAAAACTTGAAGGCTTCCTTCCCCCACATTCCCGCTTTGAGTTGGTCGTCACGCTTCCAGCTGCGTTCAAAAATTGATGTCACCGTGTGGGCAACAGTGTCGTAAGTTTTGAAGCCACTCATCCAGTGGATTTTCCATTTATTCTCAGCGGGCTTATATTCAAGGTCGTATTTGAGAGTGTTGATTTTCTTGAATAAATTCACACCCAACTTGGTTTGGACGTAGTTTTCAGCCCCTTCAATGTCTTTGTCCAAAGTGTCTAAGACTTGATTGAAACGGAAGAACATCTGATTGCGCTGCTCTGGGGAAACGTTCACCTTTGTAATCCAATCGAGCTGTGCCTCAATGCCTTTTGGGTAAGGGATGTTTCCTTCTACGGGGCGGTAGGTTTCCTTGTTATAAATGGCCTTTTCAAAGATTTCGCCCAAGTTTCCGCTCTTTTCTATGCTTCCACGTAAGCTTTTGAGCCCTGCCAAATGCTGCAAAACTTCCATCTTTTCTTTGTTGAGATGGTGTCGACTTTCGAAGCCTTCCACCTCTTTTTGGAGTTTCTTTTTTTGTGTATTGATTGCTTCATCGTTGGGATCAGCCTCTGCCTGCGCACTGACTTCTTCCAAGTTATTTTTGAGGTGGCAGTACTCATCGACGGCTGATTGATTGCCCACTTCGTTCTTCACACGGTTTTCGTAAAGCGGGATGACTTCATCGATGCGAGCCAAAACATCCTTAATGATTCCGTGGTGCCAATCGTCGAAGCTTTGATCGTGTTTTTCTCCGTAAGTTTTTTGATTGAAAACCTTATTTTTTTTGGCGATGATTTCGTCCAATCGATTTTTCAAACCTTGCGCGTTCAAGGCTCCTCCTTCTTTTTGACCTTCGCGGAAACTTGCTAGGTTCAATTCCAAATTGTTGACCCCTCCCCACAAACGTTTCAAGCGGTCGAAAACCGCCGATCCTTCTGGAAAGTCGGGGTTGTCTGAATCGAATTTGGGCATCTTTCGTGCCTCTTCCAAGAAAGCATTACAGGTTGCTATCCACTGGTCTTTTCCTATTTCGTAACCTTTGGGAGGATTGGTTCCCCATTCCTTTTTGATGTAGTTTAAACGCCGTTCGAAGTCACGAACAGCACGTTCGTGTAGCAGTTCAAGAGCCACTTTTCGCTGTTCAACCAAGGCTTTTTTAAACTTGGCCAAATCTTCCAAAATTTCAGCGGTGGTGGGCTCCGTTTGCGCCCTGGCTTTGGCTTCCAAGGCTTTGTAATCGATGCCCATCCCGGGCAGTTGGATCGCGGGAGCCAACTTTCGAATGCTCATCAATTCCGAATAGACTTCTTTGTAACGGTCTTTAAAGCGCACGGCGGTGTCGTCCGTGAGTTTTTCGGGATTCTTAAGTTCTTCTTCCCACTTAGAAATGCGCCCAATGTAACTTTGGATTTCATTGGCATCTGCGAGGCTTTTGAGCCAGTCTTCCATGATCTCCATGGCATTACCTTCCCCAGGTCCCACCTTCTTTCCATCGGTCGTGAACTGTGGCAAATATTCGGTCCGTTCAGGCACCATGTGGGCCATCTCATCCCAAAGCTTTGATTTGTGCTCGGCCCTGTCGCGCGCTTCCTTGGGTACCCTTATATTGCTGTTCTCATTTCCTCTCATGAGCTTGGGCACAGCCGTTGCACCGATGGGTGTTGCGCCGGCCGGAGTGCCTCCGTCATCGTCGTCATCGGGCGTTCTAGCAAAGAGCACAATCTCTTCTCCGAGGAAGAGATTTTTTTGCGTGAGCCGATAATGGTTGTGGCAACGGATCATGGCTGGGGGGTGATGCTGCCCTCTCGAGCGAGAGGAGGGAGTAGCTCAGCACGCTGGGCGGACTCTCCCCTCACAATCACCATCCATGGATCACGAGAACCGTAGGAGGGTGATAGTAGCATCAAATTTTATTTTTGTAAAGTTTGCATTTTATTTCAGTTGTGTGAGCTTGCCTTTGAGGGCTTCCAATTGAGCAATGCTGTCTTCAATGGGTTTGGTTACTGTTTCGGCGAGCGCTTGTCCATTTTTTTGAGCGTCCGCTTGCATGTCTTTGAGTAGAGATTCTGTCTCTTTTTGTGCCTTTTCTGTTTGAATTGCAGCCAGCCCTTTCTTTTCATCCGTGAAATCGGTTCCTAAGGCTGTTACGGCATCTCTTGCCTTCGCGAGTTCGCTTTGTGTTTTTTCTGCCCGTTCAGCAAAAGCTTGTGCCGTGGGTTCGCCTTTGATCGCGCTTACAGCTCCTGCAAAACCGTTGGCCGTGCTTTGTGCCTCGGTAATAAGGGCAGGAACGGCTGCGGGCGTTTGTTTAATTTGTGTTCTTGGATTTTCTGCTTCTTTTTGAGCGGTTGTGAATTTGACTTCTTCACCTTTCTTCATGGCTTCGATGAATTCGTTGTACTGACTTCCGTTGAGGTTCATTTCTCTAATACCGATGTCATCGGCAGTGAGTTTTTCACGAGCCAGTTCTTGCAAATCACGGAAAGCTTCTTCTGCTTCACGTTTGTTTTCACTGCCCAATTTCTCTTGGATGAGGGTCAGTTGCTTAAGATAATCATCTCGGGTACCTGCTTTTTTGAGGGCGCCACTTTGTTCCACAATGTTTGCAAGATCACGAGCCATTTCTTTGGCTTCATTGGCCGAGATCAATCCTTTGTTTGCGATTTGGGCGTTGTCGTAAAGGCGACGAGAACTGTTCAAGGGGTCTTTGCTGCCACCTTCTGGAACTAGAGAGCTCCAACCACTTTGTCTCAAAATGTCTTCCAGTTCGGAACGATCGGTGGCCAATTTTCCGGTGTTTCCGTATTGGTATTCCCGAATCTTGTCGTCCATGAGGCCCATAATACTGAGTGGAGCCACAGGTTGAGGATCGTCTTTCGTTCCGAACGGAATGGTTTCGAGACGCAAAGGAGCCTTCATAAGGATGCCGCCCACGGCTTCTCCTTTTTCTTTTATGAAGTTGGTCAACCCCGCTGCATACGTGTCGTTGGCGGCTGCAAACACTCCCATCCACACTACGGCGATGCTGGCAATGGCGAGGATGAGTTTGGGCAAATCATCGATGCCGGAAACGAGGAATTGGCTGCTCATGACTTCGGTGACTTGAGTGTCTGAATAAGCATTGAAAGAGTCGCGGGTGACCACGCTCCATCCGTCCATCAGTAGGAAGCCCATGCTCATGGTTAAACCGATGATGATGGGAGCCACCAAATGTTTAATGACTTTTTGCGTGAAATCGCCGCCTCCACCCAACCACTCTTTGATTTGGGGCACCACATAGGTCAGCACGGCAAGAGGGGAAAGAGCGAGCGCCAACCACAGTACAATCAGGCGCACCACCAGTACCGCTGCCAACACGACGTACGAAATCGCAAAGATGATGTACATGACTACTGCAAAGAGGCTGTTCACGGTGAGGTCTTTAAAGCTTTCTACGGCTGAACTTTTGAGCAGTTCCAAACTACCCAAAGAACCCATATTCACGGCCATGATGATGGCCACATTGTTCTTATTTAAATTGCTGAAATAAGTCGATCTAAGGGATTCTTTTATACCTCCGTATTGATCGGTGTCCGGTTCACCCGCCACATCGGAATCGGCGGTGGCCAATTCACAAAAAAGTTCGGTTTGAATGGGGGCATCGTCTTTGCTGTAAAATCCTTGCGAAACAACATCGTCGCTGGGGTCATCGGGCGTGCCTTGGTCGGCCACCGTGGGTTTGGGGTAACACACTTCTTGCTGAAATGTTTCAATTTGAGAATCGATTTGGAATTGACTGGAATTGCTTTGCTCCATGACTTGTGGCAAGGCAAAAGCAATGGTGGTGCCCACATTGGCAACATCCAAAATCACTTTACCTCCCACGTAGGTGAAGTTGACCAAAATCAAACCCAGCACAATTTTTGGCAGTACGGTTTTTATGGCCAATTCTCCTTCTCCTCCACCCAAGCCTAAGACGTTGTAAAAAGCCACCACCACCAAGAGCAAAGCAATGGCGATGTTCACTAAATTTCTCATCTCCACCCAAATGGCGAGCAAGCGTTCTTCCATTCCGGGGCCCGTGATCATGTCCACATCCAAAAGATCGCCAATGATGAGCAGTAAAGGCCACAGCAAGGTGTTTAAAAATCTCACAAATAAGTTGACCATTTCGGCAACGGCTTTGACGGTTTCGCTGTTGTCTCCGCTGCTTACACTGGGAGGCTCGGCATGAGCCATTTCGGGTTGAAAAATGAAGACCATTCCCAGTGCTGTTAAGAGCAGCACCTTTTTGTGTCTCCCTATCCACATCCCTATTTTTTTGAGTGTGTTTTTCATATTAAAGAGTGGTTAGGTGAACGATCCACCAAGCAAAACCTCCGAAGCTGAGCGTCAAAGTTCCGGTGAGTCCCGCTCCCAGCACTCCGAGCATTTTTCTGTTGCTTTGAGCTTGGGCATAGGCTTCTTGTTTTTTGATGAACTGAGCCCTTCTTTCTTGCGCGGCCACTTGTCTCGCCAATTGATACGTCTCCATTCTTTTTTCTTGGTTTAAAATTTCAGCTGTTGCAGCGGCTTTTTGCAGCGCAATGCGAGCGGCCACTTGTTTTTTAGATTCCAAAACATTGGAAATAAAACGGGTTTCTGCGTTCAAAAGCGGCACAAGTTGTTGAAGGTTTTGTGCGTGAGATTGTTCCTCTTGTTTTTTCCAAAGCCACTCGCTTGTTCGAGCTTTTTTTAAAGCGGTTTCTTGTAAGGCTGTGCTCGCTAAAAAGCTGGAGACCGCCCCTATTTTTTGGGCACGCAATTGGTCTTCTTGCTTGTGATCCAATCCTTGCAGAAGGTAAGTGGCATTTGTGGCGTTCTTTAAACCGAGACTGCTTTCGATGCTTGCCAAACCGAAAGCTTCGGGCAATTGAGTTTCGGGCACGTGCTTTTCTTTTTCATCTTTTCCTTTGAAGCGATAATCGAAAGTTGAATCGGAGCTGTTTAAGTCCACTTCCACTTCAGTGGATTTCAGCCGTGGATTGATGATTTCTACATGCGCCACACCTTCTTTTATGAATCCTCTTTGCACCAAGCAATGATTGTCGCGCAGTGTCTTTGCAATGTGCAGCAAATTTTGTTCTTCTTTCACTTTTTCATATTTGTTCGTGGTGCTGATCAAAGTGGAGGAAAGCAAACGCACTTTTAATGGATCAAGAGTTTGCACTTCTTTCAAACTCAAGACTTGATTAAAATTTTTCCCTTCATCTGTGCTCACCAAAAGCAAATCGCCGCGTTTGGCCTCTGCGTACAATTCCTTTTTCTTCTCCACTCTCATCCATTTGTGAGCGATCAGATTTTCTATGCGTTTGTTCACTTCTTCTTCCAAATCGTCAGAAAAATGTTCCACGCGTTCTTCCGCCGAAAGTTTGGGTAAAGATTCTTTTTTGGATTCTTTCCAAACTTCATAATATTGGGCATAACCCGGCTCCAATCGAATGGCTTCTCCACGCATTTCACGTTCGAGAAGTTGTTTGTATTGATTTAAAGATTCGGTGAGTAACATTTTTATTTTTAGGTGAGGAGCAATTTGTTTTCTTCTTCTTCAGACAAAGGTGCATAGTGAGCTAAGGCGTATTTCTCTTCCAATGCTTTACCCATGAAATCCTTTTGTGACTCAACGGACATTTTATTTTCTCCAGCTGCCATTTGTTTAACCCATTTTGATATTGTGCTTTCAACTTGCATTTTGTTTGCGGCTGGAATGTTGAATGCTTTGCTTATTCCTTCCCCATCCAGTTCCATTTCTTCGAAGCTGATATCAACGTCGGAGTTGTGCAGCGCTGTTCGTTTCTTTTCGTAAGCCGCATTGATTTGCTCGGCGAATTGTAAGTAAATCTTACGTATTGGCCCTCCACGCAAAATGCTTTTTTCCAAATTCATCTTTTTCATCTGGATTGCGAGGTCTTCGGTTTTATCTTTTCCTTGAACACCATCATCGATTTTCTCAACCCATTGAGCCAAATTTTCGGTGGGTTTATCCATTAAGCCTCCCACTCCCTGACTGAGTTCCAAGCCTCCCACAGTCATAGCCATCGCTATTCCCAATGCAGGGTTGCCCAAGAGTTCAGCGGGTTGATGAATGTTCATTAAAACGTTTGCAAACGTGGCTGTCGCTCCATTGATGGCCAATAAAGTTCCTCCTATCCCTTTGAAAGTGAGCAGTTGGCGTGCATGGTTGACGCTACCGAAAGAGCGGCCTCCCTGGCCTCTTTTTGCCATTTCCTTCTGCACGGCTTCTTCAATTTCTGCTTGTGCTTGGGCCATTTTTGGATCTTGCACATGCACATGTAAAGCTTCTAAATGCTTTCGTTCTTTAGAGTCCATGTCGGTTTTCAGTCGCGCTTCTATCGTGCCGGAAACTTGCGCCACTTGAATGTATCCTCCCAGCAAGAGAGGATCTAAAATGGCTTGCGCATTGGGCTTTTTCACTATTTCTCCTATCAAAGAGACTTTTTGAGACTCCGTGAGCAGGCGCAGCAAGCTGACGGACACTCCTTCTTGAATCCAATCGGTTTTTTTCCGCCCCAAGCCTTCGCTGAGTTGAGCGAGTTTTTGGACATCTTCGCGGGTGAGTTCATTTTTTTGAATACGTTCTGCGATTTTACTGTAATCGGGCAGCAGTTCTTCTCCACGTTTTCCCAGTTTTTCGAGGTAAGCAGCAGCGGCTGTTTTGTCTCCTTGCTTCACCAAGTGTTCGTAAACGAGAGAAGGCACAGAAAGGCTCTGGAGGATGTTGATCCCACGACTGATTTGAAGGTGAGGATCGGTGGCATTTTCTGTCATTTCCAAGATGAGTGCCCAGCGGCTGTGCAAGGATTGCAAAATGGCTTTTTGAATGTCTTCGATGCGACGTAGGTCCAAAAGATCCCGCAAATAGTCAAGTTCACGCATCAATTCTTGGGCTTTGGCTTTATAAACCGCATTGAACTGATTCTTGACGGCCCCGTAGTCCCCGGCTGCATCTTTAATGGACGTTAGGCGTCCACCGATGGCAGCCGCTTCTTTTTGAGCGGCTTTTTGATTGTTTTGCAATTCGGCTTCTTCCCGGTTGTTTTGAAATTTGTCAGTCATTCAGTTCAGTTTGAGAATACGAGTTAAAGTGTCCAAAAGGCTGAGATGTTTGCCTTCCCATTCCGGCACTTGAGTGGCCAAGTATTGACGGATTTGAGTTGGATCTATGTTCAACATTTGTATCACATATTCTTTGTGCATTTTGCTTTCGGTTTCGACGTGCAATTCGTTCAGGTAAGGAGGGTTGTGAAGTATCCAAAACCGGCTCATGCCACTGAAGGGCAAGGTCATTTCTCCAAAACGAATGCCGTATTCCGAGATCACCACTTCCACCCATTCCGGCTTCTTTCGGTGTTCGAGCAAGAGCACCAAAGGCAGTAGGGCGAAGACCCCCATCATGGTGAGGGATTCGGTGCGGTAGCCATAAAAAGCCAAGCCGGCACAGCTTGCAAACATGAAGACAAACCACATCCAACCGCGTTCGTAGCGCAAATAACGGGGCGTTTTCCACCTGAACAGCGCATTTTCAAACGCATTGATGTTTTGTGCTTTTTCCTCCAGGTTCTCTGGGGAATTTTGTTTTTGTTTTGCCATACGTATTTTAATCTCATTATTTTACCACGAAATGCATTTTTTTGGAAGGGTCTACGGAGCACTAAAAATCCCGCTGTCGAGAGCGGGACTTTATGGCTTAAACTAGCGCTTTTTTAGGCCTAGTACTTGCTGGTGTATGGCAAGAGAGCCATTTCGCGAGCACGTTTGATGGCGAGCGCGAGTTGTTTTTGTTGTTTGAGGCTGACACCCGTGTAGTAGCGGGGCACGATGCGTCCAAAAACAGAAAGATAACCGCGCAGAAGTTCCACGTCTTTGTAATCTACAAGAGCGGGCACTTCGGGGCGCTTGGTCTTTTGAACTTTAACTTTTTTAGTCATAAATTGAGAGAGATTTTAATCTGTTAAAACATGTTGTCCTCTTCGATGGAAGCGGAGAGTCCGCTGCTTCCTTGAGGAGCACTAGGTTCTTGAGCCACCATTTCCACGTCATCCATGGGCCCGGCCATTTCTCCTTCCCCTTCGGGAATGTAATCCATGGCATCTTGACGTTTTTCAAGAATGATCATGTCTTGGAGCACGATTTCTGTGCGGAAACGGCGAGTGCCGTCTTCAAGGTCCCAACTGCGAGTTTTGAGGTAGCCTTCAACGTAGACCAGCATTCCCTTGCGGAGGTGTTGTTGACAGATTTCAGCGAGCTTAGCCCAAGCCACACATTCGTGGAATTCGGCAGAGCTGCGTTTTTCGCGGCTGGAGGTGGTCCATTGACGATTGGTCGCAAGACCGAAAGTCACGATGGATTGACCACTGGTAGTGTTTTTGAGTTCGGGATCTCGAGTGAGATTACCGATGAGGATCACTTTATTCACGCTTCGCATAATACGAAAGTTTAAAAATTAAAGGATATCTTTGTCTTCGATGATGGCTTTGAGCTTTTCATCGAGTGCTTCAGTTTGCTTGGATTCTTCCTCTTTGGGAGTGTCTGACTTCTTTTTGGAAGCACGCACTTTTTTGTTGAGCTCTTCAGCAGGAGCACTCATTTTGTTGATTGTTTTGGCCATGCTGAGACCCCCTTCGTAGCGCATGAGAGTGTAATCGTCTGCAACTTTCACGAGCAGGTAACGGAGCAGACCCGGTTGGATGCGCAAATCCTTGTGAACGGGCGCCATTCCAGCGGGTTCACCGGTGAAATTTAAAACGACATAGTAAGCTCGGTCGTTCCCGGCAATTCGGTACGCGAGATCACGCATACCCCAAGTGTCCTCATCCACGACGGTGTAGCCGTTTTCGGTGAGGGTTTGTTTCACCTCTTTGAGGTGTTTTTCTTGCTCCTTGTCCGTATGTTTTGGACTCAGAAGCAACATGAGTTCGTATTTCATCTGTATGGGTTAAAGGTTACCTTCGGTCTATTTTGGGCGATTCCCAAAGCCGAAAGACAGAGAAAGCGCGGTGAGATTAGCATGAGGTTAGGGCGTTGGCAAGGGGCTTGGCTTATGAAAAAGCACCGCACAAGGACGAAACGATGTGTTGATTATAGTTACATCGCCGGTCCTTGTGGCCGGTTTTTTCGTGGCTAAGATTCTTCACTATCCATTTTAAATTCGTTAGCCCCTAAAAAAATCAAGACCTGCGGCTTAAGAATAAGGCGTAGTTTTTTAAAATCGACTGGGGGAACCAGGGTGTTTAAGTCTTGGTCGATGACGGTTTGAGTGATCTCTTCTTGGATGAATTTTTTGAGCTCCTTGAGGTAAATTTTGGCCTCTACTCCACGGCGTTCTTCAATCACTTCGGGTTTATAGGTGAATCCTTTGGTGAAAAATGTATGAATATCAAAAAGATCTCTTCCTGCGATGGAGCCGGTCTTTTCGTAGCGGTCCATGAGGGCCACCAATTTGTTGGCGAACATGGTGGAAGGGGTTTGGCAGTGGAAGATGCGGTCGATTTCTTCAAAACGGTATGGCTCGTAGTCGTTGGCTTTTACAGGTGGAAAACTCACGTCCAGCTTGAGAGTGTTTCTGTCTTTTAGGGCTGCGGGGTACTTTAAAAAGTACTGAGGTGCTTTTTGACTTTTATCTTTGATTTCTAAGCTCAGCTTTTTAAAGATTTTTTCGAGCTCTTTTTGAACAAATGCCACCTGTCTTTCATCAATGAGATCAAAGTCCAAATCTACAGAAAAACGATTGATCCACCCCAGCATAGCGGCGCAGGTTCCTCCTTTAAAACGAAGCAGGCGGCTCAAGTCTCTATGGTCGGCTATTTCGGTGAGCACGGTGTAGAGCCACGCTTTGTGAACGGCGTCACTGGTTTTAGGAAGCAACATAGCGCTTGGGGGTGAGAGGATAACCGATCTTTTTTTGGAGGGCACGGACGCGATTCCAATCTACTTTTTTGTCGAAGTGAGCGAGGGGATTGAAGTAAAGGAGGTCCGCCACCGCACGCTCTGGAGTTGCTTTCTTGACTCCATCGGATTCTTCTACCCCTTCGGAATTGTAAAGAAAAGCAGTTTTGAGTTGGCGGCTGAGGATGAGCTGCTCTCCTATTTGGATGGTTTTTCGGCGTGCGCTCACAAAGCTTAAGGCCTGTGGCTTCTGTGAAAGATAGCCGGTTGCGAATAAAATGGATTCGGTGGAAAGGTAACAATAGGTATGAAGAGCCTTGGCTCCTAAAACTTGTGGGTCTAGTTCGGTAAGGGGTCGAGTGGCGTAAAAACCTCTGTAAATGCGGTACAAGAGACCGGCATCACAATAGCGTTTGATGGTGATTCTTAAGGTTTGAGCCTGCTTGATTTGCCACAAGTTGGCGAGGTCTTTCAGGTGAAAAAGGACTTCACTTTTGCGAGCCAATAAAGCGATGCGATGAGCTTGTATTTGGTTTGGCATAGTATACTTATGTGTATACTATACAGTAATATGGTGGGCTTTTCAAGGTTGCAAGTTGTATTCATAAATTCCTCTGTCATAGGTGAATTATTTAGAATCGGGCAAGCTGTCCCAAATGAGGTTCCACATGGAATCGTGCATTTGGTAGATGTAGTCGTTTTCAATGATCACCCCAATCAGATCGTTTTCGACGTAAGTGAGGTAGGAAACTTTCCCGTCGTAGATATTGGTTTCAATGGTGAACGGATAACGCTGACTGTTGATCCATTTATAACCGGCGTGAGACTTGGGAGAGTATTTTTGGCTCTCATAGGTTTTGCGTGCAAAAGGAGTGTCTAAAAGTAGGCTGCGCTTTTTGAGGGTGGTTTTTTCTCGAGCACGTACATATTCGCTATTGATGTCTTTGACGTACTTGAACATGGCGTCGATGTTGGCGAAGTCCTTGAGGTCTGTTTTGGAGTTGAGCGTGTCAAAAAGCACCTGATGGACCCCTGCCCTACCTCTATAAAACTGTACACTGGGGATGTGTCGGTCGGTTTGCATCATTCCAAGCATTTGAGGCATGACTTTTTCAAGTTCATTTGATAGTTTTTGATACTCGTAGTTCTTTTTACGTTTGCGAATTTCAAGCATTTCTATGAATTCTTCGGGATGGACAGCGGAGTAGACGTAGGTGTTCTTGTCTCGGGTTTTCACCACGAGGTTCTGTTTTTCAAGACGAGTGAGCACATTTTGAACACTGGTTCGAGGTTGGGCCAAGAGGTAAGCCAGTGTGCTGGCGGGGGTGCCTCCGTATTTGAGCAAACGTAAGTAAGCAGCGATTTCTTTGTCGTCTAGGCCGAAGGTTTGAAGAGTTTTGATGAGCATTTTTGTGCCTTTGTGAGCATTGCTGCCCATGTATGGTAGGCAGATTTAATTTAGTTTTTAATCTGTTATAAGTCAAATACAAATTTCCACTGCCTAATATGTTTGATCGAAAAAATGTTTTTCAGTCACACTGAGCTCACCTTAATTCCTTTTCCTCATGTCTAACGATTCCAATCTTGAAGATAAATCTGTTCGTAAAAAAATCCTCATCATTGGTTATGGAGGAACCATCATGATGGTGGTTGACCCTATTGAAAAAACTGTTAAACCAGCAGACAAGATTGAGGAAGTTCTAGCGTTGCTACCGAATTTATCCGAACTGGCTGATATAGAGTTGGTTTCTTTGACGAACAAAGACAGCACCAACATCACCCCTGATGACTGGACTCGGCTCACTTACTTCATTCAACAGAACTACAATAACTACGATGGCTTTGTGATCACCCATGGAACCAATACTTTGGCCTATACGGGTTCTGCCCTCGCTTTGTCTTTGGGGAATAGCCTCTCTAAACCTGTCGTGCTTACAGGATCTCAACTGCCGCTGACTGTGTTTGGAAACGATGCTCGTTTCAATTTTGAAAATTCCGTGAAGACCTGTATTGAAGCCAGTCGGCTAGGAATCGGCGAGGTGATGATCACTTTCAATGATGTAGTTTTGCGCGCAGCGCGCTCAGTTAAAATTAGCGAAGCTTCGTTTCGTGCCTTTACGTCTCCAGCCTTCCCTCCTCTTGCTATCATTACGGCGACAGGAGTTCACTTCTCTTCAGAAGCTCGACGGTCTGACCCCAGCGTTCCTCTTCAGGTGAGTCCGCATTTTAGCCCCACGGTGTTCAGTTTAGATCTCACCCCTGGCCAAAGACCTAGCGTTCTAGAGGATTTAGTAACCACAGGTAAATGCAAGGCGGTGATTTTGAAATCGTATGGAGCAGGTTCCGTTCCAACGGATGGGGAGTTCTCCTTCCTACCCTTCATTGAGAAGGTGGTTCATTCTTATGGAATCCCTGTCATTGTGGCCACTAAATTTTTGGGTGGAAATTCTTATAAGGAAGTGAATGATGAATGTGCAGTTTTAGCTCTCAAAAGAGGGGCCATTCCTTCAGGAGATATGACCGATATTGCCACTGAAGTGAAACTGATGTGGCTGCTGGCGCAGGGACACTTTTCTTATCAAAGTGTGGCTGACCTTTTGCTTAAGGATTTTGTAGGAGAAGTGAAGGCCGTGAACTACAGGTGGGACAAATTTTAAATCTAAAATCTATGGCAGAGAAAACACCTCAAAATCATCTCGCGGAATTAGAGGCTGCCTATCGGGAACGTTATCGCATTGAGGAGGCCGTTATGGCCGCCCTCTGGCAACCTAAGCCTACGATTATAACTCCTGACGAAGAACGTGCGGTGTATTCTAAAGGCGTGTTTCGCGGTGCAAAAAGCAGTAAACTTCCTAGTTTGGATTTTTATGACAACAGACCTGATCGATACGATGACGGTACTCTAGCCCCTTATCAAGCTCGCTTCGGCAAGTGGAGTTGGGAATAAAGCAGCTCAATTTTGATCCCACCTCACCTGCTCCAGCAATTTTGCCGTGCCTTCGGGCCCTTTCAAACGGCGGCCGCGTTCGTCGCGCACAGGGAGTGGAAAGGTGGCGTGGATGAGGCTGCCCACTGAGAAAGCAGTGCCGTTGTCGCCGCAGAGAAAGCTTTCATCATTTTCGCCGGGACGGGGTTGATCCCCTACAACGAGGATGTCTTTAGGATTGAGTCCAAGTTGTTTAGCCCAACGCTGCATGGCGCTCCCTTTGCCGCTGGCACGGGGAAGAATCACGTTTCCAATGCCAGAATCTTGCACCATGAACGTTTCTGTCCAGCCGTTTTTTCCGAGAATTTTATCGAGCTTTCGGTGGCTGTGTTTGGACAGGATGCGTGTGAGCTTGGGGAACAAGTAAGTCCAATCGGGGTGACGCACAATCATGCTGTGTTCTCGAAGTAAAAAGATGCCGCTCCACCCCAGTTTGTCTTTGCCGAAGGCTTCGAGAGTGTCTTTACTGGGATGCTCGGGCCAGTCCACTTCGTACCACGGTTCGAAGTCTTTTTTATGCGTATTCCAGCGGTAACCCACTCCCCCGTTTTCAGCAAAAACCCACCAACGTTTCAGTTCTTCGTCGGGATTTAAGCTGTGACTGCAAATGTGGAGCAATTGCCTATGGATGAAGCGAAGATCGCGGCCCGTGCAGATGGCTCGTGGAATGTTTTCGGGAATTTTTACGAGCGCCTCAGCCATGAAAGTGGGAATGGTGAATCGGGCAAAATGCGTGAGAGTCCCATCCACATCGAAGGCCACCGCTTTGAATGGGTGCTTGAGGGCTTTTTCACGGGCGGCTTCTTGAGGGGTGGAGGGAAAAGTCATGCTGTGAAGATTTCGAAATTTTGATTGAGTAGATCTTCGTTTAATAACTCCAGGTAGTGATGAAGGGTGCTTTTGAACTCTGTATTTTTAATGGTCATGTTTTCTCCAATTGGATCATTTTTTGAACGAAACATAAGGAAGAACCCATCTTCAGTAGTCGTTTCTACCAAGAAAATGGCTCGTCTTGCACCAAGAATGGTGGTCATGTAAAGCTTAATAAGTTTTGAGTGGCTCGGTAAGTTTTTTCCTTTAATGGGTTGAAAAATCCCTTTCATCTTATTTTGCTCCAGGTGTTAAGAACGTCGTCCATAAGAGTTTGAGTCTCTCCATCTACAGCGATTTCTGAGGATTCTATTTGCATAGGAATTCGAGTTCCAATTTGGATTCTCCCTTCTGCGTAATCTGTTAAAAGGATGCGGACAATGGCGCTCACTGAAATTTTTTCTCTTTTGGCACGTTTGGCGGCACGGTCGCGAGTTTTTTTATCAATAGAAATAGTGGTGTTCATGGTTTATCGAAAAATACATATATATTATATATATAACGATAAGTTTTGCAAATTCAGTTGTTTTTCATCCCTTTCAATTCGTTCAGCGCATTCAGTGCCTCAAGAGGTGTCATGCGGTCGAGATTGAGGGCGTTCAACTTGTCGATGGCGGGGTGGCTGAGTTTGCCGGGTTCGCGGCGGGTCGCGTAGGTGCCTGCAAAAAGGCTGGTTTGATTCTCGGGGACTTTGCCGGTGGAGAGGCTTTTTTCGGTTTCGAGAGCGTTGAGCACTTGGGCAGCACGGTCGATGAGTACAGCTGGCAAACCTGCGAGTTTGGCGACTTCGATGCCGTAGCTCTTGTCGATGGCGCCTTCTTTGATCTGGTGAAGGAAGAGCACGCCGTGCGCGGTTTCTTGCACGTCGATGGAGTAGTTTTTGGCGCAAGAAAGTTTTTCTGTCAGCTGAATGAGTTCGTGATAGTGGGTTGCAAAAAGGGTAAATCCGCGGATTTTGTCGTGGAGGTGTTCAAAAATGGCCCACGCGATGCTGAGTCCGTCGTAAGTGCTGGTGCCACGGCCCACTTCATCCAAAATAATGAGACTGCGGTCAGTCGCGTGATTGAGAATGTAGGCGGATTCTTGCATTTCCACCATGAAGGTCGACTGACCTCGCACGAGGTTGTCGCTGGCACCGACGCGGGTGAAGATGCGGTCGAAAACACGCAGAGTCGCGGATTTGGCGGGTACAAAAGACCCAATTTGTGCCATCAAAACGATGAGGGCGACTTGACGGAGGTAGGTGGATTTTCCACTCATGTTGGGTCCGGTGAGTAGCAAAATCTCCTCCTGATCTTTGGCGAAAAAGGTGCTGTTGGGCACGAAGGCTTGCTCAAAGGTCATGCTCTCCACAACGGGATGGCGGCCCGCTTCAATGGCGAGCATGGGATCGTTCGTAAGTTTAGGGCGGCAGTAACTGCGATGAATGGCCGTTTGCGCAAAACTGTGCAGCACATCGAGTTGCGCAAGGACTCCCGCATTTTGTTTGATGGTGCGCACTTCGGTGAGCACGCGGCCCTTGATCTCTTGAAAGAGTTCATGCTCAAGCACCACACTGCGCTCTTCCGCGGAGAGTACTTTTTCTTCATAAGACTTGAGTTCGGGGGTTATGTAGCGCTCAGCGCTCGCAAGGGTCTGCTTGCGGATGTAATCGGGTGGCACTTTGCCCAGGTTCACTTTGCTGACTTCAATGTAGTAACCGAAGACGCGATTGTAAGAAACTTTGAGCGAGTTAATGCCGGTTGCAGCGATTTCTTTTTCTTCGATGGCTTTGAGGGCAGATTTGGCATCGTGCATGAGACCATGAAGTTCGTCGAGTTCAGCATGGTAGCCAGGTTTGATCAGCCCGCCTTCCGTGAGGCGGAGCGGCGGTTCGTCCACAATGGCTCGGTCGATTTCGGCGGCGAGTTCTTCCAGCGGCTTAAGATCTTTTTGCAAGCCTTTGAGCAAGATGGAGTTGGCCTGAGTTAGGGTGTTTTGAATGGCTGGAATGCGCTTGAGCGTGAGGGCAAGCCCTTTGAGGTCGCGGGCGTTTCCACTGCTGGAACCGAGTCGTCCAAGCAGGCGCTCGAGGTCGTTCATGGGTTTGAGTTCGACTTCGAGGGTGCTTCTGAGCTTGTCTTGTTTGACGAGGTCTTCCACAGCATCGTGACGGGCTTCGATTTCATCTTTTCTCAAGAGAGGCTCCGTCACCCAGCGGCGCAGCAGACGTCCTCCCATGGCGGTGTGGGTTTGATCCAGAACGGCGAGCAGCGTGTGAGCTTCTTCTTGATCGCGAAGGGTGCTGAAAAGCTCGAGGTTGCGAACGGTGGCTTCATCGAGGGGCATGGTTTTTTCGCGATGATAGGCCGTGATGCGATCCACATGTACAAAGCTCTCTTTTTGGGTGTTTTTCAGGTATTTGAGCAGCAGTGCAGAAGCTTGAATCGCAAAGGCTGGCTGGCGATGCCAAAACCTTCCAATGTGGTCACTTTGAAGTGGCGCGCGATGAAGGGATAAGCCTCTTCAAAAAGTTGAATGGACGAGATGGGCGCCTGAGTCCATTCGTGGATGGAGACGCGCAGCTGCGGATCATCATAATGTTCTTCAAGCACCACAAGTTCGGCGGGATCGAGGCGGAGCAGTTCCATTTTGAGCACTTCCTCCCCTTGTAATTCTGCGGCTTTGAATTCCCCGGTGGTGAGGTCCGCAAAGGCGAGTCCAAAATAATCTTTTTGTGGGAAAACGGCGACCACGAAACGGTTGGCTTTTTGCTTGAGAAGAGTGGCATTGTAGGTCGTTCCAGGCGTGATGATGCGGACGATTTTTCTTTTTACAATTCCAGGAAGGCTGGGATCGGAGACTTGCTCACAGATGGCCACTTTCTTCCCGGCCTTGGTGAGGCGGGCGATGTAGTTTTCGGCGGCGTGATAGGGCACTCCACACATGGGGAGCGGATTTTCATCTTTTTTATTGCGGGAGGTTAGGGTGAGGTCGAGAATTTTAGAGGCCTCCAGTGCGTCGGGCCCAAACATTTCATAAAAATCACCGAGTCGAAAGAAAAGGATGCAGTCTTTGCACTGAGACTTGAGTTCTTGATATTGCTGCATCATGGGCGTGAGCTCGAGCATGAGAAAGCTTAAATTTGGCTTATCGTAGCGGAGTTCCTGAAAGAATGCCAAGAGGAATTGCAGCTTTACACAGCTTATGCAGCCATAGCGGCAACCGTGCAGTCGTCGATGTAGCCTGAAGGGTCCGTTCTCTCTAGTGCCGTTGCTTTTTCATTTGCATTCCTGAGAAGTCGTACGGCTTGGCGAGGATCACCTCTTGCTTGTTTAAGCAGTTCTTCTATTTTGTCCTCTTCCAAAATAAGTCCATCCGTGTGAGCGAGAACCAAATATTGATGTCCTGGAGTTTTTTGGAAGACCTTCACTAAGGGGGCCTTATCGATGTCTCCTCGAGGGTTGAGGGAGGAAGTGATTGAGTTTCCATCCACACGTGCTTTAACTTTTGCTCCTATTTCAGCTATGACATCTTGAAGAGCAACTTGTCCCTTTGCTTGTCCTTCTAATATCTGACGTACTTTCTTTTGCGTTCCCCAACCCATAGCGAAGCCCATTTCTGCTGCACTCACTAAACTGATGGCAGTCTCAGCTGCGTTGGTGCCTTCCAGTGCCGTTCGTACATCTCCTGTGATGTTCTGTTCTCCGGAGTTAAAAACTAATTTCCCTTCAGTGACATCAAAAATTCTCACTTTAGAATCGGCCACAACGGCACATTCAATTCGGTCGGGCTTATTGCGTACAGCCACAGCCGCTGCTCCATCTTTGTCTGGATCTAACTCGAGTCGACGTCTTTCGCTGGCCATTTTCTGAGCTCCCACATGCATGAGGCGGGCGGGCCACATCCCTCCTTTTGCTTGATAAGACATGGGCTTGGCTGCTTCAGCCACAGCTTTGGCGCCTTTTCCTCCTGAACTGATCCCATCGAAGAGCAAGATTTGATCTTCAAGAATCACACATCCGTCTTCATTGGTCTCTTTGTCTTTGCCATGTCGGTAACCCTTTTTCGTGTGAGCTGCGATTTTTTCGTCAGCACTTATAATGGACCTTTCGTCTTCGCCCAGTAAGCTGAGCGTACCGGGTTCTTGAAGCCCATCTTGATTGATTTCGTCCCAAGCTGCGGCGGTGCTTTGAATGAGAAAAGGATTTGCATCGTTTGTATTTCTCACTCGCAGGATGCGGTTTCCGTTTAAGTCTTCGAAGAAGAAAAATCTTAGCTGTCCGTGAAAGAGCTGGACACTTTGAAAATTGGCTTGCGGTGGGGAAAGCTCTACTTTTTCGAGCAGAGTGCCTTGTCCGTTCATCTGGTTCACTCGGTACAAGTTTGCCACTGGTACTCTCCTTCTTTTCCTATCGTCAGTCTGAAAGTTCTATCATTTATCACTACTTCCATTTCTTGAAGCTGGCCCTTGTCTAAACCATCTTCCAGTAAGAAATCTTTTCCCTGAATAACGCTGTAACCATAGCGCAGGCGATCACGGACCGAGGAAGGAATTTCAATATCGCGAGGGGTTTCAGCAGTCATAATGAATGTTAATCTTGTAATTATAGCATAAAGAGGAGGTGCTTAACAGAGAGTTGTAATTTTTTTGGAGAATAGTATACTTGAAGTGACGAGCCTGTTGAGACGCGGACATCGCGAAACAAGAAAGAACCTCCAAAGAGGTTCTTTCTGCGTCTACTCGGGTGGTGGGGGCTCATTGACGAGATTCGAACCCGAAACCAAAGGGTTGGTAAAGAAAAGGATGACTGTCGATGAATATTTGGCACATCAGCCGGAGGAAGAAATGGCTGATTCTAAACAAATATCAAGCATTTTGGACTCGGAGATGGAGGTGTGGCTTAGGGTGCATTGGCGGCTTTCCGAGGAATTATTCTTGTTTTGGTATATTTGGTTGAAGGATAATATGGCTATTGTGGAGGAGTTTGTGGAGGAGGTGAAATTAGCAACAAACACAGCCCCCGATATTGTTAGTGATTAGGTGGTTTTGGGCATCAATAACTACCTCTCTACCACAAGCGAGTATCCTAAGAAGTTCTTATGTAACTGAAACTCGTACCTTTCGTAAACATGTATCAGGACTCTTTCGCGTAAGTATTCAATCTGCTTATCTTGAGCGCCTTCTTCCTTCAGCCACTCAGGTGTTTTTTGCAAGAATTCCTTCATCAAATCAGAATCTTGCTCAAACGGCTGCACACTTACCATGAAGTTTTCGAGCCGAAATTCCTTAGATTCTCCCTTATTTAAGGGGGAGTATTGGATGAATTTTCCGATCTTAGTTTTATCTAAAATGTAAATTTTAGATTGGTCGGAATCCTGTGTGTAGAGTTCATAAACTGGAATGTAAGTCCGTTTGTATTTGTACACCCCTTCAATCATTTCATCGGAAGCAAATTCTTGCGGGAAATCCCCACGCCATTTAGGAATGTAGTTGCCAGATCTACGATCAAAGAAATTCCAGACAGCTCGATTGGTCGCAATAATTATGATTTTGGATGTCTTGATCAAAGAGAGAGTTGATTCGAAGTTTCCCCCTGAATTATCATAGACGCTTTATCAATTACATCGAGGATGTGTTCATTTTCTCCATTAGCCATACTGCGACCAAAACCGAATGCCTCATCCAATCCGATGGTATGAATATGCCATTCAACATCATCACCAAAGAATGGCGCTTTATCAAACACCATGTTAATACCCATTTTTTTTATATCGCCCGTGTATGATTTACCCGATTTATCGCTATAAGCGCGCAATCCCTTAAGAATTGATTTTAGTGGGTGGCTTTGATTGTAGTTTGAGAGGAGAGATGTTTTGAACTTTTCAACCATCTCCTTGGAAATAGGGGTCTCTCTTTTCCTTTGAAGATCGGTTTGTTCTTGTTGATCGTGCGCCTTTTTCAGTAAATCACGTAGAGCAATGCACTGTTTGGCCGACTGCTCATCTAATACAAACTCCCAATTCTTTGGATTCTTTTCTATATCATCAATAGTCTTCATTGCATCTCTCGTACCTTCAGCCAAAAAGGCGAGATCACGATTATGAGGAAGGTTGATGCTCTGAATTTCAGTTTCAGTTTTTGACCTTAGGAGTGCTAAAGATTTTACGACAAATAATCGTTCCAATTTTTCCAAGGTGTTGATTGTATGAACTCCTTCATCTGGCCTTGATTCCCACCAATCCCAACCCCAACGATCTCCGGTATCAAAACTGTGTACTCTCATGAATACCTTAGTCAACTCTTCAATGCTACTTGGTAAATGCTGCTGGATACTCTGGTAGAAACGTTTTGTTGTGTCTTTATCAGAATCTTGTTTCAAGATAGATAAAATCCAACTTGCAAGCCCGAAAACAATCTCCTCACGTTTCTCATCCAGCTCATCATATACAGTTTTGATTTCTTCTCCGTTATCGTTATACCGATTATGACGCCCTAAGCGTTCGAATAATTTACTAAAGGCATTCAAGAATTGCCCGAAATTCTCAAAGTCGCGCTTATCGAAAGCCGATTTTAATAATTCCTGAAATGTGCGCAGGATATGAATGGAATAATCCTTGAAATCTTGTTCAGGGTAGTCTTCATCACGCAGCTTTGGCTCCAAGTGATATGCAGAAAGCTCCTTTAGATAACGCCATGTTCTATCAAATATAGAGTTTCGCCAACCCTCACTCCATCGTTCAGTGATTTGCGCATGTAGCCAGCAGGCGTTTTTTTCTGCTGAGATGAGTTTGCAGCCGTTTTAGTAATATCAGCATTGTTTGCGGTATCAGTAATTGCTCTATTGATTTCTGAGGTGAGTTTTTCTAAAATTTTCAGTTTCAGCTCTTTGATGTAGCCATCCTTTGTAGACTTGATTGCAACAACTTCCTTCTTTTCACCCCAAAAGCCAAACGGGCTAAAATTCAAAATCTCACTATTCTCATAGCGTTTATACAGGCAGTTAAACCACACTCTTTTAGTAATTTCTCTGTCGAGAAGTTTAACGAATGCCGATCTGGTAACGCTTAGCAGAATGTCCTTCTTAGCCTCTTCCAGCTTATGCTCATGCAATAAAACATCGACAACTCTTCCGAAAGAAACTAGGGTTAAAATAGCAATGATAACTAGTATAATTACCGCAAACCAATTCGTTTCTCCGATAAAGAAAAAGAATGCAAGAGTCTCCACAATTAACAACGGGAAGAGGTTGCTCTTATACAGCAATACACGAGCCTTTTCTGGTTCGTTTTTATCAAGCAAACTACCCGCCACAAAGAAAATCAAACCAACTAAAATCGCGCCAACGCCTGCATGAATAGCTATCGGGTCAAAGTCATTTGGAATGAGAGGAAGAGCTGGCCATTGCAATGAACGCATCCATCCCTTGATAGGCCTTGTTGTTTGCGCATAGTACAACAAATTATTGGCAAGCCCGTTGATAGGAAGAATTATCTTATTAAGTATTTCTGTAGGGTGCGAAACTATCCACGCAATTCCCATTAGTCCAACCATTTTGAAGGTCGAAGAAGCTGAAGGCATCCAAAGCGGATGCTTTGTCTCGAGAAGTTGCTTTCTTGTCTTTTTATCAACCCTAATTTCTTTTTTGATGATATCTGAAAGACTCTCCGCTCTTTTGAAGAGTTGCTTAACTTTTGCAGCAATTTTTCTAAAAGCAGAGGGCATGCAGATTAATTTATAAATTCTTGATCTGGTTCAGGACTTTTTCAATATTCCCATTGTGGACTAAAAAGAAATGAAGTTTGCCCTTTCCTAAATTCATCCACATTACATCTGAAATTGTTGTAGTCATATACTTTTACTCTTTGACGACAAAAATCACATCGGCCAAAGCCGTATATCTTTTCCCGTCCATCCAATCAAACTCAACCTTTAACCTTTCAATATCACTCTCCACAAATTTGTCCAAATGATCATTCACAGAATCCTTTAAGAGCTCAAGATTTCTTTTCATTTTCCAACTATCCTCCAAACTATTTTTATCTATCAGTACCAAAAACAACCTATTTGCAGCATCAAATCGTCTTTCTCCTTGCTCTTCATAAAGCCACTTGATTAACTTTTGTGGTTCATTCATGACCTGTTGAACTATTGACCATCGCGTTTTTCTAAACTCAGTAATAAATTCTTTTGCTTCTGGTTTTTGACTTTCTTCAATTCGTGCTAATAATTCAGCAAATAGCGCCTTATCTTTCTGTTCACGGTTGTATTCAATTCCAATGGTTTTCACAAAGCGCTTCAAAACTTGCAATTCAGTGGGAAGACCCATGGCCTTCCTGCTTGCCAGCATGAAACCCTCAGGGAAATAGGTAACTTTCAAATCGAAAGGTATATTACCAACAAAAAAGTCTACCTTTTTTATAAGACCTACAGTTGGTGTAACAAGTTTATGATCTTTAAAAATGTCTTCTATCAATATCGAAGTCCAATGGTTATACCAAGAACATTGGACATAACCACGCATGCTATCGTGAATATCTTTTTCAATTTTCTCATTCAATAAATCAAAACTTCTTATCTTCTTGATGTAATTATCTACTATTGTTTTTTCAAGATTGTTTTGATATAAACCTCCCCAATCAAAGACTTTCATCTTATAAAGTTCTGAAACAAGAGTTGTTTCATTAAGCTTTCTCCCAGATCTTTCTGCAAGATATTTTTGAGCAATGAACTTATTCAATAATTCTTCAGATGGTTGTGCGTGATAAATATGCTCGAAGAGAGCCGTTCCTCGAATACCAACACAATCAATACCAGCAAGCTCACAAAATTCCATTAAAAGCTCTTTTCTAGAAATAGAGCGAAGCTTAAGCCAATAAATACTCCCATCTTCTCTCAGAAGAATGTCGAATTTATTATCTTGATAAAGTTGTTTGAAATGTTGAAAATTATTCATAGCAATAAAATAAATATTCTTTTGTCCCCTTTTTTGACCCCTTTCCCCCATAATGATTTTGATATTCGTACTCGAAAATCTTAACTTTTTTGTATTTGTTAATAAGGTTAATCATCGTATTTTTTTCAGGGTAGCTCTCACTATTATAGGAAATAAGCCAATTAGGAATATGTTTACTTGCTGAAAAAAGTGAATTAAAAGAATCAACAATTTCCTTCTTACTGACAAAACCGCTCTGCTTTTTTGGATAATACTGTTTTGTACCATTAACAAACTCTTTGTCTTTCCAGTATTCCACAAAAGTTTCTAAAAAATGATAAAAGGCCTGATAATCGGGATGGCACCCACAATAAGGAGGATCAAAGTAAACTAAATCAATATCTTTTAAATTCTTAATCAACTTAATCGTATCATCGCAATAAGATTCATTTTTTTGCCCATTATCAAATACTGCGTTGTTATATTCTGGCACAAGCTCTAAAAATAAATCTTTGAGCGGGCGAGCAATTGTAGGATTCCTCTTTATTCTACTAGGGTCTCTGCTATAGCGAAGAGCACTCAAATGAGCAAAATGACCCAATAAAATTTTTCTTGTCAAAGCCCTATTCATTACAGTAAAGGCAAGCGATTTCTTATATTCATTTCCCAAAAGATCAATATTCGCCCTAAAGTTATCTAAAAAGATGGCTTGCTCCCTCTCAAAAAAAACATCTGTGAATATATCTTCTATTAAAGATCCAGCGCTTTTGTTTTTGGAAAAAAGCAGAATTAAATCGTCATCATCTAGCGTTGTATTGCCATTTTCAATTAAAGCTCTACTGATGTGATGATTGAATTTTAAAAAGTCATTTGAAACAACCCTTTTCCCTTTATTTTTAAAATAGTGCCCAACAACCGAAGTGCCACTAAATGCATCAAAAAAACTATTAAAATTTAAAGGAGCATTATCAAAAATCCATTTTACTAAGCGCTCCTTACTACCAAGATATTGAGTCTTTGGAAGATTATGCACTTTTAGCTCTTCTCCAAAAAGAGATACCTGATTTTTTTGTGCTAAAAGCATAGTTTATTTTATTAAGTCATCAACGCCGATACCGAGTCCAGCCGCAATCTTCGTAACCGTATCAATCGACGGGTTTTGAACAGCATCCGATTCTATTTTAACAAGCGTTGGATAAGGCAAATCAGCCTTCTTAGCCAGTTCGTCTTGAGTTAAATCCTTTATTGCTCTCCAAGCTTTAATTTTGGCTCCGATTGTTTTTGTGGTTGTCATAATTGGCTGGTAAAACTTGGTTATATTATATCGCTTCCACAATCTTTTACAAGAACCCTTTTCAACAAATATTCACTCGTCGTTCGAACCACGAACCAAAAGGTATTTCGTACTTATTTTAAGCCACTTTCTCTTCACAACTTCCTCAACCAAGCCAAATGGTCTCCCCAAAGTTCGAACCGCATCCCCATCAACAAAACCGCTAACTTATACAGTAAGCAAGCGCATTCCGTCCAAAACAAAAATTCCACCTCTTCGGTGGAATTAATGATGGTGGACCTCAGGGGAGTTGAACCCCTCTCAGCTGGGTGACGAGCCTGCTGATGGAACCGTCGCGAGGCCCTCAGCCCGAGTGAGAGAACTATAATGGAAAAACCTGAATAAAATCTGAAATTTTTATTAAAAACGCATTAACTTTTCCTGAATTTCTTTGTAGTAGTAGAGGCTATTTCTTGTGCAAATGTTTAAAACTCACTACATTGACCGCGTGCTCCTGTAGTTCAACGGATAGAACAGATCCGTCCTAAGGATAAAATGAAGGTTCAATTCCTTCCGGGGGCACCAGATCTTGCTTATTCGAACCTACTCCTTTCCTGAGTGAATTGGATCAAATACTGAGGATTCTAACTTTTTGTGATTGATGTGATCCGCGATTCGTTTGGCCCCCATAATGGAAGAAAGGATGCCCGTTCCATTGCAACCAAGATTGTACATAAGGACAGGATTTAAGCTGTCAGGACCGACGCAACGCAATCCACTTGGGGTGTACCCCATTACACCATGCCAAAAATATGTGTAACCAATGCTCCTCCCAGCTTTCGCATAGTTCTTTTTAAGAAAGGAATCCATGGTTGTGTGCGCTTCTTCTGGAAAGATATGGCTGTCCCTGTCGTAGTGGTGCCGATCAGGTATCAGGTACTCTGGCCCTCCTAAACAAAGTAAACTCTTATCCTCTTTATACGGCCTCCTTGTTAAATAAAAATAAGGAGGTATCTCCGTCTCTGTTTTAAGAGTCGACGTTTCGGAACCATGATAGTTCACAGACATAGGCCTTTCCCCCGCTGGTTCGTAGAAACCTAGCATATAGCCCACTAAGCCTCTCACCAGAGTATGAAATGAGTCGTCTATATTCGGTCCAGTTTCATTTTCAATAATCAATTTCTCAAATCCATTGGTACAAAGCACTACTCTATCCGTTTGGATTTGATGACCTTCGGAGCTATATACTTTTGCCGAATCCTTAGACAAAGAGATTTTGTCTACTTTGCTTTTTTCAAAAATTTTGAATCGGCTTGGATAAAGTGCCAGGAGTTTCATGGCGAGTTCTTCTGTAAGTTTAGCGCTGTTTGTCACTCCTGCTTTTGACATACTCACTGCCATGTATTCTTCGTTTTTGGTTTGTAGAAGCTCAAGAATTCTCCCATGAGGAGCTATAGCAAAGAGGTTTTGGAACTTTTCTGGAATTGTTTTTAAATATTGGAAATTAGAGGCAATTAAAATAGATTCAACGGGTAAAGCTCCTTCTTTAAGCCAGTAACGATTCTCCAGATGTTCCAGTAAGTCTTCCAATTTTGTGAAACCAGAATAGCCAGTAAACGTATACATCGGCGTTTCTAGCTTCACTTTTTCTTTTATTCCTTCCAATAAGTCCCATGCTTGTAGGATGTCCTGCTGAGCTCGGGTGGCCAAAGGCAATCCATAGCGTTCCACCAAGCTTTTGAAGCTCTTTTCAAAACCACTCACCATTTGCCCCGCATTGTGTCCAGTTGCTCCGTGTGCCACCTTGCCTGCTTCCAACAGGGTTATTTTTTGAGAAGTTTGAGTGAGAAGAAAATAAGCGGTCATGAGTCCAGCAATTCCTCCACCCACCACCAGCAAGTCGCAGGAGGTGTCGTTTTGCAAAGGCAGCAGATCGCGCTTACGGTTCAACTCCGCAAGCCAAGGAGATTTGTTTTTTTGATGGAATGTATTTCTCATATACTAAATCTTCTTTGGGAAAATTACCGAAAGCACCAAGGACATGACTAAGACGCTTAAGATTACAATAAATGAAATAACGGGTGAAAGATGGAAATGGAATATCCCTCCTAACATTTTCAAACCAATGAAAATGAGGATGAAGGAGAGACCTTTTTGCAGATGATGAAACTTGTGGAGAATGTTTTCAACAAGGAAGAAGAGGGCACGCAAGCCCATCACTGCAAAAATATTTGACGTGAAGACGATGAAAGAGTCTTGAGTGATGGAAAAAGCGGCAGGAATCGAATCCACCGCAAAAATAATGTCCGTGGTCTCCACCAATAGCAGAACCATGAACATGGTCGTAAAATGCCACTTACCCGCTTCTTTAACCAAAAAGTGTCCACCGTGAACATTAGGGGTGAACCTTAAAAATTTCTTCGCGTATCTTACGACTGCGTTGTGTTCAAAGTCTACATGCTCTTCTTTTTTCCCTGTAAATAATTTAATACCTGTGTACAAAAGAATGGCCCCGAAGATATAAAGCACCCAACTGAATTGCTCAATGATAATAGAACCCACTCCAATGAAAAGAGCTCTGAATACCACGGCCCCCATGATTCCCCAAAACAAAACCTTGTGATGGTATTTTTCATCTAGTTTGAAGAAACTGAAAATGAGCAGGATGACAAATAAGTTGTCCACGGAAAGCATTTTTCAGTCAAATATGCACTTAAGAACTCCACCGCCTTGATATGTCCAAGCATCGTAAAGATCAAGGCAGCAAAGGCAAGTGAAATACTCACCCAAAAGCAGTCTGCAATAGAGCCGACTTTGTAGAGATCTTATGCGCCTTTCGATTTAGGAAACCTAGATCCACCACTAAAAATCCAATCACGATGACCGAGAATATGATCCAAAGAATACTTTGAGAAGACATAGCATTGGGGTGATCAAATAAAACCAGCAGAAGCGCCAGTTATAATTGATAATGGATCAAAGCTCTAGACGTCCGCTTTCGCGGAACTTTGCGTCATTTGCTCCCCACTGCCCAAGGCTGAGAGGATTTTAGCAAGAACTTATAAAAACTCAAGCGTAGCTCAACGATTGGCTATGCAGTTTTGCCAAGCTCGTGTTTAATTTCCTCAGATACAGACTGTCCATACATTACATTGTCATTATGCTCCATGTATTCACGGTCATTGCGCCACTCTTCCTCATTATCTTTGCGAGTGCATTGCTGCAGAAGTTTAAAAAGATAGGTGATAGCTGGTCTACTGTTCTCAATGAGTTTGCTCTGAAAAATCATGCGTTTCAAGCTGGCAGTACTGGGAATTCTTCGCCAGTCACTTCCTTGAACAGAGCAATGAAATCTTTACTGGGCTTTTCATAGTTGACGGATTGCCATTGAGTATATTGGACCGAAATTTCTGGGCGAGAGGCATAGTACTCGGCTGCCAGATCTACTTCATTCGTGGATGGGATTGTCGTCTGTTTTTGAAGGGGATATTCATCTCCAATAGGACACACTATGATTTCCATCACTTGTCCCATGGAATAATCTACTAATGACAAAGTATAGGTTTTTCCATCTTTTACGACTCTTGCTCTTTTCCGCTGAGGTGCTGAGGCCTCCATATTGCCACTTGCTTCCATTACTTTTTGAAACTGTGTTTTTGTTGCATCAAATAGATCCATGGTTTTTTTAAATTCTTCTGCTTCAGAGTCATCATCCGTTTGCCCCTCAAACCCTTCTTCTTGGGATTTTTTTCCTGAACCCAAGCCAAATGCTTTTAAAATACCTGCTTTCGTTTCGTCATCTACCTCCAGTGCTTTTATAATTTCTTCTATTTCGCTGCTGCCCTCACCACCACTCCAGTGGATTCCATTGCCACTGTAGCTATAGTAACCTGATGATTCACTTACACCTTTCTTTATGGAATATTGAAGTAAGAATCCGCTTCTTCTCCAGCTGCCGATAGGGGCATTTTTGTCAGGACCTCTCCTGAGAAGTATCTTATGCCATTTTTCCTCCTCCAGACGTTCTAATACAAGACTTGCATCTCTCAGTTTGAGCTTAACTCGCGCCTTAACCTCATCTTCATCAGGTTCTGGGCTCAATGGAAGGGTTTCATAGGCAATCACATTTTCCTTGAAGACACTGTCAACACCCTTTTCGAATCGTTCTTTCCATGTATTCCTTTCGATTGGCTTATCCCACCCGCCCATCTGGAAAGCTGTTCCTGTAACAAATCCAATGAGGTCAATGATAGGAAGGTATTGTATCCATCTATAGTCGGCACCATCATGGGGATTGTTATTATATTTATTACGAACGAGTTGATCAGCTGTATAAATCAATTCATTCAAGGATACTTTGCCTGTTAGATATCCATCCACTTTTCGAAGGGCGTCTTCAACAGGTTTTTCCAAATAAATCGCTTTCTCACGAATGGTGGCAATCATATGATGAGCCACTTCTGACTCTTCCGGAGCTAGAGGCTCCACAGTTACGGAGGCTAAACGCTGCACAGAGACACCGTAAATTGTTTGCCCTTCTTCACCCTGCAACTCAAGCATTTTGCCACCCGCTTGATTGATCTTTTGGAACAAGTCGACAGGTGGTTGTTCTTTAAAGAATACATATCGGGGAGCACTGGCACCTGTGCGAGCACGATCAAATTCGCAGTCTTTTTCGGTGACTTCAAAAGTATCAGGCCCTATTTGGGTTACTACACAGTCCATTATTAAACCATTCATCGTCAACTCTGGCCTATCTTCTCCATAAACTCCTGTACCTTCAAAAGAAATCAATTGGCCTTCTTTTAAGGAATTCGCGTCTATTCGAGTCTGCCCATGAACATATTTTATGCCGTCTTTTAAAGCTTCTTTGTGTCTTTCCCTTAAAACATGCGCTTTTTTGGGGAGTTTCTGCCCTTCGTGAGAATGTGGTAAACCCAATGCACTTTCTAGCCTCGCCTTCAGTGGCATGTTTTCTTCTCTGATGACATTCGATGAGTTAAAAGATTTCAACCAATTTCTTAATTTCTCGCGCTCTTCCCTTTCAAGCTTCTGCATATCTCCTTGAACACTCTCCAATTGAGATACCAAATTTTCTATTTCAGTTTTTTCTTCGTTATGTCCTTTAGACATGTTATTATTTGTTAGAATCTAGGCCATCATAGACAACATGGCTATAATAGCATGAAAAGTACAATTTAGCAACAAAAACTCGGGTACCTGCTCACAGGATCTGGTGGCTAACGAGTTAGGGAATAGGCAACTTTCTTAGAATTTGCTTTTAAAAGAGCAATCTGCAATTCTTTCCTGATAAGTTGTTGCACACAAAGATTTCCTCTAGAGTGCTATAGTGGTTTCAGCCTTTACACCATGAAAAAATACATTCTTCTTCTCCTTGTTCTCACCGGTCTTTGTTTGGGTTTAGCTCGCGACCGCTATGCTGATTTGCCCTTAGCGATGAGTCCTTATATTGCTTCGGGAAGTCCTACTGTTTTTGACCTGATTGAATGAGTAAGTCTAAAGAAGAACGCGTCGGGGAACTCGCTTCTTTAGGACATATGATCTTAGATGGGTTTTGGCCTGTGGGTGCGGCTTATGGAACTCAAGTTCTTGGGATCCCTCCAGTGGAACTTTTTGGTTTAGCCACTTTAATCAGTTCCTTATTTTTTCTTTGTCCTGACTTTCAAGAAAAAGCAGTTTCACTTCCTTTACAACGCAAAAGTTTTGCGTGGATGCTTGCTTTACACCGCTTGTCTGATCCTTCCCTATGCTGCCATTTTCTTTGCGGCCCAGAGCAACAGTGCTCTCAATGTGGCGCTACTGACTCAGTCGGAAGTGATTTTTGCCGCTTTGATTGGCTGGCTTTTCCTCAAAGAACAGTTGCAAGCCAGTCGCCTTGCCGGAGTGGCGTTCATTTTGCTGTCCAACCTTATTGTTCTCTACAGTGGAGGACTTTCCTTCAATCTCATGTCTCTGATTTTGATTTTTGCCCCCTTCGTTTTTGTATTTGGAAATGCCATTGCTAAACGTTTGCAGGCCGAAGGTCTTCCCTACGCACCCCTTCTTCTTTTTCGAGGAGTGGTAGGTGGAATTTTCACGCTGGGACTTTCATTTTTAATAGAGGAGATGCAAATGCCTGTGCTCTCTTCATGGAGCTTTCTTCTTTTCTTTGGCCTCTTTTGTTTCGGAATTCCGAAAGTGTTTTGGCAGATTGCTCTGAATAAAATTGACCTTTCCAAAAATACCGCTATCGCCTTGAGCTATCCCGCTTTCAGTTTTATTTTGGCTTACTTTTGGCTAGGTGAAATTCCTAGTTTTTATCAGTGGGCAGGGCTCCTTTTTTCCTTTGTCGGTATTTACTTTTTGATGCGGTCCAGCTCCAGAAGTTTGCTTGAATTGGCTTCTCGTCCAGATTAGATTTGGAATATATACTGTGAAATGTTTTTTGAGTATCGTCAAGCGAAGTAAGATTGACGGTGAGGGTTCACTCACCTAAGCTGTGAGCACACACTCACCTTCCTCCATGCTGACTGATAAACAACAAGCCGTCCTTCAATTCATTGAAGCGTATCAAATGCAATTTGGGAAATCCCCCACTTTGCGGGAAATGCGCGAGCATTTTGGGGTGAGCAGCGACAATAGCATTCTCAAGCATCTCAAAGCCCTTCAAGATAAAGGTCATTTGAATAAAGACGACACCCCTCGTGGGATTGGACTTTTACAAACTGTGAAAGATCGCCTGGAAACGGCTTCCAATGTCACTCGCATTCCTCTCTTAGGCATGATTCCTGCCGGAGGACCCGTGTTCAGTGAAGAACACGTGCTCGATTATTTTGAAGTGGGCAATGATTTGCTTAAAAAGCCTCAGGGTTCTTTTGCCCTTAAGGTCAGTGGTCTTTCTATGATCAATGCTGGAATTTTAGAAGGTGATTTTGTAATTGCCAATCGTGATGTACATGCCAAAGATGCGGACATTGTCGTCGCTCTTGTGGACGGTCGCAATACAGTGAAGCGTTATCGAAATGAGAATGGACGCGTTTGGTTGCAAGCAGAAAACCCCGAGTACAATGACATTGAACCGACTGAATTTCTTGAAGTTCAAGGTGTAGTGACGGCCGTCATTCGCATGTATTGAACGTGCATCCATTTTTTAACCTCCACTCCTATGTTTTTCCGCAAACCTCGTAAAACTTTTCGTGTCTCTACGACCCGCGTTTACCTCGCTGGGAGAAAAAGCCCACTCGCAAAATTCTTACACTTTGCGCTGCCTTATACTTCTCGTGCTTGTTACCGTTCTTCTGGGGCACTTGTGGCGCTTTAAATCCCGCGTCTCAAGAACTTGATCCAGTCCAGCTTAAGCCAACTTCGGGGTGAGCAAGATGAATTCCATGTTCCCATCTGGGAGTGCGCTGCGAGCGCCTATCGTGTATTTGTCTCGAGCTTCTAATTCGGTTTTACCCACCGCTTTTAAAAACTCTTCTGCGCCTGAAAGTTTGAGATCGGAAGCACTTGCAGAATAAAGCATTGGAATCACTACCCGGGGTTCAATGGCTTCCATCACCTTTTGAGCCAACTTCCCATCCAAAACAATTTCCCCTCCCACAGGAAGCAAAAGCACATCGACATCTCCAATTTGGTCAATGACTTCGTCTGAAATTTCGTGGGATAGATAGCCCAAGTGACAGATGCGAATTCCATCCAAGGCAAAAGTAAAAATATTGGATTCCCCTCCGTTGGGAGCCAAGCTCACAATCGCTACGTCTGAAACTTCGAATTCGCCCGGCCAATCTAAAATTTTAGGATCTCCCTCCACTTCTTCCGTCTTTCCTTCCCCTGACAGAGTAACAATATCGGCTTTGAGTTTAGGAAGTTCAGCGCCCAATTTAAAGGGATCGGTGACAATGGTAGCGTCCTTGCCTTTGAGACTGAAACAGGAATGTCCGTGCCAAATGATGTCCATAATTCTTTTGTTAGAGGTGCTGAGCAAAAACCCAAAAGGCACCAAAGCGTCGGCATTCTAACAAAGCTTGCACATTTCGCCTAGTCCATGAACAATGAAGGCCGATTCTTGCCGCTCAAGGCGCAGCTGTTTAACCTAAAATTCATGTCTAAGATCACTCATATTCATGCCCGAGAAGTATTGGATTCACGAGGGAATCCAACCGTAGAAGTCGATCTCGTTACTGAGAAAGGCTTCGGGCGGGCCATCGTACCCAGTGGCGCTTCAACAGGAGAACATGAGGCCTGTGAACTGCGAGATGGAGATGCCACGCGTTATGGTGGAAAGGGTGTTTCCAAGGCGGTGGTTCATGTGAACGGCGAACTCGCCGGGGCCGTGACAGGGATGGACAGCATGGATCAAGCGGCCCTTGACCACGCCATGATCGCGCTAGACGGCACTCCCAATAAAAGTCGCCTGGGCGCGAATGCCATTTTAGCCGTTTCCATGGCGAATGCTCATGCAGCGGCGAATGAAAAAAAAGTTCCTCTTTGGATGTCTTTGAATCCGAAGGCAAGCCTTCTGCCCTTGCCCATGATGAACGTGATCAACGGAGGCGCGCATGCTGACGGCAGTGTGGACTTTCAAGAATTCATGCTCATGCCCAAAGGAGCTGCGAGCTTTAAAGAAGCTTTGCGTTGGGGCGCTGAAATTTTTCATGCGCTTAAAAAACTTTTGAAGGAAGCGGGCTATCCCACCACGGTTGGAGATGAAGGCGGTTTTGCTCCCAGTTTCAAAAGCAATGAAGAACCTTTGGAATTTTTAATGAAAGCCATCGAGATGGCGGGCTACAAACCCGGTAGCGACGTGGTGATTGCGCTCGATCCTGCGACCAGTGAACTCGTGGACAAGGCTAATTCCACAGAAGCCAGTACCCATTATGTCTTTAAAAAAAGTGGGCAAGCCGGCAAGTCCACTGATGAAATGATCGCCCTGTGGAGTCAATGGATTTCAAACTACCCCATCGTGTCCATTGAAGACGGCCTCGGAGAAAACGACTGGTCCGGATGGAAAAAGATGAACGCCGCCCTGGGCTCTAAACTTCAAATTGTGGGCGATGATTTTTTGGTGACCAACACTCAATTTTTGAAACGCGCCATTGAAGAAAAAGCCGCCAATGCCATTTTGGTGAAGGTGAATCAAATCGGCTCCTTGACCGAAGCGATTGAGGCCATACAAATGGCCAAGGCCGCAGGATGGAACGCCGTTGTGTCCCACCGCAGCGGGGAAACGGAAGATGTGACCATTGCGGATCTTGCCGTGGCCCTGGAAACCGGACAGATCAAGACGGGCTCCCTCAGCCGCACGGACCGCATTGCGAAATACAATCAACTTCTTCGCATTGAAGAGATGCTCGGTGACAAGGCTCGGTTTTTAAACCCTTTTGGAGTTTAGAGGTGAGCTTGGGTAAGTAGCTTGGTGCGTACTCTGTTTAATGCGGCTTCCAATTTTCTTGCCTGTTCTGTTTCCCCTATTTTTCCCAATAGTGGAAGGGCTTGCGCTCTCCAAGTTGCTATGATGAAAGAAATATTTTCTTCTACAAGGTCATCTTCCTCCGTCACAGTTAGGCCATTCTCTCTTAATTTTTGCCTCACTTCATCCATTATTTTGGCTAGTTCCCTTAATTCAGTACATCTTTCAAGAAAGTTTGTTCCGGGGATCACAAGTTCAATACGTGCGTTCATTGGATGGCTAAAATAAGAATTTATTATTACAACTTTTCTACCGTTCGTCAACTGCACTTTTAAAACCTACTCCCTGGCGCTCTCCAGTTGCTTTCTTTGGGGCTGTGGCTTTAAGATAGGCGACGACATTATCCCCTTTTATGTACAAGAAAAAGAAAATTGCTCGCAAAAAACGCCTCCAAAAGAAAGGCAAGAAGCTCAGTCTTCGCTACTGATTGATTCGATGGAAGTTTTTTGAGCAATAAAAAACCGGCTTTGTATTCGATCCAGGGCGACACTGTCTATGAAAGTGCGAGGATCAATGATGAATACGAGGCCGGTTTCATGAAAGGCGATGAACCCTTTCTGTTTTTGTTTTTCATCTGCTGTACTTTGGTCGACTTTAGGGCCGGACCGGGGCTACTTTTGGCGTGGAATCGAAGTCGCTGTGCCGAAGCAGGGAACGAAGCGTGATCCACAAAGTGGAAGTGAGAGTCTGTCTCTCATGGGCGATCTAATCGGGACCGCCAGCGTAAAGCAGAGCCTTAATAGGTGAATTTCTTTTTGTTTTTGTTTTACCCCGTGAGGGGCACTTTGCGTTGCGCGGATGCGCTTTTGAAAGGTCGGCGTGAAACGTTGTGTTTTTGTTATCAACGATTCGTGTCATTGTAACAAGCCTTTACTGTTCGTTCAAGTTTCTAGAGTGGACTTTGCTTAGAAATTGTTTTGTATTAGCCATATTTAACCTTTAAAACTTGCGGATTTACCCGTTTCCATTTTACCGGGAATCCCGGTAAAATTAAATTTAAGTAAAATCCCGGTGTTTTCCAGCCTCTAGCGCTGCAATAAAAAACCGGCTTTGCATTCGATCCAGGGCGACACTGTCTATGAAAGTGCGAGGATGTAGGTGAACGCGAGGCCGGTTCTTGAAAGGCGATGAATCCTTTCTGTTTTTATTTTTCATCTGCTGTACTTTGGTCGACTTTAGGGCCGGACCGAGGCTACCTTGGACGTGGAGTCCAGCCGCTGTGCCGAAGCAGGGAGCGGAAACGGGATCCACAAGGTGGAGAGTGAGAGTCTAAGTCTCATGGGCGGTCTAATCGGGACCGCCAGCGTAAAGCAGAAGCCTTAATAGGTGAGAGAAACTTTGCCCCAAAGGGGCCTTTGTGTTTTTGTTATTGACGTTTCATATTAATATACCCAGCCTTTGAAGTTTGCACAAGTTTCTCCAGTGGACGTTAGTTTGAAATTGTTTTGAAATGATTTAATCCAATCTGAAATATAGAACCGATTTGCTTGCAATAAAATCTGATTTCTTTCATAATTTTGCTACGATATGGGTCAATTCACTCTTTTCGACATTGCAGGTCCGGTCATGGTGGGCCCCTCCAGTTCTCATACAGCTGGGGCGGCGAAACTTGGGCAATTTGCTCGAGCGATTTTTGATGCTACTCCCACGCGCGTTCACTTTTTCCTGCACGGTTCCTTTGGTGAAGTCTATAAAGGCCACGCCACGGATCGCGCTCTGCTGGGCGGGATTATGAAGTTTCCACCGAATGATGCACGCATTAAAAATTCTTTTGAAATCGCTCAAGATAAGGGCTTGGATTTTAGTTTTGAACCTGGAAATTTGGGCCCGGAATACCATCCCAATACTGTGAAAATCACTTTGGAAAATGCGGAAAGAAAGATGGAAATCATAGGCTCTTCAATTGGAGGAGGCAGCGTGGTCATCAATCAAATCAACGGTTTCGACGTGCATTTGACCGGGAACAGTGCGGAGCAGTACTTCACTTTAGTAATCGAGAATGAAAATCAACCAGGAATGCTTGCGAAAATCACTGGATTTTTGGGCGCAAAACAGATTCGAATCGTGAACATGCAAAGTTCTTATCTTGCTTTTGAAAACAAAATGCTCAGCGTGCTCAGCATTGAAAAAGCGCTGACCCTTCAGGAGCTCTTGGATCTGGAAAAGGAAGAGGGTATTCTTTTTGTCCGCTCTCTCAATAAAATCGCTTCTTAACCTTCATTTATGGCTGCTTCCTACCTGTTCCATAATGCAAAAGAACTGCTTGAGCGTTGTCATGAACATCACATGCCCATTTGGGAAGTGATGCTGAATTATGAACTGCAGATGTCCACACGCAGCAAAGAGGAAGTGTGCAAGATGCTCGAGGATCGCCTCCAAGTGATTTTTGATGGAATTGATGCGGCGATTGCGAAACCCGAGATGTCCCCCAGTGGAATGGCGGGGAAAAGTGCTCCGATTTTAGCGGCGGGAGTGAGAGATTTTAAAGAATTGGAAGCAAGTTTGCTTTTGAATGAAGCCGCGATTCGAGCCATGCTCGGAGCGGTAGCAACAGGTGAAAACAATGCGCGGATGGGAGTGATTTTGGCCTTCCCTACAGCGGGTGCGGCAGGGGTTTTGCCGGGAGTGATTTATGGCGCGAAGTTCAAGCTCGGACTGACGCAGCAGCAAATGGTGGAAATGATGCTCACGGCGAGTGCGATTGGAATCATTATTGCGAATACGGCGACACTGTCAGGAGCCGCCGGCGGCTGCCAAGCCGAGGTGGGCAGCGCGACAGCGATGGCGGCGGCGGCTCTCACGGAGGTGCGTGGAAAAAGTCCAGAATGTTCCTTACACGCCGCTTCTCTTGCTTTGAAAAACATGATTGGTCTGGCGTGCGACCCGATCGGTGGACTTGTGGAAGTACCCTGTATCAAACGCAACGGAATTGGAGCGGTGTTTGCGATGTCCGCTTCAGATATGGCTTACCTCGGTGTGGAGAGTTTTGTGCCCTTTGATGAGGTGGTGCGAGCGATGCGTGAAGTCGGGGACCTTATGTCTCCTAAAATTCGTGAAACAGCGCTCGGGGGGCTCGCGGTGACTCCGACGGGTCAAGAAGTGGCCAAGCGGATGGGCCTCTTGCGAATTGGCGATAATCAGTGCTCGAAATAAACTTTATTTATGACTTTTCGACTCGGCATACTCGCTTCCGGCAATGGCACCGACCTCGATGCCATTTATAAAGAGATGGACGAAGGGCTGCTGCCCGATGTGGAAGTGGCGGTGGTTTTGAGTGACAAAGAAACGGCTCCGGTTTTAGAAAAGGCGCGAGTGCGGGGCATTCGTGCGGAGTGGGTGAATCCTCGGACTGAAGCAGGTGAATTGCGAAGCCGAGAGGATTATGATCGAGAATTGGCGCAGCGAATGGGAGATGTGGACTTGGTGTGCCTGGTGGGTTACATGCGCATTCTGACTCCGGTGTTCATTCGAGTGTACAGCCCCACACGTATTTTAAATGTGCACCCTGCCCTGCTGCCCAAGTACGGGGGCAATGGCTGGTATGGAATGAAGGTGCACGAGGCTGTGATTGCGAACGGAGAAAAAGAATCGGGTATGACGATTCATTTTGTGGATTTTGGAGTGGACAGCGGGCCCATGATTTTGCAAAAAAAACTTGCTGTGGAGCCGGGCGAAACGCCGGAAACTTTGAAAGCAAAGGTTCAAGAACTGGAGAAAAGGGCCTATCCGGAGGCCATCCGTTTGATTTATCAAGAGCGTGTGGGTAACTTGGGTGAGTGACTGAAAAAACTTATCAAATCCGCCATGATCGTCCTAATTGCATTGGTTGTAATGCTTGTGCTGCTATTGCTCCTGAATTCTGGGAAATGAGCCCGCTGGATGGGCAATCCGACATTGTGGGTGGCACGAAAACGCCGGAAGGCTGGGAAGAGCTCGACATTGAAGAGGCTGATTTTCAAAAGAACTTGGATGCGGCGGAGGCTTGTCCAGTGAATGTGATCCATCTGATTAAGATTGGCTCTGGCGAGCAAGTCATTTGAGGCTTTCTTAAGCGTAGGGGATCGGGTAAAATGCCCGAGCATGAAAAGCGTTTATGAACCATTGACGTGGATGGTGGGTGGAGAGGCCGGTTATGGCATCTCTACGATGGGAGCCAGTTTTGCGCGCATTTGCACTCGTGCAGGGCTTTTTGTGCATGGCTATGGGGAGTATCCTTCCTTGATTCGTGGAGGACACAATACCGCTGCTGTGCGCGTGAGCTATGAACCTGTGACTTCGCATGGAGATAAAGTGGATATTTTGCTCGCACTCAACAAAGAAACGGTGAATGAACATTTGCACGAAATGGCTGAAAATGGAGCCGTGATTTATGACAACGAAGCGATGCCCTGGGACACTTCAGCGGTGAAGCCGACGTTGCGACTTGTGGCGGTGCCACTCGCTCGACTCACTAAGGAATTGGGAGCGGATCGTGTGATGCGAAACACCGTGGCTCTTGGTGCCAGCTTAGCAGTTTTTGGATTTGAATTTTCGCACATTGAAGAAATCATGACTCGCACTTTTCTGCGTAAGGGTCAGGACGTGGTGGACTACAACATTAAGGTGGCACGTGCGGGATTTGATTACGTACACACAACTTATTCTGATGGCTTCCCTACTCCTAGTGGAACGGCCTTGCCGTTTGAAAAAAAGATGCATCCGTTGGAAAATGCTCCCAAACACATTTTGATGTCTGGGAACGAAGCGCTGGCGATGGGCGCCCTCAAGGCCGGCGTGAAATTCATGGCGGCTTACCCCATGACTCCCGTGACCTCCATCATGCTCACTGTGGCGAGCTGGGGCAGTAAATACGGCATTGTGATGAAACAAACCGAAGACGAAATTGCGGCAATGAATATGGCGATTGGGGCTTCTTATATGGGCGTCCGTACTCTGACAGCAACTTCTGGTGGGGGGTTTGCGCTCATGACTGAGGCGATTGGAATGGCTGCGATTACAGAGACGCCGCTGGTGGCGATTGAAGGGATGCGTCCAGGGCCTTCGACGGGACTCCCTACTTGGACTGACCAAGGGGATTTGCGTTTTGTGATGCATTCGTCTCAGGGAGAGTTCCCGCGGATGGTGTTGCTGCCTGGCGACATCACCGAATGTTTCGAAATGATGCTCAAGGCCTACAATTGGGCGGAAGATTACCAGATGGTGGTCTTGCTCATCACCGATAAATACATGGGCGAGTCGATCCATACGGCAGACCCTTTTAAACACGAAGATTATGTGGTGAATCGTGGCGAACGCGTGACGATGGAAGAGGCTTTAGCGCTGGCATCCGGGGCTTACAAGCGTTATGAATTCACAGAGCGCGGTGTGTCCAAACGCTCGGTTCCTGGTATGCCAAACACCATTCATGTGGCGTCCACGGATGAACATCGCGAAGACGGTGATTTGGATGAAAGTTCTGAAAATCGTATCAAGATGGTGGACAAGCGCAGTCGCAAACTCGAAACTTTGCAGCGAGAAGCTTTGGTGGAAAGTGACGGAGCGGTGCTCCATGGACCTGAATTTGCGGATTTGACGATGGTGGGCTGGGGCTCGATGAAGGGTCCGATTTTGGAAGCGATGAAGATTTTCAATGCGGCTGCCGAAGCTGAGGGTCGCAAAGAACGTGTGAACTTTTTACAGATCAAAATGGCGCTGCCCTTCCCTTCCGAAACCGTGACGCGCATCCTCAATGCTGCAAAAAAAACGCTGCTTGTGGAGAACAATGCAACCGCGCAAATGGCCGGACTCATTCGCGAATACACCAGTATCCATTTGCAAAATCACTATCTGCGCTACGATGGACGTCCCATCCACTCCGCAGAAATTTTAACTCGCCTTGGGCAAGAACTTAAAGCATGAGCGAAAAACCTCTTAAAATTCTGAATAATCAAGCGGAACTCGAAACAGGTTCCAAGTGCAACTGGTGTCCCGGTTGTGGGGACTTTGGAATTTTGGTGGCACTGAAGCAGGCGATTTTTGAACTGAAACTCGATCCCGAAAATGTGATGCTCGTGTCTGGAATTGGGTGTGGATCTCAAGCGCCTCATCTTGTAAAAGTTTATGGCTTTCACTCCTTGCATGGACGTGCGCTGCCTGTGGCCACCGCGATGAAGATGGCGAATCACAAAATGCACGTGATCGTGATCGGAGGAGACGGAGACGGCTACGGAATTGGAATGGCTCACTTCATTCATACGGCCAGGCGCAATTTTGACATCACTTACATCGTGCAAAACAATCAAGTTTACGGGCTTACTAAAGGCCAAACTTCGCCCACTAGCGACAAAGGCTTCAAGACCAAATCCACACCAGAAGGAGTGATTGAAATTGCGGTCAGACCTCTAGGCCTTTCCATTATTTCGGGCGCGAGTTTTGTGGCTCGCAGTTTTGCTGGAGACGTGATGCATTTGAAAGAAATGATCAAGCAAGGCATCCAACATCGGGGCTTCGCGCACATCGATGCGCTGCAACCCTGCGTGACCTTCAATAAGGTCAACACCTACCAATGGTACCAAGAGCGCATTTACAAGCTCGAAAAAGATCCGACTTACGATTCCAGCAACCGTGCCATGGCCCTCGCCAAGGCGGAAGAATGGGGAGAGCGCATTGCCATTGGAGTTTATTACAAAGAAGAGCGTGCGACCTACAACGATGAGCTGCCTCAACTCATGGTGGGCACGCTCGTCGAACAAAGCGATGCCTTGCCTGTGAATGGCGTGGACATCAGCAAAGCCATGGAACATTATTTTTAACTTTTTTCTATGCCAACCATTACCAATTCTACGACCGGTGCTACCGCACAGTGCCAAGCTGGCTCCAATTTTCGTGAAGTCGCTCAAGCTCAAAACTTGGATGTGGCCTTTGGTTGCGAAAGCGGGATTTGTTCCACTTGTCTCATCCAAATCAAAAGCGGCGCTGAAAACATTGGGCCTAAGACGGATCAGGAAGAATTCACCTTGGAAGCGCGCGGTGTGGAGGTCAGCGATATGAACACTCGTCTGGGCTGCCAATGTCAAATCAATGGCGATGTTACTTTTGAGCAGGCGTATTAGAGGCTTCTAAAACTTTTTCTTCATCTCGGCCCTTGCGTTTATGGGAAGCTGGGCTTGATTGTCTTTGATGGTGAGCTCGGTTTTTCCACTAACGAATTTTCCAGCTTCAATGTCTTCTGCGATGATGAGTCCCGATGTGATTAGAGTGTTTGAACCGATGCGCACGCCCGGCATGAGGCTGGTTTGCACACCGATGCGAATGTTTTCGCCAAGAATGGGACCGAGTTTATTGCGTCCGCTGCTTTGTCCACCGGAAACAATTTCTTTTTCATCGAGGCGCAGATTGGCGCAAATGGCTCCTGCACCAAAGCTCACGTTGTTGCCCATCACGGTGTCTCCCACGTAGTTGCTGTGGAACCAACAATCGTCGCCAACGAAAGAGCGTGCCACTTCAGTGGAGTAACCGACGACGCAATTGTCCCCGATCATGGATTCACGCACGAGGGCGTTGTTTGCAACGACAGTGTTTTTTCCGAGATAGGCTGGACCCACAACGCTGGCGTGGTCAAAAATCTTCACTCCTTCTTCAATGACCACGTCGCCTTTGATCACAGCGGTTGCAGCGATTTGAGCGGAAGGATGAATGCGGCTGCCCATGACTTTGAAGGAGAAATTCATGAGGTCGAGTACATGCCATGGAAACTTGATGGGCTGCCAAAATCCAGTGTAAGGCACGGCTTCGAAATTTTGGCTTTGCATAAGGTTTTGCAGAGCGACTTCGTAGCGATCGTCGCGATCACTGCTCACGGCACGAAGGGCATCGAAAAGGGATTTTGGGTTTTTGAAAATGTGCAAGACAATGTTCACCAAATTTGAAGGCTCTGTCCCGGGTTCGGGTTTTTCAATGATGTCTGTGATCCGCTTTCCGTCCATTTTGAGGTAACCACCGGGAAAATAATTTTTAACTTCATAAGCCAGTAGGTGAACATCGGCGTTCGAGCTTTGAGCTTTTAAAACGAGCTCAAAGGCACTTTGAGCGAGTACATCGTTGCTGCTGATGATGAGCAAAGGTTCATCTGCGACGAGTTCGGGTTCAGCGGTGAGTACCGCTCCTGCCATTCCCTCCTCCACTTTTTCTTGAATGAGGACCTTGGCGCCGTAGGGTTTGCACACTTCTTCGAGCCGGGCTTCATTGTGAGCCCCTCCTACAATGAGAATGTCTGTCAGCCCCACACGTTTTAAAGTGTCCAGCTGATGTTCGAGCAAGGTTTTTCCTGCGAATTTCAGGAAATTTTTGTCTTCAATGGGTTTCACCCGTCGGCTGCGGCCGGCGGCGAGCACTAAAGTTTTCATATATGTGGGTATTATACCGGGATTTCTAACCTGAAAGCAACCGCCTTGCGTGAGTCCTTTTTGAGCTTTAGACTGCGCCCATGCAGTATGACGTCGTCATCATTGGGGCCAGTTTTGCCGGGCTGAGTCTCGCCCACCATCTGCCTTCTCATTTGAAAGTGCTGATTTTGGACATGAAACGCGAGCTCAATCAATCCGTGGAATCGACGGGGCTGATTACCGAGCACACTTATCAACTTTTGAAATCTTTTTTGCCGGAGCTGGATCGATACATTCCCAATCGCATCACGACCATTGGTGTGGTGGCTCCCGACTACGAACATTACTTTTTTTCGCACACCAAAGACCCATGGATTTATAGTACCGATACACCTGCAATTTTGGAGCATTTATCTAAAAATTTGCCTTCGAATGTGACTTTAAAAATTGCATCGCAATTCACGGAATATAAGGTGGAAGCAGGCGAACAGCAGCGAGTGCCGACGGAGGCCGAGCATCCGGTGCGCGTTTTGTACGTGAATGATGGCACACGTCACGAAGTACAGGCGCGCTTTATTGTGGGTGCAGATGGAAGTTTGTCGCGAGTAGCGCAGGTGAATCCTCGGCTCTCCAAAAACAAGGAATTTTTGGCGGGTGTGGAGAAAGTTTTTTACGGAAAAATCATGCTTGGTCCTCATCCAGATCTTACGGTCTACCATTTTTGGTTTGGAGAGTTTTCGCTGGGTTACGGAGGGTGGCTTTCTCCAACGGAAATCGATGGTAAAGCAGCTTTTCGTTTGGGGCTTGCAAAGCTCAAAGAAGACTCCAAAGACATCGGCCGAATCAAAGATTTTATTGAAGTTTTAAAAGAGAAAAAGATGATTGAAATCGAGCCTGGCACTAAAGAAATTTTGACTTTTGGACATTTGATCCCCATTGGTGGGCCTTTAAAAACGGTTCATGATGAACACTCGCTTTTGCTGGGTGATGCCGCTGGACTTTGTGGCGCTTTTGCGGCAGATGGCATCAAGGGCGCGCTGGTTTCTGGAATGGTGAGTGCCAAGTTGATTTCGGAGCATTTGAAGGGGGATCGTGCGGCACTAGGACGCTTTCATTCGGAGATTCAAAAGTATGGCCGATTGATGCGCTATTATCGCAAGCAAGTTCTGTATCGTTTCATTTGGGAACGCATGAAGAGCAATCGCAGTTTCTTTGCTCTATGGAAGGTGATTGAACGTGAAAAAGAAAGTTTCCTCTACCAATTTTGTGACAGCAAAGATCGTAACAAAAGTCTGATTTCGGTGGTGCTCAAGTGGAGGAATTTCCCCTTGCTTATGAAGTATGCGCTGAGTTTGGTGCGGGATTTATTTAATAAGTGGCCTATTTAAATTTATGCAAAGAATCTGCAAAATCACCGGAAAATCTTTCGATGTCAGTGATTGGGAACTGGCTCTGCTCAATAAATTTCTTTATGCGATCCCTACCCCAACTTTGAGTATTGAAGAGCGACATCGACGACGCCTTTCATATCGTAATGAGCGGAAGATTTATAAAGACATTTGTGCGCTCACCGGAAAACCGATGGTCTCTGTGTATTCGCCGGACAAGCCTTTTAAAGTTTACTCACAAGAAGCATGGTGGAGCGATCAATGGGACTCTAAAAGTTATGGTCGCGATTTTGATTTCAACCGTCCTTTTTTTGAGCAATTTCGCGAACTGCAATTGGCCGTTCCACACATTGGACTTATCAATGTGAACGGTGAAAATAGTGAGTTTTGCAATGTGACTACAGGCAATAAAAACTGTTACTTGGTCTTCGGCGGAGATTACTCCCAAGATTCTCTTTACAGTGTTTTCTCCATGAAGGGAGTGGACAATGTGGACTGCTATTGGTGCACCAGTTGTGAGCTGATGTACGACTGCGTGGATTGTCACAGCTCTTACTCCCTGCGCTACTCACGAGGTTCCGTGAGTTGTCGTAACAGCGCTTTTTTATATGAATGTCGCAATTGTGAAGATTGTTTTGGATGCGTGGGTCTCATCAACAAAAAGCATCATATTTTCAATAAGCCTTACTCCCCCGAAGAATACCAACGCATCGTGAGTCAGTACGATTTGCTTTCGTGGAAAAGTGTGCAATATCTCAAAAGTGAATTTGAAAAATTTCGCCTACAATTTCCGCATCGCTACGCGCGTATGGTCAATGCTGAAAACTGCACGGGAGACTTTGTGACGAATGCTAAAAATTGTCAGAATTGTTTTGGGATTGATGGGCCTGCTGAGGATTGCAAAGACATCTTTTTTGGCGGCTGGGGCATCCATGATGTTTTGAGTTGCGATCATGCGGGTTACAAGGCTGAACTTTATTACGAAATGGTCGGATCTATTGAAGGCAGTCGCTGTGCCTTCTGCACTTTCTCTTGGTCCTCTCAAGACACTTATTATTGCGACATGGTGGTGCATTCTTCAAACCTTTTTGGCTGCTGCAATATGAAGCGAGCGCAGTATTGCATCCTCAACAAGCAGTACAGCAAAGAAGAGTATGAAACTCTGGTGCCTCGCATCGTCGAGCACATGAAAAAGACTGGTGAGTGGGGTGAATTTTTCCCAATTCAAAATTCTAAATTTGCTTACAATGAAACGGTCGCTCAGGACTACTATCCTCTCACAAAGGAAGAGGCTTTGGCTCAGGGCTATCAGTGGTTGAATGAAGAAAAACATGACCTTGCGAATGCCCCTTTCATCCCAGATGCTTTGAGTGCAGTCACCGATTCCATTTTAGATTCTGCTTTAGTTTGTGAAAAAACGGGGCGACCGTATCGCATCATCCTTCAAGAATTGGCTTTCTATCGCAAGATGGGCGTTCCTATTCCTCACTATGCACCTGAGACGCGCAACGAAATGCGCATCGCGCTTCGAAACCCTATCCAAACGTGGGAGCGAAATTGTGTCCGCTGCGGAAAATCCATTCATACTTCTTATGCCCCAGAACAACCTGAAATCGTGTACTGCGAGGAGTGTTATTTGGGAGTGGTGTACTGATTTTTGAGATGGCCTCTAAAGATCTTTTTTTGAAACTCCTGCCTCTTTCAAAATAGAATGGAGCGTTCCTCGAGGCAATTCTTTCTTATGGAATGGAACAACTGCACGACGTTTCTTTTTTTCGTTAAACAAAATGACGTGACTTCCTGAAGTTCGTCGAATTACAAAACCTATCTTTTCAAGGAAGCCAATGAGTTCCTTGGAATTAAAAGTGGGCAATTTAGGCATATTGTTCTTTTCTCTTGGCTGGTTTGGTGATTTTTATGGACAAGGAAAAAGCTTTTTCATCGGAAGGCACCTCTTCTCCAGATTCAATCAAATCTTCTATGTAAAGCAATATAGCTTCCTCAGCCATTCTTTTGGCTTCTTCCAGATTCTCTCCGTAGCTAACGCATCCTTGCAAACTTGGCACAAGAACTGTAAAACCTCCTTCGGGTTCTTCTTTGAAGAAAACTAAATAATTGAGGATAGAACTTTGCATGGATTTAAGATACTGAAAATTACCCTTCAAGTAAACCTCCTGCTCTTCTTGATTCATTTTTAACTCTTGCCTTTTGACTTGGGGATGACGGTAGCCATTTTTATCTTTGGCTTCCTTTCGCGTGGTCCAACGTGAACATCTTGTTTTCATGTGTAAAGGTTAAGCATTTCAGATTGTACCGAAAAGCTCCTGACAAATCCCTGAAATGTTTGCTAGGCTGAATATAATGAAAAATTGTATTCATTGCGAGTTGAACTTTGAATGGACGCCTCAAGATGAGGAATTCCTTAAGAAAATCACACCCTCGCTGGCGGGCCAGCGACTGGATATTCCGGAGCCTCGACTCTGTGCCCCGTGCCGCCGACAACGCCGTTATTCTTTCCGAAACGATAGACACCTCTACAAGCGTAAGTGCAGCAAGACCGGACGAGATATTATTTCTATTAATTCGCCCGACAAGGAGTACCCCATCTATGCCATCGATGTGTGGTGGAGCGATGCCTACGATCCACTGGCTTATGGGCGAGAGTTCGATTTCAGTCGTCCCTTTTTTGAACAATTTGCTGAGCTCTCAAAAGTGGTACCCCGGCCTGCTTCTTCGGTGGTGAACTCTGAAAACTGCGATTACACGGCCTTCACTTTACAAAGTCGGAACAGCTTTTTGTCTTCTCGTCTCATGAATTCCGAGGATATTTATTATAGCTACATGGCTATTCAGTCGCGTTCTTCGATGGATTGTTATGACATCAATTCTTGTGAGCTTTGTTACGAATGCATTGACTGCCAAGCTTGCTATCACTGTATGGCTACCGAGCGCTCTAAGGGCTGCCATGATCTTTATTTTTGTGCGGACATGAGTGGATGCAGTGATTGTTTTGGATGTGTGGGACTCGCTCAAAAACAATATTATTTCTTCAACCAGCCACTGAATAAGGAAGAATATCAAAAAAGAATCGCGGAGTATTTGGATGGAACTGCGGAGTCGTATGAACGTGCACGTCATGCTTTTGAGGAGCATCAAAAAAAATCTCCTGTGCGGGCACTGAATATTTTTAATTCGGAAAATGTGGTGGGAAGTTACGTCTTTGGCAGTCGCAACATTCATTATTCCTTCGATATTGTGGATGGGGAAGACTTGCGTAATGTCACTCAAGCTGAAGGCTCCAAAGATCTTATGGATGTGGACTTTGCCACCAAGGCGGAAGTGGGTTACGAGGTGCTGTCCCATGGGATGAATAACGGGGTCTATTTTTCTTATGCGGTGATCGGTGGCAACAGCGATGTCTATTATTCGATGGTCGTTTACAACGGAAATCAGAATTTGTTCGGCTGCATCGGCATGAAGAAAAATGCTTACTGTATTTTGAATAAGCAATACACCAAAGAAGAGTATGAAGCCTTGGTGCCACGGATTGTAGAGCACATGAGAAAGACGGGCGAGTGGGGTGAATTTTTCCCTGCCGCTTTATCAAATGTAGGCTACAACGAAAGTTGCGCGATGCTCCTTCAGCCTCTCACTAAAGAACAAGCGCTTGCCCAAGGGTATCACTGGCACGACATGGAAGAAGTGGCTCCGCTAGAGGCGGAGGGTGAGAATATGGTGAAGTGCCGCGAGTCTGGTCGCACATTTAGACTGGTTCCACAAGAGCTCAAGTTTTACGCACAAATGGGTTTGCCCCGCCCGAGCCTGCATCCAGATGTGCGTCACGAAAAACGTCTAGCTCGACGGAACCCTTATGCACTCCACCAGACGACCTGTCGCAAATGTGGTCAATCCGCTTGGACTAAAAAGACCCCAGTTTTTTCAGTTGCCTGAATGAGAAGAGGGAGGGTTGGCGTTTTGGAGGGGCATGAAATTGGAGTGACTGTAGAGAATTCTGGAGAAAAGTTATGAAAGATTCCAGGTTAAAGGTGAGTGATTTCTTTGCAATGAACCCCTTGTAGTTGGAAACAACAGAAGTAACCAGACTGTGAGTGAGAGCTTGGACTTTCCTAAACATAAGAACAGAGAGGTTCATTGCAAATTGAGTCAGAGCAATCAAATTGATAAACTTTTTCAGGCTAAGCACACGGATTTTCTCCAACTGGAACTTTTGCTTCACTCTCTTAAAACTCTTTTCAATTCCCCATCTTTCCAGATACAAATTCACAATCTGCTCTGCAGTATATGAATCCTTGAGTGAGTAGATGAGCCTTATGGGTTCTTTCCCTTCCAGATGGTTCCGTATGAGCAGATTGTGGCAAAGATCCCCAAGCACTTTTCCATTTTTCATCAAAAACACTTCGTAGCTTCCTTCAGGCAACTCTTTCACAGAAATCAAGACCCTGTAATGGTTCAATAGCTTTGCATCACCCCTGTGCAAAGATATGGACATGGCATACACACAAAATCCCCATCTGCCTCGGGTGCGAATGGAGGCAGCAAAGTTAGTTCTGGAAAAAGGCTGGAGCACACGCGAAGTGGCCAGACACACAGGTTTTAACCAAAGCAGCATTGTGCGGTGGGTGGAAAAGCTCAGAGGCAATAACTATGGCCACACCATTCCCACAGAAAGCTCACGTCCCCATTCGCACCCCAGTGAGCTTTCTGCAGAGACAGTGCAGAAAGTCATAGAGTACAGACTCAAGTACCAGCGGTGTGCAGAAGTGATTCACTATTTTCTGGAAAGAGATGGCTACGAAGTGAGTCTTTCCAGTGTGAAGAGAACACTCAAAAGGAACGAGATGACCAAATACAGCAAGTGGAAGAAGTGGCACCAGTATGAGGAAAGACCGCGGCCTGAAAAACCAGGCATATTGGTGCAAATAGACACGATTGTGGATGGGCCTTATTATGACAGACTTTATGTATACACTATGCTGGACGTGTGCAGCAGATGGGCCTCTGCTATGCCGGTGATGAAGATTGGAACCCACGCAAGTTGGGAGTTTATTCAGCACTCACAAGAAGACATGCCCTTTGAACTTAAAATGATCCAGACAGACCATGGAAGTGAGTTTTCCAAGTGGCTCACTAAAACGCTTGTAGCTAATGAAATTCAGCACAGGCATTCAAGAGTACGAACACCCACAGACAATGCCTATGTGGAGAGATTCAACAGAACCATCCAGGAGGAATGCCTCTCCCGAGTCCCAAAGACTTTAGAGGCTTACAAAAAAAGCAATCCCTGACTTCCTTCACTATTACAATTTTGAACGTCCTCACATGGGTCTTCACATGCTAACTCCTAACGAAGTGATGCAAAGCTATTGATTACAAAACAGACCCCAGTTTCCTTAAGCACAACCGTTCTGTTTTCCCTTACTCTTGCGATAAATTGCACTTTTAAGACCTGACGAAGATCTCTAAAAAGTTTCTCATCGTCGTTGCCACGATCAAAGACAAAAATGCCTTTATGATCAAAAACCTGGGTGAGTTCCTCCAAAATAGCCTTCCTAACCTGTCCCAAGAACTCTTTATCATTGTGATGAAAACGCAGTTTTAGGAGCAGATTGTTCACGCCCACTCCATGCAAAAGAAAACCAGGTTCAATGCTCCCTTCACTCGAATCATATACTTGTGACAATTTCTCCATCTTCTTTGCGGAAGGTTTGGAAAGATCTACGAGATCATAAGCAATCACTGTGTTTTTACGAATTTCAGAAGCTACAGCTCTTACTGAGAAATCCTCCACTTTCTTCTGTAAATCAACATTCCCAAGATGATGAGAGTACTTGTTCCCTTGCTTCTTTGCTGAAACCTCTTTGTTTTGGGCTAAATGCCGAAGTATAGGGGTGGCTTCTACGAAAAGTCCTCTAAGTACTTCAGCCAAGGCCTTCTTCTGTGGCAGGGTTAAACCTGTAAATATACTTCGGCATTTATTTGTAATGAAATCTTGGATATATTTGTTCATGGCTAAAATCTGTTATTTTTTAAAGGTGGTTCTTCAAAATTTAACACCCATTTTAGCCTTACCCTAAAACAAAATCTCCAATTCACTCTCTTAAAACTGGGGTCTTTTTAGGCTTGGACAGATCAAAGCGAAGAGAAGATCATTTATTGTTTGAACTGCTATTTAAAACAAGTTTACTGAGCCACAAAAGCCGTGGCTCCGAGCCAAGAAAGATTGAAAACTGCGCGTTGGGTGCGGGCGTAAACAGCGGATTCGATCACCACGCCAATGAGTTCTTCGGGGTTCATGGAGGTGATGGCCACGACGTTGTCATAAATGGAAATCTGGTTTTCAAATTTGAATTCCTTGGGGTTCACAAAAAGCACTTCCACAAGTTCTTCAGGGTATTTTTTAGGGTAAAAGCGCTCGATGAATTGACGAGCTTCTTCGGTGGATGGAGAGAGCAGGCGGGTTTTGATGCGTTTTTTGACGAGTTTTTGAAAGAAGCCAGGGAGGTAGTCCGGCAAGAGTCTTCCGAGGGCTTCGAGATTGGTGTAACCGAGCACTTCTGACTTGGCTTCGAGAGATTGTTCAAAGATGGTTTTGATGCCTTCGAGGCCTTCGTAGGAGCGAATGATGGGTTTGAAGGCTTGCGCGTTGGTCAGTGTGAGCAGTTCAGGGAGCAGTTTTTTTGCGCTTTCGTATTGGGATTCCATTTGGTTCACGAGCACTTGAGGTGGCTCCGCTACGAAAAATTTCACGCTCCCCTTGAGGTTGGTGGTGATGAGTCCCCGTTTGCGCAGACTTTCAAGAACGTAATAACAATTTACGCGTGGAATTTTAGCCTTGCTCGCGATGGTGCTGGCAAAAGAACCTCCGAGTTCAAGTACCGTGAGGTAGACTTGCGCCTCTTCTTCTGAGAGGCCGAATTCGGTGAGTTTCTCCTGGAGCATGGATTTTGTTGATGTTGTAAAATAATTTCTACAGAAATTCTAATCTGCTGTATGACTTTTTTCAAGCTTTTATTAGGTATATTTTTACATTTTCCGCTATACTTGCCATAAGTGATAGATTATTTTATGGCAACTATCGATCAGGCTTGTAGGGAGTGTAAAAATAGCTTTTCCATTGAGGAAGTGGATCAGGCTTTTTATACGAAGATGGAAGTGCCCTTACCGACCCTTTGTCCAGAAGATCGTCAGCGCAGACGTATGCTCTGGAGGAATGAGCGTTCCCTCTATCATGGGAAGTGTGAACTTTGTGGAAAACAAATCATCACGATGTATCGGCCCGGTTCTCCTTACAAAGTTTATTGCAATCCTTGCTGGTGGGGAGATCGGTGGAGTGGCCTTGACTCAGGTCGTTCTTTTGACTTTAACCGTCCCTTTTTTGAGCAGTTCAAAGAGCTGCTTTATGCAACGCCTCATCCCAGTCTTTGTAATGATGCTTCTAGTACGAATTCGGATTATGTGAATCAAACTTCCTACATGAAGGATTCTTATTTAGTCTTTGATTCGGATTGCTCAGAAAGTGTTTATTATAGTCATCTCAGTAAGTATTCAAAAAGTTCAATGGATTGTCTTCGAATTTATGAATGTGAACTGTGTTACGAATGCGTGGACTGTGAAAAATGTTATCAACTGTTTAATTCGCAAGATTGCCAGAATTGTACAGATAGCGCTTTTTTGAGAGATTGTAGAAATTGTAACCATTGTTTTGGCAGCGTGGGATTACGAAATAAAGAATATTATTTTTTTAATAAACCCCTGAGTAAAGAAGCGTATGAGGCAACCATAGCAGCTTTTAACTTGGATACGCACGGGAACAGGGAAAAACTAAAGGCAGAAGTGCGACAATGGTTTTTAAATTTTTCATTCAAGGCGGATCACAATATGAATAATGAAAACAGCACAGGGGATTACTTAAAAAATACCAAGGACTGTTCTTTTGCCTTCGATTGTCAGGACGTTCGTGATTGTCATTTTTGCAGCAACCTCAGCAATGGAGCTACAGATTGCTACGACTATGATGTGTGGGGCTTTAAAGCTGAGCTGATTTATGATTCCATTACCGTCGGTGATCGTGCTCGAAAAGTTCTTTTTTCAAACACCTGTTGGGGAGTGGATGAGCTTATGTACTGTGATAATTGTATGTTCTCATCCAATTTATTTGGGTGTGTAGGGCTGAAGAAAAATACGTACTGCATTTTGAATAAGCAGTACAGCAAAGAAGAGTACGAAGTTCTGGTTCCGCGCATCATCGAGCACATGCAAAAAACGGGTGAATGGGGCGAGTTCTTCCCTAGCACAATGAGTGCATTTGCTTACAACGAGACGGTGGCTTCCATTTATTACCCTCTCAGCCCGCAAGAGGCTCAATCCATGGGCTACTCTTGGAAGGAAGATGACGAGTCGAGTAATTATAAAGGCCCCGATGTGCAGGTTCCAGCTAAGATTTCTGACGTGAATGATGCTATTTTAAAGCAAATTTTGCGTTGCAAAAAAACCGACAAGCTGTACCGCGTCATCCCTCAAGAATTGGCTTTTTATCGCCAAATGCAGCTCCCAGTGCCTTTGCTTTGTCCGGAAGAGCGCCACGTGCAACGGATGTCCCAACGCAATCCTCGCAAACTTTGGCCTCGCCATTGTGATGCATGTCAAACTTCTATTCAAAGCACCTACGCTCCAAACCGTCCTGAAAAAGTGCTGTGTGAAGCGTGTTATTTAAAAACCGTCTACTGATGACTCCGATTACAAAAACATGTCTAAATTGTCAGTTTGGTTTCACGGTTTATGAAGAAGATCTAGCTTTCTACGAGCGAATGAGTCCTAATTTTGCTGGGAAAAAATTCCAAATACCCACGCCAAAATTTTGTCCAACGTGTCGTTGGCAACGTCGTTTAAGCTTTAGAAACGAACGAACCCTCTATCACGCTAAATGTGCTATGACTGGAAAATCCATGGTCTCTATGCATAAGTCCGAATCTCCTTACCCTGTTTACCACATCACAGAATGGCTCTCGGACAAATGGGATCCTAGAGACTATGGTAGAGACTTCGATTTCAAGCGTACTTTTTTTGAGCAGTTCAAGGAGCTCTGCGATGCAGTGCCTCATCACAATCTCTTTGTGGATCCTCAGCTGGACGTCAATTCCGACTACACAAACTGTGCCGATCATTCAAAGAATTGCTACCTCCTCTCTCAAGCCGAAAATAATGAAGATGTTTACTACACACGAGGTGCAAATACTTGTAAGGATTGTGTGGATTGTCTGCGCATTCAGCAGTGCGAGCTCTGCTATGAAGGCGTAAGCCTTTTCGCATGCTATGGATGTATGTTCTGCCAAAACTGTGAGAATAGTGTGGATTGTTATTTTTCATCCGACCTTAAGAACTGCAAGAATTGTTTTGGATGCCATGGACTCGTTCAAAAACAGTATTACTACTTCAATCAACCGCTCAGCAAAGAAGAATGGGAGCTGCGAATGAAATCTTTAAAACTTACAAATAAATCCATTGAAGAAATCCGTGCCCAAAGTGAAGCAGTTCGGCTCTCAATGCCTCATCGTGCCACTTACATCACTCAATGCGAAGATGTTTCTGGAGACAACTTGGTACAGTGCAAGGATTCTCGTTTTTGTTATGACTCCAAAAACTTGGAGGGTTGTGCGTATTGCTATGAAATTTTGAATGGAGCGAAGTACTGCTACGATTATTCCATGTGGGGGGTCAATGCTGAACTCTTGTATGAATGCAACGCCTGTGGGGCGAATGCTTACAACTTGCTGTTCAGCGATCATTGCTGGCAAGGCGTGTCTAATTTGATTTACTGCGATGACTGTTATCCTTCCGTGAAGGACTGCTTTGGCTGTTTTGGTCTGCGCCGAAGCCAATATTGTATTTTGAACAAGCAGTACACTAAAGAAGAATACGACGTCATGGTGGCCCGCATCATCGAGCACATGCAAAAAACGGGTGAATGGGGCGAGTTCTTCCCTTCCTCTATTTCTCCTTATGCTTATAACGAAACGAGCGCTCACTTGCTCATCCCTCTCAGCAAAGACCAAGTACTCGCCAAAGGTTGGAACTGGTATGAGAAAGACGAAGCTAAAGAAGAATACATAGGCCCAGCGCTTAAAATCCCAGAAAGTATTCTAGATGTAGAGGATGGGCTAACAAAGCAAATCCTTCGCTGTAGCAAGACCGGAAAACTTTATAAAGTGATCCCGCAAGAGTTGGCTTTTTATCGAAAAATGAATTTGCCGGTTCCTTTAATATGTCCCGAACAAAGACTGTTGAACCGTGGTGCCCTTCGAAATCCTCGTTACTTGTGGCCTCGGTCTTGTGCAGAATGTTCTTCTGCGATTCAAAGCACCTACGCTCCAAACCGTCCTGAAAAAGTGCTGTGTGAAGCGTGTTATTTAAAAACCGTCTACTGATGACTCCGATTACAAAAATATGTCGGGTGAGTGGGAAAGAGTTCTTGATTGATGATTATGATCAAGCGTTTTATGCAAAAATGCAGGTGCCATTGCCGACTTTGTGTCCAGAAGAGCGCATGCGAAGGCGTCTCATGTGGCGCAATGAGCGAAAACTCTATCATCGGAAGTGTGACCTTTGTCAGAAGGAAATTTTGTCTATTTATGAAGATGAATCGATTCAAGTTTATTGTCCGCCTTGCTTTTACAGCGACAAATGGAATGCCTTGAACTATGGACGCGATTTTAATTTTTCTCGTCCTTTCTTTGAGCAGTTTGGTGAACTCAAAAAGCAAGTGCCGGTCTTGGCTTTGAACCTGCAAAAAGACAATGAGAATTGTGATTTCACCAACCTTACTTCTCGTAATAAAAGTTGTTACCTTGTTTTTGCCGGTAACGACAATGAAGACTGCTACTACTGCACTTACTTGCACCGTTCTCGCAATTTGCTGGATTGCTTTTTCATCTTTGACAGCGAGCTGTGTTATGAATGCATCGACTGTTATTCCTGCTACCGATTGACCTATTCGCAAAACTGTCAGAGCTGCAGCGATTCGACTCTCATGTACAACTGTCGATCTTGTAAAAATTGTTTTGGGTGTGTGTCGCTCGTGAACAAAGAATACTGTCTTTTCAACGAACAATTGAGCAAAGAGGATTATGAGCAACGAGTTCAAGAAATTCGCGAAAATCCTGAACGTTTTTTGGAAGCCAAAAACTCTTTTGAAGCACTCAAAATGGAATGTCCACAAAAGTATTATGCAGGTGTACAGAATGAATCTTTCACTGGAGACCATATCGCGTTTTCAAAGAATGTTTATGACTCCTATGACTGTACCCATCTGGAAGACTGTCGCTACTGCACCTGGCTCCACAACAGCCGTGACTGTCAGGATTGTTATGCATGGGGCATCACGGGTGAGCTTGGCTACGAAAACCACTTGTGCGGGAATAATTTTTACAATGTCGCTTTTTCCGATTCATGCTGGAACGATGTGAGCAACCTGCGTTACTGCCACTACTGCGTGAACAATTCTCAGGATCTTTTTGGATGCATTGGACTGAACAAACAGCGCTACTGCATTCTGAACAAGCAATACACTAAAGAGGAGTATGAAGCTCTGGTTCCGCGCATCATTGAGCATATGCAAAAGACCGGTGAATGGGGCGAGTTTTTCCCTCCATCTCTCGCCTACTTTGCTTACAATGAAACGGTGGCACAGGAATACTTTCCTCTCGTACGGGAACAGGTGCTGGCTCTCGGTTTGAAGTGGAAGGATGAGGAGAAAAATTATAGTTATTCGGGACCAAAATTGAGTCCTCCTGCACGCATTGAAGACACGGATGAGACCCTTTTGAGTCAAATTTTGTGTTGTTACACGTGTGAGAAGAGTTACAAAGTGATCAAACAAGAGTTGGCCCTTTATAAAAACCTGGGTGTGGCTGCTCCTGTGAATTGTTTTGACTGTCGATATAAAGCTCGTTTGGCCAAACGTAATCCACGCCATTTGTGGCTGCGCAGTTGTGGCGCATGCGGAGTTCAACTGCAAAGCAGTTTTGTACCGGATCAACCTGAAAAGATATTCTGTGAAGCGTGTTATTTAAAAACGATCTACTGATGACTCCGATTACAAAAACATGTCGAGTGAGTGGGAAAACATTTTTGATCGATGATTATGATCAAGCATTTTATGCGAAAATGCAGGTGCCATTGCCGACTTTGTGTCCAGATGAAAGGCAAAGATTGCGCCTCAGTTTTAGAAATGAACGCACCCTCTATCATCGAAAATGTGACCTTTGTGAGAAACAAATCATTTCGATGTACAGTGCAGACTCGCCTTACGTCGTTTATTGCAATTCATGCTGGTGGGGAGACAAATGGGATGCAAAAATATTTGGAAAAGCTTTTGATTTTTCGCGTCCTTTTTTTGAACAGTTGAAAGAACTGCAATTGAAAGTTCCTCGCTTGGCTTTGGTCCAAAAAAACAGTGAAAATTGTGACTACACCAACCATGCAGAGAACAATCGGAACTGCTATTTATGTGTGGATTCTTCTTATTGCGAAAATGTCTATTATTCCAAATGGATGATTCAAAATAAAGACTGCGCGGACTCTTACAATATTGAAAAAAGTGAGCTGTGTTACGAATGTCAGTATGTGGTCGGAGGCTATCACTCTTTCTATAATTTCCTTTCAGACAACAATTCTAATTCTGCTTTTCTTTACAACTGCTACAACTGTAGCGACTCTTTCATGTGCAATGGCCTCATTCGAAAAAGTTACTGCGTTTATAACAAGCAACTCACTAAAGAAGAGTATGAAGCCTTTATGAAAACTGTGAATTTGGGGTCCTATGCACAATTGCGACACTTCGTGGACGAGTACGAAAATATGATTCAAAAGTCGCCGAAACAATCTGTTATTTTGATCAGTGAAAATTGTACGGGAGATTGCATTTATCAGTCTAAAAACGTTTTTGATTCTTTCGACGTTATTTATTCGCAAGATTGTCGTTATTGCTATGAAACAGGCTATGCCAAAGACTGTTTTGATACTTATGAATCTGCCTTTGCTTGTGAACTTCAATACAACTGTCATGGATGCAATCGAAGTGTGAATATTCAATTCGGAAACGTGTCTTACGATGTGAGCGACAGCCTTTATGTAGATTTATGCCAAAGCAGCAAAAATCTTTTTGCTTGTGTGGGAGTTCACCGAAGTGAGTACTGTATTCTCAATACAGAATATTCCAAAGAGGAGTTTGAAACGTTGAAAGCACAAATCATTGATCAGATGAAAAAGACGGGTGAATGGGGTGAGTTTTTTCCAGCCACGCTGAGCCCCTTCGCTTACAATGAAACACTGGCACAAGAATACTTCCCGCTGACTGCTGAGGAGGCAAAGGCCAGAGGATACAATTGGATTGATGAAAAGCCTGAGGACAACTATCAGGGGGCTTTTATAACTATCCCTGATTCCATTCAAGATGTGCCTGAAGATTTCAGTAAACAAATCTTGAAATGCGAGGTTTCAGGAAAGCTTTATAAGATCATCCCTCAAGAACTGACCCTTTATAAAAGTCTGGGGCTTGCACTGCCGAGACGGGCCCCTCAACAACGTTATTTGGATCGGTTGAAGTTGAGAAATCCAAGGCGACTGTGGGACCGAAATTGCATACACTGCAAGCAAGGGATTCGTGTGCCTTTTGAGAAGGACGAGCAAGTTTATTGCAATCATTGTTACACTCAACTTTTTCATTCATGACTGCATTAGAAAAAATTTGTCGGGTTAGTACGAAACCCTTTATCATCACTGATGAAGATCAGGCTTTTTATGCCAAGATAGATGTGCCTTTACCCACCTTATGCCCCGAAGAACGCATGAGACGACGAATGATTTTTCGTAATGAACGCAATCTTTACCATCGTAAATGTGATCTGACGGGACGTGAACTTATTTCAAATATTTCACCTGAAAAACCTTATAAGGTCTACGATCAAAAAGAGTGGTGGGGCGATCGTTGGGATCCTCTTTCGTATGGGAAAGACTTCGATTTCAATCGACCTTTTTTTGAACAATTCGATGAACTTCTACGGCAAGTGCCTCTTCCTCACGTAGTGTCTGCGAGTGATATTGTTGAGATGAATTGTGTTTACACGAACTATGCAGGGAATAACAAAAACTGCTACTTGGTTTTTGATTCTGATTTCAATGAAGATTGTCTTTATGGAAATGTCATTAAACACTCCCGATCTTGCGTGGACTGCTCCTATGTTTTGCAATCTGAATTGCTTTATCAATGTGTGGATTGTCAAAATTGTTATAATTTAAAATACAGTCAGGATTGTACGAATTGTTTTGACAGCGCATTTCTTAAAAATTGTACGGGATGCAAGAATTGTTTTGGATGTGTGAACCTTCAACAAAAGGAATTCCATATCTTTAACCAAGCTTATTCCAAAGAAGAATATTTAAGTGTGGACTCTCCCAAAGCTCTTCAAAAAGTATCACCAGCCCCTCTGTCAGAGCTTTGTTTTTCAGGTCAAATCTGATATAATTAATCTATGGAATTTCTACAAGTCATTCTGGAGCAAGGTACGCCTGAAAATGCAAAAAAAGAGCAGCTTTTTCTTCAACTTTTAGAAAATCTTCACAATACGGCGCACCACAAGCATTTGTCGCTGGAACTCTTTGGTTATGGTCAGTACACCTACTTTTTCGTGGGCTGCGAACCCAGTTTGACTAAACTCGTGGAAGGACTCATTTATTCCATCTTCCCCAATAGCGAGATCCGCCCAATGAAGGATTACACTCATTTTTATGATTCTCAAAAGCAACACCTCGTGGGCACGCGGCTGGGCTTTGGGAAAAGCGATATTTATCCCATCAAAACATTCAAAGATTTTGAGCTCGATTCTTTGTCCGGGCTTTTCTCGGTGATTTCTAAACTTGGCCGTAATGATCAAGCGTGGATTCAAATTTTAATTTCGCCCCGTGAAGAAGATTGGCAATACCATTTTGGACGTCGAGTGCAAATGCGGCTCAATTCGATGGGACGCAGTTTTAGGCTTAAAAATTATGTACGTCTCAAAGATAAAAAGACCTTTTATACTGAAGAAAGTGCCGACTTTGTGCACAAGAGCGAACATGAACCTTTTGAGATTGAAATTCGTATTGGGGCGGTGGCGGATAGTGTTTCTGAAGCTGAAAGAAACTTGGCCGCGCTTTCGAAAGCGTTTTTTCAATTCAACAAAACGGATCGCAATCAATTCATGCTGGAACGACCTCGTCGAGGGGCTGCTTTTTTACGCGAATATACGGCTCGTCATTTTGTAAAACCGATGATTGTGAGTGTGGATGAACTTGCAACTTTGTACCATTTCCCCAACTCCGATCATGTGCCACACGTGGTGCATATTTTGGCTAAAAAACATGAACCGCCGAAAGACTTGCCCACTAGCACACGAGAAGATGTTTCTTTTTTTGGAACCACGAATTATCACAATAATTTTCAAAATTTTGGCATTAAGCGGGCGGACCGAAGGCGTCATCTTTATGCCGTGGGAAAGAGCGGTACCGGTAAGTCCAAACTGCTGGAACTTTTGATCAAAAGCGACATTGAGGCAGGCAAAGGTGTGGGCATTTTAGACCCCCACGGTGATCTGGTGGACAACATTTTGCGCTTCATCCCAGAGCATCGCATAAAGGATGTGATTTACTTTGATCCTGCAGACACCGAGTTCCCCATTGCGTTCAATCCGCTTGAAAAAGTGGATGAAAAATTCAAAATGCAAATCACGATTGGTTTCATTGATATTTTCAAAAAATTGTTCGGCTCCAATTGGTCCAATCGCTTGGAGCATGTGCTGCGTTATACGACTTTGGCGCTTTTGGATTCGCCGAATACGACTGTGCTGTCCATTTTGAAAATGCTCTCCGATAAAAATTATCGACAAAAAATTGTGGCTCGTATTGAAGACAGTGTGGTGAAAAACTTTTGGGTGAATGAATTCGCTGGTTGGAGTGAAAAATTTGATGCCGAAGCCATCACTCCTCTGCTCAATAAAGTGGGCCAGCTCGTGTCTACAAATATGATTCGAAACATCATTGGGCAGTCCAAAAATACTTTCAATCTTCGTGACATTATGGACGGCGAAAAAATTCTGCTCATGAAGGTTTCTAAAGGACTTTTGGGTGAAGAAAATGCGGCGCTGCTTGGCTCCATGATCATCACTAAAATTTATCAAGCGGCCATGGCCCGTGCGGATATGCGTGAGGAAGATCGTAAGGATTTTTACTTTTATGTGGATGAGTTTCAGAATTTTGCGACGGATACTTTTGCAGAAATCTTGTCGGAGGCACGTAAATATAGACTGTGTTTAACCATCGGCCATCAATACATCGGGCAGCTTGAAGAAGAGGTACGAAAAACGGTATTCGGGAATGTGGGTTCCATGGTCAGTTTCCGTGTGGGGGCGGAGGATGCAGCCGTGCTGGAAGGTGAATATACCCCTGTATTTGGCGTGCGTGACATCATCAATTTGGGCGTGCGTGAATTCTATTTAAAAATGTCCATCGATGGCGAGCTCACCGAAGCTTTTTCTGGAAAAACTTTGGACATTCAATACGGTGCTGTGGATCACTCTCGCACCATCATCGAAGCGTCGCGTGCCGCCTATTGTCAGTCGCGTGAAGTTGTTGAAGACCAACTCAAAAAATGGGACGAGGGCGGGGAGGTGGATGCTATGGCTCCCGTTAACAAAAGTGTGATTGAAGAAAGCACGGATTTTGAGATGCCTTTGCTTTAAGGGAGGATTGTTGTTTTAAAAAGGCTTGTTTTTTATTGCCTTTCAATCTATACTGTTAACTGTACATGTAACAGTATTTATGCGACAACAGGCTGCACAAGTTTATTTTCCAAAAATGCTCTATATGCAGATCAAAGTTTTGGCTGCTCAAGAAGAAAAACCAATGGCCGCTTGGATTCGAGATTTGACTGAGAAGGAAGTCAAAAAACAATTGAAAAAAAGAAAATCCTTGGCTGAGATGCCTACTTTTGCTTGGGGTGATGATCCTACTATTTCACAGCGTATTGATGAAATTGTTTACCCAAAAGACTGGTGATTCTTGATACTTCTTTTATTTTCGCTTATTTCAATTCAGTCGATTCTCTTCATAAAAAGGCGCGTCATATTTTTAAATCTAGTGCAGAAGAGCCTCATTTTGTTTCTTTTTTAGTGTATCAAGAACTACTCACACTCATGACGTCACGATTTTCTTCGAAGGAGGCAATTCAACTGAGTGAGATCCTCCTTTCAGAAGATTCTGGAATTCAACTTTTAAAAATGGACGAAGAATATTTCGAAGAAAGTGTCGCTCTTTTTGAAGAACTTTCACCTCATAAACTTTCTTTTGTGGATATATCGCTTTTGGTTTTAGCAAAAAATCTTGAAGCAAAAGTGCTCACTTTTGACGAACGTTTGGTACGGGCCTTGAACGCTTAAGTCACAATCTCACTCAGTCGTCCGCTGTCGAGGGCTTCTTTGATGTCGAGGGCGATGCGTTCGCCAAAACTCATGGAGCGTCCCCAAAGGTAACTGGTATAAGGTGTGAAACGCGTGCCAGGTGAACCGGGAATGCGCATGGAAACATCAAAAATCACAAATTCTTCACGTCCATTTTCGGCGGCGACTGCCCCTTGCAAAGCGAAGGGTCCGAGTATGCCAGGGGCTGCATTTTCTTGAGAGGCTTTTACAAATTTTTCCCCGATGTCGAAGGCTTTTTCGAGCAAGGATTCTTTCATGGTCACCGAAACGTGTCCGGTTTCCACCATGCTGGACTGGTAGCCTGAACTGAGCAGTTCGTTTTGGACGTCGGCATTAAGGCGCAAAAAGCCATCGAGGCTGGTTTGGCGACGCATGTCGGTGCCCATCAACTCGAGTTCGCCCGTGATGGGTGAGTAGAAAAAATTGAGATTCACTTGAGCCCCGATGATGAATTCTTCAATCACCGCTTTGTTGAGTCCTTCCTCCGTGATTTTGCCGCTGGCAATCATTTCTTTGGATTTTTTTTCGAAGTCACCCGTGCTGACGGCCACAAAGAAGGCGCGTTCGTAAGTGCGGGTTGCTTCGTTCACTTTCACGATGATGGGCCCTCCTCTATTGGTGTCGAAATGCTGGTCGAGTACGGTTTTGAGTGCGTCGCCAGTCACAGTGGCCTCCCCGGTGCGTATGATTTTAGGAATACGAATGCCAGCTTTTTCAAGGAGTACATATTGATTGTTCGGTTGGTCGCGTTCTTCGAGACGCACAAGGTGGCGAGTGCCATAGATGGGCACATTGAAGTCGTTTTCAATGGCGTTGAAGTCGCAGTAAACCCAAAAATAACGGTTGTGTACAAAGATCGTGCTCCGGCCGCGGAGTTCTTCTTGAACTTCGGGTTTTACGATGTCGGCGAACTTATCGAGAGTGATGAGATGATCCACGCAACCCACTTCTCGATTGGCACTTTGCTGCGCCCCGTGCGTACGAGTGCGGTAGTATTTTTCATAAGTCTTTTCGCGTCCTTTTTGCGCTACGACGAGGGTCTGAAATCCTAATTTTTTAGCCCCTTCACATACTTCCAGGGCGCTGTGCCCCCCCAGTACACCAATGGTGATTTCTTTGAGGTTGTAGGAGGCCAGTACTTCAGGAATGTTCAGCATTGGGAAGGGTTTGAAAAGGGGGCTTTAGAATACAGCTTTTTTGAGTAAGAAAAAAGAGCCCCTTTCGGAGCCCTTTTTATGATTCTTAGTTTTGGTACCAAGCGTTGTACGCGTTGTTGGTCATCATCGCCGCTTCGGAACGAGAGAGCTTGCGATCGGGTTTGAAGGTGCCGTCGGGATATCCTTCAACCACTTCGTAGTCGGTTGCGAGACGCACGGTGGCTGCATACCATTCGCTGGCCTTCACGTCCGAGAAGCGAGTTGCGGACTTGTCGCCTTCCATTCCTGTCATACGAACGAGAATAGTGAGGGCTTCCACACGAGAGATTTCTCCTTCAGGGAAGTAAGCATGGGCACCGTCGATCACATCCATCCTGTAGGCTGCAGCTACGTATTCGTAGTACCATTCGTCTTCATCCACATCTCCATAAGGGATGTTTACATTCTCGTAACGAGACGTATTGATGTCTGCGTTCATCATGGCCATCTTGAGGAATTCGGCACGAGTCACGCTGTGGTTCACTCCATAAAGATTGCTTCCTTCTCCTTCAATGATTCCACGACAGTAGAGCAGTTCCACGGCGGTTTGAGCCCAGTGGTAATCGAGGTCTACAAACGGAGCGTTGCATCCGGTGTCGAGGGTGAGTTGAATCTTGTAAGCAAGTGCTTCACCGCTGAATTCCACCACATTGATTCCGTATTCGCTGTAATCTTTAACGTCCACCACAAAGAGGAAACTGTCGTCGTTTTCATTGTTCACTGCGAATTCGTATTCACCCTTACCATTGTTGGTCCATTCGTAGATTTTATCGTCAGAGATGTCGTAGAGACGGAAGTTGTCTTCATCCAAATCTGTGAGGAAGTTTCCGTTTTGATCGGTCACCGTCACAGAGATGTTGTAAGCCACTCCAGAAATTTGATCGATGGTCACTCCTTGATCCACTTCCCCTTCTATCTTCACGCGAATCCAGTAAGCCTCTTTGTCTTCCACTTCGGTTTCTCTCCATGAAGAAGCTGGGTCGAATTCAATTTTGAAAGTCCCATCGTCGTCGAATTCATCCACTTCATCGCGGTCGAGTTCGAGAGTTCTCCAGTCGCTGGAGGTGGAGTATTCCCAAGTGATGTCGAGGTCTTCGTCTGCGTCCACTTCAATGCCTTCTTCAATCAAGAAGATGGCTTCGTTGAAGGGATCTTCAGAACCTAAGTAAAGATATTGAGTGTCTTCATCTTGGTCGTCGAAAGCCACAAAGGTTTGACCGTCGTTGTCTTCCGCTTCGTCGCTCACATTCCTGGCTTGGTCGCCATCGGTGAAGACGTATTTGAATTCAACATTGGCCTCATCGAGGTTGCTGTCGGTGGATGAACGCACTCCAGTGAGTGAGTTTGCAAGGAGGCTGGTGGCCACCGTTACAAGAATAAGGAATTTGAGCTTTTTCATAGAGAAATTAGAAAAAAGGAGATGACTATACATCTTAGTTGATTGTTTGTCAAATATATTTCTTTATACGCTAAAATGGCCTCCTGTAGATCAGATTGATATGAAAGGCCTATTTCAACTCAAAAGCTCGGTCAAACGACCGGATTCTATAGCCTGTTTGAGCTCACGAGCCAGGCGGCGGCCCGTGGACATGGGCTCTTTATAGCGAAGCGCTGTGTAAGGGGAGCCTTCTATATAAGGATTGGTTCCGGCCACAATGCGGGCGGAAATTTCGAAGACGCGGAAATGGAGGTTGGGATCGATGATGCCTTCCAAACAGAATGGACCGAAGAGCCCTTTCGGTGCTCCTTCTAGCTTTCGAGAACTTTGGATGACCTGTTCGCCAATTCGGAAGAACATGGGAAGCATGGATTCACGCACTACGATGGGCATGTTTCCAGTAATGGTCTAGCTGGTGCGGATTCCAGCTTCTATTTGGTCTTTAGCTGCAATACGCCCGATAGAGTCGGCATTGGATTCGTAACGTTTATCGAAACTCATGATCTCTAGCTCATTGTTCAAATGGGAATAGAAATAGTGCACATACATGGGCACTCCTACAATGTACTCTTGGATGGCATAGTCGTTTTCTCCTGGAAATTCTTTGATGCGCTCCCGGAATTCTTCAGGAGATTTAGCAATAAAATAACCGAACCCTCCCTTGGCTCCGTGAAATTTAACAATCACAGGACGGTCGATTTCTTCGGGTGTTTTGAAGACTTTCGGCAGGTTGAGACCTGCATCTTTAAGCCATACACGTTCCATGGTGCGGTCCGACTCCCAACGTAAAATTCCTCTGGAGCCGTAGTACATCGCTTTCATTCTTGCTGCAACATTTTCTACTCCTACATAGCTCACAAAAGACCCATGCGGAATCACAATGGCATTTTTAGCAATGAGTTGATCTTCAATTTGAAAATAATCGGCAAAACTAGGAATTTCAATGAGTTCGTCGGCTACTGGAAAACTTTCGAAAACGCGTCTGGTTTCGGGCGTGATGATGGCCATCGTTTTAAAGCCCTCGTCTTTTGCCCCTTTTAGGATTTGTAGGGCCGTGTGACTTCCAAGGGTGGCAATTGTATAATCAGAAATAGAGGTGGACATGCCGTGCAAGTCGTTAAGTTTTGGTGATTGTAGCAAACACCTTATTCAATGTCTATGAATCTGGCTGTTTTAGAAATTCAGAATACAGAGCAAAGTGATTCCGAAAATAATACGGTAAATTCCGAATGCTCTGAAGGAATGTTTTTTTAAGAATTTCATGAGCCAGCTGGCGACGAGTAAGCTGGAGAAAAAGGCTGAGAGCAAAGCTGCCAGCAGAATGGGAGGAGCAATGCTGAGCTGGGCTGTGTCCAGGGCTTTTAGGAGACCTGCTCCCGCAATGGCAATGGATCCGAGTAAAAAAGAAAATCGAGCTGCATCTTCACGCTTGAGGCCGAGTTGCATGCCAGTAAAGATGGTCGCTCCGCTCCGTGAAACCCCTGGAATGATCGCTATGGCCTGTCCGCAACCCATGAGTAGAGCTCTCCACCAGGTGAGTGGGCGATCCTCGCGACGCTGTGGAATAAAAAATAAAAGCCCAACAAGGATCATCAGTATCGCCACAGAAGAAGCGCTTCTAAACAGGGCATCGATTTGATCCTCTAGGGTGAAACCAATGAGAGCGGCAGGAACGCTTCCTAAAATGAGCCAAGGCCACCATTTGAAATTGAGTAGATCTTTGCGGAAATAAACGAGAATCGCCAAAAGAGTCCCCACGTGAAGCGCCACATCGAAGTCCTTAAGTCCATCCACGTGCAATCCCAGTAATGTTTCCGCCACAACAAGGTGGCCCGATGAAGAAATGGGCAAGAATTCCGTGATTCCTTGCAGGAGGCCGAGCAGGCAGGCATCAAACAGTGACATGCGGCAGGGTTAAAGTTACTTTTGCCCTTTTTTAGGAGCATAAAGGACCCCGAGCGTGCCGAAGAGTACGAGGGTCAGTACCGCAGCACCCGTCATGAGCCCCTTGTTCATTTTTTTGAGTGCTGCATCCTCTTCTTGAGTCAAGATTTGTCCTATACCCAGACTTTCGGTGTCGGAATCCGCGAGGAGACCGGTGAGGCCACAGATGCTCACTCCGTAGTTTTCATCAGATTGAGAAGCATAAACCAAATAGTCCTTTCCTTGCTCAAAATTGAAGCCGCAGTCTCCTCCTCCCATGCCCGTGTGCACTGTGATTTTCCCTTTCACTTCCCCTTTCCAAGACTCATGAACCTGTAAAGTTACGTCGTAGCCATAAGTGGCATGGTCGATGCCCACCACTTGTCCACTGAACACAACGTCGGATGCTTCGAGTTCCTCAGCGGGGGTGCCGGGTCTCACACAACTGCAGGCCTGCGCACGCGGCGTAGACAACATTGCGCTTGAAGCGAGTAATGAAAAAATCAAGAAAAAGTGAAGGATTTTTTTCATAAATCTTTGGGGTCAAGCAGAGCCCCTTTTCCATCCTCTCCTAAAATGCCTCCGGGAGCGCCATCGGGATCCTCGCAGTGACCGGTCTTGGAATTGTAGGTGTAAATGAGGGTGTCATCGGGTCCGTAGGTGTCGGAAGGACAGGTGCAGGTCCCATTTTTGAAGCTTCCGCCGGAATCTTTGCAAGATTTTTCTTTGGTCGCAAGTGTCGTGGCCTCGCTTTCGTTTTCAGAATTTTCTCGGTTGGATTCCTGAGTAGAATCTGAATTTGGATCGGTGGACTTGTCTTTTCCAGAAGAACAAGCACTCAGCAGCAGAAGGCTAAGCGTAAGAAGGGAGAGTGTTCTTTTCATGGGGCGTAGATAAGAAGTGTTTCTACTTTAGCACGATTTTAAATGAAGGCCTACTATTGATTTCCTAATGTCTAAAACTTCGAATGCCGCTGAACACCATGGTCATGCCAAGTTCGTTGGCTTTGGCAATGACTTCAGCGTCGCGCATGGAACCGCCGGGTTGGACGATGGCCTGCGCTCCTGCGGCTTTGGCTTCTTCCACCGCATCGGGAAAAGGAAAGAAAGCGTCGGAGGCCATGACAGAGCCAGGAATGCGTTCCCCGCCCTTGCGTTTTGCAATGATCACACTGTCGACGCGAGACATTTGTCCAGCCCCAATTCCCGTGGTAGTGCAGCCGCCATGACTGTTCTTTTTGGCAAAGACCACGGCGTTGGATTTGACGTGTTTCACGAGTACGCGAGCAAAAAGCATCTCTTCAATTTCGTCCTCTGTGGGTTTTCGGTCGGTGACGGTTTGTAGATCTTTTTCTCCAACAATGGTTTCGTCTGAAGTTTGTATGAGCAGTCCGCCGGACACGGAACGAATGTGGCGTTGGTTTGGGTTTTTACGGAGTTCACCGGTTTCGAGCAGGCGCAAATTGGTTTTGGCCGCGAGCAATTCGCGAGCGCCAGGATCAAAGCTGGGAGCAATGATGATTTCGACGAAGAGTTTCTTGTCGAGGATATACTGGGCCACGGTTTTTGTGCAGGTTTGGTTGAGGGCAATCACACATCCGAAGGCCGCCATAGGGTCCACGCTGTGGGCCTCTTCAAAGGCTGCCTCAATGTTGTCAGCGGTAGCAGCACCACAGGGGTTTGTATGTTTAATGACTGCGGCGGCAGGCTTGTCAAAATCTTTGACAAGTTCGAGTGCTGCATCGGCATCCACAATGTTGTTGTAAGACAGTTCTTTTCCTTGCAAAACCTTGGCATTGGTCACATTGGGGAAAGTGTCGGAGGGATCACGGAAAAAAGCCGCCTTTTGATGGGGATTTTCTCCATAACGAAGCTTCATCACTTTTTCATAATGCAAATCGAGGAGCTCCACTGGTTCTCCCTTGTAGCGCAGGTAATCTGCAATGGCTAAATCGTAACGGCTGGTCTTTTCGAAGACATTGAGGGCTAAACGTCGGCGGGTTTCAAAACTCAGCCCTCCTTCTTTTTTGAGTTCGGTGATGAGCGCTGGGTAGTCTTTTATATCGCTGACGGAAGCCACCCACTTGAAATTTTTAGCAGCGCTACGAAGCATAGAAGGGCCTCCAATATCGATCTGTTCAATGGCTTCGGGTTCGGTTACCCCTTCCTTTGCAATGGTCTCTTCAAAAGGGTAAAGGTTGATCACCACCATGTCGATTTCTTGGATGCCGTTTTGGGCCGCTATTTCGTCGTCTTCTCCCCGGCGCATCAAAAGTCCTCCATGCACTTTAGGGTGTAAGGTTTTCACGCGTCCCCCCATCATTTCAGGAAAGCCCGTATACTCAGACACATCTTTTACAGGAAGGCCGGCGTCTTTGAGAGCCTTGGCGGTTCCACCGGTGGAAAGCAGCTCGGTGCCGTGCTCGTGCAGGGCAGTGGCGAGTTCTACGAGGCCGGTTTTGTCAGACACACTTAAAAGGGCGCGCTGAATGGGGCGAACGTTTTGAAGGTCAGAATCCATAGTAGTTTAATTGGACAAACCTGGGAGAGCTTAACCAGAAGGCCTGTTTTGGTCAAGGGCTCAAGGTAAATCCAATCCTCCTTTGCTCCAGGGGTTGCAGCGAAGAATACGCCACAAGCCTTTTGCCGAGCCGCGAATAAAACCGTATTTTTCAAGAGCAAGACGCGTGTACATGCTGCAACTGGGCGTGAAGCGACAAAAGCCTCCTGGGAAAAGGTGGCGCAGCCAAGAATGATCTGGTGAAAGAGTCTTTTGGTACAGCCCGACGAGCAGAATGGCGAGGAGGGCGGGCCAGTGCAGAGGGTTCCAGCGGCCTACCATACCCCCATGAAGCTAGGATTTATTTTCGTACCGTTGTAGCTGATTTCAAAATGGAGGTGGATTCCCGTGGCTCCATACACGCGACCGGTGTTTCCCATTTTTCCAATGACTTGTCCTAGAGTGACGGTGTCCCCGACTTGCACATAGAATTCGGTCATGTGAGCGTAGTGGGTTTTGTAGCCATTGCCGTGATCGATCCATACGTGATTTCCATAACCTCCGGACCAGCCTTCGCCAGTGTCCACCACTGTGCCCGCCATAACGGCCAAAATGTCAGGTTTGCTGCGATCAGCGATGTCATAAGCGGGATGTCCTCCTTTAAAACCTTGCGTGATGATCCCTATGGTGGGACGAATCCATCCCAAGTCGTTGGCGGGAATCTCATAAGCAGACACACTGGGGCCTGTGGCTGAGTACCCTCCGGCTGTGCTTCGAGCTCCACTGTTGATCGCTGCCACGTAGACCACTTCCGGTTTCCCACCGACAATGAACAATTGATCTCCGGAATTGAGGTCATCGTCACTTTCAATGCTGTTGAAGGTCTTGGTGTCGTCTAAATTCCCTTTATACTTGTCCATGAGAGACACCAGGGTGGCTCCTGAAGGTACGGTGATATAAATGCCATCTTTGGGAGGAATTTTGAGGGTTTGTCCGATTTTCAAATAATCGCTGCTGCCGAGCGTGGTGTTGGCGTAGCGAATGGAGCTGATGCTGATGCCGTAACGATAAGCGATCATGGAAAGCGTTTCCCCTTCTTGAACCTCATGTTCCACAAGTTCGGCGCGATTCATGTCAAAGGTTGCCTCCCCTTCTAAAGGCATGGCTTTGATGATGTAACCTTCGTCATCCGTCATGTGTACGGCGGTGGCGTCAAGGCTGAGGTATTCTTGCCCCACTCCTTCCCCTCCTCCAAAAGCAGCATTGGAGACGTTGATGGAGGTCAAAACCAAAAGACCGATACTCCAAGAAGCCAATTGAGTGTACAAACGTTTGGGAGCGGGCCATTGATCCAGAGGATGCGTGAACTCCGACCAGACTTTTGCCGAGGGAGTCAGGACATTCCAGATTTTTTTCAGGCTTCTCTTTGTGTAGAACCAAACACGTCCGAGCCAAGAATGGTATTGGCCTTCAAAGAGCTTTCTGTGTCGCTCCTTTTGGACCTCTGCATCGACTTTACTCATCTTAAGGAGGATAGCGCAGAAGGGGGGGCGGGTCAAGGAACTGTCCGGTTCCATAGTTTCAAGTACACCTCGGGGATGGGGCGAGGGGAGTAGAATAGATGAAAGTAGTGAGCAACTGGAGGTCTCATATTGAGAGATTCATGTGGACGAAGGCAATTATACTCCACGAGCCAATCCGCGAGCACCTCATTAATCTTGTAAATGGGACTGGTTAAGTCCACTCTCCAGTAGAGGTGTTGTTGCAAAGTAAGGTTGAATCGCTCACAAATCGCATTATCTTTTGGTGTTCTGGGGCGAGTGAAGAAGTGCTCAATCCCTTGCTGCTGGCAGGCTTTATGGAAGTACGCCAGGAACTCACTGCCGTTGTCTGTTAAAACAGCTTTAATCTTGGTCTGGAGCACTTCTTCCATCTTTTCCAGCAAAGCTTTGGCCGCCTTGGAACTGTGGTGCTTGGTTACGAGTGCAAAACCTATCCTGGTGGCCACATCCACACAGGTAATGAAGTACAGTTTGTTGAAGGCGCTGTCCACAAACTCAACGATGGAATCTAGGACTACCAAGTCTCCAGGTTTTAAGATTTGGTAGTCCTTGGGGAGTTTTTTTCTTTGGACTTTCCAAGCAGACCTAGGTTTTGGTTTCTTGAGAAACCCGGGGCAGCGATTACGAACCAGTAATCCTTTTGCTGCCAAATAGCGGTACAAGGTGGAAATGCTGTGCTGGTGAAGAAACATGTGAAGCTTCTTGTGGCTCCAATCTGGAAACATCCTTGCATAGCGTTCAATCTCTTGTTTCTCTTCACTGGTGAGATTAAATCCACGTTTGTTATTGGGTCCTGTTATTTTCGGAATAAGACCACCCAGTCCTTCTTCCTTTCTGGCCTTCACCAGCTTTTGTACGTGGCTTCTAGAAGTTTCAAAAGCCCTGGCAGTCTTGGCTTTATTCTTTCCATTATGGTCGTACCAATCCAAAATAAGGATTCTTTCTCTAAGTACGTCTCTCTGCCAGGGCTTTAAAGTAGCTTCGTTAAACTGCCGAAGTAATCTTCTCAGTCCACGAATGCCTTTCGTCATGTTATATTGTTCCATGAGGGAGTTGGGGTGAAGAAGTAAAGTATCTCTACTCTACTCCCTCTTCCTTTTCCCCTGAGCTGTACTTGAAATTCGTGAAACTACGTAGGAACTGGGCTTGCCTTTTCAAATTGTGTTAAACTGCAGCCATGAGTGTTATTCGTCTGCTCAGTCCGGAATTGATCAGCCAAATTGCGGCGGGGGAAGTGGTGGAACGCCCGGCTTCGGCTCTTAAGGAGTTGGTGGAAAACAGTTTGGATAGCGGAACTTCTTCGATTTCGGTGGAAATAGAAGGGGGCGGGCTTCAAAAAATTCGTGTGGTGGATCGGGGTTCGGGCATGAGTTTTGAGGATGCGGCGCTCGCTTTTACCGCTCATGCCACCAGTAAAATCGCCACCGTAGAGGACTTGTTTTCTCTTGCGAGTTTGGGCTTTCGTGGGGAAGCCTTGGCAAGCATCGCCAGCATTGCTCATGTGCTTTTGAAGACGCGACCCGTCGGCGAGCGAATGGGTACGGCTTTAGAATTGGATGCTGGAAAATTGCTGCGCCATGAAGAAACAGCGTGTAGTGAAGGAACCGAGATCACTATTACCGGACTTTTTCATCCCACACCGGCACGGCGCAAATACATGAAATCGGAAGCGACGGAATACGGCCACTGCTTCGATATTTTGAGTGAACTGGCCATGGCACATCCGAACGTGGGTTTTCGTTTATTGAAAGATGGAGAATTGGTTTTTGATTTGCCGTCTGGGCAAACGCTGCACGAGCGCATTCGGGTGCTTTATGGAGGCCAAACCGCAGATGCCTTAGTGCCTGTGACTTATGAACAAAGCAATGTGATTTTGAGAGGTTTCGTGGGCAAACCCGAACTTTCGCGCAGCAGTCGTAAATATCAGTTTTTATTCGTGAACGGACATCCCATTCAAAATCGCCTCGTGGGTCATGCGGTGCAAGAAGCTTTTCATTCTTTGCTCATGAACGACAAGTTTCCTTGGTATGTTTTGGAGCTGACCATGGACCCGGCCTTTGTGGATGTGAATGTGCATCCTCGCAAATTGGAGGTGAAATTTGTGAACACGCAAGAAATCTATCGCATTGTTTTTGGAGCCGTGAAACATGCGCTTGAACATGCCACTTTGAGTCCGCTTTTGGGGCGAGTGGCAGCGGTGGCTACGAGCGGATCAAGCCCAGACAAAAGTACCGAATCGCTTTCTTTTTTAAGTTTCGATGGTTCTGAGGAAAGGCCTGAAAAATCCGTGGCTTCGCTGGAACGGGAGCACCGTTTTATAGAGGTGAAGACCTTGCAATTGCGTCCGCTCACTCAAGTTTACAATCGCTATATTGTGGCTGAAAGTCCGGAGGGGCTGGTATTGATTGACCAGCACGCGGCTCACGAGCGAGTGCGTTATGAACGACTCATGAAAACGGTGGATTCGCACGCTTCCTATTCGCAAGCCTTGCTCACTCCCCTGCAATTGGATTTGGGAGTGGAAAGCGCTCAACTTTTGCGAGAGCATGCAGCCGCTTTTGCCGAACTCGGTTATGAAATCGAAGAATTTGGAGGCAATACTTTTTTGATCCGGGCGGTGCCTTTGGGCTTGGAAAAGCGCGATCCTGAAGCGGTGCTCAAGGAAGTGCTTGCGGATGTGACGAAGGAATGGAAACAAAATCATGTGAAAAATGTGCGAGAAGTTTTGGCGACGGTGACGGCATGTCGTGGGGCCATTAAATTCGGCGATGCCTTGAACATGCTTGAAATGGAGGCGCTCATTAAAGACATGGCCGTGACGCCGAATTGCACGCATTGTCCGCATGGAAGACCGGCCCTTTTCACATGGACTCATGAAAAGCTGGAGGAATTGTTCAAGCGCAGAAATTTTTAGCGGTACAACAAGGTGAAGTCGAGGTCGCCTGAAGTGCTGGTCTCATAAGTGTAGTCGTAGCCTTTTTCGGTTTGAGTGGCGGCGGGAATGGAAGAAAGCAAAATGTCATTGGGAGCACTCACAGTCTTGGTGAAAGTGGTGTTTTTGAGGCCGGGCTGTTTGAACCAATTGAAGTGGTACTCTTGGAACTCTCCTTGAAATTTCCAGGGTAAGGCCCACTGTAAAGTCACGGTTTGAGCTTCGCCGGGTTCCAAGTTTTGATCAAAATAAAAGTAGCTGTGATCCTCGGATGGATCGTAGAAAAATTGGACTTCGTCTTTGTAAAGGCCCTGAGTTTCTAAAAGTTGAGCTCCTTCCGGCACATAGAGGCGGATGCCCGTTTGATTGTTGGCCTTGCCCAAGGTGTAAAGAAGGGCGTCGTTCCAAGCAGCGAAGCCGTAATTCCTGAGCGTGTCTTTGAGTGCGTTTTCAGTGGTTTCCGTAAAGCTATGGATGCGTGTCATTTCCACCGTCACCACCATGCTTCCATCTTCTAAAATTTGTGTGTTGTGACTTACTGCGGATTCCACATATCGGTCGGTTTTGTTGCCCCCGATGTTGGTGAAAAGAGGCATGAAATAATCGCTTGGCATTTCGGTTTCTGCGCTGAGTTCATTGAGGTTTGGAAGGGCACCGGCCATATCCATGGATTCGAAAAGAGTTTGGATGGCAGGGTCTTTGTGGTAGAAACTCAGCGATTTGTTTTGGGTTTCTTGCCAGGCTGCAAAGAACAATTGTGCGGCCAAAGCGGGGTCTTTTGCTTTTTCAGAAAAAGCGGTGAGCAGTTCGTTTAAAATGGCTTTGGGCGTCGTGGCTCCATAGGTCTTGGATTCAACGAGGGTGGCTAGCACAGAAGGCAAATCTTCGGCGTTCAGCGACCGAGGCAAGGATGCGAGGGTGAGCGGTCCGGTGACCTCTAAAAAGGCTTGTGCTGAAGATAAGTTGACGGCGATCACTCCATCCACTCCCGGGCCTCCTTCTTCTTCTAAAAACCACGCTGCCTTTTGTGCAGAGACACTGAAATCAGGGGAAATATTGCTGTCGCGCAGGCGCCAAATGGGTGTGAGTTCTCTGAGTTCGTGAAGGGGCACTTCTAAATTGCCGTGATACTGACCGTCGTATTCATAAACGTCGTGAAAATCCATTTGAGTGAGGCGTCCGTCGTTGAGCGTGACCAGTACAAAACTGCCGATGAAGCCCCCTCCCAAACGCATTTCGTCGTTGTTTTGCAAGAGCACGAGGTAAGTTTGTGGATGAGTGTCGCCCAGGGCTGTGAGCAAGGGCTCTTTGATGGCGACCCACAGAGTGAGCATGTTTTCTAAAGCCAAGAGTTTGCTTTGGTATTCGGCGAATTGACTTTCGTAACCAGTGCCGGTGAGATCCACCTCATTCAGCAAGCGGTTGATTTTTGTGATTTCGTCTGCGGCGGGTTCCAAATGGCTTGTTGAAACTTGGCGTAGATGTTCGGTGAGCGAGCCTTCTTTGGGCAAAAGTTCTAGCGCCACTTTGGCTTCACTGAGGTGCACCCCAATGCTGGCCATGAGGCTGCCCGCATCTAAAATGTTGCGCAGGCTTTTGACTTGAGCGGGTTCGTCGAGCCAAGGAGTGGGCGTGTTGAGCAGAAAGGCACCCTCTTGCTTGGCTTCCTCAAACAGTTGTTCGGCTTGATTGAAGAGCAAAATGTCCCCACCGGATTCCCCTGTTGTGAAGGATTGGCCGGCCCCTTGCAGGGTCATGAACCCTTGGCTGGCGAGCGCGAGCGCCTCTTCCCCTTGGCGTTTGCCCAAAAAGAGAAGTTGACCCACATTCAAAAGAAGGATCATGGCGAGCGCTGCAATGAGCATGGGGATGCGTCCGAGTCCTCGACGACGACCATAATTTTTTCCAACAATTTGAATTTTATCGGGAGTCAAAGTTCGCATGCGAATTTCTTCTTTCATGTTCAACGTCACCTTGCTATGAGCCTCTATTTTTTTAGCTCCATCGAGCGTCTTTAAATCCACCACGTGTTTTGACTTTTTAGCTGAGGGGCGTGGCAGGTTGGGTTCGGGACCGATGTCGAGTCTAATCATGACTGAAATGAGTGCGAGTGAAGACTCCGTCGTCAAAGAGTTTTCGCGTTGAGAGGATGCTTTCCTTCCCTCCCAGGGTCTTTAGTATATTCCCATCGGGCAGGAGTGGACAATGCAGAATCACGACTTCGTCGGCCCCTGATAAAAGGTCTGAAAACTCCTGTAAATTGCGAGGTTCTTCTTGTCCAAGGGCTCTGTCCAGTGTAGACAAAGCCAATTGAGGGGAGTCAGAAAGGATAAAGGCGTTGTTTAAAACCATGAAAGTGAATTGCACTTGCCCGTCGACTTTTAGCTCATAGCTTAAAGAGTCGTTTTTCTTCACTTGTTCCAGTATTGCTTGTTCGGGCAATTTAGAAATGAGTTGATTTTTAAGTTCATCCAACTGTTTGGCCTCCCCTGCTTCGAGTTCCGTAATGAAAAGGAAATGTCCGTTTGGGGTGAATGCAAAATACTGCTCTTTATCCAAAAAAGGAGCAAATTGCGTTTCAAAATTGAAATCCGCTCCAAACCAGCGGGTGAAAAGCGCCATGGTTTCCGCTCGCCAAACGATGCCGGCAGAGGGACTGTTTTCACTTAAAATTTCTTCCATGCGCTTCCATTGGGCGTAGAGATTTTGTCCTCCCCATTCCCAGGCGAGTTCTTTGGAAGTCCAGGGTAAGAATTTTTTTTGGTAGCTTTCTTCAGGACGGTAAAAAACTTGATCCCCCAATAAGGTTTTGTCCACCGCCAAAAAGCTTTCGGCATTGGGGTACTCCAGTGCTCCGCCCATGGATGGGAAAAGTTGTAAAAGAGAAGCTGCAGCTCCAAAATCGTCCATGAAACGGCGACTGACTTTTTGCAGGTCCAAGTAGTAAAAACCCCCGTTCCAGTGTGCCAAGCGGCCTCGAACATTTTGATATTTTCCGTCCGATTCCAGGTTTTCTAGCTCACCCAAGGCTGTTTTTTGCACTGAAATCAGCAGCTCTTTTTGATCGGCAACGAAAAGCAAATCCCCGACCCAGGTGAAGCAATAGGGTTGAGTTTCACTGTAACAATAGACCGTGCTCCATAAAGATCCATCCAAGGATTCTTTCAAAAATTCTTCTTCGGGAGTTTTGAGGCTTTCCAAAAAATCCTGCGCCTCAGCTTTGGAGTTCACTTCTGCAATCGAAAGGTCTCCACTTTTCATCCAAGCCCCTCCTACGCGACTCACCCAAGGCAGATTTTCTAGAGGAGTGTTCAAAAAAGTATTGAAGGCCGCAGGACTTGTCATTTGCGACTTTTTTAAGTCGTCTAGCTCGAGCATCCAAAAGGCTTCGGTTTCTTCTTTGGGCAAAAGTTCGGCTAGATTGGGCAGGGCGTTCCACCGCACCACGACGGCAAAAACAGCCAGCCACGCCAGCAGAATGAAGCTCGCGAGGAAGAGGCCTTTGGGCAATTTTTCAGTGCTGAGTTGGGTGGACATTGTGGACAGAGTTTAGAGGCTAATCCAAAAAAAGACCAGCGTGTTGATGTTCTATTGGTGGGCCCAGGGCCCTATGTTAGAATTCGGTTCTCCAAAAAAAATTTAAAATATGCTTGCTTCCGGACTTCGCCAAAAATATCTGAATTTCTTTGCTCAAAAACATGGGCACAAGATCATTCCCGGCTCCAGTTTGATCCCTGAAAACGATCCGACGGTTTTGTTCACTACGGCAGGAATGCATCCGCTGGTGCCTTATTTGATGGGTGAAAAACACCCGGAAGGGACGCGCCTCGTGGATGTGCAAAAATGCATCCGCACTGGGGACATTGAAGAAGTGGGCGACCGGACGCATTGCACTTTTTTCGAAATGCTGGGGAATTGGTCGCTGGGCGATTATTTTAAGGAGGGAGCTATTAAAATGTCTTATGAATTTTTGACGGAAGAGCTGGGTATCGATCCCAAAAACTTGGCTGTGACTTGTTTTGAAGGAGACGAAAATGCGCCTCGCGATGAAGAGGCGGCTGCCATTTGGCGCTCACTGGGCATGCCGGATGAACGCATCGTCTTCCTTCCTAAAGAAGACAACTGGTGGGGGCCCGCTGGACAAACCGGCCCGTGTGGACCAGACACCGAAATGTTCTACTGGACCGGTGAAGGTGCGGCGCCCGAAATCTACGACCCCAAAGACAAACGTTGGGTGGAGATTTGGAACGATGTGTTCATGCAATACAACAAGAACGAAGACGGTTCCTACACTCCCCTCGCCCAACAAAATGTAGATACAGGAATGGGACTTGATCGTGTGACACCCATTTTGCAAGGCCGCGACAATTTGTACGAAACAGAACTCTTCGCGCCGGTGATCGCTCACATCCGCAAATTGGCTCGCAGCGAAAACATCGTGAGTGAACGCATCATTGCGGATCACATTCGCAGTGCGACTTTTATTTTGGGGGACGAACGCGGAGTGACTCCTTCGAATGTGGACCAAGGTTACGTGCTGCGGCGCCTCATTCGTCGTGCCATTCGCCATGGACGCAAGCTGGGCATTGAAGGCGCTTTTACTTCTGATCTGGCTCGTCTTTTCATCGGTATTTATGGCGAAGTTTACAAAGAATTAGCGAAATATGAAAAACGTATTGTGGACAGTTTGGACAAAGAAGAAGAGCAGTTTCAAAAGGCGTTGGCCAACGGAGAAAATGAACTCGAAAAAGATGTGCTGCGTGTGAGCGAAGCCGTGGAGGCTTTGGCTTTAGGCTCCACCGTGGCTCGCCTCGAAACCGGACTCAATGCCCTCAGCCAGGTGGTGGGCAACAAAGATGTGCTTGCCATTTTAAACCCAATTTTGCGACCAGTGCTTGGAAAACTTCGCGCGGAATTCAAGGCGGCGGCGGCTGAAAAAAACGTGGATGAAAGCGTGCTGCTTACGGTGCGCGACGTGGCCATGGGCCTACGAAATTCTGGCTGGACTTTACGCGGCGAACGGGCCTTTTTTTACTTTGAAAGTTTTGGATTTCCTTTGGAAATGACCGTAGAAATGATGAAGGAGCGCGGCATTAAGGTGGATACCGAAGGGTTTGAAAAAGCCTTTGCTCAGCATCAAGAAAAGTCGCGTGCAGGCTCTGAACAAAAGTTTGCAGGAGGACTTGCTGATCACAGTTTTGAAACGACCAAATTGCATACCGCGACCCACCTCATGCTCGAGGCGCTGCGCCGCGTGCTCGGCAAAACCGTGGAACAAAAAGGTTCCAACATCACTCAAGAACGCCTGCGTTTTGACTTCAATTATTCCGACAAATTGACTCCTGAACAAATCGCTCAAGTTGAAAAAATTGTGAACGATGCGATTCAAGCGGATTACCCTGTACGCTTTGAAGAGATGAGCGTCGAACAAGCGCGCAAAATCGATGCAACGGGAGTTTTTGTGGACAAGTATGAAGGCGAACTCGACGGGCGCGTAAAAGTCTATTTCATGGGCGATTACTCCAAGGAAATCTGTGGAGGCCCTCATGTGGAACATACGGGACTTTTGGGTAAAAACTTCAAAATCGTTAAAGAGGAGGCGTCTTCAGCTGGCATTCGGAGGATTCGTGCGATTTTAGAGTAGTTTTCGCTTGCAATGGGCCGCTTCCCAACCGAGCATGGCTGCTTTTCGAAGGGGGCCCCAATGATAATGGCCAAATTGTCCTCCAGCTTGAATCACTCGATGACAAGGAATTAAAAAAGAAACCGGATTGTTCCCTACTGCGCTTCCTACAGCACGACAGGCTTTGGGATTTTGGATTTGAGCTGCTACTTTTCCATACGTTGAAATTTGTCCTTCAGGAATTTTTAATAAGGCTTCCCAGACCTTGAGCTGGCAAGGAGATCCTTTTAGATGCAGTGTTAATTTTTGAGGTGTTTTGATTTTCTCAAAAAAAGTCAGCGCAGCTCTTTGAAAATGGGTTTCTTTCTCTATAAAAGTCGCTTTTGGAGTGTGAGATTTAAACTCCTTCAATACGGCTTTTTTATCTTCTCCAAAGGCTAAATAATTCAGGCCTTTGGAAGTGGATGCCACAAGTGCTTGTCCAAAAAGAGTCTCAAAAAAATGGTAGCTGAGGACTAAATTTTCGCCTCCATTCTTGTACTCTCCAGGTGTCATGGCTTCGATGTGCAAAAAAAGATCGTGGAGACGGCCCGTGCCTGAAAGACCTGTTTTTAATGCCGTTTCTAGTGTGCCATCCTGTGCGGCAAGCCGTTTCTTTGCATGGTCCAAACTGAGAAATTGTATGAATTTCTTTGGGCTTACTCCAGCCCATTCGGTGAATGATTTCTGAAAATGAAAAGAAGAAAGCCCCACATGAGCTGCTATTTTTTCTAGGCTGGGTTGGTTTTTGAAATTCTTTTGTAGAAAATCAATGGCCCTAGCGATGCGATTGAAGTCGGATGTTTTTTGCATGCTCATAAAAACTGTTTGCAGGTTAATTGTTTGTTTGTTTTTCAGCAATCCGATTCTTGCTTTTATTTATTGATTAGAAAAGTAAAAAAGTGTAAAGTAAAAATGTAAAATAATTTTACTTTTATGGCTTCTTATATCCTCAGCATTTCTCCCAAAGGACAAATCACCATTCCTGTTTCGGAGAGGCGAAAATTCAAACATCAAAAATGCTTGTTGGAAGAGAAAAGCAATTGCTTTGTCCTTAAGCCCATTGAAATCAAAGTATTAGAGGACGATTTGGAAGATTTTAATGCTTTGGCCGAATCGAGTTTTGATTTTTGGTCCACAAATGCAGACGATGTTTATCAAAACCATTTGGATCAAAAATGACTATAAAACTTCAGCAAGGAGATCTTGTCCTCGTTCCTTTCCCTTTCAGCGACTTGAGTGCAGTAAAGAGTCGCCCTGCTCTTGTTGTTTCCAACAAAACACTGAAAGGCGAAGATTGTATTTTGGTCGCAGTGACCAGTCAAAGTTCTAAAAAAAATCAAATCAAATTGAACGATCACGATATGGCACAGGGCAGTTTGCCTGTTCAATCTTACATTCGTCCCAGTAAAATCATCAGTTTAAAAAAGAGTATCATTCGTCGTGTTTTTGGAAAGTTGAAAAAGAAAAAACTCAAAGAAGTTGAAGTCGCTTTATTTGGATATTTAAAAATGAAGTGACCTTTACGCCAATTCCCCTTTCAAGTAAAAGTCGGCGGTTTCGGTGACGAGCACATTTGCGAATTTTCCAACGAGAGGGCGACCACTGCGGAACTGGATTTCTTTGAACTCGGGTGTGCGGCCACGGCAGGTTTGTCCGATTTGTTCGGTGACTAAAACTTCTACGGTTTTGCCGAGGAAAGCCGCGTGTTTTTTGGCGGCCGTTTGGGTGAGCAAGTCATTGAGGCGGTGCCAGCGAGTGGCCTTTTCATCGTAGCTCACGTCGTCGGGTAGGGTGCGCTGTGAGTAAGTGCCTTTGCGTGGTGAATAACGAGAAAGGAAGCACATGTCCCATTCCATTTCTTCGTACATTTTGTAAGTGTTTTCAAATTCTTCCTCCGTCTCGCCACAGAAACCCACAATGATGTCGGTGCTGATGGCGCAACCGGGAATGGCAGCCTTTATTTTGTGCATGATTTCTTTGTATTCGGGTGTGCGGTAGTTGCGATTCATGCGACGCAAAACGGCATCGTCGCCGGACTGCACAGGCATATGGATGTAGGGACAAATTGTTTTGAGACTGGCGAGCGTTTCAATGAGTTCATCAGAAAAATCGCGAGGGTGGGGCGAGGTGAAGCGGAGGCGCTTGAGGCCTTTTTCGGAAAGTCTGTCCACCTCGCGCAGCAAGGCGGCAAAGGGGCTGGAAGGTTTTCCGGCGGCATTGAGTCCGAAGCGAGCAAACGTGCCAGATTTTTTATCGTTGAAACTGAGTCCATAAGAATTCACCGTTTGCCCTACAAGCGTGATTTCCACCGCCCCTTCCTGCACGTGTTTTTGGCATTCGGCAAGAATTTCATCAAAGTCGCGGCTTTTTTCGCGGCCGCGAGTGAAGGGGACAATGCAGTAAGTACAAAATTTGTCGCAGCCCGTGGTGATGGGCACAAACACTGAATAATTCGTGGATTTTTTAGGTGCGATTTGAAAATAATTTTCTAAAGTGCCTTCGTCGAGCTGGTCGCTGAACTTGAGATTTGGATCCACTTCTTGCAGCAAGTTGGGGAGCTTGGCCACGTCTTCAATGCGCAAAGCGATGTCCACTTCCGGTAGGGTGGTGAGGATGGGATCACGCTCACTTTTCAGTTCGTCAATGAGCTCCCCTTCTTCGTCACGGGCAGTTTTTTGAGTGGAAGTTTTTTTGATCATGCAGCCGGTCACGGCGATTTTTATGCGAGGGTTTTCCTTGTGCAGACGGGCCATGACTTTGCGCAGTCCATACACTCGATCTTCGGCTTTTTGTTTGACACTGCAAGTGTTGAGTACCAGCACATCCGCTTCACTGTCGAAGGCTTCAGGCTGAGAAGCTTGAGCATTGGCAGCTTGGGTGGCCACATAGCCCAGGCGCTCCAAAACGCTAGCCACCCGCTCGGAGTCGGAATAATTCATGGCGCAGCCGTAGGTTTGAATTGCGTATTTCATAAAGGGTTCACTTCGCGGATGCCGAAGATACCAGAAGCCAGTGAATAGGGGAATTGCTTTCTTATATGATTGAATTTTTGAATCAGCACACTCATTTTTTCTTTTTGTTCTTGGATGAGTTTAAACAATTCCGTGAGATCCTTTTTGGCCTCTAAATACATCACGTTTTTTAAAGTAGAATTGGCAATGAAATGTTGCACGTCTTTTTCAAATTCAAAGTCTTGAGCCAAGCTGCTGGGGTTTAGAAATGCGGCCCTTTTCTGTACCAAAAAATTCCATGCATCCGTCACCCCTTCCCCTTCTCGAGCGCCCTCCAACAAAAAAGGCGTTAAGTCCCGGACTTTTTCCAAGTCTTTTTTTAAAATGTCTTGGTGGTGCTTCAATTGATCCAAATGATGCATTAAAGTTTGTCTGAGCCACAGCAAAGCGATGAACGCAAGAACGAATAGGCCGGCAAAGAAAAGGATGAAATTGGGCATGATTAGGAGTGAATGGCGCATTGGTCTCGCACGTCCAGCATAGCACGAGTGTTGCCGTGAGGATCCTCTATGTTTTTGATGGCAAAAAATTGTTGATTGGAAGACGTGGTGATTTCCATGGCTCCAAAATGCAAGAGATGGCCTAGTAGGCCCTGTTCAATGCCTTTGATGTCTTGAATATCCTCGACCAAAGCTTCTGAAATTTGTCGATGAAAAAGATCGATTTGATTGTGAGAAATGATGCGTTCGTTGGTCACAATCACAATGTCCAATTCTTCATTCAGCCAACGCAAGTAAACAAAAAGCAGAATGAATAAAGCGTAAACTAAAAAAACTAAAAGATAAGTCCAAAAAACAGTCCCATGAGTGGAGGCCCAGAGGATTTCTCCAAACCAAATTCCAAGGAGCAAAGGCAGAATTCCAATGATGAGAAAAATAGCCGAAATTTTTACGTCAATGATCCAATGTTTGCGCACGAGCAACTGGATTTTTTCATTGTTTTTTTGTCCCGGAAAGCGCAGTGTTTTTGGAGTTTTCATGCGAGCTTAAGGCTTGAATTAAAAGGTGAGCGGTGCGATCCCAAGAGTACGTTTGAGCCGCTTTTTTTTGACGATGGATTTGGGCTTGTCTTTGAGCTGAGTTTTCCAGTGGTTTCAGTATAGCGTCTAACGCGTTTTTTTTCGAGGGATTCCAAAACAGCGCCGTTTCTTTGGACACTTCTCGGTTCACGGGCAAATCGGTGACCACGGCCGGGGTGCCGGCGAGCATGGCTTCGAGTAAAGGCAAATTGAAACCTTCACTGTCAGAAGCATGTACAAATGCAAAGGCATTTTGCAGCAATTGAAAGGCCTCGGCATCGGATTTAGGGCCCAGTGAAATCAATGCCGAATGCTTGGGTAAAGCCGGATACAGTTTGGATTTTTGATGAGGCTCCCCAACGAGAATCAGGCGAGATTCGGGATGCTTTTTATGGTACTCCAAAAAGCGTTCCACCAGCAAAGGCACGCGTTTACGCAATTCATAGCCGCCCAAATAAACCAGATCTTTATGCTTCTTTTGGGTTTTTGAGGGCCGCGCAGCGGGTGAAGGGATTTTTACGGCATTGGGCAGAAGCAGTGCTGCCGGGATGCCCAATTCATGCTGAGTGGCCTTGGAGACGCTGAACAATTGATCCATGTGAATGAGAGTGCGTCGGGCTTCACGGTGGTACTTTTTTTTCAGGGCATTGCCTTGATAGCGAGGATCTTTCCACAAAATGAGATCGTGAACGGTCATCGCCCGGCGGTGAGGACTGACGTTTGGCAAAGGGCACGGGTAGGGATAATATTCCCAATCCACATTGAGGTGGAAGAAAAAAGCAGGCACTTGCACCTTTTCCCAAAACCATTTTTTCAGGCCGAGATGAGGCAGAAAAGCGAGCGGTTTTATGACGTGAACTTGTGTTTTTTTTAGGCCCATGCTCTGGAGTTCTGCTGCTGGCAAGGCTTTGGGAAGCAAGACCGTGAGCTGCATCTTTTGGCGGAGCAAGGCTTCAATGAGACCCTTGCAATGCCGACCAATTCCAGTGTGTGGCTGCGTTAGGAACCAGCCTTGAAAACCGAGGCGAAGGTTCGTCTTTTTTTTACGAGTTGGATGCGATTCAGTCATGGAAATAAGAAAGGAGTTGCCATGCGATTTTTTCGGTGACGGTGCTCGTCACATGTTTTGCGGGGCGAAGAGGTAAGGTGAGCAATTGTGGCAGAGCTGCTTCTGTTTCATCGGCGATTTGAAAGAGCTCTGATTCCAGACACATGACCTGGGCGTTGGCGATTTGATCGCCACGACTCGCGTGCCGGCCCAGCGGGTAAAGCAGAGCAGGAATTTGAAGCGCATGCAATTCGGCCAGGGTGTTGGCGCCGGCACGAGTGAGCGCGAGCGAAGCGAGCGCGTAGAGGTCGTTCATGCCTTTGTCCACGTATGGAAATTCAATCCAATGTTTTTCTTTAAGAAATTTCTTTCGTGTTTGCCCACTGATGTGGATCACATCAAAATGTTCCAATAATTGTTTTTTTTCTTTTTCCACCAAGGTATTGAGTTGTTGCGAACCGCTGCTTCCACCCATCACCAGCAGCACGGGTTTTTTGCCAGTGAAGCCCGTCCATTTTTGTCCTTTTTTAATGCTGCCTTCGTAAAGGGAAAGTCGCACAGGGTTCCCCACAACTTCGATTTTTTTTTCGTAAGCGGTCAGATGCATGTGTGCTGTTTCATGGGCCAAAATGATTTTTTGAGCGAAGGGTGCCGAAAGCCGAGTGGCCAGCCCCGGAATCGCATCTGAATCGTGGATCACAATGGGCACACGTCTGAGCCAAGCCGCTAAAACCACTGGGAAGGCGACGAAGCCCCCTTTGCTGAATAAGACCGCAGGATGCAGGGAGCCGAGCTTCCACCACGCCTCCACCACTCCCCAAGGAATGCGAAAAAGATCCAAGAAATTTTGCAAATCAAAATAACGCCGCATTTTTCCAGTGCTAATGGCCGTGTAAGGGATTTCTGCCTGAGCGACGAGCGTCTTTTCAATGCCGTTTTTAGAGCCCAAATAAAAGAGCGCGGCCTTGGGTTCAAAGGCGCGAATAGCGTCCGCTATAGCGAGGTTGGGTATAACGTGCCCGGCCGTACCTCCTCCTGTCAGCACTATATTCGTTTTTTGCATAGCTTTGTGAAATGTTGAGCAGCACCCCGATGGCAAAGAGAGTCATCACCATTGAAGAACCTCCATAACTCATGAACGGCAGCGTGATTCCCGTGATGGGGAACAGCGCGGTGTTCACCATGATATTAACGAAAGCTTGGATGGTAATCCAGGTGCTGATTCCCGTGGCGAGCAGCATGCTGAATTTATTGGGAGCGTGACTCGCGATTTGAAAGCCGCGATAGGCAATCGTCGCGTACAAAAGCACAATGAGCGACATGCGCACGAAGCCCAATTCCTCTGCCGTTGCTGCGAAAATAAAATCATCCACGGCTTGGGGCAACCAAAAGGATTTTTGAATGCCTTGCGTGAGTCCTTTGCCCCAAAATCCTCCGCTCCCAATGGCGATGTTGGCTTGCTTGGTTTGCCAGCAATAATCTTCTCCATCGCACTCTGAAACAGGTTGAAAGAAGGCCTGTACGCGCGTTTGGATGTGGTCTTGGGTGCTGAACGCAATGAGCGCAAAAAATGCTCCGATGCCCAGCACCACCGCGATGTGTTTTATGTTCGCCCCTGCAATGTAATAAATCACTCCAGCGATGGCGGCCAAAATGATGGCGGAACCCACATCCGGTTGGGATACAATGAGCCCAATGATGAGCCCCGCGATGAGTGCGAATTTTAAAAATCCTTCTTTAAAATCTTGAAGTTTTTCGTAGGAAATTTTTTCGGATAAAAAATAACTGAGGTAGAAGATCAGTCCCAATTTAGCGATTTCAGAAGGCTGTACAGAGTCGATGAAAGGCAGGGCGGGCAAATTGATCCAGCTCTTTGCAAAAGTTCCATTTTCGTCTCCAGCGGCGAGCACGTAAACCAGCAAGGCCACCCCCGCGATGTAAAAAAGGGGAGCCAGTGTTTTCCATGCTTTGTAGGGCATTTTCCACGCAATGAGCATGGCCACGAGACCTAAAGCCGCCCGCACCACGTGTTTTTTCAAAATCAGATAGCAGTCCACGGCTGCATCGGCACAGTTCCCATAAGCCAAGTCGGGGGCAGACAGTCGGATGGATTTGGGTACTCCAATCGAGGTGATCATCACCACTCCAATGAGCACTAAAGCCAAAACCGCCAGTAAAAGCACACGGTCGTATTTTTGGTTCTTGAATAAGCTCACAAATTTGGCGAAAGAGTGAGCTTAGTTTAGCGGAAGAGCTTCATCAAGGCAAAGTTGCCATGTGAGGGATCACGGGTGTGCCTACAAAACCAGTTGCGTGAGCAATGAATGTCCTTAAGTGTGCTGAATTTCCATGAGTCCCTGTTCGAGATAAACGATCTGCTACTGCAGCTTGACGAGTGAGTTCCCCGAGCAAAGTTGTTACGTTCCCATCGTTCCATGACAAATTACGAGGTGCGCCAATGAAACCTGCCAATTGCGCTTTGAATTGTTGTTGTTGTGCGGGTGCTAGGGCCATCACAGCGGCTGGAGTTTGATTGAGTAAACCGTAATTGCGCACAAAGAAGCCAGCATTGAGTTTGTCGAAAATTCCTGAAAGGTTTGCGGGGGTTGCTGCGTTGACGGTGGTTCCTAGGTTTCTTTCCAAACTTTCTTCTTGGTAAAGTGGGTCAATGCTTGGAAGCACTGTTCTTGCGAGTCGTGATAACATAGCTCTCAGTGCCGTTTGTTTAAGTCTTACATCGGGATCTACATCATTGCCTGGAGTTCCATCTCCGATTTCATTCATTTTTGCTAGAATTCTACTCCTAAATAAGGCCTGGGTCATACGAGTGACTTTTACTCCTGTCACTTCTTCAATTTGTGTTTTGAGTGCATCCTTATCGGTCTTTGTCCCATCCAAGACGGCTGTAAGGAGAGTTGGATCCATAAGATTTATAAAGTGATCTCTGAACTCATCTCGTTCCCATCCACGTAAAAAGGCTGAACGAGCTCTTCGAAGGTTGACCCCTGTTTTGCCACGTACTGCCTTTCCGAGTTGATTTCCAAATTTAGCGTAGTCGATGGTCTCTGATTTTGGTGGGAATAGCACTCCCAAACGGGTAGCTGGAAGAGTGGCCCCAGTCGGTGTGGCTAATAAACGAGCGCGTGCTTCGTTGATGCGAGTCCTGATTGCAGCCCATTTTGCCCGTGTGACAGTATCCGTTGCTGGGATTGCACTTAATAGGCCTAAGGCTCCTCCGTTGTCTGGGTCTAGAGGATAAGGAGCAGTTGCTGGAGCAGGTGTGGGGCCTATCAGTGCTTCAGTGAAACTGTTGAGGTCGTCAGCGGTGATTCTTTCTTTAGGCGAGAAGTTAAAGAGCTGGCAAATTTGTTCACGTACTGCATCGGGCTCTTCATACATTCCTTCTTCTAGAGCTTGATCGCTTGCAAGAGCATGAAAGGCCTTTTCGTAAGCAGCTAATGGTTCTATGTTGCCTAAGAACTGTACGACTAAACCTGTATTCCCTTTCACATGCTCCATGAGTGTGTCTCCAAACTTTTGCATATCTTTACTGAGTTTCACATCTTCAGTAGCGGGTTCTGCAATTTGAGCTACGTTGGCCTCAGTAACCCATTGACGAGCATTTTGCATCGCTTGCACAACAGTGTGGAGGCTATGGTTGGCGTGAACATTACGAAGGTCGTGAATATGTATATGTTCTCCAACTGTTGGATCTGCGGCATTAGGTCCAGGGGTGATGTGACAGCCCAGTCTGAGTAAGACTTGCGTAGACTCATTTAAAAACTGGGCTCGAGTTTCGATATCCGGTCCAAATAATTTTGAGAACTGTTCGTTTGCTTTTTTTTGCCCTTTGGCAGTGCTTAGGGCCTTAGTAAAGTTGGGCTGATGAAAGAAGAGACTATAGTGTCTGTGTAAATCCATCTCATTTATTGTCGCCATAAGACCTTCTACGCTGTGGTGGTACGATTGTGGATTGTCTTCATCTGGATGAAAACCTAAAATTTGTCCAGTTAAATCGGTATAGTTTGGCGTTATTTTTTCCGGAGGATGGTTTGGAATTCCTAACGCCAGGCCAATGAGCCAAGCGTATACATTGCTTCCGGCTCTCAGTTTATCCAAACCAAGAGTATCCAAAGCGTCGTTGAAAAGACGAGCTATATCAGGAGTAGTGACTTCTCCTTTTCTGTATTTTCTGTAAAAATCACGGACAGTTGTTCCTGTTTCAATGAGATCAGCAATCGTTTCATCTCCCAACTCGGGAATTGTAGGCTTTTTACTTTTCTTGGTAGCAGCTCCATGTCCATGTCCTCCACCCGCCTCTGCTGCGGGAGATGCTTCTTCTCTAAAAGCACCGTCGTCATTGGCGGGCTTCATTCTATCCATTACATCTTGAACACGATTCTTAAGGTCTCCTCTCATCTCATCAAGCCTAGGGTTCCTGCGATCTGAACCAGGCACTGCATCGGGCACCTCTCTTGAGCCGTCGAGTTTTCGTGCTGCTTGTCCCATATTTATTTTAACTTTTTAAGGATTAGGCTGCTTTTCTGTGAGCAGGCTTACGATGAGCAGGGGCATGGGCATCGTGTCCGTGCTTTTCCTCATGTCCGTGAGTTTCCCCATGACCGCCTTCAGCAGGAGCGTGGGCATCGTGATGAGTGTCATTAGCAGGAGTTGGATGCGCGGCATCTGTGTGTCCATGGCTTCCGTGGCCTTCTGTTGCGTGAGCGTCGTGAGCCTCATGCCCGTTTTCATCGTGACCATGTCCGTCGTGATCATCATGGCCTGCTGGATGTTCTTGTGTTCCATGTGAGGTTCCTTTCGTACTGCCGCCAAAGGCTTTGGGCGTTGGGAATTTTCCACCCCCTCCTCCCACTGCCTTGTGCAATCCATCTCCGATTCCAGCAGCCACGCCATATAAAAGGCCTGCTGTCCCGGCAACCAGTCCAGAAGCCAAACGTGTTAAATCTTTAGTTGCTTTCAGGGTATTCTTGAGCAACTTCCATGGAGCTGTCCATCCTTCTAGTTTTTGATATTCGGGTGGTTCTAAGAGCTTGGTTCCAGTAGTAAATCCTGCCCCTGCCGTTACAAACGGCCTGCCCACCATTTCAGAAGCTCCTGCAAGCAGATTTTGGGCGACTGTAGGTGCTTTTTCTGCCACTTTTACGGTGGCGTAAGTGAGCCCCGCTGCGGTAAGTAAACCTGCGCCTGCAACAGCTGCTGTTGTTCCAGCGGCCACTTTGCCAAGGGTGCTCCATCCTTCTCCATTGGATTCAGTCTCTTTACCAAAACCCCACACGTCTTTAATCAGTCGTTTGAAGTCGCTGGTCATCTTGTTTACCGGTCCTTTGGGGGCATGAGGGGCTCCTTCGGGAGGATTGGCTCCAGCATTTTCAGGTGCGGGAGGGTGGTCCGGTGCCGGGCTGGGTGCGGGTGCTGACATGGTTTTATTTAAGTCTGTACATTATACATCTTTTTTAAGGTTTGAGCAAGACATTTGATGGCGCTTTTGGACTTTGGGGTTGGCTGCGTTTTGGCTTTTGACTAGAGGCTATCTCAAAAAAAGGAAAGAGCAAGAACGCAGAGGATTTTAAGCTTTTGTAAGCAAAATAATCCAGTTCTTGCCTTTAAGAGTGGATGGACGGGCACGAAATCAGTGCCGTCCTAAATACTCTGGTCTTTTTTTGAGATAGCCTCTATAAGGATGTCATGAAACACTCCGCTTCCTCTCAAAAAACGGCAAAGAAATTGGATCAAGTTTGGAAGTTTTTTGCTCCCATCACTTTACTGTGCTTGGTTTTGGATCAACTGAGTAAAAACTGGGCCAACACACAGCTCACTCTTGGCGAACGGGTGGACTTTGGATTCAATCTTTCTCACAATTCAGGGTTGGTTTTTGGCTTTCACATGCCACTTTGGGGCACCTATTTTTTAACTCTTGGTATTTTGATGCTCGGTTTTTATGTGGTGGTGCAAAACTGTTTATGGAAGCATAAAAGTCATCTTTTGCCTCTGGCGTTCATTTTTGCTGGCGCGATTGGAAACCTGATCGATCGCGTGCATTACGGCTACGTTATAGATTTCATCCAAGTTTATTGGTGGCCCACTTTCAATTTAGCCGACGTTTTTATTGTGATGGGCGTGGCCATTCTTGCGTGGCAGACTTTGATTTCGGAAGAAGCGCTCGAAGAATTATAAAAAATAGTTCTTCGCAGAAAACTCGAATTGCTCTGGCGAATCGTATCAAAAAAACATTTCAGTTGTATCAAAATGATACAATTCTAGAAGAGCTTGCGGGTCAAACGGGTCAAGCGAGAGTTGCGTAGCCTCTATGCTGTGATCACTTTGGATTCGTGAGTGAGGCGCGTCATCAGGTCGGCGGGGCCTTCTTTGCCGGTGATGATTTTGAACATAGTGAAAACTTGACTCAAAAACCAAATTTCACCCGAAATCACGTGAGGCACTTGCATGGCTTTCGCCTCCTCTAAAAAGAGGCTGGTGCGTCCGTAAACGGCGTCCAGAGCGAGCATGACGTTTTTCCATAAAGGGAAGGGCACCAGTGTGCTTTGGCGATCCTGATTGCTGGAGGCAGTCGCATTGATGATGAGGTCGGGTAGTGCATTCCAATGCTCCAGATTTTCCACCCATTCAATGTTCATTTTTTGGGCAAAAGCCTTGGCGCGTTCGGGCGTTCGATTCCAAATGGCGACCCGAGCTCCTTCTTTTTGTAGACCGTAAGCCGCGGCACGAGCCGCCCCTCCGGCGCCCAAAATGAGTGCTTGTTTGCCTTCCAACTTGGGCATGGCGGTTTTCAAAGCTCCCATGGCTCCGAGCCAATCGGTGTTGTGACCCACGAGTTTTCCATTCTGGTGGAGTATCAAATTGACCGCACTCACCGCTTTAGCTTCTTCGGTGGATTCGTCCAAGTATTCCATGGAAGGTGTTTTGTAAGGCATGGTCGCAACCACTCCCGCAAGTTCACCGCGTTTCAGTTGCTCCATGACTTCTGGAAACGCTTCAGGGAGCACGTCGAGGGTCTTGAACTCCGCATCAATGCCCAGCTCTTTGAAGCCGCCGTTGATCACGGGGGTTGTCAAACAAAAGCTCAGCGGATGACCGATGATTAAATAACGCTGGGTCATTATTTCTTTTTCAAAGACATGAAATCATTGATGCCTTCGACGGCTTTCAACACTTCAATGGGGAGCATCCAAATGGTGGTGTTGGACTCATCCGAAGAAATGTCGTTGATGGAGTCGAGGGTGCGCAGGTGCAAAGCGCCGGGGGTTTCGGCCAGCATTTTTGCGGCTTTGGCGATGTTTGCAGCGGCGATGACTTCTCCTTCAGAACGAATGATGGTGGCACGGCGTTCACGCTCGGCTTCAGCTTGTTTACCGATGGTGCGCTTCATGTCGTCGGGGATCAAAATGTCTTTGAGTTCCACATTAACCACCGTGATACCCCATTCTTGAATGGTGGAATCCACAATGTTTTTGATTTTGTCAGAAAGACTTTCGCGTTTGGAGAGCAAATCGTCCAAAGTCACCTCACCCACCACGTTGCGCATGGTGGTTTGAGCCAATTGGCTGGTGGCATAATAGAAGCTTTCTACGTTGAGTACGGCTTTGCTCGCATCCGTCACTTTGAAGAACAAAACGGCGGTCACGCCCACAGAAATATTGTCTTTTGTCAAACATTCTTGAGGAGGCACTTCTACGGCGCGCAGACGTAGATCCACTTTTTTCATGGATTGAATCACAGGGAAAATCAAACGCCAACCAGGTTTAATGATGCTGCTGAATCTACCCAAAGTGAATTTTACACCTCGTTCATATTCATTGACTTGGCGAATGCTGACCAAAATAATGACAACGAAAAGGAAAATGAGGAAGGGCAAGTAAGCAGGCATAGTTTGAGTTTAAGACAATGCTATTCTAACAAGCTTTCCCAGTTTTTCCAAAACACTTTTTGCAGGGATGTATAGGGCAGTTCCAAACCTTTATAAAGGGTGTTTCCGTCTTCAGGTGTTTTATCGAGGCTGGATTCAAATTCTCCTGCAGAAAGAATCCAAATGTAATCGTTATAAAGATCTTTTAAAAAGTCTTTGTCTTTATCTTCATAACTGGTCACGATGTTGTCTGTTGCAAAAAGAATGCGATCTTGAAATTTCTCGAAGAACTCTGCGTAAGCCTCTGTGTTTTCACTGATGGTGCGGAATCCCTCCAAGGCAAAATTGGTGCTGCCGAAACTGGTGTCCACATATAAATTTGGGTACTCGGTCATGAGCTGAGTCAAGCGATTCAAAGATTTGGAAGAAAGACAGTAATGCGGACAAATGACCTCTAAATTGGGGTAAAGCGTGAGCACATTTTCCAATTCATTTTTGTACTCCCCTGCGTTCACTGGCAGCATGAGCAGGGCCTTTTCTTCCTGCAAAACGGCATAAAGTTCGGTGAGTTTGGGATCATCCAGAGGCAGCACATGCGAATAAGTGTATCCGTTGTAAAGTTTGAGCCCCACGGCTCCTTCTTGTAAGCAGTCTTTTAACATTTGCACACGATTCACATCGTTGGGATCTACAGTGCAGAAAAATTCAAAACTTTCTTCGGCTTGTTTGGCGATTTGTTCCACCAAAGTGTTGCTTTCCAATACTTTGCTCAAAGAAACTTTCTCTCCTGAAAAATAAAGCAAATCTTCGGGAATGGCATGTAAAACTGTGGTGCGGATGTTGAGTTCATCCATCACGTTTTGAAGATTCACGACGTCTCCCATCTTTTCGATGGATTCATGGACGTTCACAATGGGCGGCAAGGACGGACTGGCTAAAGCAACTTGTACGACGAGCACAAGCAGGGCCAAAGCCCAAAGAATGGGGGTGTTTCGTGACATAAGCGTGGATTACAAAGAACAGTATGGCATACTATGAAAAATGTGCAAGTTATGGCCCAAATTTATCCTTTCTCGTCGTTCCCAAAATCCGTGCTGGCGGGGGTTTATAATGGGGACGTTTTGACCTCATTGCCCTTCCCTGTTCAAATGCTGAAACAGGTGCATGGAACCGAGATTGTGGAGGTGAAAAGTGTGGGGCCAGAAGTGGAAGGTGATGCCCTGTTCACTCGAGTGCCTGGGGTGAGATTGCTCATCAAAAGTGCGGATTGCATCCCCTTGGTTTTGGCCGATGCAGAGGCGGGGCTGGTGGCCGGTGTGCATGCGGGCTGGCGAGGGCTTGTGGCAGAAATCGTGCCTAAGACCTTGGAGCGACTGGCGGTGGAAGGAGCGGAGATGGCACGTTTACAGATTGGAATTGGCCCTTCTTTGGGTGTGGAATGTGCACGGTTTACGGAGCCTTTTAAGGAAATTCCTGAAAAATACCATTGGGCCATTCGGGATGGGCAGGTGGATTTGTGGGCGATTTTGGAGCGGCAACTGCGGGACTTTGGCGTGGATAGGAACCAAGTGGAGTGGATGAAAGAGTGCACCGCCTGTCATTCGAAGTGGTTTTCGTGGCGACGGAATGCGGATGTCATGCGCTTTGGAAGCTTTATTGAGCTTGTGGTTTGATTCTGATAAACTGCAGGCATATGCAAGCAAAAATCGATTTCGCTGTCGGAGGTCAAGCCGTGATTGAAGGCGTGATGATGCGTTCCCCTCATTATTATACGGTGAGCGTGCGTGATCCGCAGGGTAAATTGAAAGTGAAACAGGCCGCTTTTCAAAGCTGGACAGAGCGCTATTCTTTTTTGAACATCCCTCTGCTGCGGGGCTTGGTGCATTTGTTTGAATCCATGCGCATCGGTTATGGGGCTCTCAACTTTTCGAATGCCGTGTTTATAGGGGAAGATGAGGAAGAAGCTCGAGGCCCGGTGGCACGAGTTTTGTGGATGATTTTCACGGTGTTTTACACCCTTTTCATGTTGGGAGTGACACTGTTTTTGCTCAAATTTTTGCCCCTTTGGGTGGCGGAGCAAGCGGCTGAATTTTGGCCCGTCGTGAAGGCCAACTATCTACTCTTCAACTCCATCGATGGACTGACGAAAATTTCTGTGTTTTTGCTCTATATTTCTTCGATTGCGCTGCTGAAAGACATCCGTCGCGTGTTTCAATATCATGGAGCTGAACATAAATCCATTTGGACTTATGAAAAAGGTCTTCCTCTTACGGTGGAACATGCGCGGAAACAAACGCGTTTTCACCCGCGCTGTGGCACGAGTTTTATTTTTATTGTGATTTTGATGAGTGTTTTTGTCTACACTTTGATTCCTCCTGTAGATGGCTTTTGGGGCATGCTGGGGCAGCGCGTCGCCGTGATTCCTTTGGTGGCCGGCGTGAGCTATGAAACCCTCAAACTCAGCGCTCGTTTTCAAGATAAAAAATGGGTGCAAGTTTTTGTGGCTCCGGGTCTTTTTTTGCAGCGACTCACCACTCGTGAACCGGACGATGAACAATTGGAAGTGGCTTTGCATTCTCTCAAAGCTTCGCTCGAAGTGGAAGGTCACACCGTGCCCGTGATTTAATTTCATCTATGGAAATCCGAAAAATTGTCCGTAAAAAGCCGCGCATCGCCATGCTCATCGATACTTGGTTCCCGGTGCACACGGGCGAGCAAGTGTATGCGGCTAAACTTTCAGAAGCCTTGGCCCGTGAATACGGCTATGAAGTGGATATTTTTACGCGTGCCATTCAAGGAAAACTGACGACTGAAGAAAGGGCCGTGGAAGATGCGGAAGCCATTCGTGTGAAACGCATCGGTTTTGCCAGTCATCCTTGGAACCATCTTATGCAACTGTGGTATGTGCTGCGCGTGTTTTTAGCGCTTGTTTTTGCAGGTAAAAAATATCGCCTTTACCATGCTCATACCGCCACTTCTGCTTTTGCAATGAAGGCCGCATCTTGGTTTACGGGTGTGCCCACCTTGCTCACCGTGCATGCCAACCATGTGTTTGATCGCAGTTGGACTTTGAGAAAAATCGTGCATCGCGTGATGTTTTTGGAAACGAAATACAGTCAGCAGCTCAGTATTGGAGAAGCCTTTTTGAAAGCCAACAACGTGAATGAAAATGTGATGGTGGTGCCTTATGGAGTGGACACCGCTCCTTTTGATGCGGTGGAAGCCGAAAAAGATCCTGAAAAATTCAATGTGCTTTATGTGGGGCGTTTGGATCTTGCCAAGGGATTGGATCTGCTTTTTAGAGCCACTCAAAAAGTGATTGAGAGCAATGGATTCATTCAGTCGCACAAAGATTTTCAATTGCATTTGGCGGGCGTGGGCCCCGACCGGGCCATGCTCGAAGGTTTGGCTGATAAATTGGGCATTCAAAAATACATCCGGTTTCATGGCTTGGTGCAAGGTGAAGCGTTGATTCATCTTTATAAAAACTCCGATCTTTTTGTTTTGCCTTCTCGGTTGGAAGCCCTCCCTTTTGCAGTGCTGGAAGCCTGCGCCGCGCGTTTGCCCATTTTGGCGACTCAAGTGGGGGATTTGAAAAAATTGGTTTTAGAAAAACTCAACGGACATTTGGTGGAACCGGACGATGTGAATGAAATGGCTTTTTATTTGGAGCATTTTGCCAGCAATCCTTCATTGGAGCGCTTGGGCCAGGGCAGTTACGAATTGGTGATGCAAGAATACAATTGGGATTTGATTTTGGAGAAAATGCTGCGCATTTATGAACGTGTGATTCAAGAGCGAGCACTGAGAAAAATGGCTCAAAAAGACACTTTACTCAGCCCCTTTACTTTGCCTTGTGCCTTGCTGCGTTCGCGCATCTATCGCAAGCATTCCAATCAAAAAGTGCCTTTTCAATTTTGTATGACTGTCGATCTCTTGCAAGAAAGTTCCGGACTGCCGCATGAAGACTCTTTGCTCTTGCCTTTTTTGGAGCGCTATTCGGAATTTTCAGCTCAATGGAATATGCCCAGCACTTTTTTTATGCCGTCCGATTTATTGGAATCGTTTGGCGAAGAACTCAGCGGTTTGAGCGAAAGTGGGCATGAAATGGGCGTATATTTTTTGCAAAAAGAATGGCTGAGCATGCCTCTTAAAAAGAAGGCTTTGCGAGAGGCTCGTGATGCAGTCACGGCTCTGGGCTTGAATGCGCTGCGTTTTTTCAAAGCTCCCCTTCCCCCAGATGAAGAGGACTTGGAAGCGGCGCATGAATTGGGGTTCGACTGCTTGCCCATCACGGAAGATCCCGACCCTATGATTGTGTGGCGTTATGGCCTTCCTTTTGGAAAAATCGTGCGCATGAATGTGGAAACTTTGCTCCGTCTTTCAGACAAAGAGTGGTTGGAAACTCTGCATCGTATTCGCAATTATCAAAAACAAAATGGCGTGAAGCCGTTCATTATTTTTGAGTGGAACAGTCTTGAATTTGGCGATGGCGCTTCGTTCACGGAAGTGGCTAAAAAACTCAGCCTGCTGAAGGAAACCTTTGGCCTAGAGTTCATGACCTTGAGCGAGTTTTGTAAATCCTGTAGTATATAAGCTTGTCTTTTTTATGTTTTTATTCACTTCCGAATCCGTCACCGAGGGTCATCCCGATAAAATTGCAGATCTGATTTCGGATGCGGTTTTGGATGCCATTTTGAAGGCGGATCCCAATGGACGTGTGGCATGTGAAACTTTGGTGACGACGGGGCTTGTTTTATTGGCGGGTGAAATCAGCACCACGACTTATGTGGATATTCCTAAAATCGCTCGCAGTGTGATTGATGAAGTGGGTTACAACGATGCCTCTTACGGTTTCGACTCCAAGGCTTGTGCGGTTTTGACGGCCATTGATGAACAAAGCCCGGACATTGCTTTGGGTGTGGATACGGGCGGCGCTGGGGATCAAGGAATGATGTTCGGTTATGCATGTCGTGAAACACCCGAGCTCATGCCCTTGCCTATTGCTCTGGCCCATCAGCTCACGGCGCGCCTGGCTGAAGTGCGGAAGAGCGGCCTGCTGCCCTATTTACGCCCGGATGGGAAAAGCCAAGTGACGGTGGAGTATGGAGACGATGGCAAAGCTCGACGCGTGCATACGGTGGTTTTGTCCACACAGCATGGGCCCGAAGTCGATCAGCAGCAAATCAAAGAAGACGTTTTGCGCGAAGTGATTCGTCCGGTGTGCGGGGCTTATTTAGATGAGAAGACGATGCTTCATGTGAACCCCACGGGACGCTTCATTATTGGAGGCCCTCCAGGGGACAGTGGCCTCACCGGGCGAAAAATCATTGTGGACACTTATGGAGGCATGGGGCACCACGGAGGCGGATGTTTTTCGGGAAAAGATCCCAGCAAAGTGGATCGCAGTGGGGCCTATATGGGCCGCTACATTGCTAAAAATTTGGTGGCGGCGGGCTTGGCTGAAAAAGTGGAAATTCAAATTGCTTATGCCATTGGCGTGAAGGAACCGGTTTCGGTGTATGTGAACAGTTTTGGCACAGCTAAGGTTTCGGATGCTCAGCTTGCCGAATGGGTGAAGGAGGAATTCGATCTCACTCCAAATGGAATTATTGAAACTTTGGATTTGCGCCGTCCCATTTACAAAAAGACGGCTGCTTATGGGCACTTTGGTCGTGAACTCCCTGAATTTTCTTGGGAGAAAACCGATCGTGCCGCTGCCCTCGCCGCTCGCCTTGTTTAACTCTTTTTCCATGCCTTTGAAAAAAACCACTTCCTCCAAACTTGCGACCCAAGGTCGGCTGAATATTGAACTTGCCGAAAAAAACATACAGGCACTCATGGTGATCCGCGCTCGTTTCAAAAAGGAGCAGCCCTTTAAGGGACTTCGCATTGGGCTCGCGCTACACATCACAAAAGAGACAGCGGTTTTAGTGCGCACTTTGCGTGATGGCGGAGCGAAGGTGGCTCTGTGCAGTTGCAATCCTTTGTCCACGCAAGATGACATTGCAGCGGCTTTGAACACTGAAAAAAACATTGAGGCTTATGGGCACAAAGGCGAAAGCACCAAAGACTATTATGCTTATTTGCAAAAAGTGCTGGATTTTGCTCCGCATTTGGTGATTGATGACGGTTGTGATCTTGTGACGGCTTTGGCTACGCGAGAACGCAAAAAAGCCGCTCAAGTGCTGGGCGGCTGTGAAGAAACAACGACGGGAGTTTTGCGACTCAAGGCCATGGAAAAAGAAGGGGTGCTCCCCTTCCCCATGATTGCAGTGAACGACAATCAAACGAAACATTTGATGGACAATTTGTACGGCACAGGTCAGTCCACTTTGGATGGAATTTTGCGCGCCAGCAACACTTTGTTTGCGGGCAAAACGGCGGTGGTGGCTGGCTATGGTTCTTGTGGAAAAGGAGTGGCTCTGCGCCTGCGTGGCATGGGCACTCAGGTGATTGTGACTGAAGTGGATCCTTTTAGGGCTTTGCAAGCTGCGATGGATGGACACCGCGTGATGACGATGAAGGAAGCGGCTCCCCTTGGAGATTTGTTTGTGACGGTGACCGGGGATATTGATGTGATCACGGTGGCTCACGTGAAGGCCATGAAGAGCGGTGCCATTTTGGCGAATAGCGGGCATTTCGACTGTGAAATCGACATGAAGGGCCTTCGTGCCTTTGCGAAGACGGTGTGCGCCATACGGCCTTCTATGCAGGAATTTACGCTGCCGAGCGGTAGGGTGATTTATGTGCTGGGCGAAGGACGTTTGGTGAATTTGGCCGCGGCGGAGGGACACCCCAGCGAGGTGATGTCTTTGAGTTTTTGTGGGCAGGCCCTTGCGTGTGAATATTTGGTGAAGAATGCCAAAAAGCTGGAGGCCCGTGTCTACACCTTACCTAGCGAAGTGGATCAGGGGATTGCAGCCTTGCAACTCAAGGCCTTGGGCCTTCGCATCGACACGCTCACGGCCAAGCAAAAGCACTACCTGCGTTCATGGCAGGAGGGGACTTAAGCTTTGGTGTAAATGATTTTACCGTGATTCAATATTTCCGCTTTAAAACGAGGATCTTTTATGGCGTCTAAATAAACCACGTCGAACTGATAAGGGATGACGGTTTCCTCTTCCAAATCCAGTTTAAAATGGAGAGAGTCGGAGCTTTCAGGATTTTCTAAAACAAGACATAGATCCACATCCGAACGTTCTTTGTGAGTGCCTTTTGCACGGGAGCCAAATAAGATGATTTTTGAAATCTCTGGCACTTTTTTCGCTAAAGCCTGAATGCTGGTGAGCTGTTCTTCTTTGAGACCGATGTCTTTTTTATTGGAGACTGTCATGCAAGGTTTTTAAAGTAGTGGCATAAGGTCCTATGATTTCTTCGCACAACTTTTGAGCCAAGGCTTCATCGTAATTGTGGGAGCTGTCATTCCTATCACTGAGCATCTTAAGCCAAAGCTCCCCATTGTTTATGAGCTTGGCTTCATACGCTGCACGAACGACTTCTTTTGGAGAAGTGCTTTGCTGATTCAATCCTTCTTCCAATTGAAATTTAAGTAGTTTCCATGCCAGTTCTATGCAAAATTCAAAATGCTGAATCAGGCCGGCTCGAATGGTTTTATTTTCTGGATTTTTTTGATACTCAAGAACTGCTTCTTCCAGAGCAGCCAGTGCTTTTTTGTAGTTCTCCTTTTTATGTTCCCATTTGAGTGTATCCATTGTTTGAAATGTTTGATTCACTTTTAGTATAAACAAATTCGACTCAACACAAAAGCCCCCTCTCTTTCGAGAGGGGGCCAATGTTTAACCTAGAGCAATGCTAGTTGTGTGTGAAATTAGTCAATTTCAGCAACACGAACGGCATCGATGTCGGTGGTACTTCCCATGTAAACAGCAGAGCGCTGAGTAACCCCAGTGGTCAAACTGTCGTACCAGTGTACGTTACCATCTCCACTATTTTGGCTAGTTGAGGTGTCCATGAGATCTTCCATTGAAAGCTCAATGAAGTCATCGGAAGCACCGGCGCCCAAAGCGGTTACGTTACCTTGTACAAGGTAGTAAGCAGTTTCACCAGGAGCTATTTCATCGTCCGTGCCAAAACCGGCGCTGCCGTCAAGGTCCAAGAATCTAAGCACAGTTGTGTTGGTCTCGCCTGCGGAGAGGGCACTTGCGCTGGTAGCAGCAGCTTGGTTCGAGTTCAATACAACATTTCCGGCAACAGTGGAGCCAACTCCACCGATACGCTCGATGGTCAGGGTATCAATAACTAAGTCGGTGTTTTTGTTGACTTGGAAAGCAATGCTTTCGAGTTGAGTCTTGAGATCGGTTCCATCAGCTTCGATGTTTTCTGTAGAATTGTTGGTGATAGCCACAATTCCAAGGTTCATCGTTCCGGTACCGAGATCGGAAGAGACGCTTACTCCTTCTGCTTCTTCTAAGAGTTCAACTTCGATGAGTTCAGAAGCAATGTAACCGAAGAGTTCAGAAGTGCTTGTGAAAGGTGTAGCGTCATCGTCTGCACGGCTACCAGAAGTGGTAGAACCGTAAGCGACTTCTCCAGCAGCTTCAGTACTGTCTCCGTTTCCATTTTCGTCGAGGGCTGCATTGGAGGAGTCTCCAGTTGCCTCAACGGCAGTGACGGTCCATCCAAGGTTGGCCTGGAATCCTGCTGTTACGGTTGAGAGGTTAGTACTAAGAGCTGAACCTACCCCCACTGTCGGAGTGGAGTAGAGGTTACCAACGTAGTTTTCACCGTAGTTGTTGAGATCTCCAGTGATGTAGTACGTGGTGGTGGTGTCTACCATAGCGGACAATTCCGTTGAAGTAGAGTCGAACAAAATCATGTTGGTTTGGTTCGAGAGGCTCTTCGTCCCAACGAGGACTCCGTCTTCGTTGTAGATACTGATATCTGAGAAGACATCGGAAAGGTTTCCGAGCTTATCAAGTCCAGTTGCAGCCGTGCTTCCTTCAACAATACGGATGTCCCCTGCAGTTACGGTTCCATCGTTATTAACGTCGAGGTAAGCAGCATCGGTTCCAACCACGAAGGCAGTACCAGCAGCACCCGTCTTGCGCAATTGACCAACGATAGAAGTGGGTAATGCAAGTGCAGTTGTGAGATCAGTGTCTCCAGCAGCAACGGTGGTTCCGTTGGCGTAACCGTAACCGTTGGCAATGGTTCCTCCTGCAACGAGACGGATGTCCCCTGCAGTTACGGTTCCATCATTGTCCACGTCGGTGTAAGCACCGTCGGTTCCAGGGATGAAGGCGGTACCAGCGGCACCGGTCTTCTTCAACTGTCCAGCGACAGCAGTGGGCAATGCAAGTGCAGTTGCCGCAGTAACGTCGGCGTCACCAGTAACTGCAGTTGAAGCAGTGCTGTTGAGAATCAATTTCCATTCTTCCAGAGTCACATCTTCGTTATCAGCACGAAGAGCGAGGGCGGCGAGACCTTCGTCATCTTCACCCATTTGGATCCAACGACGGTTCGCAGTGTCGTAGGTGTTGTCTTCGTTATCCATTTCAACGTAGAGAATACCAGAAGCTACGAGAGTGATGGTACGAGCAGAAGTGGGTTGATCCCCTTCAGAGTTGAAGTCTCCATCAGCGCTGGTGTCGTCTGCATCGTAGACTTGGTTATTGTCATCATCTTCTACATCGTAGGTAGTGATGGCAGCAACGAAAGTGAGAGCAGCATTGGCGTCATCATCAACGAAGTCGATGTAGACACGGAAGGTTTCCGTGGTTCCAGAAGCAATGATCACTTCGAAGTCATCGAAGTCAGCGGTGTTGGAAGCGAGTTGGCTTCCAGACACAGCGTCGAGCAAAATTTCTGAATCGTCAGAGTTCACTTGGTAAAGCGATACTTGACTCACTTCAGTGTTGTCAAAGGTACCTGTTCCAGATGCTTCTTCGATAGCTACTTGAGAGAAGATGAGGTCAGAAACGTCTGCTTCTTCTTCTACTTCGAATTCCATAGCAAGAACGTCTTCGGTTCCTACTACAACGCTACGAGCAGAAGAGATGGATACCACGTTGATGGCCACTCCAGCCGTTTCTCCTTCAAGTTGACTGAAGGATACGGTAGAAGGCGTCACATCAGTAACGGGGTTGTTGTCAGCAACTTCGCTGAGAACGAGACCGTCTGTAGAAAGTCCATCTCCGAGGTTTTCAAGAGCCATGTCCATGGTGAAGGTCGTGTAATCCACGATCACTCCTCCATTGGCGTCGGCTTCAGTAGTGGAGAAAGTGTCTGCCATTACAACGAATTCGTAGACAGTTCCTTCAGTGAGGGTTCTGTCCAAATCAACGGTGTATTCTTCACCCGTTCCTTCAGCACCATTGAGGTCCATGGAATAGTTGGTTCCGTTCAACTCTACAGCAAAGTTCTCAAAGAGATCGGAAACATACCATGTTCCAGTGTTGGAACCTAAAGTGATGTCGAAGTCAATGTTGAGGGTTTCAAGTTCGAGACCATCGGTTCCGGGAGTGACTTCGAAGCGTCCAAGTTCGACATCCTGACGATCAGGGCGGAACTTGTCGGAGACGGCGTCGTATCCAACAACGGATACAGCACCTGCTTCAATTTCAACAGTGGTTCCTGCGTAAGCGCTGACGTTAACGGCAACGTTGTTGTCGTCTTCGTCGCTAGCGAGCACATCGAGAGCTTCTTCAACGTTGAAAATCACGTCTTCGGTGGATTCACCGATGATCTTAGCTTGGATTTCGAATTCTTCGTTGGTTCCAGCTTCAATCATTGGAGCCGTCTCTTCATCCATTTGGAAAGAGATGTATTCTCCATATTGAGTACCGTCAGCCACCCAGTCTCCATCCCAGTAAAGGGCGAGATCGGTCACTGCATCTTCAAGGTTAGCGGTTCCGGTGTTCTCAAGACTGATACCCCAGAGCCATACGTCCTTGTCGCTGCTGGTCTCTTCCAATTCAAAGGAAGCGATGACTGCATTGGTTTCTCCAACTTGAATGCTAGAGAGAGTTCCACCGTCGTCTACGGCAAGTTCTCCAGTGTCCTCATCGAGAAGACCGAAGATTCCCGTAACGAGGTCGTTTTCAACTTCTACTGCTCCAGCATTGGATTCGATCATAGAAGAGTCGAAAGCGTAGCTGTAGAGAGTAGAGGTATTGGCGCCCCCAACAATGGTGTCGAAGGTGTTCACGAGGCGGAACAATTCAGAAGTTCCAGCTTCAACCGTGTAGCCTCCTTCAAGCATGGTCATGCGAGCAATGTCGTCGCTGTCGATAGAAGTGTCCACTCGAGAAATACGAGTTCCTTCTTCGTTGTAGAGAGCAAGAGCCACGATAGAGTCGGCGTCTCCGGAAGCAAGTTCCACTGCGAAGGAAGTAATGAGTACGTCTTCGTCAGAAGCCGTAACTTCGAATACTGCAACTTCAGCGTTGGTTCCTGCTGCGAAGTAAGTGTAGTCTTCAGAACTTTCGTCAGAAAGAATCACCTCAAGATCTCCGCCTTCGGTAGGTACATCGTCATCATCGTCGTCATCATCATCGTCTCCAGGATCAACCGGAGGATTGTAGACGGGGTTCATGGCGTTGTAGGTCATTTTAGCAGCTTGACCACGGGTGATAGAGTCACCAGGGCCCATGCGGCCATTTTCATAACCTCCCATGATGCTGTATGCAACAGCGGTGCCCATGTAAGAATCGTACCAAGCTCCGTCTTGAACGTCAGAGAACCAGTCGCTAGCCATAGTTCCATCATTGGAAAGGCCAGCGGCGCTCACTGCCATTTTAGCGAATTCAGCACGAGTTACAGAAGCGGTAGCGTTACAGTTTCCCTGTCCGTCACCTTCGAGGATGCCGTAAAGGTTAGCTGTAGCGAGGTAATCCTCAGCCCAAGCGGAGTAAGAGCCGTGGCAAGTAACTGATGCATCGGTCTCAACTTCAGTAGCAAAGGCTAGAACGAGGATTTTAGCGGCCTGTTCACGTGTAAGCGTGTCACCGACTCCGAAGTTTCCGTTTACATAACCGGTCATGATTCCCGCATCAGACAAAGCACCGATTTGGTCCGCGAAGGGACTGTGGCTGTCTACATCAGGATAGACTACAGCCAATGCAGACCCTGTGAAAACAGAGGTCGCAAGAAGAGCTGCGAGTCCAAGACCAGCTATGGAACGTTGGAACTTTCGTGTTACGAAAGAGATATCCATAGTAAAAAATTAGATTGAAATAAAAAACGCACTTCAGAGCAAAGCCCTGAGGCACGTGGTCAGAATAAGCGACTTATACAGAATAAGCACTGTGTTATCCGCGGCTTCGACCATTAAAGCCACAGATTCGTATATAAAGGAAAGGATACAAGGATTTTTCTTCAACTCTTTTTCATTTTTTAACTTGCGCGATTTTTCAAGGAACGGAAAGTGGAATGTTCGTAGATTCAGCGAGAGTTTTATTTTGGTTTGGCGACTGTCTATAATAACGGGGCAAGTAGACAGGGTGTTTCAGCTAATTGCTTGACAGGACAATATAGTCATTCCCTACTTGACTGGTGATCCCACGGGGATTTGAACCCCGGTTCCAGGAATGAGAATCCTGTGTCCTAGACCCCTAGACGATGGGACCCAAGGGGATACGCGGAAAGTTTAGACATCCTTCTTGGCTCTTTCAAGGCTTAATGGACAAGGTGGACAAAGTTGTCCACTCTAAAAGAACAGGTTCAAAAAAGCATTTGTCTTCTGTACAGGTTCAAAACTGCTCTAAAAAAGCCATTTTGGGCTTAAAATTGAGGCGAATTCACTGTTCCTCTTAAGGAGAGATTGGCTTGTCTTTTTTGTTTAATATGGCATTTTAGCACTTGCTAAAATCAGAGTTTAAATTAAAGTAAGGGGGATGAAAAATTTCTACGACATTTTAGGGGTGAACAAAAATGCGAGCGAAGCGGAACTCAAAAAGGCCTATCGAAAAAAAGCTCAAGAACTTCATCCCGATAAAAATCCAGGCAATACGGCGACAGAGGCTCAGTTCAAAGAAGTTCAAGAAGCCTATGAAGTGCTATCGGACGCTCAAAAACGCCAACGCTATGATCAATTTGGCAGCGCCGATGCCGGTTTCGGCGGACAGGGTTTTAATGGTTTTGGAGGGCAGGGCTTCAATCCCAATGATTTCAACGGCTTTGCCGACATCTTTGAAAATTTCTTTGGAGGAGGATTCGGAGGGGGCGGGTTTTCGGGTAGGGAAAGCAAGGTCAAAGGTCCCAGCCGAGGAAAGGACATTGAAACGGAATTGGACATTAAATTTGAAGAGGCTGTTTTTGGAACCACCAAACATTTGGAAATCACCAAGCCTGAAGTCTGCGAACATTGCGGGGGTCAAGGCCACGAGCCGAACACCGCTGTGAAAAAATGTGAACAGTGTGGAGGAAAGGGCCAAGTGAGAATGACCCGACAAACGATTTTAGGACAAATCAGCAGTGTACAGGTGTGCCCGGTTTGTGAAGGACGCGGGGAAATTCCTGAACAAGTGTGCCGCGAATGCAAAGGGCAAACCCGCCTCAAAAAGAAAAATGAAATCAGCGTTACCATTCCCAAGGGAATTGAAAACGGCACGACCATTCGTTTGAAAGGCCGCGGAGCTGCCGGGCTCTATGGCGGAACTTATGGCGATTTGTTTTTGCACATCCGTGTGAGTCCCCATCCTAAATTTTCTCGCGACGGCGCGACGGTGTTTTCGGAAGAAAGCATTCCGATGCTGCAAGGGGTACTAGGAGCCAACATCAAAGTGGATACGGTGCATGGAAAAGTGAGTTTAAAAATTCCAGCTGGAACTCAGAGTGCTACGGAATTCACTTTGAAAGACAAGGGAGCCCCTTCCCTACGCTCCGAAAAATTGGGTGACCATAAAGTGAGAATCCATTTGAAAGTGCCCGAAAAACTCACGCGTCGTGAAAAAGAACTTTATGAAGAACTCGCTAAAGAAAGCGGAACCGAAGTGACGAAAGGTTTTGGGCTTTTTTAGCTTTGGATTTGCGTCGAATTCGCCGGAGGCAGTGACGACTTTTGTGCAAGATCCGTGGAAAACTAAGCGGATCTTTTTTGAAGGGCTGTCTAGGTGGTTTTAACCTGAAAAAGTGCCTTTGATTAGTCAAAATGGAAGCTTCCACTTCGCCACTGGACAGTGACGAGAATTGTGGAAAACGGGTGTACAAAATCTGGTGGGACAGCTGGGAATCGAACCCAGGACCATCAGCTTAAAAGGCTGTTGCTCTACCGACTGAGCTACTGTCCCCCATGCAAGGCAAATGAGCCTGTGCCAGCGTATTTTAGGGAGCTCGGTCCTTGGATGCAAGTCCATTATTCTTCCTGGGGCTGGAAAAAACTCACCAGCACTATAGCCAAAGCTGGAAGAGCAAACCAAACATCATAATGATCGATAATAGTCTGAATGAACTCAGATTGGGCGTAGAGGTTTATGGACAAGCCGGTTTGCACGGTGCCCATCACAAAAGACCCCCCCGTCAGGTATACCAGCAGGGTGCTCACCATGAGTCCTGCATTTAAAAAACCAAAACTCAAGTTGGCCAAGATGCGCGTCACTACGGAATTTTCGAGGCCCAAATCCACTCGGAAGCCTCCGCGAATGGCTAAAAGCACAATGGTCAGCACGAAAACGAAAATCTTGAGCAGGACCAATACCTGAAGGCCCGCCTCCCCTTGCAAGCTTGGAGCGGTGGGGAGCACATAAGTTTCAAATAAGTTGCCGAGGCCATCAGCGGTCAAAATTGCCATGTAAGAAGCAATGATGATTTTGATGGTTTGATTGCGCCCAATGATGAAACTGTAGGCGATGACAACCCCGAAGAAGACGAGTACGAAGAGATCCCAGGAAAGGCGTATGTTTTCCATGGGCCTTATCTTAGCACTTCGAAAAAAAAATCAAAGAAAAACGTTGGAAAAAAAGGGGGCGACGTGGGATTTTTTGAAATTTTAGGAAAAAAGACGGCGGCCGTGGATTGGAAAGAAGTTTTGCACAATTTCAGGTTTGATTTTTATGTTGATTAGTTGACTAGTCGAATGTTGATTAATTAACTTTTGATTAGTCAACAGGTGTTGAGCAGCTGACCATCCTGACTAGTCAAAGACTGACGAGTTGACTAGTCATATCCTGTTTTAGCTTTACTTTAAGCCAAAAACCGCCTATACAAAGTCTTGACTAATCGAGTCGAATGGATGAGGGCTTATTGACACTTCAGGAAGCGGCTGATCTTTTGGGAAAGTCGACGCAAACGGTGCGCCGTTTGATTAAAAAAGGTGAATTGAGCGCCAAACAGGTTCAAACTCCTCAGGGTTTTCAATACGCGGTGTCGAAGGCTTCCATGGCCCTACGCTTTCCCCGATTGCAGATTCAGCAAATCGAACGGGTGGAAATTCCTGGGTATCCGCCTTTACAGGAAGTGAGCTCTAAACCGGAGGTCTTTTTGGAGAATGATTATTATGTGTTGGAAAGCACCCCCCTTCCCCACCCCTTAGACACCGCTTTGGACAAAGAAACGGTGTCCAGTCGACAGCTCTTTGAACTTGTCCAACTGGCTCATAAAGAAAAGTTGATACTCATCACCATTTTGGAGCGTCTGCAAGCCGAACTTCAGCATGAACGGCAAAGGCCAAAAAGCTCCTTTCAATGGATTCAAAAAGCTTTGAGATGGATGCGATTTGTCCTTCGAAAAAAGCATTGAGCTTACTAAAAATCTAAAATCGTCTTGCGGGGCGAGGTAGCGAGTCTTAGACTTTTTGCGATTTCTTTAACCTTTTTCCATGTCGCTCTTCGAAAACACCCTGGCTCAGATTGCTAAGGCTTCTGATCTCATGGGGCTTCATCCCGCTGTTCGTGAGCTCATCAGTCGCCACGAACGCATTTTAGAAGTGTCTGTGCCGGTTCAAATGGACAATGGCACCTGGCGAGTGTTCCAAGGCTACCGCTGCCAGCACAATTCGATTCGTGGCCCTTACAAAGGTGGGATCCGTTTCCATCCCGATGTGGATCTTGGGGAAGTGAAGGCGCTTTCTGCTTGGATGACCTTAAAGTGTGCTGTGGTGGGCATCCCTCTGGGTGGAGGAAAGGGCGGTATTGTTGTCGATCCTAAAAAACTTTCCCCTCGTGAACTCGAAGCCATGACTCGTGAGTACACCCGTGCCATCGCTCCCTTTATTGGGCCCGAGGTGGATGTGCCTGCGCCGGATGTTTATACGACTCCTCAAATCATGGGATGGATTGCCGATGAATACTCCAAACTTCAAGGTCGCAACGTGCTTGGAGTGGTGACGGGAAAACTTTTGCCTGCCGGAGGTTCCAAAGGACGCGACACCGCAACCAGTCAAGGAGGAGTCTATATTTTGGAAGAATATTTGCGTGAAAATGGCAAGGCAGCGGAGGGATTGACGGTGGCGATTCAGGGCTTTGGAAATGCCGGGTCCTTCATGGCGAAATTTTTGGCAGAGAAAGGCTTCAAAGTCGTGGCCGTGTCCGACTCCAAGAGTGGACTTTACGCAGCGGAGGGGCTCAATATTCCAATGGTGATGAGTGGCAAGGCGTCTAAGGGTTCTGTGGCGGATTGCCTGGAAGCCGGTGCGAACAGCCAAGTGATCACGAATGAACAACTGCTCACTTTGAATGTCGACATTCTTGTCTTGTCTGCCCTTGAAAACCAGGTTCATAAAGACAATGCAGCGGCTGTCCAAGCCAAGGTCATTTTGGAACTTGCCAATGGACCGGTGACCCCCGAAGCGGATGAGATTTTGAAAGGTAAAGGAGTGCCGGTGATCCCGGACATTTTGGCCAATGCCGGAGGAGTGACGGTGAGTTATTTTGAACTCGTGCAAAACCAAGCCAATTACTACTGGTCTGCCGAAGAGGTTCAAGAAAAACTCAAGCCCATTATGGTCAGTGCATGGCAGGACATCTCTGCAAATGCGAAGAAGTACAATGCTACTTTCCGTGAAGCGGCTTTCATTTCTGCTCTGCGTCGTATTGAAGAGGCCTATAAAGCTCGCCGTTCCCTTTAAAGTGGACAAGACTGTCCATGCTGTCTAGACTGCTGTCTATTCTAACCTTAAATCACCTCTTTTTACTCCCCAACCCATGAAGCACATTTATGCATTCAACGAAGGCAACAAAGACATGCGTGACCTCCTTGGAGGGAAAGGCGCCGGGCTCGCTGAAATGAGCGCCCTTGGATTGCCGGTTCCATTCGGATTCACGATCACGACCGAGGTGTGCAACTACTATTTGGAAAAAGGGGATTTCCCACAAGGCTTCTACGACGAACTGGACGAAAAGATGGACGAACTCGAACATAAAATGGGGAAGGGTTTTGGGGACACCAAGAATCCTCTGCTGGTGAGTGTGCGCTCTGGGGCGAAGGTTTCTATGCCCGGAATGATGGATACGATTCTCAACTTGGGACTCAATGATCAAACGGTGGAGGCTCTGATTGAACAAACCGACAATCCTCGCTTTTCTTACGACGCGTATCGCCGTTTTGTGACCATGTTTGGAAACGTGGTTTTAAACATTGCGCACGATCATTTTGAAGCAGCCTTGGAAGCGGCTAAGAAAGAAAAGGGGGTGGAACTGGACACTGATATGGATGCGGCCGACTGGAAGCGTCTTGTGGCCGTTTTCAAGCAAATCGTGCAAGAACACAGCGGAAGGCCTTTCCCTGAAGATCCTCGTGAACAATTGGAACTCGCGATCATTGCGGTGTTCAAGTCTTGGAATGGAAAGCGCGCGATCACGTATCGCAACTTGCATGGCATGCCTCACAACATGGGAAGCGCCGTGAACGTGCAATCCATGGTGTTTGGAAACATGGGAGATGACTGTGGAACCGGAGTGGCCTTCACCCGCAACCCGTCCACTGGAGAAAAAGAATTTTTTGGAGAATTCCTTTGCAATGCGCAAGGAGAGGATGTGGTGGCCGGAATTCGTACACCTGAAAAACTTTCAGCGCTGCGTGACCAAATGCCCGCCATGTTTGAACAACTCAACGAAGTGCAACGTTTGCTTGAGAACCATTATCGCGATATGCAAGACATTGAATTCACCATTGAAAAGGGCCGACTCTTCATGCTTCAAACGCGCAATGGTAAGCGCACGGCTCGTGCGGCGGTTCGTATTGCCGTAGAAATGGTGAACGAAGGGCTGATTACGCAAAAAGAGGCCCTTAAACGCATCGATCCTAACCAATTGAATGCCTTGCTGCACCCCAGCATAGATCCGGCTTTTAAACGCGAGATTTTGGCCCGTGGCTTGCCGGCCTCCCCGGGGGCGGCTGTGGGGAAGGTGGTGTTCAGTGCTGACGAAGCTTACCGCCTGGCTGAAGAAGGCGAAAAAGTGATACTTGTGCGCAAGGAGACCAGCCCCGAAGACATTCATGGCATGCATGCGTCTCAGGGCATTTTGACCTCAACCGGAGGAATGACCAGTCACGCTGCGGTGGTGGCTCGTGGAATGGGTAAGCCTTGTATTGCGGGTTGTAAGGATGCGATTGTGGATGATAAGGCCAAGACGCTGATGATTGGCGTGAATCTTTTTCGAGAAGGGGATGTGATCACGCTCGATGGAGCGACGGGAGAAATTTTAGCAGGAGCGGCCCCTACCGTAGAAGCTTCTCTCGACGAAGACTTCGACACTCTTATGAAGTGGGCCGATGAGGTGCGTCGCCTCAAAATTCGCACCAACGCCGACACACCTCACGATGCTGAGGTGGCTCGCCGTTTGGGCGCTGAAGGGATTGGACTCTGCCGTACCGAGCACATGTTTTTTGATGAAGATCGCATTATGTATGTGCGACAAATGATTTTGTCTCGCGATGCCGAGGCTCGCAAGGAACCTTTGGCCAAGCTACTCCCTGTGCAACGTGAAGATTTCAAAGGCATTTTCCGTGTGATGAACGGTTACCCTGTGACCGTGCGTTTGCTGGACCCCCCATTGCACGAGTTTTTGCCCAACACGGATGGAAAGATCAAAGCTGTGGCTCAAGAGATGGGCGTGGATTTTGAAGCTTTGAAGAAAACGGTGGATTCTTTGCACGAATTCAACCCAATGCTGGGGCACCGCGGATGTCGTCTGGGCATCACGATGCCTGAAATTTATGAGATGCAAGTCCGCGCCATTTTTGAAGCTGCGAAGGCTGTGGTGCTCGATGGAATCAAGCCCATTGTGGAGATTGAAATTCCTCTTGTGGGACATGTGAATGAACTCAAAAAACTGCGCGCGCTCGTCGAAAAAGTGGCGGCTGAAATGCAACCTTTGGACTTCGATTGGAAGGTGGGCACCATGATTGAATTGCCTCGTGCTTGTATTGTGGCCGATCAAATTGCGAATCACGCGGATTTCTTCAGTTTTGGAACCAACGACCTCACCCAGATGACCTTCGGGCTCAGCCGTGACGATGCCGGTGCGTTCTTGCCATTCTACACCGAACACCATATTTTGGAGGAAAACCCCACCGAAACCATCGATCAAGAGGGGGTTGGGCAACTGATGCGTATGGCGGTTAAACTTGGCCGTGGCACGAAGCCTGGCCTTGAAATCGGGATTTGTGGCGAACATGGGGGAGAACCTCGCTCTGTGATGTTCTGCCATGAAATCGGCCTCGACTACGTGAGTTGCAGCCCTTATCGCGTACCGGTTGCGAGACTCGCGGCGGCGCAGGCAGCTTTATAAGTCTATTGTATGCTTAATACTCGTTTTTCTGGGAAAAAGACTGCATTGTTTATTGTCTATTTATCTGCTACTTTTTTAGGAACTCTTTTGGGAGATTTTCTTGTCTTTCCTTCTCAAATAGGTCCACGCTTGGAGCTCTTATTGATGATACCCTTACTGCAGCTTTTTGTGGGCGTCTTTGGTATCACTCTTCCCAATGGTTGGCTTTTCACTTTGAGTGGAATAGCAGCTGTGCTTTTTGGATTTTTGTTTTTCAAAAACAAGAAAAAGATTTTCCTTGTTTTGTTCGGTGTGATGATCTCTTTTCTAAGTTTTGGCGGCGTGTGTTTGATTGGACTCACTTAAAATCCTAGTCACCCTCGTTTGCCCCAACGGAGTTTTTCGCGCAAAAGTTTGTAATAGTTGCCGCCGCCGCTGGCTTTGGTTGCCGCACGGATGAGACGAAGGCGACGGTGGGACGCACGGATTTTAACCACGTCTCCGTACTCAACGGGAACCATGATCTGGCCGTCGATGGTGAGTCCGATTTTGTTGTCGGCGTAACGGCGTTCGGTGTCGACGCGAATGGTGAGTTGTCGGTTGCTGGGGATCACAATCGGGCGAACGCTGAGTTCAGCGGGACAAATGGGAGTGAAAACAAAACCTTCAATCCGTGGATGGATGATGGGCCCGCCCGCCGAAAGAGAATGGCCTGTGGAACCTGTTGGAGTGGCCACGATGATTCCATCCGCCTTGAATTCAATCATTTTGCGTTGGTCGATTTCGCAGTAAAGTCCAATGAGTCGCGCGAAGTTGCCCTGGTTGATCACGGCTTCGTTGAGCGCCAAGTGCGTGGCGATTTTTTTGCCTTTGCGATAGAGAGTGGCTCGGAGAAGAAGTCGTTCATCACTGTGATATTGACCTGCAAAGATTTCGTTCAGAAACGGAAACACTTTTGTGGGCTCAGACACTTCGGTATTGAAGCCCAAAGTGCCCAGATTAACGGCAAGCACATAAAGGTCCTTGCGCAGCGGCAGGTCTCGAATGAGTTTGAGCAAAGTTCCATCCCCTCCAAGACTGAGCACCAAATCACATTTTTTGAGGATGGTAGCGCGAGTGGATTGATGGTCCTTTCCTAGCACTGGTCCGCAATAATCGTCCCATAGCAGGGTGCAGTTTCTCTTGTCAAAATAAGTCTTTAATTCTTTAAGATAGATAGCCTGTTCCTCTATTTTGTTTTTTCCGAGGAGACCAATGACCTGGAATTTTTGAGGCTTTTTTGCTTTCATGGGTACCGTTACATGAAAACTCTAGCGAAAGCTCGACTGCTTGTCACTCGTTTTCCCTATCGAAGTCAATGGGGCGGGGAGGAATTGCACACGCTCACCTTGGTCAAGGAACTCGATAAAAAGGGCGTTCCAAGTTTTTACTTGGGTTCCTGTCCTGTTTTGGGCAAAGCCTTTAAAGAAGCTCATTTTGATGTGAAATGGGCGCGGCTGGGCAAGCCCCCTGTGACGAAGTTTTGGCTGCTGGCGTTTACGATGCTGAGTCCGCTGCTTTTCGTGAAGGCGGGGCTGCTTTTGTGGCGTGCGCGGCGGCGCTGGGGAGTGACTGCGGTTTTGATGCTCTCGCTGGGTGAGAAACTTTTGATGACGCCGTGGGCTCATTTTTTTGGAATGCGAACGCTGTGGATAGAACATGCGCGCATCGGACGTTGGATCACAAAAAATCCATGGCGCGGGGTGTATCGCTGGTGCTCCCGTTGGGCGACAGTGGTGGTCACTTCGAATGCCATGGTGGGGTATGTGAGGCCGCTGATTTCGGAGCGCGGAGTGAGCCCTCGACTGGCCCCCATTTCTTGCGCGGTGATGGTGGAAAAGGCGAGTGAATTGCGCCCAGATTTGCTGAAGTTTTTGTCGGGGGCAGGAGGGGTGAAACAGCCGGAGTGGACAAGTCCGTTCGTGGTGTCTACTGTGGCGCGTTTGACACCTGATAAAGGAGTGGACATGCTTGTCCATCTTGTCCATTCTAAACCTGAAGTGAGGCTGGTGGTGGTCGGTGAAGGACCGCTGAAAAAAGCGCTCGAAAATAAGGCGGATTTGAGCCGTGTGCGCTTCGTGAATTCGCTGCCTCGCGGGGAGCTGATGGAGCTTTATAAACGCAGTGATTTGTTCGTGCTAGCGTCACGGGAAATGGATCCGTTTGGGATGGTCGCGGCGGAGGCGATGCACTTTGGAACGCCGGTGCTTTTGACGAACGTTTGTGGCATTGCGGCGGACCTCGTGCATTCCCGCGACGCATGGATTGTGGAGCCCCGTGTGGCCGAACTGGACAAGGCTTTCAAACGACTGCAAAAAGACCCCGTACTGCGAGCGGCCTTGGGCAAACATGGCCAGGCTTTTGTGAAAAGCCATTACCGTTTGGACAGCATGGTGGGGGAGTTTGAGGGGTTATTGGCGATGAGGAAGTAAAACCCTCCCTCTGCTCTGAGGAAGGAATGAGGCTCCCTGCGTAATGAATCGCCATACAAGTGTCCCGGCTTTAATGTGACAGCCAACCTGGATGGTTCATAATTAAACTTTTCTGAAAACACTGTTGTCCCATCATGAGTAAAGTACGGCTCTTGAGCTATTGATATTTCGGCTTCAACTGCTCTCCCTGTCTGCTTTTCTTCTTCAATTCTTAAGGCCTCCAATCGGCTCGGGTAGCTCACGCCTCCTCTCTTTACTTCATGCACTTGTTTTAAGCTCATAGCAGGCTCTCTACCGTCAACTTGCTTGATGGTCGTTGGAGTACTACCCACAACTCCATATTGGGGGCCAATTTCTGTAATGTCTATTCTTGAGTGGTTTAGATGAATGTAAACATTGCCTTCCTCTCTAGGGGATGGCAATCCCTCTTGAGCAGGTTGACCAACAGTCTGCAAGACTGCGTCTACCTCAACTTGATAATGTTCGCATATTGCTTCTAGGAGCTGTTAACATAAATAGAGGAGTGGTGTAGAGTGAAGTTACTCTAACCCTAACGCCATGTACCAGATGCTAACGGATGAACAGTTCAAACTGATCCAGCCTTATTTTCCAAAGCCCAGAAAGCCTGAAAAGATTCCACTGAAACGTTGCATGGATGCCATTTGTTATGTACTTAAAACAGGGTGCGCATGGAGACAAATGCCCTACGATTACAGAGAAAAGAGAATGACTGGCACACGATTTATACAAGATACAAACGGTGGAGCGAATCTGGACTTTTGGACAAATGCTTAGAGCACTTGAAGTAGCAGATGTACTTCAAGTGCGAATAGCTTTCCTGGACAGTACAACAAATAGAGCGCACCACAGTGCAGCGGGAGCCATGAAAAAAAGGGGCCACAAGCGTTAGGCCGAAGTAGAGGTGGGTACACTACAAAAATTCACATGATTGCTGGAGATCCAGATCATGGGATGCACTTTGTTTTAACAGGTGGTGAAGTGAGCGATGTGAAAGTTGGAAAACAAATTTTGAGAGATTATTCGTTTCCAAAAACAGTAGATCATTTGGCTATGGACAAAGGTTATTCATGCTACAAAGTTCTGGAGCTGTGCAAAGAAAAGGCATAACTCCAGTCGTTCCTCCAAAGGCAAAATGAAATTTCCGTGGGAATACAACAAGAACATTTATGCCTACCGCAACGAGATTGAACGCCTATTTCACCGAATGAAAAATTACAGAAGAATTTCAACTCGCTATGACAAATTAGACCTGATGTATGCCTCCTTTATCTCCCTCTGCCTTGTGGCACTTTTACTCAAAGTCTTATGTTAACAGCTCCTAAGGCCATCCTCACTACATCCTCCCTCTTGTTCCAGCTTGCTGGTGTGCAATGATCTTTAATATGTTGTGCTAGGGTTGGGTTTTGCGAGTTGGCCATATATTTTTAATCTAAGGGAAGAGTAGAGGGAAGGTCTTATTGTAGCGGTTTAGTCCTTTCTGACAATACCCCCTCCTAAGCCACCCTGAAGTAGAAGCCTTGATTTGGCAGGGTGACATTGAGTTGGTAGGGTGTGGCAACTGAAATTTGCTTCCCATCCACGGTATGGGCTGTGGTTTCAGTGGTTGGTTTTGGCCCACAGTTCCCGTTGTAGGTGCTGCATACAATTGTGATTTGTGTGCCGTTCGTTATTCCATCTCTAGGAGCGTCCCCAATTTTATAGAGTGTTGCCCAAGCAGGGCCAAGAGTTATGCAACGTGCACCGTCTTCCAACGGTAAACCTTGTGATTTTGGGGTTCCAATGGCATTTTCTACTCCTTCCGATTCAATCCCATGAGCTGCCAATAAAGCTAGTACTGCGGCTCTTATGTCTTCAATGGGCTTTTTTTCACTTTCGGCAATCTTCGCTATTTCTTCCCCTAGGGTGTGAGGGTTGTCTGGTGGCTTTGGGAGGCAGCTGGGACAGCAGGAGGGGGCAGCGGACATGGCTGGTGAAAAAAAGGGTAAGCCTTAACTTTAACCTCTTTTTTGTTTCCGTCAATTTAATTGCGCTAAAAAGCTCCAATTTAGACAATGTCCAAATTGGAAGAATTTGAGAAAAAGGGGATAAGGCCTTCTAAAGCCCCCTGTGCCAAGAGTGCAGAGGTATCAAGCGTGTAAGGGCCGGGTTTCTATTTAAAGAACCTGTAAAAGGCTTTGCGCGGTTTTGCTCCATGAGAATTTTTGGACCTGGAGTAGGCCTTTTTTTTGGTAGCGGCTTGCGACAAGGGGGTCTAAAAGCTGCTCAATGCCTTCGGCCCAGTCGATGGGCTTGTGAGGGCTGGCAAGCAACGCGGCATCTCCGACGACTTCGGGAATGGAGGATGACGTGCTGGCAATGACGGGACAGCCGCAAGCCATGGCTTCGAGGGGAGGAATTCCAAAACCTTCGTAAAACGAAGGGAAGGCGAAAACCAAGGCTCGCGAGTACAGCTCGCAGAGCTGGGGGCCAGTGACGGAACCCAGAAAATGGATGCGGGTTTGAACGGGGGGGGGCAAGACCTGAACTGCTGCAAAGGTTTTCTGGCTTTTGCTGGTTTTAGATCCGACCACCACCAGGTGCAAATCGGGATGTTTTTCTTGGAGCAATTCGAAGGTTTTAAAGAGTAATGCAATGTTTTTGCGGGGAAGAAGCGTGCCCACGGCCAAGATGAATTTTTTGGGGAGGTCGAGTTTTTGCGTGTCCACGGCATGAATGTCTTCCGGCACGGCAGGAGAAGCGATGAGAGCTGGCTTTTTGCGAGTGAAAGGGAAAAGTTTATGCAGATCGCGGAGAGTGTTTTCGGAGACGGGCAAAGAAGGTGGGCTTTTTTGAGGGCTCTAGGCAGGGTGAGACGCTCCACAAGAGTTGGGAAAAGCGGATGCGATTTGGCGTGCAAAAAGGTGATGAGGTCGTGAATCACGAGGGCCACTTTTTGACTGCGAGGAGCAAAGGCGGGGTAAATGGTGCTGGTGGGTGCAATGAAGCAGTCGACCGGCGCTTTTAAAAGGTGGCGATGCAGGTTCCAATGCCAGAAGGGTCCGCGCCCTTTGATGCAGATTTGTTTGACGTGCTGCGTGGTGCGAAAATGAGGATTCGGGGTTTTGGTGAAGAGGATGAAGTCCTGCTCGGGAGCTTGCGCAATGAGGGCTTTGACCAAATTGAGTGTGTAACGGCCTTTGCCTGCTGCGTTTTCACTGGCTTCACGAATGTCGATGCCGATGCTTTTGTTTGCCATGGAGGACTTTTTTTTGATAGATTGAAATTGATTTTCCCCGTCATTATGTCGCTCTCTCAGCGAATGAAACAAGGCTTTCTTCGACTCCCTCTGCGAAAACAGGTGGTTTTGCTCGCCAGTGCGGGGCTCATGATCAGTCCGTTGATGCCCTGGTACGATGAGCGAAACAGTTTTGGTGTGGGAGAAAGTTATTTGGGCGTGCAGGGGCCTTTCTTCTTGATCGGATTCATGGTGATGGGGCTGGGAGCCATTGGCTTTTTCAATATGTTTTTGCCGCTGCTTGGAAAGAATTTTTTCAATTTGAAGAAAAAGGGCGGCATTGCGAGTGTGCTTTTGGGTTTTCAAGCGGCACTTTTGATGGTGGTGGCCACTTCTATTTTCTTTCATCCTGATTTTGGAGTGAATTTGAGCACCAAATCCACTCGTTTTGGCATGACTTTCGCCTTTTTTATGACAGGTTTCATGATGATTGCAGGGTGGTTCGCTCGTCGAAAAGATTCGGATGTGGAGGAAGAAGTGAGTGTTGAAGAGCCGGTGGAAGAAGTGGAAATTCAAGAAGATCGACCGTTTGCGGGGCCTTCTTACACTCAAGAGCGCGTTTCACAAGCGGTGAATACGCCAGCCAGCCCTGTGGATCCACTCATTCTGGACCCAACGACCCGTTATCGACTCATGCAATCTCGTATGCGCCAAGCCGGTGGCGCTTCTATGCACTATGGCAACAACTCCAATTTTTGGGGCGGACGTCACAGTGCCAACCCTTACGGCGGCACTCCATCCTCTGACCAAGAAAACAACTGATGACTGACGAAATTCTTCCTGACACTTCTTCTGAAACAGCGGCTCCCGCTCCAGCTCCCATTGTGTTTTATTGCAAGGATTGCAAGCAAATTGTGGATGAGCCGATCAAACACAAGAGCAAGTACGAATACATGTGCCCGGTATGCAAGGGTGAACGCGTATCTTTTGGAACGCGCCAAGCGATTTCGGATTTTTTTCAGGTTAAAATCAAATGAATCCTGTAGACCGTATCGATTACGTGGATCTGGATAAGGCAAAAAATGCCTTCATTGCAGCCAGCCAAAAAACGATGGGTTTTGCTGAAAAATACGGCTTCATGCCCGGGGGTTTTGGGGCGAGTGCCAATGTGTTTGCCTTGGATTTGAAACCTTTTTTGAAAAGTGGGATGGAGCAGTTGCTGGTGACTTTGCTCCCTGAAGGGTTGGGCACGGCGGACGATGCCAGGCCGGATGATTTTACTCGAGAGGAATGGATGAAGTTTTGGAGAAATATTGGACTTAAAACGATGTCCACGCTGACGAACGATGCGGCTTCTTCGGGGATGCAGACGATTTTGATCTCTTTGTATTTGCCCTCTGCACGGCCTGAACGGGTGTTCACGCCGGAATTTATGAAAGGTTTTTTGGATGGATTTGTGGAAGGGTGCAGACGTGTTGGATGTGTCTACTTCTCAGGAGAAACTCCTCAGCTCAAGACCAAGATTTTTGAAGACAAACTGGACATTGCGGGAGCCCTGTTTGGCCTTGTGCCGGCGGGGTATCAATCCATCGACTCCAGTGAACTTCGAGCAGGGGATTTTATTGTGTTTGTGGAGAGCAGCGGTCCCCATGAAAATGGATTCACGACTTTGCGCAGTGTGGCGGAAAAATTGCCTCAGGGGTATCGCACGAAATTGCCCAGCGGTATGGAATTTTGGGAGGCAATCAATGCACCGGGGCATCTGTACACACCGCTCGTTCAGGCGGTGATGGCGGCGGGGATTCGTCCTTCAAATGTGGAACCCATTACGGGACACGGTTGGCAAAAACTCATGCGTCCTAAGCAAAACTTCCGTTACGTGATTGAAGAAATGCTGCCTGTGCCAGAAGTATTTACCTTTGTGGAGCAGGCCAGCGGCATGAACACGGAAACGATGCTTAAAACCTTCAATTATGGCGTGGGGCTCGCAATTTACACGCACAGTCATGAGGAGGCGGAAAAGGTGGTGGCGCTGGCTGGAGAGGCCGGTTTAAAGGCTTGTGTGGCGGGGCAAGTGGAAGCAGCCGCGGGGCGAGAAGTGATGGTGAAGCCACTTGGAATCACGATTCAAGGGGAGGGGTTTACGCTAGGGAAGTAGGCCAATCCAACTTGATTTCGATATCTTCTAAGTCTTTCCAGAGTTGAAGGATTCTTGTGCGCACATGCCAGATTGGGAAACCGATGGACGCCGAAATGGCGGTGGGCAAGGTCGAGAGTAAGGGCTCTTCAGTCCCTTTTAAGTTATGCAGTCCGTAGTTGAGCAAGATTGTGGTCAGAGTGGGGAGTATTGCAGGCACGAGTTCTGCTGGAAGTGACTTCACTCTTTTTTCTAAGAAGTTATAAAAGCTCAATAAAGTTACTGCAGAGGCGGTACTGTAACCGGCCTGCTTGGCAGCGGCAGTGAAAAAAGCCTCCACTCCGTGCTGCAAGTTTGGCAAACCTGATAATGTTGCCATCCCTCCGATGAAGGCGGCCTTGCCGGCGTGCTGACTCACGAAACCTTTAGGCTGAGTGAGGGTTCCGCCTGTTTTTGGCTTTTGAACTTCTGACATTGAGGGATGAAATAAGTTGGAATTATAGCTGTTTAGGGGTTGGAATCAAACGTTTGATTTCAGAGTTTTGTCAGGACTTCTCGTGGTAGAGTTCTTTTATGCGTGTTTATCAAACAAAATCTAAAAAATTCATCGGAACAAATCTTGCTGAAATTAGAAAGAAGGCTTTTGGGTTTTATTTGAAAAGAGTTTCTTAGAACTACTTCGCCGGTTGAAGTTGTTTCCTTGTGCTATTGAGGTTATTCGTCATTCGTGTTTTGTTCCTGTTTCAAAAGAAAATCCGAATAAACATTCGGAACTTCTCCATCGCTTTTATGGCAGAAGCTTTGAAGGAGAGAAATTTTGCGTACAGATCAAAGAAGACAAAGCCAGCGGTAAGAGGTGGCTTATTTCTATTTTTCCAACTGAATAGAAGAAAGGCCTTTCGCTAAGCTGTAGTGTATAAACTACGGGCCAAAGGACTTTCTAACTCCACTTTATTCAAAAAGAAAGCCGCGTCAAGAATGCATAAGGAGCGGTTTAAATTTAGCCTCTATTCACATGATCGCAGTGCCACTCCAGTTTGCAGTTCCCTAGCTTTTGAACGAAGTCGATTTGTTTGAGGTTCCCCGCGTCCACTATGAGGGTTTCGAGTATTTTGCCTGATCCATCTTCGAGTTCGATGAAGTCGAGGAGCAAGTCGTAGTCGTTTTCGGCTTCGGTGAACTGAAGTTCGCCTTTTTCAAGGAGCTTGGGGAGCTCAGCCATTTTGACGTGTTGGGTCAGCCATTTTTCCACCAAGTCGATGAAGTCAATACTGGCGTCCGTTTTCTTAAGTTTCACCAGTCCACCCACTTCCACTCGCACCTTCATCACTTGAGTGGAGTCCACTTTGGGGTTTGAGCGCATGTTCTTGAAGAAACGTTGTCGAAGCAAGAAAAGACCCAAGACAGGAAGGACAAGAGCTGCGCCCACTAAACGATTGAAAAAACGATCGGACATTTCAGGGAGGAAGGGGCGTCCGTATTTTTGAGCGAGGGTGTAAAAGAGCGCTAAAATAAAGGAGAGGAGCAGGGCTTTTAGAAAGCCTTTCGATAGCGATTCAGGAGGATTTTTCATGAAACTAAGAATGTCTAAAAGTTCCAAACCCCTTCACCAGGAGAGCGGCGGCAAACCAGAAGATGTTCATCAGCACGATGGCGCTGCCACTGGGCACATTGATGTAGTACGAAAGAATGAGTCCAGACCAAACGGAGAGCAGGGCGAAAATCACCGAGACGAGCAGGCTGTAGCGGGCGCTTTGGCAAAGGGTGATGGCCGTGAGCACAGGGATGACCATCATGGCGCCGATTAAAAGTCCAACGACGATTTTGAGAGATTGAGAAACCATGAGACCTGTGAGCAAGGCGAGAAGGTTTTTTAGAGTTTTGGTTTTGAGGCCCCGCGTGGAGGTGAGTTCTTCTGAGAAAGACAAGGAAAGAAAAGACCACCAAGACGCCACCATAATGCCGATCATGGCCAGGCTGGTGATGAGTAAAATCCATACTTCTTCTGCGGTGACCGTGATGAGGCTCCCAAAAAGATAATTTTCAAAATTGATGGCGGCGCCTTTAACGCGCACCAAAGCGACGGCGAGGGCCAGGCCCCCCGAAAGGAAAAGGGCGAGCACGGCGTCTGCGCTGAAACGATGGTTCTTCATGAGGTATTCAATGCCCAGGGCGGCGAGCAGGGCGACCACGACCGCGCCCCAGGTGGGGGAGATGCCTAAAATCACTCCAATGCCAACCCCCGCGAGCGCAGCATGCGCGAGCGTGTCTGCGATGAGGCTGGTATTGCGCGCCACGACGAAGGTTCCGAGGAGTGGCGCAACCACTGCAATGAGGCTGCCTGCGAGCAGCGCTCGAACCATGAAACTGTATTCAAAAATAGACATTTAGGAATGAGAGTGATGATGGACGGCCTTGGCGTCTCCAAAAAATTCGGACCAATTGTGAGCTTCAGAAAGTTCGGACGTTTTGCAATTCAAATAAAGACTTTGGTTGAGGCAAAGCACCCGAGAAACTTGTTTGGCGACCCTTTCTAAATCGTGAGTCACGAGCACCACGGTGAGTCCTTTTTTATTGAGTTGAGTCAGCAGTTGATAAAAGGTGGCTTGGGAGGGTTGATCGACGGCACTCAAGGGTTCATCCAAAAACAAAATGTCTGGGTTGCTGACCAGGGCCCGAGCAATGATGACTCTTTGGCGCTCTCCTCCTGAAAGCGTATGAAACGACTCTTTTTCGGAACCCTTCATGCCCACCAGTTCCAATTTTTCATAAACGCGTTTCCATTCGCGCTTGTTTAAATTTCCCCAAAAGCCCGGATGAATGATGCCGGTGGCCACCACTTCTTCAATGGTGATGGGGTAGGTGAATTTTTGGCCCAAAAAAGTTTGCGGCACATAACCGATGGATTCGCGCGATTTTGGATCCTCAGCCGCTTTGCCGTAGACTTTGACTTCGCCGCGCGTGGGTTTGAGCAGGCCCAGCATGGTGAGCAAAAGCGTGGTTTTTCCACCGCCGTTGGGACCCACAATGCCCACGTATTCTTTTTCTTTAATGACAAAATCCACATGCTCCAAAATGCTGTTTCCATCCCGAACCACCGTGAGATCTTTGACTTGTATGAGAGGAGCAATGGGCATGATTAGAGCGGTGAAGAATCGGTGCAGATGAGAGCCAATTTCAAGTTGGACAAGTTGCTTTGCATGAGCGTGAAGTAGTTTTCACCCGCTGCCGCTTCTTCTAGAGTCAGCCCTTCAATGGGGTTGAAAAGTAGAGGCGTGAGGCTGGCTTCGTCGGCCAGGGTTTTGGCCACATCGGGCGTGGCGAGTGTTTCAAAGAAAATGTACTTGCTTTGCTCCGCTTTAGCAAAGTCTGCGAGTTGGGCCAGTCGATCCGCCGAGGGTTCTTCTTCGGGTGAAAGTCCGGCCACAGAAAGCGTTTGAATGTCATAACGTTCAGCCAAGTAAGTGAAAGCGTTGTGAGAAGTGAGGATGGTGTTTTCGGTACAGGTGTGCAAAACGCTTTGATACGTTTGGTGAAGGGCTTGCAATTCACGCAGCAAAGCTTCTGCATTCGCCAAGTAGACCGTTTCATTTTCGGGATCTGCCTGAATGAATCCTTTAGCAATGAGCGTCACTATTTCTTGAGCCAAAAGAGGGTCCAGCCAGGTGTGAGGATCATAAATCCCTTCTTCGTGCTCTCCCTTTCCTTCCACCAAGGGAAGTTTTTGATTCACCGCCAGTGCGACCACTCCCTTTGCTTCCAATTCACTTTCTAAATCTTGCATCCAAGGTTCAAAACCTTCGCCCAAATACAAGGCCATATCGGCTTCGGTCACTTCCACGATTTGACGTGGACTGGGTTCGAAATCGTGAGGTTCACCCCCGGTGGGCACCAAATTGTTCACGTTGGCATGCATGCCGCCCACGCGCTGCGCAAAATAAGCCAGAGGATAAAAAGTGGCGACGACATCGATTTTTTCGTCTGTGACATTTTCTTTGCAGGCAGGAAGGATTAAAAGGAGACAAAGCAGAGCTAGGAGTGTTTTTTTCATGGTGGGAGGGCAAAAATTAAGAGGTACAACGGGCGCAAAGGCCAAAGAATTCTAAACGGTGAGATTGGATTTTGAAGCGGCTTCTTCGAGCCAATTTTTTTTCGATTTGTTCGAGTTCTCCTTCCATTTCCACTTCTTCAATGTGCTCACATTTCAGACAATAAAGATGGTGATGATGTTTTTTAAAACTGAGTTCAAAGTGCCGTTTTTTTTCTTGGAATTGGACTTCGTGAATCACGTTTTCTTTGTTCAAAAATTCGAGTTCGCGATAGAGAGTAGAAGGGTCTAAAGTGATGCGTTTTTGTTTTAATTTTTTTAAGAGTTTTTCGGCGGATAAGGGGTGGGCTTCCTTTAAAAAAAGTTCCAGCAAGGCGACGCGATTTTGGGTCATGCGGTAGCCTTCTTTTTTCCAGCGACTCAAATGGGATTCTAAAATATTCATTCTTTTTTCAGGTTGCAATTTAGCTTAATGCAAGTGACTTGCATTAGTCAAGCTTTATTCAGGACTTTTGCTCATCGGTCTTTTAAAATAGCGATGACTTTTATTTTCTATGGAAATTCAAAAATTGTTTCGAGATGATCCGCGCTACCCTTCGCTTTTGGCCGCAACGGGCACGGCTCCTGAATGCTTGTATTACAGTGGGAATTTGGAGGTGCTTCAAGCTCCTTGTTTGGCTGTGGTGGGCACGCGACGCTGTACGGCACGCGGAGAAAGCACCACTTTGCGTTTTGCAGAAAGTTTGGCTGCTTGGGGGGTCACCATTGTGAGTGGACTGGCTTTTGGGATCGATGCGGCGGCGCATGAAGGTGCGCTGCGAGGAAATGGGAAAACCGTGGCGGTGCTGGCTCAGGGTTTGAATGTGCTGCGGCCTACGGTGCATCGGCAACTGGCTGAGGGAATTCTTGAGAAGGGAGGTCTTTTGCTTTCGGAATATGCCCCTAATGAAGAGCGGTACAAGAGTGATTATTTGCTACGAAACCGTTTGATTGCGGGACTCTGTTCCGCCACTTTGGTCGTGGAAGCGGGCTACCCTTCTGGAGCCCTCAATACCGCTAAACATGCTTTGACCGAAGGCCGAGACGTGCTGTGTGTGCCTGGACGCATTGAAGATGAGGCGAGCATCGGCTGTCTGGATCTGATCAAGCGAGGGGCTCACTTGGTGACGCTCCCTTCCGATTTGATTCCCATTTTAAAATTGAGGCCCGAAAAACAGCATACCGTTCCGGTGCATTTGAAAGGTTTGGAGCGAGAACTTTATGAGATTTTGAAAAAGCACCCCTGTTCTTCCAGTGAATTGACGCAGGAATTTTCGGGACGTTTGGTGGAGCTTTATGAAGCACTGACTCAACTCGAATTGCGCGGTCTTTTGGTGCAAACTCAAAACCGATCTTATACCGTGGTTTGAAGCATAATATCTGTGACCCTTTCTACTTCCGCCAAAGTTGTGACCCCACGCAAAACTTTGAGCATGCCGTCTTCACCCAGAGTGAGCATGCCGTTTTTTCGCACGATTTTAAAGAGTTCATTTGCTGATTTTTCTGCGAGTATCGCTTCCTTCAATTCCTCTGTATTGTTAAACATTTCTGCGATGGAAATTTGGCCTAAAAATCCAGTGTGACTGCAGTGTTCGCAACCCGCCGCCAAAGGCAAGGTGACAGGCAGTGAGAGGGCAAGATTGGCATCCACTGTATGAATTTGATCTATCGCGGCGCTGAGGATTTTCTGTTCTTGTTCCTTGATGGGGACTTGGGTCACGCAATAGGGGCAGACTTTTCGCACGAGGCGTTGGGCCATGACCAATCCGAGAGCAGGGGCAATCATGAAGGGTTTGAGCCCGATGTTCAGCAGGCGAGGAATGGTTTCGATGGCGCTGTTGGTGTGCAAAGTGGACAGTAAAATGTGTCCGGTGAGCGCAGCTTGAGCGGCGGTTTCGGCAGTGGCTTCGTCTCGAATTTCTCCGATCATTACGAGGTCGGGGTCTTGACGAAGTATGGCACGCAAGCCCGAGGCAAAATCGTAACCGCGTTTTTCATTGATCTGGCTTTGAGTGATGCCCGTGAGGTGGTATTCGATGGGGTCTTCCAGGGTGATGATTTTACTTTCTGCTTGATTGAAGGCATTGAGCATGGAGTAGAGCGTGGTTGTTTTTCCGGAGCCAGTAGGTCCAGTGACCAGTATCATTCCGTTGGCTAGGTCTAAGGATTTTTTGATCAAATTCAAGTTGCGATTTTCGAATCCGAGTTCTTCAAAAGTGAGGTTTTTCTTTTTGGAGTCGAGCAGTCGACAGACGAAACTTTCGCCGTATTCGGTGGGAATGGAGGAAACGCGAACATCGATTTTGCGCCCGTTGACGAGGAAGGCGTAACGTCCATCTTGTGGTACATTGCTGATGTTGAGATGCATGCCCGCCTTGTATTTGAGCTGATTGCTGAGGTAGCCATAGGTGTTCAAATCCAGTTCTAGGACTTGTTGCAAGACTCCGTCGATGCGGAAGCGCACTAAAACTTTGTTTTCTTCGGGTTGATAGTGCATGTCTGACGCACCGGTTTTAAGGGCACCCACGCTGAGCACATTGAGCGCTTCTTCGGCGGTGACGCTTTGAATTTTTGTGCGAAGGGCCGTGAGATTTTCAATTTCCGCTTGGTAGGACGTGATTTTTGCTTCGTCCACGATGTTTTCTGTTTGAATTGGGGTGACTCCTTCGAGCTTGCGATACGCCTCCAAAGCTCTTCGTAGGCCATTTTCAGAAGCCAGATTGACGTTGATGGCGTAGCCTTCTGCTTTCAATTTTCGGATGAGATCTTGGGTGGCCGCTTGAGTGGGGTGTACAATGGCCAGTCGCAGTTTCTTCCCTAGCTTAAAGAAAGGCACCACCAAGGCTTCTTCCGCCTCTTTTTGGGTGAGCACTTTGAGGTGATCGGGATTGACGTGCACGGTGGCGATGTCGATGTAGCTCATGCCCATTTGTTGGGCTTTTTCCATGGTCGTGCGTTCTTCAAATTCCCGGTTGATGGAAGATAAAGGCGTTCCACCGGTTGCTGTCGCTAAAGCGACGTGACCATCGGTTTGAATTTTGGAATTGATGAAGTTTTGGTCGTCCATGGGTGGAACTTTTGAACGCACAGGTTTGAGCGATCTCATGATTATACCAGAAAAGAGGACTTTTTTGAAGCCCCCTTTTGAAGTTTTTTACTTTGCGTTCACTTGCTTTTTTCCACCGCTTTCACAATTTGAGCCGCTTCTTCTTTTGTGATTCCATCGACTTGCATGAAATCTTTGATGGAGAGCCCCATGAGCTGAGCCACTTGTTCCAAGCTCACTGAAACCAGTTTTTCTTTGATGTTTTCCGGCAGATCGAGATCGCTGACCATCTTCACTTTGTTTTCTTGTCCTTCTGCTGCCGCACCCGCAGGGGTATCGGTGTCGAGGATATCGATTTCCCAACCTGTTAGATGAGAGGCGAGGCGAACGTTTTGTCCACTCTTGCCAATGGCGAGTGCACGTTGATCTTGAGTCACATAAACCCTGGCGAGATGAGTTTTTTCATCAATCTCCACGCGAGAAATCTTCGCGGGCTTGAGGGACTCCATGATGTACTTCTGCGCATCTTCGTTCCAAGGAATGATGTCGATGCGTTCCCCTGCGAGTTCGTGTGTCACACTTTGAACGCGCACTCCATTTTGTCCTACACACGCTCCAATGGGATCCACTTGAGGATCTTTGGACATGACGGCCACTTTACAGCGGACTCCCGGTTCACGAGCCACTCCTTTGATGATGACTGTGCCCGCCTTCACCTCGGGGATTTCCAGCTCCATCAGCTTTTCAACGAGCTTGGGATGGGTGCGAGAAATGAGCAATTGAGGCCCTTTGGTGGTTTTGACCACTCTATCGAGGTAGAGCTTGATGCGTTGCCCTCCGTAGTATTGTTCAGAACTGATCTGTTCGCGAGCGGGCAAAAGGGCTGTTACTCCTCCCATTTCGACGTAAACTTGATTGCCATCCACACGGTGGATTTGAGCATTGATGAGTTCATTTTCACGGTCTTTGAACGCTTCGAACATGAAGTCTCGTTCTGCTTCTTGAATGCGTTGAATGATGACTTGTTTGGCAGCTTGCGCAGCGATGCGACCGTAAGACATGGGGGTGACCTCCATTCGAATTTCTTCGTCGAGTTTGATGTTTTTGTTGAGCTTGCGAGCGTCTTCGAGAGTGAGTTCTGAATCAGAGTCTTCAATCTTATCCACGACTTTTTTAACGATATAGATCGTTACATTTTCGGTCTTGGGATCGATGTCGACTTCAATGTTTTGTTCTTTATTGCCGTAATCTTTACGATAAGCGGTGCGCAGCGCTGCCTTCACGATATCCATGATGATTTCTTCGGGCAGATTCTTTTCGTTGCAGAGTTGGCGTACGGCCGCCATGAATTGTTGATGCATACGAGGGTATTTAGTTTGGTAAAACGAGCAGGATGGTGAATCCTACTTTGAGTTAACCGATCCTGATGTTTGAATCTTACAAAGATTCATCAGGTTTGGCAAGCTCAAAGGTGAGTTCAGGTGAGAAACCTCGCGAAGCTAAGAACTGTGCTCTGCGTTGATATTGTTTTTGTGGAGGCAGGTTTTGAAAGCGTTTTTTGGCTTTCTCCAGGGCCGCAAGAGCGAGTTCGCGTTCAGAAAGTTGTTCTGATTTTTTGAGCTCCACCCAAGCGGCCTTGGTTTGACTGAGGGGAATGCCTTTTTTATAAAGTTTGCTAGCAACTTTGAGGTGCCCTTGGTGGCGATAATGAACGGCGTTCAAAAGTTGGCTTTTAATGAGTTCCGTGTCGTTGAGCAGTTTGAGCTCTTCGAGTCTTTGAATCACACGAGTTCCCAGAGCTTCTGTGAAGTTCGCACGCCTTCGAAGTTTCACGAGAAGTTCATGGGAGGTGTGTGCGCGTCTTGCTAGCGCGCGCAAAGCATAATCCATCAATGATCTTAAATTTGGGTCTTCCATTTAATAATGACTGGTTTTGGATGGGCCTTTTAAAGGGCCAATTGAGCGGCAACTTTTTCTCGAATAAGGCCTTCGAGTTCTTGCGAGAGTTCTTTATTCCCTTCAAGGAAACTCTTGCTGTTTTCACGTCCTTGACCCAATTTGGTGTCCCCGTAACTGTAGAAGGCTCCAGATTTGCGCACGAATTCATATTTTGTGGCAAGGTCGAGGATGTCCCCTACTTTAGAAATACCCTTGTTGTATAAAATGTCGAATTCCGCTGTTTTGAAAGGAGGAGCCACTTTGTTTTTGACCACCTTCACTTTGACTCGATTCCCTACGAGTTCCTTGCCTTCTCCCATGCTGGATTCCGCGCCTTCAAGCGTTCCAATGCGACGGATCTCTAAACGCACAGAGGAATAGAATTTGAGAGCTTGGCCCCCAGTAGTGGTTTCGGGGTTTCCAAACATGACTCCGATCTTCATACGAAGCTGATTGAGGAAGATCACAATGCAATTTGATTTGCTGATGGCTGCGGTGAGTTTGCGAAGAGCTTGGCTCATGAGTCGAGCTTGGAGTCCCATTTGAGCATCTCCCATTTCCCCTTCGATTTCTGCACGAGGAGTGAGGGCCGCAACAGAGTCGATGACTACGATGTCCCCTGCGTTGGAACGTACGATCGTTTCGACAATTTCGAGGGCCTGTTCCCCGGCGTCGGGCTGAGAAAGGAGAAGATTATCGACATCCACTCCAATGCGTCGGGCATAGGCTGGGTCCAGTGCATGTTCAGCATCAATGAAGGCGGCTTGGCCTCCTTGCTTTTGAATTTCTGCGATGATGTGGAGGGTGAGTGTGGTTTTACCTGAACTTTCAGGCCCATAAACCTCCACTACACGGCCCTTGGGTATTCCTCCACCGAGGGCTAGATCAAGAGAAAGAGAGCCGGTAGGAACGGTTTCTACATCCATGTGTTTGGACTCTCCGAGTTTCATGATGGAGCCGTTCCCGAAGTTTTTTTCGATTTGGGAAAGGGCGAGTTCGAGGGCTTTTTTGCGGTTCTCGTTGGCCGCTTTTGCTTTGTCTTCTGACATAAGGTGCAAGGTAAAGAGATAAGTTGGCTTGAGTATAGGTGAGTGCGCACTCACCGTCAATGGTGACTTTTAAAAGCCGCTTTACATATAGACCTTTTTATGTGGAAGTCCTGAAATTTTCCTGAAATGTTTTTGGCGTGACCTATTTTATTGACATTGCTTTATACTTTGTAGTAAATAGTATTCATCACCTAAGCCCAACTATGACATTTTCAAAAGAAATCTTAAAAGGGAGCATCGAACTCATCGTCCTTCAAGCCTTGGAAGACCTGGGGGAAGCCTATGGCTATCAGCTTTTGAGCAGCATCGATGAAGCCAGTGGAGGAGTGTTTCAGTTCCAAGAAAGCACTTTGTACCCGCTTTTGTATCGCTTAGAAGAAAAGGGCTTTTTGGAAAGTGAGTGGAAAAAAAAGGGTGAAAAAGACCGCCGCTACTACCGCTTGACTCCGCAGGGCAAAAAAACTCTGCTGACGCACACTTCTGAATTCAAAACTTTCCTCAAAGGGATGCACAATATTTTAAAATCCTCCCATGCGTAAAAATGAGTTTCTACACATTTTAAAAGAGGATCTGCCCGAAGACCAATATAAATCTCGACTGCTTAGGGAGCTGGAAGATCACTGGGACGACTGTCATGCGCAGGGTTCAGTGAAAAAGGCTGATCAAAGCTTGGGAGATCCCCATCAATTTATTTCTTTTTACAAGGACGTTATGAAAAAAAATACCCCTCTTTACTTGGAAGCGTTGTTCATTGGGCTGTGCTCGATGCCAATGATGTTTTTACCTTTTATTGGAAACAGTTTCACGGAAATCACTGAGAATTTCTTGGCAAAAGGGGCGCTTTGGATACTCACCCTTGGAATGGCTGGGTTCCTCTATTCGATTTTTTATCGTTGGGTTTGGACACGACTCACTGCATCTCAAAAAATTGAGGACAGTTTGGCAAAAAAACTGACGTTTCTCTTACTGGTCCCGGGTTGGTATGTGATCGGACTTGTGGCTGTAATTCTGTACGATGAACAGATGCAAGACCATATCTTCCCTTTGATGATCATGAGTTACACGGTGGTCCAATTGTTTGTGGCTTGGAAGGCTCGTTCTCATGCTCTGAGTGTGCAAGCAAATAAAATCATGGCTATCTTAGGCTTTTCATTGGGTATCATTTGCCTTGTGCTGCTCTCTTTCTTTAGAGAAGTTAGTCTCGAGGAAGTCCTCTATTCCATGTTCTACTTCGTTCGATTGGGCCTATTTGTACCTTTTGGAATGCATCGTTCTCTGGGAGTGATTTCTTTAGGTGTAGTGGCCTTCCTTACGATGACCTATTCTTTCTCCGTTGTCTTTTATCAATTGGTTAAAGGGGAAGGGGCTTGCCTGGGGCAAGGCTCTGATTGGATTCTTCTTTCTTTATGGACTTGTGATGCCTCCTGCAGAGTCCACTTTGATTCATTGGGATCAACCTGCGGTTAACCTCACAATGGCTTTGGAACAAGAGGAACTTGGTTTGTTTTACCGTTGGTATCGTTTTATTACAGATGATGGAATGTTCGCTTATTCCTATGCCTTGGCTCACACTGATGAAGCTGTTCGGATCATCAATTGGGAAGGTGATGGGGTTGATTTCATTACCCTGTCTTTAGATGCTTCTGCTTTAGAGTGGAAGGAGACGGCCAGTGAAACAATACCGTGGGAAGAAGAGGCAGCAAGCTTTGTCTCGGCCATTCAAAGTGGCCCCGTTGAATTGCCTATGGACTTCACCTGCCTTGATCCCAATGCTCCAGAAGACCTTAGTGATGCCCTCGTTTTGGGCGGAGAAAGCTACTGCCAACAGCTTTACTACAAAGATCAGCTCATCTTCAGTGCCCCTTTAGCCGTTTTGGTGGAAGACGTGTTTATGACCACGGATGAAGAGTGGTTGATCTTGCACTTCCCTCGACAGGATTTCTTACCTGGATCTCTGCATGAGCGTGACAGTGTCTTTGCGGTGGACCTAAGCGCTTTGTAATACTTGAGCGTGGTGATTGGCAAAAATGTTGGTTGCGAGGAGGGCGGCTTCGTCGAGGGGGGCGCCAGCGTCAGGAGTCAGTTCCCAGAACCAGCCGCGCTTCACAGGCAAGTTGAGGCGAGCGCCTTTGGCCATGCCAGCGGCGTCTTCGAGGTCTTGAACAAGGTAGTAAGAGGCGCCTTCTTTTTTGGGGAAGGATTGGCCATCTTTGACCGTGAGGACGCGTTCTTTATTGAGGTTGAGCAATTCGCCGGATGCAATGAGCTCGGCGGCGAGTTTATCTGGGTCTTGGCCCTGAGTGCCGATTTCGTAATAGGTGTATTTGCGCACTGTGACATCGAAGCCACTTTGGCGCAGCGCGTTTTCAACTGTTTGGGCTTCGTTGTCGGTGATGAGGAGTCCGATGAAAAATTCGAGAGTGCCAGGGGTGTGTGTGTGCATTTCAAGGGCGGGTTTCTGGTCCGCGAGTTCGAGGGCAGGGAGGCCTCCTATGAGCGGGTTTTTGCCTTCTGCGCGGGCCTGCATGTATTTGCACATGGAGCTGAAAATCTTGGGCATGGGAGCCGAGGGTGCACGCTCGGGGTGAGGCATGATGGCCATCACGTTTCCTTGGGGATTGCAGATGGCGGCGGCACTGTCCATGGCTCCATTGGGATTGAGGGGAAATTCGTTGCCGATTTCGCCGGATTTGGAGGCGTATTTGAAGACGATTTGCTGGTTGGCGCGCAGCGTTTCGAAGAGGCCGGGAAGGTTGGTGGTGAAGCGCCCTTCGCCGTGAGCAATGGGCACGAGGCTGAGTTCATCGGGAGCACTGTCGAGGGTGAAGGCGGTGCGGCCTTGGGGGGCCACGGATTTCACGAAAACGTTGGTATTGTAAAAGCCTACACCGATCACTTTTCCATTTTGAACGCGCTTGTTGCGTGCGAGGGACATGAGGAGAGGATGGCGACCGTCTGGGCTGACTTTTCCACCGGGCACGAGGCCTGTTTCAACCAAAATTTGCGCTCCGTTGCAGATGCCCAGCACAGGCTTACCGCTGTCCGCTTGGCGAGCGATTTCTTGCATCACAGGATCCATCGAGGCGATGAGTCCACTGCGTCCGCGGTCTTCGTAAGAGAAGCCGCCAGGCACCACAAAGCCATCGTAGCTGGCGAGTTTTTTGGCGTCCTCATTCCAACGAAAAAATTCAGCGTCGATTTGCGCATCCCAGAGGGCACGAAGCGTTTCGTACTCAGAGTTGATCCCCGGAAATTGAAGGACGGCGACGCGAGGTTTCATTGGGTTGTGAATTGAAAAGAATCGAGGATGAGCTGCACTTCATCTTCCTCGGGAGCGTTGGTTTGGACGTAGAAATAGCCTGCGTAGTCAAACACCGAATAGCCTTTGTGGTCGTTGCGGGTGGGGGTGATTTTTTCTGTTGGGCTTCCCCCTGAGCCGATGGAGATTTCTACCCAAAGAGAATCATCCCCTTTGGTGAGCGTGAGGGTGTCCTTTTGGAAGGGTTCATCGTGGGCGAGTTTTTCTTCGGTGCTCCAACAATAAGGGAGCGCGTAGTTTATGCCTTGCCATTCGTGATTGACCGATTGGGCGTAGGTGCCGTCGGGAGGAGTGCAGTCGATGGAGTCGCTCAAGAGTCCGCAGGCGGTGAGGCCAAGCAGACTGAAAGTGCCGAGAATGAATAGAAGTTTTTTCATGTACGAAGTTTGTTACGAAGTCCATTGAGCCAGGTTTCTTTGGCGTTAGTGAGAGGGATTTGGGTGACGACACCTTGGTCTTGGAAAACACAGAGGGGTGAGCCGACGTTCCCGAGAGAGTAGACGTTGACGCCGCTTGAGGTGCAGAGGGCTTCAAAGCCTGCCTCACGTCCGGGCACCACTTCGACGACGAAACCTCCGGATTCTGAGAAGCATTTTTGATCGGTGCGAAGCGTGGGGGCCATTTGGGTGAGATCCACGACGAAGCCCAGTTCCCCTTCGCCACGTCCGCCGCAGGCCATTTCAACCAGGGCCACAGCCAGTCCTCCGTCGGAGATGTCGTGGGAAGAAAGCAAGAGACCTTGATCCACGGCTTGAGTCATGAGGATGAGTTCTTGACGCACTTTAGCGAAATCGGGCTGAGGCACATTGGTGCCAAGAAAGCCCAGCTGACGGTAATATTCACTGCCACCGAGTTCGTTTTTACGCTCGCCAATGAGGTAGAGTTTGCTGCCAGCTTTTTTGAATTGCATGGTGATGGCCTTGTCTACATTTTCGATGCGGCCCAGGGTTCCCATCACCGGCGAGGGTGCCACGGAGCCATTTTTGGATTCGTTATAGAGAGAGACGTTTCCGGAAACCACGGGGAGAGGCACGCGTTTACCTTGCGGGTCGGGGACGTAGGCGATGTGGCCCACTCCTTCAAGGGCATCTTTCATCCCGCGGATGCTTTCGACGAGTTCCCACATTTGTTCTGGTTTTTCGGGGTTACCAAAATTGAGACAGTCGGTCACAGCCCAGGGGGTGGCACCGATGGCGGCGACGTTGCGCATTCCTTCGACGACGGCGTTCACGGCGCACCAGTAAGGGGAAATTTTTCCGTAGCGTGGGTTGGCATCCACTGATAGAGCGGCTCCAACTTTGTGCAGTTCGGGGGCTTCTTCGCGATTGCGGAAAGGCACGAGGAGGCCGGCATCTGCGATGCCGGGTTCGAAGACGGTTTGGCCTTGCACCACTTTGTCGTAGTTTTCGAAGATGGGCAGGCGGCTCGCTATGTTTTCGCTGGCGAGGACTTTGAGGAGGCTGGTTTTAAGGTCGGGTTGATCGAAGGTGGGTTCGGTGAAGGTGTGAACGGGGGCGGAGTAAGCACGTTCATATTGAAGTCCCTTGGTCACGGCAGAGGCTGGCGCGTCCACGAGAATTTCATCACCGAAGCGAACGACGTAATTGCCCTTCGTCACTTTTCCCACATGGCTGGCTTTGGCACCGGCGGAGACTTTGGGGAGGTCCCATTCTTTATTGTAATGGTCGAGGATTTGCTCCGTCAGGCTGGGGTCACAGATCCAGCAGAGGCGCTCTTGGGTTTCGGCGCAAGCGATCACTGCCGGGGGCAGATTGGATATGGAGGTGTGTACTTTGGCGAGGTCCACATCCGCTCCAAAACCGGCGGGTTCCACTTGTTCGACGGTGGCACAAACGTTTCCGCCCGCTCCCATGTCTTTGAAGGAAACTTTTTTTAAATTGCCCTCGTCGCGGAGTTTGCGGAAGAGGGTGTAGGTGGATTCGGCGAGGTGTCTTTCGAGGAAAGGATTGGGCTCTTGCACGGCACCTTTGTTGGACTCTTTGTCGGCTTCGTTCAGGTCGGCAGAGGCAAAGGCGGCTCCCCCATGCCCGAGTTGTCTGTGGGTTTCCCGACAATGATGATGTCCCAGCCTTCGGCGTTTGCGGGCACAAAAGAGTGGATGATTTCATCTTCGCGGATGGCGCCTAAAACCATCACGTTGACGAGGCAGTTGTCGTTGTAGGATTCATCAAAATAGGTGTCCCCTGCAAGGTTGGGCACTCCGAGTGGGTTCCCATAACCCGCGATGCCGGACACGACTTCTTCGGCGATGTGGTGTTGTAGAGGTTTTTCAATTTGTCCAAAACGGAGGGGATCGGCGGTGGCAATGGCACGTCCCCCCATTACAATAATGTCCCGCACAAGGCCTCCGATCCCAGTAGCAGCACCTTCGAAAGGCACCACTTGGGAGGGGTGATTGTGGGATTCGTGACCCATGATCACTCCGTAGCTTTTTCCGGAAGAAGCGGTCGCAAAGTGCACGATTCCGGCGTCTTCACCTACCCCGAGCATGACGTTGGGCGCCTGGGTGGGTAGGGTTTTTAAAAAAGGCCGACTGGAGCGGTAGGAGCAGTGCTCGCTGCCTTGGATGCCCCAGATGATGGCCTCGGTCAAGGTTGGTCCACGGCCGAGGATCTTTTCCACTTCACGGGCTTCTTGAACGGTGAGGCCGATCTTATTTTCTTTGAGCACGCGCAAAACTTCCTCGTCCGTCATTTGGGAGAACGCCAAGGTTTTGGAGAGGAGAGCCATAACTGTTTGCAATATAAGGAAGGGGCTTGGTTTTGTAAAGGGTGAGTCCTCCGTTTATGCTGACCTCCGTTTTTCCATCCTCATGCAAAAAAACAACTCTCACTCATAGAGGTGAACAACCTGTAAGAGCTTTTTTTGAACAGAGCCGTCTTCTTTTTTGTCGGCTTGAACAAATTTGACATCATTTGTTTTTATATTTAAAATAACTTCTCAAATTTCCCGGCACTGGACGGGCTGAATCCGAACACTTAATGGATTAGGATTTTTTGAGTTTTGTGATTTCGCGGTGCACCAAAAGAGCTTCTTTTGGGGTGAGATAATTCAAACACTTGAGCGGTCTACGATTGAGTTTTTCTTCAAGCCTTTGAATGAAAGCTTTACTGTATTTTGAAATATCACTGCCTTTAGGAATATCTTTCCGAATGATTTTATTCGTGTTTTCCACTGTGCCCTTTTCCCATGAATGATAAGGGTGGCAAAAGTAGATTTTAATGCCCAGCAGCTTCTCCAATTCCTTGTGTTTCTGGAAGAGAATATCATTGTCCGTAGTCATGCTTTGAAGCTCTGGAAAACGTTTTTGGATTCGCAAAAAGCCTCATGAACTTCTTCAATCGTCACTGGGAAGATCTTTTCAAGAAATGAAACTCTTAGTTTCCTGTCCACAGCAACCAAAAGTGAACCCTTTCCCGTTTTCCCTGAAACTATGAAATCTCCTTCAATGTCTCCCACATCTTCTCTCATTTCTATTCTGTTAGGACGCTCATTTATGAACGTTCTGTCCGAAAGTTTTGAAAGTACTTTGGGCCTCTTTCTTCGATGTTTTGTTTTCTGCTCACGTTCATACTCCAAAGCTCTTCCATAGGGGCTTTTTAGGAAGCGATAAATACTGTCTTTGGAGGCAAAAGGAAGAGCTCCCTCTTGGCATTTGAGTCTCCCAGAAATAGCGGCTGGAGAAATATCATCTCTTAGTTTTTCTTCTACGAAATCTCTCAATTTCTTGTTCATTGCAACTTTCTTCCCTTGAAAGCGAGCGGAGCGCCTTCGTACATAGCTTTTCTGCTGTGCTTTCTTCGGGTTATAGCTGCCATTCACTTCATTACGTTTGAGTTCATCTGAAACAGTTGAAACACTTCTCTTCAGACTTTTAGCGATAGCTCTGAGCGAATATCCTTTCCCCTTCAGTATGAATATTTCATCCCTCTCACTTTTGGAAAGCTGTGAGAACTTCTTAGCGTTTTTTTCATGAACTCATCTTACCAAGTGTTCGGATTCAAATGAGAATCTAGGCCCTGCATTCATGGACACAAACAATCAACCCCATAATATCTCCCCTGAGCAGGGCCCTCTCATCCCTAGCCCCGGAAAGGTAGGCCCTCGTTCGCTCTCTTGCCTTGCTCGATTAGCCATGGCCGCCTGTTTAGGCAGCGGCTGTGCGGGGGAACCCAACATCATTATCAACAATTACTATACCGATGCGGACTCCGGTGACACAGGTGAAGAGGTTTTTGAATGGGATGCACCGGCAGCCACTGTAAGCAATGCTGCATTTGTTTCTGATCTTTTTCATGGGGAAACGCCAAACACCTACTGGCTTCTTTGTACCCCTGCACAGACGGCTGCCTACAATGAGGCTGTAGATCAGAATTGGAACGGAGGATGGGGCTACATTCCAGGAGAGCTGTACGACAGTTCAAATCGAGTCACCTGTGACGCTCTCGTCGTCAAAGACGGTGGTACAGGTGCAGTGACTTGGTTCACCAATATTGTCATCACCCCTGCGGGAGATAGTACTGCAAATTACATGAGTGCTAGCACTTTTTCTCCAGTGAAGTTGAGATTGGACGAAGGAGAAGGGAATGAGGGGCGTTGCATCAACACCCCGGAGGGAGACTGCGTACGCAACTTCTATTTGCGCCCAGATGCTACAACCAATACTCTTGGACGCGTCGTCGTTGCTAAAATGTTCCCCGGTTTTCCCATGAAGGATGTTTCTCCCTCCAGAGGGTGGCTCTATCTCAATGTGTGGACGCGTGGTCCTGAGCCTGTAAATCTAGAGGCCGATTTTGACAGAGAATGGCGTGAGCGACATTCTGACGACTACGGCGGAGAAAAACCTGCTGCAGTGATCAAAGGGCAGGGAGATCTAAGCGGTGGATGGACAGATTTGGGTTGGGAAATAGCTACAGCGAGTGACGCAGGTGAAGAACTTGCACAAGAATTCATCGATTCTCTTCCTGATTTTATTCTTAATTACGACCCGAGCATTCATGGTGACTTCTACAGCTATGCTTCTTCTCAAGTGGATTTTGATGAGACAAACGGAGGATGGATGCATTTTTGGGCTCAGGCCTCTGCAGGCAATGTTTGTGACAGTTACTCGTTTAATAATATGGTTTATGTTGTTGAAGATTCTGGCCTTCTCGGGAAGAGCTTGGCTTCTCAGGACTATTCTCTAGGGTTTTGTGGCCCCGAATACGCCCCATTCATGGGGTACTCTGATGGTGCAGATTCACTTCAAACAGCTTGTTTTCAAGATGAGACGTGTTTTGAACGTGCCGTTGCCGTTGCACTGGAAGATACCAGAGCTCTCATTATGGCAGACCCTGTTGGGATCAATGCACAGGATTACGATGAGTTACAGAGCCTAGGCATGGCGAGAGAGAGCGATGCCAGTGCTTTTGCAAGAAATGAGTCATATTTGATAAACCTTGTCACTACCGCATTGCCCAAGTTAGGAGCTCTTTCCCAATGTTATGACTTACGTCCGGTCGATGGAGTTTTGCCATGGACCAGTGCAGATGGACAAAGTGGAGAGGTTTACTGTCCCTATGCAAGTTGGGGGTCTGGAGAAAGGATGGCACCCCCTCCCGCCAGTACGAACCGAACACGCCAAGCTCCTGCTTCCGATCATAAGGGGTATACTGTAGGGGAGCTCTATCGACAGCGCTAAGCTTCCAGCACCTTTCCCTCTTGAATCTCGATCTTCGTCCCTTTGATGTGATGGAGGAGATTCAAATTGTGAGTGGCAAAAATGACGGTGGCTCCCTCCACATGAAGTTTTTGGAAAAGGCTGAGTATGCTCAAGGCGGTTTCTGGGTCCAGGTTTCCGGTGGGCTCATCGGCAATGATGAGGCGAGGCTCGTGGATGAGGGCCCGGGCGATGGCACAACGTTGTTTTTCACCCCCCGAAAGCATGTGAGGAAAGTGATGGCGTGCGTCTTCTAAACCCACTTTGGCGAGCACTTCGGGCACGCGATCGGCGATCTGTTTTTCACTGTAACCACACACCTCCATGGCAAAGGCGACGTTTTCAAAAACGGTTTTTTTTGGCAAGAGTTTATAGTCCTGAAAAACGATGCCCAGTTTGCGGCGGTATTCTTGCAAGGCGGCTGCGTCCAGTTTGTTGATGGCATATCCGTCCACAAGCACTTCGCCTTCGGTGAGCTGAATAGCCCCAATAAGAGCATGGATGAGCGTGGTTTTCCCTGCCCCTGAAGCCCCGATGAGCCAAGTCCAAGTCCCTCCTGGCAGAGTGAGATTGACGTTGTCGAGCACGAAGCGCTCTCCGTATTTTTTGGTGGCGTTTTTGAATTCGATCACGAAAGCAGTATAACGCCCCTTTAAGGATTTCCAAATTCGCGTTATTCTTTGTGCATGAAACGCTTCCTCTTTTTATTTTTTGCTTTTGTGCTCATGACTTTGCCGGCCCAGGCCGCTGTGGACGTGACTGCGGTGGATTTGCAAAATGCATCCCAATTGATGCACCCCGACGGAGCCAGTTTAGAAACGTTGAGCGGTTTCAGCGGTTTTTATTATCGCGATGAAATCAGTGTTTTTGGAGGAACTGCCTCCCATTACCAAGCCTTGCTTTTGAACGACCCTTGGCTGAGCAGCGGTTTGCCTGAAGTTCAACTGCGAGTGCTGGCTTATGCCGACCAAGAGGCTGCCGATGTGGCTTTTGAAAAACATCAATCCAGTTCTCGTTTCAATGAAGAGGATTTGAGTCTTTTGACTTCGAATTCTCATGCGATTTTCTATACGAAGGCGGAAGGTGGAAGCGCCGTGGATCTTTTGCAGAGTGTGAGCGCGGATTCCTCTTCTTTTCATTGGTTGGAAAAAAATGGCAATGTGCTGATCCAAGCCAGTTTGTATTTGAGTGATGGCAGCATTCATGAAGACACTTTGCGGGGGTTTTCCAGTTTGGAACAGGATGAAATTTTTGCCCTACTTTCGAATGCAGCGGACTTGCAAAAAGTGAGTTTGGGGCTTTTGTTTCCGCCGGAAAATCCTTTTTTTTCAGCTCAAACGGAAGGTAGCAGTCGAAATTTGAACGAGACTTATGAGCTGCCTTTGAATGGGAGTTTGAGCCTAGACATTTATGTGAGCGACCCTGCCGCAGCCGTGGGCACCGTGCTGGATTCCAGTGGCCTTTTGAGTGCCACGGACGGCGATCTTTACCTCTACATCACCAAAGAAGGCAAGTTGCTCGCCGGTCTTTATGCACCCTATTATGACGCCGACTGTGTTCAAACCGCAGGGTGGTACAGTGTGGGAACTACCCAAGCCCTTTACCCTTATGAGTGGAATCATGTGACTTTGCGCTATGGCGTGGGAGGCTTTGGCCTGAGCCTCAATGACGCGGCAGAGGTTTACTGCTCGGTTTCTCAGGCGCGGTCTGGGCGGGCGCTGCACATGGGCGACTACCCTTCGGATTCGCTCAGCGAAGGGATGATTGGCGTGGTGGATCATATTGAAATCGATTTCTCACTGGATTCCTTGGGGCGAAGAGTGGACTCGGTATTGGCTTCTCAATTGTTTTTGGATTTGAGTCCCACGGATCCTGATTTTGAAGTTTTTGAATTTTTGAAGGCAGAAAAAGTTTTTTTGGGCAGTGATGGCTTTCTTCGAGCGGACTCTGCTTTGAACCGCGCCGCCATGGTGAAGGTGCTTTTGCGCGCTTTTGACTATGGCACTTCCAGTGCTTCAGTTTCTTTTAGCGATGTCAGCAGCACGGCGTGGTACAAAAAATATTTGGCAAAAGCGGTGGAGATCGGCATGGTGAAAGGGCACGATAACGGCACATTTGGCGGAGGGGATTTTGTGACCCGGGCTGAATTCTTCACGATGCTTAAACGCTTGGATACGACTTTTAAATCCTCCGAAACAGAAGCAGTGTATTCCGATGTTAAGGCTGAGGTGTGGTACGAAGAAGGGGCTTATTATGCTCACACCCACGGTTTTGTGGAAGGGCCTTATTTTTATCCCACGCAAATGGTGACCCGCCGTGAAGCGGCCCAGGTGCTTTATGAACTGCTGCAATGAACAGTGAATTGCAAAGATTGATCGCTCGTTTTTTGGAACATTTGGAAGTGGCCGAAAATAAGTCCAAAAAAACCATTGAAAATTATCATCATTATTTGCAGCGTTTTGTGGATTTTTCTGGCGAAGATGCAGGGCGTTTTCCAGCGGATTTGCGTTTGGATGATGTAAGGCATTATCAAGTTTTTTTAAACCGTTTTGAGGATGCACGGGGGCGGAGTTTGTCGGTCAAAACTCAGGATTATCACTTGATTGCGCTGCGCGCTTTTTTAAAGTATTTGGTGAAGCAAGACATTCCGACTTTGGCTCCTGAAAAAATAGACCTCAAAAGGATTCCTGAGCGGGTGGTGGATTTTTTGACGCGTGATGAAGTGGAGCGGCTTTTTGCCGCGGTGGGAGTGGGGCGAGAAAGCGCCGACGGGCGGCGCGGACAATTGCAAGATTTGGCCGTATTGCGCGACAGGGCCATGCTCGAGACTTTGTATTCGACAGGTTTGCGCGTTTCAGAATTGGTGAGCTTGAACCGCTCCCAGGTGGATTTGCAGCGGATGGAATTCACGGTGCGTGGAAAAGGGCGAAAGGCTCGACTGGTGTTTTTGTCGGAGCGCTGCGTGGAATACCTCAAGACTTATTTGTCCAAACGTTCAGACAATTGGGAACCTTTGTTCATCAGTTTTGGGAGAAATCGGGAGGATCAAGAATTGGGCCTGGGCGAAAAAAGACGGCTCACGGCCTGCAGCGTGCAAGATATGGCGCGGCGAACCGGACGCTTAGCTGGCATTGGAAAACGAGTGACTCCCCACCTTTTGCGCCACTCTTTTGCGACGGAACTTTTGCACAATGGAGCGGATATTCGCAGCGTGCAAGAAATGCTGGGGCACGCTTCTATTACCACCACGCAAATTTATACGCACTCCACCAATGAGCGGCTGAAGGAGGTGCATCGGAAATTTCATCGATGAGTGCTCTCCCTTTTTTTTGAGATAGCCTCTAAAATGAGGCTATGATTCTTTCTGCTCAAGACTTGGCCCAAAACGAAGCCCGCGTGTTGAAACCGTATGCGGTTTTGAGTAAAGAATCGCGCGGGCGGGCTCATCCTGAACCTGAAGATGTTCAGCGATTGCCTTTTCAAAAAGACAGAGATCGCATTATTCATTGTAAGGCTTTCCGTCGTTTGAAGGGCAAAACTCAAGTGTTTGTGGCGCACTATGGCGACCATTATCGCACGCGGCTTTCGCATAGTTTGGAAGTGGCTCAGGTGTCGCGAGATTTGGCACGCATGTTGGGACTGAATGAAGATTTGGCAGAGGCCGTTTCCCTGGCGCACGACCTTGGGCACACCCCGTTTGGACACGCCGGTGAACAGGCTTTGGATGAATGCCTGCGGCCTTACGGACTGGAGTTCGAGCACAATCGTCAAAGCCGGCGCATTGTAGAAGAACTGGAGGACTCTTACCCTCATTGGCGCGGACTCAACCTGAGTCGCGAAGTGATTGAAGGGCTCATGAAACACGAAACTTCTTGGGATCATCCGGCCTCGGCTGTAGAGCAGGCTGGAGATATGAACTGGGTGAGACCTTCGCTCGAGGCACAAATTGTGAATTTTGGAGATGAAATTGCCTATCAAAATCATGATGTGGATGATGGGCTGCGCAGTGGCCTTTTTGAAGAAAAAGATTTGCAAGACTTGGTGCTGTGGAAGGAGGCACAAGACCGTGTTTTGAAAGAATATGGCTCGATTGCAGATGAAAAAATCCGCTGGTCTCGCACGGTGAGTAAAATGATCAGTCTGATGATTGCAGACCTTGCGGAAGAAACTTCGCGGCGCTTGGCGACGCAGTCGATTCAAACCTTAAAAGATGTTTATGCATGCCCTCTGCCGCTGCTGTGTTTTTCGGAAAAAATGAGTCAGGCCAATGTGGAACTCAAGAACTTTTTGATGACGCGACTCTACTTCCATCCCACGGTTTTGGAACTCTCTAAAAAAGGACAAGAAACGATTCGTACCTTGTTTAAAAAAGGCATTGCGGAAGGGAAGCCTCCAGAAGAGCTTAGGGATTACATTGCGGGCATGACGGACGGTTTTGCTAGCGAGGCTTAGGAATGGTGGGAATTTTGGGTCCGTTTGAAGGGGGCGGTGGAAGAGGAGTCACGGCAGGGGTGCTTTGAGGGGCCTGTTTTTCTTTGAGCATTTCAATGAGCACTTTTTGCTTGATGAGGGCACGCATGCTGGTGTCTTCCATTTGGGCGTCTTGAGTTTTGAAGAGCGAAGAAAAGGAGTTTTCCAAATTGTCTAACTTTTGCTTGTCCATGGCCTTGGCTTGGAAGAGTTGCACCACTTTGTTGTCTGGGTCGCGCATGAGGAGGCGTTGGCAGATGTCGACCACGTCTTTGTGGCGGCCTTCGCGAGACCACATACCGAGCAGTTCTAAAACCACATCCACATCGCGCTTGGCCATGCTGGCACTGCTGCCGCTGGCTGAAAAAACAATGTTCCCGGCCTTATGCGCCAGCAGGTAAAGCAAGTAGGCGAAGCCGAGTCCCACGATGAGGATTACGGGCAAGAACTGGCTGAATTCGAGGGCAAAATTAAAGGCGGTATGAATCGCCATGGCGATGAGCAGACCCTTGAGTTGAGTCCATTGTTTGAAAGCAGATGCCTCGTCGGTGCCCAGAATTTTAGAAAGGATGTAAATGCTGCGATTTTTTTCACCCAGATAAAGATTTGTCTCTAAAATGGGTTTAGCAAATTTAGCGATGCCGTAGAAATAGCCGAAAATTCCTGAAAAAACCATGTGTCCACAGACGGTGAAAATGGAACGGAAAATCACGGGAAATAAAAATTCTCCGACATTGCCGGAGGCTTGCCAGATGCCATAAAAGTAAAAGATGTTTTCGGTGAAAGCAAAGCCGAGTCCCGCTAAAATGGAATATTTGACCGCATCATTGATGGTTTGAATGCCGATTTTGGTTTTATCGATGGTGCGAACGACTCCGCTTTTCACCCATTCCTCTAAAATGCCCACCACCAGCAGGGTTATTAGCGCCGCGATGTGGGCTTCGCCGATGTTTTCGGAAATCACGCGGTAAACGTCCAGGTCGGGGAACCAAACCCAAAGGTAGTCGTAAAGCAAAATGAGTGGCACCACGGTGAGCGTGCCCAAAAAGAAGGCCAGGAGTAGCGGCCCGCGAGAGGTGCGGCGGCCTTTGAAGATCACGTAAGACCAAATGAGCGCAGGCAGGGCGGCGAGGCCGACCATGATGGCGATTTGGATCAGCTCCTCTTGTGTGAAACCCATGAACATGACACTATTTAAGCTGATGATTTGTCCTAAATGCAAACACAAAAGCACTTCTGTAGTGGACTCTCGTGAAGCCAACGAGGGTCGATCCATTCGAAGGCGCCGAGAATGTGAAAAATGCGAACATCGCTTCACCACCTTTGAAAAAGTGGAGACGGCGAATTTTATTGTGATTAAAAAGGATGGATCACGTGAAAGTTATGACCGCGATAAAGTGGAGCGCGGCGTGTGGCGAGCGTGTGAAAAACGCCCCGTGACGCAAGAGCGCATTTCGCATATGATCGATGGCCTGGAAGAGGTGTGGAGCGCCAGCGGAAAGGAGGTGCCGGGCGACATCATTGGGCGCGATGTGATGCATGCCCTTAAAATGATTGATGAGGTTTCTTACATTCGATTTGCCTCCGTTTACAGGCAATTCAAAGACGTGGAGAGCTTTAAGCAGGAACTGCAAAAACTGTTGGAGCGCTAGAGGGGGATGGTTCTTGTACAGGTTAAGCAAGAACTTTTGACATGCCTTCTTTTTTCTGTTATAATTCTGAGATTTCTTCAAAAACAAAAATATGAAACTCCAACGTCCTATTCTGACCGTCCTCTTTTCCTCCGCTTTCTTTATAGGGACGCTCAGCATCGGGCTGATGAATCACGCCACGTTGAGTGCCTCTATTTTTCGTGGAGGAGAGACCGAGGAAGTGAGCACGGGGCTTGAGATGGAAATGAAAGATGCTCCTGAAAAAACAGGGGAATGGACTTATTGTGACTATCAAACTCCTGAACTCCCTCAATACAATGTGGAACTTGAATCGCTTTCGGTGAGCCAAGATGTGCCTCAAGGTGGCGTGCTGGCCGTGGACATGATATTTAAAAACACCGGAGACACTCGTCTTTTCTCTTGGAACAGCGGCTGCGTCAACGTGCCTATGCTCAGTGTGGGCACCCAAAAGCAACAAGATCGCATCAGCTTGTTTTCAGCACCTGAATCGGCTTTGGCCGGCTGGACCAGTGGCACTCGCATTGCCATGGACGACCCCTATGCCGATCCCGGGCAAAGTTTTCATGTGCGTTTTGAAAGCATTGCTCCCGCCAAGGACGATATTTATCGTGAATTTTTTCAACCCGTCGTGGAAGGTCAGGCTTGGATTGGAGAAATTTTTGCCGTGGACATTCCCGTGGGAACCCCGACTGAAAGCATGAAGGCCAATCTCAACTTTGTGGTGGATGAATCTTTGGCGGTTTCTGAATTGGAAGGTTTGGAACGCAACTTGCTCATCGACCTTTCCGACCAAATGATGCGTGCTCGCTTTGGAGAAAAAACCGTGTGGAGCATGCAAATTTCTTCCGGGGCTTGGGACACGCCCACCCCCACCGGCAATTATGAAATTTTGACCAAGCAAGAACTGCGCATTGGGGCTAAATGGCCTCACTATCGCATGCCTTATTTTCAACTGTGGGATTGGCGCGGTTATGGAATCCATGCCCTGCCTTACTTGGCCAATGATGGGGGAACCTTTTGGTCCGAAGCGTGGAATCACATTGGAATTCCGGTGAGTCACGGATGCATTCGCACCTTGCCTGACGATGCCGTGAAGATGTACGAGTTCACAGAAATTGGGACGCCTTTAACAGTACAGCGGTAGGCTTAACTCAACTTCTTCAAGGTCACCTTGAGGATGGTGCTGCGGAGCATTTGTTTGACGGTGAATTGCCAGTTGCCCACCGTGATGCTTTGACCTTCGCGAGGGAGGTAGCCGAGTGTGTCCATGATGAGGAAGCTGACGGTTTTATATTCGGGGTGTTTGAATTCGAGTTCGGTGAGCTCCATGATGTCGTCGAGTTCGGTGCGGCCCGAAAGTTCGTATTCGTCGGGGGCGATTTTTTTGATGTTTTCTTCGTCTAAATCTTGTTCGTCTTCGATGTCCCCCACCAGTTCTTCCAAAAGATCTTCCATGGTGATGAGCCCTGCTGTGCCGCCAAATTCATCCAGCAAAATGGCCATGTGTTGGCGCTTCTTTTTGAATTGATGAAAGAGGTCTTTTACGTGGATGCTCTCGGGCAATTTGAGCGGTGTCATAAGGTCTATTTGACGCAAGCTGACGGACTCGGGTTCTTCTTCTTCGTGGTAGGATTTGAGCAAGGTTTTGATGGAAAGAATGCCCACAATATGATCGATGTTGTCGCGGTAAATAGGAATGCGAGTGTGGGTGTGGGCGACCACGAATTCGGTGGCATCGTCGAGATGATGGGTTTCGGGCAGTGCATCGATGTGCACACGGGGGGTCATGATTTCTTCGGCACGGATGTCGTTGAATTCAAGCACGTTTTCGATGAGTTCAAGTTCTTGGTGATCAATGCTGCCTTCCTCCGCGCCAATGGATGCCATGGCGATGAGTTCTTCATCCGTCACTTGAATGTGGTGTTGGGCACCAAATAGCTTGAGCATGGTGTTCACCAAAAAATCTAAAACAACAATGAATGGCGTGAGGAGTATGCCAATGACGTAGAGTGGAGGTGCAAAGGCGGGACCGATGGTCTTGGCGTAAGTGGTGGCGAGGGATTTAGGCAAAATTTCTCCAAAAATAAGGAGCACGGCAGTGAGCACTCCCATGGCAATCCCAATTCCGGCATCATCAAAAAGACGCGTCATCACTACGGTGGTGATGGCCGACACCGCTACATTCAAAAAGTTATTGAGCAGCAGAATTGTGATCAGCGTTTTGTGGTGGGCTTGCTTGAGTTTGGCCAAATAGCCCGCACCTTTGACCTGGTTTTCTACCAAAGTTCGAACCTGAGCGGGGGTGAGCGAAAGCAGAGCCGTCTCACACGCCGATGTGAGGGCAGAGAAAACCAGAAGGATTAGAACGAGCGCAAGATCGGGGTCCAAAGAGTTCGAGAAAAAAGTAGAACTTGGTTCAGTGTAACACAGTTAGGCAGCTAGGCCAAGTTTAACCGTCTCTTTTTGATCCAATTCAGCTTCTACTCGTCTCATCAGGTCTTTCAACACCCCAAGCTCTGTGGGTGATTTTGGGAAAGCAAAAAGAAATTGGGTCCCTTCTTCTCTGTTGAGAGCGGTACTGAGCATCATGCCATTTTCAGCCAAGAGTTCGTATGTTTCTTTCATTCCCAATCCTGATCCTCCTCGACGTGCACGGACTCTTTCTAAGAAAATAAGTTCACACAAGTCTCTCATCGTAAACATGTCGGCAGCGTTAAAAGCTCCACCTTGAATGACTCGAAGAGGGGCAGGGAGTTGCTCGCCCGCACGGTTGTGAGTCCAATGAATGGTTTTCTCAACTGCGGAGTGAAAAAGAGCCGTCAAATCCAAGCCTCCAATGTGATCATTGTAATGTAGAAATAAGACCCCTTCTCGTTCAAAGAATCGCAAGTGAATGGTTTGCTTTTCTTTCGCTATTTTTCGCTCTTGTATGATTTTAGCTGCGTTCTTGAATACATTTAAGAAAATTAGGTGAAGTGCATCGGGTGAAGCTTTCAAAATGGAGTTCACCCCCTCTTCTTTTTCCACTTCAATGGAAATATGGGTAAGAGGAGCTTCCATATTATTGAAACGAAAGGCCTGGGCGTTGGCCGTCACTTCCATGAATGCGCTAATATCCATTTCTTCTAACAACAGTTGATGTTTTGCCATCAGGCGTCTCAGCAGCAATTGGTGACAAGCTATCAAATGCTGGAATGCATGCCCCGCAAAATGGGCATATCCATAACTCATTTCAGCTTCTACTTTCATGTCTAGATTTTCTGGATGATCCTCTGCAAATGCTCTGTTGCTAGAGGCCTCGTGCAGGTAGAGCAAGGGGTAGGTGTTTACTCCATTGAAGTCATGCAGCAATTGAGCTAAGCCATCTGCAATGTTCTGTTTTCTAGACTCTTGTAACGCTGCTATGGCTTCTGTGAAACTACCAAGGGTGCGAGAAATCTTGTAAAAATACATTGCGGACTGCGCCTGTAGATCCACACCCTGCTTTCCTCTTGCTTCGAACTCTGTTTGAAGCTCTGCTTGAATTGCTGCACTCAGAGCATCCATTTCCTCAAGACTCAGCCTTTGCCAGTAGAGCCGATCTAAATCAAACTTCTTTGCCGTGCTTCTCAATAGGTCTATATAAAAATGGAACTCCTCGCATAACCACTCTAAGATCGATTCTTGCAACGCTTCCCTATCTTCAGGCTGGGCATCGGCCAAAAATCCTTTCACCAAGCTTACTAATTCATCAACGTGATAGGTCTTCCCTTGAGTTTCACGTTTCCATCTTGAGGCTATGTCTAGGTTTTCACCGTCTGATGGTTTATCGGAAGCTAGATCTGTCATATTCGGTATACAGAGGCATTGATTTTACACTAATGTTATGTTTTGTCAATTTTATAGAGTAGTGGGCTTTGTTTTTTCCTGATAAAACTCTGGTATGAAAATCCTCTCCCAAGATTTAGCGGTTTTACTTTCTCAAGCCACGCTGGATGCCTTCCCAACTTTGAGTGGGGAAGAGGTTTTGAATGCCCTCAGTGTGGATGAGCCGCGCGATGCCAAGCATGGGGAGTTTGCCACGGGACTTGCGATGAAGCTGTCGAAGCGAGTGGGCAAGGCGCCGCAGGCGATTGCAGAAGCGATTATTGAACATTTCCCCAAGGATTACCGTGTGCAAGCGGTGGAATTTGCGGCTCCTGGCTTTTTGAATTTGAAACTTTCGGATGCCTTTTTGCAAGAAGGACTCAAGCAGCTGGAAAGTGGTTTTTCGGTGGAACGAGGTGTGGACGGCGGGGCAAAAGAAGAGCGCCCTTGGATTGTGGAATACAGCAGCACGAATGCGGCCAAGCACATGGGGGTGCATCACATCATCACGACGATTTTGGGCGATGCCCTTGCGAACTTGATTGAATTCATGGGCCACGAGGTGATTCGCATCAATCATCTAGGCGATTGGGGGACTCACTTTGGAAAACTGATTTATGCAGTAGAAGAATGGGGCGACAAAGCGGCGATTGAAAAAAAACCCAATGATGAACTGACGAGGCTGTATGTGAAGTTTCATGAAGAGGCGGAGAAAGATTCCAACTTGGAGGGAAAGGCACGTGACATTTTCAAGGCTTTGGAAGAAGGCGACGAAGAGCGTTTGGCGCTTTGGAAGTGGATGGTTGAGGAAAGTGTGGGAGATTTGAAGAAAATTTTTAAGCGTTTGGGGGTGGAGTTTGATCACATCACGGGGGAGAGTTTTTATTTGAACAGGACTGACGAAGTGATTTCTGACGGGCTGCAAAAAAAAGCCTTTGTGGAAGGCGAGGGAGGGGCGCTCATTTACCCGATGGGGCTCGATGCGAAGGGGGAGGAGATGACTCCGGCGCTGATACGAAAAAGCGATGGCACGACTTTGTATTTGACGCGTGACCTGGCGACGATCAAATATCGGGTGGAAACCTGGCATCCGGAAGTGATTTTATATGTGGTCGACCATGCCCAGTCGCTGCATTTTGTTCAAAACTTTGCAGTGGCTCGGGCGCTGGCTTACGACCGTTTGCCGACTGCGAGTGTAGAGGCCATGGTGACGAGCCTGGAACACATCTCTTTTGGGCGGATGAGTTTTGGGGATCGGGCCATGAGTACTCGCAAGGGAAATGTCATTAAACTCACTGAAATTTTGGATGAAGCGGTGAAGCGAGCCGGGGCTTTGGCGGCGCAGCGAGCGAGTGAATTGCCTCGTGAAGAGCTCTACGCGCTTGCCGAAGGGGTGGGTGTGGCGAGCGTGAAATATGGCATTTTATCTCAAGACCGAAATAAGGATTTGGTTTTTGACTGGGATAAAATCATCACTTTAGAAGGAAATTCAGCGCCTTACTTGCTTTATTCGTATGCGCGGGCCAGTAGTATTTTGCAAAAGGCTGAGGCCCAGTTTGGGCTTTTGGATTTGAGTGGACTGCCCCTGCTTTGTGAAGATGCCGAGAAAGCGATGGTGAAAAAAATGCTCAAATTCCCGGAGGCGCTGCAAAGGGCTTTGGAAGAGCGTAAACCTCATATTGTGGCCACTTTTTTGTATGAGCTTTGCCAAGAATTCAATCGTTTTTATGGCACCGTACAGGTTGTGAATGCCGAAACGGAAGCGGCTCGTCGCGCGCGACTGGGCATTGTTAAATCCTTTTTGCAAGAACTCAAGTGCGGACTTTCCATTTTGGGGATTCCTGCTTTGGATCGAATGTGAGTGGCTTTGAAGCTTTGGTCTTTTTTTGGATGGCCTCTAGAGAGGCGGTGTAGTAAATTGGAGACAATTAAATTTTTACTATGGCTTTCCTCCCTACGCCGAACTTTTCTTTAAGTCATTTAGCATCCACAGTCGCTCGTTTTCCACTTGCGCTTTTGAGCAGTGCGCTGTGCACCGGGCTCTTGATTGGGGCCAGTAGAATGAATCCTTACCCTGAAAATGTGGATCAAGCTCTCTCTTCGCTTTTTATTGGAATTTTATTATTCGGAGGATTGGCCTTGCTTGCGGAACGGCTGCGACTTCGGTCTTGGCTGATTCAACTCATGGGGATACCTTTGCTTTATCTCTTGGTTTATTCTGTTGAGCCGAGTGGTTATTGGGTGGACCTCGATATGCTCCATCTGGGCATGATTTTTGTGGCTTCTCTGGCGCTGGTTTTTGTGGGACCTTATGTGCGAAATAATAAGGAGGAGCAGGGTTTTTGGAACTATAGCATTGCCACCTTGTCTAGTGCGCTGATTGCCATTGCGACGGCTCTTATTCTTTGGCTCGGCTTCAGTCTGGCCATTTTCTCTATTCAGGAGTTGTTTAACGTCACCATGAGCTACACTTGGACTCAAGATTTTGGCTATTTCTTTTGCATTCTTTTGGCCAGTCTCGTTTTTTACATGGGGATTCCCACGGACTATAAGGACCTTCAAAAACAAGCTCCCGCTGAAAAAATGATGCGGTCTTTTGTGCTTTATATCAGTTTTCCTTTGCTGCTCACTTATTTTTTGATTTTGTCTGTTTATGTGGTGAAGATTTTAGCCACTCAAGACTGGCCAGAAGGCTTCGTGGCCATGCCTGTTTTGCTCTTCACTTTGCTCGGCTACGGCACTTACGCTTTGCTTTTTTTGCTGCGCAACGAAAAGGTCAATAAACTGATTGGAAGGTTTCTCCAGGTTTTTCCTTGGACTACGATTCCTTTCCTTTTGGTTTATTTTGTAGCCTTTTGGAAGCGCATTGAACCTTATGGACTTACGGAAGAGCGTTATTTGGGCGTACTGCTTGGCTTGGTGCTATTGGGCTGGAGCCTTTATTATGCCACCCAAAAGAAGGCGAGTTTGCGTTGGATTCCGCTGAGTGTGGTGATTGTGGGCTTGCTATGCAGTGTTGGTCCATGGAGCCCCAGGGCTCTCTCTGAGTGGAGTCAAATGAGTCGTTTAGAAAGTGTTTTGACTCGAACAGGGATTTTGGTGGAAGGCGAGATTGTTCCCCTTGCAGAGAACACTCTTTCAGATGAAGACGGTGATGAAATTTTCTCGAAAGTGGAGTACTTGGTCAACCATCATGATGGCGATGCTTTTTCTGCTTGGTTTGGAGAAGGGGCCAAGGGAATGAGCAGCGAAGATGTTTTACGAAAAATGGGTCTTGAACATTATGATCCTTACGAAGGTCCTACTGATTATTTTGATTTTGGGACTGATGGGGATGAGGTTTTGACAGCGGCGGGTTATGATTATGCTCTTCAATACATTGGATACGTTGGGTCTTTTAATGGCTTGTATGAATTGCCGAATGGGGCGGGCACTCTCACGATTGACTTACTGGAGTACTCCCAGATCATGCAGTTTGAGTTCAATGACCAGGTTTATGAGGTGCCTTTGACGGATTTAATGACTCGCCTAGAAGCAGAAGGGCGTGTCGACAGTCTTCTCCCTCGTGAGGACTTGAGCCTGACTTTTGAAGAAGGTCGTTTTAAGGTGAAAATTTATTTCAATTCTATCAATTGGTCTAGGATGGATGATGTCCTTCAGTCTACGGCTGTGGACTGTGAGGTCTTCTTGAGCGTGAAATAAGGCTTGCCCTGGCGAGCCTGGCCCCCTAAAATGCGGAGGCTGAGTTTTGGCTCCGCTTTGCGGTGGTGGCAAGATGAGGCTCAACGGAGAGGTGGCCGAGTGGCTGAAGGCACCACACTGCTAACGTGGCAGACCCTAAAAAGTCTCGAGGGTTCAAATCCCTCCCTCTCCGCCACTACGTGCATCATTTGAACCTATGACCCTAAGACCTAGGGTGATAGAGAGTCGAATTTTGCCGTGCAGGATAAAAGTGGGCTTCTGTTGAATGGGGAGTTTTTGTTTTAGGGCTAGCAAAGGGTCCAATTCCCGACATCTAGAGTGGAAGGGGCATTGGGAGAAATCTGCAGATGTAGCGTGGTGAGCTATTCAATTTTCGTATCATCCAACCAGACCTTTCCACCTTTAAGGTACAATTGGCCCTCTAAAGTGGATAAAAAATCCTTTTTCTCTACTGGAGTTCCTTTCTTCAGGATGTAGTGGATGTATTCTTGTTCGGTCAGTTTTTTCGCCCCTTCGCCCATTGTGATTTCGTGAAGCTCGTTCATCTTTTGGACTTCCCGAATTATTTTCTTATGGATCCGAAGCTCTTTGCTTTTAAATTCATCCACAAGCTTGGCGATGCTTTCAACCAGCTCGTCTTCACGTATATACTTTTCATGACACATCTTAGTTCCTCCATATCGATTGCATCTGTAGTAGGTGTAGCTCTTGGAGTGTCTGTTGATGTGAGTTACGCCACAAATGCCTGAATTACATGAGCCGCATTTGAATAGGCGGCTGAAGTAGAAGCTTTTGTTTCCCCACTTGCTCTTTTCAAACGTTTTTATAGCCTTCTGTGCCGCCTCCCACTGATCTTTGGTGATAATTGGTTCGTGAGTACCTTCGTACCAATTGCCGCTGCCTTCGGGGTATTCAAATTCGCCGTAGTAGAACCGCTCTTTGAATACTCGGTAGGTCATGCTCAGCGTTACATGCTTTCCTTTTCTTGTCCTAAAGCCTTCCTTCGTAAGGAGTTCGTTTATTTGTCTTCCGCTGTAGCCACTGACGGTGAGGTAGTCGAACATTTTCTTAATGAAGGGAGCACGTTCGGGATCTATGAGTATTTTGCTCTCCATCGAAAGTTTCTCGGGGTCACGGTAAATCTTGTAGCCCAGTGGTTGGACACCTGGCCTTTTGCCCCTCTCACATTTTGCCCTAAGTCCACGTTTCACGTTCTTACCACGATTGTCATTCTCCAACTTTGCCTGACTACACAGAATCATCAGGAGGAACTTCTCATTTGGGGAGTTGATGAAGGTTTGTCCATGTGTCCGAATGTTGACTAACTTACCATCGTCCATCATGTCCACTATGTCTCCTAAATCCCCTGCGTTGCGGCTCAAACGATCTGGGGCCCATGTTAAAATGGAGTTGAACTTTCCATCAGAAAGCCCTTTGAGCATCTCGTTGAATTTAACTCGCACTCCTTTGGCTTTGGCGCTTTTGCTTTCCTCCATGACCTCTACAACGTTGAGACCTTCCTGTTCGGCAATCTGCTGCATCTCATGAATTTGAGAGTCGATGCTCATGGCCTGTCTTTCATCCGATTCTGAGGACTTTCTGGCGTAGAGGCAGTACTTCAGAGGTTCATCTAAATCTGTCATAGTAGGTGGGTTAAGGCCTACCCACATAGATGACACAATGGATCGTGATAGCTAGAGCGAATACTCCTATTCCTCAAGCTGAATGATCATGGGCAAATTTGACCTTACGGCTTTTCCTGTAATGATGGCATGATATCGTTTCAAGTTTGGAAGTGTCTTAACCAAGTTTTGTCCGATATAGTTTCCTAAAAATGTGAAACTTGTTTCATCAAAAGCTTGAAAACAAATGACGGTGTTACACTGTGTCAAAACTGTTTTGGAAACGTTTGCTGTTCGTTGTGCAATGACAAGCAATCCAACCCCATACTTTCTTCCCTGTAATGCAATCTGACTCATCTTACTTACAAGTGCTTTACTACTACCATAATCGCCTAAATCTCCTAGGAAGTTTGTCTCTGGTATTATCGTGTGAGCTTCTTCGAGCACAATACATATTTTCTGTCCGCGATTTTGTTTTGCATAAGAGAAGACTGCTTCTAAAAACAACTGAGTGAATTCCAAAACGAACATCGTATTAGACAGTTCAGGGAGCTCAAAAAGTGCAATTTTATCTTTTGACTCCATAAACGTTTTCACATAGCCCCCAAGTTTTTCATTGATCTTCTTTTTGTACTCTAAAAGTTTCGTTTTGTCCGCATTTCTCGAGCTAGCCTCAGTCTCTTTCTGTGCGATATCTGCTTCAAGTTGACTCAGGTCTGACGTACCGATTAACGCCACTGGATTCAAACTAGACATGCTTGTTTTCCATTCACCAGTAAAATCAACACAAATAACTTTAGTATCTTGAGACAACTCTCGAATAATTTTACGCGCTAAGTGAGACTTACCCGCCCCCGTTACTCCCAATAATGCCGTATGGTGACTTACGGCTTCATTAAGATCTAAGACCGATGGCAGTGACGTTCCTGGTATTACACCGATCTTAAAATCGGGATATTTATGTGCTATTGGATTTATATCCGAAGTGTCTGCTTTAAATACAGGAGTATTAATCGATGGCACCCATCCAAACTTCTGAAAAGACAGGTCAAATGCTTGCCATTCGCCCAATTGGATCGCTTCACCTCTAATATATCCAGTTTCATTTCTGCCCTCGAGATTTTCTGATTGAGTTAACCCACCAAAAACTTGATAAAATAGTCTTTTATCGCCGACTCTAAGTTCAAGCAGATCGCCTTCTTGGAGGTCATCTTTTTTCTTTGAGTATTCGAATAGTATTCGTCCAATTTCTGAGCCCTCAATGATGACGCCTACAAAATTCTCTATATTCAGTTTTTCGATCAAAGCTTGTTTCTCTTCGGCGTTAGTTATTTTATAAACGATATTATTGTCAGATTTCTTTCTCTTCTCTTCTATTTCTCCCAACTGCAATACTTTTGCCCACTTTTCCTGGTTCAGCAAATAAGTGTCAAACACAATCCCTGACATAACATACTCACTTGAATCTTGCATCGAGTACTTGCATTTGACTAGGTCGAACTTTTTTATGGATTTGCGATCTTCATGCAATCTTACCAAAAACATTTTTTTGACTGAACGCCAAAAATAACTCCGATCTCATCTGCATCCTTAACTTTTTTTCTGATAGAAAAAGTATTGGTCAACTCATTGGGATCTATGGCCATAATGGTTCCCCATAAAACAAGTAAGAACATGAACTGCCCAGCGAAAATTTTACTAAGCCCATCGGCATCTATATTTACGTATAAGAAAAGAAAAAATACTGCCGAATAGATGACCTTCCCCTTTCCAATGATGACTGCTAAATTTTTTAAAAAATTTGCTAGTCTATTCCTTATATGTTCTGGACTTTTATTCTCATCTTGAAGTCCAATTGAAATGAGCGATATAGAGAGAGCTAGTAAAAGCACTACAACTGCTATCCACCATAATGGTCTATTGACGAAGTCGCTCTCTACAGAAAGAAAAACCAGTAACAATGGTATGACATTTGTAATTACATTTCTCGGTGACGAGTAATATGGCTCAATAAATAAAACTGAAAAGAGAACCATAAAAATTCCCGAATAAAACCAAAGATCTTCAGTCTGCGTACTAGGTAAAAAACTTTTCGAAAAATAATAATTTGATGCGATGAAAACTCCGATGAATATGAAAAATAAGAAGAACCTGTTTTTCAGTAATTTTCCGATCAACTCCATACCAAAACACGGTTAAAAAGTAACCACCTTATCTATATTCTCCATCAATTCAACTGTCTCTTTGAGAGCAACTATCATTTTTTGGTAATGCTCAATGTCTTCAGAACTTAGGGTACGTTCCTGACGGTCTTTAAGCCATTTTTGAGCAGGCTGATAGCCTCCAATATAGAAATCCCACATCACTTTGGGAACACTTCCGAAGTACTGAGTGCCATTAATATAGACCTTGCCGTCATCATATTTCGGGTACTTTTTCTCAACTATGTTCGAACCTCCAATTGGAAAGGTCGTCATGAATTCGTTGACACTGGAATCTTCCAACAAATGGAGGCCTCGGAGTTTTCTGCCAAGTTCCATAAGTTTTTTGAAGATTTTTTTGTCTTTTGGATAAGGGATACGAGGGAAGTCGATTTTTAAGAATTCTTTATATTTTTCACGATAGTCCTGAGAATGGAGAACGGCATAAATATAGTCAAGAATGTCTTCGGGTTGGGTTATATCAACCGTCTCATTGATTTTGTCCCAAATTGTTTGATCAAGATTTGGAATACGATCACCACTATCAGGCTGAAGGTACAATGGGAAGGCATACGAATTATCAAGTGATGAGAGTAAAGACTTATCCGTTACATACCTTGAAACAAATACTGGTTCATACTGTTTTCGAATGTGTTTGCATAAATTTAGAGCGATATTTCCTTGCAAAAGGTTTGACATTATTTCTCCCCTTGGACGGGCCATAACACCCTTGGAATTTCCCGAATAGATAGTCCACCTTTCATCAAATGGTCTATATGCAATCTTCGTTATTTTGGAATCTGCAATGTCACTCTTTGCATTACAGTAGCGCCAATCTTCCGTTTCACCGGGAAAATTATACTTAATCAAAAAATCATCTTTATCTAATTCATTCAGATCAGCCAACAAGTTTTCCGCACTTTTTCTGTTGAGCCAAATTAACTGAGAATCCCTTGCTGTAGCAATACCCATTGAGGACATCACAAATAATTCATCAATTTTAAATCCACGATTATACAGAAGTTCTGAAGAGAAATCCTTGGGTACAAAGAAATAATATGGCTCAACTGTTTTCAACTTTTCCCACTTAATTGTTTCGAAATCAAACTGGTCTAGCTTTTCATATTTTTCCTTTTGCTTACCGAATAACTCTGAATGATAGACATTCGCCATTCCTTTGCAATCACCATTCTTGATAAATAAATTGATTGAAACACCCTGCATAATGTTAAAAACATTCTCATCCTTACCTCCATCAGGTGCTACTTCTTTCTTTTTTGCATTTCCATGTAAGTCTAGAATGTAAATCTCATCAAAAGTTTCCATCAAATGTTTACGCATCTGCCGATGAGTCACTCCATCAATGAATGAATTATTTGTAATCATTGCTACTACACCACATCCACTCTTTTCAATTTGATGTTCTGCGAAACGTATAAATTTGATGTAGTCATCTGATAGTGATTGAATATTTCTTTCATTTAAGTTCTCTTTGTAAACCGAAATCAAATCCATAATGCTAACTCCCTTATTTGCTGAACTGACAGAATATGGGGGATTTCCCAGCACAACCATGATTGGCAGTTCCGACTTAATTCGTGAAGCTTCATGGGATTCCTCGGTCAACCATTGACTCATAAATAAATTTGGCACTTCATGTACGGACTCTTCTAAGCTATTGGTGAGCCAGACTGACAGTCTTTCGTCTCCACTGTAACCCAGCTCTTTTAGCGTTACGCCTAACTTTAAATGAGCCATAGTGTAGCTGGCCATCATCAATTCAAAGCCGTGAATCCGTGGTAGCAGGTGGTCCCTAACATAGGACGACCATAAACCTTCTTGGCCTTTGAAAGACTTAAAAATCACATTGATGACCTCATTCAAAAAGGTTCCTGTGCCAACGGCAGGATCAAGTACTTGCACCCTATGGATCTGGTTTTTCTTTCTTTTGATCCCGTCTTTTCTTCGAGCATCTTCGGCTTGAATCTTCTCTTGATGGTCAATCGTACTCGTGTCCGCTAAGCCCTTTGGGAGGTTGAATTTAGTTTTCAAGATTTCATCAACGGATCTCACAATGAACGAAACGACAGGCTCTGGGGTGTAATAGACCCCTCGATTTTTACGCAGCCCTTTGTCGTATTCAGCCAGGAATGTTTCGTAAAAATGAAGGACGGGATCTTTTTGCTTCGTAGCGAATTCCTTATGCATCAGTTCATACACATTTGTGCTCAGATATGCTTCGACTAGGCTGTCTACCAACCATGCTATTTTTGGGTCATAATCTGTACCTGCTACGTGTCCGAAGAATTTTTTCAATAAAGGGTTTGAGGCTGGCAATAGGTCTTGAGCCTCATGCCTCGAAAAGGTTTTGATCGTCGAATCGTAGTAGCGAGCTACGAATAAGCCATAAACCAAAGTCTGTGCATACATGTCTGCAAACTCTTGTTCGGAGAGTTCTCTAATCAGCACTTCTTTAAAAGTTTTGTACTGTGCGTAAATGTCCGAATCAGGATTTTCAGTCAGAGAAGCCAGTGCATTATCTCTCAAAATTCGTGCCTTGCTCGCCATGATTTCTGCCAGTTTCCTTGCAGACCTAATCGTGCGATGAAACGGAGTGATGTAGTCCTGAATGATATTTGCAAAACGCTCAAATTCCGACTGTCTGGCAATGATTTGATCTCCACTTTTATCTGCAATGGAAATCGCAACCACTTCACCTTCCTCACTCAAAATTTGGAAATTAAAATAATTCGTAAGCAAAATTCTTCCGAATGCTTCAACGTATCGGTTTGCCTGTTTCTGAACTTCTGAGTTGGTGATATCAACCGTTACATCCTTACACTCGGCATAGGCTACTGGCGTTGCTCCGCTCTTGAATAAAAAATCGGGAGCGTTACCTCCCGTGTAGGCTGGCTCATTAATCACTTGAATCTCTGGCTTCAGTCCTTGAATCAACCTTTGAAAAGCTGGCCTATAAGCATGCTCACGCGCATCCCCAGACTGGAGTATTTTTTGTATCTCAACAAGATACTCGTGGATTATTTTATTTGAGTCAGCCATGTTGGTTTAATTTGCTCCTGTACTTTAGATCAAATCATCTGAAATTTAAAGCGCATCAAGTCTTGCTACACAACAATGACCTTTTTTGCTAAGCTCAACTCAATGAAAATCACCGCTTCCCACCTCTACAACTACAATGCCTGCCCTCATCGAGTATGGCGAGATGCCCACGATAATCCAAACCTGAGGGACGATCCGAATGAGTTTGTTCAGCTCCTTTGGGAAAAAGGGACTCAATATGAGAAGCAAGTTCTGGAAGGGATGAAAGGGGATCGTATTATTTTGGATCTCTCTGTAGTACCGAAGGAAGAACGTGCTCAAGCCACTCTGAACGCCATCGAAAATAAAGTACCTCTCATTTATCATGGCCGTCTTGAAGTTGACGACCTTTTGGGAGAGCCTGACTTATTGGAGCTACAGCCTTCAGGAGAATATGTGGCTATCGACATCAAGTCTGGGATGGGAGTTGCGGGAGGTGATGATTTTGAAGAAGGCAAACTTAAGAAGCACTATGCCCTTCAACTTGCTCTATATACGGATGCGCTAAGAAGGCTTGGATTTGCCACTCACTACCTCGGAAAAATCTATGATAGCACGGGACAACTCGTTGACTACGCTCTAGATCAGCCGAAGGGAGTTAAAGCCAAAGAAACTTGGTGGGAATTTTATGAAGAAGCTCTGATGTACGTCGGAAATATTTTAAAAAATGCTATCCATACCAAAGCTGCTCTTGGAAGTATTTGTAAGCTCTGTGTTTGGTACACGGACTGCAAAAAAACTTGCATCGAGGACGACTACCTCTCCCTGATCCCTGAGCTTGGACGAGCGAAGCAAGATGCTCTAGAAAGTATTGCCACTACTGTCCGTAAACTCGCTGATTTAGACCCTGCAGACTACATCGATGCCAAGGGCAAAGTAGACATTCCTGGTGTTGGCAAAGCAACTTTGGAAAAGTTCAATAGAAGGGCAAAGCTCATTGCTGATGATGTGAAAGAAGTCCAAATCCTTGAGGCTTTCACTTTGCCTGAAAGGCCTATCGAGCTGTACTTCGATATCGAAACAGACCCTACTCAAGATGTGGTTTATCTACATGGAGTCGTTGAACGACGAATGAACGATCCTGAAAAGACACAATTCCATGCCTTCTTGTCTAAAGGTGTCAGTAAGGCTGACGAACGTTTGGCTTGGGAAGAGTTTTGGAATTATATCCGATCTCTCCCTGATGCATTTTCCGTTTACTACTACAGTAAATATGAACGTACACAGTTTAGAGCTTTAAGAGAAAAACACCCGAGTGTTGTTTCTGAGGAGGAGTTGGAACATTTTTTTGACAACGAAGCCTCTATAGACCTCTACGAATATGTAAAAAAATACACCGAGTGGCCTACTTATAACTACTCCGTCAAAACACTAGCTCAATTCTTAGGATTCAAGTGGAGAGACTCCAATCCCTCTGGAGCTGCTTCCATTCAATGGTTCAACGAGTGGTGTAAAGATCAGGTTCCAGACAAGATGCAACGCATCCTCGATTATAACGAGGATGATTGCGTTGCGATGTTGGTGCTAAAGGACGAGCTGATGAAACACATCTAGCCCTTTATGAAACCTTGGAGTGCTTTTATGATCTGATCACAGTTCGCAACTACCTCGTCAGTCTTCAGGTAAAGGTCTGAAAAGTTATTGGGATCGACCCTGTCGACAGATGATACTTTTTGCAATTTCAGGGCTTCGTACAGCTTTTTCTTTTGAGCTTCGTCGTTCAGATAGTTGAAGTAGAAAACTGCTTTGCCGTCGGATGATGCGGTGAAGAATGCTCGAGGACAAACGGTGGAGAACCTTGGCTTGAGCGAGGCTACTTTCGCCCCTGTTCCTATGTCTAGTTCTTCCGCGTTATTTCTCAGAAATTCATAGAGTTTCGTGAAGCATTCAAACTCTGCCTTGCTCAGTCTTTTTTTGGCATCATCCATAAGCCCATGTATATCCCAATTTTTCCTAGGTGTATTTGTACCCTTTACCGCAATGTCTTTTTTAACTTCCGCACCAAATAATCTCGGGATAATGATCTCAAAAGAATCGTGCTTGTAATATTCCAACTCAACGGCATAAACGTCGAACTGGCTGTTCTGGTTTAAAAAAACAATCAAGTCTTTGAGCCTTTGGTGGAGTTGATCCATGAGGACTACAAACTTGAAGTTTCCTTCGTTCAAATTGTCCTTCACATTGTTCCAGAAAATGGACACGTCCTCTTCTTCGAAACCAAAGAATTCTCTCAGTTTTGTGTCGACTGGCATACCAAAGAATCTCTGACTCGCACGATCTATTTCAGCGATAAATTCAGGCAAATTATTCCCATTCTTCCAAAGCGATGCTCCGTAATCTAAAACCTGAGCAACCACGGTTCTTTTGTCTGCATTTTTATAGAGTTTAGTCTCAACCAAGTAAATGTTCCCCTCTGCATCGACCCCAAGAGCGTCGATAGGACCGCTGTTGGTTGGGTACTCACGGATGAGGATTAGTAGCTGAATATCTTCCTTGATGTCATAGAGCGGAATTGAGCTTGGGTTCTCGTAAATATAGCGTTGCAGGTGGTCCTCTCTATCAAAATTCGACTGTTGTATTTTTTGAGCGTTTTTCCCTGCTTTTGATACAATAATGGTCATATTTTTGGATTTAAAAACAAAAGGGACAACCTGACTTGGCAGTCCCACATTATTGGCTCACGCAGAGTCAATTCAGCAGGCAAGTAGGTTGCCCCAGCTTGCACTGAATTGACATATAAATATGCGTGAAATCGGAATGTAGGACTGCGTGCGTATCCTACAACACTCGGCCTCTGTTGGAAATGGAATCGCATCTGTATAGGGTTAAGTCCCACTACACAGATGCCAGAGCCACGGTGAATAGCTAGCTTCAGAAGCGGAGTAAGTTCTTTGTTTTACTTTCTCCAGTGAATGAGCCGTAAGATTGGTGAACGACGTTGATCAGCATGGAAATGGCGTCTGGTAGGTCGTCGTGCTTCAGCCCCTCATGGAAGTTGAGTAGCTGACGTATTGGATAATTGTATTTTCGTGGGAAGAATACGTGCCCTCTCTCCATCGGAAAGGTGGCAGCCTGTAAACGACTCACTTTATCTGTGGATATGTTCTTCTCTTTCTGTACAGAGACATTGCCGTACTCAAAAAATGCCGATTCGATGTTGTTTGCCAGTAGCTCCTGTGCGCCATTGGACTCAACAATGATTCGAACCATTACTTTATGTTTTTGATCGTATTTATTGATAAACCATTTAATTTTTTGTATTAGGTCGGGAACTGTGAGCCTTTGCTCCAAATACTTTTCTAAAAAGTGGGTTTCGTACTTCGATTTAGCGATGTAAACATAGGCGGCCACTACTCCCGTAAAGTCTGCGCTTTCTTTTAGAGAGAAGGCGGGGTCAATGGATATCACCATTTCCTCTAAATGATAATCTGATCCAGAGGGTAAATCGTCTTCTCTTTGAATCCACTTTGGGTGAACGATCATGTCGTACTCAGAACTAGAAATCAGTAAGTACTCTCTGTTGAACATAAGAGTCCCTCCAACTTTTAACCTGAGTTGCTCCATCTTGTTGTCTGGGAATTTTTCAGGCCATCTTGATTTTCCGTTTTTATCTTGCAGGGGAACTTTTATGAAGATCCCCTCGTTGCCCTTATCTACCAAATTTCTCTTGAGTCTGAGGAGATAGGACTCATCATGGATGAGGTTCCCGACGAAGAAGTAGCGCGTTCGCTGGTTGTGTCCAGCTGGCATTAGGTCTGCTTGGATTTTTTGATACATTTTGTCACGAATTTCTTGAGAGCGTACGGAATCCACATCCTCAAGGTCGTCACAGATTATGAGTTCAGGGCGATGATGTCCGTACTTGATTCCTCGGTAGCCCTGATTCTGAGATACGATGGTTATCCTCGCACCGTAGTAGGTGAGATCAATGTCCGTGCTTGACCAACTTTGCCCTTCGCCATTTTTTTTCAATTTTGAAAGGCCCTAGATCTTGTTTTAAAAGCTCATTCGTTTCCAATTCAATCCTTATGTTTTCCAAATAACGTTCGGCTTGGTCTTTAGTCTTTGCCACAATCAAAACAAACTTAAGCCCCTGAGTGCCCATGATCGACCACAGAGGAAAACAAGTCGTGAATATCGTCGTTTTAGCTGACTCACGGAAGGCACTTACAATCACGTACTTGAGCTTTGTTTCCTCGCAAGCATCAAAGAAGTTTTGGTGAAAAGGCGCGAAATCATACTCCATGTGTTCATGGAAGTAGACAGACATGTAGGCCTTGATTGAGTGACGAGTAAGTTCTGGTCGGACTTTTGCACTTTTCAGTGCCTCAAAAAGAAAGTCATTCATTGGAAGAGGGGGTAAAGGAATTTTTAGTGTTTAAAAGTTTGAGGGCTTTTTGTAGAACTTCTGTTTCTGTTTTATTGAGCACATCGTTCTTTCTTTGTATGAGCTGCCTTTGTGCCAACTTTGAGTTGTAATCGATGTGATGATTTTTGAGCCAGTAAATGATTCCTGTCATGTTTCCAGACTGGATTGCCTTGATGAGTTGAGCCTCTGCAACGTCATTCACCTCATCCTTGCCACCTTGCAGAGCCTTCTCAGCAGCCTCTCTGAACTCGTCATCATCTCTGAGCCACCTGTAGTAGGTGGCTCTGCTGACGCCCATTTTTTCACAAGCTGCACGAACGATTGGCATTTTTCCTAGCTGACTTATAAGCTGTTCTTTTCGAACATCTTGCTTAGACTCTGTGGTCATGTGGATTGCGTTAAGAGAACAGGATCGATTCCTGTGAGTTTTTTGTATCGATCTACAATGACTTGGCAGTACTTGGGTTCAAGCTCCATTGCAAAGCAACGGCGTTTCGCCTGTTCCGCAGCAACAAGAGTGCTGCCAGAACCCGCGAATGGGTCGTAAACAACTCCTCCTAATTTGGATGAGTTTAGAATCAAGTGACGCATAAGCGGCACAGGTTTCATAGTGGGGTGCAGCTTGTTATTTTTTGTCTTCGGATAGATCAGAATGTTTCGATCCTTGGACTTGTAAAATTTGTGTGTCCCATGCCACCCGTACGCGATCAGCTCTGTCTGGGGAAGGTAATCGAGCCTCCCGATGTTTGCGGACGTTTTGAGCCACACAAGTAACTGTTTGAATGAAAACTGCTCGCCTTTGAGTCCGTCCAAAAGAGCGTGGATCATGCGGTCGCAGTTGAATACATAGAAAGCATTCTTATCGGCTAGGTGGCCTTTACACCCTTTGAGCCACTGCCGTGTGAACTCCACATACTGCTCGTGCGACTGGAGCTGGTCGTTGGCGATAGGGATGTGCCGACTGGACAGTTCGTCTTTGCTTTCGACAACGGCTATTGCATAGGGCGGATCTGTCGCAATGAGGTCTATTTTCTGCCCCTGCATGAGGGTCTCCACATCTTCTTTGTTTGTGGCACTCCCGCAGTAGAGGAGATGATTTCCGAGTTGTATTAAGCTCCCTCGCTCAATTGAGCTTGAGGGCTTTTTGGTTGGTGAGTTTTTCATAACGTCGAATAATTAAAGATGCGAATAAAGGATCTAGTTCTATGAGGAGGCAACGGCGGTTCATTTGCTGGCATGCTGCCATAATGGATCCGCTTCCACCGAAGAGTTCTAGGACGTAATCTCCTGGCTTGGTACAACGTCTGAGCATGCGTTCATAGATGGTTGGGCTCTTTTCCGTGGGATGGGAATAGCTTGCCGACGGAAGCCGCTTTTCAAGCCAAATGTCCAACAAGTCGAGCACGTCATCATGCGCACGATTACCCGTGCCTACCTCTTTGTTCATGATCTCAGTGAAAGATGTGTGGTAGCTGGATAAGAATGGTTTTCCACGCGTCCCATAAATCACTGGTTCAATGGTTTTATTGAAGGCAATTTGTGGCGTGACCATGGCCGAGTTTTTAATCCAAAAACACACTCGCTGACTCTTTACGCCCAGCTCTGCATAGAGAGTTTGTAATATCCAGATATACCTTTCGTCGCACCAGTAAAAAATATGTGTATCTGACTGCGAAACGGTGAGTGCGTTCTCTAAAGTTTTCTTGAGGAACGCTCTATAAGCTTCATCTGATTTGTTGTCGTTGACTTTGGTTCCTCCGTATTTTGATTTAGTCCCACCTATCCCTTTGTCGTAGGAAAGGCCGATGTTGTAAGGAGGATCGCCTGATATCAGGTGTACCTTTTTATCACCTACGAGCTTCTTTACAGTGTTTGGGTCAGTGCTATCTCCACATGCCAGCACGTGCTGGCCCAGTTGATAGAAGTCTCCTTCCTTAACAAAAACTTCTTTGATTGTTTTCAGTTCTTCCTCGATGTCAAAGTCGTCATCCTCTGTTTCGAATACGTCATCCCAGAGATTCTGTAAATCTTCAGGAGAAAACCCGACATCCGTGAGAAGGTCTAGATCAAATTCACGAAGAAGGTCAAAGTTCCATTCTCCAGTATTTTTGTTCAACCTGATATTCAATTCGCGCTCTCTGTCTTCATCAGGAATGTTGACGTAAAGCACTGGGATTTGATCGAATCCTAATTCAATAGCTGCCCTCATTCTCTGATGCCCTCCGATTACAATATTCTTCCGGTTCGGAGCATTATTGACGATAATAGGTCCTAAGAGCCCAAAGCGTTTTATGCTTTCTTTGATCTGTTCAAATGCTTCTGGGTTTATTTTTCTAGGATTGTAGGGAGAAGGGTTAAGATTTTTAATTGGAACGAGAACTGATTTTGGATTGTCCATTTGAATGGGGTTAAAAAATCGTCCCCATTTTGCTATGAACAAAAAAACGGGAGAATCTCCCGTTTTCAAACACACTTCTCCCGTTTTTGAATTATGTCCTCACCGTATTATCTACAAGATAACCCCTGTTTCGTATTCTCTTTGCAAACACCCCATTCAGGCCGATTTGACTATCTTCTAAATTCAAAAATCTTTTAGCCGCTCTGATCCCTAAACGGATTCTATCTTTCATTTTTTCTCCTTCACGTGGTGGCAGACCCTGATCCCGAAGAAGATTCTCTATCTGTCGCTCCGTACAAATTCCAAACTCATCCTGTGTTTCAATCAATGCTCGTATCACTAAAACGTGAACGGAATTCATTTTTGGATAAATTTTCTTGCCACAAACAACTACACAATCATGCTTAAAAACAATGGCTAGTTCTCCAGGTTTTGAGCGCATGATTTGGACTGTTTCCAATTCTAAATCAAATGTGTCATCCTTGATCCATCCGTGAATTACTCTTACTGGTTTCAATAGTGCTTCTTCTAACTCCTTGAGGATGTCGGCCACGTCGTTTAGTCTCTCGATAAAATTGCTCACGTTATTCGTTCCAGCGTAATCCATTTGTATCCCTGAAGCTGTGACCATATTGTTGAAATTTTGCATATCTACATTTGTGAACGGGTAGACCCATGAGCCCGATCAGTCCTTAGCGTGTTGGACACTGATCTAAAGAAAGGAGGTTGTTATTGTAATACCCATCCGCATAAGTCCGCAAATAAGGATTGTGTCCAAGCTCGCGCACAACTCCAACATCGGATCGACGACGATTGATGGGATCTAAAACATAAAACGTATCCGTCTTACTTTCGATGTTTTGAATGACCTTTTCCCTTGTCGCAAGCCAGCCGTACCCACCAAGGTGGGTGATGTGTTCGTGAGTGCTATCAATATTGGGCTTTATGATGCATGTTACCTGTAAGTCTGCCATGATAATTGTGGTTAAGGTTTATTGATTTTAGTGACGCCTTTGAAGGGTCCTGATGACTTTTTGCCATCCATGAATTTTCCGTTGTCCCCCATTTTGGTCCAAACGTCAGTCTTGGGATTATAAACTTGCTTGCGATCACGGACAGCTCCTTGTCGCCTGCCGTCACCTTTTGGAGGATTTGTTGCCATATCTGTAAAATTAAGAAACGGAACAACTATAGCGAATAAAAAGAGAATACACAAGAACTTATTACGAAAATGCGTAGACTTGGCGCTATCAGGAGTGGTATCATGTAGATGAAGTTACTCCACGCCATGCTCGAAAGTCTGACATCAAGCCAACAAAAGGTGTTTCATTATTATGAGACATTCATTCAAGCGAACCAACGTCCTCCAACTTATGAAGAGGCGGGTAGAGGTTTGGATGTGTCTCCAAGCGTTGTTTATAATCACGTCAAAAACCTAGAGAAAAAGGGGTACTTAAAATCATCCTCTAAATCAGAAGGGCGTGGTGTTGAGATTTTTGGTCATACCCAAGGCATACCAATCCTTGGCAAAATTGCCTGTGGAGAACCTATTGAGGTGTTTGAAGAGGCTTCGGAGGTCATCAGTGTGCCGAAAGGCATGTTGAAAGGAGCAGGGCCTTTTTACGGTCTTTATGCAGAAGGTTTTAGTATGATCAATGCTGGCATTAGCGATAAAGATATCCTAGTCATTCGGAAGCAAAACGATGTGGATGATGGAGATATTGGAGTGGTTATTTTAGGTGATGACCCTACTGAAGAGCGTGCTACCCTGAAGCGGGTCTACAAGAAGCCACAATCCATTATGTTGAAACCAGAAAATGCTGACTTTGAGTCCATTGCAGTAGAAAACTGCCAAATTCGTGGGAAACTTATCGGACGTATTTCGTATGAAGAAAAACCCTATTAACTCACACGATGAAAACTGACATCGGAGAATACATTGTTGGAGCCTACCTAAAACTCGTTGAAGAATGTGATGTCATCGACTACAACGTGAGGCCTACTGGCGGTGGCATCAAGGGTCTTGGCGAACTAGATGTAATCGGAATGAATTTCAAGACGAATACCGTTTTTATTTGTGAGGTCACGACTCATCTGAATGGCGTGGATTATGGTAATGGAAATGCAGGGACTGTAAAAAAAATCCAGGACAAGCATCAAAGACAAAAAGAGTATGCTGAAGAGTTCCTGTCACATTTCAAAAATAAGCGGTTCATGTTCTGGTCTCCTAGAGTTCCTAATGGAGCCATTACAAGTGAATTGAAACAAATCCAATCATTGGAGCTGGTGATCAATGGAATCTATACAGAAAAAATAACAGCCATGAGGAAGCTAGCGCGTATCAGTACAAGTGATCATGGCAATGTTTTTTTCCGTACATTGCAGATTTTGGAGCACCTCAGGTAAAGACCCGCCTCAGGAGTTTGTCATAAGTTGTGGAGTACTCATTCCATGTTATTCAACTTGAAATTCACCTCGTAAGTTTGCAATGAAACGTTTGGGAGTGTCTTGAGTGCATAGCGGATGCGGTCATCATGGGAACCTAAAATGATGAGGCCTTTCACCGTTTCACCTTCACTAGCTAAATGTTCCGTTACGAAGCCGATGTACCTGAGCACTTGTCCAACTACTTCGTCGCTGGATCTGCCTCGTTTTAATTCAATAACCAACCACTCATTCCCATCTTTGCTTTTGGCGAGAATATCAATGCGCCCTACGATCTTGGTGTCGTATTGCTGGCCGATTAGATCGCCATCCTCTTCAAAAATTGAGTGGGTTGCACCCAGAGGGGTTTTATCCCAGTTGTACACGAGGAATTCCTCCAAGAACTTTTCGAGTCCGAATTCAGCCACGTCTGTTACACCTTCTTTCTGAAGTATGGCTTCTACTTCTTCCGAATCCTCATCTTCCTCACTGCCAATTGGTTTATTACCAAGTGAGAGCCAGCCTACAATCTCATCTGTTTGCCAGAGAGTAAGCTCGTGCTCTTTGGCGAACTGCCTCAAGACTTCATTTACAGCAATGTATCGTTCCGCAAAACTTTTTCCTTTCAAATTTGGGAGTAGCCCAGCTGCCTCCAAACCTGCTTCACTCTTCGTATTGAATACGCCGTATCTTTCGGGATGAACTACAAGCAGAATGGGCGTTACTATGGCCCTGCCTAAGCCTTTGATCATTGAAGGCCCTTTGGGCGGGAATAGGTCGTCCAAACGCTCTTTAAGAGACCGTGTTTCGTCCAAGAGGATCTTCAACGCCCCAATGAGCCTCGGCATATTTTCTGTGATCATGTTGCCCTGACGATGGATTCCATCCCAATGCCGATTGTTTTTGATTACAAGGAACGATTTGAAATCTTCCTTTGTGAGGCGGTCAAGGTTGGATGGGTGAAAGATCTGGCCGTATTTACTGATCACATCTTCCTCTTCCTGTAGTCGTTTGGGATTGGTGAGTACGAGCTGTTTCCACTCGTCGACTTGTTTTTTATCGATCATACTTTTGGATTAGTCGTGCTAAAATATAGCACATGGAAGTTGGTGAAAAAGGTTTTCAGTTTCATAAAATGGCACAGAGTTACTTCGTCGCTGCTATTAGGTTATTGGAGCTCGAAAAAAATACAGCTGACGTCGAACTATCTATGCCCATTAGCCCCTTCGAAATATCATTTTTCCCAGGAAGAGATAATAATCCATTCCATCAAGCTCCTACTTTATCCATGATAAGACTAGGTTTAGAGCTGATGCTGAAATCGATACATTTTAACGTCAATTTCTGTGGTTTTGAAACACCTATTTTTCAAGATATAGAAAGGACACATGATCTTAAAAAATTGTATGAACAACTGTTGGATGTTTCTCCCAAAATTGATGGCTTTGAATCTGTTAACGGAAGACATACGGAAATCCATTACAAGGCTTTCATACAGTTGCTAGCGAGCTTCAGCACTTACGATCCGAAAGGAGACATGTTCCGTTTTGGCCTAACCAAAGGAGGCTGCAAATTGCGTATCTTTGAAAATTTCTCAGATGAAGGTGTCGCTGATGCTTATATTCTTATGATTCATAAGGCGAACGAATATATGTGCCGCATCAATTCCTTTTTAGAGCATTACAGGGAGAGAGCAGTTCCTAAAACGAAATAGAATTAACTCTATTCTGTTCACGCCTATGACCAAACACACTAAAAACAAGGGCAAGAACAGGTTCAATTTGAGGATTACTTTTTGCGATGACGAGGAAGAATGCAGTATTGCTTATGAGAGAGCCGTTCTTGCTATTTTAAGGTTAAATTTATTTGATTAACTTTTAACCTCTATGAAACTATCTGATGAAGCTGTTCGTGAATTTCAGGAGATTTATAAGAAAAAGTATGGGAAAGAGATCTCTCATGCTGAGGCTTATGAATCCGCCAGTAGGCTTTTAGGCCTTTTTGAAGTTCTGCTCAAAGGGGCTCAGGTAGAACGTGCGAGAAAACTGAGGCTGAAAGATGAGCCTAAAGGCTTCCATATCAATGGCGGTCCATACACTTGTTTTATATGTGGCAAATACGTTAGTGATGAAGAGACTTGGTACGATAAATATGGAATCAAGTGCTTGGTCTGCCAGCGTGCTGTGGAGAAGCGGGTAGTGCCTGGGAAAATCTGTCAGGACAAAGACTCGTGGTACTCCATGTGGGAACTGGATCATTACTTCAAGATTAAACATCAAACTGCGCGGAAGCTCATCCGACAAGGCAAGTTGAAAGCCAGGGTCATCACATCTCAAGATGACGATGCTTACTGTTTTGTTTTTCTCATAAAGGAAAACCTGATCCTAGGCTTAAAGCCGAGATCCACCTTGGTCAAACACGAAAATGGTCGCTTTAGTACTAGTCTGGAGGAAAGAACTATTCAGTTTGATTAGAGCTTCATTCTTAATCGAATTGTCCCAATTATTGATGATACAAAAATCCTGCTATTAAAAACAAACCTGCGGCGATGCCTGCTGAAGCGAAGTTGTATGGGTTAGCGTATTTTAGATACTTCATATGATCAGCGCCGGTGACACCAGATGCCATATTGGTCATTCCGGCTACTGGTGAAGTGGTGTCTCCAAAGGTTCCACCAGTTATGACTGCTGCTACACAAATTGGAATTGAGACGCCACTGGATACAGCAATAAAAATTGCAAAAGGCATAATTAGTGAAGCTGTGGCCCAACCCTCCCCAATAAAATAAGTCACAAGTGAAGAGATGAGAAAAAGTGATACAGGAATACTCCATATGGGTAGCTGATTCCCCAAAAGCTGCTGAATAAAATCACTCAAACCTAATTCCTGCGAAACGTCACCCAAAGCCCATGCGATTACGAGGATAATCAATATCCTCATCAGTTCGTTTCCTCCCGAGATCATATCTTCGGTCATTTTCTTTAAAGGGTACTTTTGGAAGACGTAAAGTATGCCTGTGACAACTATTGAAATCGACAAAGCCAGTAACATGGCCATGTTCGGGTCTGTGGCGAAATTCCAGAAGAAAATAAAACTGAGGGAGACCACTGTTAACATCGGAACTATCAGGTTGAAGATGCGTGGTTTTATTTGTGGCTTTTCAGCGCCCATGGACATATCCTTTCCTTCGTGATCCTCCTGGGTGTGGTGCATTTCTTTTTCTGCGGAAGGTTTCTTCCATTGAAAAAAAATGGTACTGAATGTGATGAGTAAAACCACAATGCTGTAGAACTCAAAAGGAATCGCGTGGAGCAAAACGCTGTAGGCGGATTGTTTTTCGAGTACTCCAGCTGCTTCCAATGCCTGGCTGATGTTGGCGATGTTGAATCCCACAAAAGTCGTGGCGATAGGAATCAGTTCTACCACTGGACTTGCCGTGTTGTTGATCATGAAGGCCAGTCGCTCCTTCCCAATTTTATTTTTCTCAGCCAGAGAACGCATGATGGAACCCGATCCAACGATTCTGAAATCACAGTCAATAAAAGTAACAGGAATGAGTGCCCACAAAGTGTAAAGGACTCCACGGTCACTCTTCACATATTTGCCTAGCCAGCGGGAGAACGCATCCATCCCGCCAGAGTTTTTAATGAGCGTGATCAAACCGTTGAACAGGTAAAGAAACAGCAAGACCTGCAAGTTCATGGGATCGGACAGGATTTTCACGATGTTTTCTAAGGCTGTTTCAAGGCCTCCTATCGGCGTTGGATTCAGCAAGTAAGCGCCTATCAATAAACCCAATAGGAGGGATGGCAAAACTTTCTTTGACCACATCGCTAAAACAATGGTTATGACTGGAGGTAGAATGGACAGCCAACTTGTGGTGGTCATATCGTTTGTGTCATTTGAATGCGTTAATCATAGGCCTGCCTGGTGAAATAAGATACGACAAAGCCTAACAAGTCCTAAATTTAAATCAAAGCAAGCGCGGGTGACCGCCAGTTGGATCATTGACAATTTTCAAGGTACTCCTTGATCAATCCCTCTTTGGCTTCAGTGACCCATCCTTTTCTGTAAATTGCTTGGATCAGATCGTCGTTCCACTGTCTGCAGGCCTCTTCCCATGTCAAAGGGTGATAACTCCAGCTTTCAACTGTGTCTGGGGAGCCTATTAGTTCAAGCTTGTCAGCGTCGGTGGCTATAAAAGCACTAAGGATTCCATTCTCAGGTTGATCAGAAAGCTCTTCACCACCATCCATACATTTGAGGGCCGTGTATTCAAAAGTTCCACCTTCACTTTTTTTAGTGACTTTACCGATTTGGCAGTCAGCTCCACCGTCCAACAGTGTGGATAGCTTCGCTCTGAGTCTCTTGCGGGTTTCTTCTTTAGTCCTTTCTTCATCTGGATCATTCCTTGCATCTGCGATTGCATAGTAGGCTTCCGTTTCGAATCTCTTCAGAAGAGCAGAACAGGTTTCGTCTGCATCCAAAGTGAAGGTTAATTCTGGCTTCTTTGTGTCGGATTCTATTCCTGGCATTGAAACATGTTCGCCAGTGCAATGCATTTCAAAAGGATTGTCGTCATTTGGCTCGCAGGCCCAAGTATGAGTAGAACTTCTATAATCGAGTGAGTTGTAGTCTATTCCATTCACGCAGTCGGAGGCTTCTTCTGCGATGGAACGGCGAAGTTGAGGAAAGTGGTCATCTTCTTTCAGAATTCGAGGTGGTGTCGCCTCAACGGCCACCCCTTCTACTTTTTCGGCCTCTTTTAAGGCATGAGGGAAAGCGAGGTAAGCTAGACCTAATACGGCTCCTATCCCGATTGCAGTGTTTAATCTTCCGCCCATATTAAGCTCAATATACCATACTTTTTATATTTAGCAAGCCCAATGCAATGAAGATCAGGATGAAGCCGTCGTACATGGGAATTAATTGCTTAAATCCCATTTAAAACTGCGCTCTTCAACGCCTCCAACGCCTTTCAAAATAAGCTCAATAGAGGCGGGTTCAATCTCTGTCCTGCTAAAACTTAAGATTCCTTCCTGATGATGAGATTGCTCGCTGGACACTTCCCAAGAAAAAGCCGAAAGGGTTTGCCCAGCGTCGGTTAGCAGCTCTGCGTGACTCTTTAGATCTTCCGGTAGTTCACCGGAGTGCGTGTTCAGCTCAATTTCAAACTGCCAGCCGCCGGGATTCAATGGGGTGATCGGCGTAACGGTTACTGTGACTCCTCCTTCATCACTCGTCAGGGTATTTGTATCTTGTTGGTCTTCATTTTTGATTGTCAGCCAGTAGAAAACCAGCACCGCCAAAATGGAAATGGCAATAAATCCTAAGCTTAGCATTGAAGATTTTTTCATGCTTGTTTTTTAAAATTTAGAATTTGCTTCGTGATGTAGACCAAACCGAAAACATTGAAGGCAAGTCCGACGAGGAAAAGTTCCTTTTGATACTCAGGGATTACGGTTAAGAAACCGGATACTCCTAAAATCGGGATGATATTGGCCAGGTAATGGGCGCAACAGGAGATCATGGCAAGTGTGGAACTCGTTCCCGAAACAGCCAATGCTTTCCCTGTTCCAGTAGGACAATGATGAGCGATACTCATTTTCAGATAAGCGTACAGTCCTACTTGCAGTCCAAAACCGAGTGCTAGTGGAAGGATGTAGATCCAAAACTGGGCAAACTGATTTTGAGCAAAATCCCATCCCGAAATTAAGCTGACAACTGAAAAGAAAAGGATGAGAAGCAGGGAGGCCCCTAGACCTCCCCATAGAACAGCCCTGATTTTAAGAGCAAATTGAGTCATAAATACTAATTTTTATGTCCACCATGCCCTCCGTGTCCGAAAAGGTGCATCAATGGGCAGGCGAGTAAGATCAGATACGGCAGGACTGACAAGATATGTGACGTATGTGACTTTAAAAGAAATATAAGTCCAACGATGCCGATGACCAGAATGATTCCCCATGTTCTTTTTGAGAATTCCATATGCTTATTGAGTTAGCGATTAAATAAGTTCACCTTTCTTCTCGAGCATCATGTGATGAATGGTGGCAATTTGTGCCCAGATTGCGATGAGAATAAGAATCGCTGTACAGGCCAAAGCGTCAGCCTTTGTGACGCCAAACACCAGGTTGTCCGCCCCTCCAAACATGGCAGCTAAGAAGGTGATGACTCCGGCGAAGCCTACTAAAATACTGGCAATATGTAGTAATTTTGAGAACTTCATATATTTAAGGTTAAATGATTAATTAGCCGCCGTACTGAGGTATTTTTCTGGATCAGTGACGAATTGATCATTGCAAGCCGTACTACAAAAATAGTAGATGCACCCTTTGTGAGCGACTTGGAGTGTGTCTTCTGTGGGAGTGAGCTCCATGCCACAAACGACGTCTTTCACTGGAGATGAATTTTTTGGACTGCAACAGGATGAATTTTCCATATATTTAGTTGTTATTGATCTGATAAATGAGTCACGTTTAACCCACTGGTTTGCCGGTGTACAACTTTCGTTTTGAATTCTTGATTAAACATTTGATTTTTTTGTTAGGGTAGAACGTCGTATGAAGAAAACTGTGTAAACTGCCATAAATCCAACTGAGATCAAAGACAGTAAAAATCCAGCCGGGTTGTCATACCCATATAGAGGGGGGAATGGATTGAGGTGCGGGTACGTGTGGAACACAATAAAATAGGTTCCAAGCGTAAAAACTCTTGCCTGAAGCCACCTCTCTTTATTGAGGAGTCCAATAACCAAAGCGGATCCAAGTACGGCGAGCTGCGGAATGGCGCCCTCCCCAAGATTCAGATAAATGAAAACCCAATTCCATAGAGTGTAGCCGATGATCCATGCCAAGGTCATATCACTCCAGTACAAATCCTTATACTTTCCTTTGGTATCGATATGGATCGTATTTATTTTAGCCAAAGTCACAATCAACAAAATACCAGCCGTGGCATTCAAATAATTCGCGAGATTCCCTGTCTCAAAATCTCTAATAACTGCCTCAAGAATGTTGAAAACCAGAAAGAAATAAATAGACCATTGGCATAGTTTGGTGTTTCCTAGCTTTGTAGTTCTTAATAGAGAAAGTAGAATGATTCCGGTCACAACAGAGAACACCTTGGCCCAAAGGAACCAATCGGAGACCCCTATTAATAATATCCAACAAGGGAAAAGGATAATCGAAGCGACTCCGAAAAATGCCAAGGTGAACCTTGGATAACGATGAAATATTTCTTGGCTTACGACTAAGCCTAGGAATATAAGCAGAATGTAGAGTAGGGCAGTGATTATCATACCTATGCTGAAAATTTAGAGGGAAGAAACTTTGAAAGGCATCATCATGCCGCTTTCAAGATGCTCTGGAATATGGCAGTGAATCATCCAGTCACCAGGGTTGGACATCTCAACCAAGAGTTCAACCGTGGATCCGGCTGGAATAAGAACGGTGTCTTTCCAAACTAAGTTATCTGACTTCACTCCGTCTACGGACAAGATCAGGAAGCGTTGACCGTGTATATGGATCGGATGCTGCATTGGATGGGTGGTGTCGTCGGGATTGGCTACTTGAATTTTCACCAAGTCGCCCTCTTTGAAGTTCCAGTCGTCGATGTCCATGTTCGTTTTTTCCGTGTCTTCGTCTAAGAGCTGCCACTCCAATGTGTCTGTGTTTGAAGTGCTATTCATCATGCTCATGGTGTCTTCCCATTCAATCGGTTCTCCATCATTCATCATCCCCATCTCTGAATCATCCATCATCATTCCACCGTGCATGGAGTGAGAACCTCCCATGCCCTTCATATCTAGGTCAATGGATAGAAACTTATCTATATCGCTCTCGAAACTAGAGCGATAGGGGTCGATACTGGCGATGGTGCTCTGGTGTGTTTTAAGAGTATTGAAGTCAGTGGCGTAAGATTCAGATATCTCTTCGTCGGAGACTTGGAAATCTGCCAAGGTATAAGTTCTATCTGGTGTTTTGTGGACTAAGGAGAAGTCACCTGATTCTGAAAACATCACCTCAACAATTGCGCGCTCGGATGGCCCAAGCAAAACCTCGTCTGCCCATTCGTCGTGTTCATAGAGTCCATTGTCTGCTCCAACCAATTTCATTTGTGCGCCGGGAATGCTAAGATTGAAAACTCGAGTGTTGGCCGTGTTTGTGATGTAAAAGCGTATGACTTCACCTTTCTTTGCCGTCAGTCCGTAATCCGTGCTGCCGTTCACCAGCATGGTGTTTCCAAAGCGACCCATGAGGGTGTGAGTGACTTCATTAAAGGAATAGGAGGCCAGTTCGTTTCCTTGCATAAGGATGTCATCGACCATCAAGGTTTCTTCTCTATTCACTGGGGACCAGTCTTCTTCATCGGCAACGATGATGTAATTGCCATAGAGTCCCATGTCTTGGGCGTAGTCTTCTCTTAAATGAGGATGGTACCAAAATACACCTGAATCATCGAAGCGAACTGAGTATGTGAACGTTTCTCCTGGCTGGATTGCCTCTTGGGTCACGTCCGGGACTCCATCGAAAGCGTTGTCTAAACGTACTCCGTGCGAATGGAGAGTGGTTTCAATGTCTGTGTTGTTTGTGAAGTTGATCGTGATAGTAGAACCTTGTTTCACCTTGAGCGTGGGGCCGGGAATAGAACCGTTATAAGCCAACATTTTGTAGAGTGAGCCATTGAGTTCTTTCTCAACAAATGAGGATTCAAGATCGTAGGTGTCCCCATCCTTCAGCTCTACGATTTGAGTACTTGAGGCCAAAGGTGCTTCGGAAGTTTCTTCCATTGTTGAGTCTTGACTCGTACTTTGGCAGGCTGTCAAAAATGTGAGAATAAAAAACGTTAGGAGAAGTGAGGGTTTTTTCATTGTGTAGATTGGGTTAGTAGATTTTTTGCCAATTCATTCCTCCGTCCTCACTCTTATAGATTTCGCTGTTCCCGTCTATAGCGTAAACAAACTTAGGGTCAGTGGATGAATAAGTCATGAAGTAGAGAATGGCATCCGGTGCTCCTGAAACAGAGGTCCAAGTTTTTCCGCTGTCACTGCTCGAAGCCAGGCCAAGAGCATCAGAGAAACTAAGCATTTCGTTTGTATCCTGAGGATTTTGACCCAAAGTTAAAACTGCGCTGGAGGCTAAATCGTCTGAAAGTGATGCCCAGCTTTCACCGCCGTCTTTGCTCACCCAAATGCCTTGTTTTGTATTTGCGTAGAGTGTTTTTTCATCCACCCTATCTGCCACTAGACTGAAGATGCTTTCTGGCTGGCTTGGGAGCAATGACCAAGTTGTACCACCATCGATGCTTTTTTGAATTTTCGAATGGAAGTAACCGTAAACAATATCTGGGTTTACTGGACTCACCGTCATGGCGTGAAAATCAACAGGTCCATCAATCCCATCCGATACTTTATTCCATGTTTCACCGCCATCCGTTGTCTTTTGAAAGCCACTATTACCACCAAACGAAGGGTGTCCACTGGCGTAGAAAGTCATCGGATTTTTGCCGTCAACGGTGAAGCCCATCAAGTCGTGTGTCGTGCTTCCAATACGATACAAATCCTTATCATTTTTCAAAACCAGTAGCCCTTCGTGAGTCGCAATATAAAGTTTGCTTGGATCATCAATCGCCACGGCTATTCCATGTGAGTGAGAGATGCTATTCACCTCAGTCAGAGAAACCGATGGTTCACTTGTTTCTCGCTCCCAAACACTCACTCCATTGGGAGCGTCTCCTATTTCGATTGTTCTGATTACCTGATCCGTTTTTGTATCAATGATGGAGAGATCCCCACTCACAATATTGGTGATGTAGACCTGCGAACCATCTTTGGAAATGGCCACACCATGAGGCCCTTCTCCAGCCGTGATGGTTGCCACAACTTCTTGAGATTCTAGATCGACCTTATAAACTTTATCGTTTGTGGGCTGGTCGAAGTAAAAGCCTTGATCGGCAACATAGACATAACGAGAATCGGGAGTCGCATAAACCTGTACTGGTCCCTTGGCTTCTGGAAGTGACACTTTGCTGACCGTTTTTGTTTCTATGTTGTAAAGGCCTAACTGTTTGGTGGAATAAAGAGAGGCAAATGTCCACTTCCCATCGAGAGTGACCCCCGTTTGCACCACTGCATCATTGAAGTTAACGACTTCAAGGTCTTCCGTTGCGAGATTTAAGATGCCCATTCCTTTTGCTCCCATGAGGGCCACATAGGCCAGACTTCCATCGGTACTCAATCGCAAACCATGAGGCTCAGCTCCTTCTGGAAGCTCTATTGTTTTTTCAAGTGTGTATGTTTTTGCGTTTACTATGAAGATTTCATTTCCTTCTTGTGCCGTAGCATAGACCCATTGGCTGTCTGGGCTGAGAACAACGTGGGCGAGGTGCAAGTCGGTTCCCAAAGTCACTCGCTGCATGATTTCGTCGGTTTCTGTAGAGATAACAACCAATTGGTCTTCTTCTGCAAGATCGCTTCCACTTGAATGCATTTCCTCTTTTTCACCTTCCTCTTCACCCATTGCATTCACTGTCACCCAAACCGTTTCCCCAGATGGCGAAACTTGAACGTTATGGGGCATGCCCGGAAGGTCTACTCTCTTTAAAATAATGCCTGAGGTGGGATCGAAAACGGCAACTTCATTGTCGTTTTCTACGGCAACATAGACCTTTTTATCAAGTGAACTTTCTTTTTGCACCGTATCTGTATTTTGACTTTGGCAAGCACTTAAAATGAGTGCCGTGCCAAGTAGGAGTGAAAGTATTTTTTTCATATCAGTGAGTTATAGGCTAAATCGACTCAATCGCCTGTCACTCTCTCTGTATGACTCCTTTTAAGGTACGCCGGAGAAGGTTTGTATCTGGACGCAGCGGTACAAAATTTAAGGAAGATTTATTTTCAGAGTGAGAAAGAAAAACAAAAAATACTGGAACAGCTAAGGTGAGTAGTAGTGGGAGGACTGCTTCACTTTGATTTACTGCTGACTCAAGGATGCAGTGCTCACTAAATGCGCAGGTATTTTCATGCCCTTGGTTGCTCATTAGTAGGGCAAAGGAGAACTGGAGTAGGCTCAATCCCACAATCAGCATCCACAAGATTTTCGTCTTTAGTGATTTCATACCTAGAGTTTAGATCGTATTATTTTTTCTTTTGAGCAAGCTTGTAAACCTTCAGTATTTCTTCAACGGCTTGATCTTCTTTTCCATTTTTCATTTGCTCGATAACGTGAGTGGAGAGGTGGTTCTCTAAGACCAAATCTTCAATGCCAGAGAGTGCTTCTTTAACTGCGCTGGATTGAGTGATTATATTTACGCAGTAGCTCTCATCCTCAACCATTTTTTGAAGACCACGAATTTGACCTTCAATGATTTTTAGACGACGAATGGCTTTGAGCTTGATGTCTTTTCTCATATGTACCCATAATACCCATAGGGGGTATTATAAGTCAATTGAGACTCCCATTACAAATAATTCCTTTTTGTACCGTCTCAAGTGTTTCTTGCCGTCGGGGCCTACGAGACCCAACGAAAAAAGACTACGCACGCTCAAGTCTTCCTCCTCACTTTTTTAGAAGTGCATCATTTGAACCTATGACCCTAAGACCTAGGGGATAGAGAGTCGAGTTTTTCCTGTTTGTTGAAGACTGAGGATTGTTTACATGAAAGCCAGTTTACCTTAGACTGAAGCGGTGAAAATCTTTGGCTTTCTCCTTCTCGGTTTGCTCTCGCTCCATACTATTTGCCCCATGCAGATCGGTATGAGTTTGATGCATCACGAAACAGCTGAAGTGGCGCAAGAAGACTGCTCAGAAACTCATTGCTTGAACCATGTGAATGAAGGCGAGGAGGTTTTGACTCTCTCAAGCCCTCTTTCGCCCGAACTCTCGGCACAGGTAGCGCACGCCACCATCAGCCTTTCGTCTCAATCTTTTGATACCCTAAGGTTTCACTCTCCACCGAAATTTCCTCCGTTCTCTTCGACAAAGACCACGGTTCTTCGAATATAGAAAAGAATTGAGAAGCTCGTATTCTTAATTCTTTATTTATTATGGAAAATAACGACAACTCGATTAGGCTGACCGTTCAGGGCATGACCTGCGGGAGCTGCGAACTCATGGTTGAACGAAAACTCAAGAAAATTCCTGGCGTGCTTAAAGTGCATTCCAATCACCGCACTGGTTTTACGGTTCTTAAAGTGGATGCTGAGAATCCACCCGCTCCAGAAGTAATTGAAGCTGCCATTCAGGAAGCTGGATACTCTTTGACAAAAGAGTCTGTGAAAAAACTAGAAACCAACGATCAAAAGTGGGTTGAGATCGGGGCCTCGCTATTGCTAATTTTTGCCCTTTACCAAGTTTTGAAAGGTTTTGATATTTTTTCACTCGCTCCCTCGGTGGAAGGGGCAACAACTTTAGCTGGAGTCTTTGTGATTGGCCTCGTGGCTGGGACTTCCAGTTGCTTGGCGGTGACGGGCGGGCTGCTCCTGAGCATGGCTGCAAAGCATAACCAAGTGCATCAAGCTGAGTCTCGTTGGCAGAAATTTAAACCTCTTCTTTCATTCAATCTTGGTCGCCTAATTTCTTACTTCTTTTTAGGAGGTGTGGTGGGCATTTTGGGCCAGTCCATTGCTCTCAGCACCCGCATGACGGGCTTCATGAACATTGTGATCGCTCTCGTGATGTTTTACTTGGCCCTTTCTATTCTAAAAATCATCCCCAAGGGCAGTTTTCTAATTAAGCCCCCAAAAGCCGTTTCGCATTGGATTGCGAATCTCTCTGAACATGAACATCCCTTTGCGCCGTTTGCTTTAGGGGCGCTCACGTTCTTTTTGCCCTGTGGATTCACTCAATCCTTGCAACTCGCTGCCTTGGCTTCGGGTGGTTTTATGGAAGGCGCGCTCATGATGTTCGTCTTTGCTTTAGGAACTTTGCCAGCTCTACTAGGAATAAGCATCATTTCAGCCACGGCTGAGGGGCGACTTGCTCGTCTCTTTCTTCGTTTCTCGGGTTCTTTGGTGCTTTTGCTGGCTCTGCTCAACTTTAAGAGTGGACTCATCCTCACGGGCGTGGATGTGGATGGATTCTTCAGTGGACCTGCTGTGGAAGGGTCTGACACATCTGGCTCGCTTAGTGTCACGGAGGAGGACGGCATGCAGGTCATCAACCTAGAAGTGACCAACTATGGGTATTCTCCTTCTTCTTTCACCATTGAAGCGGGGAAGCCAACGCTCATCAAAGCGACCATGAATGAAACCGTTGGAGGCTGCATCAGCGCACTCACCGTGCCAGAGTTCAATTTATCGACCACTCTAAGCCCTGGCGAAAATGAACTCGGTCCTATTGAGAATCCTCAAAGTGACTTCCTCATCACTTGTTCGATGGGAATGTTCACTGCCACTGTGAACGTCGTGCCCTCCACACCCCTTTAACCTATTCATTATGAAAACCACCTTCACCATTCAAGGAACCCACTGCAAGGCTTGTAAACTGCTGATTGAGGACGTCTGCAAAGACATACCTGAGGTAACTTCGTGCGAAGTGAATTTTGCAACGGGAGAAACGGTGCTTGAGCATGAGGAAAGTCTGGACTGGGATGCGCTGAAAAGTGAGATTGAGGGCCTAGGGTCTTACAAAGTTTTACTCCTTAACTAGTTTTTGTGATGAAAACCTCTTTTCAATCCAAGTACATCATCTATCTAAGCTGGATTCAGTCACTTGTAGCCACCCTAGGCAGCCTCTACTTCAGTGAAGTCATGGACCTGCCACCTTGTGTGCTGTGTTGGTATCAACGCATTGCCATGTACCCGCTGGTGTTCATTCTGGCCGTGGGAATCCTCACTAGAGACGTTAAAGTTTACCTCTACGCCTTGCCTTTATCCCTGATAGGTTTTGGTATAGCCGTGTATCACAACCTTCTCTACTGGGAGATCATTCCAGAGAGTTTAGCTCCTTGCCGAGCGGGAATATCCTGTACCACCAAGTTCTTTGAATGGTTCGGCTTCATCACCATTCCTTTCATGTCTCTTACTGCTTTCACCGTCATCACGGTCTCCCTTCTTTTATTTCGTAAGTCTAACCAAAAGTAACTATGTCTGAAGATTCAAAATTCATTGTAGGCACCTTAACTGCTGTAGGTCTTATCGTTTTGGGAGTTCTTTACTTCAGCAGCACATCTCATAATGCAGGCGAGCCCGTCGTAGATACGCCACCTGCAGATGCCAGTTTGCTCGTTCGTGAAGACAGTCAAAAGATTGTCGCTGCCGATGACCAAATCACCATCGTTGAGTTTGCGGATTTAGAATGCGAAGCTTGCAGAATGGCTCATCCTATTTTGAAGCAGATTTTAGAGGATTACGAAGGCCAGGTGAACTTTGTGTTTCGCAACTTTCCCTTCCATAACAACTCGGTGCTAGCAGCCAAGTCTGCGGAAGCGGCAGGGGAGCAGGGCAAGTTCTGGGAGATGCACGACTTACTGTTTGAGAATCAACTTGAATGGGGAGAGAAAACCACTCCTCAAACCGAACTCTTCCTTTCTTATGCGGAAGAACTGGGTCTCGACCTTGAAGCCTTCAGTGCGGTCATCAACAGCACGAAGTATGAAGACAAGATTTTGAGAGACCAGGTGGATGGAAAAGCGTTGGGAGTGGACAGCACGCCCACCATTTTCTTCAATGGACAGCAACTCGATGGCATCCCCACTTACGATGAACTTAAGGCTTTAATCGAAGCTGAACTTAAACTTAAATAAGTATGAGAGGCCTTCTTTCTCTTTACAAAAGACCTTCAGCTGTTTTAGCAACACTCTTTTTCTGGGCCGTGTTGTTTGGAGTTTATGCTTACTTCCTAAACAGGCTTCCAGGTACTGACCCGAGCGGCCTAGCGTGTATGGAAGGAGGGAATTTGACTCCTATCAATTTGATTTATGGAGCTGTTTTAAGTCTGCTTGTGAGTGTGTTCCTGTGCGGTTCTGTCCTTTCGTATAGGAGGAAGAGTAAAGGAAAGCTCCTCAGCGGCTCTGCCTTCAGTCTTTCTGCCGTGCTCGCCTTTCTCAGTGCCTTTTGTACCCTTTGCGTGTTCCCTAGCCTCACTTTTCTGGGGCTAGGGATTGGTCTGAGTGTCTTTGCACTGTACAGCGCACTGTTCAAAGTGCTGAGCCTTGTTTTACTTCTAGTGTCTTTGTATCTTCTAGATAAGCGGCTTCGGATTGAGTGCGATTGCTGAAATTTCAGACATCATGGACTATCTATCATAGTTTCTTTGTTTTTAGCCTTAGGGAATTTCCCACCACCGACACGCTTGAGAAGGCCATGGCGAGTCCTGCAAAAACGGGACTGAGCAGCCATCCAAATAGTGGGTAGAAGGCACCTGCTGCTAGAGGGATGCCGACAATGTTGTAAAAGAAGGCCCAGAATAGATTTTGTTTAATGCCGCGCATCGTCATCTTTGAGAGGGAGATGGCTTTGACCAGCTTGGAGATGTCGCCGTGGAGTAGGGTGATTCCTGCGGATTCAATGGCAACGTCGGTGCCTGTTGCCATTGCGATTCCTACGTCTGCCTGAGCCAGAGCAGGGGCATCGTTCACGCCGTCTCCCGCCATGGCAACAATTTTACCTTCGGCCTGAAGTGCTTTGATTTTTTTGAGTTTATCTTCTGGCAGTACTTCGGCTACCACTTCATCTATGCCTGCTTCACTTGCGATGAATTTTGCCGTGTTCGTATTGTCACCCGTCAGCATCACGACCTTAAGTCCCATTTTATGGAGCTGAGCGATGGCTGCTTTGGCCTCTGGTTTAATCGCATCTGCAACCAGGGCAATGGCGAGCACTTCCTTCTCTGTAGCGAGAATGATTGGAGTTTTGCCTTGTGCCGTTTCCTTTTCAATCAAGCTGGAATCCATTTTGAGTTTGAGGTCATGGATCAGTTTTTCATTGCCCACATAATAAGTGGTCGCCCCAATCGTTCCCTTGAGTCCTTTCCCTTTTATCCCTTCAAAGTCTGTGACCGTATGGAGTGAAAGTTTTTTCTCAGTCGCCGCATTTAAGATGGCGTGAGCAATGGGGTGTTCGGACTTCTTTTCGAGGGAAGCAAGGATGGAAAGCAGTTCGTCGTCTGTTTTATCGGACAGCTTGATGATCGAAATGAGCTCGGGTTTTCCTTTGGTGATTGTTCCCGTTTTATCCACGACCACGGTGGTCACCTTGTGAAGTTTTTCGAGCGTCGCTGCGTCTTTGATGAGGATCCCTTCTTTCGCTCCTTTACCCACTCCAACAATGATCGCAGTGGGAGTCGCCAGGCCAAGAGCACAGGGGCAAGCGATCACCAGAATACTCACGAAGGAAACGAGTCCGTAGGAGAGGGCTTGTGAAAAGCCTAGATATAAAGTCCCAACACTCAGCCACACCGCCAATGCAACAAAAGCGAAGACCAAGACGACGGGAACGAAAACGCTCGAGATTTTATCGGCTAAAGCTTGAATGGGCGCTTTGCTGCCTTGGGCTTCTTCCACCATCTTGATGATGTGAGCCAGCATGGTTTCGGATCCCACTTTGCTTGCCTTGAAAGTGAAGGCCCCACTCGTGTTCATGGTTCCTCCCACTACCTTGTCGCCTACGGTTTTATGCACTGGCATGGGTTCTCCCGTGACCATGGATTCATCGATGTAAGAAGAGCCTTCCGTGAGTTCTCCATCCACGGGGATTTTACCTGCTGGTTTCACAACGATCAGATCTCCTTTCACGACCTGATCAATCGGAAGCTCCACTTCTTTACCATCGCGGAGCACGAGAGCGGTTTTAGCCTGCAGATTGAGGAGTTTTTCAATGGCGTCCCCTGTTTTGAGTTTCGATCGCGATTCTAAATACTTGCCCAGTGTAATGAAGGTTATGACCACGATGGTCACATCGTAGTAGCTGTGCTCCGTGTTGATGTACGCAGAAAGCGGTGCCTCAAAAGCAGTGACGACAAAGCTGTACAAGTAGGCAGCCACGGTTCCAATTCCGATGAGCGTGTCCATGTTTGCTTTGCCGTATCGGAGGAAGCGATAAAAACCAAGCAAGTAGGGTTTGCCCACCACAAAGAGCACGTAGGTCGCCATGAGAGGGAGAAGGTGGTGGAAGAATTCGCTCAAGGTTTCGGACATGGGGGCCAGCACTTCAAATTGAACCAGGATGTCCCATGTCATGGCTACAATACTGAAGGCAGCCAAAGGAAGGGCGGAGAGAACCAAGGTTCTGAGCTCTGAAAGTTCTTTGAGCTTTTCTATCTTGGTTTGGCCCATGCCTGTGTGTTTGGAGTGGTCTTCCTCAAGCACGAGGGTGTAGCCAAGCGGTTCAATCTTTTTTGAAAGGTCGGCCGCGTGCACTTTGTGCTCATCAAAGGTGACCTTTGCAGTTTCCGTTCCGTAATTGACCTCTGCTGCACTCACTCCTTCCGTTTTCTTAAACGTTCTTTGAATAATCCCCGCGCAAGAAGCGCAGTGCATGCCTTTGATTTTATAAGTAGTGGTGTTCATTGTTAGGGTTGTGCTTTTCAAATTAAATAAGCTCTCCTCGCTTCTCGAGCATCATGTGATGAATGGTGGCAATTTGAGTCCAAATTGCGATGAGGATAAGAATGGCAGTGCAGAACAAAGCGTCAGCCTTTGTGACGCCAAATACCAGGTTGTCGGCTCCCCCGAACATGGCGGCTAAGAAGGTGATGACCCCAGCGAAGCCCACTACAATACTGATGAGATGCATTAATTTTGATGGTTTCATATGATTAAGTTAAATGATTAAGTTAAATGATTAACTAAGGTATTTTCCTGGATCAGCGGCAAATTGATCCTTGCACGCCGCATTGCAGAAATAGTAGATGCTTCCTTTGTGCGCAACTTGGAGCGTGTCTTCTGTTGGAGTGAGCTCCATGCCACAAACTACGTCCTTAACTGGAGATGAATTTTTTGGGCTGCAACAGGATGAATTTTCCATGGTTTTGTTGTTTATTGGATAAGTACCGTCTCAATACATTCGTTTACCGGTGTACGACTTTCGTCTTGAATTTTTGATTTAGCATAACGAAGGGGTAAATGATGAACCTAACGATGTGACGAGGTATAAACTTCAATCAGCTCTTTAATTGCTTTTTCTTGCTGCGCCGGGTCCTGCATTTGGTGCCTGACGTGAGAACCCAGATGATTCTCCAAAAGTAGTTTGTCTAAACTTTTGAGCGAATTTTGGATGGAGTAGGATTGATGAAGCAGTGAAGTACAATACTCCTCACTTTCGATGCTTCGCATGAGTGCCTCGAGCTGACCTTTAAGGATCTTAGCGCGATGCAACGCTCGCTTTTTAATACTTTGGTTGACCATAGAATGGATTAATAGCCAATACCCCTATACCCTATATGCCCTTGGTCCGTCAAGGCAAAGCCTTACAATGTCGACCAAGAAGTGCACGGCGTTTCGTAATTCACGCGGTTGCAGTGCGGTGTATAGTGCGTCCATGATCAAAGCCCAATGGAAGAAATTCGTGGAGTGCCACACTGGAGTGTTGAATAAGCTCATCCATGTGCTTGGGTTCGCCCTCGTTGGTCTTGGCATTTTAGAGAAGAGCCTTAGTCTAGTTCTGGTGGGGGCATTTGTTCAGGAGTTTGGGCACATCTATCAGTACATGAAAACACACGAAGGACGCTTCAGTCCGTGGCAGTGTTTCAGGCCGCAGCTGTTGTTCGCCTACCCCTTGCTGATCCTCATTATTCTGTACGTCGTCTACTCTTAGCTATGCACGAACACCACCATTCAGCGGAGACTTCCCACGACCACACCCATGGAGTGGTGGTCAAGAACATAGCACGAGTGAAACACCCCCCTAAGGAGTTATCTGACCGAGTTCAAGCACATTGGTCAGAATTAAAATGGCGATGATGAGAGGCACATGAATCATATAAATTAAGAGCGATCTCCTCCCTAAGAATAGGAGCGGTTTAAAGTATTTTGACATAGCGGTTGGCTGGCCTGGCATTTTATTTTTTAGAAAGCACCCAACGAAAACACCCAGAAGTACCACACCGATCCATGGGAAAATAGGAAAATAATCAATGGCGCTTACGGTCACAGGCGTTTGTAAACCCAAAATATAGAACGGCTCAAAATCTATCCGCAGAGTAGTGATGTATTTACTGAGCACAATTATACAGATGCCAAAAGCCAGAGCGATATAGGGGTGTTTGCGCAGAGGAGTAAGCACAATAATGCAGGTCCCAATCAAGTGGAGGATTCCAAAGAGAACGAAGTGCCCTGGAATAAAAATATAAGTTGTCAGTGTTACAAGGAGTCCCAAGCCTAAAATTTTAATCCCTCGGAAGAATTGTTCATTACTGTCCTTCTTACTGAGTGCTAGTGAAACTCCCACCAGTCCCAGAAAGGCAAACTGCACAAATCGAGCAAGTATAAGCCACCCTCCGCCGTACATTTGTTGATTTAGAACATCAAGAAAATCTAGGATGAAAAAGAAATGAAAAATAATCATTCCAAGTACGGCAGTCCCGCGGAGTGCGTCAATTCCCCTAAAATGTTGCTGGGTTTTTTCTAATGGTATCTCCATACTAAGATTCTTGGCTTGTTTACATCAGTATGAGGCTATTGTACCTTAATAATCAGATGCACAAACACAGCAATCTCCAAGAATTTTCCCACGATCATACCCATGGAGTGGTGGATGCTTCCATTACGACATCCGCCCGTGGACTGTGGGCCATCAAGTGGTCTTTTGTGGGTCTTGCCATCACCGCACTCATTCAAGTGGTTGTGGTGATCTTTTCAGGAAGTGTGGCTCTGCTCGCTGACACCATTCACAACTTTGGTGATGCTGCGACAGCCATTCCACTGGGGATCGCTTTTTTGTTTGCCCGAAAGAAGGCCACTTCACGCTTCACCTATGGCTATGGACGCGTGGAAGACCTGGCTGGACTTGTGATTGTTCTGATCATTTTCTTTAGCGCAAAGGTGACTCTGGAGGTACATTCTGGCTCCTAAAACCCAAGGGCGAAGAGAACGAAAAAGACGGAAGCAATCCCAATCCTATAGAAACCAAACGCACTGAAGGTTTGTCTCCGCACGGTGGCGAGCAAGAATTTGATGCTCACGAGGGCCATAACAAATGAAGTTACGAACCCAACACTGAGAAGCACCGTTTGGTCACTCGTGAAGCTTTGAGCATTCTTATAAATATCCAAAGAGCTGGCTGCGAGCATGGTGGGCACTGCGAGGAGGAAGGAGAACTCCACAATCGTTCTCTTTTGAAGTCCCAGCAAGAGGCCTCCTACAATCGTGGCAGCGGAGCGAGAAACGCCAGGAATCATGGCTAAGGATTGGAATAGGCCTATGTAGAGGCATGTTTTGTAGGGAATGGCGGCCACCCCTTTGACTTCACCTTTCTTTTCTGTGTGGGTTTTCTCAAAGACGATCAGCAAAATGCCTCCCACAAGCAGAGCGGTGAGCATCACTGGAAAACTTTCGAGCAAATAAAGTTTCACCAGTTTGTAAAACAAGAGACCTAAAATTCCCGTTGGGATAAAACCCACAATGAGCCGCTTGATCACTTCCCACTGTAGTAGGCTTCTCCAATAAAGAGCGATGACCGCCAAGATGGCTCCCAGTTGGATTATGATTTCAAAGCTCTTGAAGTACTCTGTTTGCTCAAGGCCTAAGAGCTTCCCCGTCAAAGCGAGGTGCGCGGTGGAGGAGATGGGCAGGAACTCTGTGAACCCTTCTACAATCCCTAAAATGAAAGCGTGAAGTAGGGTCACCTTTAGTGGTTTTTCAGATTACAGCTTTCGTTTTCCTTCTCTATTTCTACCGTGGCGTGACTGATGCCCATCTTTTGTATCACTTCTTTGGCGCGGCACTTCACATCCAAGGCCTCTGAAATGGTCAGATTCTTTTGAATGACTAAGTGGGTCGATAGAACATGGTTCTCACCGTCCAAGGACCACAGATGCGTGTCGTGGACGAGCTTTACGCTGGACACTCCTTTCAGTTTCTTTTCGATGTTTCTGATGGAAAGGTTGTGGGGCACTGCTTGAAGAAAAGCTTGAGGGTGTACTTGAGTCTTTTCAGCACATTCCACAGCACAAAGAGCGTAATTGCCACCGACAGGAGGGGATCAAGAATGTGAAGATCGAAGAAGAGCATCACCAAACTGGTCACGAAGACGGCGATCCAACCCAGCATGTCTTCCAGGAGATGCCACGTGACCACCTCCTCGTTCACCGTTTTTCCACTTCTTGTGCGTAGGGCCGCGAACCCGTTGACCAGGATGCCCACGATGGCTAGACCCAACATGCCCTTCGCATTGGCGTGCTCGGGATTCATGATTCGTGGAATGGCTTCAGATAGAATGAAGATGGAGCCAGTGGTAAGGATGAGACTGCTGATGAGTCCGCTTAAAAGGGAAAGGCGTTTGAAACCATAGGAGAATGTGGCGTTACGGTCTTTTTGTGCTTTTTTCTCCAAGTAGAGCGATAGACCCAAAGAAATAGAGTCTCCAAAATCGTGGAGCGCATCCGAGAGGATGGCGGTGCTGTTTGTTAAAATTCCTCCCACCACTTCAAAGGCCGTGAAAAAGAGGTTCAGAAGGAAGGCGGTCTTGATGTTGCTAGTGGAGTGGTCGTGGTCTTTCATCGGGGATAGCTTACTCTTTTGGTTTTGAAATTCTAGGGTGCTGAACTAGAATGCTTGCCTATGGCTGACTGCTGCTGCGCCGCCGAAAACGTCGACCTCAAGAACCGCCACAACAAAAAATTGCGGAATGTTTTCGTGTTTGTCCTTTTGGTGAACTTGGTCATGTTCTTCGTGGAGGCAATTGCTGGATTTTTGTCACATTCCAATGCACTCACAGCGGACTCCTTGGATATGCTCGCGGACACTTTTGTCTATGGCATCAGTCTCTTTGTAGTCTTTCGAAACGATAAGGCAAAGGCTCGTGCCTCCTTGTTGAAAGGAATCGTGATGAGTCTTTTAGGCATTTATGTCGTTTTTGCCACAGTGATTAAAATCATTCATCCCGTTCTCCCTACGGCCGAAACCATTTCTATCATTGGGGGAGTGGCCCTTCTTGCGAATGCTCTTTGTCTGTATGTGCTGTCCAGGTACAAGTCTAGTGATCTCAACATGAAGTCTGCTTGGATCTGTTCTCGCAACGATGTTTTTGGGAATGTGAGTGTGATCGTGGCTGGCCTTTTGGTTGCTTACTTCAATTCCATGATCCCCGACATTCTCGTTGGGTTAGGAATTGCGGTTTTTGTGCTACATTCGTCTATCGGAATTATCCGTGAAGCCTTGAAAGCGGATCGCGTTTAGACAGCGGTGAGCCTCGCAGGCTCAATATAATTTTTGCTTTCGTCAACACCCCTCGCGCTCGGCCCCTTTTTATACTGTCTCAAGTGTCTCGTTTAGCCTGAAACGCTACATTTGTGTCTCACGGCAAGAGACACTAGAATTAGACCGTCTAAAGGGTAGTAGACCCGAATGGCCCGCCATCAGGTTAAAAATTGAAAACGATGACCGTACTACCTAGGGGGAAGGGGCATTGGGATAAATCTGCAGATGTAGCGTAGACATTAAGCTCTCGCAAAAGAGGCCTCGAAGTTACTGGGATGAATTCCGTAAATGTCGTACTTATCTGAGACGACAAGTACACCTCCTTTCGGAACATATTGCATGCCTCCCCAGGGAGCCACGAAACAGACATCTCTAGAGAGTTTTACCATTTTTCGTGGCATGCCTTTAGGCAGGCAAATACCTTTTGCATCAGGCTCATTTTCGTAGTTGTCATGGAAGCGTTTTCCGTCCAAGAAGTACTCATCCCCTTGGCTGGTGGTCACTTTCCAATATCCTTCCTTAGCGGTGTTGACTGTGACAAGGAAATTTCCCACCTTGGTCTCGAGTTTCTCACCTGGAATCGCAGGCACTGCGTGTACTCCTTCTGTTTTGTGGGCAGTGAAAACGCCAGGTTCTATCCAAGGGATTTCATCATTTTCAAAATCGATGCTCTTAGGATCAATGGCCAAGAACTGATCTCTATCGACTCGATCTGCACCAATAATATGATTTCGATGTTCACGCTTGGCAGGGTCACGAGGCACCAGCGTCCAGTTGTAGTTGAAGTGAGGATTCACATCATTGCCTTCACGGTTGTAAACCGATTTACTGAAAGAAATTTTCACAAAAGTACGTAGGATAGGATCTTCGGTCTCATTGGTGCGGGAGGTGTGCAGATCGTAAGGATCCAAACGTAAAACGGTATGAGTCGGATAGAGCCGTGGGTTTTGATCTTGAGAACGCTCGGCAAAACTTTCCAAAACCTGTTCACAGTCCTCTGGGTCACAGTCGAGAGGCATCGGTCCAGGGATGAATCCCGTGGGCAAAGTGTCGTAAACAATATAGGTGCGATCAACTTTGCGAGAAGCTTCTTCACCATCCACTTCAAGTTCCGTGTCTCCCGTCACAAAAGCGTCACTGTGATACCCTGCTCTGCGTTGATTCTGCCCAGGTTGAACCACCTTTTGATCTACAATGATGTAAGCGTAGTAGTCGTCATCAAAGTCAGGATTGACCATGCGTTCTTGAGCCACAGCGAGGGCAATGGCTTCCTGGAATTGAGCCAATTCCTCTGGGATTTTCCATCCTTGCCCCGGCATCTTGATTGGTAGATCGAGGATTCGCATGGCTCTTTGAACACCGAATGCTTCTTTATCCTTCAGTTGACCTGCAACAACGGGTAAATTGGTTTCTTCAAAACGCCCTACATCCCAGGTTCGAGCAGTGAAAAGTTTCTCATCGGTCTGATCGGGGTTCAATTCTCTTGTTTTACGTCTCACTTCTTCCAAAGAAGGCACGGTTTCAGGCTCCAGAAAAGCGGTGTCGATGCAATTCTGATATTTCACCCTGGTCGGGTCTAAAGCCTGAACGGCCCTCAAACCAATGTCTTGCTCAACAGAAACGGCTGGGCCTTGCTGACGATCGACAGCACCACCATTCAATGGTTGGAACTGGTCGTTCTCTCCTTCAGACGCTAGTGGTCTCGCTAACCCAGACATAAGCTCGTTTTTATGAAATACTGTTAATCGACCAACAAACGTTGTGCACCTCCAGCAATCTGGGGAGCGCCACCGAGAAGTCGTGCTCGGAAAGCTTGCAGTGCGTCAATGATTCTTTGTCCTTGCTGGCAACGAGCTTCAATGTTGGGTCCAAAAGGGTCTTCCTCGGTTTCTGGGTGACGAGCCTTTAAATCGTCGTGAAATGCTCTGATGTTTACTGGATCATAAAACCAAAGAGAATCTCCCAGTACCACATCTAAAAGTGGCAACTGGCAATAAGCTGCTGGCCACCTATATTTTTGCATTTGATCAGGGATGACTTCCTCGGGAGTTGTTCGCCAGTAAGGATGCATACTTCCATGACACTGAAGAAGAGCGGTCTTGAGAAGAGCACCATAATGGTGTTGAGCCTTGTGAATATTTGGGATTCCATGGTGATCCAAGACTCTAGACATCAAAGCATTCGCACGGTCTATATCCAAACCAAGATAGTCCATTAGGGCATCCATGAATTGTTTATCTTCTTCTGCATCACCTGAAGAAGAATTCTTCAAACGTTCGGCAAGAGCATTTCCCAAGGCGAACATCATAGACCCCCTAGCTCGAGCAGTGTCGTTTTCAAGAGAACCTGGCATTCCCGCTCTTTCTGTTCCAGTGATTTTTCCATCTGGATGAGCAATCACTCCTCTCTCGATACCATGCATGAGTGTGATATTGAACATAGTAGTGGCTGTTTCAATGAAGAAAAGCCTCCACCCCATTCTATCATTGTTACGGCCAAAGATTTGTTTCTGCTGTTCTGAAAGGGACTTCCAAAATTCGTGAAATTGATCCTGTAAAAACTGTTCTATTGCTTGCGGGTCGAAAGCCATTCTCCCTTGAAGGCCAGGATTATTAGGGTCAATGATTAAATGTTTCCAACTAGCTCCCATTCTTGCAAACCATTCTTCAACTGCTTTTTGAAAAGGGGATTTGATTTGCTCGTATTCAGGTGCTTCAAAGGGTTGTAGTGCGGTAGCAGGTGTAGGCATAGAACAGATTAATAGTATGAATGCTACAATATAATCTCTATATTGTCAATCAATAAGTTGACATTTATTTAAATTGGGGTACGATTGCCATCTAAACCATTTGTTATGCCCTTACACGTTGAAATTTCTGCGGGAGGAAACTGGAGAGAGATTGGAGTACTAGAGCCAGGTGTACGTCCAGGTTCGATGTCCAATATTAAAGATGATGGCACTCGTGAAATCTATATTTTTGAATGCAACCGAAATGATAGAGATTCAACTGTATTTAGATCCCGAGCGGGAGTAGATATCGTAGAAGGGGTGACGAGAGAAGTACTCTCAACTCACTTCGATATTGTTCAAACATTAGCAGCAGGAGAAAGTTTAGAGCTGAATATACGTGGTCCAAGAATGCAAAAACCAAACCCGGTCCGGTTCTCACATCGAACTCCAGGAAACTAGAGTGGAGGTGATTTAATCTGCCCCTTTTTATACTGTCTCAAATGTCTCATTTAGCCTGAAACACGACAATTGTGTCTCACGGCAAGAAACACTAAAATGAGACCACTTAAAGGGTAGTAGACCCGAATGGCCCGCCATCAGGTTAAAAATTGAAAACGATGACCGAGTAATCCAGTAATGGATTGGAAGAGATAGAGGAATAGTGATTGCTAAGAGTGAGATACCTCTGAATCTTTGGCTGTGTTATATTGGGCCTGTTTAGTTTTTTACTTCGACCCAATGTGTATTAAGAAAAGTTTTACCTTTGTTTTGGGTTTAGGGCTCAGCCTTTGGTTAATGTCAAACCATGTCGACGCTGCATGGGTCTCTTTTTCAGATGTCGACTCAAACCACGAGAATCACGAAGCGATTGAGCATTTGGGCTATTACGATGTTATAGAAGGATATTCAGATGGCACCTTCCGACCCGATTCCAGCGTCAACCGTGCGGAACTTGTAAAAATCATTGTGGAAACATTGGATCTTGAATTTGACTCGTCTGAATATTTGAATTGTTTCCCAGATGTGAAAGAAGAGTGGTTTGCACCCTACGTTTGCTATGGAAAAGAGCAGGGGTGGATTGAGGGTTATCCCGATGGCTATTATCGGCCTGGTAACGAGGTCAATAAAGTGGAGGCAGCTAAGATCATTGAAAACGCTTTGTTTGAAGAGACAGCATGGACGGAGTATTTAGACAGCTACGATTATTACTCTTTGGAACATTCCTTTGGTAATTGGGCGGATGCTGACCCTAAGGCTTGGTACGCACCGCATTTAAGCTTGCTGGATAATCTGAATTTATTGGATGAAGATTCTTTCTTCTTTCATCCCGCAATGGACATGAATCGTGGCTCTGCCGCAGAAATGATTTACCGAGCGTTTTTGGTCACTGAGAATGAATGGGATGAGTTTGACCCTTATTTGAGGGATGAATATCGTTCAGAAACCTTCAAAATCCCTAGTCAACGCTGTTATGCTTCTACGAGTGCCGCTCAAGACATGGAAGCTTTTCAGCAGTTTCAAGAATACATTTCAGAAAGTGGGCTCTCTGTAGAGTATGCCTACCATTGCGTCGCTAGTACTTACTTCCTTTTTGCTGCTGCTGTGGATGGCGAACTTCAGTTGTATTTGTTTGATGAAGAGATGGAATTCATGGATGTGAAGAACTTGGAGCAGTGCAGCGGCAACGAAGGCAGTGTCCGTTCCATAGAAAGCGTGGAAGTGATCCAGTTTGATCTTCATTGCATCCTCAAAGATCCTCCTGATTTCTGGCCCACAGGCTACCACATTACCTTGGATGAGAACCTCAACTTGGAAGTGAGTGCGCTTGAAGCGACTTTTGAGCTTGGCGAACAGCAAAAAATCAATGACCTTATCGGTGGTTTTGACGGAGAATTGGGAGAGCGTAGTCATCTTGGCCAATCGGTGACAACGATCGGCGATTTGGATAACGACGGAGTAGAGGATCTTGCCGTGGGTGAGCGAGGGGATGACGGTGGAGAATCACGGGGAGGGGTGTGGATTCTTTTTATGAATTCGGATAGAACGGTGAAAGATCAGCAGAAAATCAGCGACACCGAAGGAGGGTTTGTTCCACGCATTGGGAATTATGCTAGTTTTGGTGTTTCTTTAGCTGGCTTGGGGGACTTGAATGGAGATGGGGTAGAAGATCTAGCAGTGGGTGTGCAGGTGGACAACGATGGTGCGTCTGGTGCGGGAGCGATTTGGATTCTCTTCTTGAACGAAGACGGTACGGTGAAAGATCAGCAGAAAATCAGCAATACGTATGGCGGCTTAGGGAATGTACTGGCTTTGGGGGACTACTTTGGTGAAGCGCTTGCGAACATTGGAGACCTCAACGGAGATGGAGTCATAGACATAGCCGTGAGTGTGCGAGACAAAGCTACGGGGCAGTCCAACATCGGGGCTTTTTGGATTTTGTTCATGAATCAAGATGGAACGGTTAAAAGCAGTCAAAAGGTTGGCGACAATCAAGGTGGTTTTGATGGCCCCCTGGATGAAGAGGATCACTTTGGTAATGCGATTAGCTCGGCCGGTGATTTGAATCGGGATGGAGTACTTGATATTGCCGTCACTTCCAGTGCTAATGCCCTAGGCTTTACGGGAGGAACCACGTGGATCTTATTCATGAATTCAAATGGGACGGTGCGTTCTTATTCTTTGATCAATAACGAGAATAGAAGTTTTGTAGCACCTTCCAGTGATCACTTCGGTGATTCCATTGCAAATATGGGTGATCTGAATGGAGATGGTAACAACGATTTGGTTTTGGGGACGAGCAATGGCAGCACCGAAGCAGTCCGTGGTTTGTGGATTTACTTCATGGATCGCGACGGCACTTTGAAAAGTTATCAAAAATTGGATTTATCAGAGGTCTACAGATGGCCATACGATGAATTTGGCTTGTCCATTGCTGCCGGTCCTGAAACGAATTCCATCGTGGTGGGGGCACGTTCCGATGGTGATCTTGGAAATGATCACGGTGCCATTTGGATTTTGGACTTGGTGGATTAACTGTTTGAAGTAACATGAAAAGATTCAGCTTTTTTTCAGGACGTGGGTTTTAAATGAGTGTATTTTCTATATTATGGTACCAATAATCATATCTCCAGATAATGCAAAAAAGAATTTGAGTGGCTACGATCCGGTCAAAGTGGAATCATTTCACTTGGAATCTTCAAAAATTGCTGACCAGGAATTTTCTGAAAAACTCAAAGGGAGTTCTGACGTTGAAGTCATACTCATGTCTGGCGGAAGTGCTTCTGGTAAAACTGAGTTTGTAGCCGCTCACTTGGAGGATTTTGAAGGGATGATTGAATTTTTTAAGGAACTCTCAATATAGTGAAGAAGAAATCGTTGATATCACAAGAAAAGTTTAATTTATGAAAAAGATTCTTTTAATTAGAAAAAAAACTGAGAATATCCAGATAAGATCTTATGTGGCTGCCGTTCAAGCAGGTAAAAAAATGTACCACTTGGCTCCTAATGAAGGAAAATGGGTGGTCAAGAGGGCACTTGCCGTCAGAGCTTCTAAGATCTTTGACAATAAGGTCGAGGCCAAAATCTATGCTGTGAAGCTTGCTCAAAATGAAAAAACTGAACTCGTTATTCACGGAAAAGATGGCCGCATACAAGATAGAAAGTCTTATGGTCATAATGCTTTCCCTTCGAAGGATTAAAAGATGTCTCTTCATTTTAAAAATCCAGAAGTTGCTGCCATTTTCGAGGCTTATCCAAAAAACTTAAGAAGCCCGCTACTCACTCTTCGTCAGTTGATTTTTGACATTGCTTCCAAAACAAAGGGCGTGGGAGACCTGGAAGAAACTTTAAGATGGAATCAGCCCAGCTATCTTACAAGTCAGTCAAAAAGTGGGAGTATTATTCGAATTGATCAGATGAAAGGCACAAATCAGTACGCTATTTATTTCCATTGCCAAACGAGCCTTATTTCCACATTTAGAGAGATTTATCCGCAGTTACGCTACCAGGGGAATAGGGCTATTGTTTTTGATGAATCAGAGAAAATCCCCGTGAAAGAACTGGAGCACTGTATTTTGATGGCACTCACTTATAATCTAGGTAGGCGAGGGTCGTAGATCCGAGTGGCATACCACTTTATTTCAAAATATCTGGTCCAAATTTCTGCGCTTCTTCAATAAAAAAGTTTTGCCAATTTTTTTCGTCCAGTTCCTGAATCATATGAGGGTGATCTTCGGCCTGCGTGGATTTGATGAATTGGGTGCCAAGTTGGATGGGATCGATGTGCCAGTCGAATTTTATTTTTGCCGTTTGAATCAAGTCACTTATTGAAAGTTGTTCTTTTTTACAGATACAATAGAGGTCAATGTAATCTCGGGCTTTGCAGCGTTGATAAATAGTGAACAATTTGTTTACGGCGATATCTAGAAGACTGTCGATGGAAATTCCGAATTTTTGCTGACCTTCTTTAATCCTGGGGAAGGGATAGTAAGTGAATTCCGTCTTCAAAATTTCATCGTCAAAATGGAGAAAGAATAGATTTCGATTGTAGCTTTGTTCGTAATCGATTTTTTTGATTTTGAACGTCTTCTGTATGCTTTTAAAAAAGATGTTGATCTGCAGGGGATCGATCTCATTTTCTGAGAAAAAGTCCAAGTCTTCGGAATAGCGGTGGAAGAGGTAAAAACCTGCCAGCGCTGTGCCTCCGCTCAAATAAAAATTCTTTGATAAAAAAGCTTGTCGACCTATTTCTTCAAGTAGAGCAACCTGTCGTTCAGTGAGAATTTTTTCCATTGATTAGCAATTGAATGAATTTTGCTCGCGATGGATCTAGCTTAAGTTTTGAGAAATATTTCTTTAGTTCCTTCTTGTTTATTTTCTCTCCATTTAAACCAAAATTGATGGCCTGTTCTAGACTCCATATCTTGAATTTTTCTGGATCTTTCTTTAGAGCCACTGTGTTGGTATTCCAGTTGTACATGCCTCTATTCTACAGGACTTGAGGCTGGGGTACTAGGCCCGACCTGAATGGCTCGAAGAACCTTAGAAAAGTTCAACTCATTCCTGAGAATCAGCTGGATGGTGTGCTCTGAAAAGTAGATCTGCAGCGTAATAATCTGTGTTCACGATGTGAGTCTCGCTACTTTTTCATGTAAGAATCTAGAATTCCTTTCAGTTGGTCAACTGCTTCAGGATAAAGCTCTTCATCATAACTATAAATGAAAAACCCACTTAATGATTCGTCTTCAGTATTAGTAGTGACAAATCTAAAACTATCTGGATATTCGCTCCCCAAACTGGAAATAAACTCGTCGTCCAACTTGTTATAGTGGATAGTCCAAGTTAGACCTTGGGCATTAATATAAAACTCGGTTTCCAAGTTTTTCCAAACAGGAGCCTCAAATGAATCACCTGTAAAATGCTCGAAAGTCGGAGATCCATCAGCTTCAGAACCAACAAAAGAGCTCCTGTTGCCCTCGGTCAAAGAGGTCCAATCGGCGGGATATTCCAAGCTGAAAGTAGCCGTTTCATAAATAGGTTTAGACTCTTTGTAAGATCGGAACAGATAGTAATAATACGCTACAAACTCCCGTGGAATCGAATAGAGATCTCTTAATTCAGGGAACATTTTTGCATGAGCAGAATAAACGTTCTCAATTCCAGCCTGTTTGAACGCAAGTTTTATTCGAGGAATGTGGTAATAATTGGAAACAACGAGAACCGAGTCCCAGTCATACCATTCCATAAACTGTTTCATGCTCATGGCAGTCCCAAAAGTATCCAATCCCTTATTGTCCCAAATCATATCGGTGCGGGGTATTCCAACAGACTCCAGATAGCTGGCCATATCGTCTGCCTCAATGCGCCCGTTGTTTGGATCAATCCCGCCACTCAACAGAATGCATTCGGTATAACCTTCATTATACAATTCTGCAGCCCTATCTAGACGGCTTTTTAATCGTTCAGACGGACTGCCATCGTCATTCACTTGGTTTCCTAAAACAACAATCACATCCACTTTAGCAAGTTCATCAGCAAGGCCATCCACAATGATGACAACGGAATGGACAAGGGCCCACAGGCAAACGAGTAAGGTAGGGATCAATAAGACACGGGGTGGTTTCATAGGTATAAGACAAAGAAGTCTCAAAAATTCATCTCACCTGTGCATTCTAAAAAGTTTAGGTTTCCTGGTGATAAGACCGGAGATTCGCCTAAACGGTTGAGCGCCTCGAGGAGGGCAGTTTTGTTTGTGGAGCTGCAAGTGTAAGTCATGGAACCCATGGGGATCATTGAACTTAGATAATACTCCTGTGTATAGGTGGCTTGTTCCCAAGCTATTTCGGAAGCGCTTTTGCCACTCTCTATTTGTTCCTCAATGGCTGATCGCACTTCTTCGTCCATCTGAGCCAACTCTTCTTCTGTAGGATACTGAGCTGCATCCAATTCAGCTACTAGGCTCCGAATTTCGTCTGGTGCGGATTCGCTCCTTGCATAGCTCTCAAACCAACCCTCTGCAAATTGGGGAGCGGCGTTGTAGTTGGAGACGATAAGCAAGGTGTAGGAAGCATCTTCATGAGGCGTGTAAGTCCAGTTTTCTGGTGTCCAATGACTCACCCCAGGCATGGGCTCCGATAATCCTTCGCCCCAATAGTAGGTGGGCTGATCTTGCTTTATTCCATTGATAAAGCATTCCACATTGTGATCGCAATTCACAGGTTCGGCTCTGTCTTCACTTTCACCCACGACTGCTTCCTTTACCTCATCTGCTTTTGGGGTCTCTTGAAAGACTACTTCCAGTTCCTCTTTCGGCTCTTCCAACGTATCTATTTCTTGTACAGGGCTTGGTGGTTCGGTAGAACAAGCTGCTACAAATGCCAGGGTGATGAGAAATGTTATAAGTAAACCTCTCATGTTTTAACTGCGAAATAGCGGATAGGGGTAAGAGTTCCTACCCCTATCCCATTTTACTGCTCATTAGTTCAACCAGCCTTCCATCATATCGATTTCAGCACTTTGGGCATCGATGATCGCATCAGCCATGTCTTTAAGTTCCTGACGTTCGGTGATCATTTGGAGTCGCATGGCCATCATGATAGCCATTTGATGGTGCTCAATCATGCCTTCAATAAAGGCTTGATCGAGTTCTTCACCTTCTAGGACTGAGAGATCAGGCATCATCTCTTCATAATCATCGCTTGCTTTGAATTCTGTTCCAAACCACTCTTTTCCCCAGTCTTCCATTTGAGTGATTTCAGCAGTTTGAGCATCCACAATGGCTTGAGCTAAAGCTTTTAGCTCGGCATTTTCAGACTTCTCCAAAATGACTTTTGCCGTATCAATGGCTTCCTGATGGTGAGGGATCATCATTGAAAGAAAGTCTTCATCATTTCGAATCATCATCCCCATCATGTCGTCATCCATCATCATTCCGTTTCCCATCATGTGATCCATGTCTTCATCGCCGTGATCCATCATCGAAGAATCGTTGTCCATCATCCTGTCATCGTCACGGGACTCGGTTTCACAGGCTGCCAAGAGTAGGGAGGCTGCAAGAACAGAAGAAAGAAGTGTAAAGTTTTTCATAAGATATAAGGTTTAAAAATTAATGATTGTGGCCGTGGGCCTCCTCGCCCTCAAATATAGCATGATTTTCTTCGCCTAGCACAGTCAATGTGCCTATGGCTCCTTTGCTGATACGAGCGAGAGCATGATCGACCAGAAAGTAATCCCCAGGCATTTCTGCTGTGAACTCCACAATCGTGGCTCCTCCTGCTGGGACAAGGGTGGTTTGTATATTCTTGTGGGTTTCGTTGCCTATTGATGCTTCAGGATAAACCTGGTCAAAGATTTCACCCACAATATGAAAGGAAGAAATAAAGTTCACCCCGCCGTTGCCCATGTAAATGCGCACCGTATCGTTCACGCTGACGATCATCTTGCCATCTAAGGATTCGCCCTTCCCATTGAAGACAATGTACTTTGGCTCATTGAGATTCTTCTCGTTTGAGTAGAACTCGCCCTGCATGACGTAGAACTCGTGATCGACGGGTGGAAGTCCCCCTTCAGGTTCTACCAAAATTAGGCCATACATCCCATGAGACATATGAACCGCCGCACTGGGATGGGCACAGTGGTAAACAAAGAGGCCAGGGTTGAGAGCCTTAAAGGTTACTGTTTTGGATTCGCCAGGCTTCACAGTCGTTGCTTCCGCTCCACCTCCTGGCCCTGTTACGGCGTGAAGATCAATGCTGTGATGGTTTTCATTTGCCTCATTATTTGTGAGCGTGAGCTTGATGGTGTCTCCTTGGCGAACACGCAAGAAAGGCCCTGGCACTTGGCCATCGAAAGTCCAATAAGAGTAGGTGGCACCCTCTGCGATTTCAGATCGTACCTCCTTGGCTTCAAGTTCAATCTCGACGGTTTGCGGCTCTGTTCGGGTAAGGGGAGCGGGGAGATCTGAGGGATCGGCTGCAATGTTTTCAGAGTAAGCTATGTTGGAGCCTAAGTTCATTAAGCTGAGGCCAATCACCATAAGAATTGCACTGCTGAGTGCTATTATTTTTTTCATGTTCTGTGAGTTAGGATTCAAGCGGATTCCATGTGTCTCCACCGTCGACACTTCGGTAGAGTTTATTCTCTTTAGTGAGGAGATAAATGGTACTCGGCTCTGTTTTGCTATATGCAATGTACAAAGGGAAATCTTGACCAAATTCTGCATCACTTGAATTCCAAGTTTTTCCGCCATCGGTGCTCTTTGCCAGGCCTAGACGGCCTGAAAAAGAAAGCATTTCCATTGAATCGGTAGGGTTGACGGCAAGGGCAATCACAACGCTGCCCATTAGGTCTTCGCTTAGAAGACCCCACGTTTCCCCTTTGTCTGTGCTTACAAGTAGCCCTTGCGAAGTTCCTGCATAAACCGTTGATGGATCGTCTGCCGTCCCATTCAAAGTAATGACCTCACTCAAGGTGGTATTCAAAACTTCCCAAGTACCCCCACCATCTAAACTTCGTTGTAAAGCGCCGTGATACCAGCCATAAACCACATTTGGGTCTTTTGAATTGATCGTCATTGCATGGAAATCCACAGGCCCGTCACTTCCGAGCGAGATGAGCTCCCAATTCTCTCCTCCGTCACTGGTCTTTTGGAAACCAAGATTGCTCCCCATTTGAGGATGTCCGCTTGAATAATAGGTGTTCTCTTGTGATGGATGAGGGGTAAAGCCCATGAGGTCGCTTTGACTGGTTCCCACTTGGGAAAGGATTCCATCCTCCCAACTCAGCAATCCTTGGTGGGTAGCGATTAAGACACGGTTTGAGTTTTGCGAATCCACCGCTAGCCCGTGGGCATGAGAAATACTTACTTCTGCGGAAGTGTTGCACGCACTCAAAATGAGAGTAAAAAGGCTTAAAAATATAGAGAGTTTTTTCATCATTAAAAAGCATTAGGAATAAAGGCAAAGCTGCCTTTCACTCCCGCTGAATGATGCCTTTTAGGAACTGTCGCCTTTGAAGAGGTGGGGAAGAGTAAAGAAAGGAATGACGGAAACCGCTTGGTTTGGCTATGAAAAAGAAGGACAGGATAGGCGCTATGAACAGCAAGGGAGTAAAAATCACGGCATCCGTTTCGTCCACATAAGACTCAAAAACACAATGCGTGTTCATGACACAGTTTCCCATTGAATCAGCGTGAATGTGCATTAAAAATGCAAAACTGAGTTGCAAGAAACTAAAAGCAAGGATGAGGGCCAGGATGAGTTTTTTGCTGAGTTTGTCCATTGAGTTTACTTTAAGCCTTAAAACGTTTTAAGCGAAGCGCATTTAGAACTACAGATATAGAAGAGAAAGCCATTGCTGCCGCTGAAATGGCTGGATTGAGAAATCCTAAAGCCGCTACAGGGATACCTATTGCATTGTATAAGAAGGCCCAAAACAGGTTCTGTTTGATATTACGGAGCGTCGCCTGTGAAAGTTCCATCGCTTCCACCGCTTTCATGAGATCTCCCTTAACGAGCACAATGTCTCCGCTTTCCATCGCAATGTCGGTCCCTGTACCCATTGCAATCCCAATGTCAGCTTGAGCAAGTGCGGGGCTGTCATTTATGCCATCTCCAACCATCGCCACAATCTTCCCGTGTTCTTGAAGGGCCTTTACCTGCGCCACTTTTTCTTCAGGCGAGACTTCGGCGTGAACCTCATCAATCCCAACCTGTTTTGCGATGGAGTGAGCCACGTCTTCACTGTCGCCTGTGAGCATAATGGTACGCACTCCTCGTTCCTTCAAACGCTCTATAGCTTCCTTTGAATTTTCCTTCAAGGGGTCTTGAACTGCAAAATAGGCGAGGAGGTTCTTTTCATCCGCCAGTCCAAGAATGGTGTGTCCTTTGGGTAGGCCTTTTAGAGCGCCATTATACAGCCCGCGTTCCTTCAAATACTTCATGCTGCCCAATATATAAACTTTGCCGTCGTGAGTTCCTTCAATGCCTTTTCCCGTAATGGCTTTCACCTTGCTCATTTGGAGGAGGGGAATGTCCTTTTGAGCATGTACAAAGTTCACAATGCTCTCGGCAAGTGGATGTTCACTTTGAGTCTCAATCGCCAGTGCGAGGGCTAGGTTGTGCTTCTCTTCACCGTCCACCGATTCCCACTCCCTGACTTCAGGCTTGCCTCTTGTTAAGGTGCCTGTTTTATCGAACACAATCGCATCCACCTTATGCACCGTTTCCAAACTCTCCATATTTTTGAGCAAAATTCCCAAGGATGCCCCTTTGCCACTGCCCACCATGATTGAGATTGGAGTCGCAAGACCGAGGGCACAGGGGCATGCAATAATAAGCACCGTTACGGTGGCTAGAATCGCCTGTGGCCCCTCTTTTGTGAGCACAATCCAAAAAATCAAGGTTCCCAGTGCAATCGCCATCACTGCCCACACAAAATACCCTGAAATAAGATCCACCAACTTTTGAATGGGCGCTTTGGACATCTGCGCTTGCTGTACGAGTTCAACAATGTGAGCGAGCAAAGTTTCTTTCCCTACCTTTTCAGCCCTCATTTGGAAGGGGGTGTTCCCGTTCACGGTGGCGCCGATCACTCGACTTCCTACCGTTTTATCCACGGGGATGCTTTCGCCTGTAACCATCGACTCATCAAGCGTTGCTTCGCCTTGTACAATCACTCCATCCACGGGGATCTTCTCGCCCGGTTTTACCAAAAGAATGTCACCTTCTTTAATTTCATCCACAGGTACGTCCTCCGTTTCTTTTCCATGGATTCGATGCGCCACCTTTGCTGAAAGAGCCAAGAGTTTTTGAATGGCTGCACTGGCTCTTCCTTTTGCTAGGGCTTCTAAATAACGGCCCAGAAGAATAAACGTCGTGATGATGGCGGTGTCCATGAAGTACTCTTCCATGGAATTGGTGAAGAAGAGGCTATAGATCGAGTAAATGAAGGCGGCTCCCGTTCCTAGAGCCAAACGAAAAACTCTTTCCCCACGAGCAAAATACTCGCTGCGAGAACGAGCATGGCATGGTGCTCAAACTTCCAGTTGATGAAGAAACTCATGAGAAGCAGAGGAACGCTCAAGACTGCGGAAAGGATGAATAGGCTTCTTCTTTTTATAACTTGCTCGGAACTCTCGGCACCTGCATGGGCAGAGTGATCTTCGTGACCAGAATGAGGGTCATGATGGTCTTTGGATTCAAGAGGGTCCGCTTTGTAGCCCGTTCTCTTAATGACTTCGATCAGCTCTTTTTCAGAAACCTGTGCGGGGTCGTAGTGGATAGCAGCTTGTTCCATCGCAAAATTTACCATCACGTGATGCACCCCTTTCGTTTTCTTGAGGTCGTGTTCAATGTGGCTTACACAAGAAGCACATGTCATCCCTTCAATCTTGAAGCTTGCTGTTTCCATACTCTATTGGTTATTTTTTCCTTTGGGCGAGTTTGTAAACCTTCAGTATCTCATCCACAGCTTGTTCTTCTTTCCCGCTTTTCATCTGCTCAATAACGTGAGTGGAGAGGTGGTTTTCTAAAACCAAGTCTTCCACGCCAGAAAGAGCTTCTTTAATTGCGCTGGCTTGGGTGATGATGTTTACACAGTAACTTTCATCCTCCACCATTTTTTGAAGGCCACGGATCTGCCCTTCAATGATCTTGAGACGGCGGACGGCTTTAGTCTTGATGTCTTTTCTCATGTTCCGAGAATACCCCAGTGGGGTATTCGAGTCAAGTTCCAAGGACTGGAGGGAGTAAGTTCAACCTAAAATAATCCTGACTTTCGGAAAGCGCTTACATATGGGCAACCGGCTGCACCACTCATCAAGCCCCCAAGTGCGTCCAGCTTGAATGGCCGCTAAATAAAGGAGCGCAAAAATATAAATGATGTGTTCATCCACAATCAGTGCGTGCTCATTTGGATAAGGGAAGCCCAATGCCAAGTAGTAGAGGAGCATGAGCAGAGCTCCTAAGACACCACTGAGTCTAACAAAGATTCCCAGAATGAGTGAAACGCCCAGGAGAGTAAGACCCCATTCGTTCATAAAATCCACCACTGGCAGCACGGAGGGCGTTGCCAGCCAGTTATAAAAACCACTCAGGCCTTTCGCTCCTTCCAAGTACCCATGAGAAGTCCATGTGGGGTCTAGAAGTTTTGTCAGCCCTGCGTAGAGGTACATCCAACCTAGGCTGATGCGTAAGAGGAAGAGAAAAAATTTAGAGGATTTTGTCATTGGATGAAATGGTGAAATTATTTTAAAGCCCTTATTTTTCGAATGAACCCCGTCGGATGAGGAATGTAGCATAAAAGAACTGGCAGTGGAGCTGATGAAGTCTGAATAAGCACGGTTCCATAATGAAAAATATTTTGCAAAATGCCTTCTTGTTTTTCTTCAATTTCATCAATGTTATGGACCACCACTAGCTCTAAATCTTTTTTGATGAGAGGAAGGTAGTCAAACTTTAAAATTTGTTTATCTGTGATGACAATCAGAGATAGTTCACGGCTCAAGAGGTAAAAGAAAAACCAATGATGTCCAACCAAAAGGGGTAGAAAAGCGAGCAAAAGAAACAGCATGCTTGCGTTATGCCATTCTAAGAAAAGTGCGTCTGCAAAAATAAAAAATGTGAGGCAAAGGCCCCATCCTAATGAATACAAAGAGAGCGGCCTGAATAAATACATCCAATGTTTTTTGACAAGCTCTACTAATTTTTCATCTTGTTGATTTTCAGAAGCCATATCTCAAATATAAAAATCCAAAAATAAGGAATAAAATGGCGAGCGTGCCGAAGCCATACAAGAAAAGAATGGCTCGGAGTGATGTTCTTTGATCTGCTCTCACTTTGAAAAAGGTGTCGTTTTGGAAGCTTGTGAACTTTTTCACATTGTGCACGACAAGGAGCCAGCCTAAAAAAGAGCTTAGGCCTAGAAAAATGAAAATGAGCCAAATGGCAAGGTGCATGATTCTTTATTCAGTCTCTATCTTAGTAGAACACATGCAAGTTTAGAGGCTATCTCAAAAAAAGACCAGAGTGCTTAGGACGGCACTGATTTCGTGCCTATCCTTCCACTCTTAAAGGCAAGAACTGGATTATTTTGCTTACAAAAGCTTAAAATCCTCTGCGTTCTTGTCCTTTCCTTTTTTTTGAGATAGCCTCTAGAAGGTGTCATCAAAATTTTCTCTTTGTGGCTGGATTTGCCTTTGGGATTATGCAAGGCACCTTTTAGGGAGTAAGGTATTTATAGAGATTTAAGAAAGCATGAATAAACCTATTCACATTGAATAAAACCATTTTTCTTATCGGTCTTATTACTCTTACCGTTCTTGTTTTAGCCTTCCACTTCTTTATTTGCTTTAACTGTGTTGCGGAAAATCAAACTGTTGAACTTTATTACTATAATGAGGAGAAAGACACTGATGAGGAAGGGAATTTAATGTGCAGTGAGCAGGGACTTGAGCCGGTGGAGCGCATCATTCCAAATTCTGAAACCCTTATTGAAGATACGCTCCAACTTCTCATCCAAGGAGGACTGACGGAAGAGGAGCAAGATAGAGGGATTGGCACAGAGTATCCTTTGGCTGGTTTGGAACTCGTCGGTACAGATTTGAAACGAGGAGTGCTTACTCTTACCTTCGACGATCCGCTGAATAAGACGAGTGGTGGATCTTGTAGAGTGAGCGTACTGTGGATGCAAATTGAAAGAACTGCGAGCCAGTTTTCTGAAGTTAAGGAGGTTCGTTTTGAGCCTGAGTGGTACTTTCAACCTTAAAACTGATTTCTTAACCCCTTTTATATGATGTACGCATCTTCTTCTTACGCCGTATGGATCCATATCCACTTTTTCTTCGCCTTTTTATTTCTTTTTGCTTTTGCCGCAGGAGTGGTTTGGCTCATCCGTTTTGCCAACAAGGAAAGTCTTAAGACCATCCTGTGGGTGAGTTTGGTTGTGAGCATTCTTGGATTGCTCCTAACGTCGGCCATCGCTTATCGGGGTATGGACGAAATGATGTCTCCCATGATGGAATGGATGAGATGATGGATTAATAAATGGGACAACTGCGGATCTACTTTCACGATTTACCACTCACTGCTCGTTGCAAAATCAAATTCGTAGAAAGTTTGATCAGAGACGTAGGCCTCATCCACCCCTTTCAGTAGGACTGCTTTTATTTTGCAGCATTATTTGCTGCATTTCTGCGAACCACAACTACGGTAGGAAGGGCTGGCCGGACAACGTCTACGCTTTGTGTGACTGACTGGAGCGGAGAAACTTCTTTTGGCCTCAGAAACCTTTGCCCGCTTTTAAGTGCTCTAATTGTGCCGCTCAGGCTATCGATGCCCAGATTTCTCAAAGATAAAAGATGATGAAGAATGGCGTCAATGGCGTCTGCTCTTTCCGTTAGACTGATGTAATCCACCTGCTTTCTTCCATTTCTAGGTACGCCTACATTTCTATCAAAAGGCATTTTTTCTGCAAGAATGAGCGCAGGAACCGGCAATTCATCACCAAAAGCAATCCGATGATCGCTTGAAATCTCTCCTAAACTCGGAATGTCTAATAGTTCTAGCAGTGAGTCATCTGCCTTAACACTTTTTGCACTGGCTGGGAGTGTTTTAATCCCAAAGTGAGTGTCCAACTTACGTCGCAAGTTTGTTAAGATTTCATCCAAATCATGGTCTGGATTTTCGAGATTTTGAAATTTTACTTTTTTACCTCCTGCGATTAAGAGTTTTTCCAAAATAGCTTGTTCTGCTCTGCGTAAGGGAATTTCTTCATGGATATCTGCTACACTCGCTGCGACTCTTTCCTGAAACTGGTCTCTTAGCCATGTGAGGCCAGCTCTGCGTACAACGGTTTTTACATCTTCCTCAGTAAATTCTGGCAACTCCCTAGTGTTGACTACAAAGTTTCCACCTCTTTGTTCGAAATAAGGATTTCTTATTTTTCTCAAAAGATCTGCAACACTTTTTATTTTGGGCTGGAGGTCACTTGGGCCTATATTCAAAGCATTTTGAAGGTAGATGCCTAGTTCTTCAATTTTCATTCTTGTGATGAGAGTGGGTCCTAACACTTGACCCATTCCTAACACATCATCTGCAGGAATACCTTTTGCAAAGGGATCGAGTAAGTGGACTACTGTAGCGCTCAAATAATTGGGAATGCTGGGCAGATAGAGCTGTGACAAAGCTCCATCTTGCTTTGCATCTTCTTGTCTTTCAGGTATACCTTCCATGGTGCGCTCGCTTTTTAAAGGCTGGAGTCTAGATATATTTTAACTTTCAGTCAATAGGCTAGCCCTAAAAAGACCCCAGTTTTAAGAGAGTGAATTGGAGATTTTGTTTTAGGGTAAGGCTAAAATGGGTGTTAAATTTTGAAGAACCACCTTTAAAAAATAACAGATTTTAGCCATGAACAAATATATCCAAGATTTCATTACAAATAAATGCCGAAGTATATTTACAGGTTTAACCCTGCCACAGAAGAAGGCCTTGGCTGAAGTACTTAGAGGACTTTTCGTAGAAGCCACCCCTATACTTCGGCATTTAGCCCAAAACAAAGAGGTTTCAGCAAAGAAGCAAGGGAACAAGTACTCTCATCATCTTGGGAATGTTGATTTACAGAAGAAAGTGGAGGATTTCTCAGTAAGAGCTGTAGCTTCTGAAATTCGTAAAAAACACAGTGAGTGCTTATGATCTCGTAGATCTTTCCAAACCTTCCGCAAAGAAGATGGAGAAATTGTCACAAGTATATGATTCGAGTGAAGGGAGCATTGAACCTGGTTTTCTTTTGCATGGAGTGGGCGTGAACAATCTGCTCCTAAAACTGCGTTTTCATCACAATGATAAAGAGTTCTTGGGACAGGTTAGGAAGGCTATTTTGGAGGAACTCACCCAGGTTTTTGATCATAAAGGCATTTTTGTCTTTGATCGTGGCAACGACGATGAGAAACTTTTTAGAGATCTTCGTCAGGTCTTAAAAGTGCAATTTATCGCAAGAGTAAGGGAAAACAGAACGGTTGTGCTTAAGGAAACTGGGGTCTTGATTTCTGTGAAAGAGTTGCCTGAAGGAAGCTACGAAGTGTTTTTGATGAAAAATGGAAAAGTGCTTGGGGATCTTTGCCACAATCTGCTCATACGGAACCATCTGGAAGGGAAAGAACCCATAAGGCTCATCTACTCACTCAAGGATTCATATACTGCAGAGCAGATTGTGAATTTGTATCTGGAAAGATGGGGAATTGAAAAGAGTTTTAAGAGAGTGAAGCAAAAGTTCCAGTTGGAGAAAATCCGTGTGCTTAGCCTGAAAAAGTTTATCAATTTGATTGCTCTGACTCAATTTGCAATGAACCTCTCTGTTCTTATGTTTAGGAAAGTCCAAGCTCTCACTCACAGTCTGGTTACTTCTGTTGTTTCCAACTACAAGGGGTTCATTGCAAAGAAATCACTCACCTTTAACCTGGAATCTTTCATAACTTTTCTCCAGAATTCTCTACAGTCACTCCAATTTCATGCCCCTCCAAAACGCCAACCCTCCCTCTTCTCATTCAGGCAACTGAAAAAACTGGGGTCTTTTTAGGCTAGCCCTACAAAGCAGCCCAAATCATGTTGTGGAGCGTCTTGAGCGTTTCGGCCACTTGTTTGTTTTGAATGAGGATGGCGAAAGCGTCTTGATAAAGATTTAAAAGGAGCACTTTGTCTTCAAAAACGGTGATGGAGGAGTAAATGGTGCCTTTTTTAGGATCGAACATTTTGATTTTACGGTGGTGTTTTTTATCCAGTTTTTTGTAGTGGATGTGGGTTTTGTTGCGCGGGCAAATGGGTTTGATGAGGATTTTGCGGCGGGCACGCTCGGTCATGAATGCTTCCATGAAATCGTCGCCCATTTTGCGCAAGTCGTCGTGCGGCGCAAATTCGAGCACTTCGGTGGTGGATTCTAAAAGCAGCGAATAGGCACGGCGACAGCCATCCAGGCCTTCAAAAAAGGTGACTTTGGGTTGAGACGTGAAGGGATTTTTGAATTCTTTAAGGAGCGGGATGGCTTCTTCGAGCGCTCCTTTGGCTTTTTCAAGTTCAAGGGTTTTGGCGGTTTGGAGATCGGCGGGATCGGCATAAAAGTACTGTGTGCGACTGCGCTGAGTTTTGCGGATGTAGGCTTTTTTGAGTAAGTTTTCAAATAAAAAAAGCACCGTGGGGCGGGGGATTTTAGTCTTCTTGGCGATGACGGATGCGGGCTGAGTGCCAAATTCGAGGAGAGCCAGATAGACCTCCACTTCCTTTGGATTGAACCCGAGTTTTTCAAGCTGGCCGCGCATACTTTGTTGTTAATTTTTACTGACATTACTTATTTTACAAATCCTTTTTTCTTGTAAATATGATTTGCAAGTGCTTGTCAGAAATTTTTAACTTAAATTTATGAATACCTCTCATCTCCTTTACATGGAACAGATGTGGCAACTCGAAGGGGAAGCCACGGTAGAAGCGGTGATTCCGCTGGAAGACAAAACCATTGTGATTTTGGATCAAACTTTATTTTATGCGCAAGGCGGGGGCCAGCCCTTTGATCAAGGTGTGATGGAAAGTGCGCGGGGCATGTTTCGTGTGGAAGAGGTGCGTTTTACGGAAGGCGTGGTGAACCATGGTGGACACTTTGAATCGGGTGGTTTTGAGGTGGGGGAACGGGTGCGATTGCGGGTGGACCCTGCGCGACGAGCTCTGCACAGTCGCTTGCACTCGGCGGGGCACGTGGTGGACATGGCCTTAAAACGGCTTGGGCTTACGTGGAAACCCTTCAAGGGCTATCACTTTCCAGAGGGGCCTTATGATGAATACGTGGGTGCAATTGAAGGCGATGCAGAAGACTTGCGTGCCCGCATTGAAGCGAGCTGCGCCGAGGTGATTTTTGACAATGCTCAGACCTGGATTGAATTTTTGCCCGCCGGAGAGCTGGTGGCACGAGGTTACGAAGTCCCACCGATTGCGCCCGAAAAACCCTTGAGGCTCGTGCACTATGGCGAAGAATTTGCAATGCCCTGTGGAGGCACCCACGTGAGGCAGCTCGCAGATATTGGCGCTGTGAAGATTCGCAAGGTCAAACAAGACAAAGATCACGTGCGTGTGGCGTATGAAGTGCTTTGATTTTTGCGTGGGGATGTGTTACTTTAGAGTTACTTTTTTATTACTCTATGGTTACTTGTACTGTTTCAGACCTGCGTAAAAATACAATCCGACTTATGAAGAAAGTGAAAATGTCAAAAGAGCCCATCGTTGTTTTTTTGAGAGCCAAGCCGGTGGCGGTGCTTATGAATTATGAGGACTATGAAACCCGAGAAGCTAGGGCTAAAGCTATTCCCAAAAAAGTCCGTGCTGATGCTTTTGACTTCTTGACCAACCCAAAAAAAGGATTCCCGAGTGAACCCTTCAGTGCCGTAGATCTCATCCGCTCACTTCGCTGAATATGAAAGAAATTCTTGTTGATTCTTCAGTCTACGTTTCCTCCTTCTTCCTTAGTGAGAGATACTGCAATGAGAGTAAAGATTTCTTCCGATGCATTTTCCAAGAACAGTATCGACTCGCTCTACCTATTTCTGCCTTGTTTGAAATCATTCATGCGTGCTTTCGAAGAAGTGGAAATTTGGATATTGAACAGAGTGTTTTGGGGCATCTGCTGCAACTCTCTCAGAGACAATTGCTGCGAGTGATCCCTCTTGAGGCGGAATTCTCGGCTCATTATTTTGCTTCTCACGCTCACTATGACCTCAAAACCGCGGATAGCATCATTGCAGTGATGGCGGAAGCAGAAGAGGTGCCTCTTATTTCTTGGGATACACAACTCAATCGCACTGCAAGCAAGAAGATTCATGCCTACACTCCCACTCAGTTTCTTGCTCTGCACGGGAAGAAAGCATAGTATTGAATCCCTCTGACTTTTAATTTATGCAATTCCTCGACGCTCTCAAATGGCGCTACGCCACCAAGGTTTTTGATCCCGCTAAAAAAGTTCTTGAAGAAAAATTGAAGGAGCTTTTGGAGGCCGCTCGGCTGGCTCCGAATTCATTTGGACTCGATGCGTGGGCCTTTGTTGTGGTGGAGAATCCTGAACTGCGCGCGAAGCTACGCGAGGCGTCTTGGGGACAAGCTCAGGTGACGGATGCGTCTCATCTAGTGGTGTTTTGCCGACAAAAAGAACTGACAGTGAAAGACGGGGAAGCGATGATTGCCCTCACGGCAGAGACTCGCGGAGTGGACCCTGCGACCCTCGACGGTTACAAACAAATGGTGATCGGCTCCATTGCGGGCCGAGATGAAGTGAGCAATGCGACCTGGATGGCCAAGCAAGTTTACCTTGCACTGGGTGTGTTTTTATCGGCTTGTGCTCTCGAAGGAATCGATGCGGGGCCTATGGAAGGTTTTGATCCTGCCAAATATGATGAAATTCTTGATCTGGAGGCGAAGGGGCTCAAATCGGTAGTGATTTGTGCCGTGGGTTACCGTGGGGATGACAAATATGCTTCTGCAAAAAAGGTGCGTAAAGCGGCTGAAAACATTATTGTACGCATTTAGGCTTCCCTTCCACTAAGAAAGAGCGTATAATACCTGTGATGAGTAAGCCGTTCGTAGAAGTTCATTCGTTTCGTTCGGTAGGTCGACACATCGTAATATCAACTACTAAACGTAAACGTATATGACAATGCAACTTAAAAAATTATTTGTAGGGAATCTTCCTTACTCGGCTACCGGAGACGATCTCCGCGCTCTTTTCGCTGAAGTTGGAACCGTTGAATCTGCCATGGTGATCACTGATCGCATGAGCGGACGCAGCAAGGGTTTCGGTTTCGTTGAAATGGCAACCCTCGAAGAAGCAGAAGCAGCTGTGGCTAAGTTCCACAACTACGACCTCAATGGTCGCCCTATGATCGTAAACGAAGCTCGTCCTCAAGAAGAACGTCCTCGTGGCTCCTTTGGTGGAGGCCGTGGAGGTTTCGGCGGAGGCCGCTCTGGAGACCGCGGAGGATTCCGTGGTGGAGACCGTGGCTCCTTTGGTGGAGGCAACGGTGGTTACGACCAAGACAACCAATTCTAATTTTTTAGAACTAGAGAAAGAGGACTCCAAAAGGGTCCTCTTTTTTGTTACTTTATTTTGAAAGGGTTTTGCGGGTTCATGTATAGTGGGTGTGGCTAACCCCCTCGCTATGGAACCCGCTGAACTCTTGTCTCTTGTTTTTGCCGCCTTGGCTGCATTTGCCGTTGGATGGCTATGGTATTCGCCTCTTTTATTTGGACCTGTGTGGATGAAGGAAGTGTTGGGGCACAGCACTGTTCCAAAGACGATGACCAAAGAGCAGAAAAAACAAATGACGAAAGGGATTGTGGTGGGTGGTTTGCTGCAAATTTTGTCTACCTATGTGCTTGCGCACTTTTTGTTTGTGACAAGCGATGGTGACTTGCAACACATGTACCGTGAAGCCATGGAAACGGTGCTGTGGATCTGGGCTGGATTTTGTCTTCCCCTCAATTTTTCCAGTTTCTTATGGGAAGGTCGCTCGCTTAAGATTGCGCTGATCAACGCCAGTCAAACCTTGGTGAGCTTGATCACCGCAGCTGTGATTTTGACAGCTATTCTATGAAGCTGAGAGCACTTCTTTTTGGATTTTTACTCTTCAGCAGCTGTGGAGCTCCGAGTGGAGCGGTGGCCACTATTCAAGCGGGAGGCGAGTGGTTTTTGAACAATCAGAACGAGTCGTTCATTCATTATCAGTATTCACCCAAAACGTTTTTTCACCCTGAAAAAAGCCATTCTATGCGAGAAATGGGCGCGCTTTGGTCCATTTACCATTTGGCGGATTTTTTAGAGGATGAACGTTATGAAGTTTTGGCTGAAAGGGGCTTGCATTACTTCAAAAGCAGCTTGGTCCAGGATGAGGAAAATGGCTTCACTTATGTGAATATCACTCCTGAAAAAGTGAAACTGGGCTACAGCGCTTTTATGATTTTGAATCTTTTAGAATCCGAGGACCCTGAAAAAGAAGAATTGATGCGGGAGTTGGCCGATGGCATTTTGTATGCTCAGGCTGAAAATGGAGAATTGGACACTTTCTTTTACTCCGATCGTGCAACAGGAGTGGATTATTACCCGGGCGAGGCCCTTTTGGCCCTCATGTCTTTGTACGAGCACACGGGGGAGCCGCGTTATTTGGAGGCAGTGAGTAAGGCCCTGCCTTATTATGAGGCTTATTTTAAGGAGAATCCCAATACCGCTTTTGTGCCTTGGCAAACTCAAGCTTTTTTCAAATATTATGAAAATACAGAAGAGCAAGCGGCCGCTGATTTTATTTTTGCTATGAATGATTTCATGGTGCAAAAGTTCAGCGAAGGGCAGTGCGATCCCAATTTGAATTCTGCAGGGATTGTTGCGGCGGTGTTTTCGGAGGGTATGAATAAAGCGTATGAATTGGCTGAACGAGTTGGGGATGAGGAACGGTCCCGCTGTTATGCGCGTTTCATTCGAAACGGTGCTGAAAAGGTGATGGAGTTGCAGTTCCCCATGGAAGACCAAAATGCAGAGGATTTTGAAGCCGCCGCCTGGGGCGGATTTTATGGAAGCAAAGGGGATTGGCTGATGCAGGTGGACCGGAATCAGCATGCGGTTATGGCTCTTATGGGCGCTTACGAACTGGGATTGATCCAATGAATTGATGGTCTCGATCAGAAGTTCTCTTTGCTACGCGAGGGTGTGGAAAGAGATTTGCTTAGAGGGATGCGCTGTTTTTACCTATAATGGGGGTTGAATTTAATTTTTAATCCCTTTTCTATGCAAAAAGGATCTTCTGGTACCTTGGGTACCGTGGCCTGGGCTTTGATGTTCATTGGAGCCCTCAACTGGGGCCTCATTGGTCTCGGAGCACTGATCGGTGATTCCAATTGGAACCTGGTCAATATGCTTCTTGGGCAATGGCCCACAGTGGAATCCGTCGTCTACCTCATTGTGGGAGTGGGCGCGGTGTACTGCTTGGTGGATTGCTGGTCCAATCCTAAACGTTAGCCTCTACTATTGAGGCTTTTAAAAGGGCTCTTCGGAGTCCTTTTAAAAGCATTTCAAAGGCAAATTCAAATCACCAGCCGCCCGTGGCTCCTCCACCTCCGCCGCTGCCGCCTCCAAAACCGCCAAAGCCTCGACCCCCGCCACTACCACCAGTGGAACCTCCGCCCCACCAAAAACCACGACCTTTTTTGGGAAGTAATTTTTTAAAGAAATAGACGGACAAAATGTAGTCTACAAAAAGACCGATCAAAGCTCCTATTCCAGCCCCGATGAGACCGGCAATGAAGATTCCGAAAATGGCGCCAAAAATGCCCCCCAACCACCACGATTTGCTGCCGGCCAAAAAACTGAAAAAGGCCCAAATCAAAGGGAGAAAATAGAAGAGGAAAAATAGTCCAATCCCGTTTATGGAAGCCCCTTCTTCGACGTTCGTGTCTTCGTAAGCGCTGAGATCGAAGCTTTCCCCTCGAGCCAGGGTTTGCAAAACTTCCATGGAGGCGAGCACCCCTTCATCGTAATTGCCTGTTTTGAAAGAGGGGATGGCCACTTTGCTCAAAATGAGCGATGACTGCGCATCGGTGATGGCTCCTTCTAAACCGTAACCCACTTCAATGCGGGCTTTTTGTTCGTTGGGCGCGATTAAGAAGACGAGTCCATTGTTGAATTCTTTTTGTCCCACTCCCCACCCGCGCAGCACGGCCAGAGCGTATTGCTCTGGTTCATAGCCTTGCAAGGAGTCGACGGTGAGCACCACCAATTGAGAGCTGTTTGTGGCCTCAAGAGCCGCTAGATCATTTTGCAGTTGATTTTCGGTGGCTTCAGCCAGCACTTCTGCTTGATCGAGCACGTACCCCTGAGGGGCATTTGGGATTTGAAGTTCAGCGGAGGCGGGTGACGCCCAGAGCAGGGCCCCTATCAAAGAAAAAGCCCCGAGCCGGCAAGTTAAAAATTTCATGGAGCTTATTGAGTGACTGCTTCGGGATCACCAAAGTTAAAGTCCACTTCAGGGACTTCTTGGCTGCCTGCTTCTGCTTCAAAGAGCGGTGTGGGATCGAAACCAAAAAGACTGGCCACTATTTTAGTGGGGAAGCGTTGAACTTTGATGTTGTAGGCTGTTGCGGCTGTATTGAAATCCATGCGAGCCACGGTCACTCGATTTTCTGTTCCCTCCAGTTGAGCTTGAAAGATTTGAAATCCTTCGGTTGCGGTGAGGGTGGGGTAAGATTCCACCGTGACCAGAAGGCGAGAGAGCGCGGAGTCAAAGTTTTGAGTGGCTGCCATTTGCTCTTCCAAAGTGGCATCAGGGCTATCTGCGGTTTGCATCCATTGAGTGCGGGCTTCCGTTACTTCTGTTAGGGTGCTTTGTTCAAAATCGGCGGCTCCTTTCACGGTGCTGATCAGGTTGGGAATAAGATCTGCACGGCGCTGATATTCCGCTTCCACTTGTGCCCAGGATTTTTCGGTCATTCCTTTGGATGTGATGAGGCTGTTGTAAGTGCTCGCAAACCACCAGCCCGCGATGAGTAAAAGTCCTAGAATAATGACCCAGCTAGGGATTTTTTTGGCAGGAAGACTGTTTTTCATGGTGGGGGAGTAATATGCTCAACGAGTGTAGCATAAGCACTTGCAAGAAACCAGACTTGAACTCTTTGATTTCTTTGTATAGGCTCTGCTCGTCGCGGAGAGATGGCTGAGCGGTCGAAAGCGGCGGTCTTGAAAACCGTTAGGGGGCCTGTCCTCCTCGGGGGTTCGAATCCCTCTCTCTCCGCCACCGTAGACGAATGGAGTCCAAAGCAGCACTTTCACCGCTTTGCAAAGCCCTTTCTGCTGGTTCTAAGCTAAGGTATTCATTTTCAAGCTGTTTGTAGTTCTCGCCGATGGGTACAAGCCACTCGTGAGGCTGCATTTTTAGCTTCCTGTCGCGGATGGCGAAGATCGCACCGAATCCTTGGAGTATGGTTCTACGCCCTTCAAAGTCTTCCAGCTCGTAGTTTTGAACCACGTAGGTGATCCAGTCGAAAGTCTTTTCAGTCGGTTCCAGCCAGTTCTCCGCCCTTAGTTTTGTATCTCCCAATTCTTCCTCCAATTTTGCGAGTCGTGCCTTGAGTTGTTTCTTTTGTCGTAAGAACTCTTCGTCATCAAGAAGGTTGCGGTAGCGCATCTGGGTGAGGCTATCGAGTTCACCTTGTACCGTCAGCACGGCGTTGGATTGCATTTCATGAATCTTCGTGCGCTGCTGAATTTCAGTGTCGTTGTGCTTGTTGAGCATCTCAATCGCCCAGTCTTTGAACTGGGGGAGAATGGTGTAACTTGCCATTTCTAACCTCATGGCTTTCTCGAGTTCCTCTTCTTCAATGGATCGTTGCTGACACTTGGCATCCTTCTTGTTGTGGGTGCAATGGTAGAAAACATACTCCTTAACGTTTCCCGTCTTTTTGATGATTTTTTGTTTACGCTCGGCTGTCACGGTTCCTTCGCATTCTCCACAGATGAGGAGTGGCTTGAAGCAGAAGTCGTATTCCTTAGCCCTTGGGTTGCCTTTCTTCCCGAGCAGTCGCAACCATGAAGTTGTTTTTCAACGTCCTTAGTGACGTTAGATTCAGCTCAACGTGATGGGTTATGTGCTTTTTCTCTCATCCCAGACTGTGCTTCACATGGCACACGAGGTCTGTTTTATGGACTTGAGCCTGTGGTAGCCCCCGCCAAAGTAGCGAGAGTGGCTATTCACCACCACGGGTAGTTTAGAATGTAAAATTGGAAAAAGAAAGACCGCCTTACGGCGGTCTATAAAAGATAAAGTTTTAAGGAAGAAAAAGGTTCAAATACTAAGCCTCTATTGACCCATCAACCGAGGAGCGGAAACGCGCACCACCATTCCGATTAAGCACGCTGAATCTATACAAGTACGCGTACCGATCATTAGGAACGAAACCACCGCCAACCAGACAACGATATTGACCTTCTGTCAACTCACCTTCTTCATCCATCAAGGTAGCATTCCACACTTCATATTCTTCGGTATTCATCGCATCTCCTTTGAAGCGAATGTCGAGTGGTTTTCCTGCCTCTAAGCCATCTGCCATAAGCGTAGCTAAGGTATAACGGTCTGTACCTCGCATTCCTTTGGGTCTAGCACGTCTTACCTGTTTAACTCGGTCTTCTACCAGTAAGCTAACGTCATCTTCTTTTTGAGGTTCGATGATTTGCTCTCCTTGAACAAATTCCCATTTCCATTCTGTTTTTCCAGCAGGTTTGCTGGCTAAATGACGTTCAGCACCCTCCCATACATACATTTCTTGTTGCCCTTGCTTGGGTGTACCCATCCTCTTTGGCTGCCCATTAACAAGAGTCCTTTGCAAATCAATTCCTTTTTTACTAGGTCCAACCAATTTCATCTGGAACATAAATGGGGAGCGACCCTCCTCCATCATGTAAGCAACCTGCTCACGAGTAAGTTGCTTCAAAGCAGATTTTAGAGCTGCTTCTTTGTCGGGGAAAGCAGGTACTCCTTCCTCTTCAAGGAGCGGAGCATTAACAAGACGGGTACGATCATAACGAGCTTCGATTCCTTTTCTTACCCATTCCACTTGAGGACCTTCGAGTTGAGTTTCATAAGTGCCTTCCTGTTCAAGTCCAGTCTTAGCAGTTCCTACGAGACCTTTGTTTATAGCAGTTGAAAGTCCAGCGACTTCACCGTTCAGTTCTCGCATCTGGGCGATAACTTCACCAATTGCTTCCTTAATAGCTGGAAGGTCTTTTGCTTCAAACCCTGCTTCAAAGCCCAAAGGGTTTCCTCCGATTCTTATTGCTCGCAATCCATTAAGCACTGCCGTCTTGTCGGTTTCGGCAAGGAGAGCTTCCAGTAATGGAATTGCAGCTGCTCGGTTGGCGACGCGCCCCATGTGAGCGGCTTGCTTTACTTCTGCCGAACGGACTTCGGCCTAGATTCTCATTTGAATCCGAACACTTGGTAAGATGAGTTCATGAAAAAAACGCTAAGAAGTTCTCACAGCTTTCCAAAAGTGAGAGGGATGAAATATTCATACTGAAGGGGAAAGGATATTCGCTCAGAGCTATCGCTAAAAGTCTGAAGAGAAGTGTTTCAACTGTTTCAGATGAACTCAAACGTAATGAAGTGAATGGCAGCTATAACCCGAAGAAAGCACAGCAGAAAAGCTATGTACGAAGGCGCTCCGCTCGCTTTCAAGGGAAGAAAGTTGCAATGAACAAGAAATTGAGAGATTTCGTAGAAGAAAAACTAAGAGATGATATTTCTCCAGCCGCTATTTCTGGGAGACTCAAATGCCAAGAGGGAGCTCTTCCTTTTTGCCTCCAAAGACAGTATTTATCGCTTCCTAAAAAGCCCCTATGGAAGAGCTTTGGAGTATGAACGTGAGCAGAAAACAAAACATCGAAGAAAGAGGCCCAAAGTACTTTCAAAACTTTCGGACAGAACGTTCATAAATGAGCGTCCTAACAGAATAGAAATGAGAGAAGATGTGGGAGACATTGAAGGAGATTTCATAGTTTCAGGGAAAACGGGAAAGGGTTCACTTTTGGTTGCTGTGGACAGGAAACTAAGAGTTTCATTTCTTGAAAAGATCTTCCCAGTGACGATTGAAGAAGTTCATGAGGCTTTTTGCGAATCCAAAACGTTTTCCAGAGCTTCAAAGCATGACTACGGACAATGATATTCTCTTCCAGAAACACAAGGAATTGGAGAAGCTGCTGGGCATTAAAATCTACTTTTGCCACCCTTATCATTCATGGGAAAAGGGCACAGTGGAAAACACGAATAAAATCATTCGGAAAGATATTCCTAAAGGCAGTGATATTTCAAAATACAGTAAAGCTTTCATTCAAAGGCTTGAAGAAAAACTCAATCGTAGACCGCTCAAGTGTTTGAATTATCTCACCCCAAAAGAAGCTCTTTTGGTGCACCGCGAAATCACAAAACTCAAAAAATCCTAATCCATTAAGTGTTCGGATTCAGCCCGTCCAGTGCCCGGAAGGTGTGGGTGAATTCATACTGTCCTTATTATAGTTTAAGAGAGAATGATACGCCTTTTCTGCGATTCTGTCAACTGCGTGCGTTTTTCGGTTTTACCCATGCAAAATAACAGATGTAGGTTCAAAAGCCAATCGCTCTAAAGTACCCGCCTCTGTTACCATTAAAATCCGTTAGCCAAAACCGTTTTCGCGAAGACATTGAACTGTGTATGATTAGCCTCGATGGCGGTTCTAACGTCGTCCACGACTCTCCGCCAGTTGCTTAGAACCAAGATTCTTGGCTTCTTTAAGGTATTGTCGAGTTCTATCCTTCTTTTAAGAACTTTTTAACACTTTTATCAAAATCAGAAAGATTTCTCAATCTAGCCATTTTCAAGGTCTTACTAAAAAATCTTGACGACTGGCTCTTGGCACTCTAAAATGTTGAGTGCTAATTTTATTCTTTAACCTCTTTAACCATGAAAAATACGCAACTTCAGGAACGCAATCTCCCAACGGTTCGAGACGTTATGAATAGTCTTTTTGAAGAATCGTTTTGGGACCCTTTCCAAAACTTCCCCTCTCTGGTGAGTTCTTTCAGCTCTATTGGTATGCCAAAGTCTGACGTTTACGAAACGAACAAGGAATTTGTAGCCGAAATTGAGGTACCAGGTTATGACCCCAAAGATCTAGAGGTGAATGTGGAAAATGGAAGAATCGTGATACAAGGGAAAACAGAGGAGAGTAAGGAGGACAAAGATCGGCATTACTTCCGAAAGCAACGCAGCTATGGCTCCATCTACCAAGAAATTGGGATCCCAAGTTATGTAGATGCTGCCGACGCAAGCTGCAAGTTTAAAAATGGGACTTTGACTGTTCGTCTTCCTAAGAAGCAAAAGGAAAAAAAGCTCCTTTCGATAGAAGCAGAGTAAGGTATATCCTTAAACTCTTATCGCGATGGAAGATCTGGAAAGACAACATCGTTTAGGGGGAGGCTCTTTCTCCAGGCAGGAGGTTTTGCGAGAGACTATCGTGCTCCTTCTCGTAAAACTCTTGCTTGGAGGCCTTCTTGCACTTCTGGCTTTCCTTCTGACTGTTGCCATTCAAATCAATAACTTTTGGACTGGCCTTTTCATTTTGGTGGTTCAGATCTTTTTTAGTGTGTATATCGTTATGAGTTGGGGATTTGAATATTACGAAATCAATACCCTTCACGTTATCCACAAGAGAGGTATTTTATTCATTCGAAAAGAAATCGTTTCTATCCGCAATATCGAAAAGATAGAACTGGAGCAAGGACTCTTTGGTCGCCTATTCGATTTTGGCACTATTAAATTGAAAGGTCCCACCTTGGAACGAGAAATTGCGCTTTATGGTATCCAAGCCCCTGAATATCATATTGAATTGATTGAAGGTATTATCCGCGATTTCCGCGAAAGCTATCTTTACCGATACAACAAAATGCCAATCCCAGTATAAAAGACGCTGTGTTTATTTGGTTTTCAGTGGGCATGTTTTTATCAAAACCCTTTCCGTAAACACCTTGAACTGTGTATGATTAGCCTCGATCGCGGTTCTAACGTCATCTACAACTCTCCGCCACCGTAGACGAATGGAGTCCAAAGCAGCACTTTCACCGCTTTGTAGAACTTATTGAGAACACAAAACATATGACAAAGCATGCGCTACGAGCGTATAAATCCACTACCTAAAGTAGGAAGGGCGTTCGACTTTTCTCGGACTCATTAGTTCGCGTTAGCCAATGCGCTAACGTAACCTATGCAGAGGTCTTGGCTAAGATCCATCCCTCCAGTGAGAGCGTAGAAAGTGTTTCCATCTTTCTCAAAAGAGGCAAAGGGAACATCGCCCGTGCTTGTTTTGTAAAGTGTCACTCCCTCATTTACGACTGCATCTTTATCTGTAAGGCTGCCAGGAAGAATATCAGAAGGGTTTCCTCCTGTTAAATTCACCCAACAGGTTTCATCCTTTTTCGCGACCAAAAGCATTCTTTCTGCGTTATAGTTCCATATAGAGGAATCATACGTCAGGGAGCCATTGGCGTAGTCGGCTACTTGAGGTCCGCCACAGGCGCTAAGTAAAAGGCTTAACAGTAGGAGTGACAAGGAAAAGTGTTTCATAAATGGAATAGAAAATAACTGTGCCCCGATTATTGCAGAAAAATCTGCTACAATAAAGGCCTTGTAAAGTGAAAAGACAAATCGCTAAAAGTCACCTCATTTAGTCCCACCAAAGCCATTCGCCAATACCGTTTTCGTAAAGACATTGAACTGGGTATGATTAGCCTCGATGGCGGTTCTAACGTCGTCTACAACTCTCCGCCAGATTAGGTTTGAATTAACACGCCTCAAGATTGAAACTGAGAAGTTCCCAACGATTGTCTTTTTCGTTGTACATCCACATGAGGTCAAAATCTGAAGCATGATCACTCCCTTCGCAGGTGAAAGTACCGATAGCATTCGTTCTGAAGAAAATCTCCCCTGTAGGAAGGGTTCCTTCCCCATGCTCAAGCTGAGTGACCGTTATACTGTGTGGAGTTTGGAACCTTCTGTGTTCGACAATGAGTTGTAGTACGTCCTCACCATTCTCTAATGTGTCGTATACAAACTTCTTGGTGCTTTCTGGATCCTCGTCCAAAGCCAGTAAAAAACCTTCTGAGAGCTCCTGGGCTGTTTCCATGGACAACTCATAAGTCGTTACATAGGAAGGGAGCTCTACTTCGGAGGAACATCCTGTAAATAATAAAATGAATATCGATGTAAATAATTTTTTGAACAGTTGCATGGGGTTAAAATACTTTATAAACACTGCTTAGCAAACACCCTAAACTGTGTATGATTGACTCTCCGCCACTACATAGCGCGGTTAGTTTGAGAGGTTAAAATGCTCTCTCCATTTGGGATAGAAAGTATATTCACGTGTTTCAGTGATTGTTTTACCTTGATTGGTGACAGTCACATTTATTCCAAGGGTCAAGGCTTCGTCATTTTCAAAATCCAGTTCGAATTGTGCAAATTCATTTTCGAACCAGTTGTAATATCCCAAATTTTCATCCCACTTCATTAGGATCTCGGAGGGTTGGTACGCTACTTCTAGATCCGTGCCCGATTCTGTTCTTACAAATATGTCATTCACTTTTACAATAATCCCATCTTCTTTAGTGATAAAACTCTGCTCGATCTTCCATATATCTACTTTATAGTCTGCACGACTATGGATGTACGAGCTCACGATCACACCATTCACCAGTACCTCCTCGTCTTCCCATCGGCCCGCTTCCCAATATTCTTGCCATTCTTCTTCCGTTCTATCGACTACATGTGCTTTGTGGTAATCTTTCACTTCTGTGTAGAGTATTGAGTTGCACCCACAAAGCAAGAAAGCCGACGTCAGCGCAAATGGTATAAAATGCACTATTGAATTTTTCATATTTAAGAGTTTTTTACTGAGCTCGAAGATAATTCTTTCGTATTTAGAAGGCACTAGATGCTAGAAAGAAAAGAAAGCTCAAACCTCTGTCTAGGAGCAAATAAATAAAAATACTTGTAATAACTGCCCATTTTGTCTTTCTTTTTGAGAGAAATAACCCAAACCCAGTTGGCACTAAAACATAAATAAAAACTATCTTGACCACACTAGGAGCTGTTAACATAAATAGAGGAGTGGTGTAGAGTGAAGTTACTCTAACCCTAACGCCATGTACCAGATGCTAACGGATGAACAGTTCAAACTGATCCAGCCTTATTTTCCAAAGCCCAGAAAGCCTGAAAAGATTCCACTGAAACGTTGCATGGATGCCATTTGTTATGTACTTAAAACAGGGTGCGCATGGAGACAAATGCCCTACGATTACAGAGAAAAGAGAATGACTGGCACACGATTTATACAAGATACAAACGGTGGAGCGAATCTGGACTTTTGGACAAATGCTTAGAGCACTTGAAGTAGCAGATGTACTTCAAGTGCGAATAGCTTTCCTGGACAGTACAACAAATAGAGCGCACCACAGTGCAGCGGGAGCCATGAAAAAAAGGGCCACAAGCGTTAGGCCGAAGTAGAGGTGGGTACACTACAAAAATTCACATGATTGCTGGAGATCCAGATCATGGGATGCACTTTGTTTTAACAGGTGGTGAAGTGAGCGATGTGAAAGTTGGAAAACAAATTTTGAGAGATTATTCGTTTCCAAAAACAGTAGATCATTTGGCTATGGACAAAGGTTATTCATGCTACAAAGTTCTGGAGCTGTGCAAAGAAAAGGCATAACTCCAGTCGTTCCTCCAAAGGCAAAAATGAAATTTCCGTGGGAATACAACAAGAACATTTATGCCTACCGCAACGAGATTGAACGCCTATTTCACCGAATGAAAAATTACAGAAGAATTTCAACTCGCTATGACAAATTAGACCTGATGTATGCCTCCTTTATCTCCCTCTGCCTTGTGGCACTTTTACTCAAAGTCTTATGTTAACAGCTCCTAGATGCTTCAGTCATCGCTAAACCATTGAAACCATCGTTGGAAAGGAAAAAGACAAAAAAGCTCAATCCGATTATTGGAGTAAGAAAGTCTGGTAGATAGTCATACAATGTGAAGATTTCAAAAATAAACAAAAGCGTAAACCCCAAGGAGATCAGCCCCCAAAGCAACCCAAGCCAAATGAAATATTCTGGTTTGAATTTCACCCAAAAAGTTTGCTTCTTCTCCATAACGCGTGGAAAGGATGTTTCCAGCATATCAAGAATAAGTGATCGAGACTAGTTTAACTAAGCGCTCAAGAGACTGACGGACCGTAGGCAGTACAACATTCGTTGCCTGTTCTTGAACAATGGAAAGAAAGAAATTAAGCCAGGGAGCGATGGTATCGTGATCTGTCTTGAAGCTTGCCCCCTTCAATACGAGTGGATGCTCCAGCTGAAGTCACTAGCACTGATCGGCGCAAGCTGGTAATCGCATGAGGACTCATTCGTAAACCGGATTTGAACTCGCCTCGAATGCCATCTATTTCTCCTAAGAGAGTAACGATGTGGGGTTCAATTTGCTTGATTCTATGATCAAATTTTTAAAGAAGATTGTTCATTCCTCAACGCTATAGTGGATTGTAGCGAGGCAGCGTAGTCATTTTGAGGCCTGTGAGGACTTAACTTTGGCTTGTGGAGCTGATTGGAGCCACCGTAGACCAATTCTTGTCATGACCATCTGTCGGTGTGAAGAGGGCACGTTTACAAGTCCCATCGGGCAATAGCCAAGTTAAATAAAAGAATCCACCAGAAACACACCAGTTGATATCTATGATAACTCCACAGAGCTTCTTTACCAACATGCCGACTTGTGGAACAGCAGGCACTTCTTCATGATACGAGGTAAAAAAATGCCGCACCTCATTAGACCATCCTCCATTTTTATTCAGCGGATTGCCTTTTACTCCAGAGTATCCTTCACTGTATGTACCTGCTATCTGATGCCAACTTGGATTTTCAACGTCAGGAAGTCTTGATATTCCAACAGCTTTACGTTTTCGATCGTCAAGAATTTGCAACTGCTTTTTCATTGACATTTTGGGATCAATCCCTTCAAATGTCTCTGGTCTTTTAGATTTCTCAACTTCAAAAGCATCTTTGAAGATGATTTTTTCGATTTCTTCAAAAGGGATACCCTCTGACAGTCCGAGTTTAGCTTTAAGATTATGTAACCTTTGAGATACTTCCTTTCTGTCAAAAGATGTACCAAGAGATATTATCTTTCCATCATGATCAGCGATACCGTAAGAAAGCATATTACATCTCCAAGCATACTCATCTAATAAGGCAGAATACTCTTGAATAGACTCAAAAAGTGGCTCTTGAGCATCTAGAAAGGCAGCTAATTCTTGAAATCCAGCATGTGCTTGGGGAAGAGACAAATCCTGTTGACCATTAGCAAAACCGCACCTTACAAGCCCTTCAGCCATTGACAGAATGTTTTCTCTTCGTCTCAAGTCAGCATCGCTAGCATCTACTGGTAAACCAAGTTCAACACATTTCGTTTCTTTTCTAAAACGATCAATTTGACTAGAGACCTGCCCCCAACGCTCAATTCTTTCAATTCCGAATTGTTGCTTAACCTCTTTCAACTTTTCCAACAGAAGATGCCAATCACCCTCTTGAGCACCGATCGAAATATTTTTGTATAGTTTTGAAAGGTCCCCGCGAACAATACCAATTATTCTTTCTGTGACATCTTCAACTCCCAGTTCTCTTGCCAACTCTCGTGCAATATCATCATGAATAGGAAGGTCTTTTGCTTCATTCGACCACTCAGGGGTAAACAGGGCCATAATCCCCTCTCTTGTACCTTTGACTGAATATTCTACCTCCCGTAGTCCATCTGCACTTTTAAAAGTCACCCTGCAGCACCCATCCTTCACTGGGGTGACAGATGTAATTTCTTCTCTATCCCAACCACGATATAAGATCATCCCTACTTCAGGTATTTGCGGTAATTTAGGTAAAGGCATTTTGAGGGAAAAAAGGTTTAAAGTTCAATTTAGATCGTTATCGAGCAACGGAATGCTTGGTAATCATCGAGGGTGCGAAATTGATCGTTATCTTTACATAATCCCATGAGAACAGTCCCCTTACGTTGACAGCCACAGATCGCTTGATTTTGGCTTAGTAACCCTTCTCTGTCTGAAGTATCCAGCCACACCCAATCTCCTTCAGTGTTGTCCATCACAATTTTCATCTCATTTCCGAGTTTCTTGTACCGGTCAGGGTGCATCAATTTGGCATCACCACGCATTTTTTCTGCTGCCAAAAAGGCGTCACCATAGGTTGCCTGTTTACGAGAGGCTGGCAGCTTTTCCGCTAGCTCATCAAAAAGGAAATTCTCTCCTTGGACCTCAGTCACATCTGGTTCACCCCCTGAATCATCCATTTTTTTCAAGGCATCTAGCTTTGCTGGATTGGCACTCAATTTGGCTTCAATTTTTCCCCATGTTACATCACTGTGGCAAGCAATACCGTGTTTATTTGTTTCATATCGTTCTTTAAGTTTTCCCATAAAAATGACGCGCTCTTTAGTAGAATTTTCTGATTCTCCGGCTTTAGCAGCAGGTTCTTCTGCCTTCGGAATCGTAGAGCTCATTCGAGCCCAAGCATCGTCTTGCACTCTCTCTAGCATGGCCTCAAATCCTGTACGCTCAGTTATACGCATAACCAATCTTCCGTCCGGACCAGATTCAAGAGGTTTTGGGGTATCCATACTGTCCTGTGTTTTATTGTTTAAGATAGTATTATCTGTCTTTTTGCTAATTTTGTCAAGCTCGACGGTCGCCTGAATTTCTTGGGCATACACTTACAAAATAACGGATGTACGCTCAAAAGCCAATCCACCCGAGCATCCCTCCTGTGGATCAAGCAAACGTGGCTTTATTCACAAGCCACAGCCAGCGCCTCGATCCCCCCTACTAAAGGGGGCGTCTTCGTCGTACCAAGCCCTTTCTTCATTGTAGTTCAAATGAGACCCGTCGGGATAAACGAAGATCCCTTCCTCTAAACGGCCTGGGACTTCAACCGGCTGCCCACCCACAGGATCGGTAATGGTGAGCATGGGTGCTGAAGGGCTCTCATCAATAATCAAGCGGGTTCCATCTGGGTCTCCAACGATCTCGTAGCAGCGCACATTAAAACTCACGGGTTGGCACGCCACCAAGAGGAATACCGCACACAGCATCAAAAAAGCTTTCATGCCGTCACGCTAAATCAGTGAGCCTTTGTTTTCAAGGGTGTTTTGAAACTTCTCCCGGAGGCACTTTAGCCTCTTCAATTTCGATTATAGTTTTTTGCCTGCTTCGGGAGCGGAAAAAGTCTTGGAGTTTATTACGGCTTAGAGGTGGAGTCTTTCAAGCTTTTAAGAATGCCTTTTAAGGGTTGAAAGATGATGGCCGGCCGTGGAAGCCTTCGATCGGCCATGATTGTACTGTGCGTTGAATCTAGCAGTGCACATGTCTGAAGTAAGGCTGCCCGCTTTGAATCCTCCATTTCACTGTTTAATAATGGCACAATATGAGCCACGAAAGGATTCAAAATAGTGTCCATAAATTGCTCTCTACATTGTGTAAGATCAGAAACATCCAAGAAAAGGCTTAAAGATTTTTTCAATTCTTCTGGCGAAAGTGCTAGCAAACGTTCTGGATTAAAGAGTTGGAGGTTAATTTTTTTGATGCGTGCTAAGAATGGTTTCATTTCTGCCTCTAAAGGAAGTGCCTCCTGTTTGATTTCAGTATCTTTTCCTGCTGATTGAGCGGCTACTAAAGCCTTTCTTTGTTTCTCACGTAATAGAAGAAGTTCTATCTCTAAGTCTTCTCGATTTAATTCTAAATCTCCCCGGTCTAGCTCTGAATCTTCTGTATTTCTAACCACTAAACTGCCCGGCTTCTGCTCCTTTTGATCAATAGAACCTACGAGGTCTTCTAGCCTTGACCCGCCATTTGCATCGTCTTCTAACTGATTTGCCATACATTAAAATTATTGCGGTGTGATATTATGACATTGTTTTAATTTTGTCAATAGTTTTGCCCGTTTTCGGCGTGGGAAAGCTAAAAAACTCCAATTTAGACAATGTCCAAATTGCAGCTTTTTCAAATTTTCAAAAGCAGCTGAGGGCGTGTAAACTGTGGGCATCTCATTTGAATCCATGCAAAAAATCACTCCTCATTTATGGTTCGACAAAGAAGCCAAAGAAGCGGCAGCGTTTTATGTGGACGCCTTTCAAAATTCACGCATCAAAAGCTCCACGACGCTCAGCGGCACACCTTCGGGTTCAGTGGATCTGCTCACCATCGAATTGTGGGGGATGGATTTTAGCCTGATCAGTGCGGGTCCGTACTTTCAATTCACGCCGGCGATTTCTTTTTTGGTGACCTGTGAAAGCAAAGAGGCCGTCGACGCGCTGTGGGAAAAATTGGGGCAAGGAGGCAAGGTGCTGATGGAATTGGGTGCTTACCCTTTCAGCGAGCGCTATGGATGGCTACAGGATCAATACGGGCTTTCATGGCAAGTGATGTTTACGACTGATGCATCGGTGCAAAAGCGCATTGTGCCTACGCTGATGTTTGTGGGAGAACAGTGTGGTAAGGCCGAAGAAGCGGTTCATTCTTATGCATTGGTGTTTCGTGGGGTGGAGGTGGATCATATTTTGCGCTATGAATCAGGAGAAGAGCCTGACAAAGAGGGAACCGTGAAGCACCTCGGTTTCACCTTGGAAGGCCAGCCTTTTGCGGCCATGGACAGTGCGCGGGTGCATGATTTCGGTTTCAATGAAGCCGTTTCTTTTGTGGTGAATTGTGAAACTCAAGAAGAGCTGGATGCGTACTGGGAAAAATTATCGGCGGTTCCCGAAGCGGAGCAGTGTGGGTGGCTGAAGGATAAATTTGGCGTTTCGTGGCAAATTGTTCCCACGATTATGGATGAAATGCTGCTAAAAGGCGCCCCTGAGCAAGTGGCACGTGTGACGGAAGCCTTTTTGAAAATGAAGAAGTTTGATATTGCGACGTTGAAGGAAGCTTACGAGGGAGTAGAAAACTGATAGGAGAGGTGGCCGAGTGGTTGAAGGCACCGCTCTCGAAAAGCGGCATACGGGTAACCGTATCGCGGGTTCGAATCCCGCCCTCTCCGCCAAAACATTTGAGAGGATTGCATTTTCACTCTCTTTGCCAGTCTTCAGGCACATATAGCCAAAGGCCAGGCGTTAAGCATGCAAGTTTTTTCAAAAAAGGTTCTGGCGTATTCAATTTTAATTGAGCTTTCTCGTTTATTTTCTCCACAGATTCGTTTAACTCTTTTTCTTCCATTATATCTGAGTATTGACTCAATTCACTGAACCAGCCTTCTCTGTATTTCGCTCGAGGTCCACCATACCCATGTGGGCACGTTGATTTCTTTTCGTTTCCTGCAAGGCAATGACACCACCAGCTTATGGTCTCCACTGCGATCCCTAGCTTTGTTAAATCTTTGATAAAATGTGAGGCTTGTTCAAAAGATAAAATAATATCAATATATCCATTCCCAACGGGTTGGCCTTGATATTTCTTAATTAAATTATTGAGTTTCTGTTTTAGAATTCCTTTATTTTCTTCAAGTGACAGTAAGTAACTTCGTTTCTGCATAATTCATGCTTCCTCTTTTCCCGTACGTTACAAGGTTAGAAATATTTTTGCAAACATCCTGAATTGGTAATTGCCCAAAATGAGGAATGACTCGAGCGCAACGCTTGACGGGAGTGATACAATGGGTCCTATTTAAGTTTATCCAAATTTTTAGGCTATGGATTCGATTTATCGAGCATTGTCGGAGGATGAAGAAGCAAAAGCAAGTGTGCTTGAATTCCTTTCGAGAGACCCTGGAAGGAGAGGTTGTGGAGAGCGAGTGCTGTCTGTAAGAAATATTGGCGTAAGCAGGGGCCTGGCTGATTTGCCCACCAGTAAACTTCCAGATCTCATGCGGAACCTCCCCCTTCATGTGGACCTCAATAAGAAGGATGCATCGTGGTGGAATGGGATAACTGTGCTCTGGCAGCCCAAAACGAGCTATCCACGTCAGGGATTTACCGTTGCTGCTTCTACTGAAGATGCAAAGATGGCCATGCACGACATGGTGCAGCATGTTCAGCTCATGGAATCGGGGCGCATTGAGGCTCACTTGGAAGGCGAGCTTTCAGCCCTTTTGGAGCATGTCCGTATTATGATTGAGGAGGTTTTTCGGCCTGAGTCGAATTGTTCTTTTGTCATGGGCATGCGCGATGCAATCGTGACCATAACAAAGTGTGAAAAAGATTTAGGCTTTCGAAGATATCCTATTTGGCTTGCTTTGTCTGAGACGATACTCGATCTTATCTATTCCCATTTGCACGAAAATGGGCAATTATTAATACAGAATTGGAGCCTTCCAGAAAATGCCAATGGAAGTTTATTTTTCATTGATGGACGCTTTGTCCCAGATGAAGACCCCCTTATTGTGCATGGACGTTGGGTGCCTCAAGGCATGGTTTTTAAGGCGAATTTTGTTCGTCAATTGATGGTGTAGGCTTAGCAAACTGTGGTCTTCACCTTTACAAATTCATTGAAATTTATCAACATTGCTTATGCATATTCAGTTGAAAATGACCACACAAATCGCCACGTTTGGAGCCGGATGTTTCTGGGGAGTTGAGGAGGCTTTTCGTGCTGTGCCCGGAGTGAAAGAAACGGCTGTGGGTTACATGGGTGGGGCTTTGGAGAATCCGAGTTACCAAGATGTATGCACCGATCAAACAGGGCATGCCGAGGTGGTGCAGGTGCAATATGATCCGGGTGAAGTGAGTTACGAAAAGTTGCTGGAGGTGTTTTGGAACAATCACAACCCGACTCAGTGGAATCGTCAGGGGCCGGATTATGGTAGCCAATACCGCAGTGTGATTTTTTACAGCACGCCGGAGCAGAAGGCGGAGGCGGAAGCTTCTTTGGCGGCCTTGGAAGCAAGCGGACAGCATCAGCGGAAAATTGTGACTCAGATTGTGCCCGAAGCAAAATTTTGGCGGGCGGAAGAGGCTCACCAAAAGTACTTGGCAAAACGAGGGCTTGGGTCTTGCCATTTGTGATGCCGGAGGCTAAGTCAAAAAAAGATCAGAGTGTTTAGGACGGCACTGACTTCGTGCCTATCCTTCCACTCTTAAAGGCAAGAACTGGATTATTTTGCTTACAAAAGCTTCATCCTCAGTCGACTTAGCCAGCTAGGTCTCTTTCGTCTTCAACTTTTTCAGCTTAAAATTCTCTGCGTTCTTGTCCTTCCCTTTTTTTGACTTAACCTCTAGACTGGGCGCATGAAAACTTTTGCGAAAAAACCCTGGAAATTTTTGTTTTTCATTTTTAATCTCGCGCTCTTTGCAGCCCTGGTCTGGAGTGTTTTAAACCTGGTTCATGCCCCTGCTGGCATGCATTTGGAGCTCACCTCCAATATGGAAAACCTGACACCAGAGGAACGGGTGGAGTTGCGTTTTGTGATCCGGGACATCAATGGGGAAGTGCTGAAGGATTTTGCGCGGGTGCATGAAAAACTTTTGCATCTGGTTGTGGTGCGTGAAGATTTGACGGAATTTCAACACCTTCATCCCGATTTTGATAAAGAGACGGGCGAATTCAGTGTGGATTTGGCTTTCCCAAAAAATGGGCCTTATAAAATTTATGCGGATTTCACTCCTGAACATTTGACCCAAACGGTTTTACAAAGTTCGGTGCAAGTGGGGGAGGAGCCTCAGTTTGTGGCTGAGCCTTTGATTGCGGGTGTGCTTGAGCCTTTCCCTGTGGGATCTTTTACCGTAAGTCCAATTTTTCCGGAAACTCTTTTCACTGGCACTGAAATGAAGCTTTCGTTTGAAGTGGAAAAAGACGGTGAAGAAGTGGAACTTGAACCTTATTTGGGGGCTGAGGGGCACTGCGTCATTTTGCGTAGCGAAAGTTTAGATTATTTGCACAGTCACCCGGTGGAAGACGGGCTTCAATTTGAGGTGCTTTTTGAAGAACCGGGCCTTTATCAAAGTTTCACCCAGTTCCAAGTGGGGGGACAAATCTATACCTTCCCTTTTGCGTTTGAAGTGACGGAGAATGCAAGGGGTTCGGAAGAGGATTCTTCGCACATGGAGCATTGAATACGAGACTTACTCAAGCCACTAAACTCTGGCCGGTCATTTCGGCGGGTTTTTCAAGCTGAAGCAGTTTGAGCACGGTGGGGGCCACGTCTTTGAGACCGCCGGTGGCTTCGTCATGAGAGCTTTGGCGGAGCATTAGGGGCATTTTGCTGGCCACGATGAAGGGCACGGGGTTGCGAGTGTGAGAGGGGCACTCGGTGCCATCGAGTTTGGGGTCATCGAGGGGGTTCACGGCAGAGTCATAAATCATGTATTCGGCGTTGCCATGGTCGCCGGTGATGAGTACAGCATAGTCGGCGGCGAGGGCGGCGGGCACGAGGCGAGCAAGACAGGCGTCGATGGTTTCGACAGCTTTAACGGTGGCGGCGTACGAACCGGAATGGCCCACGAGATCTAGGTTGGCAAAATTGAGCGCGATGAAGTCGTAGGGTTTTCCATCTTGAGGAGTTTGCAGCTCTTTGAGCAGGGCATTGGTGATGCCGAGGGCGCTCATTTCGGGCTGCTCGGCGTAGGAGGCGCACTTGGGCGAGTCGATCATGATGCGAGTTTCGGAAGCGAAAGGTTCTTTGGCTTGGCTGTTGAAGAAGAAGGTGACGTGGGCGTATTTTTCGGTCTCGGCGATGCGCAGTTGTTTGAGTCCGGCTTGATCGAGCATCGAGCCCAGGTTGTTCACGACTTTGGGTTCCGGGAAGACGACGGGGGCTTGGGTTGTGTAAGGATCGAAGGCGACAAAGTGGGGTTTGGAAAAACCAGCGGAAGCGTCTGCTGCCGTCGGTGTGAGGAAGCGCTCGGTGAGTTGGGCGGCGCGGTCGGTGCGGAAGTTGAAGAAGACTACGGCGTCGCTCGGGCGGATGAGGCCTTCGCGGTCGAGGAGCACGGGTTCGAGGTAATAGTCGCTTTCGAGGCCGGAGGCATAGGCCGCTTGGACGGCCGTGAGGGCGTCTATAGCAGGGACGAGGGGCTGGCCGTTTTTATCGATGCCCTGGGTGTAGAGCTGGTAAGCCACTTCGGTGCGATCCTCGTTTTTATCGCGATCCATGGCAAAGTAGCGCCCCACGAGCGTAGCGAGTTTGCCAGTGCCGAGTTCGTGTATATGAGCCTGCAGGCGGGCAAGGAAAGCGTCCACGGATTTTGGAGGGACGTCGCGACCATCGGTGATGCCGTGCACGTAGACTTTAGTGAGGCCTTGCTGTTTGGCGAAGTTGAGCAGAGCCAGGCAATGATCCAGATCTGCATGAATGCCTTGGTCCGAGATCATTCCCAGAATGTGAAAAGCAGAGTTGTGCATTTTGGCGTGGGCAGCGGCTTCGAGCAAGGCGGGTTTTTGAAAAAAGCTGCCGTCGGCAATGGAATGATCTATTTCTTGAAGGGGTTGCAGCACGATGCGTCCAGCGCCCATGGTCAGGTGGCCGACTTCGGAGCCGCCTTGGGTGCCAGCGGGGATGCCCACCTCTTCACCGGAGGCGTTCAAAAGAGTCCAAGGATATTTGGCATAAAGTTCGCCTAAAAAAGGTGCGTTTGCATTCGCTAGGGCATTGCCTGCATAGGGCTTGCCGTGGCCAAATCCGTCGAGGACGCAAAGGAGGACTTTCATTGTTGCACAAGGTAATTCAAGGCCGCATCCAATTGCAAGTCCGAGGGGTTTTGCGCTTCATTTTTCACCTCAATGTCGGGAGTGATGCCGGTTTCATCGATGCTGCGATCTAGGGGGGTGTACCACTTTGCCACAGTGAGGAGTAAGGTGGATCCGTCGCTGAGTTCATCCAGTTCTTGCACGCTGCCTTTTCCAAAACTTTGCTCCCCAATGAGGGTGGCGCGTTCATAATCTTGCAAGGTGCCTGCTAAAATTTCAGAAGCAGAAGCCGAGTATCCATCGATGAGCACGACCATTGGAATGGTGGTGAGCTGCCCGTCCCCGGTGGTTTTGATGACTTGATTGTCGCGGTCGCGGTATTTGACGATGACAGCTGTTTTTTCATCCTCAAAAAATTCGCTGGTGATTTGGACAGCGGCGTCCAAGTAGCCCCCTCCGTTCATGCGTAGATCCAAAATGAGTCCGTCGGGATTGTCGAGGGTGATTTGCCGCACGGCTTCTTCGAATTCATTGTAGGTGTCGGTGCCGAATTGATTGATGGTCAGATGCGCGATGGATTTCCCCTCTTCTTCTAAAGTGCTCAATTCCACGCTGGGCACGATGATGGCTTGGCGTGTGATGGAGACTTCGATGGCTTCATCCATCCCTTCGCGAAGCAGCGTGAGTTGCACTTCGGTTCCGGGTTCCCCACGAATATTCATGATGGCTTCGAAGAGGCTCATGCCCGTGGTGAGTTGTCCGTTCACCATGTAAATATAATCGCCAGGCAGAATGCCGGCTTTTTCGGCAGGAGAGTTTTTAAGTGGTGCTAAAATCATGAGTTCGCCCGCTTCATTTTCAGTGAGCTCGGCCCCAATGCCCTCCAATTCTCCACTGAGACTTTTATTGAACGTTTCGGTTTCTTCAGGGCTCATGAACACGGAATACGGGTCACCTAAGGATTCTACGAGGCCGGAAATGGCTCCGTAAAGTTGGGCGTGATTGTCTATTTTTTCGACGTCCACATAGCTCTCATCGATGAGTTCGTCCACATTCCAAAACAGATCCAAATCGATTTCTTCGTTGTTTTCGGCGGTGGGGTCGGGGGTGGGCTCTTTTGAGGTTGAGCTGTGTCGTAAACGTGGGCTTGCCAGCCGAGCACCGAACCGAGCAGCAAAAAGGCAAGTGCGCGCGCAATGGAGTTTTGATTTCTCATGGAGGAAATGGATGGATTTTAAGCCCGGTCACTATAGAGGCTCGCTCGCAAAAAGGCCAGAGCGGTGAGGGCGCTGTTTTTTGAGAGGACCTCTAGAAATTTTGGGTTTTAGGAGGCGAGTCTTGAGTCGAGTTCGCCTTCATTGCTTGCGAAGGCGTCGTTGGCGGGTGCAAGGGCGAGGTGGTCATGGTCTTCGTAGGTGGCGACGGAATCCCCTCCTTCAGAAACGTTGAAAGCCTGCATGATGTCGGTTCCGAAACCGTCTCTTAAATTGTTGACTTCCCAAGGATTTTCTTCTAACGGTGCAAGGTTTGTTTCTGGCGGTTTTACGACGTTTGCATCGACTGTAAAATCTTGTAACTGCTGTGATGAGTTTTCCATTTTTTGTTTTTTAATTTCCTTTTATTCTAGCATTTTTTCTTGCGATTGGAAAGGGGCTTAGGGTGGAAAAAGTGAAAAGCGGCTCATTGTTACAATGTAACAATTGGAGTTTTTTCAAGATTTGGGCGTCGAGAGTATTTGCTCGTCTGTCTTTGTTCCTCCAGGCTCGTCAATTGCCAGTATTAGTTTACACTTGGGTTCACCTTCCAGGTGGGGTGGTAAAGGAATTATTTCACCTGCAGGTTCGTGTTGCCCTGGCATTACCCAAACACAAGGATTTTGCCCTCTTTCATAAAAGGCGGTCCCTCCACCCTCTACCGTTCTGAGTATATCGCCTCCTTCTGTTCTTATCACCATTTCTACTTCGCCTTCACTGCACTTTTCATAAGTGACTGCAGCAGCAGCAGCGATAGCAAGGGTAACGAAAGCACCTTCTATTCTGTTCATGTTTGAAATTATGGGTAGATCTCAATAGAACCCTATTTTGTATTATTTTGCAAGATTTATATTTTTCGTAAAGGCGCAATGCTCAGCGAGAGTTTTCGGAGGCCAGCCATTTTGAAGGCCACCGTTACCATGCTGCCTGCCACTTGGATCACGACGCCTTCGCCGAAGGTTTTGTGAAAGACACGGTCGCCGTCTTGGAGCTGGGGAATGTCGAAGCCGGCGTCATCTTCCATAGGGATGGGGCGGTTTTCGGGATCATCGGGGGTGAAAGAAACTTCGGGAACGAAGTTGGAATCGGGGTCGCCGAAGATTTTTCCGCCAAAGCCGGGCACGGCAGGGGTGGGCGTATTCCCCTCCACCGAATCTTCGGGCAGATCGAGTAAAAACTGCGAGGGTGCGTTTTGTTTGAACTCACCAAAAAGCATGCGCTGCTTGGCGTAAAGAAGGTAAAGATGGTCCATGGCTCGGGTGATGCCCACGTACATGAGGCGACGCTCTTCCTCGAGTTCGTGGGGTTCAAAGAGGGCGCGTGAGTGGGGGAAAATGCCTTCCTCCAGGCCCGTGATGAAGACGACGGGGTATTCCAGACCCTTGGCGCTGTGCAGGGTCATGAGGGTGACGGAGTTGGGCACATCGTCGAGGTCGTCGAGGTCGGAGACGAGACTGATCTCTTCGAGGAAAGTAGCGAGGGAAATGCGGGGTTCGAGGGCTTCGTATTTGTCGGCCACGGAGATGAGTTCTTGGATGTTTTGGAGGCGCGCCTCACCTTCGGGCGATTGGTCGGCGAGGAGCATGTCGCGGTAACCGGATTCGGCTATGACGTGTTTGATGAGGCCGGCAACGGCGAATTCTTCTGACAAATTGCGGAAGTGGTGGATGAGCGTCGAGAAGGCAGTCATGGCCTTGGAGTCGGTCTGCTTTTCGAGGGCGGTGAAGAAGGACACATCCGCGAGGGTTGCTTCGTTTTGAATCTGTTCGATGGCTTTGGGTCCGATTTTGCGAGCGGGGGTGTTGATGATGCGCAGCAGGCTCACGCTGTCGTTTGGATTTTGAATGACACGCAGGTAGGCGATGAGGTCTTTGATCTCTTTGCGCAGGTAAAATTTGACCCCACCTACAATTTTGTAAGGGATGCCAAAACGCATGAAGGCTTCTTCGAGCACGCGGGATTGGGCGTTGGTGCGGTAGAGCACCGCGAATTCACGGTAGTCGGGGGTGAGTTTTTCGCCGGTCGCTTGGGCGAGGCGGACGTGTTTCAAGATGGCTTCGGCCACCTTGTAGGCCTCGTCGCGTTCGTCGCGGGAGTGCCAGACTTTGAGCTTTTCACCGCCTTCACGATGGGTCCATAATTTTTTTTCTTTGCGCTTTTGATTGCGCTGAATCACCGCATGGGCCGCATCTAAAATGAGTGCGGTCGAGCGATAATTTTGCTCCAGTTTAATGACCAGGGCTTCGGGGTAATCCTTTTCAAAATCGAGGATGTTTTGCATGTTTGCTCCGCGCCAGGAATAAATGGACTGATCGGGATCGCCGATCACACAGAGGTTGCGGTACTTGGCCGCGAGCATTTTCACCAGGGTGTATTGGGCGTGGTTGGTGTCTTGGTATTCGTCCACGGAAATGTAAAGGTAGCGCTCTTGGTATTGGTCGAGAAGCTCGGGGAATTTTTCAAAAAGTTCGACGGTTTTTAAAATGAGGTCATCAAAATCCAGGGCTTGGTTTTGGGCAAGGCGACGTTGGTAGGGCTTGTAGAGTTCGCCGACTTTTTCGGTGAACATATTGTGCGCGTGCTGGGCGTAATCTTCGGGGCCCATGAGTTGATTTTTAGCCTGAGAAATGTGCCCGAGCACGGCTTTGGGGTTGAGCTGTTTTTCGTCGATGTGGCGCTCTTTCATTATTTCCTTCATCAGCACGACTTGATCGTTCGCGTCGTAGATGACGAATTGATTTTCGTAGCCCAAAAGGTGGATGTGACGACGCAAAAGTTGGGCGCAAATCGAGTGAAAGGTGCCCACGGTGGGCATCTCGGTTTCGAAGTCGGGGCGAGCGAGGAGTTTTGTGATTCTTTCCTTCATTTCTCCGGCTGCTTTGTTGGTGAAAGTCACGGCCAAGATGTTCCAGGGACGCACGTTTTTTTCTTCGATCAGGTAGGCCACGCGGGCTGTGAGCGCACGGGTTTTGCCCGAACCGGCTCCAGCGATGATGAGCACCGGGCCTTCGGTCGCCTGCACGGCTTCCTGCTGCTTTTCGTTGAGTCCGTCTAAAAGTGACATGTGCTGGGGAAGGAGGGAGCCCATCGTAGCATGAAGGCAGATTGTTTGCGAAAGTTTTGCAAGTGCATTTTCTTGCCGCCTACAACAGGATGAGTACGATGGAAAGTATGAACTCTTCCACGCTCAAACATTTGCTGCTCGCCGTTCTGCTGGTGGTTTTGACGGTGGTGACGGGGCCGCTGGTCCCGAAAGCCCAGCAAGTGAACAGTTTGGCGATTGGGGAGGAGCTGGGCGTGCTGCCTATGGATCCTGAGTTGAGAGTGATCTTGCCCGAAAAAAGGGGGTCCATTCAAATGAGTTCTCAGTCGGAAGTTTTGTTTTTTGACTTGGATTCGGAGGGGCCTTACACCTTGCGCTATCTTACGATTTTTGTGGAAAGTGAAGGGCTTGTTTTGCCAAACAAATGGGGGGATTGGAAGCTGTACACTGTGGCGGATGGACGCGTGAATTATGGTGAACAAGTGGGTTATGCCGAGGTGTTTAAAGACGGGTTTTTGAGACTGCGAGTGCATTCGACTCCGGCGGCCGGTTATTGGGGTGAGGGGGAGGCGCAATTCGCTCTAGTGGCTCCTATTTATAAGATAGCAGGGGCGGAAAAAACTTCACTGGGGCTGAGCTTTCCGACACTGCTGCCCGAGGGGTTGGACTGGGAATTTGTGGCCGGACACGAAACTGGGCCATGGATGGATGTGGAGGCGGGGCGGATCTTGGGAGTTGAGCTTGTGCGTGACTTGGGGTATAATGAGGAGATTTAATCCAACTCATCAATGCTTTCGCTTCGCACATGTCTTCTGGCTTCCAATGAGCCTCATCGACTTTTTAAAGCTGGAGATTATATTGAGGCAGTAGGAGGAGCTGAGACTCAACATGCCAGAGAACAAACAGAAAAGTTTGCGAAGGAGTTGGATGCTTTAAAGCAAACAATCAAGTACCCTGAACGTACGTCCATGCAAATGGATTCTTATCCTGTCACCGCCAAGGATTCAGGGGGAATCTTAACTGTTTTGAAAGAAAAGATGCCTCATGCGTTTGCTACCGGCGCACTGCTTAAAGCTGCGTATGTGAATATGTCGCGTGAAGCTCGTCTTAAACAGCCGGCTGAAAATATTAATTTGATTATTTCTGGCGATTCACTCAGTGTAAAAGATGGAGTTTTAACCGTCCTACGAGAAGGTGGCCATTCTTTTGAGGTCAATATTTTCCCATGGGATGGACCCGTCATCCCTGTGGCTCCGGCTGCAGCTCCCGCTTCAGAAGTTCCAGCTGCAGAGGTGCCCGTGGCCCCTCCAGAGGTTTCGGTGACTCCTCCTGTGGCTCCTGCTCCTGCTCCAGAGTTGCCGGTTGAAGAGGAGGATAATACCCCTCCCATTCAATTTATGCCTGCCCCTCCCAGACCAGCTGGGGATGGCCGTTGAGGGAATTGAGGCTTGACGTGAATCTTAAAACCTCAGTTGCACTTCAGAAGTCAGGAAACAACATTCGTTTGATTTTGTAAAACTTAATCTGGGGAATCCTCCCCGGGGAGGAATTTCCAACCTGTAAAAAACAGGAAATTGGCTTATTCAAGCCCCTTGCTATTGACTCAATCGCTAAGATGTGTCAGAATGCAGTCTTTTTTAATTTCAAATTTTTATGTCAATCAGAACTTACTTACTTGCTGCAGGGCTGGCTATTGGTGGTGTTAGCGACTCTGTGACTCACGCGGCCCATGCAAGGGAAACCCAAGGATTGGGTTCCCTTCGGAATAATCTTGCTGAAGAGAATAGTGAAAATTTGGCTAATGAACTTATGAATGTTGACTTTAAGGCCGCTCCTCGTACTCAGGAGATTTTGAATGAGCTTTATAGACAAGATTTTATCAGCTTCCTCGAAAATATAGAAAGATTGCACACAGAAGCTATGCAGGAGCTTTTGGTCACTCACACTCCCCCTGTAGTGGATGGGAGCCTCATCGCCAGCAATGGCCTATTGGCGGGTTTGAAGCAGGAAGTAAAGCGTGTCAAAAACCCTGAGTTGGAAGTGCTCCGTTATGAAGCTTTGCTGCGCATGCTAGAAGAACGACGTGAAACGCTTGAAAGCGTTCACCTCTACTGGAGTGGCGTACAAAGCAAACACTCAGTTGCTGCTGGGACCGCACCCGATTCTCCAGAGGGCATTGCTTATAATGATGCCGTTGAACAACAGCAGTTAACGGATCTACGTTTAAATGAACTTGCTGGGTTCATGGAAGATGTTGCCCGTAATTTGGAAACTGCCCGAGGTGCTGAAGTTGAGAAGCGACGACTCGATTTGTTGGAACAAGCCAATTATATTTATGCTGGGTATCTTGATTATGGTACGGATCGAGAAGAAGCACTGGAAGGCTTGCAAGAAGTGAGCGTGGCGTTAGGAAAAGAACTAGATGAAAATAAAGTCAAACTAGAAGAGTTGGCCCGTTCTTCAACTCCAGCGGGTGAACAACTCGCACAGTCTCGGGCTATTAGTGCTTATGGGGATCGCCTTCTTGAGACACTTCAGCAAGTAGAAGAAATGAAGAAATGTTTAGAGGATATGGCTAAGGTCGGGAATCCTATGGCTGGAGCTGCTGTGACACAAGAAACAGCACTCTATGGAACCAATGACGTGGCCACCAGTAATGAGGCAGATGGAGACATGTTTGTGGCGGAGGTATCGGCTCAGCCGGAATGCCCTGCTGTAGATTCTATTGAATTCACTGTTCAAAATCCCTTTGAAGGAATTACAGATCCTGTTTTTGAGGCGCATACCCAGGCCTGGTTGACTCAATTTAATGCTGCTTTTGCGGGAGGTTTAGCGGTTCATAAGTCAAATGATCTTTCGTTCACGGATGAACTTGAGGAAGCGAGCCGTATTGCCTCTACAAATATGGCGTTTGTCCCTGAAACCTTGTATTGGAGTAAAGGTGGTAAAGCTAATGATAAAGTGACCGAAGATTTGAGAAATTCAGTGGATTTGTACTCTATGCCTGCTGAAAAAGTTTGGGCCTCCCTTGCAGAGAAGTGTGATGGCCCTGTGGATACCTGTTACGACTATGCTTCACGGAGCATGATTTATGCAGCTGCACGAGGGGAACGCCTTTACCCAGAGTGGAAAGAAGGAGATGCCAGTACTGCGGGTCAAGTGTGCCCTGCAGATCACTTCTCTGATTTGGGAGGAGTTGCTGCCCCTATGATGCGTGAGCTTTGTGATAAGACTCGTGAACTTCTTGACTCAGATGGGACCTGTACCATGGATGGATGTGCTGAGCGTGGTCAAAAGCAAGGCGATGGTGGGCATCCTGCTGATCCCTATGCACGAATTTATTTGGATGCGTATTCAGGGATGGGAGTGCCCAATCTTGTTAATAATCCTAGTGCAGTAACGGACATGGCTTGGACCATTGCACGTGGGGAAGTGGCGAAGGATTTGAATTTATCTCGAGAAGTTCGTCAAGGCGAACGACGGGAAGAAAGGCATGAATAATCCGAACAATAGATTTTAGAATTCAGATTAACGGTAAGTAAAACTTCAATGGGGGCTCACGGGCCTCCATTGTTTTGTAATCAATAGCTTTGCATCACTTCGTTAGGAGTTAGCATGTGAAGACCCATGTGAGGACGTTCAAAATTGTAATAGTGAAGGAAGTCAGGGATTGCTTTTTTGTAAGCCTCTAAAGTCTTTGGGACTCGGGAGAGGCATTCCTCCTGGATGGTTCTGTTGAATCTCTCCACATAGGCATTGTCTGTGGGTGTTCGTACTCTTGAATGCCTGTGCTGAATTTCATTAGCTACAAGCGTTTTAGTGAGCCACTTGGAAAACTCACTTCCATGGTCTGTCTGGATCATTTTAAGTTCAAAGGGCATGTCTTCTTGTGAGTGCTGAATAAACTCCCAACTTGCGTGGGTTCCAATCTTCATCACCGGCATAGCAGAGGCCCATCTGCTGCACACGTCCAGCATAGTGTATACATAAAGTCTGTCATAATAAGGCCCATCCACAATCGTGTCTATTTGCACCAATATGCCTGGTTTTTCAGGCCGCGGTCTTTCCTCATACTGGTGCCACTTCTTCCACTTGCTGTATTTGGTCATCTCGTTCCTTTTGAGTGTTCTCTTCACACTGGAAAGACTCACTTCGTAGCCATCTCTTTCCAGAAAATAGTGAATCACTTCTGCACACCGCTGGTACTTGAGTCTGTACTCTATGACTTTCTGCACTGTCTCTGCAGAAAGCTCACTGGGGTGCGAATGGGGACGTGAGCTTTCTGTGGGAATGGTGTGGCCATAGTTATTGCCTCTGAGCTTTTCCACCCACCGCACAATGCTGCTTTGGTTAAAACCTGTGTGTCTGGCCACTTCGCGTGTGCTCCAGCCTTTTTCCAGAACTAACTTTGCTGCCTCCATTCGCACCCGAGGCAGATGGGGATTTTGTGTGTATGCCATGTCCATATCTTTGCACAGGGGTGATGCAAAGCTATTGAACCATTACATCCATTTGATTTTGCATGGAATTTTTGCTATAATACTTAGATTTAAAACAAAAATAACTCATCTCGTATGGCAAATCTTTCTCGCAATCTTGCGCGAACTCTAGGCAGCTTAGCCCTGCTCAGTCTGCTTTGTGCACCTTTGGCTCAAGCTGAAGTGCTCACTGACTCCGCGGATTCTGCTCCAAGTGAAGTGGAAAATCTGCAAGCTTATCCGGGCGATGGACAAGTGACCCTCAGCTGGGATGCCGCCACAGATGATGGAGGAGTGGATGGCTATACCCTTTATACCGGACTCGACTCTTATGAAGAGCGCGGTTCTTATAATTTAGGCAGCACCGATGTGGGGGACACCACCACTTATGTGATGGAAAATCTCACCAATGAAATGACCTACTATTTTGCGGTCAAAGCCTATGATGAAGATGGAAACGAATCGGAAGTGTATTCAAATGAAGTGGAGGTGACTCCTGCCGAATCAGATGTGGGCGACTTTACCGGGCCCATGGTTACGGATGCAGAAGCGGTGGCCAACGCTTTGGTGCAAGTGGAATTTTCGGAAGCGGTTTCTTTGCCTTTAGACCCCACCAGCGCCTTCTCTTTGGAAGCCAGCGATGGCGCTTTTGTAGATGTGCTTGACGCGTATGTTTCTGAAGAAGATCCCAGCACGGTGTTCTTGGTCACGGACACGCAAATTGCCGGAGCCGAGTACACGCTCACGGCTGGAATTCAGGTGGAAGATTTGGCCGGCAACCCTGTGAGCAGCGGAACTTCTGACACCGGTTTATTCACCGGCAGCGCTTTAGAACGTGTAGAAAATGACGAACCCGACGGCACTGCCAATGCCAGTTCCACTGAAGCCGACGTGGATGAAGATTTTGAGGTGGAAGAAATTGAAGCCAGTGGCAGCAATGAAGTGGTTTTGCACTTCAGTCAAAAAGTGACTGCTCCTGAAGTCAGTGCCTTTACCATTCAAATGGCCGAAGATGCCTCCGAAGAATTGGAGGTGTTGGCCCTGAGCGTGAATGAAGACGATCTTACAGAAGTGACCCTGGTCACCGAAGACATGGAGCCGGGTTACGACTACGTGCTGACTCTAGATGAAACCTTGCTCAATGAAGCGGGAGATGCCTTGCCTGAAGAGGCTCGCACGGTGGACTTTACCGCACAAACTCTCGATCTTGAAGATGTGATTGCTCCTGAAGACATCACGGACTTGCTCTCTAAAATCACGGCTGAAGACACGGTGCTTCTCACTTGGGATGCCAGTGTGGACAGTGCGGGGGATTTGGCCAAGTACTTTCTTTACCAAAGCATGGATGGAGGGGAGACTTTCGACGACGCGATCAGCATTGATGCAGATGAAACTGAATATGAAGTGGACGATTTGACCCCCGGTGAAAGCTACACCTTCAAGGTGACGGCGGTGGATGAAAATGGAAATGAATCCGAAGGTGTGATGAGCACAGTGAGCTTGCCCGAAGCCGGTCCTGAAATGCTGCTGCTTGGCCTCATGGCCTTGGCTGGAGCGGGTGTGGTGAACCGAAGGAAGAGGGGTTAAGAGATCGACGTTGTTGGAGCTCCGACAACAGGTTTTTAAAGAGGGGGCGCGCAGGGGCATTTGGCGGCCTGGGCTTTTGAGGGCACAGTGTTTGCATGAATTTTAAGCTTTTTTTAGCTTTGATCCTGGGCTTGAACGGCTTCATGGCGGTGAATTTGTGGCGACTCAGCCCGGGCTTGAAGGTGGAGGCGCTGAATATTGGGCAGGGAGATGCCCTTTTGATCACCACGGCTGAGGAGCATCATATTTTGGTGGACGGTGGGCCGGATTCTACTGTTTTGACCGAGTTGGGTGCGGCCTTGCCTCCTGCGTTTCGGGAACTCGATTTGGTGGTGCTGACGCATCCTCATTTGGACCATTTGGCAGGACTTGTCCCTGTTTTGCAGCGCTTTGAAGTGAAGGCTCTTTTGCTTGGGGGTTCCGCCTACGACAGCGAGGCTTACGACTTCTTTTTGCAGGAGGTGGAAGCTTTTGATGGAGCGATTTATTTTGCCGAGGCTACGACGGATTTTCGCCTGGGTTCCAGCACCATAGACGTGATTTATCCTTTTAAGAAGGAAGTGGGGCAGGAATTTGAGGAGATCAACAACAGTTCGGTGGTCTTGCGCGTGGAGGATGGGGAGGGGCATTCCGTTTTGCTGACGGGCGATGCCGAAAAAGAGGTGGAAGCGGAATTGGTGCAGGCTTGGGCAGAAGGGCGGGTGGACTTGGACGCGGACGTTTTGAAGGCGGGTCATCACGGTTCCGAGAGCAGCAGTATCCCTGAATTTTTAGAGGCGGTGGATGCTGAATGGATGCTGATTTCGTGTGGAGTGGACAACAGTTATGGACATCCGCATTCGGTGACGCTCGACAAGGCGGCCGCCTTGGGAATGGAGGTGTTTAGAACCGATTTGGAGGGGCGCATTTCGGTGGTTTTTGAGACGCCGGGCGATGGTGTTTGGGCCCGTTTTTATTCTTGGACTCGTTCGATTTTGGCGCCGAGTGAGCGGAGTTTTTCATCGAGTCGTTCGTAACCACGGTCGATGTAATTGATCTCTGAAATGGAGGTTTCGCCCTCGGCGAGCAGCGCGGCCAGCACCATGGCGGCTCCGGCACGAATGTCTTGGCTCACAATAGGGGTGCCTTTGAGTTTACTGGGCCCCTTGATTCGGGCTTGATGGGGGTTGAGCAAATGGACCTCTGCACCCATGCGTTCCAGCTCCGTAAGATAATTGAGACGACCTTCGAAAAGCGTTTCGTGAACGGCACTTTCCCCGATGCATTGCGTGAGCAGCACCGTGAAGGGGGCTTGTAAATCGGTGGGGAAGCCAGGATAAACGGAGGTTTGCAACTTTTCAGGTGCTTTGAGGGGGCCGTGAGGGAGTACTTTCACTTGATTTTGGCCGAGTTCAAATTGGGCTCCGAGTTCTTCAAGTTTTTGCCAAAAACTGTCCAGGTGATCCACCGGGCAATTTTCGATGGTCACGGTTCCGTTGGTCAGGAGCGTGGCTAAAACGAGGGTTCCGGCTTCGAGGTAATCGGGCGTGACGGTGTACTCCGTGCCATGCAAAAGTTTGCCGCCGTGGACGATGAGCGTGTGAGTGCCGATACCCTGGATGTCTGCGCCGAGGCTGTTTAAAAAGTGACAGAGATCCTGCACGTGCGGCTCGATGGCGGCCCAGCGGATTTCAGATGTGCCCTGAGTGCAAACGGCAGCCATGATGGCGTTTTCGGTGGCTGTGACGCTGGCTTCGGCCATGATGAGCTGGGCGGGTTTTAGGGTGGCTTTCATGTGGATTTCTTCGCTGCTTTCGATGAGCTGTGCCCCTAGGGCAGAAAGGGCGTGCACATGGGCGTGAACCGAACGTTTCCCGAGCACACAACCGCCGGGGTAGGCGAGGCGCACTTCCCCAAAACGTCCCAGCAGAGGGCCTAAAAGCAGGATGGACGCCCGCATGTGTTTGACGAGATGAGCGTCGATTTGAGTGGGGGATAGATGGGCCGGGTTCACAGTCACGGTGCCGGCATTGAAAGTGACCTCTGCGCCCAGACTGGAAAGGATTTTCAAAAAGGCGTGCACATCGGAAATGTCGGGGACTTTGTGTAAGATGACGGGCTCAGTGGCCAAAATAGTGGCTGCTAAAATGGGCAACGCTGCGTTTTTGGAGCCGCTGACTGTGACTGTTCCCTGAAGAGTATGGCCACCTTGGATGAGAAACTTGGGCATTCTATGTCTGAAGAGTGGGCTTAGTCTATCAGGGGGTGTCTTGCTTCGCTAGGGGGTCGGAGCAATTGTATTTTTCCAGGAAAGCACCGTAGCTTCCCTCCACTTGGTGCAAGAGAGCATACACGCCTTGAGTGTCCCCATTCTTTCGCATGGCAACTAATTCTTTTTTATACTCTGCTTGTCTTTCCTCTAAACGTTGCATGGCCTCTTCAGGCAAACATTTCTGCAATGCTGCTTGTGTTTTGACCAGTTGGCTCGGCACAATCTCTGTTGGTTCTGCCTTGAGTGCTACCTGATGGGTTGCTTCTACTTGTGAAGCAGAGGCCTCTGGAGAAGGGACGTCGCAGGCGGTGAGGGCGGCAAGTAAGGCAAGAGCGTTCATAGTCTTGGGATCAGTCTCAGTATAACCATATTTTTGTTTTATGTAAAGCGGCTGTCCGGTTCCATAGTTTCAAGTACACCTCGGGGATGGGGCGAGGGGAGTAGAATAGATGAAAGTAGTGAGCAACTGGAGGTCTCATATTGAGAGATTCATGTGGACGAAGGCAATTATACTCCACGAGCCAATCCGCGAGCACCTCATTAATCTTGTAAATGGGACTGGTTAAGTCCACTCTCCAGTAGAGGTGTTGTTGCAAAGTAAGGTTGAATCGCTCACAAATCGCATTATCTTTTGGTGTTCTGGGGCGAGTGAAGAAGTGCTCAATCCCTTGCTGCTGGCAGGCTTTATGGAAGTACGCCAGGAACTCACTGCCGTTGTCTGTTAAAACAGCTTTAATCTTGGTCTGGAGCACTTCTTCCATCTTTTCCAGCAAAGCTTTGGCCGCCTTGGAACTGTGGTGCTTGGTTACGAGTGCAAAACCTATCCTGGTGGCCACATCCACACAGGTAATGAAGTACAGTTTGTTGAAGGCGCTGTCCACAAACTCAACGATGGAATCTAGGACTACCAAGTCTCCAGGTTTTAAGATTTGGTAGTCCTTGGGGAGTTTCTTTCTTTGGACTTTCCAAGCAGACCTAGGTTTTGGTTTCTTGTGAAACCCGGGGCAGCGATTACGAACCAGTAATCCTTTTGCTGCCAAATAGCGGTACAAGGTGGAAATGCTGTGCTGGTGAAGAAACATGTGAAGCTTCTTGTGGCTCCAATCTGGAAACATCCTTGCATAGCGTTCAATCTCTTGTTTCTCTTCACTGGTGAGATTAAATCCACGTTTGTTATTGGGTCCTGTTATTTTCGGAATAAGACCACCCAGTCCTTCTTCCTTTCTGGCCTTCACCAGCTTTTGTACGTGGCTTCTAGAAGTTTCAAAAGCCCTGGCAGTCTTGGCTTTATTCTTTCCATTATGGTCGTACCAATCCAAAATAAGGATTCTTTCTCTAAGTACGTCTCTCTGCCAGGGCTTTAAAGTAGCTTCGTTAAACTGCCGAAGTAATCTTCTCAGTCCACGAATGCCTTTCGTCATGTTATATTGTTCCATGAGGGAGTTGGGGTGAAGAAGTAAAGTATCTCTACTCTACTCCCTCTTCCTTTTCCCCTGAGCTGTACTTGAAATTCGTGAAACTACGTAGCGGCTTTGGCTGTGAATCTTGAAATTTACTCTATGGCTTCAATAAGCCAATCTCCTGTTTTTTACGGGTTAAAATTCCTCCCCGGGGAGGAATCCACAGATCAAGTTTTGCAAAATAAAACGAACGGCTTTCCTAACTCCTGAATTGAAACTGCGATTTCAAGGTTCACGTGCTTCAATTGCTTCAGGATGCTCTTCGCCGGTCAGTTCTCTGTATAAATCGCATACTTCTTTTCGATTCAAAGGGTTCACTAAGAAAGGATGGGCCACTTTAGGTAGAAAGGCTGGCATGCCTGTTGCGAGGGCTTGAGGGCCAAGGTGGGCGTTTAAAGCACCGAGTAGAGCGAAGTTTTTAGGGGCGCCGGTATCGGTGGTGCGTTCTGGCTCATTCACGAGCCCCCAATAGGTCATCAAGGCCCGTTCTCCATCTCGACCAAAGGCTGGGTAGTAACGCACTCGCATGGCCAAAGGGGTGGCCCCTGAGTTCCAGGCGATGTGGTCGTCTTCGGGCAAGGCGCTGAAGAAATCTGTCTTCTCTGCTTGAAGAATGACGCCGTTCACTTGAGCGTTGACCTCTCCACAGAGTTTTTCAAATTGCTCTTCTTGGTTGCTGTGAATGTGTTCAAAAGGCACGTGAGCAAGGACTCTTTGGCCTTCGGCGTTGATGTAAGCGGGTGCCAAGACCCAAACCATCTCGGCATAGTTTTCCTTAAGGTTGACTCCGACGATGTGGATGCTTTCCCCTGCGTTTTTGTTCACATAAACCTGCTCGGGGTTGGAAGTCCAGCGGGTGAGATGGGGATCTTTGGCAAAGCCGTAGCGTGCTTCCAATTCCTTATGGAAGGCCTCGTGCTCGGCCCGCCCAAATGCAGGATTTTCGTACTTAATAAAAGTAGGGAGCGTGAGCTGTTCTCGCGTTTCGTCGATTTGTTTTGAAATGGCAGCAGCGGCTGATTTGGGAGCACTGGCCATCGCGAAGGTAGCGAGCAGTCCGACGAGGGCTTCACGACGAGAAAGGCTTTGATTGGGGCTTTGCATAGCATCTTAGGTTAGTTGCACCTAAGATGTTGCAGGGGGTTACACTTTTGCCATTTTGTGTTTTAATTCAGGTTGGCTTCCAATTTCTTTGCCCACTCTAAGGTGGCTTCTTCCCAAATTTGAGTATGGTTGATATAGCCGTTTACGGCCTTTGCATGGGTTTCAAAATCCACTCCTTCGTTCACCGTGGGCCACTCCGCCACTTTTCCGGCAAAGGTGTCGATGTCTACGGGCACGTCTATCATCGCGACCAGTTTTCTTTCTTCTTCAATCACTTCGAGAGCGTTGTCGCGCAGTTCGGCGTGCGGGAAACTGCCCGTTTCGGCTTCCTCATCCAGTGTGAGGTCGACGTTTTGGCGCAAGAGATTGATCGCATGTAAGTCTTCTCGAAGCTCGGCCACCAAAATTCCTTCCTCCGTGATGGCGTCGGCGGGTAAGGCCCCTAGCAGAGACTCTGCTTCGCTGAGAGATTCAAAATCTTGGACTTCTGCCAAAGTTTGAGGTGGGTTGGAATCGGGGATGAAAATAGGGCTGAGCACTGCTAAAAGAAGTCCGCCGAGCAGCACTCCAGCGGCTATAGGCTTCCAGAAGAGTTGCCAGAACTTGGCCTTTTGAGAGCTTGCAAATTCCTTGAGCAGCACTTTTTCGGTGATACGATCCCAGTCTTTACGTAAGACAGGCTTTTGATGAGCGGTTTGGAGGCGCAGCGCCATAGCGAGCTCCGGCGTGAGCGGCTGCTTGGGCAGGGGCTTGTTGCTGAGCAAGGCTTCCAAAGCTTCAGAGAATTGCTCCTCTTGAAGCGTCAGTTTTTCGGGTTCATTTTTGAATTCGTTCATGGGTTGCATTAGGAAGTGAGAGCGTAGAGTTGAGCGGCTTTTTTTAAGGCTCGATTTTGGAGAACTTTGACGTAGTTGAGGGTGATTTCCATTTTTTCTGCCACTTGGGTGAGAGTGAGGCCCTCAAAGAAGCGGAAGCGGAGAACCTGTGCGTAGTTTTCAGGGAGTTGATCCATGACTTTGCTTATTTTTTCGCGCACTTTTTCGATTTCTTCGAAGAGAATGGCGTCTTCCGTGGCTTCTTCTTCAGGATCTTTGGCATTCACCCACTCTTCTTCAAATCCAATTTGTTCTTCATCCAGTTCAAAAGTTCTGTTTTGACTTTTGAGCCTCCAAAAGTAGGCGACTTTGTTTCGTGCCACTTGATAGCACCAGTGCAAGAAAGGAACTTCCCCTCGAAAACGAGGCAGGCTGTCGAAGGCAGCGAGCATGATGTCCTGAAAAAGGTCCTCTGCATCGGCTTGAGAACCCACGCGAAAATAGATGAATTTGTATACTTTTTCTTTGTGAGCTTGATAGAGTTGAGAAATAGCCTCGGCTTCACCCGTTTTTGCGCGCTCAATCCATTCTTTTTCGTGCGGATCGATCATGGTTTTTAGCTTAGTGGCTAAGTCAAAAAAAGACCAGGGTGTGTCGCCTTAGTAGTTGCAGGGGGTTACACTAGTTTGATTGCCTCGCATTTACTCTTCCCTCAATTCTGCCGCCCAATTCTTGTTCAAGTCTAGATGGAGCTTCCAAATATAGCCCAAAGTCTTTTAATAGTGCGCTAACTGAGCTTCCCTTATCAAAATCTCCATGTGCCCTCCGCTTGGAAAATTCGTCGAACGCTCGCCGTATATCAGCATTTCTATGCAAATATTGGTGCCACTGCTTGAAGATGTCTAAGTTCTCTGTGTCTTCTGCCAATGCACCACTTTCTTGACCTATGATTTCACGAACAATGAATAAGCCAAATCGACCAAATCCAGTCCTTTGCATCTCTTCTATCCTCTGTTGGCACAAACTAAACAGTTCTTCGTATTTTTTAATGTGAGGACGAGCACGCTTTTCTAAATCGGTACTTGTCATTCGACCAAATCCAGGAATGGTGCTGGCAATACTTGTGATCCGATTTGCTGTCAACGCCGCTCTAGTGACCCATGAGTTGGGCAGTCTTTGCATGGCTGCATTTGCAAATAGGCTGCCGACGCACACACTAGTTGCAAGGAAGGGTATCAAGACGAGATAAGGATTTCCTGAGAGAGCAAGTGGGAAAATGGATAAAGTCGAGGCACCCCCTACGAGCATCATATTACCCAAAAATGCATCGTAACGATTTGATCTGGTTCCATAGTTTGACCTTATGACTTCGCTTGAACGCGAACCATCTGCAATCCACAGTTGTAGGAAGTCATCGTGAGTGAATGTTTGACCCAGCAGGGCTCTTTCTAGAATAACGGTATTCACTTCGGCCCACTCTCCACCACTCATTCCGTCTCCAAGAATAGCTTGAACTGTTGGATCAACAAAGCGTGGATCATAGAGCGAAGCACTTGAGTTCAAAACACCCTCGCTTAAGTCAGCGACTTCTCGTGCTGCATCTCTTACATAAGCTGCACCATCTTCTGAGAGCTCAGCGAATCGAGCCAAAAATTCCGTCATGTTACTAAAAGGTAAGGCGTTGGGTCGATCAAGTGCAGCTAAAATAGTCGCTCGATTGGGTAGGTTATCTCTGAGGCCATCCGTACACTGCGCTACAAGTCCTTGGATTTTTCTTGTTTTGTCTTCCCGAGTGATACGAATTGAATCGTGGTCAATTTGATGGATTTTCATCCTGAACGGATCGACAATCGCATTTTGGATTTCTGCAAGATCAGCAGGGTGGAGGCTAGCCAAGAATTGTCTACCATGAACAGCATCTAGAATGTCTTCTACTGCAAAATTTTCGCCACCAATCACTACAAAGCGTTTCGAGCTCTCTTCTATACTTTCGACTTGAGGATTTTGAGGTGCTTGCATCCCTTGATTATACCTGAAAACATTTCTTCAGTCTACAGGTTACCGTGCGGTCTGGATCGTTTCTTCAACCCAAACCTGTTCAAAAACTTTGTGGTGGTGGGCAGGGAGGGATTCGAACCCCCGAAGGCAGAGCCAGCGGATTTACAGTCCGCCCCATTTGGCCACTCTGGAACCTGCCCGAATTGTTTTGTCGATGGCTAAAACCATCCAAAAGCAGGGGGATTATAGCGTATCGCTCTAAAATCTCAACAAAACCTCATCGCTGGAATTTGACTTATTATATAAAAGTGATATAATTGCATGATGCTTTTTAATTTTTAACACAAAAATATGAAAAACAAAAAGCTCTTGCTCGTCCTGGCCCTTGTCCTTACCGTTGGCCTAGGTGGACCTGCTTATTACCTGCTTTCGGGCGGTGATGCCGAGGATTTTATGGGCCGCTTTGGTCCTAGTAGCCGTAGCAATCCCTCCATAAACAATAGTTCTACTACGGGAACCGCTACCGTTAATCCAGATACCGATAGAGATGGCCTCACGGACAACCAAGAAATACAAGGCGTAACAGTGAATGGCTATAGATATACGTCCAATCCAGGAGTGATGGATACCGATAGTGACGGACTCATTGATTATGCTGAAGTGATGACTCATCAAAGCAACCCTGCTGTAGTGGATACCGATGGGGACAGCCTTCGTGATGGAGATGAAGTGAACACCCATCACACTCGACCTGACCTTATGGACAGTGATGGAGATGGGCTGGAAGACAACCTGGAAGTACAAATTTACGGCACGGATCCTACTCTTTGGGACAGTGACGGGGATGGGGTGGCGGATCCTGAAGAAATCCGAAACGGCACAGACCCTTTGAATGACGACGAATTTTAAATAGGCTAGCTGCCATCAATCAATAAGGCCCTCCTTACGGAGGGCTTTTTTGTGGACTTTTTGAGTTAGCTTCTAAACTCCTAAGGAGCAACGGAACCCGATACGGGAAGCACACATTACGTTTATGTTTACACTTGCGCCCGGATGATACACCATGCCCTTCTGTCCATAAGCAGCTTTTTCAGCTTTTCTGTCTCCACTGGGAAGTAGCCAGGTGTAATTTTTTAAATCCATCTTAACCCCTAATTCTTTGAGAGCTAAATACCGGTCTGTACTCATCAGTTCAAGACCCCCTCCGATTGCCGCTATCTTTGTGAGGACTTCTGGATATGTTAAGGCCTTACCTCTGTTTGTAAGTTCCTCTTCTGACGCATCAAATGAAACAATGGCTCCTGTTTCTGTTAATCCCCGCTCCATTGTGGACTCTTCGCTTAAATCATCAAGCCGGTATTCCCCTTTATCATTAATGCCCGTAAAGTCTGGCTTTCCACCCCACTCTTCCATCATCTTCAATGCGGCCAATTTAGCTGGCTTTGCCCTCAATCTGAGTTCGAGCTTTTCTCTATTTTCTTTTGTGTGGCATGCTAAGTTGTGCTTATTTTGATCGAATCTTTGCAAAATCGTACTCATAAACGCTTCAAGCTCTGGGGAAAGCGGGGTTGCATTTTCACGTGGAGTGGTGGCCTCTGCGATAAGCTCATGAATCTCTCCTTTTTTATCAGCGAATGGCGCTGGGTCAGGCTCTACTCTAAACTCAGTACCAGGTTTGTGCTCTGGTATTGATAATCCCTCTCCTCCGCCTTCAAATAGATCGCCCAACATTGCCATATGTTATTACGGTAGCTCATTTTATGAAATATATATAATTTTGTCAAGCGCAGCGGGAGATCCTGATGGGCCGGCACTATTGACTAGAAAAAGCCCTCTATCCATACTACGCTGGCTTCAGGCCATCTTAGCTCAGTTGGTAGAGCGGCGGTATCGTAAACCGCAGGTCACCGGTTCAATCCCGGTAGATGGCTCCATTTTGGCGTCCGACTTCGAGACTGCCCCAAAGGGGCTCCGCTTGACCTATTTTGTAAGTTCCTATAAAAAGTTGCCAGTGCCACTTTAGCTCAGTTGGTAGAGCAACGGTTTTGTAAACCGTGGGTCGTCGGTTCGAGTCCGACAAGTGGCTCCATTTGACGTGTGCACTAAAAGATTGTATAATGAATTTGCTGCTAACGTCCTGCGTAACAACTGTCCTATGAGAATTTTCGTTGAACCGAGCCTGCCTGAGAAGAGAGTCCTATCGAGCGAAGATGACAGCCCCCCACCCCCCCTGGTCTTTGATCCAGATTTTCTTAACAGATACCCTGAGGTTGCAGCATTAGATGGCTTGCCTGAGGAAATTAAAGCAGCGATTGGCGCAGTGGTTTCTGCAAATGCAGTGCTACCTAGGTTCAAGGCTAAATACGCTGGTGAGAATACCGTGCCAGGGGCTTTACAACCCAATGCGATACCTCATCAGCTCGACATTTTGACTAGTGCCTTGTCTAAGCTTAGAGGAACCTATGGTAGTCAGTTAAGCCAATTCTTAACTGAGCAAGAAAACCTAGCAGCTGAAAATGCGAAGGGAACTTTACACATAAGGACTGAAGCGATCCTTCATACAATCCTACAACGCTTAAGACAATTCTATGGGTTTCACTTCCTTCTTCATGTCGAACGCTGGAAGAATTTGACGAAGAGAGGTTTTAAAGGTGATGAGTTGCGTTCACAATGGCTTGCTGGATTCCAATCATTGTCATCCTCTAGGAAAGATGCGGATGAAATTAAGAGCGATGAATAAAAGCTATGCCCTCAAGGTATATCACAGAGATCGTAAGTTTTTGATTGATGCAAATGAATGGATACCGCTTCCCACTGCGACAAAAACAAAATACAAACATAAAATAAGTTGAAAGCAGGCCAATCAATAGTGATAATGACAAGATATGACGGAGATCAATTGTCCGCTGACTTTATAAACCAGTCGATGCTCCCTGTTAATGCGACGAGACCAGCAATCCTTCAAAGAATATTTTAAAGCTTCTGGCTTTCCAAGCCCTACAAAAGGACTCACCTGAATATCCTTGAGAAGATGGATGATTTTGGAATGCACTTTAGGGTCTTTGGCTTTCCAATACTCAAAATCAGTATAAGCAGATTTTGTGAATTGGACTTTTTTCATTAGGCAGGAAGATCAAATTCAACAGTCTTCCCGTTTTCCAGTTCCTTCAAAGAGGTGGCGATATGTTTAAGGTTTGAAGGGGAGGAAAGAAGGTAAGCTGTCTCTTCAAGTGAGTTAAAGTCCTCTTCGGAAACAAGTACGATGTTTCCGCCCTCACGGCGTTCGACTAAGCAAGGCCCATGATCACTACAAACAGCATCAAACACAGTTTTTAAATTCTTTCGAGCCTTAGTATAAGTAGTGGTTGAATTCATGAGTGGAATATATGTACAGCTTTATTGTACATGTCTGCGACCCGTAGATCAATATAAAAACCTATTTAGTGCAAATGTTTGGCGGGACTGCTTCCCGCTGCGGAAAAACCCAAACACAAACATAAAATAAGTTGAAAACATCGTGGCTCCATGTTTTGTAATCAATAGCTTTGCATCACTTCGTTAGGAGTTAGCATGTGAAGACCCATGTGAGGACGTTCAAAATTGTAATAGTGAAGGAAGTCAGGGATTGCTTTTTTGTAAGCCTCTAAAGTCTTTGGGACTCGGGAGAGGCATTCCTCCTGGATGGTTCTGTTGAATCTCTCCACATAGGCATTGTCTGTGGGTGTTCGTACTCTTGAATGCCTGTGCTGAATTTCATTAGCTACAAGCGTTTTAGTGAGCCACTTGGAAAACTCACTTCCATGGTCTGTCTGGATCATTTTAAGTTCAAAGGGCATGTCTTCTTGTGAGTGCTGAATAAACTCCCAACTTGCGTGGGTTCCAATCTTCATCACCGGCATAGCAGAGGCCCATCTGCTGCACACGTCCAGCATAGTGTATACATAAAGTCTGTCATAATAAGGCCCATCCACAATCGTGTCTATTTGCACCAATATGCCTGGTTTTTCAGGCCGCGGTCTTTCCTCATACTGGTGCCACTTCTTCCACTTGCTGTATTTGGTCATCTCGTTCCTTTTGAGTGTTCTCTTCACACTGGAAAGACTCACTTCGTAGCCATCTCTTTCCAGAAAATAGTGAATCACTTCTGCACACCGCTGGTACTTGAGTCTGTACTCTATGACTTTCTGACGCACAATGCTGCTTTGGTTAAAACCTGTGTGTCTGGCCACTTCGCGTGTGCTCCAGCCTTTTCCAGAACTAACTTTGCTGCCTCCATTCGCACCCGAGGCAGATGGGGATTTTGTGTGTATGCCATGTCCATATCTTTGCACAGGGGTGATGCAAAGCTATTGAACCATTACAAGGTATTGACGCGCAGTCACTAACGCGTTACGATATTAACGCGTCTCGTTACCCTTATGATCCAATCCTTCAAGGACAAAGAAGTAGAAAAAATATTTGAGCGGATGGGATCTAAAAAAATACCGCAATCCATCCAAAGAATTGCCCTCAGAAAACTCGTGATGATACATGCGGCGGTGGATATCAATGACCTGCGGGTGCCTCCTGGAAATCGATTGGAAAAACTGAAAGGAGAGCGCGGCGATCAACATAGTATTCGTATCAACGATCAATGGAGAATTTGTTTCCGCTGGAGAGAGGGGAATGCTTATGATCTAGAGATTGTTGATTATCACTAACTATCACTTTATACCCATGCTTCATGCAATCCATCCTGGTGAAATCCTCAAAGAGGAATTCTTAGAGCCTTTTGGCCTCACTATGTATCGTTTAGCCATGGACATTGATGTGCCACCCATTCGCGTGAGTCAAATCATCCATGGGAAACGGGCTATAACCCCAGATACAGCGTTGCGTTTGGCCAAATACTTCCAAACGAGTCCTGAGTTTTGGCTTAATTTGCAAAGTCACTATGACCTTGAAAATGTGGAATTTGAGCTACGGGATGTGCTTGAAATGAAAGTAAAGATTTTGGCCGCTCAGTGAAGGGAAGAGGGCGAGGTGGGCTTCATCGACGTGGGAACTCATTCAATATATAGGTGAGCGACCGCTCTCTAATTCCAAATTCTCAAAAAACTCTAATTGTTACAATGTAACAATTAGCCGCTTTTCACTTTTCACATGAGCGTGATGCCTGCCACTGTGCTAAAATGGGCGCATGGGCTTGGATGAAAAAATCAAAAAAGATGAAGTACTGGCGCGTTACACCACCTATCAAATTGGGGGAATGGCGGATTATTTTTTAGAAGCCTCCTCCACGGAAGAGGTTTTGGAAGCTTTGGCCTGGGCGGAAGATCGGGACATGCCGGTTTTTGTGTTTGGCGGGGGGAGCAATCTGCTGTTTGACGATGCCGGGTTTCGCGGTCTGGTGATTCGCATGCGTGCACAAGCTTTAAAAGTGCGTGGCGAAGAACTGTGGGCAGAGGCCGGTGCAATGAGTGCTCGTTTGGTGAAGGCGGCCGCGGAGTCTGCGCTCACTGGACTGGAAGAATGGAACGGTTTGCCTGGCACGGTGGGGGGCGCTGTCCTTGGGAATGCGGGTTGTTTTGGGGTGGAAGTCAAGGATGTGCTCAAAGAAGCGACGGTGTATTTGCCGGGCCAGGGAGTGAAAACTTTGGGTGTGGATGAGATGAATTATGCTTACCGTTGGTCCCGTTTTAAAAAAGAAAATGGAGTGATTTTGAGTGCTACTTTTCGTCTACACCCTGGCAACGCGGAAGCCATTCAAGAAAAAATGAAGGCGGTGGCTCGCACGCGGATTCAAAAACAGCCCCCTGGACTCAACACGGGTTCTTTCTTCAAAATCCTGCGGGGGACCATGCGGGGCGCTTGATAGAAGCCGCCGGACTCAAAGGGGTGCAAATGGGCAAAGCCCAAGTTTCGGTGGCGCACGCCAACTTTTTAATGAACCTTGGCGGAGCCACTTGCGAAGAAGTCTTAATGCTCAGCGAACAGGTTCAAAAAACAGTGGAAGAGCGGTTTGGCGTGCGCCTGGAACGAGAAGTGGTTTACGTTCCGTCCGTTTTGAGCTATAATGAAGGTGAATTTAATTCCACGCCATGACCACTCTTGCTCAAAAACCTTTGCTTCGTGAAGTTTTGATCTTTGCCGGACTTCTCGGAGCCGCTTTGTTCATCAGCAGCTTTTTCGCAGAACCTTCTTTTGCGACTTCACTCATCAGTCCAGAAGACAATCCTTCTGCGGTTTCCAGCCTCACCGGGGGGGAAAGTGATTTAAAAACCATTGTTAAAACCATTTTGAATTTTGCCCTCAGCTTCCTTGGATTTTTGATGGTGCTCATGGTGATTTACGCCGGAGTGCTTTATGTCACGGCAGCCGGAAACGAAGAGAATGTAGGGAAAGCGAAGAAAATTCTTATGTATTGTGCCATTGGAACTATCCTCATCTTTGTCTCCTTTGCTTTCGTCAACACCTTGCTCGGAGCGGCCAGCGACGGCGCAGCAGGTACGACCACGACAACGGGTATTGCCAACTAGACGCACTCTCAAAAAAGACCCCTTTGCGGGGTCTTTTTTAGTGCTTTTCGAAAGAACTGACCGGGCTCAGACGAATGTTTGCTTTGACCGTTTGCTTGGTTTTGATCTTTGCTTTTTGCTCTGGCTCCACTTTCAAAATGATTTCTTTTTCGGTGATTTCTTGAATGTCTGAAAAGGGGAAGAGGCGATGGTCCCACTCCCAAAAAAGAAAGCGTTTGCTGACCTCAATGCTTATTAGGCTGGACGTGCTCGTTTCCAAGCAAAAATCGTAAAGACGACCCAGGGATTTTCCGCCTTGAGTGGACACTTTTTTGTGATTGAGCAAGCTGCGTCTGAGTCCAAAGGCCTTGAGGCGGGAGATTTCTTCGGGGCTGGTGAGCGCATCGGGGTCGTGGAGTTCGATGGATTTTGCGTGCCACGATTGAATGTCTAAAGGGCTGAAAACGCCTTGGAAACCCGCTCTGTAGGCCAAAACTTTCCCTTGTTCCGGGTCTAAAAAGACGCCCGTGAGAACGGCGAGGACTTGATTTTCGCAGGTGAGGGGCAGGCCCACGATTTGAGACCAATGACGCTTCATGAAGGCTTGTGAAAACACTGGACTTATGCTACAATGAAAAGATTAAAAACAAAAACAAATGGCTGCTTTGCTTGATGAAGTTCTGAACCTGGCGAAAGGAATCCCTGCTTTAACAGGAGAAACACTCGCACGCATTTTGCAGTTGGCTCCAAACATGAAGGAAGAAGATTTGCTCCGTTTGAAACAGTTTCTTTTGGATTTAAAAGCCGCGCAGATGAAAGACTTGCAGTCAAAAACTGAAGTTTTAAAAAAGGCGGCGGCCGCGCATAGTGAGTGGCAGGCCGATAAAGCGCGGACGAAACGCGTTGCAGCTGAATCTGCAGATGTGGCGGCTTCACAAAGCCAAGCCGATTCCTTACTTTCAACTCTTAATTGAACCTTATGTCTCCTCTTGAATTACCCAATCAAAGTACCGATGCCGGTCATGATTTGAGCGAGGCATTGCAGAATTACAATGAGTCGCTGTATGGCGCTACTGAGTATGATCCAGAATTTTTGGAATTTTACACCTATAACTTTCCTAAAGAGTCTGCGGATTTGACTCGATTGCTCAAGGACCATACTGATGAGGGTATTGATCTTTCCTACAATATTCAAATCAAGCTCGCTGAGCTTGACAGCTTTTTAGATGAGTATGAGGCGCTAAAGGCTCCAGAAAGTCCCCTTGAACGAGAATTTTCAGTGAAAAATTTGTCTGACGCTTTGAATGTGTATCGCAACACGCATTTGCAGACTCCGTTTTATGGTGAAAACGTTTTGACACAGTATGCCCAGGCTCATCCTGAAGATGCAGCCGCTTTAAACAAGGCTCTTCGAGTGCCTGTGCCTTATCAGGCCGATATTGATCTTGGTTTGTTTAGATTGGAAGCGTTTTTTAAGGAGTACTGTCAAGTATCTGTTTCCCCTTCTCCTAAGAGCAAAGAACAAGTTCCCTTAGATGCAGAGCGATCTGAGCGTCTTCGTATTGCAACGGAAATTGCGGGTGAAATGAGGAATTTGGATTTTGGGGAAGGGGTAACGGCACAATTAAAGGTTGGGCCTGACCATATGCCTGTTGTTACGGTGAGCAATCCTGAATTGGGAGAAGCAGGCCGTTTGATTTTGAGGGTTGATGGCGCTTATGCTGGCGCTAAGACTGTATGGATCATTGAAGGGAGTGGATGTCGTTATAGCTCAAGTGCCTACGCTAATGAGCCTTTTCTTTCTGGACTTGCAAATGCAGCTTTAGACGTTCGCAGTTTCGAAAAGGCGCTCGCCACTGCGCTAAAAGAGGGGAGCACTCGCCTTCCTCAAGGTGTTCGTACTGTAGAGGTCTACGATTTTGATTCAATGCAGAACTCCACTAAGTTTAAGCCAGACGTACCTTCTTATAAAGAATCTGTCCCTGTTATTAGGAGTCAAGATCCTGAGGCTTTCCGTCAATTTGCGGATCAACGCCTTTTGGATGCGCTCAATAAACAAAGGACAGATCTTGTTGCTGGTATACCTTCTCTTCATGGTCAAACTTCAGAAGCGGAGCCAGAAGCTTTTGGCACTTCGCCCAGTGAAGATCTTTCAAGTGAAAGTACGCCTGATGTGAGCGATGTAGGTCCGGTCAGTTCAGACGGTGAAGCGTCTATCGTGGAGGAAGAGGCTGGCGGTGAAATGGCGGACCTAGAGTCGGCTGGTGATTCATCTGAAAAGGCTTCCGTGCAGATTGAATCCGAGAGTGATTTTGTGAAAGATTTGGAAGCAAATCCAGAAAAATATGTGAAGAAAACGGAAAATTCTGATGGTAGCACTTCTGTAGAGCTTACCGAAGATGTGCCTGTCTTAGAAAGTCGCATTCAGCACCTTGTTGGCCCCGAAGGCAGTGGCGCTGCGACTGAAATTCCTGCGGCTGAAATCGGTGAAACGGTTCTGCGGACGGAGGATGGAGGAGAATATCGTTATAAGGATGGAACATGGAAGAATCCGGAGGGGAAGCGTTTGTTGGTTGGCGCAGGTTATAATACAAAGTTCATGATTTCTAAGAAGGAGGTAGCGGTAGCTGGCACTCCTGGAACGACTGAAACGCCTGTAACAACCTCTGCAGAAGGAGCTCAGCCTGCCACCGAAACGACTCCCGGTGCTGCTCCAAGCACTACTGGTGCTGAAGCCCCTGTGCCGAATAAGGACGGGAAGCTCAAAGGTCAGGTGGACGCTCAAGAGGCGCTTTCGCAAGGCGCACTTAAGGAGGGGGTACACATCCTTTTGGACAAAGCGTTTTTGCGCGAAGGTCGTGAAGAGCGTTTGACAGCAAAAGTGGATGCGGTTTTGAGAGGTAAAAGTTATGAAAGTTTAAAGTTTGGTGTGAATGAAGACAGTCAACAAACGGTCACTCTTCAGTTGAAGGATCTTATCACTGGCAAGGTTTACATCTACGAAGGTGCCTCCACTGCACGGATAGGCGTTAGACTCGGTGATTCTGAGGATATTCCTGATCCTTTTAATAAAGATAAGAAGATGACCTTGAACGTTTACCGCAAGCAAGCTTTGAGAGATTTGTTCGTTAACGTTGCCAAAGACAAACGTGCGGGAGGGGGGTCGAAGGAGAAGAAGGTTGCGTAACTTGGTGGATTTCGCTTATACTCGCTCGCGCACTGGACTTTTGTTTGCGTGCACTGTGCACTCAGTCGGGGTATAGCAAAGTTGGCTATTGCGCTCGGTTTGGGACCGAGAGGCCGCAGGTTCGAGTCCTGCTACCCCGACCAATTCATTAAATGGCTTCTGCAAGCCGTTATTTCGCAAATACACTACTGTGAAACTCTTCCCGGGGTAGCTCTTCGTAAAGACTCTTCAAGCTCCGCTGACAACTTCTCGTTAGCTAACAAATAAGACTGATAATCTGCCAGCAAACTAAGTACCCCTTCAGGACTGTCATAACCTACACCTTGAGAATTTGAGAAGCGATTAAACCCTTCAATTTCTTCTTCAGTGCCAAAGGCTTCCAAAGCAATTCGAAGAGCCTCAGTATTATTCTTCTTTCCATAAGCTTCACGCACAATTTCTCTGAGCAAGACCAATCTTGATTTACCATATGGTGAATCTTTAAGTGTTCCTATGTTTTCAGCTAGACCTTTATACATCTTCGAATAACGACTATCGCTAGAAGCTAAAGATACAGCAATCTTACGTGCATTAGCAGGGTACAACAGCATAAGATAGACTCCAATAAGACACATGAGCTCCACACCTACTTTAATTTCCATTTCAGCCATGGGAAGGTCAGTCATTACTTGGGTTATGCCATGAGCAAACAAACCAAATCCACCTAAAAAGGTTATCCACTGTGTTAATTGGATACCCGTCACGACTCCATGTGAACCAATATTGTTCATCCTGCTAAGCTCTCGGATGTCATCATCAGAAGGTTCAACTTCAAAGGCCAACCGTTCTAAAATAAATAATGGAATCTTATCAACAAGCTTGGGTTTAACCCCTAAAATACTACACACAAGGGCATGTCTAGACTCATCAACCACACTGCTTATGGCTTCAGAGCCACGTTCGGTCATATAGTGGACTTGAACATCTGAAGAACCAATATGTTCAGAAATAGCACCTTGTACCAAAGCAGCATCGACTGCGGTAGGCGTTACACCAGGCAAAGCAGATACAAATTCAGCAATAGTACTAAATTGATACCTTTCTCCTCCAAGGGCTGATAGAACACGATGCATACTTAAAATGCCACTATCGTGTGTTTTTTTGTAGCGAGCAATCATACCTCTAATTTCCAGAAACTTTTTCAAACGTGACACAGTTTCAAAACAAGTATTAGCAACACGACTACCAAATACAGAATGTGGCATCGAATAAAGAAGACCATTGACCGATTCTAGGTCATACATTGAATCAATCATTGAAAGTTCTTCTGGACTCAAACCAGGAAAAATAAATTCACCATTCCAAATATTTACAAAATCCTCCACCATCAAGGTCACTCCACCTACACATACAAATTGATTTTGCACTTCTGGATCAGAGATTGCATCTACCAAGATTTTTTCTGATGACATTGAAAGCTAGGCTAGAATAGCACAGTATCACCTATTTTGATTCTGTCAATGTTATGTAGTGGTTCAATAGCTTTGCATCACCCCTGTGCAAAGATATGGACATGACATACACGCCATGTTTTGTAATCAATAGCTTTGCATCACTTCGTTAGGAGTTAGCATGTGAAGACCCATGTGAGGACGTTCAAAATTGTAATAGTGAAGGAAGTCAGGGATTGCTTTTTTGTAAGCCTCTAAAGTCTTTGGGACTCGGGAGAGGCATTCCTCCTGGATGGTTCTGTTGAATCTCTCCACATAGGCATTGTCTGTGGGTGTTCGTACTCTTGAATGCCTGTGCTGAATTTCATTAGCTACAAGCGTTTTAGTGAGCCACTTGGAAAACTCACTTCCATGGTCTGTCTGGATCATTTTAAGTTCAAAGGGCATGTCTTCTTGTGAGTGCTGAATAAACTCCCAACTTGCGTGGGTTCCAATCTTCATCACCGGCATAGCAGAGGCCCATCTGCTGCACACGTCCAGCATAGTGTATACATAAAGTCTGTCATAATAAGGCCCATCCACAATCGTGTCTATTTGCACCAATATGCCTGGTTTTTCAGGCCGCGGTCTTTCCTCATACTGGTGCCACTTCTTCCACTTGCTGTATTTGGTCATCTCGTTCCTTTTGAGTGTTCTCTTCACACTGGAAAGACTCACTTCGTAGCCATCTCTTTCCAGAAAATAGTGAATCACTTCTGCACACCGCTGGTACTTGAGTCTGTACTCTATGACTTTCTGCACTGTCTCTGCAGAAAGCTCACTGGGGTGCGAATGGGGACGTGAGCTTTCTGTGGGAATGGTGTGGCCATAGTTATTGCCTCTGAGCTTTTCCACCCACCGCACAATGCTGCTTTGGTTAAAACCTGTGTGTCTGGCCACTTCGCGTGTGCTCCAGCCTTTTTCCAGAACTAACTTTGCTGCCTCCATTCGCACCCGAGGCAGATGGGGATTTTGTGTGTATGCCATGTCCATATCTTTGCACAGGGGTGATGCAAAGCTATTGAACCATTACACGCCATTGACATTTTATACTTACATGTTATTGTGAGCTTCTTCACTGATCGGCACTGGACGGGCTGAATCCGAACACTTAATGGATTAGGATTTTTTGAGTTTTGTGATTTCGCGGTGCACCAAAAGAGCTTCTTTTGGGGTGAGATAATTCAAACACTTGAGCGGTCTACGATTGAGTTTTTCTTCAAGCCTTTGAATGAAAGCTTTACTGTATTTTGAAATATCACTGCCTTTAGGAATATCTTTCCGAATGATTTTATTCGTGTTTTCCACTGTGCCCTTTTCCCATGAATGATAAGGGTGGCAAAAGTAGATTTTAATGCCCAGCAGCTTCTCCAATTCCTTGTGTTTCTGGAAGAGAATATCATTGTCCGTAGTCATGCTTTGAAGCTCTGGAAAACGTTTTTGGATTCGCAAAAAGCCTCATGAACTTCTTCAATCGTCACTGGGAAGATCTTTTCAAGAAATGAAACTCTTAGTTTCCTGTCCACAGCAACCAAAAGTGAACCCTTTCCCGTTTTCCCTGAAACTATGAAATCTCCTTCAATGTCTCCCACATCTTCTCTCATTTCTATTCTGTTAGGACGCTCATTTATGAACGTTCTGTCCGAAAGTTTTGAAAGTACTTTGGGCCTCTTTCTTCGATGTTTTGTTTTCTGCTCACGTTCATACTCCAAAGCTCTTCCATAGGGGCTTTTTAGGAAGCGATAAATACTGTCTTTGGAGGCAAAAGGAAGAGCTCCCTCTTGGCATTTGAGTCTCCCAGAAATAGCGGCTGGAGAAATATCATCTCTTAGTTTTTCTTCTACGAAATCTCTCAATTTCTTGTTCATTGCAACTTTCTTCCCTTGAAAGCGAGCGGAGCGCCTTCGTACATAGCTTTTCTGCTGTGCTTTCTTCGGGTTATAGCTGCCATTCACTTCATTACGTTTGAGTTCATCTGAAACAGTTGAAACACTTCTCTTCAGACTTTTAGCGATAGCTCTGAGCGAATATCCTTTCCCCTTCAGTATGAATATTTCATCCCTCTCACTTTTGGAAAGCTGTGAGAACTTCTTAGCGTTTTTTTCATGAACTCATCTTACCAAGTGTTCGGATTCAAATGAGAATCTAGGATCCTAAATGGCATATAAAATTGAGAACGCAATTGCGGTTGTAGGACAAACTGTGAGTCAACACTACGAGGATAGGGCTGGAGCTGATTTCCGTTACTTAGCAGATGCGAGAGAGGCAGAGGTTAAGGGTTTGATAGAGGTGTTAAAAAGCCTTGGCCTCGCAGTACTCTATGCTCCAGAAACACTTTGGCCAAGAGATCAATGGGTCTTCCATAATGGCCTTGTTCAAACTCATCAACAACAAGGTTATCTGGCAGAGGGGGGGTAGCCTCATCTTTGGTGGTGACTATGTCCTAGCACCAGATACATTTCCTAGAATAGTAGGTTTGGATGCAGATGACACGACATCACGGCTGAAAGAACTATACGACGTGTCTAGGGTACACTTTGTACCTAGACCTTTTCAGAGAGACCACCTAGACCTTGATATGTTACTCATCCCGGAAAAAGACGTTTGGGTAGTTGACCCTCTATATAGGTCTATGAATAGTAAGGCGGTGGCTCAAATAGCAAAAATGGAGCATCTTGAGGTTTTTGAAACGGCGAGAACTGGCAGCTCTGAACTTCCAACAAACTCAATCGTTTTGACAAATGCACATGGAGAGATCTTCGTTTTAACGGGGCAGGGCAGAACGCATCAACCCGTCTTTGAAGAACTATCTGATAAGTTCGGGATTACTGTTATACAAGTGCCCTTTCAAAGAACTCAGGTTTCACAGGGTTCAGTACGCTGCAAAACAAACTTTATCCCACCAGGGTATGACATCAAAACACTGGGCGTCCGCTTACAGGAACTGTCTTAGGCTTCGCACCCGGCCTTTTCAATGTTGCCTGCATTTTAGTTTACTATTGGGAAGGTTTAATACGTGTGCCTATCCGTGATTTTTACTTCGTAGGTCTTTACATTAAAACTCACATTTATTGAGACCGGAGCAGTTTCTGGAGTGGGGTTCCAACTTACTGAGAGGTCTATGCTATCTGGGTTTTCACCTGATACATCTTCTGGACCAACCCACCAAGCCTCATTGAATGTGGGCTCTTCCTTATAAAGCACCTCTTCAATTTTCCCCTCAATGGGAAGTCTGTTCCATTCGATTCCATTATAAAAATAGAATGGAGTGGTTTGAAAAGTCAGATACTCTCCAGAGTCCACAATGATGTACGTAGCATCTGTGTAGTAAATTATTGCATGATTGCTGGTTAAAATACCTCCGTTTATCAATAGTGGGGCAACGGTTGACTTCCCATTATTCTGAGAGAATTCCAGGTATACTTGATTGATAGAACCCTGAACTTCTGGTTTTAAAACCACTTTCATTTCCGGGCTAAGTTTGGCTTCGTCCAAGTTCTCGCACATTTTTCCTGAAAAACATTCAAGATAATCTTCACGGATTTTGAGTGAGGCTGGGTTTTGAGTGGTTTCTGCTACCTCCTCTTGCTTACTTTCAGGAGTTACTGAAATCACCCTCTCTTCACCGGATGAACACCCAAGTAAGAAAATAAAGAGTACAGGCAATAGAATTTGTTTCATACTTTAACGTGTGAGGCTAAATTAATATTTACTTCAACTCCGATGCACCTTGAGCTGGCTTCTTTTTGTACATCTTGATTTTCATATCAGGTAGCTTACCACTCTCTAGATAAAACCAGAGTACGTACCATAGAGGGAGGGGGGCCGTAGGGAGCTCACCTAGTTTTGAGATGAGATGCAGTTCTCCATTGACTTTTTCAATCACACCAGAATGGAAGGCGTCATCTAAGCCTGTATCTGGGCTTTTAATCCAAAAAACCGCTACATCTCCAGCCTCAAGAAGGTCCGGCTCCTCAGTGAGTTGTTTTTTTAATTCTGTTTGAATCGCCGTACTGAATACTTTAGGGGGCATACCTTGATTAGCAGGTATGATAATGTCACCTTTCTGCTCTTCAAAGAACTGATTCAATATCAACAACACTGGATCTCCGTAATGTTCATTGTATTTTTGTACATTCTCTTTTGGTGAAAGCCGCGCAAGCCAGGCATGACTGGGCAAGCCCTGCACCCCTGACTTTTTAAAGGTAACAAAGTGACAATTGTCTTTGTAATCCTCCGCTGGATTGGGCGTACCGACCTCAGAACCAAAGTTTTTTTTCCAGCTCTGCATCAGGGCTTGTATACCTTCATGATCTTCTTTCGATAAATCTTTGGAGTAACCGTTTTTTACAAGGTAGAAAATGGGTTTGTCCATTCCAGGCAAAGTGGTTTCGTGGACTTCTACTTTTTGACCTTTGATTTCCGCCTCACCCACTTTTTTACCTACTTCCTTTTTATCCACTTCCTTTGCTTTACAGCCTTCCACTAACCCTGCGGCCGCTAGTGCGGCGAGACCCCACACAAGACCTCTTCGGCTCAGCTGAGGCACTCGACGTCTCTTATGTTCTTCTGAATCAAGTTGTGGTTTAAAATCTTCTATATTTTCTAATAGGGAAGGCTATTCAACCATAAATCAATGCGCCCTGCAATAATGATCACCAAAAGGGTGGTTATTCTTGACACTAAACAGGTCAAAAGCTATAATTCTTGTAGAATTTCTACAAATATTCATATGTCTACTTATTCTACCATTTCGATCGATACTGCAACCAAGAATAGAGCTGCTAAACGAGCTAAGAAGGATCGGATGAATATCTCCTTCATCACCCGCCTTCTCCTAAATGACTACGCCGATGGGAAAATAACGGTTGGCTCACAAATGGCCATCACTGAGAATGGGTTTACTCCTGCTTTTGAGGAGGCTGTTCTAGCTGCAGAAAATGAAGAATGTTCTGAAGCGTTTGAGGGCGCTAACGATGCCATCGCTTTCTTACACAAAGAATCTAAGCGAGCGGCATAATGAAGATTGTTTTCAAAAAATCGTTCACCAAACAGTACGCAAAACTGAATCAGAGCAAAAGGTTGTCGGTGGATGGAACCATTCGTGTCTTTGCCCGTGACCCCAAAACACCTGAACTTAAAAACCACGCATTGAAGGGGAAGTTGACTGGAAAGCGAGCTCTTTCAGTTGGCTTTGATTTGCGAATCGTTTTTAAAGTTGATGGAGATTATGTACTTGTGGAGATGCTTGCTGTCGGGAGCCACAATCAGGTTTACTGAGTACTTCAAAGCTGCTGTAGCCTTGGAATTCACTCGGCCTTTTTAGCGTTGCATGAATGGTAATGAGAAAGTAACCAATCCTGTGTTCGCTACCCCTACTATTGACATTTTGTGTGAAAATGTTATCTTATTCGCATGAGTCTTGGAGGCACTGGACGGGCTGAATCCGAACACTTAATGGATTAGGATTTTTTGAGTTTTGTGATTTCGCGGTGCACCAAAAGAGCTTCTTTTGGGGTGAGATAATTCAAACACTTGAGCGGTCTACGATTGAGTTTTTCTTCAAGCCTTTGAATGAAAGCTTTACTGTATTTTGAAATATCACTGCCTTTAGGAATATCTTTCCGAATGATTTTATTCGTGTTTTCCACTGTGCCCTTTTCCCATGAATGATAAGGGTGGCAAAAGTAGATTTTAATGCCCAGCAGCTTCTCCAATTCCTTGTGTTTCTGGAAGAGAATATCATTGTCCGTAGTCATGCTTTGAAGCTCTGGAAAACGTTTTTGGATTCGCAAAAAGCCTCATGAACTTCTTCAATCGTCACTGGGAAGATCTTTTCAAGAAATGAAACTCTTAGTTTCCTGTCCACAGCAACCAAAAGTGAACCCTTTCCCGTTTTCCCTGAAACTATGAAATCTCCTTCAATGTCTCCCACATCTTCTCTCATTTCTATTCTGTTAGGACGCTCATTTATGAACGTTCTGTCCGAAAGTTTTGAAAGTACTTTGGGCCTCTTTCTTCGATGTTTTGTTTTCTGCTCACGTTCATACTCCAAAGCTCTTCCATAGGGGCTTTTTAGGAAGCGATAAATACTGTCTTTGGAGGCAAAAGGAAGAGCTCCCTCTTGGCATTTGAGTCTCCCAGAAATAGCGGCTGGAGAAATATCATCTCTTAGTTTTTCTTCTACGAAATCTCTCAATTTCTTGTTCATTGCAACTTTCTTCCCTTGAAAGCGAGCGGAGCGCCTTCGTACATAGCTTTTCTGCTGTGCTTTCTTCGGGTTATAGCTGCCATTCACTTCATTACGTTTGAGTTCATCTGAAACAGTTGAAACACTTCTCTTCAGACTTTTAGCGATAGCTCTGAGCGAATATCCTTTCCCCTTCAGTATGAATATTTCATCCCTCTCACTTTTGGAAAGCTGTGAGAACTTCTTAGCGTTTTTTTCATGAACTCATCTTACCAAGTGTTCGGATTCAAATGAGAATCTAGGGGAAAACCAATTCTGGGAAGAGATAGCCTATTTGGACCTCCAACACCTTTGTTTGGCCCTGTTGGGACTCCACATCCAGCTCCGGCCGGTTTCGGGCCCATTACTGCTGTGAATGATCTGCATAGGCCAAGCGAGGCAGAGGTGAGAGCCGAAGTTCTTCGGATTCTTGAAAGAATTCCCGTGCAACAAGAAGCCCGTGTGATCCAACCTGTTTTGCAAAAAGATAGGCGAGCTTGTTTTATTGCCTCTTGCCTTGCGGTGGCTCGGGCCTTAGGCACTAACCGATCGGGCTTTGATGAGGCAGCTTTGGTTGGTTTAGCTGAAAGACGAGATTTAATGACCTCCCTAGGCTTTAAAACAGCTGGACATTTTGAGGAGACTTGTTCATTTATGAGCACTCATCTCGGTTTAGATCTTTCGAGTTATGGAGGAACTCCTGTAGAAACTGCTGAGGGTTTTGCCGGACTGATGCATTCGGGAAAGTTTGCCCTCGTAAATGCTCCTCTCAGCACTCACGGTGCCAGTTCCTTTCATTGGAGAGCTGTTGCTGGAAAAGGACCTCGTGGTTTTTCGGTTGCAGACCCTCTGCGAAGTGAGTCTTCTCACATGAGTGCTGAACATTTGGCCAGTTGGCTCGTGGGACATGCCTTCTTGCCGACTTCGATTGCCACTAGCGTTTATGGCGTAGAGGCTAAAAAATAGGCGCACGTTGAAGTGAAATCCCTTTTAGGATTTCTTACCGTCTAGAAATCTTCCTGTAGCAGCATTGAGATAGCCTCTAAGCCGCCGCCTTTTCCATTGCTACTGCTCGAGCGGCTGCTTTTTCAAAAGGCATAGAGTGTTTTTCAACCAAAGCGCGAGTGATTTCACGCTGAAGCCGGACAGGAGCTTCCTTTTGATCGGCCAATTCCATCATACGATCAAAAGTGATTAAGTTGGCGATTTGATCCGCCCCTTCTACGGCTTTTCGATAGGCACATGAAAAACCGCGGTAGCCTAGAGCGGTGGCTTTCTTTTGGGCACCAAGCTCCGTTATTCCTTCGTGGCGAATGCCCTTTCCACGTATTCCACTCTTCCTTCGGCCTTTTGCATGATAGGCTTCATGGATAGCAGTAATGGCGGCTTCGGCCAGTTGGTCCTTGCTTTTGAAGAGGCGATCTTTGTTTAAGTCGATCCTATTTTTGCAGTGGCGGCCTAAAGTTCCCTGCAACTCCGCATTGGTTAGTAGGCGAGCGTTTTGAATTTCAGCCCCTGTTTCTTCCTTCACTTCACGACACAATTTCAATAAGTCACTTTTGTGCCCTCTATCATTGACGGTTCGGATATGGTCGCTGAGTTTGTGATCCATGCTGTTTGAAAGCCTGGATTATCCAACTTTTTAATAGAAAAGTCCAGGGTTGTCTTTTTTCGAGATAGCCTCTAAAATCCGCGTACCTGGGAAGTCCTAGGCCATGCACTCGTGGCGAAATGGCAGACGCGCATGCTTCAGGAGCATGTCCGCTCACGCGGGTGGAGGTTCAAGTCCTCTCGAGTGCACCAAACCCGTCAATGCAAAGATTTGCAAATGCTTTGACCGCCTTTTGCAAGCACAGTACCATTGAGGTATGCACGCTCTCAATCGATGGAAAAAACTGGCTCTTTCTTTGGCCCTGGTGCTGCTCATCAATGTGTTTTTCAACGTGGGCCTGGAAACCTTTTATCCTGCCCCAAAGTACGACACTTATTGCCCAGCTTCACTCTTCCAAGTCACTTATGAAACAGAGGCTGCCTGCACGGAAGCGGGTGGCGATTGGTACGCTGCCAATTCTGGTGGAGCCATGTGCGATTTTTATAAAAGTTGTTATGACGAATATGAAAAAGTTTCGCAGGTTTACAATCGAAATGCTTTCATTGTTTTGACAAGTTTAGGAGTGCTCACTTTATTTTTGGGACTTTTCATCCCTAAAATACCGATGGCGGTTATGAATGGGTTTTTGTATGGAGGCATTGTGTCGGTTCTGATTGGAACAATGCGTTACTGGACTCTTATGGAAGACTATTTGCGTTTCATTGTGAGTGGGGTGGCTTTGCTGATCCTGATTGTGGTGGGCGTCAAACGGCTTAAGGATTGAGCTCTATATTCGTCCCAAGACTTGGTAGGTTTTAGGAAGCATAACAGCTTCCTCTTCGGGGGTTTCGTGGTCGTAACCGCAAAGATGCATGAGTCCATGCGCAAAAAGAAAGCGGAGTTCTTCCTCAAGGGGTTGGTCCAGGGTTTCGGCTTGGGCGCGAGCGCGTTCCACCGAAATAACGATTTGGCCCAAAGTGTGTTCATCCTCCAAAGAAAAGGACAGCACGTCGGTGGGGCGATCTTTGCCGCGGTAGTTGCGATTCAGGTTTTGGATTTCGGTGTCGTTGGTGAGCAAAAGTTCCAGTTCTGTTTGAGTCAGCTGGGGCTCCACTTTGGGAAGGCATTTTAAGATTTTTGTAAACAAGGTTTTTGAGACTTTTTCAGACGTTTTATTCAGGTAGATCAGTTTCATGAGGAGAAAAAAATTGATGAAGGCTTGTCCACTCTGTCTCGTCCATTTCCCAATAAGGATAGACGGCCAGACCCGTGACGTGCTCGGTTTGAGTGCGGAGGTTTTGCACTCCACGCAAGTAACCTTTTAAGGAAGATTGCACGTTCTCTGCAAGGGGATCGAAGCGCGTGCCTCGATTGTAACATGGAATGCCAATGAACAGTTCCGTATCTGAACCGACTCGTTTTGAAAGAGCCAGCGTTTGCTGCTCCACCCACCAACTGTAAAGATCGGGATCACGAAAGCCGGTGTCGTAGGTCATGACCACCAGTTGATCCACGTAAGGCAGTACGCTTTCGACCTGCTCGGTGGACCAATAACTTTCCATGGGCACTTCAAAATGTTTGGCGAGGAGTTGAGTGAAACCGTGGGGTTGCCATTCGTCCATGGCAATGGAAATGGAAGCTGTGGGAAGGGCGCTGCGCATTTCTTGGAGGAGGAGAAGGAAATCTGAGTCGTCTTCACGAACAGGCTCAATGTCCAAGTGAATTCCATCGAAGCCTTGCATGAGCAGCCACTGGCAACTGTCTATGATTTTTTGACGAACGGCGGCATTTTCCAAAGGCACTTTGCTGCGGATTTGTCCGATCCAGGCGTAGTTTGTGGAGGGCAATGCGGCGAGGTCTTCGGCGCTCAAAGAGAGGTCTTTGGCCAGCGTCCCATCGGGCTCAATGGGGCCCACATGAAAATATAGGTCTGTGACCGGGAGGCCCTGGAACTTTTCGAGCAAGGTTTGAGAGTTTTGCTGGCCTGTGCTGAATTCGTGCGGAAGCCAAAAAGCAAGGGCCGGTTCATGATCTTTTTCCACATGAATTCCAAACCAAAACCAAATCACCATGAAAGAAAAAATGCTGAAAAACAGCACAAACAATAAGATGAGCAGGCGTAGGGTTTTTTGCGTAGTCTTAAACACGAAGTCAGTATAAAGGAGCGGAGTTACGTCATCAATTTTTTATCCTCGCAAGTGTTTAATCACGTTTAATGTAGTCAAAGTAGACAGCCGATGATAGATTGTGGCTAGACAAATTTCCACCACGCCTATGACTCTCATTTCTCCTAAGTTTACTCTTTCACGTCAGGATGCTGCGGACCTTTTGGCGGTGTCCACTCGTACGCTCGATCGTTACATTCGATCCAAAAGACTTTCTTCACGCAAGAAAGGGGGCAGCATTTTGCTTTCGGAGGAGGAAGTGAACAATCTCAAGGTCAGTCAATTTCAGAATATGCACGGGGCTTCACCCGAGGTGGAGGGGCGTGCACATCGTCACATCGACAGCGTGGCAGCTCGTCAAAATGCTACGATTTTTGATGCGGAAACTGGAACCGTTGAAGAAAATCCAGTGGCCGTTGCGGCTCCTGCAAAAAGTGGAGTTGCCAAAGGGGAGCGGGAAAAAGTTTTCGAGGAATTGTACGATCTTTCTCGCCGTGAAGTGCGTGAATATCACAACAAATTGGAGGCGGCCAATTATCGCCTGGGACAAATGGAAATGCAACTCAAGCATTCCGTGCCTCTTTTGGATTACCATGCCAAGGAAGAAGTTTTGAAACAGCAGGATGAAATCATTCAAGGAAAAGTGAAACGCCAGGAAGAAACTTTGTCTGTTATTGAACATGAATTGCGCTCTGAACGTTTAAACAAAAACATATACATGGGTTTGCTGTTTGGACTTTTGGCTTTGATGCCTTTGCTCTGGCTCATGATCCAAGGCTGAGACATAACCACGGTTCAACGGGTATGAAAAAGGGGAGAAGGAGTGGTCTCTCCTTTTTTTAAATTCACGAAAGCAAAACCTAACGGTTTTTACCCACAGGGCACTTCGCCTCTCGTGCGCTCTCTTTTCCTAACTATTGTTGTTCGTCCAAAATCCTCACTTTGTTTTAAATGAAACGGCCATCAACTTTAGGGGTTTAAATTTTCCTGGAAATCAGGTATAATATGGGGATGTATTTTTTGCTTTTCATCCTTTCACTGGGACTTCTGGTCAAGAGCGCAGAGCGTGCGATCTGCTACTCGAATACGATCGCTAAGAGCTTCAATTTTTCGCGCTTTGTGATGGGGTTCTTTGTGATCGCCTTCATATCGATTTTGCCAGAGACTTTGATTTCCCTTATTTCTGCGGCCAAAGGCACGCCGGAATTTGGGATGGGGACTTTGCTCGGCTCCAATGTGGCGGACCTTACGGTGGTCTTTTTTTTCGTGATTTTGGCGTCGAAAAAAGGCCTTAAAGTCAGCGATGTGGTTTTTAGAAAAAACATTTATTGTCTACCCCTTTTTGCCTTGCCCATTGTCTTGGGTTTTGATTTTGAATACTCACGCCTGGACGGCTTTGCTTTGTTGGGAGCCGGGGTCGCTTATTATGTGTGGGCACTGCATCACGATTTACCCAAAGACCAGGCGCGCATTGCCAGCTCCTTTCATTGGGGCACTTTGCTGCTGCTTTTGGTGAGCATGGGTGTGCTTTTGCTCAGCGCTTCCTTGACCGTGAAATTTGGAACTTTGACGGCAGAACAATGGGGCGTGCATCCTATTTTGGTGGGACTTTTGTTTGTGGGGCTGGGAACCACTTTGCCGGAACTTTTCTTTTCGGTTCAAGCGGTGCGCAAACACTACAACGGCCTGGCCATTGGAGACATTTTAGGCACGGTGATCAGCGATGCCACGATGGTTTTGGGGCTTACGATTTTGGTGAGTCCTTTTGACTTTGCCCCCAGCTTGATTTGGGTGACGGGAGGATTTATGTTTTTTGCCGCTTTGCTGCTTTTTGTGCTCATGAAAACGGATCGAGAGCTCAGTCGATGGGAAGGGTTTTTGCTCCTAGGACTTTATTTTGCCTTTGTGGCTTGTGAGTTTTGGGCCAATCACTGAGTTAGCCTTATCACTCCCACTCAATGGTGGCGGGGGGTTTATTGGTAATGTCGTAGAACACAGCGGAGATTTGATCGTCTTTGAGGAGCTCGGTGGTGAGTTCACGGATCTTGTCCATGGGGAGTTCGGAAAAATGGGCGGTCATGGCTTCTTCGGAGACGATGGGACGGAGGACGAGGGATTCTTTGTTTTCGGCATTCACAGAAACAGGAAGAAGCACCGTGGGCATTTGCCAAACAGCACGATCCTGACCAATGTCTTTGAGCCAGAGCATGGCGAGTTTGTCCGCTTCTTGAAGGCGAAGGGTGCGGTCTTTGGTGAGCGTGCCGGGGGTGAGGGTGATGGACTCAGGTGCTGGGCCGAAATTGTAGAGCACGCGGTTCAGTTCGTGGAAGCGGTTGGTGAGGGCAGGAGCAAGTTGGGCAAGTTCTTGCCAAGTGGCCTCGCCAGTGAGGACGACGGGATGGCGATAGGTTCGGAAATCCCCTTGAACGCCCACAGATTTGATGGGCAGGGTCTTTGCAGTGAGAAGGTTGGTGAGTTTGCCTTCCGCCTTTTGCTGAGCGAGGAAGAGGTTGATTTGAGCTTCGAGGGTTTCGTGATTGGGGGCCCAGTCGGGAGCTTCGGCGCAGAGCAGGCGCACGGCAAGGCCGGGTCCTGGGAAGGGATGGCGCCAGACGAGGGCGGTGGGGAGACCCAGTTTTTCTCCGACTTCACGAACTTCATCTTTATAGAGGTCTTTGAGGGGTTCGATGACGCGTCCTTCTTTGATGAGGGCTTCGATTTCGGGCACACGGTTGTGGTGGGTTTTGATTTTGGCGGAATTTTTGGTGCCACCCGATTCGATGGTGTCTGGATAGATGGTCCCTTGGCCCAGCATCCAGTGAGCGGGGTCCAGAGCAAGCTCTTGAGCGATGCGGGCCTGCACTTCGAGGAAGACGCGGCCGATGATTTCACGTTTTTTTTCAGGTTCGGTTGCGCCGGCGAGCGCGGCGTAGAATTCTTCACTCGCGTCCACGACGTGGAGTTTGTTGATGCCTTCACGGCGCAGGGCGCTTTCTACTTGGTCGCGCTCGCCGGCGCGCATGAAACCGGTGTCTACAAAGAGGCCATAGACACGGTCTGTGCCCAGGGCTTTGGCCAGCAGCACGTAGGCGACCGTGCTGTCCACTCCGCCACTGATGAGCATGAAGACACTTCGGTCGCCGACTTGCGTGCGGATTTGCTGCAGGGATTGTTCCACGAAGCTGCCGAGGTCCCAGTCACGGGCAACCCCGGTGAGTTTGATGAAGTTGAGGAGCATCTCGTTGCCTTTGACCGTGTGCACGACTTCGCCATGGAATTGCACGCCATAAATGTTCCGTTTGGAGTCGCCGACGGCAGAGTAGCCGTCGTCTTTGCTGGTGGCGAAAACTTCGAAACCATCGGGAAGTTGAGTCACTCGATCGCCGTGGCTCATCCAGACTTGGGTTTCTTCTTGAGGTGCAAAACCGGCGAAAAGACCTTCATTTTTTTGGATGGTGATGGCGGCTTTCCCGAATTCGGCTCCGACCCCTTTGCCGGGCTCCACAGTTCCTCCTAGGAGGCTTGTGATGAGTTGATGGCCATAACAGACACCGAGTATGGGTTTGCCGAGGGTGAAAATGGCGGGGTCTACGGTTGGGGAGCCGGCTTCATAAACAGAAGCGGGGCCCCCGGAAAGGATGATGCCGACGTAATCTTTGAGACCCTCCGCGGTGACGTCTGCAGGGTGGAGAATTTCGCTGTAAACGCCGAGGCGTCGAACACGCGTGGCGAGCAGGTGTGTGTACTGGCTGCCGAAGTCGAGGATAGCGATTTTGTTCATTTTAGGTGAGACCTGATGTTTCTAGAATGTCGGAGGAGGCGTTTTTTGGCAAGTGTTTCGAGGGTCTAGGGGATGCTAAAAAGCAAAAATCGCTAATTGTTACAATGTAACAATTGGAGGAATAACGAAAAATCACTCTTGAGGAAGCTCGGTTGGGATTTCTTCCAAAGCTTCTTCTGGCAAATTGCGTTGCACGACGGTCACGCTGCGGGGGCTGGGGTTTTGCACGTTACCGCGCGTATCACTGAGGCTTTCAAAAACGACTTCATAAAATTCCTCCTCTTGGGTGGTCATGCCGGTGGTGGTCAGAATAACGACGTTTTCTTGAAGAGTGGCGCTCAACACGGTGAGCGTGTCGGTGGTTTCGGAGCTTTGGTTGAGGTCGGTCACTTTGTAGTTTTCGGGGTCGTCGGCGTAGAAAGTGTCTAGGGTTTCGTTGAAGACGAGGGTGATCTGATTGAGTGCTGTGATTTCGTGGGAGACGATGCGGGGTGGCTCTTGGTCGGGCAGCAAGCTGAAACTGAGGTTCGTGTCGGTGAGCAGCTTGAGATCGAGGAAGGCGACGTTTTCGTGGACTTCAAAGTGCGGTGCATTGAGGCCCATGCCTACGGGAGCTTTGACGATCACGCGGTAGTGGTCCTGGTCCGTGCCGGGCTGTTTGTGCAGATGGAGGAAGTAGACATCATCGTTCCAAACATATTCGGGCAATTCGTAGACATAAGTGAATGTTTGGGACTGTCCGGGGGCAAGAGTGACCAGTTCGCCGAGCACAGCGCTGTCGTTGCGTTCTTCACTGATGGTGGAGCCGGTGAGGATTTTGGCGCCGAGCGGAACCAAGGTGCGGAGGTAACCGGTGTAAGTGCCGCTGAGCGGAGGGTTGTTCCCACCATTATGGGTGAGGGTGATTTCCACTGTGGCCTCCACGATGGGGTTGCCGAGTACATCCTTTTGGTCTGTGATTTCGAGGGTGTACCTCACGTCGCGAGTGAGGTAGCGATCGGATTTCATACCGCCGTAGTTGCCTTCGTTCACGACCAGGAAGTCGCCCATGTCGGATTGGGGCAGGGCGCCGTCCCAATTGCGAGCACGGAAGGAGCTGACGAGGCCATCGCGGTTGAAGGCAGCGAGCACGTGTTTTTCACGAAAGCCTTCGGCGAGCAGGTCGCGGAATTCGAGGAGGCGTCAGGGAAAGATGAAGGTTTTTAGGATGAGCTTTTTGATGAGAGGCGCGGCGATGTCTTTGCGAGTGGCGAGGGCTTCTTCATCATGGCGGTCAATGTCTGAGACGAGGGAGGAGAGGGATTCAAAGAGGTTTTGCTGGGTGAAGGTCGTGCCGTCTATGCTGACTTCGTCATAGATCCCGACCCAGTTTTCAAGGAAGTGGAAGTCCACGGCAACGACTCCATCGATGCGTGCTTCGGGGTTCGTGAGTTGATAAAAGTGGATGAGTTCATCTTTACTCAGACGGAAATCGGGATCGAAGTTGGCGTCCCGGAAAGTATGTCCCGCATAGTTTTCGTTGTCGAGCAGTGTGGAAAGGACGAGGGGTGGCTCCATGGTTTTGTGCTCGTCGATTTCGGCGTAGACGTCGTGGAAGGTGATGCCCTTGTAGAGGCCATGGCTGAAGGTGAGTTCGGCATAGTTGGAGATGAAGCCTCCGGTGGGCCGGAGTTCGTAATTGTTTTGGAAGAGCACGATATAGGTGCGGTTTCCGAAGGGGAAGCCGGTGAGGGAGGGGGCGCGCCAGAATAGGAAGCGGAATTCGCCCAAGAAGAACCAGATGATGAAGAGTCCTGTGACGAAGATGGCGGTGAGGACGAGGAGGATTTTTTTATGGAGCGGCCATTTGGGGCCGGGATTGCGAGGAGCGCTGGAGCGGGTTTTGTTCACGGTTTTTTTGGCGCGGTCAAAGAGATCTTTGGCTCGCTGGGTCGTGCTGGGCTCTTGCCCTGGGTCGCCGCCCTCGGGCACGTGCGGCGTATGCCGAGTGGGTTGATAGCCGCTGATGCCGTAGGAACGATCGTGCATGAAAAATCGTGAAGGCGGCTTCACTATAAGGGGAGTCAATTTTTTTGCCTACTCAAAATTAAAGATTACTGCCTCCTAGCGGTAGTCCACTACAGGCACACTGAGGGTGCTTAAAGGGATTTCAGCAGCTCCTTTTGCAAGCCCAAAACGAATGACTCCGCTCGTTTCACTTAGATTGATATAAGGGAAGTTTTCAATCATTTTCTCTCCACCCATATCATTGAAGCGGCATTCCACTTCCATCGGTGAAGGGAATGGATAAGATTTTCCATTGATCAAAAGACCTTCAGCCATGTCCGTTGTGGAGGGGTTTTCAAAAGTCGCTCCATCGCAGATGCTGCTGGGTGCGTAGGTGATTTCCAAGGTCGTTTCTCCTGACTCGATGGTGAGTTTTTGCCCTGTATGGTTTGAAAGAGAGTAGGACAACACACCAGTATCAAGATCAACATAATCGGTCATTTCAATCCAGAATGTTTCCCATCCGCTCTTCCAGATGATCTCCAAATACTCATCACTCCATAGGACATTGGGGACGGTGGTCCCTGCGCCTAAAGCACGATCTGCTAATTTTGTGGCTTTGCCAGAAGCGAGATCCACCACCCAGGAAGCCTGTCTTACTCCACTGCTTGAGTAGTAAGACCCATCGTCGTTGGCTTCTGCGGTCCACACCCAGTATTTATCAGCTCCAAAAGGGTAGCCCCCAATTGCCAATTCGGGGGAGGGGAGCAGATTAATTGCGTTAGCTAAAGAAGTTTCGGGTTCTTTGTCTTCATCGGAGTCTGTCACAGAGGAATCTTCAATTTGTGAGTCGTCCAGGGGCAGTTCCTCGTCTGTAGTACTTCTGTCGAAGTATTGAATTCCATTTAAAGTGAGGGAAGCGATCAGCAAGATGGATAAGAGCGCAATGAGTTTTTTCATAGATGATGAAGTGTTATTTCTTTTTTGTGGCTTCACTATAAGTACATTTCAGTTTTTTGTCAGGACTTCCGGTGTCCTTTCTTCGCTGATTCTCTTGCTTTTTCTGCAATTTTTTTGGCGGCTTTGAGATCTTCCTCGAGAGGGCGCATGATGGGGAAGAGCACGGCGTCGCGGAGGTTGTCTTGGCCGGTCAAAAGGGTAACGATGCGGTCGATGCCCATGCCGAATCCAGAGATGGGGGGCATGCCGTGTTCCATCGCGGTGAGGTAGTCGAGGTCCATATCCATGGCCTCTTCGTCTCCGCCGGCGGCGGCTTTGGCTTGTTCAATGAAGCGCTCGCGTTGGTCCACAGGATCCACGAGCTCTGAGTAGGCTTTGACCACTTCCCAAGTGTTCACGAGGAGTTGAAAAGTTTCGCACACTTTTGGATTTTCATCGCTGCGACGCGCTAAAGGCATGGTGCTGGCAGGGTGGTCGATCACAAAGCACGGATTGATGAGTTTGGGTCGGCTGACTTTTTTGTAGAGAGCATCACAGAGGTTTCCGTAACCCATTTTTTCAGCGTCTTCGAGGATAATTTTTTGCCCCTGTGGATCTCGTGCTTTTTTAATGGCCGCGCGGAGGGCGACGACGTCGCCTTCGGGATGTTCGGGAGTGAGAAAATCGTAAATCTTGATGCCGCTGTCTTTTTCGATGAGTTCACCAAAAGAAATACGCGGCCAAGGCGCTTTGAAGTCCACTTCTACATCGCTACCGTCGCGAGAGCGAACTTTGATTTTTGTCGTGCCGAAAAGCTTTTTAATAACCGTGGTGAGCATTTTTTCGGTGAAGTTCATGTTGTCCTCATAATTCCAATAAGCGCCGTAATATTCGAGCATGGTGAATTCTTGGAGGTGGGAGGGATCCATGCCTTCGTTGCGGAAGCATTTGGCGAATTCGTAGACGCGCTCCATGCCGCCGGCGATGAGGCGTTTTAAATAGAGTTCGGGTGCGATGCGTAGGTGTACATCGAGGTCGAGCGCGTTGTGATGCGTGAGGAAGGGGCGAGCGGTGGCGCCGGAGGCGATCGCCGCGAGCACCGGGGTTTCTACTTCGAGGAAGCTGTGCAAATTAAGGAATTGGCGGATTTCTTCGATGAAACGACTGCGAAACACAAAGCGGGACGTGGTCTCTTCACTCATCACCAGGTCGAGGTAGCGTTGGCGGTATTTGGCTTCTTGATCTTGAAGTCCATGCCATTTTTCAGGCAGTGGACGTAGGGTTTTGCCGAGAAAAGTCCAGTCTTTGATGAGAAGCGTGAGCTGGCCGTGCTTGGTCATGAACAGTTCTCCAGACGCGCCAATGAAGTCGCCCATGTCCACTTTACGGAGCAGTTTGTAATTTTCTTTACCGAGCACTTGTTCCATAAAACAGATTTGAATCGTGCCGGTTGCGTCTTTTAGGTTTGCGAAAGCTAAGCGTCCGTGTTCACGCAGGGTCATGAGACGACCGCGGATCGTGAAATCGGTGGAAATTTTATCTGCCAAAATGTCTTCGATGCTGCGTGTTTTTTGCGCTTTTTTGGAAGCGAGGACTTCGGCAATCGAATGAGACCCTTCGTAGCGAGCGGGATAAGGGTTGATTCCGAGCTTGCGGAGTTCATCCGCTTTGCGAAGACGATCGTTGTATTCTTGAGAGGGCATATTAAAATAAGTTGAGTTGATTGCCTTTCTTCCTGGCAGATTTTACAAGTTCCTCCCTAGAGTTTACAAGGAATTTGATGGGTTGATACTTGATTGTCAAACCATAGTAAGGGACTCTTCCAATCTTTTCTTTTTCTTCAATGATGTCCAACTCTCTCAATGGCTTGAAGTAGTAGCCTGACACGTTTGATTGTGCTTTTTTGAACAATTGAGCTATTTCTTTTTGGCTGATGTATTTATCTGATCGGGCAAGGTAAACTAAAACTTGCTTTTGTTCTGGAGTTAATCTTATCACTTCATTTTCAATGCGCTCCCACCTTTCTTTACCCAGAAGATAAAGGGCTTCTTTATAGGGAAGTGGCCGGGCAGTGGTGCCGGAGTACTGCCCTAAAATATCTCTCACCGCTGACATGATCGATCTTATATCTCCTCCATACAGGTCATAAAGTTGAAAAATCACTTCATCTTCTACGGGCTTGATGTAAGAAATGACGCCTTCTGATTTTAAAAGACTCATTCTTTCGTTAAAAGCTTCTACAATTTCGGTTTTACTTAAAGGATTGATGAACAAAGGTGTGCGAATGAAAATGCTTTCAACTCTCTTTTGTGTGCTGATGATATCCTTAAAGAAATTCCTTGGGCCTAAGAAAAGGAAATAGACATCGGGGGTTTGTAATATGTCTCTTATTTCGTTAAAAAAATCGATCACTTTTCGGTGGCCTTCTTTGTTCTTCAAGACTACATCAAAATTATTCACGTGGATAATAATGCCTTTGTATCTTTTCTTTAAGATTTCTGTCTTTTTAATGAAATCAATGAGCTCTAAGTAGTACTGCTCTAAACTTGCATTCGCCAATTGGATTGGAGGAAAATTTGCTTTATCAACCCCTAAATCTGCTCCGAAACCTAAGATGTTGGCGCCACCTGTGATACTCAGTGTTTGAGTGATGTCTACAATTTGGCTGAGTCGTTTGAGTAGCTTCTGTTCTAAAAGTTTAGGCTGAAGAAGCCTAATTTCTCTTAAAATAGACCCTATGATTTCTATCATGAAGTTGCGCTTATTCAGCAAGTAGTCATTCGCTTCAATTTCACGTCTAAAAGAAAAGATTGAATTTTGTTTAGCGGTTTTCCACATGTATTTTCGGAAATTCGCTAGACTTGTTTTTCCTACTCCTACATCTCCACAAATGGCTAAGGCAAAACGACTTTCAGATTTAAAAAGGTTGTCCAATGCTTGAATTTCTTTTGTGCGTCCTACAAAAGCCTGCTCAATTGGGACGTCTCCACCTTCAATTAAAGGAAGGGTGTCGTAGGGGTCTTTTTTTAAACCAAATTGTTGCCAATTGATTAAGTTCATCTATATATATAGAGAGATCTTTAAAGTTCTATATGTTAGATTGATCTTATTTTTAGTGAAAATCAATAGATTCTATGTCGATCTAAATTATATATGTCAGTTAGATGAGCTCCTGTCTTTTTGAGATAGGTTCTAATCCTCAAAAGTTCCACTTCGTTGACGGTCGATGTCGTAGAATTTCATTTGCTCCTTGCGGAACATGAGTTCGGCGCGGCCCACCATGCCGTGGCGGTGTTTGCGCACGTAAATGTCGGTGATGCCTTGGCGTTCGGTGTCTTCTTCGTAGTAATCTTCGCGGTACATCATCATTACGACGTCTGCATCCTGCTCAATGGCTCCTGATTCGCGAAGGTCGGAGAGTTGCGGGATTTTAACGGGACGTGCTTCGACGGCACGAGAGAGTTGGGAGAGGGCCATGATGGGGATGTGCAGTTCACGAGCGAGCTGTTTGAGGGAACGAGAAATTTCGGAAATTTCTTGGACGCGGTTCGTAATAGAGAGCATGCCCTTGCCCATGGACATGAGTTGAAGGTAATCCACAATGAGCAAGTCGAGGCCGTGCTCCATTTGCAGGCGGCGGGCCTTGGCACGCAGTTCGGAGGTGGCGACGCCGGCGGAATCGTCTATAAAGATTTTGCAGCTGTTGAGTTGATCCATAACTTGGCCCATGCGCATGAAGTCGTCTTGGGTGAGTTGGCCGTTCTTCAGCTTCCAACTGTCCACTCCGAGCATGGAAATGAAGAGGCGTTCCACAAGTTGTTCTTTGGACATTTCGAGTGAAATGATTCCTATACTTTTGCCGCGCAGTGCCGCATTGAGTCCCAGGTTGAGAGCAAAGGCGGTTTTCCCCATGGAGGGACGGGCGGCGAGAATGATGAGGTCGGAAGGTTGTAAACCGGTGAGCAAGTGGTCCAGGGAACCAAAACCCGTGGCGAGTCCTTTGTATTTGGCGGCTGCTTCTGGATCATGGAGATCTGAAATTTTTTCATAGGTGCTGGCGAGGATGTCTTTGATGGGCACGAAGCGATTGCGCATGAAGGTTTGCGAGACTTTGAAGAGTTCTTGCTCCGCCTTGTCCACCAGCTCATCCACTTCTTACTCCTCTTTGTAGGCTAAAGCGGTGATGTTGCCGCCGGAAGTGATGAGTTTACGGAGCGTGGATTTTTGTTTGACAATGAGCGCGTATTGAAAGACGTGTGAGGCCGTGAGCACTTCGTTGCACATTTCTTCCAAATAAGTTTGGCCGCCGACTTCGTCGAGCTTGCCGTTGTCTTTGAGCCAGGTTTTAACCGTGAGGATGTCGATGGGACTGCGTTTTGCAAAAAGCTCCTGGATGCCAGTGTAAATGCTGGCGTGGGTCTCGTAGTAAAAGTCCTCGGGTTGAAGGAGGTCTGCGATTTTAAGCAATGCGTTTTTTTCCACCATCACCGATCCGAGCACGGATTTTTCGGCTTCGACACTGTGAGGAGGGACTTTGAGATCGGCCATAAAAAGGAGGCCTGGCCTTGCATGATTTGCGAAGGCGCGAGGCGGGTTTTTAGTTTTGCACAAAGCCGTTTGGGGGGCAAGGGGAGTGGGGCTAAGCTCCCAAAAAAGTCTGGTTGAATCCAAATGAGGCTTTTTTGGCGATTCTTGCTTCTTTGATACTTTTCTTGACGGCTTGTCAACTTGCGCGCCTTGCGAAGTTGCCGGGTTTGAGTTAACAATTGTTTCTTGTTTAATAAAGAATTTTTATGGGTTTAGGAGGTCCCGGTGAAGATCCTGTGGCGGTAGATACGGAGGCGAGAGCTGAGTTAATCGCTCAACTTAAAAGGGCGGTGGTGGATTTTCAAACGCTTATCCCCAGCACCAATGATCTAACAAGAATGCATGGCTGGTGGGTTAACCGTGTCATACTTCCAAATGGCTTTGAGATGATTAGTGGCGGACGCAAAGCAAGCTTGGGTAGTCTTTTAGAAGACTTACCCGCGAGTGAGCGTGTTTGTTATTTTAGAGCATCCGGGCAATATTCGAGCTCTGTAGGCGATTGGGAGAAAACACTGGCAGAGCTGCAGCAGCGAGCACAAAAACTGGGTGTATCCATCTCTCTATGAACCCTCACGCCTTTGGTCTGTGGTGTGAAGAACAGGTGGCGCAGTATTTGGAGTGTGTGCGGGGGTGGCGGATTTTGGAAAGGCGGGTGCGTTTTAAGGGAGGGGAGGTGGATTTGATTGCCGAGTCCCCAGCGCAGGAGCTGTTTTTTGTGGAGGTGAAGGGGCGGCGCAATGAGCGGTTTGGCAGTCCCCTCGAAGCCATGACTGAGACCAAGCAAAGCCGTTTTTATCGAACGGCCTGGGAATGGAAAAGGCGGAAAAAAGAATGGCGAGAGGCGCGTTTTTTGTTTTATAGCGTGGAACTTCAGGAAGGGATTCCTCTGCTCGATTGTTATGAATTTTAGGGCTGTTGTCGGCGCTCCAACAACGTCATTTTAAGGAGGGGGTTTTGTACAAGATTTCACAAAAATGAAGATTTTGGCGAAACTGAAAGTCTATGCTGCTTTCTTCGTACACCCTGCAGGGCATCACGGTGCTTCCCGTTCACATTGAAGTGGAGGTGAGTCCAGGCATGCCCGTGTTTTCGATCATCGGGATGGCGGGGACCAGTGTGCAGGAGGCCAAAGATCGCGTGCGGAGTGCGCTGACCAGCAGTGGTTTTCGTTTTCCGCTCACGCGTAAAATTGTGAATTTGGCACCTGCGGAACTGCATAAAAGCGGGAGCCATTTCGATCTGCCCATTGCGCTTGGTTTTTTGATGTTGACCAAGGAAATTGCCGGTTTTTCTGCGGATACTTGGGCGCTGGGGGAACTGAGTTTGAACGGGGATTTACGTCCGGTAAAAGGCCTTTTACCGGCCCTTTTGTACGCACGCAAAAATGGAGTGAAACGTGTTTTATTGCCGCGCGGGAATTTGGCCGAAGCGAGCCTGGTGGAGGGTTTGGAAATTTTTGGATTTTCGCATCTTCAAGAAGTGATTGAATATTTAAAAAGCGGCGAGCGCCCCGCGTTTGTAGAGGACGATGAAAAATCGTTTATGGAAGCCGAGGCGATTTTGGATTTTGAGTCGATTGCGGGACAGGCGGGGGCCAAGCGCGCGCTGGCCATTGCGGCCAGCGGCGGGCATCATGTGCTGATGTCCGGGCCACCCGGCAGCGGGAAAACTTTGCTTGCACAATGTTTTGTGCAACTTTTGCCTCCGTTGAGTTCTGAAGAAAAACTAGAGGTTTTAGCCATTCATTCGGTTGCGGGGCGGGAAGCGGTTTCCATGGCCAACACTCGGCCTTTTCGCAGTATTCATCCTCGCTCCACTCCTTTCACCGTGTTCGGCGGCGGAGCCAGCCTTTGCCCCGGGGAGCTCAGTTTGGCGCATCGCGGCGTTTTGATGATGGATGAATTTCCTGAATTTTCTCGTGAAATTTTAGAGGGCCTACGCGGCCCCTTGGAAGGCCAGGAATTGCGCCTGCGCTATGGGAAATCCAGTTGCCATTACTCTTGCGATTTTCAGCTTGTTGCCACTCGCAATCCATGTCCTTGTGGCTATGCGAGTGATCCTGAAAAACCTTGCCGTTGCACAGCGGCGGAAAAGGCACGTTATCAAAAGAAAATCTCAGGCCCTATTTTGGATCGTCTCGATTTGAGTGTGGAGGTGCCTCGCATGGCCTATGACGATTTTAAAGCCTCCCCTTTGAGTGGTGTTTCGTACCGAGAGCGGGTGCTGGCGGCCCGCGAACGGCAGGCTTGGCGTTATAAAAATGAAGGATTCCATGTGAATCAACATTTGCCACCCTTGTGGCTGGCTCGCGAAAACTTGGATCTGAAAACGGAAGATTTTTTACGACAATCCACGCATCATTATAAATTGTCGGGGCGGGCTTTGCACAAGTTGCTCAAAGTGGCACGCAGCATTGCTGATTTTGAGGCCAGCGAACGGATTGAATACGTGCACATGGTGGAGGCTTTGCAGTATCGGATGTGAGGGTGGACTTTTTTATGAAAGACGTATATCCTTTGTATATACATCATACTATACATTCATGAAGACCAAGGTATCAAAATGGGGGAATAGTTTGGGACTGCGCATCCCTAAAGTTTTTGCTGCAGCGATTCCCGTTAAAGCGGGCACCGTGATTCAGATGCAATTGGTGGGCAAAAAAATCATCCTTTCCCCTCCTGAAGAAACCTTAAAAGAGATGGTGGCTCAAATCACTCCTGAAAATCGACATGATTTACTTTTAGAATTTGACACTGTAGGAAAAGAAATATGGTGACTGTTTATATTCCCAAGCAAGGTGATTTGGCATGGCTTACGCTGGACCCTACTTTGGGGCATGAACAAAAAGGGCGTCGCCCTGTCATGGTTGTTTCTAGTTCCACTTACAATCGCATCGGAATGGCCTTGATTTGTCCTGTTACTTCTCAGGTGAAAGGGTATCCTTTTGAGGTTCCCTTGAAGGAGTTGCAGCTAGAGGGGGCTGTGCTATCTGATCAAATTCGAGCAGTGGATTGGCAATCTAGACGCTTGGAGTTCATTGAAAAGGCTAGCACTTCGGTCTTGAATCGCGTGCGAAAAAATTTGGCCAAGTTGATGGAATGACGCTACAATTAGGGCCTTTGCGGGCTTTCAATTCTCTTGCATCGGGGCTGAGCGGACGCTACATTCTTTGAGATAGATTTCCCTTACACTTTCGAGACTTGGCCCCAACTGCTTCCAAGCTGCGTCTTCCTAAAAAAGTTCTGATCCTCGGATCGGGGGCTCTCAAGATTGGGGAGGCGGGCGAGTTTGACTACTCCGGTTCTCAGGCGATTAAAGCTTTGAAAGAGGAAGGGGTGGAGGTGGTTTTGATCAATCCGAACATTGCGACAAACCAAACCAGCAAGGGGCTCGCTGATCAGGTGTATTTTTTGCCGATCACACCGGTGTTTGTTGAAAAAGTGATTGCAAAAGAAAAACCGGATGGACTGCTTTTGAGCTTCGGGGGACAAACGGCTCTCAATTGTGGAGTGGCTTTGAAAAATTTGGGCATTTTAGACAAGTACGATGTGCGTGTTTATGGAACGCCCGTGAGCTCCATTGAAAAGACGGAAGATCGTGAACTTTTCAACAAAGAATTGCAAAAAATCGATGTGAAGGTGCCGCGCTCCATTGCCTGCACCAGCGCCAGCGCGGCAATGAAAGCAGGCGAAAAAATTGGGTTCCCACTTTTGGTGCGCGCGGCTTTTGCGCTCGGAGGGAAGGGAAGCGGTTTTGCGAACAACGAAAAAGAACTCAAGGAACTCGTGGACACCGCCTTTGCCTTTTCGCCCCAAGTTTTGGTGGAAGAAAGTTTGAAGGGTTGGAAAGAAATTGAATACGAAGTGGTGCGCGACTCGAACGACAACTGCATCACGGTTTGTAATATGGAGAATTTTGATCCCCTTGGAATTCATACGGGGGAAAGCATTGTGATTGCACCGTCGCAAACTTTGAGCAACAGCGAATATCACATGCTGCGCGAACTCGCACTCAAAGTGATACGCCATCTCGGCATTGTGGGGGAATGCAATATTCAATATGCGCTCGATCCCCAGTCTGAAGAGTACCGTGTGATTGAGGTGAATGCGCGTTTGTCTCGTTCCTCGGCACTCGCGTCCAAAGCTACGGGCTATCCGCTCGCCTATGTGGCGGCGAAATTGGCGCTTGGGTACAGCCTGCCCGAATTGCGCAATGCGATCACCGGTGTGACCACCGCGTGTTTTGAACCTGCGCTCGACTATGTGGCTTTGAAAATTCCTCGCTGGGACTTGGATAAATTCCGCAAAGTGTCTCATCACATTTCCAGCGAAATGAAGTCCGTTGGAGAAATCATGGCGCTGGGGCGCAGCTTTGAAGAAGTGATTCAAAAGGGACTGCGCATGCTGCAAATTGGAATGATTGGACTCACGGGCAATGAACGTCTGAACATCGACACTGAAAATTTGAGAGCGGCAATTTCGAAGCCCACGCCCAAACGCATCCTTGCGATTGCAGAAGCCCTTCGCCAGGGTTGGGACGTGATGGAAATTTATAAACTTTCAGGAGTGGATCCATGGTTCCTTGGAAAGTTGAAGCGCATTGTAGATATGGATGCACAGCTCGAAAAAGAAGAGCTGGATGAGGACTTGCTGCGTTCGGCAAAAAAGCTCGGCTTCAGCGACAAGCAAATTGGACTGACCCGAAATTGCGAAGAAATGGAAGTGCGCAAATTGCGTAAAAAGTTCAAAGTGCTGCCTGCCGTGAAGCAGATCGACACAATGGCGGCGGAATATCCGGCGAAGACGAATTATTTGTACCTCACGTATCATGGCGATAAACACGATGTGGGTTTTGCGCCCAGTAAAACTTCAAAAAAAGAGCCAAAAAAGAAGGCGATTGTTCTAGGAAGCGGAGCGTACTGCATCGGGTCTTCGGTGGAGTTCGATTGGTGTTCCATCAATGCGGTGAAGACCTTGCAAGCGAACGGCTATGAGACAATGATGATCAATTATAATCCCGAGACCGTGTCCACCGATTATGACATGTGTGACCGCCTTTATTTTGATGAGCTGTCTTTGGAACGCGTGCTCGACATTTATGAATTGGAAGACCCTGAAGGCGTGGTGGTTTCTACGGGAGGACAAATTCCGAATAACTTGGTGAACAAACTCGACAGTGCCGGTGTGAACATTTTTGGAACGTCTGGGAGGAGCATCGACCAGGCGGAAAATAGACATAAATTCTCTCAACTTTTGGACCGTCTGGACGTGGATCAACCCAAGTGGAAGGAGTTTGCAAAAACCGAAGATGCATTCAAGTTCGCGGATGCAGTGGGCTACCCCGTGCTCGTTCGTCCTTCTTACGTTTTGTCGGGTGCGGCGATGGCTGTTGCGCAAAATGAAGAGGGGCTTTGTGCGTATTTGGATAAGGCGGCTCGCATTTCGAAGGAAGCGCCCGTGGTGATCACGAAATTTGAGCTCGGTGCGAAGGAAATTGAAATCGATGCAGTGGCACAAAATGGGGAACTTTTGATTTATGCGATTGGGGAACATGTGGAAAACGCCGGGGTGCACAGCGGGGATGCGACCATTGTTTTGCCTCCGCAGAAATTGTATTTAGAAACGATCAAACGTGTGCGCCTGATTGCAAAAAAAATCGCGGAGGCGCTGAAGATTTCGGGGCCTTTCAATATTCAATTTCTGGCGGTGAACAATGACATCAAAGTGATTGAGTGCAATTTGCGTTCCAGTCGCAGTTTCCCGTTCAGCTCGAAAGTCACGGGTTACAACTTTATTGAGGTGGCGACCGAAGCCATGCTGGGCAAGGCAAAAAAGCGCGATTATAAAACGCTCGATTTGGACTACGTTGGGGTGAAGGCGCCTCAATTCTCGTTCTCTCGTCTCAAGGGCGCAGACCCTGTGCTCGGGGTGGAAATGGCCTCGACAGGGGAGGTGGCGTGTTTTGGTGACGACCTGAATGAGGCATTTTTGAAAGCCATGCTTTCCACCGGATTTGAAATCCCAAAACCCGAAAGTGCGGTGCTCATCTCCATTGGAAGTATTGAGGGCAAAGCAGACTTTTTGAGCGCGGCTCGCAAGCTCGTTGCGCGGGGACATCCGCTTTATGCCACGCCAGGAACCGCGAAAGTGTTTGAAGAAAATGAGGTGCCCGTGACCGTAGTGCATAAAATCGACAGCGGCCTCAGCCCGAACTGTGAAGAGCTGATTAAAAAAGATAAAATCAGTTGGGTGATCAATATTCCACGTGGTTACTCCCACGAAGATGCGACGCTCGGCTACCAAATTCGCCGCCTCACCATCGACAACAACATTTCGCTCACCATTGATTTGAAAGTTGCAAAACTCATGGTGGATTCCATTGAGCGCTACAGCATAGATGATTTAGCGATTGAACCGTGGAGTCATTATTTGGAGTGATGAATCAGCAGGACCATCTTCGATGGCGCCCCTTTGCATGAATCTGCGATTCAGGAATTTGTCAGGACTTTTTTGAGTGTATTTTGTTAATATCTCAGAATCTAATTTTTAATATGAAACGTTTTTTAGAATGGATTGGTCTTAAACGAAAGCTGGATTTACGCAGGCCAAAAATTCCTTATGTGAATACCGGAGAAGTCTGGTGGGCGAGTTTGGGTGAAAATATAGGGTATGAGATCAACGGTAAAAGTGACCTCTTTACTCGTCCTGTTTTGATCTTCAAAAAGCTGTCGAAAGAGTTTTATCTTGCAATTCCGCTCACCACAAAAAAGCACGTCGGCAGCTGGTACGTGAACTACCAACAGAGGGGGAGAAATGTGACCGCCTGCCTTCATCAAGTCAGAACTATCGATTATCGACGGCTTTATTCTAAAGTGGGCATTGTTGATGAATCGGACTTCAAAATCATAAGACTTGGTTTTCAAAAACTTTATTTATAAAAATTTTCCCTGCCATTTCTGGCAGGGTCGTGGGAAATCCCCAAAAGTAGTTCCACTTTAACTTTTTTTGCTTTTAAAAACAAGCATTTGTTCGCACTCCTATTTTCCTCTTCATTTGCCCCGTGAACGGCTGTAGAGTCGCTCCAAAAAAACTTGGGTTTTTGGAGTGTAAAAACGGGCCCAATTGAAGAGCTTTTCTTGGTCCAGCCTTTCGAGGTTGAGCTTTTTTAGATCCAGATAATAGCGCCCCAAAGAATGGAGGTAGAGTGCATCCAGTAAGGCTTTTTCAGGCGTGGCAAGCAGAGCATTGCCATGTTCCACAAAACCAAAAAAGAATTTGTAAGGCAATTTGTAATAATGCCACGTTAGGTGACCTACGGTTTTCTCCCAAGAACGCAACGGACTCACCGCCTCAACCCAAGGGTTTTTAGCAACGGATGGAGCGAGCGTGTGGTGATGAGCTAAAGCAGTAGAAAAAGAAATGTAGGACTTGGCCTGTAGAGCTTGGTTCAGTTCGTAGATTTCATCACGAGTGAGGTGAAGGAATTTCTTTTGGAAAATATAAAGATCGCGTTTGATGCGGAGGAAAATGCCTTTTTGAGTGTAGCGAGTGGCCAGTACACGAGCCGAATTCAATTGAATCTTTAGGATTCTTCGGATGTCCTTGGCTGTGAAGAAAATGGGAAGTGCTTCAGCGAGGGTGAGGAAGTGCATGAGTTCGGATTGTCTGAGGTCTCAAGTATAGATGATTGACATTTTTATACAAGATTTATCTTTTTATTTGCCTTTTAGTAGGATGGGGGTGTATAATTTATTTAAGATTGTTTTAAAAAACCTCGCGGAAACGCGAGTTTTTTGTTTCTTGCCCTCTTCGTAGTGGGGAATGCCGGAGGAAGGCTAAAGGTTTAAAAGTTTTACTTTAAGTCCTTTGATTTTTTTGAAATCTTTGTCGGCAGTGACCAGCGTGAGTCCCTCCATTTGGGCGGTTGCGGCAATAAGGAGGTCTTTGAATTTGAGTTTTTTCTTTTCCTTCAATTCTAAGGCCGCTTCAATTATTTCTTTGCGTAAGTCCAAAATGGCCAAGTCATTGGCGTATTGTTTGACTAATTTTTTCTCTTCTAAAGTTTTGCAGCCGTACAAAATTTCGAAGTAAGTGATAACACTCGAAAAAAAATACGGCCTTTTCAAGCGTAGGAGCTGACGGGCAATTTTTTTATTCCCGTGCCCAAGGTAAATCAAGACGTTGCTGTCCAACAGATATTCTTGTTTCATAAATAATCAAAAAGATCTGCTTCGGGACGCTTGAGGTGAGAGAAAGAGTGCTTTTCGATGAGTTCAAGCGTGTGCTCAAAAGCCGATTGCGTTGTCTTTTTCACCTTGAGCGTGATGATTTTGCCCTTGCCTTGTTTCACGGCAATTTCAGACACCTCTCCTCGAAGAAGTTTTCCTTTGAGGGTCTTATAATTTCGGAGCAGTTCTCGATTGTTGACGGTGAGAGGCATTGGGATTTTGGGCTCATTTTGAGTTTAATTTTGTCAGACAAAATTGTCAAACAAATTTTGCGAGTGAGCTTTAGTATTCTTGCCCCTTTTCAGGTTTGGGCTAGACTTTATTCATTATGGATCGAAAAAATGTTTTTGGAACTGCTGAAAACCCTGCCCGAAGATGCTGAGCGGGAAGGACTGAAAGATACGCCGCGGCGAGCGGATGAGGCCTGGGAGCATCTTTTTAGTGGGTATGAAAAAAAACCGAAAGACCTTTTGACGGTGTTTGAAAATGAGGGTTATGACGAGATGATTCTTGTGAAGGAAATTGAGTTTTATTCCACTTGCGAACATCATTTGCTTTCATTTTTTGGCAAAGCGCATATTGCGTATATCCCACGAGATAAAATCATTGGGCTTTCAAAAATTCCTCGGCTGGTGGAGATTTTTTCGCGGCGCTTGCAAAATCAGGAGCGGCTCACGACGCAGATTGCAGAGGCTTTGGAGGAATTGCTCGCGCCCAAAGGGGTGGCTGTGGTAGTGGAGGCCCAGCATCTTTGCATGATGGCGCGGGGGGTGGAAAAACAATCGAGCACGGTGAGCACTTCGGCGCTCAAGGGGCTTTTTAAAGAGCGCCCGGCCACACGCGAGGAGTTCTTGCGCTTGATTCGGGCTTAAGATTGGCCCTTTACGCTGTCCTTTCCTTTTTTTGACTTGGCCTCTAGAATGGCGCTGATTTTCCTTATTGTTCATGGATTTTTTACCGGATTCGCTTACAAAATTGATTGAGGAATTGGGCCGTTTGCCGGGAATCGGGCCCAAAAGTGCTCAGCGACTGGCTTTCCATTTGCTCAAAAGTGCGGATTTTAAAGTGCATGGACTTGGCGAGGCGATTTTGAACGTTAAAAATGGCGTGCAAGAATGTGGACACTGTTTTTCTTTGACCACTTCCAATCCGTGCAAGATTTGCTCCGGGCCAGGACGAGACCGCAGCCTTCTATGTGTGATTGAAAGCACTTTAGACCTCATCGCGATTGAAAAAACGGGCGAATACAAAGGGCTTTATCACGTGCTACAAGGGCGACTTTCACCGTTGGATGGAGTGGGCCTGGAACAACTGCGCATCACCGAGCTTTTTGTGCGATTGAGTGAAAGTGGATGCGAGACTCGCGAACTCATTTTAGCTTTGAATCCGGACTTGGAAGGAGACACCACAGCGCTCTACATCCAAAAGCAAGTTGCAAGCTTCAGTGCCTTGCATGTGAGCCGCATTGCGCGAGGCATTCCTTCTGGGGGACACTTGGAATACACAGATGATGCAACCCTAATTCGCGCCTTAGAGGGGCGACAGCGTTTGATCTAAAAAGAAGTGTGTTAGAATGCGTCCATTATGCTCCATTCCACTGAAGATGCTCTTTATGCTGAGCTTTTAAAGGCGCTTAAAAAATCACCTGTAAAAGTGCGTTCGGAGCGATTGGACCGCGCTTATCGTTTTGCAAAACAAGCCCATGAAGGGCAATTTCGGGCTTCGGGTGATGCGTATGTTTGTCATCCTTTGAATGTAGCAATTATTCTTGCCAAGCTGCGAGCCGATGAAGAAAGCCTGATTGCAGCTCTTTTGCACGATGTGCCTGAAGACACTGATTATACATTTAAGGACATTGAAACTCGTTTTGGGCGCAGCGTGAGGAATTTGGTTCAGGCGGTCACTAAACTTTCGAAGGTGCATTATCATCATTCCATGGATGCGCGGCAAGTGGACAGTTTGCGACGTGTTTTTTTGGAAACCGCAAAGGATGTACGTGTGGCTCTGATTAAACTGGCGGATCGTTTGCACAACATGCGCACTTTGCGTTATTTGCGACCCGATAAACAGCAGCGCATCGCCAAAGAAACTTTGGAAGTTTTTGCTCCGCTTGCCAATTTGTACGGCATTTTTCAAGTGCGACGTGAGTTGGAAGATTTGTGTTTTAAAGTGCTGCAGCCGGAAGAGTATGGACGCATTGAAAGCTTTGTGATGGAGCATGAAAAGAAGCGGCAGATTTTTATACGTGACACCATTGCCGTTTTGAAAAAAGAATTCAAGCGCTGGAAAATTCCGGTGCAAGTGGAAGGGAGGCCCAAACATTTTTATTCCATTTATTTAAAAACTGTTCTTCATCATAAACCGCTCGGCGACATTTATGATTATTTTGCCATTCGTGTGGTGACTCATGGCTTGGAAGATTGTTACCGTTCTTTGGCTGTGGTGCACGGCCTTTTTAAGCCCAAGCCCGGGCGTTTTAAGGACTATATTGCTTTCCCGAAGGCCAATGGTTATCAATCCTTGCACACCACGGTGGTGGGCTTGGAAGGAAAATTGACGGAAGTGCAAATCCGTTCGGAGGCCATGCATCATGAATGTGAACTCGGGGCAGCGGCTCATTTTTTGTACAAAGATTTTTCATCCAGTTTGAGCTCTAAAAAGCTTTCGTTTTTGAAACATTATAAAAATCCAGAAGGTTTCATTCGCACTTTGCAGGAAGACGTGCTGCGGAATCGGATTTTTGTTTTTTCATCGGATGGGGAGGTGGTGGATTTGCCGGAAGGGGCTTGTGTGCTCGATTTTGTTTATGCCAGGGGCATAGCCGTGAATGAATATGTGCTCAAACCCATGGTGAACAATAAGAATTATTCACTATTGGGCACTTTGCAAAGTGGAGATCATGTGCAAATTTTATTCGATACGCGACGTCAAAAAGGTCCCGAGCGCGGCTGGTTGGATCATGTGAAAACTTCTAAAGCCAAGACGCAAATTCGTGCTTATTTTAAAGAGCAAACCATGGGCACGCGCATCCAACTGGGCACTCGACTTTTGCAGCAGGAATTGGACCATCAGAATCAGGGTTTGGTCCATCATTTGGATTTTGCGCTGCAATCTCGCGCGCTGATTCAATTTGAATTCGACAGTTTTGATGAACTTTTGGCAGCCATCGGCGAGGGCACTTTGTCTTCTTCGGAAGTGTATAAAGTGCTTTTCCCGGAACTGGTGGTGGGACCGGGAGTGAAGCTTTTAAGAGTATGGCACAGTTTAAAAAGACGTTTTAATTTTGGTGAAGAAGATTATAAATATCGCATTAAAATTATTGTGGAGGCTTACGACCGCATCGGGCTGCTGCGTGAAATTTTGGAACCTTTTTATGAATTGAAATTGCCCATTCTTTTTATTAAAGGCAGCGGTTATGACGTGAAGCGCGATAATCCTTTTTTGTCGGATGGATCGCCGGCGAATCCTGAATGCATCAGTCGAGATCAAATTGAAATTTTATTGGAAGATTATGAGCAATTGATCGCCCTTTTTGACCGTTTGGAACGCATCCCTGGAGTCCTAAGGGTGCAAAGAGCTTTCCGCCAAAAAACAGCAGGATTTATTACGCTTTTACTCGTGACTACTTGTTATTTCTTGGTGCATCCATTTGCCATTCAACACTTGAAGGAAATGACTTTTGAACAGAATCGCTTGTGGACTCACGTGCTGGTTTATTCAGGACTTTTCTTCCTTTTTGGGTTGCTGGTTTGGCTACGGTCCATGGGCAATAAAACCTTCCCTCATTTCGAGGAAACTCGTCGTTATTGGGGTCTTAGTTTTGGTGTAACTTTTTTTGCTATTGGGGTGGTTTTTGCGGACAACGCGCTCTATCATTTGCAACTGAATCTTTTTTTGACCAGTGGGCTTTCTTTGTTGATTTTAATTTTCCTTCTTTTTGCTTACCGTCGACATGTTAAACAAAGTCAGCACCACTTGAACCGATTGAGAATGAGCGAAGCTAGAAGCGAGAAGTGACGACTGCAAACGCGCTGCCGCTGCCGGTGAGTATGGCGTGTTCGCCGGGTTTTAACTTTGGGGAGGTGTAGAAAACTTGGAAGTCGTTGTGCAAGGCAGCGAGGATTTTTTGCGAATCGCCGGCTTGGAGCGCTTCTATCAATCCATTGGCCGTTTTGTTGGAACTCACGCATCCTTCATCCCACTTTTGAAAAGCCTCCTTAGTGGGGGCCGGTGGGCCGGGTTCTATTCGAATGTGGATGCTCGCGGGGAGTGCGGGGAGAGGGCTTAAAATTTCCCGTAATGGGTGCCTAAAGCCACGTCAAAGCCCGAAAGAAAGAAGGGAACATCCATGCCCACTTGAGCACCCAATTCCAACAGTTTTTTCTGAGAAATTTGTAGATTTTCGGCATCGTTGAGGGCAAGGAGCAAGGTCGCGGCATCGCTGGCGGCTCCTCCCAAACCCGAGCACGGGGGAATGTTTTTGTGAACGGTGATTTTGTAATGAAACGTACGCCCGGTGTGCGCTTCTAAAACCTGAATGGCCTTCGCGAGCGTGTTGTTTTTGGGGTCTATCCCTTCACTGGGAATGAATTCAATCTGCAGCGCTGCGGCCGGTTCAAGGATGAGTTCATCGGTCCAATTTGGAATTTTTGCAAACACGGTTTCGATTTCGTGATAACCTGTTTCATCCTTGCCACGAATGGCAAGGAAAAGGTTGATTTTGGCGGGTGGGTGGAGGGCTGGGAGACTCATCAATTATGCAGACCTGGCTGTGTTACAAACCATTTGTTTTCTACTCCACCATCAGTTCTAACTGACCTACAGTAGATTTCAATTGGGTGTGTCAATCCTTCAATCCAACCTGAACTAGTTGCGTACTTTTCTGCTTCAAAAAATATGAGTGAATGCTGAACATTAACATCCCTCACCTTCCCGAAAACAGTGATTCCTGGGTATTGAACTCCTTCTCTGGTTGAATAGAAACCTGATTGGCTGAGGCCCATTTCTAATGGAACTTCTCCTCCTCCAAGCACGTCAAAATGAAGCGCTCTAAGGGGTTGACCTCTTAAGAAATCTCCAAAGCGTTTTCCGTCTTGAGTAGTGTTTTCTGTTTTTAGATCAGCTGCTTTTGCTTCGCGGAGTACATCGGTCAGGGATATAATGGACGGATTGGTCAAATGCCAGTTACCCTCTGCGACCCAACTCGCTACATTTTTCCCTAAAGACGCGGCATTATTCATGGGAGAAATCGTCGGTCCATTCGCAGAGATCTTCCAGTCTTGGACATTAGGGTTGGCCGCCAGTATCGCGGCTAGTCTTCCTTTTGCTGCGGTTTTGCCTACCATCAATTCGTATAAACCTGTTAAGCCTTCAACCTCTTGACGAGTTGCAATTCTTATCGACCCTCCTTTTGGAACACAAGTTCCCCTTATCTGCTGATCGTGGAAAGGGAAATCTTCAAGTTCTGTCATACTTTTCTGGATTAATGGAGTTTATCCTACGCCTTAATTTTTAATTGTCAACAATGCCAGACAGCGGATTCCTTCGCCGCGGCCGAACGTAGTGAGGCCTTCGCCGGTGTGGGCGGAGAGGCGGATTTGGTCCGGATGAAGGGCCAGCAGGGAAGCCAGGGAATTTTTGAGGGCGGGGGCAAGGGCATCGATGCGGGGGCGGGCACATTCCAACGTGAGGGCGACTTGTTCGATTTTTACATTGTGCAGCAAGGGATTTAAATAAGCTCGGCTGTCTCTCTCACCCGAGAGCGCAAGTGGGTCGGCGATTTCAGAAAAATTCTTGTTTTGAGCCAGCGCCAGGGCGCGCCCGATGGCGTGCAAAATCACATCTCCGTCCGAGTTCGCCTCCAGGGCAGGGAGTTCGGGAACAGTGAGCCCGCCGAGCACCAGTTGGCCGGCCTGGGAAAAGGCGTGAGAATCTTCGCCCAAATAGGTCCGGGCGCAAAGACTTTTCAGGTCTTCGGCAAAAGTGATTTTTCGATTTGCCGGGTCCGCCTCCACTACCTTAACCGGAACTTTGGCGAGCAAGGCAGAAGTGAGATCCGTGCCATCCGCCAATTCGAAGGGCTTTAAAAGATTCGCACGCACGGCTTGAGGGGTTTGCATGAGCCGAATTTTTTCGCGCGGAAGGGGGTTCAAATAAGTGCCTTCCTCCGCTACAAATAGCGTGTCCACGGCAGGCATAGAAACGGCTGCGGCACCGACTTCTTTTGCAGCGGCTATGACTTCAGAAATTTCACGGGCGGTCACGTTGGGGTTGGCGGCGTTGTGATCGATCACAATGTCTTCATCGTTCAAGGTGAGTAAGGCCAAGCCATTTTTAAAAGATTGCATGCGCGTTTCACCTCCACTGGCCATGGGCACGTCCACATAAGCGGCGAATTTGGGCTCTTCACCCGCTGGCACCACTAGCACAATTCGATCGACCTCTGGATGCGATTTGAACGTTTCGTAGCTCAGAGTCCAAAGGGGACGGCCATGCACATCCGCCCACAGTTTATTTTGGCCCGCTCGGCTGGATGCGCCCGCTGCTAGAAGGATGGCGATGTTCATGAGAAGGATTTAGGTTTTTAAGTTTAATAGATTAGGTGAGAAAGGGGAAGGAGGGGTATTTATCCTTGGATAAGGCTCCTGAGCCTGAACTCAAGGAATTCAGATTGACAATTTATAGAATACATTGCACAATTATTTCTTAACCTTTTGAGATTGTGGCTGTACATCCCTTAATTTCCAATTGGATTGATGCACCCAAAGTAGACTTACGAAACTCTGATAGTTTTCGGGATGAGTCAGGTAAACTTTGTGAGGTATTTGAATATTCTCAATGGCATTTAGCAGATCTAGAAGCATGCTATGAGGAGATAGAGGGTGTACGGCTGTTGATTTTTAAAAATGCATTAAATCCATCGGATTTGTCTAAGAATACTGGAGAATGTTCAGATCTTGCATGTCGTTACAAATTGGCATTTCAAACCAAATATCCTGACGTAAGGGCTGTAGTTAATTATGGACAGGATGATCGATTTTTTACCTCAGAACAGGCAATGCATGTGTGGGTAAACTTGCATATCCATGGAGGGCACAACTGGATAGTGGATCCCAGTTATAAAAGAGTAATGACCCTTCAATCATCTCCTTATACCAGTCGAGGCGTTCATCATGAAGCAAGCTGGCACACGGGTGATTTTGGCTTAATATCGTCTAGATCATACCCCTTGGCTATGGATAAGACTGGATCTTTAATTAACTTCAGTTGGGGGCAATCCACTACTTTGCATGCAAAATTTGGCTTATTCTTTGGAAGGTCAGCTCCAAGCGCAAATGGACTCCACTATGCTACACCTCACCCAGACTTCCTGGCCCAAATAGGAGATCCTGAGTTGGTCGATAGAATTCGCGAATTTGAGCGGAAAATTTATGCTCAAATACCTTGAAGAAGCTTGAGCTTTGATGCCATAAAAACGTACACATTTTCACCGAACTTTAGCTCAAAGCCATCGCTCCCTCCGATATCTCTGCGTGAAAGGCGAGCAGTTCTTCTAGGTTGCGTGGGGGGAGGCGCCAGAGGTGACGCTGGAGCCCTTCTTCAATGAAATCGTAAATGCCGAGGAAGGAGAGTTTTCCGTCCAGGAAACGGGCCACGGCGAGGTCGTTCATCGCGTTTAAAATGATGGGGAAGTTGGGGTTGCCAGCGTGCAATTTCAGCCATTTGAGGGGACGGAAAGTTTCGGGATCGGGCTGCTCAAAGCTCAGATCGCTTTTACGAGTGCGCTCGATGGGCCAGGGGCAAGCCGGCTGCTCGGGGTAATGCAAGGCATAAGAAATGAAAAGCCGCATGTCGTTTTGAGTGATGTGCATTTTGGTGGCACCGGTTTGGGTGTGGATCATGCTGTGCACGAGGCTCTGCGGATGGATGGTGATGTGAATGTCTTTGAGCGGAATATCGAAAAGGTGGTGCACTTCGTAGACTTCCAGCACTTTGTTGATGAGTGTCGCGGAATCGATGGAAACTTTTGGGCCCATTTTCCAGGTTGGGTGGGCGAGGGCTTGAGCTGGAGTGACATGGAGTAAATCTTGGCGCGTTTTGCCGTGAAAAGGGCCGCCGGAGCAGGTGAGTGTAATAGAAGAAATTTTGCTTGCGCCGTATTCGTGCATGAGCTGCCAAATGGCAGAAGCTTCGCTGTCCAGCGGGAAGATTCGGGCGGCGGTTTTTTGAGCTTCTTCACGCAGGAAACGGCCCGCGATGGCCAAGGATTCTTTGTTGGCGGAAAGCAGGGTTTTGGGCCGTTCGGGGGTGGACATTCGGATGGCAGCGAGGGAAATGTCGAGCCCTGCAAAGCCGGGAATGGCGTTGACGATGAACTCGGCTTGCTCCATAAGCGCCTGATTTTGCTCGGAACTCGGGCTCAGCAAGGTTTGCGCGCGCAAAGTTTTACCCTGCTCTTCCAAAAGGGATTTGTTGCTTTTAGCCGTCAAGCCCACCACTTCAAATTCACCGGGGAACGCGGCAAGCACCTCCAGGGTTTGCCTCCCTATAGAGCCAGTGGAGCCGAAAAGAGCGAGGGGTTTAGGCATGCAGATTCTTTTCTATATTCAGCTCCAAGCGTTTGTGTCCTTCCAAAAGAGGCCGCAAAGAAACTTCTTCAATCACCCCGCTTTTACCATAGCCAAAAGGGTTGTCCAAATCTTTGATGAAGAAGATCATATAGATGAGCATGAAACTGATGAATGCGGCGAAAAAAAGACTTTCGTAGAAAGGATCCATGCGGATAAAAATCAGAGCGAGCACCAAAATAAAAGTGAGGATTTCGGCCACTGCATAACCTGTTCCAAGGAAGGAAGTTTCACGAATCACTTTGGCACGACCGAGGGTTTTACGCAGCTGATTTTGCTCTTGCTTAAGACGGACGATGAAATTGGCTGGGGTCTCTTTTTCGAAAGCGAGAAAATCGTCATTGAGCGTGAAGAGCTGATCTTGCACAGTTTCATAAGATTCTTTTTTATGAAACCAGTCGATCACAGACTGGTTGAGCATGAGAATTTTTTTGAGAAAAGGGCTAGCGATTTGCTGTTTGTGGGCCTTATTTAAAATAAAGCCTTCATCCGCGAGGGATTGTAGGCTGGAAGCCAAATCGGAGGGGATTTTTTCACTTTCTTTATAATCCACGAGTGTCCCAGAAATTAAAAATCCAATCAGGAAAATATTAGCCGAAACGATCGCCGTGAACAGGGAGCTCAGGGTGAGCATCTCCTGATCGTAGTGATGTACAAGCATTTTGAGCACCAAAACCACGAGTACAAAAGGCAGCGTTTTGACTGCAAGTTTCCATTTGGAGTAAGGACGAACCATAGAGATGCGGTTGATTTGATTATAGGCTATTTCGTCTTCTCCTCAATCAACTTGAGTAATTCCGGCACCAGTTCGGCTTCGGGAACGTTGGCTTTGTAGAGTTCGCCTTTGTAGTAGAGGGCGCCGGCATGTTTACCGCTGGCGATGGCGAAATCGGATTCTTTGGCTTCCCCCACGCTGTTCACCACACAGCCCATCACGGCCACGCGCACGGGTTTTTTGAGATGGGCGAGGGCAGCTTCCACTTCGGCCACCATTTTGGGCAAATCCACTTCAATGCGGCCGCAGGTGGGGCAGGCGATGATGTCCGGTTCTTTGCCGTAAATGCCGAGGGCTTTCAAAATGCTTTTGCAGACTTCCACTTCTTTGACGATGTCATCGGTGATGGAGGCGCGAATGGTGTCTCCGATGCCTTGCATGAGCAGTGTTCCAATGCCGATGGCGTTTTTCACCGCACCAGGAATGAGTAGGCCGGCGTGCGTGACCCCAAGGTGCAGCGGAACGTCGTTGCCGGCCGCGGCAAAACGTTGGTAGGCCTCCACCATCACGGGCACGCGTTCACTTTTGATGGACACGACAAAGTTGCCAAACCCGAGGTCTTCCACGAATTTCACCCAACGCAGAGCCGATTCGGCGAGGGCTTCGGCGGTGGGGGCGCCGTGTTTTTTCCACAAATCTTTCTCAAGTGAACCAGCATTCACGCCAATGCGAATAGCGGCCTTTTTTTCTTTGGCGAGGGTGATGACTTTTTCGAGATAAGAGCGGTCAAAAAAGTTCCCGGGATTGATGCGGATTTTGTCGGCACCGTAGTCGAGTGCGGCGATGGCGAGACGAGGGTCAAAATGGATGTCTGCGACGATGGGCATCGACGTGCGCTCCTTGATGAGGGGAATGGCTTTGACGGCATCGAAACTGGGCATGGCGAGACGAATGAGGTCGCAGCCTTTGTCTTCGACGGTTTTGATTTCGGCAATGGTCCCCTCAATATCCTCCGTTTTGCCCATGCACATGGTTTGAATAGCCACGGGGTGTTCGCTGCCCACGAGCACTTGCCGCGCAGGATCGGCGCCAATGGTACAGGTTCGAGTTTTGCGTCGGAGGATGGGCATTGAGCTTTGTCAAAGAGCCTCAGTGTAGAGGTCATCTCAAAAAAAGACCAGAGGGGGTTAGGTTGGCATGGCCTGAGCAGCGAGGATTTACTTTTTCGGCCCCGTCCATTTTTTAAACCATGCTTGCAAGCCACCTATCACTCCTGTTCTTTCAGTCTCCACAGCGTCTCCTGGAGATGATTCGGCGGGTGCTGTTTCAAGATCAGGTTCAACTGCTACGGAAGTGGGCTCTTCGATTTCTGAGTCTGGTCCTTGTTTGCTCCAATCCAATTTACCAGACGCTTTAGGTGAACGAGGGGTCCCATCAAGGGCTGCAGGGGGAGCTACTTTTTCAGACATTCCTCCAGCCATAGCAGTCTGGCCCCTTTGGATTGCATTGAGTTCGATCAGTAGAAGTTGCAGTCTGCCGAATTCCTCCTTCTTCTCTTCTTGAATTCCCTCCTTTAGACGGCCAATATGATCTGTGAGCTCTGCTTTTCTTCGTTCTGCTTTCGTCTCCATGGCTTGTATTACTTGCTCTAAGCGGGTTTTGGCCTGGTCGTAGTATGCGTTTGATGCCTCAACCCATACTGGCTCCCTAAGTCGGTCTCGCTGTGTAGTTTGAAGTGGGTCTTTAAGACTATCTTGAAGAAGATTTTCCATTGGATTTAGAATCGACACCCTTAGCCCTCCTGCTTCGTCGTCTCCATAGAGCACCGTTTCTCCCTTTCTTTCTTCTGTGATGACAAGACCTTCTCCAACTCCTTCCGTTTGATATTTAAGGTAAATCGGTCCAAGACGCGCTTGTGCATCCGTAAAATGATTCTTAAGGACTTGCATTAAGCGTTTTACCGTTTCGAGGTCCTTTGGCCCTTCGGGGGCTCTATCCCCGTCGCTTGGATTGCTTGGTGTGTTTCCCATGAGTGAGTTTTAAATAGATGTTTCATTATACCGTATTTTACCTTATCGTCAAATTCTCACTCTTTTACAGGTAAAAACCCCTCCCCGGGGAGGGGTTTACAGAACAAGTTTTGCAAAATCAAACAAACGCATTTCCTTGCTGTTGTCAGCCCTCCACCGCAAAATCATAAATCAGTGGCGTCGTCCACAGGCTGAATCCGCCTTGCATGGGAATCCATTCAATTTGGTATTCGCCGGCTTCGTCAGGGGCGGTGAGGTGGAAGTAGACACGAGTGGACATGCCCGCTTCTAAGGTTTCGAGGGCAAAGATGGTCTCGAGGTCGCTGCTCACGGGGAGGCCTTCGGAGGTCACGGTTGCTGCCCAAGTGAGGTCGTTATCCGCCAAATTGAGAGTTTGATCGGTGTGATTGGTGAATTGAATCCATCCGCCTACGGTTTTGCCGGCTTGGAAAATTTGAGCAGACCCTTTGTCCACCACGGTGAGTTCCTGGTTTTCAGGATTGGTCCACAGGGTGAGGTGATGCAAACGAGAGCTGACACTGCCTTCGACGCCGGGCATTTCGGCATGGAAGTAGAGCTGTCCATTTGCCAGGTTTTCGTCGACAAGTATGTCCCATTCCACCGTGATGCTTTCGCCGGGCGCAACCGTTTGCGAGGGCGTGGCTAAAGTTTTGGTGGTGAGGTAAGGATCGTCGAGGCCCACTTGAGTATTGTCCACTTGACCAAGCAGGACAGCACTTTCAGGGTGAGAGGGCGCGTTCCAAGTGACGTTTCCATTGTTTTCGAGTTCGGCTGTAACATGGACCGTATGCCCCAGTTCCGTGACTTGGTCGAAGTTCAAATCCACGAGTTCAAAATTCACAAAAGGTTCTTGCACGAAGACTGGGACCAAAAAGGGTGCATCCGCTTCTCTTCCGTTCCAATGCGGGGTGATTTTGAAAACCGTCAAACCGGGAGTCCATCCAGAATTTAGGCTCAAGTCGATGCTTGCATGGCCTCCGGGCTGAACTGGATTATTGAGTCGGAGGGTTTCTGGCGTTGTGCTCAGAATATCGGCACCTAAAATGGGCTCTACATCAAAAGTGCTTCGTCCATTCCAAAATGTATCCCCTGTATTTTCTAGACCCAGGGTTACGGTTTTGCTTTCTTGCGGATTCAAGGCGGTTAACGAGGGTTCCCAGGTGTAAGTCTCGGAAATTTGCAGGTCTTGCTGAGCCCCTAAGTAGCTGCGGAGCTCATCCAAATGTTCGTAGAGGTAGGCCCCTGGGCAAAGGGTGGTGCCCACGTCGCGGTGTCCAAGCAAGTTGGGCCAATCCACTCCTTTGTAAGGAGAAGTAGCGTCGAGATCAATGGCGTGTTCCTCGGCCTTTGTTTGGATCAAATTGAGCAAGGAATTCAAAGCGGCTCCTTCAATGGGTTCCCGATGGTAAGGCCCAATCATCACAATGCCAATGTTGCCCACGTTGTAGCCGCTGGCATGAGCTGCGACCACAGTGTCGTCCCCATAACGGCCCTTATAAACGCTGCCATCGGGAGCGATGAGGTAATGGTAGCCCAAATCTCCCCAACCCCGAACCACCGTGTGGAAGTAATAAATGGAGCGGACGGCACTGGCGGGATCTTTGAGGTGTTTGAGATCGGTGGTGGTGTGATGCACCGTGATGCGCGTCACCGATGCGGAATGTTGTAGAGGCCAATTGAGTGTATTGCCCGCTTCGTCGGTGTATTCTACGTCGACGATTTTTAAATTTTCCTCCAAGAGGGTGTCATTGATGGGGTAGTCCACAAAATCTTCGGGGGCGATGAGCCTGAGGGTTTCATCGGCACCCCATTCAGCACGACTGATGACGCTGGGTTCTTCGACACTCGTCCTTTGCAGTTGCCTGGCGATTGAGCCCCCTGCATTCACCAGTTCAAACGTTCCTGCCCATTCAAAAGGGAGTGCTTTTTGAGGGGTGGTGAGCTGCACTTGAAAACGGCTGCTGGGGTCGGTGACTACGGCTTCGTATTCGCCGGCAAAACGACTGTGGATGTCCTCTTCGAGGGGAATCCACGGTCCCCATTCGCCTTCGTGTTCAAAACGAAGTTCCATGGCTCCGGTCCAATTTTCTGCTCCTGTAAAACTCAAGAGATTGAAAGGTTCGCTGGCTTCAAAAGTCCCTGTCCAAACGCTTTCTGTGAGCGGCACTTCCACGGGTAAGGCAGTGTGGCTGAAGCTGTTTTCTGCGGTGCTTGCAAAGCTTGGCGTTGCAAAAAGGAAGCTTGCAAGAAGCGCTCCCAAGAGGAGCAATGCGCCTTGTGTGAGCCTTTGAAGGGTAGGATTTAAGAGTGATGAAAGAGGGGACATGGTTTGTGGTTTTGAAGAATGCTGACTGAGCTGTCATCATGCGGGAAGGGGGCTTGTTTTGCAAGAGGCTGGATAGGCGGCTGGAGAGAAAAGCGCCGTTGACTTCTGATCGCAATCTGTTAAGATTCGCTAGCTCCTAATTCATTTTTATAGCTAAGCAACTCCGAAAAAACGAAGAGATCCGTGCGCAAACGGTGCGACTCATTGCCGAGGAAGGGGAAGAGATTCAAGGCGGAGTGATGGGTGCGTCCAAGGCTCTGGCGCTTGCTAAAGAGATGGGGCTCGATCTGGTAGAAGTGTCTCCGACGGTGTTCCCGCCCGTGTGCCGCATCATGGATTTTGGAAAGTATTTGTATCGTCAACGCAAGGCAGATCAGAAGCACAAAGCGCATCAAAAAGGCGGAGAAATGAAAGGGGTTCGTCTCTCGATTCGAACGGATAAGCACGACATTGATGTGAAGCTGAACAAGTGTAAAGAGTTCTTAAAAGACGGCAATTCGTTGAAATTCAGCTTGATTTTTCGCGGAAGAGAGGTTACACATATTGAACTCGGATTTGAGAAGATGAATTACGTGAAGGAAGAACTCAAGGATTTCGCCAAGATTGATCAAGACGCGAAACGCCAAGGACACTCCCTCATTATGATTCTCTCACCCCTTAAATAACCCTATTTTATGCCAGGCAAAGCTAAAGTTGGAAAACAACGCACCCACTCGGGTACGAAAAAGCGCGCGACCCTCACTGGAACGGGAAAAATCCGTATGCAGAAGGCCGCTCATCGTCACCGACTCAATCAAAAGGCGAGTCGACAGAAGAACATGGGTGGAACTCAATCTGTGGTGAGCAAGGCTGATGAAAAGCGTTTCAAGACTCTTTTGTGGAATTAAGCCCCTGCCGAGCTGATCGGCTGATTTCTTTTATTTATTTCTGGTAGGACCTTGGCGTTGCCCCGCCTTTAGGTCCACCATCGCCCGGTCTTACCGCGGCGCTCATTAACCCCGACCCTTATGGCACGCGTCAAACGTGGGACGAATCAACGTCGTCGTCACAACAAAATTTTGAAGGCGGCTAAAGGCTTCCGAGGGCTCTCAGGTCGTCTCTATTCCATTGCGAAGAGACGCGTGATGAAAGCGGGCATGCATGCGTATGCACACCGTCGTCGCAAAAAACGCGACTTCCGACGTCTGTGGATCGCACGTGTGAATGCTGCATCTCGAGCTCAAGGTCTGTCCTACAGCCAACTCATGTACCGTCTTTCTAAGAAGATGGTGGCTCTCGACCGCAAAATGCTGTCTGAGATCGCGATTCACGAACCTGCTGTGTTCGACAAAATCGTGGCCGCAGTGAAATAAACTGCTCTGAGTTTTTGAAGAACCGGGATATAGGAAAAACCTTACAAAAAACTGAAAGAGTCCTCGATGGGACTCTTTTTGTTGGGGGGCGAGGGGGGTCTTGGATGCGGGTTTTATTCTTGGGAGGGAACAGTTTCACGGGTAGGCGCTAGAGGCACCATTGGATCTCCGCTTAGATTGATTTTTACTTGTGCAGATACACCTGTTGTGAGGGCTGGGATTTCAGTACAGGCTCCACCTTGATCTTCCTGGCCATTCTGAAAAGCGTAGAGATTACAGGCTGGGGTTGTGGCAGCTAAAGCGACTAAGCATGCTGTTTCTGAGAGTTTCATATTAGGTATTGGAAAAGGTAAGCCTTAATTCTAATCAACTGACGTAGTTCCCCGGGCGTAAGCCCGAGGGATGTAGTGGGTGCCCGCATCTTCGTGGTGGTGTAAAGTGGAGGCATGAAGAAGCTACGAAAAAGCTCACACGCAGTTTTCATCTGTGACTATCACTTAGTTTGGCCGACCAAATACCGTCGGAAGATATTCAACGAAGGTGTGTTGGCTTTTCTGCAGGAAGTGATGAAGGATATTCCGAAGTACTATCCGGAACTGGTGGTGAAAGAGGTAAACACGGATTTAGACCATGTACATATTTTAATTTCCATACCTCCACAAATAGCAGTGGGAGAGGTGGTGAGAATAATAAAAGCCAACACAGCTCGTGAGTTGAACATAAAGTTTCCGTTTCTTAGAAAAGTGTACTGGGGGACGAGAAGTATTTGGTCGGCAGGTTACTTTGCCTCCACAGTTGGGATTAACGAGGAGGTCATTCGAAAGTATATCCAACAACAGGGCGAAGAAGATGCGGGCCAAGCGCAGCTTGAACTAGGCTGAAACCCCGAGCGTAAGCTCGGGGAGGTTCATCTCTTTTTTAATTTTCGTCAAATTTATGCGGCCGGGCGATTTTGAGGGTGAAGGTAGGTGTTTAAAGTGGTGAAAAGTGAAAAGCGGCTCATTGTTACAATGTAACAAATAGAGTTTTTTGGGTTTTGAGACTCGGGGGCTTGGAGAGTCTTTGAGGTCAGCGTGCAGGAATAATCCCTTCAACTCCTTCACGTAACCCATTTCAGGCGTGGCCTGGGTGAAATGGAGGTTTTTGTCGTAGAGTTTTTGGTATTCCTCAAAAAGGGGCTGCAAGCGGGTGGCGAGGTCGGACAGGGCGGCGGCGTCGTTTTGGATTTGCAAAACACGGGCGAGCTGCAAAGCGGGTAAAAAGCTGTTTTTGGGGTTCACTTCAAGGGCCGTTTCGTAGGCCAAACGGGCGGCGGTGTAATTCTGTTCCGCTTCGTGGGCTTGGCCTAAAAGAGACCATGCATTGGAATCTAGCGGGTTCGCCTCCAGTTGCTTTTGGATAAAGGCTTTTTTGAGCTCGGGATCGGTGGCGCCGCCGATTTTTTCGTACCACTCATAAGTGGGCAAAAAGGGGTGGAAGCCTTCCATTTGATCGAGTGTGTGGATGCGGTTGAAGCTCAATTCATCGAAAGTGAGTTTGAGGCCGCTGGCGGCAAGCAGCAGTGCAATAAGAGCACAAGCGGCCGGGGCAAGTTTGGTTTTTTGCTGCCGAGCGTGAGCGGCGAGGGCCCCTAAAATCATCCAAAAAATGAGGGCGTTGGTGAGAAAATTCAGGTTGTAATCGATCATGTGATGGGCCATGAAAGCCACGAGGCCCGTCCATGCCATGAGCAGAAAAGGACGGTCCGGGTTTTTGCCAAAAGGATGCGTTTGGGCAAAAAGCAAGAGCCCAAAAGCCAGCAAGAGGAGGGCGGCGGGTAGGCCGCGTTCAGCGGCGAGTTTGAGCCAAAGGTTATGAGGGTGATCGGAGAGGGCCAAAAAGCCCTGTTGGTGGGGCGGATAGACGAAACGGAAGGTGGAAGGTCCTGTGCCCAAGAGGGGATTTTCTTGGATCAAGGCGAGGGCTCCTTCAAAAAACTCTATGCGCTCTGAAAAGGAATTGCCCCCTTCGGCTTCTGAAAATTGCAGGCGGCTGCCCAGATCCACGGCTTGATGATGCCGACTTTTGAGCATGCCGATTCCTTTTGTAAAAAGCGCTGTGAACACGATGAGTAGAAGGAGGGCAACGGCACTTTGCACCCAAGGGGCACTTTGCACCCAAGGGGCACTTCGTAAGGTCTTTTTTAAGGAGGGCAGCGAACGGTGAGTCCAAACTTGGGCGAGCGCAAAGAAGGCGAGCGCCGGGAAAACGGCCAAGAAAGCGCCCCGCGAAGCCGAGAGCACAAAGCTAGAAAGCACAAAAGCGAGCAGGATCAGCTTCAAAAGCCAGGCTTTGGGAGAACGGAGGAGCAGGGCTAAAAACGGGAAAGTGAGTAGAAAGAAGTCTGCATAGGCATTGGGCCAGGCATCGGCTTTGATGAGCGGATCATAAAAGAAGCCGAAAAAGCGGCTGTGGTCGGTGCTGAGATAGGCAGGGACCCCGAGGAGGGCGGCAGCCACGAGGGTGAGGGCAAGGGCCCAAGTGAGCTTTTGAGCCCCTGTCTTTTCTTGAGCAAAGATCAAATAAAGCAGCACCCCGATGAACAGAACAAAAATTTCGGCGAAGCCAAAGATTTTTACACCCGCATGGATCCAACTGAGGATGCTGAAACCTGTGAAAACCAGCAGTAATAGGAGCAACGGGCGGGAGCTGGAAAACTCCTTCCACGGGCGGCTCCATAGAAGGCTGGCGAGATAGGCCAAGACTCCCACCCCCAAAAGCAGCAAAGGCCCGGTTTCGCGAATGATTTCAAAGCGATTGGTTTGAGGATAAAAACTCAATAAAAACGGGCTCACGAGTAAGCAGTACAAGAGGAGGCTGTTCAGTTTTTTGAGCAAGGCGATTGACTGAGCGGATGATTGTATTTTAGGGGTCTTTCTGTTAGGGTACAAGCCTTCCCTTTTTTGAGATAGCCTTTACACTCAGGTTTATGAAAGCCACTTTTAAGCGCTGGGCCTTAGACTTTCTTCGCTCCCTTGCCAAGCGGAGGTTGCGAGCCATTCGTCCTCTCATTGTGGGGGTGACGGGGAGCGTGGGGAAAACGGGGGCAAAAGACGCGATTGCAGATGTGCTGGGGCGGCGTTTCAGTGTGCGTCGCAGTGAAAAAAATTTGAATTCGGAATTTGGCACCGTGCTCACGATTTTGGGCCTCAAGACAGGCTATTCCTCCACAACAGCCTGGATTTCTATTTTTTGGAAGGCGATTTGGGAAGCCTTTAAAAAACCGGAAAAATACCAGATGCTGGTGCTAGAAATGGGCGTGGATAAACCTGGGGATATGGATGAAATTTTGAAAGTTTTCACTCCCAACATCATGGTGTTTTTGAACGTAAAGAACGTGCATGTGGGGGCGGGGCAGTTTGCCAATCGTCAGGCGGTGTATGAAGAAAAATCCAAAGCGGTGGTGGCGGTGCCCCCAGGTGGATGGGTGATTTTGAATCACGATGATTCTTTTGTGCGGCAACTGGAGGGACATTTGCCGGCTCATACCATCACGATTGGAACAGAAGAAGGGGCCGATTTGTGCGCCAAAGATATTGAAATGAGCACCGAGGGACTCATGTTCACGCTGTCTTATGATCAACGTGACCTTTTTGTGAGGATGCCCCATGTGCTGGGTAAGGCTCACATCACTTTGGTGTTGGCAGCGGTGGCGGTGGGTTTTGTGAACGGCATGCCGTGGAAGGCTATTCAAAAAGCCTTGGAGGAGTACCGCTTGCCCCCCGGACGCATGAACCGCATTGAGGGTAAAAATGGAGCGCTGATTTTGGACAGTTCTTACAACGCTTCTCCAGACACCATGGAAGCGGGGCTTGAGATTTTGAGTCTTTTCCACGGGCGCAAAATTGCGGCCCTGGGCACCATGAATGAGCTGGGTGAGTTGGCCGTGAGTGAGCATATTAAGGTTGGGAAATTGGCGGCGGAACAGGCAGACATGCTGCTCGCCGTAGGCGAGCACGCGAGCGCGCTCGCGGAAGGCGCGCAACGCGCCGGCATGTCTGCGTCCATGATTCATGTCTTCAATACATCCAAAGAAGCGGGCCAGTTTTTGAGCAAAATTTTGGACAAGCACGACACGGTGCTCGCCAAAGGCTCGCAAAACCGTGTGCGCATGGAACACTTGGTCAAAATGTGCATGAAACATCCTGAAGAAGCGCGAGAACTTTTGGTGCGCCAGGACGCTTACTGGAGCCGTCGACCTTAATCTTTCTCGATTTTGTATGAATTTTCCTTTGCTGGGACATCAGCGTATTCTCGAACATTTGAAAAGCGAAGCGGCAAGTGGGCGCTTGCATCATGCGCATTTGTTTTTGGGCCCTGAACATGTGGGCAAGACCAAAATGGCGCTCACTTTAGCAGTGCATTTGCAAGGAGCAGACGAGCATGGGGTGGCTAAAAAACAGCTTTTGGAAGGCCTCGATGCGGACACCCTTTTGTTCCTGGATGCTGGGGAGGGAATGGGCATTGAAGCCGTGCGAGGACTCATTGAACGCAGCAATCAAGGACATCTAAAACCTTACCTGGTGGTGGTGATCGAAAACTTAGCCCGCCTGAGGCCCGAAGCCAGCACGGCTCTTTTAAAAACTTTGGAAGAACCTCATCCTGGCCTTTTATTTTTGCTCACGGCGCATCAAGAAGAAGACGTGCTTCCCACTTTGCGTTCTCGTGCTCAAGTGCATGTTTTTCAAAGCCTGCCCGATGAGGAAATGACTCCACTTTTGGAAGGAAATCCGCTTGCGGAACGTTTGTTGTTTTTTGCCATGGGTCGGCCCGGAAAATTGATCCGCCTTATGGAAGACCCTGCCTATTTGGAAATTCATGAAACGGTGCTGCGCGATTTGGATGTTTTTTTGGAACGGCCCACGGTGGCGGCTGCGTTTGCCCTCACGCGCAAATATGAATCCAGCGACTTTCTGCCCGAGTTTTTGGACGTGCTTTTGCGCCACTGTCGCACTTGGCTTTTTAAGGGGCCTCCCCAAGCCCTGGCTCACGTGCAAGTGACGGACGTGCTGGATGCCCTAGAAGATGCTAAACTGGCGCTAAGAAACAATGTCAATTCCAAGCTTTTGCTGGATCAGCTGCTTCTCATGTTCGTCCCTTAATTTTGTCCCTTAATTGATTTCTCATGCTTGCTCTCTTTCTTCTTCTTTTCTCAGGATTCGCCCTCTCGCTCATGTTTTTGCGTCGCCTGCGGCTGACTCAACAAGATCTTAAATTTCAAGAAAAATTGCTCAGTGAGGAACGCGGTGAAACGGCCAGTGAAGCCCTAGAAGATTTCCCTTTGGATAGCGCTGAAGCCCCTTTGGAACATTTATCTGAAGCCAGTATGGCCACGGCTCCTAAACCTGAACTGCCTCGTTTGGAGGGAGGGGTGCGTAAGGCTTTTTTACGCGCGGATGTTTTTTTTGGACGCAATCAGTTGGATGAAGCGGAACCGCTCTTTTTGGCGATTTTAGCGGAAGAGCCCACTCACTTGGACGCTCATCACAAATTGGGGCTTTTGTACCTCAAACGCGGCGATTTTCCTTCTGCAGAACTTTATTTCTCCAAGCTGGTGAATTTGAAACAAGATCCAGTTTATTTCAGCAATTTAGGCATCGCTCTGTATCAACAACAGCGCCTGGTGGAAGCAGCGGAGGCTTATGAAAATGCCATCGCCTTGGACGAGCGCCGTGCGGAGCGTTTGCAAAGTCTGGCTCAGGTTTATTTCGAGCTTGGCGAGGATGAAAAAGCGTTGCATTATTTTGAACGCGCTGCGCGCCGTAAGCCCAAAGATGAAACGCTCAAACTGATTTTGGCCGACTATTATGAGCGGATGGGGGATGTGGAACGCGCCAAAAAAATGCTCGAAGAGTTGTTGGACATGGATCCCTACAATGAAGAGATTAAGAGTCGGTGGGCGAGATTGTGAGCTCCGCGCCTTCCGCTCCCTCCGCTGAGCCTTCCCAATATTTGGCCGGGCGAGCTTCGTAAACAGAATGGATGAGTTCCCTCACTCCACTGGCTTCGGCGGCGTAGGGGCTTAGGTAAAGGGGCTGGCCGTTTTCATCGAGGCCGGGTTCGGTGACCGGGTAGACGACGGTGCGGTACCAATCGGTAGTGAAGCCGGTGTGGCTGTATTCTTTGAGTTCACGCTCGCCGGGGGCCAGTTTGTCGGTGTAGGTGGTTTGAGGGCCCACGGTGTTGTAATTGTAGGAATAAGGGCCTTCCATGGTCACGGTGCGAGCATCGTAAGTCCCATAAAACACATAATAGGCCGCATTGCCTTCGGTGTAAGCCTGCACGAGCAGGGCTCCGGCGGTGTCATTGACGAATTTAAGGTCGGGAGCTGGGTCGTAGACGGTGGCATCGAGGCCATAGCCAAAGGGCCGCGCATAGTAAGAAACGGCATAAGAATGGTTGCGCCGCGCCGTGATGGGCAAGCCACTGTAAAGGGCTGCGCGGAACAGGGTGGAGGAAATTTGGCAAAGCCCTCCTCCGTATTCAGGGATGGTTTCGTCCCCTTTGATCACGAGTTCCGGAAGAAAACCGTGGCCTGCATCCACTGGGCTCAGATGTCCCATGAATGAAAATTCCGCTCCTTGATCAATGAGGACGCCGTTGAACTGAGCAATACCGGTTTTGATGTTGTGGATGCGGTTGTAAGGAGACCCGCTGAAATCGGAGTAACCAAGGCCCACTAGGCCCGTGACACCTTTTTCGGTAAGAGAAGGGGGCACCGTGACAGAGGGGTCTACCGTAGTGATGGGCAAGGTGAGGGGGGTGTCGAGAGGCTCTGTTATCAGTTTTTCGAGGACTTGTTTGTGGAGGGCAAGTTTGTCCAATTCTTTTCCAAAACGCGCGCTGCCTTCAAAACTGTAAGTGCCGTCTGCATTTTCAGTGATCACGACGCTGGAGGGCTCTTCTTCCACCTCGGGCACCAGCACGGTTTCGGCATAAGTGATGAAGCCGTTTTGATCCAAAGTCCAGGTGGGCTCGGGGCTCGCTTTGCCGCTGGGAATCATGAGGTAGAGATGGCTTTGGAAATCCAGTTCCCAAGTGTTGCCAAATTCATCTTGAAAAGTGAGGCTTTTTTGAGCCAATTCTTCTGCGGCAGGGAGCAGGGCTTGCAAATCTGCTTCGGTGATTTCAGGCGAGCTGCTGCGTAGAGTCAAAGTGAAACTTTCAGGAGGCTGAGGGCTTTTGAAACTGCTTTTTAGCATCGCAATGAGTGGCTCTTTTTCGATGCCATAGCCTATTTGTCCGGCCTGGATTTGTACGGATCCATCCCATATGAAAACTGCATTTTTATTGCCTTGTTCGATGCCCGTTTGAGCCAAGGTTAAATGGAGTTGCTCCTCGTTCAAGAGCAGCGGCAGCTCCAGTTTTTGGCCGAAAAGATAAGTGCTTGTTTTTTTAAGTAGACTGGCGGAACTCATGAAATCCTTGAGTTCGGGTGCGAGGACTGTCCAATCCACCGAAACCCCCAAGGCTGCCAGGGTGAGAGGCACTTGGCCCCGTTCGGACTGCAGCTCAATGGGTTGATTCAACCCTTGATGGACCCAGGCTTCTGTTGCCGTTTGCAGAGCTGCAAAGGTAGTGAACTGGCTTTCGGGCAAAGCTTCAACGCTGGTTTTTTGCGCAAAAACACTTTCGGGCAGTTGATTCACTTGGTAGAACAAAACACAAACCGCTAGGGCTAGAAGGGCCACTGTCGTCAGGGCGGCGGCGAGTCGATAGGGAAAATGCTTTTTTTTCTTCATGAGGGGTTACTCTTGAGTTTCTTTTGGGAAAACTTCCATTTCATCGGGCAGTTCTTTCATTTCGTTGACGGAAGCCGTCTTTTTCTTGCCACGAAACAGTCTTCGTAAGAGAACTTTGAATAAACGAAAGAATCCGACCCCGGTCTCTTTGGCTACACCTCCCACGTCTTTGGACTTTTCCTTAATGAAATCACGCGTTTCTTTACCTGTTTTAGGGGCCAAAGTCAGGCTCACTGCAGAACCGACAGCCGTTCCAATGAGGGCTCCCATCACGATTTTGTCTAGGGTTGATTTCTTTTTTTCGTCGGTCATAAAAAGGCTTGTTTTAGCGGTTTTTATCGTTTGAATTGGGGTTTTTCTCGTGCATAGTCTACCGACTTTGTGGTGCGGATCAAGTTCACTTTAATGACCCCTGGAAAGGCGATTTCGTCTTGAATCTTTCCAGCGACCTGTTCGGCAAGCCCCTCCATGCTCTCATCTTGGATGCGACTGGTGTCCACAATGAGGCGCAATTCGCGACCTGCAGACATGGCAAAGACCTTGTTCACTCCTTCGAAAGAAAGGGCGGCTTGTTCGAGGGCTTGGATGCGTTCGAAGTAATTGGTCACCGATTCTTGGCGCGCGCCGGGACGACCGCCAGAGATGGCATCCACGGCTTTCACCAAAAAATCTTCGGGGGACTCGCAAGGCACTTTGTCGTGGTGGGCAAAGGCCGCGTGCACAATGATGGGATCGAAACCGTGCTTGTCTAAAATTTCGCGTGAAAGATCGTCGTGAGCCCCGCCCACGTCGTGGTCGATGGCTTTCCCGATGTCATGGAAGAAAGCCCCTTGCATGGCCAAAGAAGGATCTTGGAGCCCGATCAGTTCAGCGAGCATGCGAGCGGCAAAGCCCATTTCGTTGGAGTGGCCCGTAACGTTTTGCCCGTAACTCGTGCGGTAGTAAAGACGCCCGGTGTAGTTGACCATTTCGGGGTCCATTTTTTTGGGGTCCAGGCCCATGAGGCGGATGGATTCTTCCCCTTTTTTGTCACAGAGCGCCATCATTTCGGCGTTGGCTTCGTCCACAGTGGTTTTGATCATTTCATGGTCGATTTTTCCGGTTTTTTTGGCACGGACTTGCAATTTCTCAATGGCGCGTTTGGCAATATTGCGGCGGAAAAGGTTCACTCCTCCCACGTGCAAGACATCGGGTGCGCCATGGTTGAAGATGAGGGAAACGGGCAAAAGGCTTTCAAAATACAGCACGTTGCTGCCGTTTTTCCCGATGAGCAGGCCTTTGAATTTATCGTCTTTGATGGTGATTGAGGTGTTGTTTTTATCCACGGAACTTTCCACCCCCAGGCGTTGAATCACTACCTGCAAAAGAGCCTTGGCATGGCGAGGGGCGTCTTCTTGCAACTCATCCAAAGCGACTTTATTGCGCACATCCGCGTTTTCGGTGATGAGTTTTTCTAGGTTCTTTTTAGAATTTTCCAGGGTCTCTTCACGGCTGAGTTTGGCTTGTTTGCTGAGCAGCTCAATGCGCTGATTCAGAGTTTGTTTTTCTTGGGTGTGCAGGGCTTCGACTTCGGTTTTTAGGGCGCTCACTTGATCTTGATGGGTTTTGTTGCGCTCTTCGCGGCGCTTTAAAATTTCTTCTTTTTGCGCGAGGGTCGCCTCCATTTTGCTTAGGATTTCCTCGGCATCCTTTTCTTCGCGCTCCATGGCACGGCGGATGCGTTCAATGGCTTCTTTGGAATCGTGATGGATCTGTTTGGCCTCGATTTCGGCTTTTTTCAGAGCCTCGTTTGGATCTGCCTTCTCGAGATTTTCACCGCGCGTGAACAGGAAAACCGTGCCCACCGAAAGGGCAAGGCCGACCATGAGAGCTAAAAGATTCAAAAACATGAACTTTATTAAGTGGAGTCAGTTTAGAGGCTAAGTCGAAAAAAGGGAAGCGCGTTTAGGCTGCAAGCGGCAGAGCGGGTGGGATGTCGTCAGGGTTGCGCAAACCAGTGGCGTAATGGAAGTAGTCTGGAAAATACAAGGGGACGAGCGAAAGCAATCCCTGCTGAGGGTTGAAGGGGTAAGCCTCTAGGGGGATGGCCAACCCCTCGTTGCCCCATGCAATCCACCCTTCTAAAAGTTGTGTTTCTGACTTTTTGATGGCAGTGGTTATTTTATGGGCAGCGGGTAAATGGGAGGCGAGTTGTTTTTCAAAGTCTAGCGACTCGCATCTTTTTAGAAAGCCGTAAAAAGCAGTTCTGTCTATGGAATTTTCCAGGGCTTGGAGCTCACTTCGGCAGGTATTTCGGAATTGACCTACCAGGGTTTGATGGGCTTCCAGCTCTGATCCTAAGGCGAATGTGGGATATTCTGGCCCGTATTCGTTCATGCGTATATTTTATAACATTTTTGCCACTCACGTCAAAGGCCTTGCCTGCCGCTTCTTCTGTGGTATAATTAGGCCTTATATCTTGTTGGCACTGGACGGGCTGAATCCGAACACTTAATGGATTAGGATTTTTTGAGTTTTGTGATTTCGCGGTGCACCAAAAGAGCTTCTTTTGGGGTGAGATAATTCAAACACTTGAGCGGTCTACGATTGAGTTTTTCTTCAAGCCTTTGAATGAAAGCTTTACTGTATTTTGAAATATCACTGCCTTTAGGAATATCTTTCCGAATGATTTTATTCGTGTTTTCCACTGTGCCCTTTTCCCATGAATGATAAGGGTGGCAAAAGTAGATTTTAATGCCCAGCAGCTTCTCCAATTCCTTGTGTTTCTGGAAGAGAATATCATTGTCCGTAGTCATGCTTTGAAGCTCTGGAAAACGTTTTTGGATTCGCAAAAAAGCCTCATGAACTTCTTCAATCGTCACTGGGAAGATCTTTTCAAGAAATGAAACTCTTAGTTTCCTGTCCACAGCAACCAAAAGTGAACCCTTTCCCGTTTTCCCTGAAACTATGAAATCTCCTTCAATGTCTCCCACATCTTCTCTCATTTCTATTCTGTTAGGACGCTCATTTATGAACGTTCTGTCCGAAAGTTTTGAAAGTACTTTGGGCCTCTTTCTTCGATGTTTTGTTTTCTGCTCACGTTCATACTCCAAAGCTCTTCCATAGGGGCTTTTTAGGAAGCGATAAATACTGTCTTTGGAGGCAAAAGGAAGAGCTCCCTCTTGGCATTTGAGTCTCCCAGAAATAGCGGCTGGAGAAATATCATCTCTTAGTTTTTCTTCTACGAAATCTCTCAATTTCTTGTTCATTGCAACTTTCTTCCCTTGAAAGCGAGCGGAGCGCCTTCGTACATAGCTTTTCTGCTGTGCTTTCTTCGGGTTATAGCTGCCATTCACTTCATTACGTTTGAGTTCATCTGAAACAGTTGAAACACTTCTCTTCAGACTTTTAGCGATAGCTCTGAGCGAATATCCTTTCCCCTTCAGTATGAATATTTCATCCCTCTCACTTTTGGAAAGCTGTGAGAACTTCTTAGCGTTTTTTTCATGAACTCATCTTACCAAGTGTTCGGATTCAAATGAGAATCTAGGGTTTTCTTCTTATGGCTGATACTCATGAAGAACAATCAGGCGTTGCGGAGGAGCAAGGTCATGGTGAAAAAGTTTCACCTGATAATAATGCGGAGATGGAGAGGAAGAAGGCGGAGGTTGAGGCGCTTTTGGACCGTCAGAGAGATGAATTACTTCAGCTTTTGAGTGGATTCGGAGTTGATGCAAGGGTGCTGAGAACGGCAGATTTGTTTCAGGCTTCACTGCGCGGTATATTATCCGGTATATTTGAGGGCGAACCTGATCGAGAGAGTGCTGAATATCTCCACGGTGAGAGAAAAAGTGCTATTCTAAGTCGTGCTGAGCGCGTTGCCAGACAAAGGCAGAGAGAGGCAGAGCGACCCCCTCCATCTGAGTATATGCGCGTCCGCATGGCGGCAGAGGAGGCAAAAAGCGCCCCTCAAGAGTAGTGGGACTTTATGGTACTAATGGACTGCTCGTAGCCCAGTGCCATTTCGGAAACAGCGTTTCGGGGTAAACTCCCATCTCATTATTATGGTGCAAAGATAAAGCGCAAAAGACCCTTTTACGGGAAGAAGCCTTGACTCCTGTGTTTAGTATTGTATTATATCCGACTCGGGCATACGGGCACTGGACGGGCTGAGCTGCACTTGTACTATACATTATGACATTGAGATTGAGTTCGTCTGAAAAAGATTGGGTCGAAACACAAGTTCTGAGGGGGTTCCAACTCTCAGAATCTGTGAACTCTGTTCTCCTTGGTAAAAAAGGCGTGCCTCCCATGCCCAAACAGGATCACGCCATTCGTTCGGCTCAAGCAGCACTCACAAGGGACCGGGTGAGTTTTATGATTGAGGCGGAAAACTTCGATTATCAGACTAAACTGATGTGGCCACGTGACAGGATAGATCTTTTAAAGGCCTTGTTGGGTGTAGGTGGAGCAAAAAGGCAGAGCGAAGACCCTTTTTTGAGTATCGATCTTAATGTTAAAAACCGACTCATAAATGGCAAGCCTGGCGTCCCTACCCCCACATGGTATTGGGATTTATATCAAAGAAGCCCACAAAGCGGGGATAAGCCCGAGTTGGACTTGCAAACTCGGTGCACGGAATTTTTACGTAGTTTACCCATTGATATGAGGGGCACAGATCTGTGGACCTGGGCAACCCGTCTGGCAACGAAGCTCTACACTCTTCCCCCGAATGTGCAACCTAATGGTTCATCTGCGCAGGCCATCACTATTCTAAACGAGGAAGGGTTCTTTCTGCACGATGGGGGGGCTTGGTACGTCGGAGGTGCTTTCCATTCTTCTGTTGATGAACCTCATGTGACTTTGCGGGGCTACGATTCTAAACGAAAGTTAAATTCGGGACAATTGCTTGCGGCCATTCATGGACCTATATCACTTTTTTAAGGATTGCGGTCGCTTTTTTGATTTCAGAAGGAGTGGTGAAGCGCCCGAGCGTCAGGCGAAGGGACGCGAGGGCGCTTTGTTTGTCTTGGCCCATGGCCAGCAGCACGTGCGATGCTTCGGTTTTGCCAGAGGAACAGGCCGAGCCGCTGGAGGCGGCGAGGCCTTCGAGGTCCAGGCGCATCACAAGGGTTTCACCCGTCACTCCGGACACCTGTACGTTGAGGCTGTTTTGAATACGACGTTCCAGCGATCCATTCACTTTCACTCCGGGGATTTTGAGCAGTGCTTTTTGAAGTGTATCGCGGAGTTTCCCTAGACGAGCTGCTTCCTTTTTGCTGTCTTTTAAAACCAGCTCCAAAGCTTTAGCGAAGCCTACAATCAAAGCTGTGTTTTCGGTTCCTCCTCGCATGCGAAATTCCTGACCTCCGCCGTGGATGAGGGGCATTATTTTTACTCCTTCTCGCACGTATAAAAGTCCAATTCCTTTGGGGCCGTAGATTTTGGATCCATTGAGAGAAAGCAAGTCCACGCCCAAATGATCCACATTGATGTCTGTGAAGCCGGGTGCCTGACACGCATCCGTGTGCATGAGGATGCCCCGTTCGCGCGCGAGTTTGGCGATTTTCCTCACAGGCTGAAGCGTGCCGACTTCATTGTTCACCAGCATGACACTGATGAGAATCGTATCTGGGCGAAGAGCGGCTTCAATGGCTTTGGGGTGGATGAGACCTTCGGCATCGGGAGGCACTTCGCTCAGTTCAAAACCGAAATTGTCATGAAGGAAGCGAGCGGATTCGAGTACAGCCGGGTGCTCGATGGCAGAGACAATAAGGTGGCCAGGCCGGTTTTTGGATTTTTGCCTTGCAAAGGCGGCGCCGAAAAGGGCGGCATTGCAAGATTCTGTTCCGCTGCCAGTGAAAAGGATTTCGTGCACAGAAAAGGCGCCCAGCAGTTGCACGCATTTGAGGCGCGCGTCGTCGATGGCACGGCGCGCGCCTTGTCCAAATTGATGAATGGAGGAAGGGTTTCCAAATTCTTCCTTAAAATAGGGTTGCATGACCTTCAATACCCTCGGATCCAAGGGGGTGGCCGCAGCATAGTCCAAATAAATAGGCATTTTTACCGTCATTCGCGGGCCAATTTTTTAAAGTGTTTGATCAACTGTTGTTCCAGTTTTTCGGTCGCAAAATCCACGCTTTCGGTGATGCTGTGTTTGACCTCACTGGCATTGAGCCGTGCACGAGGCAATTCGAACACGTATTCAAATTCAAAAGCCGTGTGCTTGTCGTGTTTTTGCATGTTGGCGTGCACAATCACTTCATCTTCATCGGGATGGTGAGCATCCAAAAGGGGCCTTAAGTTTTCCAGTTTTTTTTCGAGATAGGTTTCGAATTGTGCCTTTTCAGGCTCCGTTAAATTTTTGATGCGTTTTTGGACTCGCATAGAAACTGGGTTAAAGGATTCTTAAGCTTAGCACTTCCAAAGCACTTCCGAAATGCCTTCTTTAAAATTGATGTGCCTCGCTCTTGTGAACAGATAATCCGAAAGCCGGTTTACGTAGGGCACAGCGTTTTTGGGTAGAGGGTCCAACAGGGTGAGGAGCCGTTCGGCGCGGCGACAAACGGTGCGGGCCTGGTGGAGGCGAATGGCATCGGGGTGCCCACCGGGAAGAATGAAATTCTGCAGCGAGGGAAGAGTCGCTTCTATGGCGTAAAGTTCTTTTTCGAGCGCTTGAAGTTCATCCATTAAAAAAGCGTCGCCTTGTGTTTTTTTGAGATTGGCAAGGGCGGCCCCGAGTGTGAATAGTGCGCATTGAATGTGCTCGAGCCCCAAACCCGCGAGCTGGGCGTTGAGTTAATCCAAGGTGCCCACGGCTTCTATGCGTGGATGGGACTTGGTTACGCGTTCGCCGCTGTAGAGGCTGGTCTGCCCCTGGTCTCCGGTTTTGGTGACGATGCTCATGCTTTTATTTTATGTGTTTTTATTTTACATGCCATGCACGTGCCAAGCCATTCGTGTTCACGGTTTTCCACTTGAAAGTTTGGGAACCGTGGATGAGCGTGTTTTTCGTGAATGAACTCTTTTAAGTTCTTGCAGTTTTTGCAGATGGCAAAACTGTGACAAGAGTTTTTTGCTTTTCTGGACCTCCCGAGGACCGCCGACCTCAGTCATTCAAAATAATCGAAGGTGAACTCTGTTGTGGTGCCCTCCCTGCGGTTGGTGATCACGGCGCGGTCTGTCGCGCCATCCTGGTCAAAAGTCGTGGAGTCGGTGCCATAGAGGTAGCGGTCTTCAGCGGTACGGCCCAGGTACCAGTCGCGCGGGTGGGCAAAAAACATGTCTACGGTGAGGTCGCGGGTGTGTGCTTCGTTCAGGCCAAGTGAAGCGAGGCTGCGTGAGCAAGCAAAAACGTGAGTGGTGTTTTCAAAAGTGTCCACGCCGATGTCGTAGGAGGGGTTCGTGTTCATCATGTTGGTCAGCACCGCATTTTTGGCCACCAAGAAACGCAGCAGAATTTCGGCGGCGACGGGGCTGTCCACTTCGAGCTTACGGGCATCGTCGATGACACGGGCTCTCAGCACATCCATGGAGTAAAGGTCGTGCACATGGGCGATGCCGCCGGGCAAATAATGTGAAAAATCGATGCTAAAAATAAAGAGCGTCGAATCGGGCACGTGGGCGGTTTCGATGGTTTGCAACTGTTCAACAAAAGCCAGGATTTCAGCTTCGGAGGTGGCGGTTTGAACTCTAAAGCCTTCCACAGTCGCGTCTGGGAAATACTCGGCGGCGTAGTCACGATGGACAGTAAAACCGTGTTCTCGTTCATCGGGAGTGGAGATCGACGTGGCTCCGTAGCCAAAATGGTCTGGACTGACAATGACGAGGTGCTTCCAGTCTTGCTTGGCCAGCGAGTTGTACATCGCTTCAATGTAGTCCTTCACCAGCAGGTGGTGGGGCAGCAAAACGATGCCGTTGCCAAGTTCAGGGGGATTGCCGCATCCAGGGAAAAGGTCCACCTTGGGCGAAGAGCCCTCCTTAGAAAGGGAGGGCCCTGTGCAAGCGCAAATCAGCGCCGTGAGTAGGATTAGTACAAGCTTCCTCCCCATTCGACGACGGTGAATCCATAACGAGCTGCGGGCTTATAGACGGGCATGTCGAGTCCGGCTGCTTCAGCGCCGCGGTAGTACATGAAGAGGCGTATCACTTGGTCTGGAGCCGGCGTCACAGTGAGCGGAGCGATTTGGTCCATGGCAGCGTTGCCCACGAAGGCGAATTCAATGTACGGCTGCTCCTCTGCTTCGAGTAGAGGCTGCCAAAATTCCATGAAGTCCGCCGTTTCTTGCTCATTCAGGCCCATATTTTTGAGGGCTTGGGGGAGGCGGGTGGCCACGTCGTTTTTCGCGAGGGTCCAGGTGGTGCCAGCGTCTATCGTCTCAGAAGAATTTCCTTCCCAGAAGAGGTAGGGATAGTTCAAGCGGTCTGCCAGGTTGGTGAGGAGTCCGTTTGGGCGAGCAAGCACGGTCCAACCTTTTTTACCGTAAGTAGGAATGGTTTTGGTGAATTCATCAATGCCCACTTGCACGTTCACAAGGGTGTCCTTTTGAGGGTAAAGATAAATGACGGGTTTGCCGCATTCGGCTGCGGGGGCGTACTGCGAGTTGTTCACGAGCACGTATTCGCCATTGTCCAATTTGAGGAGGAAGCTGTCGTTGCCGGCAAGATAGTCTTCAATGGTGGCTTCCATTTCGCTAGGGTTTTCGAGATCGTAGGCCTGGGCCATGAGATAGTTGTCGAAAGTGGCATAGAGACGCCAATCCAAGCTAGGATTGTTGCTGAGCTCGGGGCGCGGTCCCACAGAGGTTGGCAAGTACACGGGCCGCCCATTCAAGGTTCCCACTTCTTGCAAACGCGCCTCTTCATCGGCTGTCAATTCAAAAGTTAAAAGACAGGCAGAAAGTAGCCCGCAGCCTCCGGCAGAAAGAGAGAAGGATTTATCCTGTGATGCACCCTTTGTATCTGTGAAAGTCAGTTCTTGAGCCAGGATGGAGCCAGGATCGTAATTGCCTTCCTTGTCGTAACCCACAAAATCATCGGGCATTAAAGAGTAGCGCGCAAGGACGCCGTCGGGGGCCATCCCATAAATGCATCCTGCAGACTTATAGTAAGTCTGAAAACTCGTATCTTTAAAATAGCTGAGCTTTTCCAGGCCTTCCAGGCTGGGGATGGTGGAGTCTTCCGGGAAGCGGTCCGCACTTAGACGAGCGTGGGCATCCAGGAGCACTACACTGTCCTTTTCGTAGGCTTCAAGCTGTTTGGGCACTTCAAGTTCAGGGATGCGGATTGTTTTATCACTGAAGTCCGTTGGGCCTCCCAACCACCAAGTACCCCCCACTTCTGTGGAGTAGGGGACGAGCAATGTCCAGGTGTCCGATGCCTCGTCTACGGCATAACGGAAGAAGACGCCACTGCAAGGCCCTTCACAGTCTTGTTGCACGAGCACGAGGCTTTGGCCGGCGTAGGGTGTTTCTTCTCTAAAGGTTCCGGTCTTCCATGCGTGGAGGTAGAGCTTCATATGCTCGGGGTAACTGCCCGCTCCTTCTGTCCAATGGTCGGGGGCCGCGTTTTCATAATAGGCACGGTTTCCTTCCACCATTTCAGGCACGGAAAGCGTTTCGGCCACTTCCAAAAAGTCGATGGTTTGGGAGTAGCGGTTTTCATTTTCTTGGGTTTCGATGACTTCGTTTTCGTTGGAACTTTGGGGTTCAGTGACGGGCGCGGGGGTGTTGCAGGCTGCGAGACTCAGCAGGGCCAGCCCGGCAAGAAAGTGTTTTTTCATGGTTTTTGATTAAGTCAATGTGAGTATACATAACTGGGCCTGGAAATGTTAGAATTTTTTGCTAAGCTCAGCGGGCTTTTAATCATTTTTATGGCAGCATCAGCAACTTTTCAGGAACAAATCGCGATTCTTAACGAAAAACTCGCCGAGCTCAAAGAGCTCAAGAGTCTCATGAAGGACATTGAGGATGACATTCCGATGGAACTGGAGGATCTTCTTTTGAGCCTCAAAGATTTGAAAAAACAAGTGAAGGAACGTAAGGAGGAACATCTTAAAAAAATCATAGAAGACAGTGTGGAGTACAACGAATATCGCGAACGCGTGCAAATGGCTAAAGAAGCAATGGCAGAGGCCAAGCTCAAACTCTTCACCGAAGCGGCCAATCAAAGTCGCGAGCACGGAGATTTGGACCAAACGGTAGTGGTGGAAGGAGCGCCTTTCCGTCTGCAAACTCAAAAAGAGGTGGCGGTGTATTTAAATGGGAAGGTGCTTAAGTGAGGGTGACCCACTTTGCTACTGTACCATTTGTACTTCCTAGGTCTGTCACTCGTAAACTTCCATCTTCAAAGGCTTGGAGGCTGAAGTGTTTTTCGGAAGCCGCCATTGCAGTGTCGTTGAAAGGTAGGCCCCCTGAATCTACGTTTGGACGCCCCAAAGGGGTGAGTGTGCTGCTAATGTTTCGTTCACTATTTAGAGGTGAAACCCATACCCATACCCCTTCTCTGCGAATCACATGGCCCAAGGGTACTTCCTTAGGTACGGTACGGTCTTCTTGATCCCCTGGTTCCCTTGGAAATCGCAAACTTGACCTTATAGAGAGTATGACTTTTTCTACCGTAGGGGGAACTATGCATTCGCCTCCTCTTGTTAAAACCCTCTCATTGGTTACTTCTGTAATCGTTCCGCCTTTTGCGGGTTTCATTTTCAACTTGATAAAATAGGTTTAAACTATGCGCTAAAATATGATTTGTGTCAAGTCCAAGCGGATCGTAATTCCCCATTGTAGGGAATGAACCTCCCCGAGCTTACGCTCGGGGTTTCAGCCTAGTTCAAGCTGCGCTTGGCCCGCATCTTCTTCGCCCTGTTGTTGGATATACTTTCGAATGACCTCCTCGTTAATCCCAACTGTGGAGGCAAAGTAACCTGCCGACCAAATACTTCTCGTCCCCAGTACACTTTTCTAAGAAACGGAAACTTTATGTTCAACTCACGAGCTGTGTTGGCTTTTATTATTCTCACCACCTCTCCCACTGCTATTTGTGGAGGTATGGAAATTAAAATATGTACATGGTCTAAATCCGTGTTTACCTCTTTCACCACCAGTTCCGGATAGTACTTCGGAATATCCTTCATCACTTCCTGCAGAAAAGCCAACACACCTTCGTTGAATATCTTCCGACGGTATTTGGTCGGCCAAACTAAGTGATAGTCACAGATGAAAACTGCGTGTGAGCTTTTTCGTAGCTTCTTCATGCCTCCACTTTACACCACCACGAAGATGCGGGCACCCACTACATCCCTCGGGCTTACGCCCGGGGAACTACGTCAGTTGATTAGAGAAAATTCAAAAATATAGTCAATCACTGCGTCTGTGCACTTGGTAGTGCTAAAGTAGAAATGGCTTATCCAAGGCATAAATTGACGTTAAATCTTTGCGCGCGCAAAGATGAGCAATTCCTGCGGATCCTATGAAAAAAAAGGTGAGATGGACCCTTAAATGGATTCACCTCACCCTTTCTTTTGTGGATTCAGATTAGAGACTCAAGAGACCCAGCTCGGTTCTACAAGTGTTTAAACTTGCTTCTTCGTAGGACATGCTTCCTTCTCCATCGCTTTCTGCGAGCAGACAAAGGTGGTCGTAGTTGTCTTCTTCATTTCCTTCAACGACGTAGCCGTTGTCATCCTCTCCTTCATTTTTGGCATCCACATGCACCGTGAGCAAGTTGTATCCTTCAACGAGCATAAGATCTTCTGTGTAAACCACAAAGCGTTTGCTGCCGTAAGCACTTAAGAAGGCTCTGCTACGAGCGTCCAATACACCACTGATGCCGTTGTCTTGCCCCCATGCATAGTTCCAAAGCACGCCAGGGTTTTCGCTTCCAGCCGTTTCAAGATTTCGCACGTAAATGCGTGTGCGGGCGTTGCTGATGTTGTACTCACCGGTCAAGTCGTCGTCGGTGGTGTTGCTAACCGTGAAGCGGATAGCGTTGTTGTGACGTCGATATTCGAAATCACTCGCTACCAGGTTAGGGTATCTTTGTACACTAGGGAAAATGTAGTAGACAAGATCTGTCTCTTCAATTCCATTGATGCGGAGCATGTATTCAGCTTCTTGCGTCACTTGATGAGACAAGCCGCTGGCATAGTTGTTTTCTTCAGTGGTCATGAGGGTGGAACTTGTTACCAAGGTCTCGGTGCTCCCGTCCCAGATTATAAGATCCACGGTGAGTCCGGGGCTTGCTATAAATTCTCCGTTGTTAAGGGCCTCGGCCTCGTATGCATCCGCCCAAAGATCAATCGTTGCATACATGGGTAGGGTACCGAGGCTATAATAGTCCGTATTGGGGGCACACGCTGTTCCAAAGACGAAGCCTTCTCCAGGGTAAGCTGTTTCGGGCGTATAGTTTTCATAGCCGTCCTCCACACAGTTTTCTGTGGCAAAACTTTGAGGAGCTGGATAAAAGACTCCCGTCACTGCCATTACGGCGAGGAGGAGAGGGGTCAAGCTGCGTTTGAACTTTGACATAAATAAAAAAGTGTTAAGGATACTGCAGGGCTTTAGAATAGATGACTTCCTGTATTTGTCAAGAGCGATTGCTCCTCAGGGCTGTTCCCCTCTTTTTTACAGGTTAAAATTCCTCCCCGGGGAGGAATTTACAGATTAGATTTTGCAAAATCAGTGGCAGTTCAGGCAGGATCCGTCGGCTTCCAACGCAAAGTGGCGTTCCCCAAATTAGCCGCAACGAGGGCGAAGAGTTCGGGGTAGGGTGCATGGACGAGGAGCAGCACATGGATAAGCGCTGCGGCGACGGCTCCATAAAGCAGCTGGTGGCTGGGCCTAAAAGGAGAGGTCTTGGGCTCTATCAACATCACGGTGGCGTAGAAATAAATCATGGAGTCGGTGAATACGAATTGTACGCTTTCTAAGCCTTGCCCCCGCAAAAGCAGGCCCACAAAGTAAACGGCAAAAAAGCTGAGCACCGCTGTCCACCGCCTCCAGGAAGGCACTCCAAAAATGAGCCACGGCAGCAGGAGCAAAAGCGACAATGGGATTTGTACAGGGCCAAGATCGAGCAGCCAAAAAGAGGCGCCCCACCATGAGACGAAGGGGCGATCCAAACCTGGAACAAAGGCCAGGACGAGGGCCGCAAGCAAGAGGCTGGCAGCCGCAGGATTGACGATGGGCGAACCTTTGTATTCCACAAAAAATTTGATGCTGACGGCCAAGAACGTCGCTGTGAGCGGATAGATGAGATCCGTCCAGGTGACCCCGTAATGCAAAATCAAAAACAGGATGAGTCCAGTAATGAGCGTGTTCCACGCATTTTTATGTTTGTTGGGAAGAAACCAGGTGTAAGCGCTGTACAGCAAAAGACTGAATCCCACCGTGCTGAGCAAGTGAAGGGCCACTTGACCGGAGGCGTTGTAGCCAAAGGCAAAGGCTGAAAGTAAAACGAGAAACGCAGCGCCGCGTTTGATGGGATCAAGCTTGATGAGCATAATGGAGAGTGTATAGTGGCGTCGCACGTCATATTAACTCTATTTATGCAAAAAACCATCCACTTCGCTTTGTTTTTGTTCATTGTGACCGGACTTTTGTTCACCGGATGCGCATCCGAACCTGTAAAAACTGGGGAAATGCAAGGTTCTTTAGAAGACAGTTTTGAGGGAACTGGAAAAGTGGAAGACGATTCTGGAAAGGTGGAGGCGACTGAACAGGTTGAAGAAGCTGAAAAAAAGGCGCCCGTGGAAGAGGAGAGCGCTTATGAAGACGGCACTTACACTGAAGTTGGAGCCTATACCAGCCCGGCCGGTCAAGAGTCTGTTTCTGTAACTTTAGTGCTTAAAGAAGGTCTTGTGCAAAGTGTTTCTATTGGCAATTTGGCCACCAATGAAGCGAGCATACGGTTTCAAGGTTTGTTTGCCGATGGCATCTCTTCTCTTGTAGTAGGGAAGCCCATCGACAGTTTGGGTGCCATTGGGGCAGTGAATGGATCGTCTCTCACCCCCATGGGATTCAATGCAGCGGTGGAAGCGATTCGTGCTGAAGCGAGCGCATGAAGCGTTTCACTTTTGAGGAACGGCATTTAGGCACACCCGTTGTTTTGCAGTTGGTGGTGGAAGAGGAGCAGCAAGTGGCTGCGGCGTTGGCGCGCTTTTGTTTTGAAGAATGTGCTCGCATTGAGGCTGCTTATTCCCGGTTTTTAAAAGGCAATGCGCTGGCTGCCTTGAATGCTCAAGTGGGCGAGTGGACTGTGGTGGAGGAAGAATTCTTTCGTTTGCTTGAATTCGGGGAGCGATTGCGGGCGCGCAGCGAAGGGGCTTTTGATCTTTCGGTGAAAAGCATTTTGGAGGCGTGGGGTTACGATGAAACGTATTCTTTTGTGGAAAAGGAGGCGAGCCGGGTGGGCCCCATGGAACTTCGTTCCGGCGAAAAGTTTGAGGTGCGCATTTCGATGCCGGTGGAATTGGGTGGCCTGGGCAAAGGTTATGCCATTGATCGCATGGTGAATGCTCTCAAAGGCGAATGTGGAGAGTTGGACATTTTGAAAGGGTTTTGCATCAATGCAGGCGGAGATTTATTTGTGCAAGGCAGCGATGAAAACGGCGAGCCATGGCGGATTTTGTTTGAACATCCCACGGATCTTAGCTTGGCGATTGGTGAGATGAGGGCGTACGGACCGCTCGCCTTGGCGGCGAGCAGCCCCAGCCGGCGGCAGTGGCGAAATGGCGAGCGGCATCATTTGGTGGACCCCCGCACGGGCGAGCCGGCGAGGAAAATGCTGGCGGTGTACACCCAGGCCGAGTCCGCGCTGATTGCCGATGCGTATTCGACGGCGCTCTTTGTTTTGGGCTTTGAAAAAGCCCGCCAGCTGGTACCGTCTTTGCCACTGGAAGCCATGCTTGTGGGCCCGCAAGGACAGCTGTGGCGCAGCGAGGGTTTTAAGGGCGAGTTATATTTGGAATAGGAATTTTTTATAAACCACCTGAATGGCTCCGGGTAAGACTTCGATGTTCAGTGTTTTGCTTTTAAAGACTTCTCCATCCAATTGAAAAGTGAGTTCGTTCGGCGTTTTTATGGAAATTTTTTTGCCTTTCCAGCTTCGCAAGCGGTTGAAGCGCCCCAGTGCAAAAAGATTGAGCATGCCGTCTTGGCCGCTGATGAGCATTTGGGGAAGCGGGGCCACGTTAATGACCATAATGCTTTTTGCCGTGATGTAAAAACGTTGCCCATCCACGGTGAGTTTATAAGGTTTGTTGCGATAAAAAAGGAAGGTTTTTAAAAAAGTCCCCAGGTAGGCTAAAAGCCCCCAACGCCGCTTGGCAGTGCGCTGTGTGTGTTGCATAAGAAAGGCGTCATAACCGCGGCCCGCTGCGATGAGTGCAATGTGCTTGCCGTTTATGCGCATCACATCCAAGGGTTTGCCGGGAGCGGTGAGCCCCTCTTGCAGCGCTTTTTTGATGTTGAGAAAGGGCAGGCCGAGGCTGCGCGCCAATAGATTGGCGCTGCCGAGTGACAGCACAACCAGAGGCGTTTTGAGCTTGTTTTGAATCATCCAAGTGACCACTTCGGCAATGGTTCCATCCCCGCCGCAGGCGATGATGCGATCGTATTTTTGGGAGCCGAGTGCAGAAAAATTTTGCCGTTTGACGGGCTGGGTTTCGAACCACGTGTGGCTGTAATTTTCTTGGAGCAAAACCTTGCGGAGGGTCGCGGGCACATCCCTCCACTTTTTGGAGCCGGAAACAGGATTATAAATGACAAGGGCGTGGCGCATGAAGGAGTGTAGCAAAAGGGACGAATGGCGTAAATTGTGAGGTGTTGAGGAGGGTGGTGTGGGGCGGACGAGTACAAAATGTTGACAGTTTGGGTTAAAAGGCGTACTTTACACCCCATTGTAGCCACCTGCATTATGCCCTCAGATCCAGATGTTCCTCCCTCAGCCGAAGGCGGTCCTAAAGCACCTCAGCTTCTACCTAAGCCAGCGCCTGCTGTGGCAAAGGTTACATCTGCTGTATATGGTGCCATTGAAAGTGCTACCGAGAGTGTGGAGGAGCGCTTGGAAAGGGTCCTTGCGGCGTTGAAGAAAGACTATGATGAGAATGGTATCGTTGTTGTGGAACTAGATTATTCAAAGTCAATAGATAAGGATTATGAGGCGGCTCTTCAGCAGAACCGGACGGCGGGTATCCCATGGGGTGGTGAGGGTGGAATGGAAGCTCGGTTGCGAGAATATCTGTTGGTAAATGATGCTGCCAAACTCAAGTTGGCTGAGGCGATGCCAGGTGGGCCTTTTTTGGTTGGAGTTTGGCCTGACGGGACCCCTGCTATTCGTCAAAGATCTTCAGAAATTATGAATGTGAGGTGGGAAAAGGACTGGCCTGATTCCAAGCTTTTTCAACTTGCTCACAATCAATATAATTCTCCTGAGATTACTGGAAAGCCGCTCCTCTTACCTCATGCAGAAGCCCTGCAGCTAGATTCGGGTACGTGGGCAAACCCTCATGAAATGGTCCAGGCAGCGGAAACAGCCGGTTATCGTATACGGTTCGCATACCAGAGAGCAGATCGGGATCATCCTACGCCACAAATGCCAGGCCCCGTTGCCGCCTATGAAGCCGTAAGCAGGGGGCGTTATGTTGATGCCGTTGAATGTACAGAGGGAAAGATAGGTGTAGCGGTGCTTGCAGCCCCTGGTGAGAACTTTACGCATATGAGTTTTTCGCGTGGTGTGAATGTTGTGTGCTTTTGGCCTACAATCGACTTGTCTCATCTTCCTAATGACGACCCGGCTAATACGCATATCGCCCAGGTCCTCAATAACGAGCGGAAAGTTTACATCGGCTTAATACTCTGGCTATAAGGAATCAGGCCTCAATCTGTGGTCACTCACCTGAAAATTGTTTCAGTAGAGGCTTCGAAAAATGCCTACATTCTCATACTCCCCATCAAGGAGTTTGCACAAGAACTGTGGGCGGGGATCTTCTTTTGGGATTTCTGATCCTATAGAGTTCATGCTCATTTCAGCAGAATAATTTCTGCATGTCCTTATCCGCTGTGATCAAAGGCACCTGATGAACAATAGAGCTTGCAGCAATCAATAAATCGGCCATATGAGGCTTGGACTGTTGGCGTTTAGTAAACAATCGTGCTGCGACTTCATAAACCACAGTATCTAATGGATAAACGATGAAAGCACTTAAAAAATCCTGAAATAAGTTGGATGGCAAACCGAACTTTTCCTTGTACAGGAAAAGTTCAAATTCCGTGATGGATGAAATAGCCCAGTTCCCATCTGCATAAGCCTGAACACCGCGTGTGTAGATGGGGTCTTTTGAGAGGAGACCCGAAAGTACATTGGTGTCTAAAAGGTAGGTTTTTCCCATAGTCGAGACTCGCCACCATAGTCTTTTCGAATGTCCTTTAGGGTAGAAGAGCCCATTGGCAATTGTTCTAAGGCTTGGAGGATGCGTACCGCGTTGCTTTTTGGCTTCTTTTTAAGATTTGTGTTCATACAGTGAAAGACACGAAGATGTTATAGGATTGTCTCCTAAAATGGCGGGATGAACGGGACTCGAACCCGCGACCTCTGCCGTGACAGGGCAGCGCTCTAACCAACTGAGCTACCATCCCATAAAGGGCTCTCCTGAGCGGAGCGGATGCACTTTAGCAAAAGCCTGTTTGAGGTGCAATAGCTTTATCGGGAGAGTGGTGAAGGGCGGCTTGGGTCATTCAGGGGCTCCTTTGGATCTCCCTCTACTTAACTATTACCCCCGTTCCCTTCAATTTTACCTCGAGTTTTGCCTTAAGTTCTGCTGACCTGGCTGCCCTTGCTTCAGGTGACTCCTCAGTGAGAGATGGTCTCTCATGGGGGTGATGCCTACGCTCGTTGGACCAACCTGTGTCCTCGGGGGTTTCGCTGGCCTGCCATCCCCCACGGCGATCGACTCTGTGCTCTTGGGGGGTATCGTCTGGTTTATCTGGCATATCGTATTTGTTAAAACAGAGCGTAAATATCTCATGCAGATCGCTTTCCTGCAAGCCCTTTGCTTACTTACGTTACACCTTAAAAGTATTCCCTTCAAAAAGGGCGCTCGCCTGCAAAGGATGCGCCAGGGAGTAATCACTCGTAGAAAAGTCTCAATGTCCTTGTCTTGAGCAATTGAATTCCCATGAATAGGGGTGTTTTTGAACCATTGTTGTCATGTGTTATACCAATTCCACAGCTTATCAATATTTTTCCTGAATCCAGGATTCTAGCATCTCTCTTATCTCAAAACGATCCTTCGAACGAAACGTCTTGAGCTCTTTCCATTTTTTGTTTTTTGTCCGATCCACATGAGCCAATAGCAGCTTATACTGTCCCTTTGGATCTGCTTCCGGATACCAACCCAAATCTATTAAGAAATGTTCCGGAGGAATAAGCCAAACTCCTTTTTCAAGGATCATAGACTGCAGTTGAAGCATATCTTCTCCAAATAACTCAAGATCCTCAGACGGTAGAGCACTATCATCTATCGATAGATCAAGAAATCGATTGTAACTCACCGCCCACCCACTCGGTATTTTCAAACTCATGAGCGTTTCCATAAAACAGCAGTTCGTATAGCAAAGATACTAGAGGTCATCTCAAAAAAACACAAGCAACACCCTTTGGTCATTTAGCACCCTTGATGTACTTCTTGTTGATGGTAACCGAGGCGTAGCCAAGACCGATGAATGTAAAACCAAGAAGCACAAGAGAAATCGGCCAGCCAAGCGAGTCCGCAAAATATTCGCCTGTGATGTATGAAACATGGGCGATGAGGAAAAGTGTGCTCATGACGAGAATACTGCGGCTTTTCATGTAAACAGACAGAAATAGTCCTCCGAGTACAATGAAGAAGTAAAACAACTGCCACGGAGTAGAATCGAAAACCTGTGAGAATGCGGCACCGAGAAATCCGCCGCTACCAAAGAAATAAAGTGCGCCAAGTAATTTTTTATTCCACCCACCACGAAAAGCGTGCGCAAGAAAGAGATAGCTCACCCCTATAATCATAGTGAGGTGAGCATACAAATCTTCGTAGGGAAGGTGAGTTGCTTCAAGCATCGCCTCAACAAGGAGATAAATAAACGTTGTTCCATTTGCTATTGCGAAAAATGTCAAAATGGGATGTTTGTGAGCTGAGTTCAGCAGCAAATAAAATGCGGAGATAACGCCAAATGTGATGGCAAGAAGCCACAAAGAAACAGAATCCACTCGAAGCTCGTAAAGCGTTGTCGTTGCGCCACCGGGGATCAAGATGCCACCGATGAAATGGAAAATTGCACCCAGGTTGTCCTTTGGTTTTTGTTTGAGCAGCAGGGAGCCCATGGCTGCGATGAGTAAGCCGAGGCCCAATGTGATTGCTATACGACTCAAAGAGCCCATATCGTCCCACACTTGAGCAGTGAAAATGCTGATGCCAATGATGACTGTTGCTGCGCCCAAAATATACAAGATTTTCGTCACGGAAAATTGTGGGGACTTCGCGGACGCGACAAGATTGAGTCGACCAAGAACTTCTTCGCGACTTATTTCGCCGGTGCTCATTTTTAGCGAAAGTTCTTGCAAGAGTTTTTCTTTGTCCATGGTCTTGAATTTTTTAATCTCTGCCAGGCAAAACCCATCCAATAAATTGGACGTTGTCTTGGTAATACCCATCCCCATTATTTATCAAATTGAGCTTGCTCCGGCTGCTGCCTTTTGTAAGGTAGTAACCATATGAAGAGCCGCTATCAAAAAAGAGTAAATCTGTTCCACTGTCGTAGTTGCTGGAAACAGTAACGCCGTCAGGTGATGTTAAAAGCCCGTTTAAAGAAAGGGTTTGCGCTTCCTCTAAAGTGATTTCTCTGCTCTCATTGTTTTTTGTGTCGTGCAAGAAAACACGCGCTGTATAATTTCCGTCAAAATCCATGGAATTCACGACAAATTTCCCATTCACCACTGAATAGCGCTTTTGAAGATAGTCACTGCAGTAATAGGGGTAGTAATCCACTCCATCGGTGCAAGATGTGTATACGAAATTATAATTTGTAGAGAGAAAAATGGACGGGAGGTAGGCACTCAAAGCGATGACGGCTATAAACACAACCGGCAAGGCAAAGGCCAACACTATGGCGAAATTCTTCTTGAAAAATTCTTTCATGTTCTTGGTATAGCACAATGGTTTATTTCCTGGTAGATGTTTTGGCCAGCACTGTTGGCCTGCAAGCCCTTTGACCCCACCGGGAACTTCGTGTAGAACGGCTAGGCTTAAAAGCACATCATGAGAATTGGAATCGATGCTCGCATGTACAGTGCCGAGTTCACAGGAATTGGCCGCTATGTGTATGAACTCATTCGTCACCTGGCTGAATTGGACAAGAAAAATGAGTATGTGATTTTTATGAATCGCCCTGAATACGATGCGTTTGAGCCCCCAAACAAGCGCTTTTCAAAGGTTTTGGTGAATGCGCGGCATTACACTTTAAAAGAGCAAGTTCGTTACTTGCGCATTTTGAAAAGGGCCAAGCTCGACCTGATGCATTTCACGCATTTCAATGCTCCTATTTTGTACAGCAAGCCCAGCGTGGTGACGATCCACGATTTGACGCTTTCTTTCTTCCCGGGCAAGAAAATGAATTCGGCTTTTTATCGCACCGCCTACAATTGGGTGCTGAAATCTGCGGTAAAACACAGTAAAAAAGTCATCGCTGTTTCTGAAAACACCAAGCAAGACCTCATGGAAGTCATTGGCACGCCTTCTTCCAAAATTGACGTGATTTATGAAGGAGTGTGCGAACAATTTGGTCCGCGTGAAAACAAAGAGCAGATTGAGCATGTGAAGCGCAAATATGGCATTTCTAAGGACTTTTTGCTCTACACCGGCGTGTGGCGTGGACATAAAAATTTGGTGAATTTGGTCAAAGCGTTTGCCCTGCTGCGCGAAGGGAATGAGGGTTTTGATCTTTCTTTGGTCATCACGGGTGAGGAAGATCCTTATTACCCCGAAGTGAAACGTACCGTCAGCGAATTGGGGCTGGATCATCATGTGATTTACACGGGCATGGTTTCTGAAGCGGAACTCGTGGCGCTGTATCAGGCGGCCAAAGTTTATGTTTTTCCTTCTCTTTACGAAGGGTTCGGCTTACCTCCGCTTGAAGCGATGCGTTGTGGAACGCCCGTGGTTGCCTCCAAAACCTCTTGCATCCCGGAGGTGTGTGGTGAGCACAATGCGCTGTTTTTTGATCCTTATGACCCTGAAGACATCGCCAACAACGTGCGCAAGGTGCTTTTAGACCCCACTTTGCAGGCGGAACTTCGCGAATGCGGGCTCAAGCACAGTTTGAAGTTTTCTTGGGAAAAAATGGCTAAGGAGACCTTGGAGGTTTATACTTCAATCGATGAGTGATTTCTCTCTTTTTTCAGATTTTATCCCCAAGGCCCTGGCTAAGTACAAGATTGAGCGGGAGGCCCGTGCTGCTTTGGTTTGTCAGCGTTTTAGAACTCTCATGCCTAGCATTTTGGGCGAAGATGCATCCCCGGTGGTTCGCCCCAAGTTTGTGAAAGGAAAAATTTTGTACATTGCGGTGCCCAGCAGTGTGTGGGCCCAACGGGTTTATGTGCACCGGCATGAACTTTTAGTGCAACTCAACTTGAATATGGCAGAACACAGTGGCGTGGACGATTTGAGAACGGTGGTGGAGGCTTAAGGATGCGGCTGGAACCGTTTTTTTGCTTGACAATTCACCGTTCAACACTAAAATCGATAGGCAATTTAACCTAATTTCTGTGCTCGTAATCCGTTTGACTCGTATCGGGAAGACCAATGAACCTGCTTATCGCATTGTGGTGGCTGAAAAAAGGGCTGCTGTGAAAGGAGCGCACATGGAAGTGATCGGTTTCTACAATCCTTCTGAGAACAAGAAGCTCGAGTTTAAGAAGGATCGATTTGAGTTCTGGGTTTCTAAAGGAGCGCAAGCTTCTGATACCGTGGCCAGCCTCATGAAAGCTCAGGGGGTGAGTGGCATGGAAAAATTCATTGGGAACCGCAACAAAAAACGCAAAGCTACCAAAGCCCCTGTTGAAAGTGCAGTGGCGCCTGCTCCCTCCGCACCTGCAGCTGAAGCCCCTGTGGCCGAAGCTCCTGCCGAAGAAGTGGCAGCTCAGTAATTCCCACTTTCATTAACGCCTATTTTATGCCTTCTGATGTATCAGGAAATGCCGCTCGAGATTTTATTGAGTTTGTTGTTAAAAACATTGTCGATGCTCCCGATGCGGTGGAGGTGACAATGACCGTCGACAGCCTTGGCGTGCTCATCACCTTGAGGGTGGCTCAACCCGATATGGGTAAAATCATCGGTAAATCGGGGCAAACGGCCAAGTCCCTTCGCGTCCTTTTGAGGATGATGGGGGCTAAGAACGATGCCCGTTACAATTTGAAAATTGTTGAACCGGATGGGACGGTAAGCTAATATGGCAGCACTTTAATCCGCGCTATGTCTTTTCTTCCGTTTGTACTCGCCACTGTGAATGAAGGTTCGATTTTGGACGTGGCTCAGCGTTACGATGCACTCGAAATTGTGAATCGCACCATTGCTTATGGAATCATCATTGCCGGGTTTTTGAGCGTCGTTTTCATCTTTTTTGGAGGTATTTCTTTCATTCTTTCAGGAGGAGACGAGGGCAAAATCAAGCAAGCTGTGTCCACCATTCGTTATGCCATTGTGGGGCTGGTGGTGACCATGCTTTCGGTGGTGATTGTGATCATGGTGGGGAATGCGGTGGGGCTCAACGTGGTGCAATACATCAATTTGGGTGAAATTTTCGATTTCGTTTCCAACTTCCGCCTGCCCGATGGAGGGTCTTCTGGGGGAGGGATTGATAACCTGGATTAAAGATGAAACCTCATTTCTTTCTTGTTGGAGCAATCTTCGTGGTGGTGGTGTTTCTGTTCGTGGGTTTCGTTGGTTTTGGATTTGGCTCTGAATCGCCGGTTAAGCCTCTGGGACTCGGCGAAATCGAGGAGCCTTTGGCCCCGGTTGAAGAAGAGTATTCAGTCACTTCAAACCGGTATCTCACAGAGGCGGTGGCTTCCTCTTTTTTGCCTTACGATGAGATCGAAAGGCTGGCTTACGATCCACGTTTTGCCTTTGACGAAAATTGGGGAACCGCATGGTGCACGGCGGAGGCCTTGCCCAGCTTGACCCTGACTTTCGATACAATGACCGACTTGGGCAGTGTGGGATTTGTGCCCGGCTATGCAGTGGACGAAGCTTTGTTTTTTAAGAATGCGCGTTGGAAAACAGTGGCTCTTACTTACAACGGTTCCGAACAAGTGGATTCTGTGGATGAAACGCTCTCGTTTGAAGAAGTTTATGGAATGCAGTTTTTGAACTCAACGCGAAAGATGTTAGCAGCGTTCACCTCCAGGTTTTGGAGTTTTACCCGGGCTCTAGGTACAGCGATCTTTGTCTATCTGAAATCGATTTTTGGAGTGATTTCGTCGCTCCTCACGATGCGCAAAGGGCTCTTGAAAAGGGCACGGACAACCGTGATTTTTTGGGTTATCAAATCTGTGAAAATGGCTCGCCCTATCCCGATGAGAGCACGGCAAAAGAACTTCGCGAACGAAGCTTGGTGGAGCCGGTTTCGATCACGGAAGCAGGGGCTGAATATTTTATTTCTGATTGGGGAATCGGTTTTACGATTGTGCCCGAATATGAAGCCTACCGAGCTTATTATCTAAAAGACGACTACAACGATTTGCTTACTTTTGCTGAAACCACTGATGCGGCCTGCTTGGCTTATGGAGATCTCATGGGGGTTCATCTCTCGAAAAAGGATGACTATGTGGCGGTGGAGATCACGGAAGACAACTCTTCCTACTTGCAGAAAGGTCATTTTAACTTAGCAGCGCTTTCGGGCGATACTTATCGTGAAGACTGGTTTGGAGGAGATGTTTTGAGCTATGTTTTTCCATTTAAAAACACCACTTTCTCTGCGGCTTCGTTGGCGTGTCCTCTGGAGGATTTGGCGTGTGACGAATTGAGAGATGAAGCTTTTATTAAAAGCCTCCTAAACACGCTCCATTAAGCAGCGGCCTTGGCTGCGCAGGTTTTCCCAGTCGTAACTGAAGGCGAAGTTTTCGGTGGCGCGCACGATGGCTCCGTAAATTTGCCATGCACTGGGCTCGTGAAAAAGAAAGGCGTTGCCGTTTTCTTGAACAGGGTTGTAGTTTTCGGCCTCTTGATGCAATCCTTCTCTCATTACAGGCACGATTCCGCGTTCCGCCACCATAGAAAAGTCTTTGGCCAGGTGAGGGGCTAAAACCACCCAAACGTGGGCTTCTTCCAGGGCTTCCTCCAAAGAAAAGGCGTGGGGAAGGGTCTTGAGACCTGGGCCGAGGATGCGCACTCTGGCGTCCAGATTTTCGAGGGCGGGAGCCAGTTCCTCCAGAAGTTTGGGGTCTGCGCCGCGGATGTCCAAGATCAATTTAGGAATGCGGACTTTGAGTTGAAGGGCCTTGATTTTTGTTTTTGCCATACGTGAATCAATTGGATCATTGTAGCAGAAACTTTGTGGTTTTTCAATGGCAATCGCGCTAAACTTCGCGCGTGAAGAAACTCATCCTTATTGATGGAAATGCCTTGGTGCACCGTTGTTACCACGCTGTGCCTCCTACTTTGAAGGCCCCCGACGGCACACAAACCAATGCCGTTTACGGGTTCACCAGCATCGTTTTGGGCATTTTGGAGGTGGAAAAGCCTGACTTTTTGGCCACGGCCTGGGACATGTACGGTCCCACTTTTCGGGATGAAATTTTTAGCGAATATAAGGCGACTCGTGTGAAGACCGACGATGCGCTGATCCGGCAATTCCCTTTGGTGAGGCAGGTTTTGGAGGCGCTTTCTATCCCTTTTTATGAAAAAGAGGGTTTTGAGGCGGACGATTTTTTGGGCATTTTGTCGGAAGAGGCAGAGAAAAATCCCGAGGTGGAGACTTTGATTGTGACGGGTGATAAGGATGCGTTCCAGCTGGTGCGGGGGCGAACGATCGTGGTTTCCCCGGTGAGCGGATACACCAAGGTGACGCGCTACGACAGGGACGCAGTGAAGGCTAAAATGGGCGTTTGGCCCGAACAGGTTCCGGATTTTAAAGGGCTTTCGGGCGACCACAGCGACAATATTCCGGGTGTGCCTGGCATTGGGGATAAGACGGCCTGCAAACTGCTGGAGCAATTTGGCAGCATTGAAGGGATTTATGAACACCTTGAAGAAGTGGAGCCGGTGCGCATTCGGGAACTCATGCGGGCCCATGAAGCGGAAGCGAGACTGTGTAAAAAAGTGGCGACGATTGTGAGAGAAGACGGGGTGCATTTGGATTTGCCTGCCTGCAAAATTCATGATTTCGACATGGAAAAAGCCCGCATTTTATTCGAAAAAATGGCTTTCCGTTCCTTATGGAGACGCCTAGAAGCTCTCAATAAAGGCTGGGACTACCGGCGAGAATTGGAACAGAAGGAAGAGGTGCAAGGGAGATTGTTTTAGAAAGCACTCTGTCCGCTGGCCTTGTAGCTACGAGATTGCACATCTCATCGCACATTAATGGATTTGCTCTTTCTAGAGTGCCACGTAACTGATTTAGCGTTCCCGCAACCTTTGGCGTGTCAAAAAAATCTCCTCCCTGTCTTTTATGCTCTGCTATGAGTCGCGGATCGGGTATTGTATTTAAATTTCCCATTAGCACAGTCCAAGCGGTGACTCCTAATGAAAATGTATCACTATGAGGGTGTACCTTCCCCTGCAAAACTTCTGGAGCAACATACCATGCAGGCCCTATACAAAGATTTGATGTTTCTTCGTGTTTGGTTAAGAAGTCGATGTCAATTAGTGTTACTTTGCCGTCTGAGCCAATAATTATATTTTCGGGTCTAATGTCATTATGGGCAATCCCACTTTCTCCTAAATTATCACAAAGGGCTTTTGCCTTTGGAAGTAATTCTGCTAATAATTGCGCTCGTTCATTGAAGTCTTTCTCTCGAACGTATTCCTTTAGGTTATTACCTTCGTGGAATGAAAAAAGAACACCTCCATTTCCTCTTTCTGGATTGGAGCGAAAATTTTGTATATTGATTTGAGGAGTTCCATTTTCAGAGAGTTGCCCTCTCAACTTATAAGCTCTTTCTATTGCTCTGGCTATTTTCCATGAATAATTCTGGCGATCGTTGAGGAGTTTTAAAGTAAAAAGCTCTGCCTCCTCATTTTCTACTAACCATGCTTCACCGGCCCCTCCTTGTCCTAGTTTTTTAAGGGGGATTAATTGTCTATTTCCCAAAGTATATGGCCGTTCAGCAGAATAGTGATTTCCTTTGTGGTCCTAGATTCTCATTTGAATCCGAACACTTGGTAAGATGAGTTCATGAAAAAAACGCTAAGAAGTTCTCACAGCTTTCCAAAAGTGAGAGGGATGAAATATTCATACTGAAGGGGAAAGGATATTCGCTCAGAGCTATCGCTAAAAGTCTGAAGAGAAGTGTTTCAACTGTTTCAGATGAACTCAAACGTAATGAAGTGAATGGCAGCTATAACCCGAAGAAAGCACAGCAGAAAAGCTATGTACGAAGGCGCTCCGCTCGCTTTCAAGGGAAGAAAGTTGCAATGAACAAGAAATTGAGAGATTTCGTAGAAGAAAAACTAAGAGATGATATTTCTCCAGCCGCTATTTCTGGGAGACTCAAATGCCAAGAGGGAGCTCTTCCTTTTGCCTCCAAAGACAGTATTTATCGCTTCCTAAAAAGCCCCTATGGAAGAGCTTTGGAGTATGAACGTGAGCAGAAAACAAAACATCGAAGAAAGAGGCCCAAAGTACTTTCAAAACTTTCGGACAGAACGTTCATAAATGAGCGTCCTAACAGAATAGAAATGAGAGAAGATGTGGGAGACATTGAAGGAGATTTCATAGTTTCAGGGAAAACGGGAAAGGGTTCACTTTTTGGTTGCTGTGGACAGGAAACTAAGAGTTTCATTTCTTGAAAAGATCTTCCCAGTGACGATTGAAGAAGTTCATGAGGCTTTTTTGAATCCAAAAACGTTTTCCAGAGCTTCAAAGCATGACTACGGACAATGATATTCTCTTCCAGAAACACAAGGAATTGGAGAAGCTGCTGGGCATTAAAATCTACTTTTGCCACCCTTATCATTCATGGGAAAAGGGCACAGTGGAAAACACGAATAAAATCATTCGGAAAGATATTCCTAAAGGCAGTGATATTTCAAAATACAGTAAAGCTTTCATTCAAAGGCTTGAAGAAAAACTCAATCGTAGACCGCTCAAGTGTTTGAATTATCTCACCCCAAAAGAAGCTCTTTTGGTGCACCGCGAAATCACAAAACTCAAAAAATCCTAATCCATTAAGTGTTCGGATTCAGCCCGTCCAGTGCCGGTGCATCATGCTCTTTAATTTAACATTAAGTTTGGTTTTGTCAAACTTTACTTCTGACTCCCGCTTTAAGAGGGTGCTTGAACCCTTTTTTTGTTCACCCATTTTTGGCTTGTGCAAAACGTTTGTTCGAACTTGGGTGCGGGGTGTCCAATTCCCTCCATATTTTCATGCTAAGGCAAGCGTAAATTCCGGCATTTTAAAAAATGCGGGCTTCGGGCCGTTTGAAGCTGTTAAATCCGCATACATTTTTTAGTCAAGTTGCGAAAATTGGCTTGTGGCAGCGTTATTTTTTAATTACATGCTCTTGAAATGCTAGTGAAGGTGGTCTAAAGTCGGCTCATGCCAAAACATCGTATAATCGCTGGGCTTGATATTGGGAACTCAAAAATCCGTGCCGCTGTGGCCGTGATGGACGACCAAAGCACTCAGCCCAACATCATTGGAGTGGGGGTTTCCCCTTCTGGAGGACTGCGTAAAGGAAACATCATTGACGTGGAAGAAACGGTGACAAATATTTCATCTGCTTTGGAAGATGCCGAACGTATGGCGGGGGAACCTGTGCATGCGGTTTTCTTGGGAATTTCCGGGGACCATATCGCGTCCATGGACTCCAAGGGCGTGATCGCGATTTCTCACACCGGGAACGAAATCATTGAAGATGATGTGGATCGCGTGCTCGAAGCGGCTCAAGCAGTGGCTATTCCGAACAACCGAAGAATTTTGCGCATCATCCCAAAAGCGTTCACCGTGGATGAACAAATGGGCATCAAATACCCTGTGGGCATGACGGGAATCCGCTTGGAAGTGCTCGCGCACCTAGTGACCGGGCTCGTGCCTGCCGTGAAGAACATTGAAAAATGCGTGCATCAAGCCGGAGTGGACATCAATGACATCATTCCTTGTGGACTTGCAGCCGCTGAGGCTGTTTTAACGAAGCGCCAAAAAGAACTCGGCGTGGTGGTCATCGACATCGGATGCGGAGGAACCAACGTGGCTGTGTTTGAAGAAGGAACCGTGCTGCACAGTGCGTCCTTGCCGGTGGGGGGTGACAATGTGACCAACGACATTGCGATTGGCCTGCGCACCTCTATCGACACCGCTGAAAAAATCAAGATTGAGTATGGGTCTTGTATCCCCGAAGATATTCATGATCGCGAAACCATCGATCTTTCTTTGCTCTCGAAAATCGATACGCAAACGGTTTCCAAAAAGCAGCTCGCTGAAATCATCCAGGCTCGTTACCACGAGATCTTTGCGATGGTGAAGGATGAGCTCGCCAAGGTTCAACGCGACGGAATGTTGCCTGCCGGAGCCATTTTGTGTGGCGCGGCGGTGAAAATGCCGGGCGTCATTGATCTCGCTCGTGAAGTGCTCAATTTGCCCATTCAAATCGGATTCCCCACCAACTACGAAGGGGTGGTGGACAAGATTGAAGACCCCGCCTATGCCAGCGTGCTTGGGCTCGTGGTTTGGGGCTCTCGTTTCCAAGGTGAAAGTTATAATTTTAAATTTGATTTAAAGAATTTCGATCTGCAAAAAGTGGGCCAGGGAATCAAGACCTGGTTCCGCGGCCTTTTGCCGTGATAGAGTGTTTTACTAAAATAAAAATTTCTTTTGTTATCAACGCTCGGCTTCCCCGAGTGATCTACGCCGCCCCTAATCCTTTACCCCTGCCTGTATGGCCACTAGCTCATCTCAGAACGACGACAGCTTGAAAACGCTGTTCTCTGGAACTAAACCTCGTAAAAACTTCGAAGTGAATCCTTCGGAAGGCGCTCCTATTGCGCGTATCAAAGTGGTTGGAGTCGGTGGGGGCGGAGGAAATGCTGCAAATCGAATGGTGAAATCCAACATCAAGGGGATTGAATTCATTGCGGTGAACACCGATGCGCAGGCGCTTTACCACAGCGAGGCTGCGGTGAAGATCAACATTGGAAAAGCTACGACGCGTGGACTCGGAGCGGGAAGTCATCCCGACATCGGACGCCAAGCGGCTGAAGAGTCCATGGAAGAAATCAAACAGGCTTTGGAGGGAACTGAGATGCTCTTCATTACCTGTGGGCTTGGCGGTGGAACCGGAACAGGAGCAGCGCCGGTGATCGCAGAAATTGCACGAAACATGGGCATACTGACCGTGGCTGTGGTGACCAAACCTTTCACCTTCGAAGGACATCGCCGTCGCACTCAAGCGGAAGAAGGTCTCGAGAATTTGAAGAACAAAGTGGACACCTTGATCACGATTCCGAACGACAAGATTTTGTCCCTCATCGATAAAAAAACCCCGCTCGCGGAAGCATTTATGGTGGTGGACGACGTGCTGCGCCAAGGTGTGCAAGGCATCTCTGACCTCATCACTGTGCATGGCATGATCAACGTGGACTTTGCGGATGTGAAAGCAATTATGGAAAATGCCGGAAGCGCCCTCATGGGAATTGGATACGGAACTGGGGAAAACCGTGCTGCCGAAGCCGCTCGCGCGGCGGTGGAAAGCCCGCTCCTCGAGCTCGACATTCAAGGTGCCAAGGGAATCTTGTTCAACATCACTGGAGGATCCGATCTTTCTATGTTTGAAGTGGACGAAGCGGCTCGTATTATTACCGAAGCTGCCGACCCCGAGGCGAACATCATCTTTGGAGCGGTCATCAACGACTCTTACACCGGGGAAATCAAAATCACCGTGGTGGCAACCGGTTTCGACGACGTTAAGCGCGGTGTCCAAATCGCTAGACCTCTTGGGGAATATCGACCTATGGGGACCAGTGCCATGGCTCAAAAACCGGCTCAGTCCAGTGGGCTTCCTAAGTCCAATTTGGACATGAAGCTCAGCAATCCTTCACTCCCTATGAGTGAGGACGGTGGCAGCGAATACGATATTCCAGCGTTCATCCGACAGAAAATGCAGAAGTGAGTGCGGCATGGATTTGCTCCGTTGTGATTCCAAAAAATGATGCCACTTGAGGGGCCTCTGTTGAGCTCGGTGATGTCAAAAAATAAGCGCTGTGCCGGAATAGGGGTGCTGGGACACTGCTCCTCGCCGCTGACTTGAAGCCTGCTCCTAACTGAGGAGTTAAGCACGTCGCCACTCGGTTGAATAGGTCTGCCCCTTTCGCTCCTTTTCCTGCTAACGCTGCCTCCTCCATCGTGATACAGAGAAAATCAACAGGGGAAGTTCTTCTGTAGTTTTCGCCGTCTTCTCCACACTGAAAAATATCTTTGAATGGAGCTTCGATTGTGAGGGAATCGTCCTGGTAGTTTAGGGACACCGGACTGCATCCCCGAAAAAATTCTTGGACTCTTCTTCCCATGGGCTCCAGTCTAGTCTGTGCCTTGGCTCTTATCTTGTGCTTGCTGGGTGTGAAATTCACCTGCAATGTGATGGGCAAACAGGGGTCGTTTGGCTGAAACTGTGAAATCACGTCATTTTCTAAGCGTTGAGACCTTAAGCTAACGTTCCATGAGGACAAATGTCCGTTTAGTTCCTGCCCACGGTAGGACTTTTTTCTAGCAAAAACATCCAAAGAACCCTGTTCAACTGAACGCCTCATCTGATCTGGCTGATGCCAAGGTTCTTGGCGAGTCACCCATGTTTGTTCCCCCTCTATTCCCAAAATAACGCTCAAGACTGTGCGCGTATTGGCTCCAAATGAAGCGAGACATTGGTGGACTTCTTCTTCCGTTTCAAATTTCCGTGGTTTTTTTAGCTTTAAGCCTATTTGAATTTGAGCGACACGTTCCAGCAAGACCTTGCGCCATTGTTTATCCAGTAATTGCTCGCCTGAACCATTGGCGTCTAGTTCTTCTGTTACGTTGTGTTCGGCATCAGACATTTGAGGTGTGCTTGTTGAGGATGCAGGGTTCGATCAAAGCTTATATTTTAAGCCTTTTCTGTTTTTTGTAAAGATTATTCCGATGAAGGAGCTTTTGCCTTGGCATTGCGCCTGGAGGAGATTCTCAGGGTGTCTTGGCTTACTGAAGTGCGGCTGTAGTTGCTGCCATTCTAGTGGCAACTGCTGCTGCATCTAGGTCAATTTCCAGCGCTTGATGAGCAGTTGCTCGGTTTGCGGGCATAATCCAATAAGGAGAAAGGCCGGCGGCGTTGTCCAACTCTCTTCCTTGCCTTATTTCTTCAGTATAAGGATTTTTACTAAGTTCCATGCAGGAGTCCTAGATTCTCATTTGAATCCGAACACTTGGTAAGATGAGTTCATGAAAAAAACGCTAAGAAGTTCTCACAGCTTTCCAAAAGTGAGAGGGATGAAATATTCATACTGAAGGGGAAAGGATATTCGCTCAGAGCTATCGCTAAAAGTCTGAAGAGAAGTGTTTCAACTGTTTCAGATGAACTCAAACGTAATGAAGTGAATGGCAGCTATAACCCGAAGAAAGCACAGCAGAAAAGCTATGTACGAAGGCGCTCCGCTCGCTTTCAAGGGAAGAAAGTTGCAATGAACAAGAAATTGAGAGATTTCGTAGAAGAAAAACTAAGAGATGATATTTCTCCAGCCGCTATTTCTGGGAGACTCAAATGCCAAGAGGGAGCTCTTCCTTTTGCCTCCAAAGACAGTATTTATCGCTTCCTAAAAAGCCCCTATGGAAGAGCTTTGGAGTATGAACGTGAGCAGAAAACAAAACATCGAAGAAAGAGGCCCAAAGTACTTTCAAAACTTTCGGACAGAACGTTCATAAATGAGCGTCCTAACAGAATAGAAATGAGAGAAGATGTGGGAGACATTGAAGGAGATTTCATAGTTTCAGGGAAAACGGGAAAGGGTTCACTTTTGGTTGCTGTGGACAGGAAACTAAGAGTTTCATTTCTTGAAAAGATCTTCCCAGTGACGATTGAAGAAGTTCATGAGGCTTTTTTGCGAATCCAAAAACGTTTTCCAGAGCTTCAAAGCATGACTACGGACAATGATATTCTCTTCCAGAAACACAAGGAATTGGAGAAGCTGCTGGGCATTAAAATCTACTTTTGCCACCCTTATCATTCATGGGAAAAGGGCACAGTGGAAAACACGAATAAAATCATTCGGAAAGATATTCCTAAAGGCAGTGATATTTCAAAATACAGTAAAGCTTTCATTCAAAGGCTTGAAGAAAAACTCAATCGTAGACCGCTCAAGTGTTTGAATTATCTCACCCCAAAAGAAGCTCTTTTGGTGCACCGCGAAATCACAAAACTCAAAAAATCCTAATCCATTAAGTGTTCGGATTCAGCCCGTCCAGTGCCAGTGTTTATGGTTTAGAATTATAACCTTTTTTAATTTTAGTAAATAGTTTTCGCGAATTCCTTGTTTCAAGCTTTGCTACACTTTCAGCATGCATGTTGCCGTCCTCGATTCATCTCACAAAAAGGTCCTGAATGCTTTTGTGACGGTTGCAAAGGGAAGTCCCATTGAGCAAAGTTGGGAATGGGGCGAGTTTCAGGTGAAAATTCCGGGGCGGCCCGCGTTTAGGGTGTTTGCGGTGGTGGATGCGGAAGGGGACGAAAAAGAGGGGGCATTTTTAGCCACGCTTTTGGTGGTGCGACAAGAAATGGGTTTTGGAAAAACGTGGCTGTGGGCTCCGCGTGGGCCTGTTTTTAAGGAGGGAATGACAGCGGAAGAGGCCCATGAGGCGTGGGGGCTACTCCTGGAAGCGCTGCGCAACTGGGCTCGCCTGCATGGGGATGTGTATTTGCGCGTGGAACCGGGCTTTTTGCCGGAAGCTTTGGCCCTGGGGGGCTGTGCTGAGTCCATCAGTTATACCCCTGTGCACAGCTTGTTTTTAGACCTGAAAAAGGGTGAGAAAAAGCTCTTGGAAGAGATGACTCAAAAGGGGCGTTACAACATCAAAATCGCGGAGAAAGCGGGGGTGAAGGTGCGCCGGGGTACGGAGGCGGATGTGACGGCGTTTCATGCCCTAGTGCAGCAAACGGGAGGGCGGGATGGCTTTTCGGTGCATCCTCTTGGCTTTTATCGGGCGTTTTTGGAGGAATTGGATGGAAAGGCGCGTTTGTATGTGGCGGAGTATGAAGGGCGCGTCGTAGGTGGCATTTTGGCCACTTTTTTTGGCAGTGTGGCGACTTATTATTACGGAGCTTCGTCCAATGAAGATCGCAAGGTGATGGCTCCTTATTTGATCCAATGGCAGGCGATTTGCGACGCTATTCAGGAGGGCTGTGAAACCTATGATTTTTTTGGAGTAGCACCAGAGGGGGATGAAAAGCACGCTTGGGCCGGAGTGACTCAGTTCAAAACGCGCTTTGGGGGGCAGCGCGTGAGCTATGCTGGATCGCGGGTCTTTGTGTACCGCCCTCTGTGGTGGCGAGTGGTTCGATTGGTCAAGGGGTGGCGAGATTTATTTTGATTTCTTCTTTTTCTTCTCTTCAATTTCGTGGGCGCGGTCGATGAAGAGTTTGCCGTCCAGGTGGTCCACTTCGTGCTGAATGATGCGAGCGTTGAAGTGCTCGAGGGTGAGGGTTTGCTCTTGGCCTTTTAGGTTTTGGAAACGTACGGTGAGAAAGGAGTGACGCTTCACCTTGCCCCAAAAGCCGCGCAGGCTGAGGCAGCCTTCTTCGCCGTCTTCCATCTCTTCGGAAAGTTCTAGGATTTCGGGGTTGACGATGGGGAAGACGATCTCGTTTTTTTGCCCGGGATTGAGCATGACAATGGCCATGCGGATGTTTTTTCCGCATTGAGGTGCAGCAATGCCCACGCCCTTTTCGAAGTGCATGGTTTTGGTCATTTCTTCAGCAAATTTGCGCAGTTCAGGCGTGAAATTCTTCACAGGTTTAGAAACCGTGCGAAGAATGGTGTTTTCTTTGCCTTGTTCTACGGGGATGGGCATCAGTGGGTTGCGTGAAAACGGTCTCCATTTGAGAGGTGATCTTCAGCATCTTGAGGATTGAGAACGTTATCGACCTTGCCCTTAACCCCTTCTGGCGTGAATTGTAATGGTGCTTTAGCCTCTTTGCTCCCGGAAGCTTCACCTTGCAGCTCTGGTCTTCTTAAAGAAGTGGTCACTGCATTGTCTTCCCCTATGCGTCCGTTGTAATGGTCTCCTAATGGCATAAATTGCAGGTTAATCAGTGTCTCAATTTTAAACTAGCCTCTATGAATCCGTCTAGGTCTCCGTCGAGAACCTTGTCCACTTGGCTTGTTTCGTGGTCGGTACGATGGTCTTTTACCATTTGGTAAGGCTGCAAAACGTAGGAACGGATTTGGTTGCCCCAAGAGTTTTTGAAGTGTTCGCCGGTGAGTTCTTGAATGGTTTTGAGGTGATTTTGCTCTTGCATGGCGAGCAGTTTGGACTTGAGCATGTTCAGCGCGTTCATACGATTTTGAATCTGACTGCGCTCGGTTTGGCAGGTCATGACGAGGCCGGTGGGTTTGTGGATGAGGCGCACGGCGCTCGAAACTTTATTCACGTTTTGGCCGCCGGCTCCACTGGCACGGATGAATTCCCAGTCAAGATCATCTTCTTTTATTTCGAGTTCGGCTTCTTCGATTTCGGGGGATACATCCACCATGGCAAAAGACGTTTCGCGGGTGCCTTTGGCGTTGAAAGGGGAGATGCGCACAAGGCGATGCACGCCGTGTTCGTGTTTGAGGGTGCCATAAACGTAGTCCCCTTCCACCTTAAAAGAGGCGGATTTGATGCCTGCGGTTTCGGCGGTGGATAGATCTAGTTGAGTGGTTTTCCACCCTTTATTTTCGCAGTAGCGCAAATACATGCGCATGAGCATTTCGGCCCAGTCTTGGGCGTCTACACCTCCTGTTCCTGCATGAAAAGAGAGGATGGCGGAAGCGCTGTCGTAGGGGCCGGAGAGGTAAAGTTGAACGCTGAGGGCGTGATGGGTTTCTTCGGCGGTTTTTAGGTTGGCTTCGAGTTGAGCTAGGGCGGCTTTGTCGTTTTCGTCGGTGAGGTCTAAAAGTTCAATGAGGTCGCGGGTTTCTTGATCGAGCGCGGTCCAGGCGGCTATGGTGTTGCGCACGAGTCCGGCTTCTTTGGAAACCTTTTGGGCTTTGGCTTGCTCGTTCCAAAAATCGGGGGCGGACATCTCGGTTTCGAGAGCGGCGAGGCGGGCCTTTTTGGTGGGAAGGTCCAGGTGAGTCAGGGATTTCTCCACGTCTTCACGAAGGGCTTGGAGGCGGTCTTTGAGTTCTTGCATGAGGAGACTATAACTCGTAAAGATCTTTGAGGCGAGGGCCGGGCAGTGGCGCGTGTCTCCCTTTTCGGTTCTTTTCTAGCGCTTTTTTGAGGAGCCAATCGTTGAATTTTCGACGCAGGTTTTGATCCCCTATCCAAAAACCCACTCCATCTTGAGTGACAAAGGCTTTTAAAAATACTTTGATGAGCGGACTGAGTCCAATGCCCCACTCGTTCTGGCACTTGAAGCGAGCGTATTCGTAAAGTTCGGGGTCGAGGCGAATGAGAATTTGCTTTTTGGCAGGCATGAGTGCTTGATTAAGTTGTTCACAAAAATGATAGCAAAAAGATAGCGTTTTTGTGAAGGCTCAAGTTGAGGGGATGTAAAGGGGGCTCTTGAAGCAAGGTTTGTTTTGCACCGAAAGAAGCTCTACAATGTCGCCAATGACGACTGCGAAAAAAATCTTGGGGAACACTGTGATTCAAGTCGCAGGACGTGCGATCATGGCGGTGACCAGCATTGGCATTTTGAAAGCGGTGTCTCACTTTTTGAGTGTGGAGGGCTATGGAATGTATACGGCGGTTTATGAATTTTTGGCGTTTTTTGGAATCGCGGCGGACTTTGGGCTTTTTACTATCGGCGTGCGTGAAATGAGCAAGGGCGAGCGCGAACGCAGTTTTGTGGCGGGCAATATTTTTGGCATGCGCATTGTGACGGCGGCCGTGGCTATGGCGATTGCCGTGGTGGCCGCATTTTTGATCCCTGCTTACCAAGGAACCTACATTCCAGGAGGAGTGGCCATTGCAGCTTTGGCGGTGTTTTTTGCCATTTTGCAGGGCACCGCATCCAGCGTTTTGCAGGTGGAACTCAAAATGCAATACGCCACAGCGGCTTTGGTTTTTGGAAAGTTGCTTTCTTTTGGATGGATGCTTGCAGTGATTTTTTACTTCTTTTCAGGGGAACCGAGTCAGTCCTCTTTCAATCAATTGATGTTCGCCGGGCTGGTGGGGAATTTGTTCTCTTTTGTCTACACCTATTACTGCGCACAGCGCTACGCTCAGCTTGCTCCGCGTTTTGATAAAAGCTATTGGAAAGAGATTTTTGTAGGGGCTTTCCCTTATGGAATCGCACTGGTTTTGAACATGATTTACTTTCGCATCGACAGTATTATGATCCTCTTCATTAAGGGGCCACAGGAGCTTGGGTTTTACGGTCCTGCCATGCGCATTTTGGAGATTTTGAATGTGATTCCGGTGTTTTTTATGAACAGCGTTTTGCCGGTGCTGAGCCGCGCACTGAAGGAGGCTGAGGAAAGCGGTGGGAAGGCCAAGGTGGAACGCATTTTGCAGCTGTGCATGAGTTTTTTGTACATGGCGGGACTCCCCATGGCCATTGGGCTTTATTTGCTGGCGTATCCCATCATTTTTTTGATCACTCAACCGGAGTTTTTGAGCCGTTTAGATGAAGGGATTTATGGATCTGACATAGCCTTGCAAATTTTGGCGATTGCCATGTGCCTTTCGTTCAGCGGCAGTTTGTACAATTATTCGCTGGTGGCTTTGGGCAAGCAGGGCAAGCTTTTGTGGATCAATGGAGCGGCGGCGCTCTTCAATATTAGCGTGAATTTGTGGGCGGTTTCGACGTGGGGTTTTCGCGGGGCGGCGTGGACGACGGTGGCTACAGAAATTTTCATTTTGTTGATTGCCGGATGGACGGCACGCCGGTATTTACGCTATCGAGTGGAGTGGGGCAATTTTGCTAAAATTTCCCTGGCGGGTTTTGCCATGGGAGCGGTGGTTTACTTTTTAAAAGATCCCACTTACGAACTGTGGGGGCTGCAAAATTTGAACGTGCTGCTCTTGAGCTTTTTGGGGGCCGGGGTTTATATTGGAATTTTGTTTGCGCTCAAGGCTTTTCCTGAAGAAGTGCGCCAGAAAGTTCGCTTTTGATTTTGCTTTTGAGAGCCGCTTGCGGGGTGATTTTGATGCGCGCGAATGCAAAATAAATTTTGTTGTGTGTCAAGTGCCTGTAATGGTTCAATAGCTTTGCATCACCCCTGTGCAAAGATATGGACATGGCATACACAAAAATCCCCATCTGCCTCGGGTGCGAATGGAGGCAGCAAAGTTAGTTCTGGAAAAAGGCTGGAGCACACGCGAAGTGGCCAGACACACAGGTTTTAACCAAAGCAGCATTGTGCGGTGGGTGGAAAAGCTCAGAGGCAATAACTATGGCCACACCATTCCCACAGAAAGCTCACGTCCCCATTCGCACCCCAGTGAGCTTTCTGCAGAGACAGTGCAGAAAGTCATAGAGTACAGACTCAAGTACCAGCGGTGTGCAGAAGTGATTCACTATTTTCTGGAAAGAGATGGCTACGAAGTGAGTCTTTCCAGTGTGAAGAGAACACTCAAAAGGAACGAGATGACCAAATACAGCAAGTGGAAGAAGTGGCACCAGTATGAGGAAAGACCGCGGCCTGAAAAACCAGGCATATTGGTGCAAATAGACACGATTGTGGATGGGCCTTATTATGACAGACTTTATGTATACACTATGCTGGACGTGTGCAGCAGATGGGCCTCTGCTATGCCGGTGATGAAGATTGGAACCCACGCAAGTTGGGAGTTTATTCAGCACTCACAAGAAGACATGCCCTTTGAACTTAAAATGATCCAGACAGACCATGGAAGTGAGTTTTCCAAGTGGCTCACTAAAACGCTTGTAGCTAATGAAATTCAGCACAGGCATTCAAGAGTACGAACACCCACAGACAATGCCTATGTGGAGAGATTCAACAGAACCATCCAGGAGGAATGCCTCTCCCGAGTCCCAAAGACTTTAGAGGCTTACAAAAAAGCAATCCCTGACTTCCTTCACTATTACAATTTTGAACGTCCTCACATGGGTCTTCACATGCTAACTCCTAACGAAGTGATGCAAAGCTATTGATTACAAAACAGTGCCTGTAACTAAAAAGACCCCAGTTTTTTCAGTTGCCTGAATGAGAAGAGGGAGGGTTGGCGTTTTGGAGGGGCATGAAATTGGAGTGACTGTAGAGAATTCTGGAGAAAAGTTATGAAAGATTCCAGGTTAAAGGTGAGTGATTTCTTTGCAATGAACCCCTTGTAGTTGGAAACAACAGAAGTAACCAGACTGTGAGTGAGAGCTTGGACTTTCCTAAACATAAGAACAGAGAGGTTCATTGCAAATTGAGTCAGAGCAATCAAATTGATAAACTTTTTCAGGCTAAGCACACGGATTTTCTCCAACTGGAACTTTTGCTTCACTCTCTTAAAACTCTTTTCAATTCCCCATCTTTCCAGATACAAATTCACAATCTGCTCTGCAGTATATGAATCCTTGAGTGAGTAGATGAGCCTTATGGGTTCTTTCCTTCCAGATGGTTCCGTATGAGCAGATTGTGGCAAAGATCCCCAAGCACTTTTCCATTTTTCATCAAAACACTTCGTAGCTTCCTTCAGGCAACTCTTTCACAGAAATCAAGACCCCAGTTTCCTTAAGCACAACCGTTCTGTTTTCCCTTACTCTTGCGATAAATTGCACTTTTAAGACCTGACGAAGATCTCTAAAAAAGTTTCTCATCGTCGTTGCCACGATCAAAGACAAAAATGCCTTTATGATCAAAAACCTGGGTGAGTTCCTCCAAAATAGCCTTCCTAACCTGTCCCAAGAACGCTTTATCATTGTGATGAAAACGCAGTTTTAGGAGCAGATTGTTCACGCCCACTCCATGCAAAAAGAAAACCAGGTTCAATGCTCCCTTCACTCGAATCATATACTTGTGACAATTTCTCCATCTTCTTTGCGGAAGGTTTGGAAAGATCTACGAGATCATAAGCAATCACTGTGTTTTTACGAATTTCAGAAGCTACAGCTCTTACTGAGAAATCCTCCACTTTCTTCTGTAAATCAACATTCCCAAGATGATGAGAGTACTTGTTCCCTTGCTTCTTTGCTGAAACCTCTTTGTTTTGGGCTAAATGCCGAAGTATAGGGGTGGCTTCTACGAAAAGTCCTCTAAGTACTTCAGCCAAGGCCTTCTTCTGTGGCAGGGTTAAACCTGTAAATATACTTCGGCATTTATTTGTAATGAAATCTTGGATATATTTGTTCATGGCTAAAATCTGTTATTTTTAAAGGTGGTTCTTCAAAATTTAACACCCATTTTAGCCTTACCCTAAAACAAAATCTCCAATTCACTCTCTTAAAACTGGGGTCTTTTTAGCCTGTAATGGTTCAATAGCTTTGCATCACCCCTGTGCAAAGATATGGACATGGCATACACACAAAATCCCCATCTGCCTCGGGTGCGAATGGAGGCAGCAAAGTTAGTTCTGGAAAAGGCTGGAGCACACGCGAAGTGGCCAGACACACAGGTTTTAACCAAAGCAGCATTGTGCGGTGGGTGGAAAAGCTCAGAGGCAATAACTATGGCCACACCATTCCCACAGAAAGCTCACGTCCCCATTCGCACCCCAGTGAGCTTTCTGCAGAGACAGTGCAGAAAGTCATAGAGTACAGACTCAAGTACCAGCGGTGTGCAGAAGTGATTCACTATTTTCTGGAAAGAGATGGCTACGAAGTGAGTCTTTCCAGTGTGAAGAGAACACTCAAAAGGAACGAGATGACCAAATACAGCAAGTGGAAGAAGTGGCACCAGTATGAGGAAAGACCGCGGCCTGAAAAACCAGGCATATTGGTGCAAATAGACACGATTGTGGATGGGCCTTATTATGACAGACTTTATGTATACACTATGCTGGACGTGTGCAGCAGATGGGCCTCTGCTATGCCGGTGATGAAGATTGGAACCCACGCAAGTTGGGAGTTTATTCAGCACTCACAAGAAGACATGCCCTTTGAACTTAAAATGATCCAGACAGACCATGGAAGTGAGTTTTCCAAGTGGCTCACTAAAACGCTTGTAGCTAATGAAATTCAGCACAGGCATTCAAGAGTACGAACACCCACAGACAATGCCTATGTGGAGAGATTCAACAGAACCATCCAGGAGGAATGCCTCTCCCGAGTCCCAAAGACTTTAGAGGCTTACAAAAAAAGCAATCCCTGACTTCCTTCACTATTACAATTTTGAACGTCCTCACATGGGTCTTCACATGCTAACTCCTAACGAAGTGATGCAAAGCTATTGATTACAAAACAGTGCCTCTTGACATAATTTAAACTGTGTTGTAGTATCTGGACACATTTTGATTATTTGGCAATGTTGATATGTCGGTAGAAGATTCATCATTATTGGAGTTGGATCCGGACCGTGGGCTCGATACCCCTATACCTCCTGTGAGGCCTGCTGTCTTACAGGGGAGGGCCTCTCCGCTCAGTGACCCCGCAAGAGATCGTGCTCCTGGTCTGCCTGGGCTTGATTTAATTTTTGATCCCAAGGATCCGCTTCGTTATGTGCAACAGATCCGGTATCTTCGATTACGTTATGTAAATTGTGTAGATTCCCTTGATGAATGGCCCAAGTCATGGCCCGTAAATGGTGTGAAGATTTTTATGGAACTGTCTCAGCGTTTAGCTGACGCGATGAGCTCCTTGGATTCTTCTACAGCCGAGGGGGCCTCTGAGGCAAAGACGGCCGTGCAGATTGAGTTACACTGTTTAAATTCCCTTTTGAAACTTTCTGAATCGCTGTTAAGCCTTCGAAAGGTGTCTTCATGCGCTCAAGCATTACAGCTTGAGCTTTTGGCTCCGACCACTGTAAAAACCCTTTTGCCCATGTTGCTTGAGAGGTTCACCCTAAGTACCGACGGGCTTAAATTGGCGATCGATGAAGAGCTTGGTCGCCTTGATGAAGCAACTAAAGGGTTGAAAGCACATGATGGCTATAGGGTGTCCCTGGGACACCCCCTCTACATGCAGGCTGCTCAAGAAGAGTTGGGACTGGGGAAAACATCGGTCGAAAACATACGTCTTGCTCTATTTCCCACAAAATTTTACCCCCTATTGAACAACCCAGCAAAATTGGCCGCCATGCCTTTGGATGAATTGAATCGGCTACTAACCCTGTTTAATTTATGGCTTAAGCGTAAATCCTCTCGTCATCCAGCTCAAGATGTAGCCCATCGGAAGAAGTTTGTTGAACAGGCTTTAATGCCTGTCCTTAATGAAGTGGACACGCTATGCAAGAGTGAGCCATCGCTTTCAGATTTGCCTAAACTAAAGGCTTGGTCTCGCAAGTTAGTTCAGTTGGATCTCTACATCTTGGCTCCCATAAGAGCTGCATTTAAAGATCAGATTGCCAGCCTTACGGAGGAGGATGGCTCTGCGAAGGGCACCTTGTTAGCAGCTGAAAAGCAGTACTTTGATGCTACCTCCGGTGTATTTATCCGTGTCGGCGATGTGCTCATAAAAAAAATCGCCGCTTTGGAAAAGATATTAGGTTCAAGAGTTGATGTGAATATTGGCAACCTTTTGTTGGAGATCAATCGATATGGTTCTTGGCTGCGAGCACAAATGGCTTCAGCGAATGTTCTGGATACTTCGAATGTTCTGGTCCCTTTGGAGGAGTTTGCAAATACAAATTTTAGATCTTCCGACGAGATACCCTGTCAGGCCGAGGAGGAGGAGGAGGAGGAGGAGGCGGCGGCGGCGGCTTAAATCCAGCGGGGGTACTTTCTCCTGCTAACCTTTTATAAGACTTATGACTGAGGAAGATAAACCTATCTGCGATGGCCTTGATGCCTCTACTGAGTGTAGTCCAGACGTGCAATGCACGGCGCTCGACTTGGTGCGGTGTGATTTTTCGTTCCGTATTGTGGACGCTATCTCTCGCTTGAGTGGAATGCCTATTTTGTATACCTTTGATAGACAGTTGGAGAGATGGCAGGAACTGTCTGGACGCTCGATGGCCAGAAAATACCGAGAACTTCTTTTGGAGCACATGCTTCAGACAATGGCTGTGTTTTCTGAGCAAGTGAAGGGGTTCTCCGATAGAACTATCCTTCTTGGTTCGTCGTTCATTGGGATTGAGCGGCGGCTGAAAAGCCAACAAGCTTGGCTAGTGGTTTTAAGAAATGCTATAGCTTTAGCGGCTACCGTACAGAATGGATTAAGAGCACCTGCGCAAGCGTCGGATCCAGGGAAAGTGCCGCGTGCATCATTTGATCAGGTTTTTGTAGATACAGCCGAAGCTAGAATCTCTGGCTTGCAAAATGTTCTGGGTGACTTATTTAGGACTTTGAATGAAGAAGAGCTCAGGAGAACTCCTACTAACGGGCATGGGCTGACGGGCGTTCAGCGCGGATGCAATTGACGCTTCTTGGGAGGTATCCCAACTAAATTTCTGGACTGGACGCTTGTTTTCCCTTAAGCCGAAGGCGGTTGACGGTCTGGGGCAAGACGCAAGGCTCTAACTCCGCCAGCGCTTTGGAAGGAGTTTTTGGACTTTTTGCTGTGTGAAAAGGGTGACGAGGGTTGCTAAAGACAAAAGGATGAGATGGCTCGCTTCCAATGCGTTTTCTATTCCGTCTGTGCAAATGAAATAGATTACGGGGGCAGCTATGATTAAACCCACAACGTCTGCCCATCTCTTTTTTTTGTAGGCGCCATTCGCTAAAAAGGCAAAGAGGATGGAAAGCAGCCCTAAAATCACTCCTCCTATGAATTCGGCCATTGCTCGATACACGTCCCACTCGTTCCCTGCATGGCTCCCGCGAAGGCAGAAGTAAACCGCAAGGATAGCGTCTAGTAGGGCCAAGGTGAGCCACATTGTTGCTTTGATTTTATTCATTTTTACGGATGAGGTTTTGGAATTTATTTCCACGGTCTTCAAAACTCATGCCAAAGGCGTGAGGGGAGGCGGTGGAGAGCACGCAAAGGGTTCCGCGCGGGGTGTGCTTGAAAGCCAGGGCAACGGCTTCTTCGAGCGAGTTGGCCTCAAAAGTTTGGAAGCCTTTTTTGGATTTTAAGATGCGCTTGCCGGTATCGGGCAGCAGGATGAGTTTTGGAATTTTATAACGGCGCAGCACTTTTTCGAGTTCAGTGAAGTCGTAACCTCGATCCTCTCCTCCTAAAAACAGCGTGCCGATGGGGGCCAAGGGGCTGAGGGCTTTGATGGCCTCGATGGTGGACTCCGGCGACGTGGAAATGGCGTCGTCATAGAAGGTGATGCCCTTAAAGGTTCCCACCTTTTGAAGGCGATGGGGCAGGGGTGCAAAGCTCTGCAGGGCTTTTTGCAGTTGTGCCTGCGTGCAGGGTTTTTTGTGCAGCCATTGGCGGGCCTGCTGAGTGGCGGCTAGGGCGGCGGCCAGGTTGGAGCGATTGTGCTCACCGAGCAGCGGCGTTTTTTTGGGAATCCACGTGGAAAAGGGCACGGCACGGGCAGGCGTTTCTTGGGTCCATTTTCGGATCAAGGGATGGGCGGTGTTCACCATAAAAACAGCGGCGGCATTTTGGTGACGGATGAGATTTTTTTTTGCTTCGTAATACGGCTCTATTCCTCCGTGATGAGTCATGTGCTCTGGGAATAAATTGGTCACCACGGCCAGGTCTGGAGATGCGCTGAGCTCGTCCAATTGGTAACTGGAAAGTTCGAGCACGTAAAGCTCGGTTTTGCTTGGGTTTTTAAGGAAAGTTTCAAGCATGGGGCAGCCAATGTTGCCCAGCAGTTCGGCCTTTATTCCGGTTTTTTTTAAGAGATGTGAAATGAGCGACGCCGTGGTGCTTTTGCCTTTGCTGCCCGTGACTCCCAGGGTGGGTTTTTGATTGTGAGCAAAGAACACTTGCGTCGCGGTAGTGTAAGGCACAGTGACTTTGGCCTTGGGTAGCCCGGGTGTTTTGATGACAAAATCGGCGGCTTCTTGCTGGCGCAAATAATCGGGATTTTGGGCTTGGTCTGCAATGAAAATGGAGAGGCCAGGGTAGAATTTTTGAGATATTTTTCGCTGCTTTTTCCTTCTTTTCCATAACCCAAAAGTAAGACGTTTTTGAGGCCTAAAAACTTGAGGTGTGCGGGCAGTGTTGGCGCATTTTGAACCTTAAAAAGAGCCTCGTCCTTGTCTTTTGGAAAGTGTTTTTTCAGCAGTGGAAGCAGAGTTTGGATCGCCACGGTTTTTGCCCAGTTTTTTTGAGCCAAACGGAGGGCTGCTCGGCTTTCTTCAAAAGTGCCCACGCAATCGAAGGGCTTCATTTTGCCTAGGCCACAGAGGTCTTTGAAAAGCGGGAGCAGCGCTTCTTCTTCAAACAGATTTTTGCCGAAAATTGGCAAGAGCTCGGCGGGTTTTAAAAAGGCCGCCAATTCGGCGAAAACAAAGGTGCACTTGGCACACTCGCCGCACCACAGCGTTTTTGGACGCACTTTTTCGATGCGGAAACTGCGGTTGCAACTGGTGAAAAGCGGGAAGTATTTTGGGTGTTTGACAAATTCCTCCACCACACGGATTTCATAAAAATGACGGATGGCTGAGAAATAGGTGAGGCTGGGAGAAAGGCGCAGGCGAAAGTGTTCTTGCAAAGCTGCTTCGAATTCGGCGGATTTGCTCCATTGATGATTGATGCTTTCCCCCAAGTAGGTGAGGTTGCCCTGGTTGCTGCTGGCTTCGTTGGCGACCACGGTGTAGCGGTAGCCGTAGAGGGCGGCGGCAAAGAGTCCAGTGAAGGCGAAAATGGCCGAGATGGGGATGTGCCCGTTGAGCGCGTCGGGCAGGCTTTGAAAGACTTTGGGGTCTAGGCGGCGTTGCACCACAAAAGGCTGGATCTTCATGGCTTTCATCACGGCGCTCACCACTGGGGAGCTTGGGCCCGTTTCAAGCACAAATCCCTTCAGAGGAATTTTGCGTTTTTTCAAAAATTCACCGGCTACGATGGAGTCTTTTCCTCCTCCAATTCCGAGCAGGGCATGCTCTTTCGTGGGCAAGGGGACGGGCATGAACGGACGGGCTTTTTTGGAAGAGGGAAAGCGGAGAAGTTTGCGGAAATCCACGTGATTGCGATAGAAGAATTCTCCAAGGCCTTTGCGGTAGAGGGTTTCCCAAAAATGGGCCTCATCCGGGCTCAATTGGTAAGGCATTTGAATTTTTGCGGGACAGTAGAGTTTGTAGTAGCTCAGCCCCAAAACCAGATGCAGATTTTTGAGCAGTTCCTTGAGCAGGGCGCCCGGGACTTTTTGCGTTTTCCCCGCTGGAAATTGCAGTGTTTCGTTGAAATGCAGGGGCTTTCCATCTGCAAAAGTGAGGCTGTAGGAAAAACGTGCCCACCTTTCTTTGGGGCTAAAAGCGGCTTCTTCGAAGATAAAACGGGTGGGCTTCATTGCTTAAAGTGAAGCGCGAGCCCAAAGGAAAGTCAACCTGTTAGATGCCGCTTTTGGGGTTTGTTGTAGACAAGGTTCCCCTGCCCACTGCTTTTGCAACCATGAAGACTGTCAGACCCAGCATGGCTCCGATGCCGGCTGCCTGGGGATGGTCCGCCGGGGGTCCCAATAGTTCTGAGGCGACGTCTTGGAGTGCCTGTAGCCTAGGGTCGACTTTGCTAGAGGCGCTTGCCTGGACATGTGTTTCGGGCCCAGCCGATTCCGCCCCTGAGACGATGAGTGCCCCAACGCCAGCTGCAGCTGCAGCCAAGACCAGTTCCTTAATGCCTTCTCCTCTTTCTTCTTCCGTTTGTTCTAGTGGCATAAAGATGGGGGTTAAATACGGGAACTTGCTTAATGATGAATTGTACATCTTTGCTTTGTTTTGTAAAGCGCGTGAAACTTCCATAGACCTTGGGTTTTGTGTCTGCTAGACTGTTTTTGAAAAAATTCGAGGGAAGAAGACTTGTTTAATCGTAAAAGAAATCATGAGCAAAATAGATAAATTGTCAGAATGGCTTAGGACCACCGTTCAAGGCGGGTCCAAGGCCCCTTTAGCCACCCCAAAAGGAGAGCTTTTGGCGGGCCCTGCCTCCAAAGCACGTCCTCAGCCGAAAGGCCCGGCAAAGGGCCCTAGCGTGCATCCCAAGGTGATGCGGATGATCCCGGTGGGCGGCCTTGAAGAAGTGGGGAAAAACTGCATGATTGTGGAATATGAGCATGACATTTTGGTTGTGGACATGGGCTTTCAATTCCCGGACGATGAGATGTTTGGGGTGGATTATATTATCCCAGATATTCAATACCTGGTGGAGCGCAAGGATAGAATTCGCGGAATTTTGATCACGCACGCGCACCTCGATCACATTGGAGGTTTGCCTTATGTGCTGCCGGATCTGGGTTTTCCACCCGTTTATGGCTCCAAGCTTTCGCTCGGGCTGGTGCAAAAACAATTGGAGGAACACAAGCTTTTGAAGCAAACGACGCTGAAGGTGGTGGATAACGAACAGGTTTATCATTTTGGGCGTTTCAATGTGGAATTTTTTCGCGTGAACCACTCGATTCCCGATGCGATGGGCATTTTTATTCAAAGTCCGGAAGGCAGCATTGTGCATACGGGGGACTTTAAATTTGATTTCACGCCCGCCGATGGGGTGGAATGCGACATGCGTAAGATGAATGAGCTGGGCAAGCGCGGGGTGAATATTTTGTTTGCGGACAGCACCAATGCCACGAAGCCTGGGCACACGATTTCGGAACGAGTGGTGGCCGAAAACCTGGAAAAAGCGATTTCAGACGCCCAGGGACGCATTGTGGTGACGTGTTTTGCATCTCTCATTGGGCGCATTCAGCAGATCATTGATTTTGCTCAAATGAACGGGCGCAAGGTGTTTTTGTCCGGAGGCAGTTTGGAGGCCAATGTGGAGATTGCGCACAAGCTCGGGTTCATTAAATTTCACAAGGAGCAATTGCAGCCGCTCAAAGAGGTGAATAAATTCGATGACAGGCAGGTCCTTGTGCTCACTACGGGGGGGCAAGGGGAGCCGATGGCGGCTCTTTCGCGCATGGCCAACGGGGCTCACACCCAGGTTAAAATTCATCCCGGGGACACGGTGGTGGTTTCGTCTTCGCCGATCATTGGGAACGAAAAATCGGTGGCTTTTTTGGTGGATGCACTGGCGCGCCTCGGGGCGCATGTGGTGCACAACGGAATCATGGACGTGCATACGTCCGGGCATGGCCAACAGGAAGATTTGAAGCTGATGATGAGTTTGATTCGTCCCGATCATCTTGTGCCGATTCATGGGAATTATTACATGCGAAGCGCACATGGCTCCTTGGGACCTCAGGTGGGGATCCCGGCTGAGCACGTGCACATGATGGACAATGGAAATGTGATTGAAATTCGCGCTGGAAAAGTGGAGATGAAGACGGAAGACATCAAGGTGCGTTTTGTGGTGGTGGACGGGGAGATGCGAGGGGATTTGGGCTCCCATGTTTTAAAGGAGCGTGAAATGATGGCGCAGAATGGAATGGTGAGCGTGGTCATTAAGGTGAATAAGGGGCGGGTTGTGGGAACACCCATTGTGGTGACGCGCGGGTTCTTTTACCAAAAGGAGCAGCTCAAGTTCATTCGTGATCTGGAACATGCGGCTAAAAATGCCGTGGAAAAGCTGGGCAACCGAGAGAAGCGGCGGCTGGACATTGGCGACTATGAAGCGGCTGTGCGCAGCGAGCTTGCCGGGGTGATTTTGAGGCGCTTTGACCGCCGTCCCCTTATACACACGGTGGTGCTTTTTTAGATTTTTTGTGTAAAACGTGTTCGAAAGTGGATGCGGTGTTTTGCACGGACTTTTTTAAAAATCAATTTTTCTTGTTTTATTTTACTTTTTTTGTGTGAGTTGCGTGCTTATTTGCTTATCTTGTGCACAAAGCGTCCGCTGTTTTTGCTTTTTTGCACGAGTTTTGCACCGTCCTTTGTTTTTACAGATTAAAGTTTTGCACAATTGAGGTTGGGATTTGTGTGTAAAAATGTTTGTTTTGCTAGAAAATGGAGGGTTTTGGCAAGGCCTTACTACAGTCACTGCTGTTTTATTTATATATATTTTTGTTTTGTTTTTTCTTATAGACATGTGCAAAAAAATTTGCTTCACTTTTTGCGATTTCCTAGCCAAATTTTAATGAAACTCACTTGCGCCCAGGCGGATCTGGCTTTAGCTCTTTCACTCGTGAATAGAGCCGTCAGTCCCAATAGCACTTTGCCGGTTTTGAATAATATTTTACTGAGGGCGGAAGGAAAGCGTCTTTTTTTGTCTGCGACCAATTTGGAGATTGCTATTTCAGCTTCTTTTGAAGCAAGTGTCGAGAATGAGGGAAGTTTGACCATTCCCGCCAAAATTTTGAGTTCTTATGTGGCTCTTTTGAACGATAAAGAAGTTTTACTTTCGGTGAATGGTGGAAATACGCTTCAGGTTCAAAGTAAGGGTTCGAATACGAAGATGAAGGGGATTTCCAGCGAGGAATTTCCGCTTTTGCCTAAGCTTGAAAAACCGGATGTTTTAAAGTTTTCAACAAAGAGCATTTTAAGTGCTTTGGAGCAGGTTGTTTTTGCGGCGTCCACCAATATTTCTCGCCCCGTTTTAACGGGAGTGTATTGGCAGGTGAACGGAAAGCAGACCAAGTTGGCGGCCACGGATAGCTATCGGCTTGGGGAGAAAACGTTGTTGAACGAAAGGGATAGCGAAAAAGATTTATCATTCATTGTTCCCTCGAAAACGGCTCAAGAATTGATGAAAATTTTAAGCTCCAGTGCGGCAGCGGAATTCGATGTGTATGTGAGCAAAGGACAGGTTTTGTTCAAGGTGGACGGGGTGGAGCTGATGTCTCGGTTGATCGAAGGCAACTTCCCTGATTACGAGAAAATTTTACCCAAAGAAATCAAGACCACCGCTTTGCTTTCCACGGAAGATTTGATCCTGGGGCTTAAAAAAGTTTCAGTGATTGTGCGTGAAAACAGCAATAACGTTCGTTTGAAGGTTCATAAAGACGGCATTCAGATTGCCAGCGAAGAAACTCAAGTGGGTCAGGGCAGCACGGATTTGGCAGCTCAGGTGAATGGGGAGGCCATTGAAACGGCGCTCAACGTACAATATTTGCTCGACGTGCTTTCTCATCTGGGAAGCAAGGAAGTGAATTTGGGCTTGAATGATGGACTTTCTCCTGTTATGGTAACGCCGACCTCGGGCACGGATTATCTGCACATCATCATGCCGCTCAAGGTTTAATTTTAAAGTTTAGTTTTTTAGTAAATTGTGAAGGACTGTAAACATCTGATCACACTCTTCCCGCATGGGCAGAATCTTCAGGTAATAGAGCAATTTCAAGATCAAGGCTATAGTTCCATTTCAGGGGCTGGGAATGTTTCTTCGAAAGCGTTTTTAATTGCCGATTTGGCTCGTGAGGTGAAAGACCTTAAACGAGTGCTTTGGCTGACCAGCGATTCTCAGCACAAAGAAAACACTTTGCGAGACCTTCGCTTGTGGGGCGACTTACCCGTTTTTGCTTACGAGAAAGAAGACAATCCCATGAGGGACAGCGGTTTGGATCGAGAAAACACGGTTCGAAAGATGGCTTTTTTATCGCTGGTTTTGGATGAGCAAAGGCCGTCTTTTTTTGTGCTTCCCTACCGAGAGCTCTTTGGACTTTTCCCCAATCCCGATCTTGTGAAGCGTGGGGTTTTGAAACTGAAAAAGAAAGATGCGGTGGACCCTGTTGAAGTGTTTGAAAAACTCATTGGGATTGGTTATGAGGTTTCGATGGACACTTATGTGGAGAAAGGGGAGTACCATCGCCATGGAGATTTGATGACGATTTGGCCGGTGAATATGGAAACCCCGGTGCGACTGGAACTCGGTTTTGATGAGGTGGAAAAAATTGCGCTTTTCAATCAAGTGGACAAAGTGGACGTGCAAGAAGTCGATCATCTGGAAATTTATCCCATTGAAGTGCCGGAAGGCGATACGCCACTGCTCCATTATTTTGGCCGCGGCTCTTTGGTTTTGGATGATGAAGTGGAGTTCCCGGATGACGATAGTGAAGCTTTTGAGGCTGCGATGAAAACGCGTTTGCCGGAATCCCGTTATTTGGAGTTCCGGTCCTTTATGGAGGAGACGGCTTATCATCATCACCTGCATTACCTTTCGGTTTTAAAATATTACGCACCGCTGGATTTTGTCACCGATTTGCGCGACAAACTCGCGAATGAGTGGACGGTGTTTTTGTTCACTAAACATCCTGAACTTTACACCGGGCTTTTTGAAGAGAAGAAAATCCCTTTTGTGAGCTACAAGCGGGGGGCGAGTTTTGAATCCAGGCAAGTGGTGATTTTTCATGTGGACCAGGAGGATATTTTTCCGGAAGCGTTTCAAAATCCTGGACTCAATTTTATGGTGGTTTCGGATCGCAATGTGGGCGGATTTGGGGAACAGGAAAAACGCCCTGAACGGCAGAAGGTTTACACGGACTTTTTGACGGGCCTGAAGCCGGGCGATTTTGTGGTGCATACCGATCATGGAATTGGGCAGTTTTTGGGGCTCGATAAGCGCACCATTGATGAAGTGACGCGCGAGTATTTAAAAATTGGTTACGCCGAAAACGACAAACTTTTTGTGCCCATCGACCAAGCGGACAAGGTTTCTAAATTCATTGGGGCGGGGGATAGAATTCCGAAGCTCACACGTCTGGGAAGTGCCGAGTGGACGACGATGCAAAATAGGGTACGTAAGGAGACCGAAAAAATTGCGACGGAACTTTTGCAACTGTATGCAGAACGCGAAAGTGCCCAAGGCTTTATGTGTGACAACGACAGCAGTCGCATGATTCAATTTGAAAAGAATTTTCAATATGAGCCGACCCCCGGTCAGCTGCGTGCAATTTTGGATGTGAAACGCGACATGGAACGCAAAAAACCGATGGATAGACTGGTGTGTGGAGACGTGGGTTTTGGAAAGACGGAAGTGGCCATGCGCGCGGCGTTCAAGGCTGTGGACAACGGCAAGCAAGTGGCCGTGCTCGCGCCCATCACGATTTTGGTGGATCAACATTTTAAGAGTTTTGTGAAACGCATGGAAGGCTTCAATGTTCGCATCGAAATGCTGAGTCGTTTCCGTAGCCCTGCCGAGCAAAAGAAGATTCTAAAAGCCCTTGAGCGAGGCGAAATCGACATTATTATTGGCACCCACCGTCTTTTGCAAGACGACCTCAAATTCAAAGATTTGGGCCTGCTCATCATTGACGAAGAACAGCGTTTTGGGGTGAAGCAAAAAGAGCGCCTCAAAGACTTCCGCAAAGAAGTGCACATTTTAACCATGACCGCGACACCGATTCCTCGTACGCTGAACATCAGTTTGCACGGACTCAGAGACATCACGACCATCACCACGCCGCCGCCCGGAAGACTCCCTATTGTGACGGAAGTGCGTCGGTATTCGCTGGCGCTCATTAAAGGTGCGGTGGAAAAAGAAATGGAACGCGGCGGACAAATTTACTTTTTGCACAACCGTGTGCAAACCATCGATGACATGGCGTCTAAGCTGCGGTCTTTGCTGCCGAAGGCTCGCATTGTGGTTACGCACGGAAAACTTGCACCAGACGAGCTGGAACGCCGAATTTTGGCCTTCAAAAGTGGGGAGTACGATATTCTTGTGAGCTCGACCATCATTGAAAACGGAATTGATCTTGCGAATGCGAACACCCTCATTGTGAACAACGCCGAACGTTTTGGACTCGCGCAGCTTTATCAACTTCGTGGACGGGTGGGACGCGCGAAAGTGCAGGCGTACTCGTACTTTTTGTATCAAATGGAGCGCCTGCCGCTGGATGCAAAAAAACGTCTCAAGGCCATTGTGGAGGCCAACGAACTGGGTGCCGGGTTCCAAATTGCCATGAAAGATTTGGAAATTCGAGGGGCAGGAGATGTGCTTGGGGCCAATCAGTCGGGGGCCATTCAGGTGGTGGGCGTTTCGCACTTTGTGCGCATGCTCAACCAGGCGGTGGAAGATTTGAAGAAAGGCAAGAAAGTGAAGGAACGAGAGACCACCATGAAGGATGTGACCATCGAAATTCCGCTGCCTGCTTATGTGCCGGATGAGTATATTGTCAGTTCCAAAGAAAAGATTTCTGTTTACCAAAAATTGGCCGGAGCCGATACGCTCGACTACCTCACGGAGCTGCGCACTGAACTGGTGGAAGATTATGGACGAATGCCGGAAGAGGTTTCGAATTTGTTCCGCGTTTTAGAGATAAAAATGTTTGCAAAAAAAGCCGGCATCCTCAATGTGAAGGCAGAAAATGTCCACTCACAAGAAGACCGGCAAATTGTTTTACATATGTCTGAAAGCGTGAAGCCCGAAAATATTATGTCGCTTTTGGAATACAACAATCGGTGGATCATTTCGGGCACCAAGCTCAAGATTTCATTCAAAGACCTTGGAGTTTCTTGGGTGGAAGAGCTCAAAAAATGTCTATTGGCGCTTGGCAAAAAGCTGAAGAATTTGCCTGGGGCTGTGGTGGAGAAGTAAAGATGGCCTAATGACCTTCGCGGTCGACCCCTTGAAGCCGCCTAAGCACCTCACGATTTGAAGCCTGAAGGTCGGCTCGTTGCCCCTCGGTTAGGCCAAGGCTCTCTGCATGCTGGATGGCCAAGCGCAGGTGCTCACGGATGGTTACAAGCTCGTCGTAGGCAAAAGAATGTTCTCTTTTTGCTTCGATCTCTTCTTTGGCATGCGAATAAACCCCGACAGTGGGGTGATATAGATTTGCCTCCACTCCATGGGCTGTCTCTCCCACGTGGGCACTGCGGAGTAGTAAATCATCCCAGACACGAATTCCTTGGGCGGCTACATTTTCTAGACCAACACAAATTCGTTCACTGTTATACCCGTACATGGCTAGCGTTGGACACTGCGTGGCGATCACTTCCATAGCCACCGTCATTGATTTCATTGCACGGGACCCTTGAATGCCGAGCTTGCTTGCTTTGAGTCCATGCAGAACTTCTCCACCAATGAGCCCGACTGAAATGAATTCCGCGACAATTTTATTCACCATAAAGAGCTTTTCTTCAGCGGTACTGTGCTCAAGCCCATACGTGAGCATTTGCCACGCCATTGCCCAGGTGTGTGGATCCAATACGCTTTTCCCCGCATTTAGAATTTTAGAAGTCCACGTTTCGGCTTCATGGGTGTCACTTGTTGCCGCGTGTGCTTCGTTGCCCATGACCTTCTTTCCAACCCAAGCTGCTGCGCCTAGTGCCATTTGATCCACTGTTACCAAGGCGCTGACAATTCCTTGGGTTGTGCCAAGCACGTATGCTTCGTTAAAGCCAAGGTCTTGGGGCTTACGTCCGGTGTAGTATGTATAAGCAGGTCCTACCCGGTAGTAAGCCTCCATCCCTTCAGAGATTGTTGTAGGTTTTTTGAAAGGCTGAGATGAATCAATGGTATCCCATCGTGCCTTCGCAAAAACAGTCCCCAAAATCTCAGCCATTTCTTTGTCCGAGAAAGAGCCCTCTCCGTTGTCAACTGCTTCTGACACCTCTTTGTGAGGAGCTTCGTTGCGAATAGACTGAGTGAGGATTTTATACAAGCCCTCTAGTGCATTGAGTTGGGTTGAGACCAGTTCTAGCAGTAAAGCGCGTTGTTCACTGAGGCCTGTTCTTTTGGCCACCTCTTTCAATCCAGCGGAAAAAGCATCGCTCAAAAGTTTAGTGGCATCTTCGAGATGTTGCCCCCCAGTTATGGAAGCGTAGGCTAGTTTTGCGTCGACGTAAGCAGCGGCATTTTCTGGAAGCTTCAATTGAGCCAAACGACCTTCATTCAATGCCAGATTGACCTCGATTTTTTCTCGAGGAGTCCTGCCAAGCAATTCTTCTACCGTAGCCATATTTTCTGGAAGTTCAGATGCTGGAGCGATGGGCCTGTCTGCCCCTGTGCTTTTACCAATGACGTCGTTGTATCTCCTGGCATCACGCTCCGTGTCCGCAGCAGCAAAGCCCATATTCATTTTCAATTCCTCCAACTCCGAAAGCGCCATGGTTGTAATGGCTTTCAATTGATCCCCAGCGGCCTTGCTTTCACCTGATTCTACGGCCATGTAGTGCGCCTTCATAGTAGCCAACAAGCCTTCGGCACCCCGCCCCGTCGTGTCGTAGTTCTTCTTATAGGCTTCTCGCATTTCTGCATAGTTTGGATCACGCATAAAGTCGAGAACCGTGTTTTCTAGTTCCACAATTTTTACCTTTTGTTCACGAGGAATGTCTTCCTTAGCTACATTCACTCGACGATCAGCGAGCGCCATTACTTCTGAAGTCTTCAGCTCTTTTGCGTATGGAGTTTCTCCGTTAGACATTGTTTATTTGATCAAGAATTGAGTCCGGTTTTTCTTCGGTACGACTAGCAGCCTCCCATTCCTTAAGCATCTTTGGTTTAACCTTATGCAGTTCTTCAATGTAGGCTTGATTATTTTGTATGCTTTTCTCAAGTAAAGAGGTTTGCACGATTTTTCTCGATTCAGCTTCTTTCACCAACACGGCAGCAAGTTTAGCTAAATCCTCAGGCCCCATGTATTCTGCCCGATTCAGCCAAAACTGTTGCTCTTCAGCAGCTCCTTTAAGTGCTTCAGAGGATTGAATGAGATTGATGACTTGTTCTTTAGACCAGGGCATTGAAATTGAGGGCATTGAATTTGGACGTTATATCGGGCAAAAAAAGCTTAGAGATGTAATCCTCGTACTCACGTTCCAAGAGCGTGTCTACCCCGCGGATAACGGCATAAAACTTTATAATGGCCATTTGTTCGGGGTTTGTTACACCGCTTGCGCGAGCCATTTCTGCCATTTTATCGGGAGAATGGACGGACATTTTAATGCCGAGCTTTTGCGCAAAAGCTGGATTGTTTTTATTTAGAACTAAGGCGTCGAACATCTTATTGAATTCCACAAAAGTTTTCTCGATTTCTTGCATTGATTTGTGAATGGACTCTTGCCCTGCTTTTGTCATTTGTTTGCTCACATACTTTTTAAAAAGATTGCCGGCAGAAATGTTTTCACCCGTATATTTGGCATCCACGCGTGCCATAAGCTGATCATAGGCTTCCCTGGTCACCTCCAGGGAAAGCAATTGAATATCTATCGCGGGTGAGCCCGCTGGTATGGGCATCACATCTTTGCCATTTTCTGGGATTTCCTTGTTTGCCATTGTGCCAAATAAATTATCTCTTAATTGTAGCACAAATTGACCCCTCTTGAAAAGAGGCGTAAACTGGTGCAGCTCTTTGAAAAGTGGGGATGTCCCGGTTTCGACAGAAAGTTTGAAGTCCGAAGCTTGCGTTCAGGTGGTTGTCTGGTCCCACCTCAATCCGTCCAGACAAATTTAAGTGCTAACCCACTTGCTCGACTTGCTCAGGCTCTCCGAATGGAAGAGGCTTCTCTTGCTTTCGCTCCTGTAGCATAGTCAACGATCGCCCTTTGTGCGATCTCGCTCCCTTCCTAAGGTTTCGTAGGGAAGACGAGTGTCATACACGAGACTGTGGTGAGGCAGCGCTCGCATTCCGCTGCTGATCCAAGATTTTGGTCTGCGCCTCCGGTCTGTTTTCGTCCGTCCTTGATGAACCGGTTGTAACCAGGACGGTCTATGAACGTAGAGGGTTTCGCACTTCCTTTTTGGACGCGGGTTCGACTCCCGCCATCTCCACCAATTCTTGTTAAGGCTGTGGCTTTATGAATACAATTTTAAAAAGAAGCATTCAGGGTTACACATGCATTGGCTGGCGCCTGCACAAAAATGCTTCATGCTTCTTTTTACAAACCCAGGCAACTGAAAAAATTGGGGCTTTTTTAGGAGAGTGAGGTTGACCCATGCATATTCATTTGTAAAATACTTCCATGGACCATCCTATAGCAATCCTCGTCTGCCTGCTCTCCATTTTTTGGGGCTTTGCCTGCATTGTGAATCCTAAATGGGGAGATTTGCATTCCTTGAACGATTACCGACAGAAACGGATGTATGGAGAGAGAGGGTATTATTTTTTGATCCGCTATGTTACTGGGCCCATTTTTATTTTAACGGCTCTGTTTTTTCTCCATGGGTTCCTGACTGGAAGTATTTCTCTTGAGGAGGTGCCTGTTGAAGAGCCTATCGAGGAAGCACCTGTTGAAGAGCCTCTTGAAGAAGAGGATGGATGGGGATGGACTTTCTTGAAAGTCATGGGCGGTTTCGTGCTAGCTGTGTTCTTATACGGAGATGCATTTGCGGTGATGGTTAAAGAAGCAAAGCTGAAGAAGCGCACCTAAAAAGGCACCAGTTTTATTTTATAAAGCAGTCTGTCAAGGTTTATTTGAGCCGTAAAAACATATTTTCAATTTGATGAAATTTGTAGCGAAAATACCAGAATTCAACCAATCTTTATGTTCTAATCAACTGACGTAGTTCCCCGGGCGTAAGCCCGAGGGATGTAGTGGGTGCCCGCATCTTCGTGGTGGTGTAAAGTGGAGGCATGAAGAAGCTACGAAAAAGCTCACACGCAGTTTTCATCTGTGACTATCACTTAGTTTGGCCGACCAAATACCGTCGGAAGATATTCAACGAAGGTGTGTTGGCTTTTCTGCAGGAAGTGATGAAGGATATTCCGAAGTACTATCCGGAACTGGTGGTGAAAGAGGTAAACACGGATTTAGACCATGTACATATTTTAATTTCCATACCTCCACAAATAGCAGTGGGAGAGGTGGTGAGAATAATAAAAGCCAACACAGCTCGTGAGTTGAACATAAAGTTTCCGTTTCTTAGAAAAGTGTACTGGGGGACGAGAAGTATTTGGTCGGCAGGTTACTTTGCCTCCACAGTTGGGATTAACGAGGAGGTCATTCGAAAGTATATCCAACAACAGGGCGAAGAAGATGCGGGCCAAGCGCAGCTTGAACTAGGCTGAAACCCCGAGCGTAAGCTCGGGGAGGTTCATCAGCCCTGTTGGAGCCTATGGTTTTGGGATTTTTCTTCAACCACTTGCAGGACCATGGTCTTGAAGATTACAAAGGTGCATTGTTGATTTTGGCGACGTATCCGCTTTTGCAGTTTTTATTTTGGGTTTTTCATGGAACGGCACGAGTGATAGAACGAACCAATGCGTACTATATTTTGAAAAATTTTAGAACGGATCTTTTTGATACTTTGACGGGGCTTCCACTCAAGTGGCACAAAGACAATCATTCTGGCGGAACCATGAGTCGACTTGAAAAAGCATCAGCGGCACTCAAGGGTTTTTCGGATGAAGGATTTATGTACCATGAAGTGATTGTGAAGTTTCTTGGTTCACTCATCGCGCTTTTTGTCATCTCTCTTTACACAGGTCTTGTACTCTTGGGCTTTGGCTTTTTGGCTGCATTGGTCATCTTTCGCTTCGATAAACTTTTGCTCCTTTACACCAAGCAGATCAATGAAAAGTTCCATCTCTACGATGCAACTTTTTATGATTACGTTTTGAACATGCAGACCGTCATCACGCTTCGACTCGAGAAACTTGCGAGGAATGAAACGGTAAACCGTATTTTTTCAGCACTTCCCATTTGGAAAAAGAACGCCAAAGTGAATGAAGTGAAATGGTTTTTGCTCACGATGGTGGTTGCTTTTTCCATGTTTATTTCCATTTCGCTGTATCTTTATGGCCAAGTTTCGGCGGGTCAGGTTTTACTGCTGGGAACCTTGGTGGCGCTTTACGAATACGTGCAAAGGTTTTTGGGTGTTTTCTTTGACCTGGCCTGGAAGTATGAAAACCTAGTTCACTATACGGCTGATATCGACTCGATTGAGCCAATATGGCAGGCGAGCAAAGCCTTTGGGGTGCGAAAAACGCTTGGAATGATCCCTAGCGATTGGAAAAATATTGCCTGTATTTCAAGTACGAAGATGAAGCTCATCACAAGCACACATTGAAGGATATAAGCTTGAAGCTTCGTCGTGGAGAACGCATTGCTTTTGTGGGCGAAAGTGGCAGTGGGAAAAGCACGATGATGAGTTTGCTGAGAGGCTTGAGTGAGCCAAACCGAGTTCAGGTTGTTGTGGATGGCGTAACAGTTGGAGGCCTTCGCAGCTTGTCTGATCTTGTCACCCTGATACCGCAAGACCCTGAAATTTTCGAGAATACCATTGAATACAATATTACGGCCGGTATTCGTCATAAAAAAATTGAGGTGGAGGAGGTGGTAAAAATGGCTCGATTCGATGCCGTTTTAAGGCGACTCCCCAGTGGGCTTAAGACCAGCATCAAAGAGAAGGGGGTAAATCTTTCTGGTGGAGAGAAGCAAAGACTTGCTTTGGCGCGTGGGCTTTTTGCCGCGAAAAAAAGCAGCATTGTCCTCTTGGATGAGCCGACCAGTAGTGTTGATCCCGCCAATGAACTGGGCATTTATGACAATATTTTCGAACAATTCAAGGATAAATGTCTCGTCTCTTCCGTTCACCGTCTGCATCTTTTGCCTAAGTTCGATAAGATTTATTTGTTTCGGTCTGGGGCAGTTGTTGCTGAAGGGACTTTTGCTGAACTGCTTAAAAAAAGTCCTGACTTCAAAAAAGCATGGAGCCTTTATAGGAAGTCTAAGGGAGTGCGTCAGTAAAGCGGTTCAATGCTCCACCCCCCCCAAAAAAAACTACACTGCTGTCTAAGTTCGGAGTGCTATTATAGTAGGATGAATAGAACGAAGGAGGTCATCCACATCGAAGTCATTGGCCACAACATGTGGGTTCTCCAAGAGTCCATGTGCTTTGCACTCTTTTTTAAAGAAGTCGGGGTCAGAACCAGAAGCTTCAAATGCCCTCAGAACAGCGGCCATGCCCACTACATAAGGGCCGCCATTCCGAAGGGGTCTTAATCCAGGACCATCTATAACTAGCTTTAAACGTTCGGGAATCTCCTCAGCGGGCCACAATGGATATGAACCAAGCCGTTCGCCCACGGCTTCTCTCGTACAGCCAGCCATATGAAAAGCGACAGCCCCGTCCAAATAGGAGAGTTTTTTAAGCGCGCTTTTCACACTGGAATATTCTAAACCAATGAGCTTACCAAAACAAAGCTCAAAAGCGTTGGCCCAAGCCTCAGAAGCATAAAAAGTATGGCACACTTGAGGCGAGTGAATCCATTTAGACTGGATGATGTGCGTTAGTTCTTGTGCAAGTATGAGCGCCATAGAGGCTTTACCTTCAACAGATTGAATCCACTGCGTATCTTGAGGTAAGTGCATCACGCCACCCTGCTGAGATGAAGCTCCAACCGCCACATCAAACTCATGCGGATATTTATCAATTGAGTCATCACCATGGCCCAATAAATCAAGAACTTGTCGCTTCACTAAATGGACAAAAACATGCGGATCATCCACGGCCATAAGTTCCTGAGGTAAATCGTCTGAACTGTTTCCCAATTGCTCAATGAGTTCCGCTCTACATTCATCTATCACTTGCAATAGTTCTACTGAACCAGGAATGGTCAATCCGCGCGAACTGAAAAAACGTGCAGCCTCCCTTGGATGCGTTTGGCTTTCAGAAGTGCCTATGTGAGCCCAACGATCTTGAACCATCTGAATGCAGGTAAGATGAGAGTTCCACATGTTTTCAAATTCTGTACTATCCCCTTCAGAATCCACCCAAAAAGATTTGAATTTATCTTTCCTCACATCTCCTTTAAGAACGCCCAATTGTTGCAAAACACGCTCTTTTTGATGTTGTGACACAAACGATCCGCAAATACATGTTTCCTCCAAGGCTTGCATAGCAGCGGTAAAAGCGGGACCCAAATGAGATCGCACCATCCCACAACGAAAATCATCATTAAAACATTCTTTGTTTCGATCTTGCTTATTCAAGGTTTCAAGTCCAGGGCCGAATCGAGTAGGATCACGTAAGAAAGGTGGCAGCTGAAATGCAGCTCGGTCACCCCCTTCCAAGCCAAACAATTCACCACACTCAACAAGGTACAACCGCTCCGATGGACTCAACCATGGATGGCCTATGTAAGTGCTCAAGAAGGTCCGGTGTCGGTTCACCCCATCTGCAGTAAAAATATGGCCCATCAACGCCCGCTCAAACAATTGAGTATTTTCAAAAACCTGCTTTGAATCAACAAACATAGCAGGCGCCGTAAGGGCCTCACTAATGGCCACGAGATCAGGAATGTAGGGGGGCTCACCCATATTTTCTGACTAATTACTTGTTAAAACCTTGTCTCGGCAGCAGCTAAACCGTATCCAGCAGAGTCAGAAGACGATGCCCTAAAATGACCACGCTCGCCCCTAGATTCTCATTTGAATCCGAACACTTGGTAAGATGAGTTCATGAAAAAAACGCTAAGAAGTTCTCACAGCTTTCCAAAAGTGAGAGGGATGAAATATTCATACTGAAGGGGAAAGGATATTCGCTCAGAGCTATCGCTAAAAGTCTGAAGAGAAGTGTTTCAACTGTTTCAGATGAACTCAAACGTAATGAAGTGAATGGCAGCTATAACCCGAAGAAAGCACAGCAGAAAAGCTATGTACGAAGGCGCTCCGCTCGCTTTCAAGGGAAGAAAGTTGCAATGAACAAGAAATTGAGAGATTTCGTAGAAGAAAAACTAAGAGATGATATTTCTCCAGCCGCTATTTCTGGGAGACTCAAATGCCAAGAGGGAGCTCTTCCTTTTGCCTCCAAAGACAGTATTTATCGCTTCCTAAAAGCCCCTATGGAAGAGCTTTGGAGTATGAACGTGAGCAGAAAACAAAACATCGAAGAAAGAGGCCCAAAGTACTTTCAAAACTTTCGGACAGAACGTTCATAAATGAGCGTCCTAACAGAATAGAAATGAGAGAAGATGTGGGAGACATTGAAGGAGATTTCATAGTTTCAGGGAAAACGGGAAAGGGTTCACTTTTGGTTGCTGTGGACAGGAAACTAAGAGTTTCATTTCTTGAAAAGATCTTCCCAGTGACGATTGAAGAAGTTCATGAGGCTTTTTTGCGAATCCAAAAACGTTTTCCAGAGCTTCAAAGCATGACTACGGACAATGATATTCTCTTCCAGAAACACAAGGAATTGGAGAAGCTGCTGGGCATTAAAATCTACTTTTGCCACCCTTATCATTCATGGGAAAAGGGCACAGTGGAAAACACGAATAAAATCATTCGGAAAGATATTCCTAAAGGCAGTGATATTTCAAAATACAGTAAAGCTTTCATTCAAAGGCTTGAAGAAAAACTCAATCGTAGACCGCTCAAGTGTTTGAATTATCTCACCCCAAAAGAAGCTCTTTTGGTGCACCGCGAAATCACAAAACTCAAAAAATCCTAATCCATTAAGTGTTCGGATTCAGCCCGTCCAGTGCCGCCAAATCAAGCGGCGAATATAACCATAAAACAAAGTTAAGTCAATGGGCTGCCCAAGGCTATTAGCATTTCATTGACTTATTATGCCAGTGAGGGTGGCACAACTGCATATAAATACCCGATCTAAATTCCCCAAGCAGCGCCAGTCACATCGCAGTATAAACCATCGGTCGCGTCCTCTGAAAAGGCTGACCAAGTGCATTCGGCGACTACGCTTAGTTCGTCTGCCATCTCCTCCGTTGGAGGTAGGCCAATGTGAGTGGATACGGGGAGCAGTGCGTCGGCGTATTGCAAACAGCCTGTGCCAGAAGCGGGATTAAAGTTATCGGTGCGTGCTTCGAAATTGAGCGTTATTGCATCCCAAAGGTCCGAGCTGCCCGCTCCTTCTACCTCAATCATGGTATTTAAAGGGCCTTCGCCGGTTAGAATCTCCGCTCCTCGCTCACCACAAAGGGCGCGGTTTCCAGCACTTGCATCGACGAAGATATGGTCCGCACAGTGCTCCTGATCACGAGCGTCTCTTCTTGGTAGATTTTCTTCATAAAATTTTACAAATGACGCAGTGACCGTGAAGGGGCCTTCTGTTGTGCCACAACGTTCGTTTTCACCGTCGACCATCGCGTAAACCTGCATGCTCACTCTAGAAGACATGTTGACGATTTCCGATCCTGCTAGCCCTGGTGAGCAGGCGTCGAGGCTTAGGGCGAGTAGTGCAGCTGGTATTTGAGAGGGTGATTTTTCCATAGAATGGGTGTTTGTGCAGATAAGTCATGATTTTAAAAGATATTGAAAGCTAAAGCCAGAGCTCTTTAGCCCATTCCGTTCAAGAGGCGCGTTCTGCTAGAATGCCTGTGGCTTTATTCATTTAAACATTCACTTGTGATACGTAAACTCATTTTACCCCTCGCTCTTGTGCCTTTCGTTCTTGGAGTTGCAGGAATTTTAAATCTTTTCTCCATTTCTCCTTCCTTGAAGAGTAGGGATCATTCAAGCAACCTTTCAATCGAAGATTTTGAACAAGGAGTAGAATGTCAGCCTTTAATGATGAGCTATATAGAGAATGGCTGGAATAGCGACAATCTCGACACTATTTATGGCGGTGTTCGAGGCGACGACTATTTTGAAGAAGAGACCAATGAGACTTTTACCCTCAAGCTGGAAGGAGATCAACTGATCGAAATGACTTCAAAGGAAATTACTTTTGAATTAACTGAGAATGACATTGGGTATGGTCGGATTAGCGCCTCTTACGTCCATAAGGGCAACCCCTATTTGGCAACTTATTACATAGACATGAGTGGAATGTACAGATATGTAAAAGTGAATTTCCATGAAGGCAAGGGTTTAAAAATTGCACGTGGCTATTGCACCCCACATGAATCCTAAAAATCCAATAACACTCCTTATGAAAAAAGGTATTCTACTCAGTTTACTTGCACTTATACTCACGGGCTGTAGTTCAGGTGAGCTAGAACTTTTTGTTGTAAACGGCTCCGCCATGGAACCGACTTTTAAAAATGGGGACTATGTTTTGGTGGATAAAGAGGATGGGAACTTTGCTCTGAATGAGGTGGTGATCTATACCAATGCTCGTGGAGACATTATTTTGGGACGCATCACTGAAATTGCAGGAGAAATTTATGAAATCAGTCCCGACAACGAAGAACTTGGGGTGAATACGGAAGCGTATTTATCCACGTCTGAAGAGAAGATTATTGGGCCAGCAACTTTGTGTTCCGGGGGCTTCTTCAGGTGTGGGTTGAAGGCTTTATAGATAGCCTCTAGTAAAGGTGAAGTTGTGAAGTTAGACATCATGGACGTTAATCTTGAAGATCTGGTAAGCGGTACGAGCTCAATGGGAAAAACATTGATGAAGGCTTAAGAGACCGTGTAGAGCCGTCTAAGTTTTTTAGGCTCACAACTCTCCCACATGAATTCGAAGAGGGATTTGAGGGTTTCTGCCATCATGGCGCCCTCGACGAGCACTGCGAGGTAGCGGTCGTTGACCGTGGAGAAGTAAAGCACGCAGTCTCCGTAAACGTGAAGATTTCCGGGAAGCTGGAACTTTTTGGGGAGCAGGCGTCTTTCACGCAGTTCTGAAGGGCAGTTGCCGGTGATTTTTTCAGATTCTTTGGTGCGCCCTACGAGCACTCGGGCAGGGATGCCTTTTTTGACGCGTCTTTTGATGAAAAAATCGTCGTCGTTTTTGCGAATGATTGGGTTTTGTAAAAATTCGTAAGAAGTGAAAATGAGTAACTCCTTGGTGCGATCGTCGAAGAGACTGAGATTGAAGGCTTCGATGACTTGGTCACGCCCTTCAAAGACACGAACTTTTGGAGCAATGTTGCGCTGTTCGTAAAAAGAGTTGAGTAGGGGAAGGGTTGTTTTTATTTCTTCGATAAGGCGCGTTTTTTCCACAACGTCTCTTTTGAGCGATGCCACCAAAGCAGAAGGAGCTTTGCATTGGTAAAATTGGGTGCCTCGCTTAATGAGTTTGCTCACGATGCCACGCTCACAAAGCCGATCCAGTACTCCGCGGGTGGTTGATCGGGGGATTTTGGTGGCGCGACTGACGACGGAAGCAGCTTGCTCACCGTTGTGCAAAAGTTGGAGGTAGAGTGTGCTTTCAAAGTGATTGAGCCCGATGTCTTCGAGGGTCTTTTTTAGGTTTTCCATTTGAGGTGGCGAAATTGGCCGCCAGATTTACTTTAAAAGCTGCAACGGGCAAAGTCCAGGCAGGAATTAACCTTTTCTTTATGACAAATCCTTTAGAAGGCCAACTCATCCAGGCGTTTGAACTTGCTCAAAAAAGTGTGGAAACGTTTGAAATGGAAGTCCTTGCTGCTCAGCAAGAAACGAAAGGCAAAGTCCATAAAACCTTAACTGCTTCGGAGTTGCATGACGCGGCGGTTCATAAAAAAGCTTTTGCAGCGTGGCATGTCATGGAGTTGGCGAATCAACACTTCATGTTGGGTTTGCAGTTTGAGGCAGTGCAGGCCGTCAACCGTACTTTTCCAGGCATGAGGATCGGAGCCGTTGACATTGTGGAAGTGATAAATCGCTTTGCTCATGAGGCTCACTTGGTCACTCTAAAAACAGGCTGGTCCTTTGGAGATGTTTGTGTCAACTTTGCATGTTCGCCGGAAGTCCAGGCAGACATGGTTCAAATTGCTGAACCTCAAGGAAATGAGGACGCCATGGGTAAACTTTTCGAAGAAATTGCGGAAAAGATGAGAAAGAAAAAACTCAAGTCGACAAAGGCGCTGGTGCACTTTTTGCTTGGCAAATTCGGAACTTTCTATGCCGCTGCGCACATTGCGCAGGCCTATGGCAGGGCTCAAGCTCAGGGAGCGGAGGCTTAAAATCAAGGGTGCCTATCCTCAAAAAAGCATTGCTCTTTTTGTCCAGTTCGTTGTAGGATGGGCTGTCTTTAAACCTATTTATGAATAAATCCTTCTCGTCAAAAGTTCTTTTGCTGCTTTCTTCTTGCCTTATTTTTGCAGGATGTATGCAAAAAGTAAGCCTTGAAATCCCTGGTTTGGGCATTTCTGTTCTTGCGCCTGAAGGAGCTGTGGTTGAAATGGTTAACGAAGGAGGGTTCGAGATTTATCGTGTTTCCTCCGATGGCGGTACGCTCGCTGATTTGGAGCTTCATGAAGGATATGATTTTGACATGGAAAAATTGGCAACGGTGGAGGGAGTGAAAGAGGTGCTGGACACTTGGGGCTTTTCTTACACTGTTGTGGAAGAAGAAGTGGGGCCTTATGGAGCGGGTGTTTACTATGAAACCGCAGATACTTTTGGTGTGCTTGCAGGATTCAAAAATGGAGAAACCGAAGTCGTTTGTCAGCCTACGTCTTCCGAGACTCCCACCTTCTCTATTCAAGTCGTGATGGATCTTTGTATGAGCATGGCGCCCATGGGTCAGGAAAATGAGGTTGAGTAAATCAACCGACAAAGTCCCTGGGCTGGTACAGTGAGGCTTTATCCTGTATAAGTTCCGCATGTCTCACACGGAAACCCTACTCAGTTTCGACAACGTTTCGTTTGGCTACGATGACAAAAAGCCACTGCTCGACAGTGTGAACTTCAATGTACGACAGGGAAGCAAGATCACGCTCATGGGTCAAAATGGAGCCGGTAAAAGCACCATTTTCCAACTCATCAACCGGAGTTTGAAGCCGAAAAGTGGGGTGGTGAATACGGTGCCTAAGCTCACCGTGGCCACTTCTCATCAGGTGATGAAGCCGGGGGACCGCGAACTCACGGTGCTCGAATTTTTTCAAAAGCAGTTTAAAGAAAAACGGCATGATTTGCCCAAATACATCGATCAAGTTTTGGAAGTGGTGAACTTGAAGGCGCCTCACGATCGCATTGTGAAGTCGTTTTCTGGCGGTCAGCAAGCACGTCTTTTGCTCGCGGCTGCCTTGATCCAAGACCCGGACCTTTTGCTACTCGACGAGCCCACGAACAATTTGGATCCGGCGGGGATTGAGCATCTCACTCAATTTCTTATCAATTACGGAAAAACAGTGATGGTGATTTCACATGATGCAGACTTTTTGAACAGCTTTACTCAGGGGGTTTTGTACTTGGATGTATTCACGCACAAAGTCGAACAATATGTGGGAAATTATTATGATGCGGTGGCGGCGATTGAGGCACGACGTGAAAAGGAAAACATGAAAAACGCTCAAATGGCGAAGGGAATTTTGAAGAACAAAGAGCAGGCCAATACGTTTGCTCATAAAGGGGGAAAACTTCGTTTGGTGGCTAAGAAAATGCGTGACAAAGCCGAAGAAATGGAGGCGGCCATGGTGGACGTGCGCCGCGAAGACAAGACCATCCGTGATTTTGAAATTCCTGTGCAAGCGGATTTGTCCGGTGAACTCATGAAGCTCACGTCTGTGAAAGTCATCAAGCATCATCAACCTACGATCCTAAAAGTGGACATGTCTCTCCGCAAAAAAGAGCATCTGCTTTTGAGTGGGCCGAATGGAATTGGGAAAAGCACGCTGTTGGAGGCGCTCGCAAGTGGAAAAGCGGAGGGCGCGTTTATTAAGCCCGAAGTGCGCATCGGTTACTATCGACAAGATTTTTCCACTTTGAATTTTGAAAACACGGTGCGTGAGGAACTTTTGCAGGCCATGAAAAAATCGGGTCAGGAAGTCAAAGAAGAAAAAATGCGTATGACGGCGGCGGGATTTTTGATCACCAAGGAGTGGATCAATGCGAAGATTGGAACTTTGTCGGAGGGGCAGAAGGGCCTGGTGGCACTGACGAGCTTGGTTTTGATGGAGCCCGGGCTTTTGATTTTGGATGAGCCCACGAACCACATCAATTTCCGTCATTTGCCGGTGATTGCTGAGGCGCTGGATAAGTACGAAGGCGCAATGATTTTGGTGTCGCATATTCCGGAATTTGTATGGCAGATTCGCATCGATCATACGCTGGAACTGGACAGATGAGCCACTTTGTCTACATGCTTCGGTGTTGTGACGGCAGCTTGTACACCGGCACTGCGGCAGATGTGCAGCAGCGTTTACACGCGCACAATACTTTGAAATCGGGGGCCAAGTACACGCGATCGCGGCGGCCAGTGGAATTGATTTACAAAGAAGAGTGTGCAGATTTGAGCGCGGCGCGGAAACGAGAGGCGGAGATCAAACGGATGACGAGGGAGGAGAAAAGGAGCTTGGTGGGACTTACGTGAATCTTGAAACCGCAGTTTCAGTTCAGGAGTGAGGAAAGTCGTTCGTTTGATTTTGTAAGACTTGATCTGGGAAATCCTCCCCGGGGAGGAGTCTTAACCTGTAAAAAACAGGAGCTGATGAAGAGCTATCTTTTTGAATCACTAAAATCCAGGAGATTGGCTTATTGAAGCCATAGAGTAAGTTTCAAGATTCATGTGGATTTGGGTTGATATAATTTTGGGTTGATATAATGTTGGTTTTGTTGTAATCTTCTCGCTTAATTAAAAATACTCTACTTATATGTCTGACCTCTTCCAAGCTGCCAAGCAAGATTTGAAAGACCGACATCTGCCCGAACTTTTTGACCATCTTCAAACGAATGGCTGGATGGAGCAGCGCGAAGAGGGTTCACTGTTTCATCCCATTCCTCAAGAAGGACTCCACGAAATTAAAGAGAAAATCCTCTCTGTTCTTGAAGGATTGATTGCTCCTGAGGATTTTGATGATTCAGTGAAGGCCGTGGTAGTGAACTCTGAGGAGGACAAAGCTCTTGGCTCCGCTGTTTATCCATTCGCTGCTCTAGGGCATACTATAAATTTGATGTTGAATGAGTTGGACAAAAACCCAACTTTTGTGGTGGATCTACCTGAAAATAAAGGGGACGCACTCACTCCTCAGGCAGCCTTAAAAGCTATGGAGGACGATGATGCTTTAGTGTGGATTTCTTCTTTTAGGAGCTGTTAACATAAATAGAGGAGTGGTGTAGAGTGAAGTTACTCTAACCCTAACGCCATGTACCAGATGCTAACGGATGAACAGTTCAAACTGATCCAGCCTTATTTTCCAAAGCCCAGAAAGCCTGAAAAGATTCCACTGAAACGTTGCATGGATGCCATTTGTTATGTACTTAAAACAGGGTGCGCATGGAGACAAATGCCCTACGATTACAGAGAAAAAGAGAATGACTGGCACACGATTTATACAAGATACAAACGGTGGAGCGAATCTGGACTTTTTGGACAAATGCTTAGAGCACTTGAAGTAGCAGATGTACTTCAAGTGCGAATAGCTTTCCTGGACAGTACAACAAATAGAGCGCACCACAGTGCAGCGGGAGCCATGAAAAAAGGGGCCACAAGCGTTAGGCCGAAGTAGAGGTGGGTACACTACAAAAATTCACATGATTGCTGGAGATCCAGATCATGGGATGCACTTTGTTTTAACAGGTGGTGAAGTGAGCGATGTGAAAGTTGGAAAACAAATTTTGAGAGATTATTCGTTTCCAAAAACAGTAGATCATTTGGCTATGGACAAAGGTTATTCATGCTACAAAGTTCTGGAGCTGTGCAAAGAAAAAGGCATAACTCCAGTCGTTCCTCCAAAGGCAAAAATGAAATTTCCGTGGGAATACAACAAGAACATTTATGCCTACCGCAACGAGATTGAACGCCTATTTCACCGAATGAAAAATCACAGAAGAATTTCAACTCGCTATGACAAATTAGACCTGATGTATGCCTCCTTTATCTCCCTCTGCCTTGTGGCACTTTTACTCAAAGTCTTATGTTAACAGCTCCTAGAGGCCAGCTGTCGAGGGAAGCTCAACTTTCTTCGTGACCCCAATTTTACCGATGAAGTAGCTGTCGTGTGAAATGATCACCATGGCGATTTCTTGATCCGCAAGGAAGCGTTCGAGGTCTTCGCGTAGGAAGATGTCGAGGTGGTTGGTGGGTTCATCGAGCAGCAGGAGGTCGGGTTTGTTGGTGAGCAGGATAGCGAATTCAAGGCGGCGCTGTTGACCGTAGCTGAGGGTTTTGATTTTGGAGTCGACGAGTTCGGCTGGGAAAAGAAAGTTGGCGAGTACGCTGCGTCCGTTTGAGTATTCGATGCGCGTGTTGTTGCCAAATTCTTCGAGCACTGTTTTTTCGGGATCAAGGCGAGAAAATTGACCGAGCAGTCCGATTTTGGTGCCTTCGCGAAGTTTTCGCTCACCATCAAAGGCTTTGTCTGTGCCGCTTAAAATGTTGAGTAGGGTGGATTTTCCGGAGCCGTTGGGGCCTTCAATGAGGATGCGTTCGCCCTGTTCGATTTTGAGTTGGAGGCCTTTGAGCAGTTCGCGGCCATCGTAGCTTTTGGAGTTGAGCTTGAGGTTTAAAAGGGTACCCGGTTGGGCGGTGAGCACGGACTTCATTTTCACGCGAGGGTCGGGCACGGGCGCTGGAGGGGCCTTCTTTTCCATGCGTTCCAGGGCCTTCTTTTTTTGTGCCACGGTCGCGGTGAATTTGTATTTGGGATGGTTGGCATTTTCGGCGAGCCATGCCTCCAATTCAGTGACTTCGCGCTGGCTGAATTCATGGTCTGCAAGGCGTTTTTCATAACGTTCGTAGCGTTGCACGAGGAATTGTTCGTAAGTGCCGGTGTAGACTTCAATGTTTTGTTCCGCGCTGATTTCCCAGATTTGGTTGGCGACGGCGTTGATGAAGCTGCGGTCGTGGGAAACGAAAGCCACGGTGCCTTTGAAGTTTTGAAGGAATCCGATGAGCCAGGTGATGGTCGTGTGGTCCAGGTGGTTGGTGGGCTCGTCCAAAAGCAGGATGCTGGGATCTTGCAGCAGGAGCTCGGCAATAGCGACGCGTACACGCTGGCCGCCGCTGAGGCTGCTGAGAGTTTGCTCACGAAGTTCCTCAGGCAATCTGACTTCGTCGAAAGCGATGTCGATTTGATAGCTCATCCACTCTTCTTCCAATTTACTTTCGAGGTACTTGCCGACGGTTTCGTTCATGTCTGGGAATTGGATGTCTTGGCGCAGGCAAGCCACCACTTCTTGGGAGCGACTGACACTCCCATCGCTGGGTTCGAGCTCGCCGAGCAGCAGTTTGAGGAGGGTGGATTTCCCACAGCCATTTCTTCCCACGATGGCCACGCGTTTTTTGGCATTTCCGTCGAGCGAAAGGTCTAGGCCCTCAAAGAGATGCCCCCCTGAAGTTTCATAGCCGAGATTTTTTGCGACGAGCATTTTTAAGTTTAAGCTGGCGGCAGTATAAGGGAAGGGGCTGGGCGGCTCAAGAGGTGGACCAAAGTAGGTCAAAAAGGCTTTGTAAAGAATCGTGGGGATTTTTTTGTAAAAATTGTGCCATTCATACGCGATTTCTGCTTGTTTTCTGCTGATTTCTCCTGTAGTTTTTTGAAAATTTTTAATGTAAAAAATCATGAAAATTGCACTCATTTGTGGAGGACCCTCGCTTGAGAGAGGCATTTCGCTCAACTCGGCACGTAGTGTTTTGAACCACTTGGAAGGGGATGGTATTGAAATTGTCCCGATTTATTTTGACCATAAAAGACGGCCCTACCATTTGTCTCCGTCGCAACTTTATTCCAACACGCCGTCGGATTTTGATTTTAAATTGCGTGAGACCGCAAAGGCGCTCAGTCAAACCGGACTTAAACAATTGCTCAAAACTTGCGAGCTGGCTTTCCCCGTGATGCACGGACAATTTGGCGAGGATGGAGGCATTCAGCGGCTTTTGGAACGGTTTAAAATTCCTTATGTTGGAGCTGACCTCGAGGCTTGTAAACGTTGGGACAAGCATGTGGCGAACGCATTCATTCGAGCACATGGATTTTATGCCCCGCCCAGTGCGGTTTTGAAAATTCATCAGGATGATCACAAAAAAATCATCGACCGATTTTTCAAAGAAAATAAAGTCCAGCGAGCCGTGGTGAAACCGGCGAGCGGGGGATCTAGCATTGGAGTGTATTCGGTGAATTCCCCGGCTGAGGCTTTGGAAAAAGTGAAATTGCTTTTCAGTCGACGCATGGACACGCGTGTGGTTTTGGAGCCCTTTTGTATCGGCACGGAGTTTACGGTGATCGTTTTGCAAAATCGTTTCGACATGCCGGTTGCCATTTTGCCCACGGAAATTGAGACGGATTATGAGAAAAATCAAATCTTTGATTTCCGCAAAAAATATTTGCCCACGAGGCAGGTGCGTTACCACTGTCCGCCACGTTTTTCGAACGAAAATATTGAGCGCATTCAGGTGCAAGCGGAGCAGCTTTTTAAGATCATGGGGATGCGCGATTTTGCTCGTTTCGATGGTTGGCTTTTGCCCGATGGAAAAATTTGGTTCTCGGATTTCAACCCCATCAGCGGCATGGAGCAAAACAGCTTTTTGTTCCAACAAACTTCACGCATCGGGTTCAGTCATCGCGATCTTTTTTATTATGTGGTGCGACATGCGGCGCGAAGGCATGGCGTAAAAATGCCCCCCAAAAAAGAACCGTCCCTCAAAAAACGAAAACCGGTGAATGTGCTGTTTGGAGGAAACACCTCTGAGCGGCAGGTGTCCGTGATGAGCGGAACCAATGCGTGGCTTAAATTGAGGCGCAGCGAAAAATATGATCCGAAGCCTTACTTTTTAGACCTAAATGGCGAGGTGTGGCAGCTGCCTTATGCGTTGACTTTGAACCACACAGCGGAGGAAATTTTAGAAAATTGCAAAGGTGCCGAAGAAGGCGAAAAACGATTACGCTTTTTGGAGGAAAAAGTGAAGTTGAGACTTGCTTTGGAGGAAGGAGATTTGAGCGAGATATTTTTCATCCCGCAAAAGATGAGCCTTGTGGAATTTGTGAAAAAAAGCGAGTTTGTTTTGCTGGGCCTGCATGGCGGAATCGGCGAAGATGGAACTTTGCAAAAAATGTTTAAAAAGGCCGGGGTGAAATTCAACGGACCTAGCGCTGAAACTTCTGAAATTTGTATGGACAAGGCAGAGACGGGCAAGCGACTTTTGGGCTTAGAAAAAGAGGGCATTTTTGTGGCGCCCAAACACACGGCTCGTGCGAAGGATTTCAAGCTTTTTAAAACCAAGGATTATGAAGCTTATTTTGAAAAATTGCAGAAAAATTTACAGTCCAAAACGGTGATTGTGAAACCGCAAGATGAAGGTTGCTCTTCAGGAATTGTGCGCCTTTTCAAGGCCAAAGATTTGCAAAATTATATGAAGCTGGTGCTGGGGAATGTGAATCAAATTCCCCCGGGAACTTTTGTGAATCAAACGACGCCTATTGAAATGCCGCTGCAGCAAATGGACAGACTTCTTTTTGAACAGTTCATTGAAGTGGACACGGTGCGAGTGAAGGGGAATCGCCTCAAGTGGCGCCGTAAAAAAGGATGGGTGGAAGTGACGGTTGGGCTTTTGCAAGAGAGCTTCGGAGAAAAAAAACTGCATGCACTCAGCCCAAGCCTCACGGTGGCGGAAGGCGAAGTGCTGTCGGTGGAAGAAAAATTTCAAGGAGGCACGGGCGTGAACATGACTCCTCCGCCCGAAAAATATGTGAAACCCAAGGTGCTGGCGCGCGTGAAAAAATCGATTGAGCGAGTGGGGGAAGTGCTTGGAATTGAAGGCTATAGCCGTTTGGATGCGTTCATCCACATCGATAGTGGCGATTTGATTTTGATTGAAGTGAACACTTTGCCTGCACTGACCCCGTCCACAGTGCTCTTTCATCAGGGGCTTGCAGAGCCAAAACCCATGTATCCGCTGGAACTTTTGGAGAAAATCGTGGAGAATAAAGGGTACTGATGCCCGAATTCCCTATTCCACTCAAGCAAAAGTTTTTGGAAAAAGCAGAGAAGCTGCGTATTTTTCCTGAAGACATTGAGGAGCAGTTTGTGCGAGGAAGTGGACACGGTGGGCAGAAAATGAATAAGACCTCGAGCACGGTGTGGCTGAAGCACGGGCCGACAGGTGTGGAAGTGAAGATGCAGGACCAACGGGAGCTGATTGCGAACCGCATTGGAGCCTATCGCATGCTCATTTTGAAGGTGGAAGAAAAGATGCTTGGCAAGCGGTCTGACATCCAAAAAAAGATTTTTAAATTGCGTAAACAGAAGGCTCGCAGGACACGTAAGTCCAAAGAAAAAATGCTCGCGGCGAAGGCGCATCGGTCGGAGCTCAAGTCCACTCGTAACAAAATTCAGCTGTGAAAAAAGATTATTCTGAAGCGTTTTGGATAGAAGGAGCTGTGGGCAACAACGCGCTGTCTTTTGAGAGGCGTGGAGCTGCGCCGAAACTTTGGGTGCCGGCCTTAGTGCAGGGAACCATTGAGGATGTGAAACCTGGAAAGCACCTTGTTTTTGAGGACTTTGATGAGCATGAGGTGCTGCAGTCTTGCGTGGGTCTGGAGCATCTTGTGAAGCTGAAACTCGGGGGGGTGCCGGCCGTGGTGGTGGACAATCATAACCACGTCTTTTACTTCTGGGCGGAGGCGGCAGCACAGGGGATTCTAAAGCCTGGGGCAAGCTTGATCCATATCGATCAACATCGGGATATGCGAGTGCCGCAAAAATTGTATGAAGGGACTGGTTTGGAAGACGCTTTTGACTACGTGAATTTTCATCTGAATGTGGGCAATTATATTGTCCCTGCACAAAAAGCTAGATTGGTGGATGAGATTCAATTTGTGACGAGTGAGGAAGCTTTGAAGGACTTGAGGCTGGCTGAGCAAGGCAACAAAATCCTCAACATTGATTTGGATTATTTTGCTCCTGAACTCGACTACATCGACTTTGAGCTGGCACGGCGTTTCCTTGAGGCACACCTGCCAAGCACTTCGCTGATCACGGTGGCCACGAGTCCATTTTTTATTGAGCAAGAAAGGGCTATTGAGGTGCTCAGGAAATTATTTTAAGATTCAGGTATGCACGTTTTAAGGAAGTTTTTTTGTTTGGGAATCCTCTTGTTGGCCTTGCGTTACAGAGGCTATTTGCTCGACACCGAAAGTCAGCTGCTTTATGGCCTCATTCCTCTTTTGTTGGCGAGTTTGTTTCTTTTTGAAAAACCTATGCGCGCTTTCCGATTCACAGATGGACTGCTCTTTTTGTTTTTAGGGTTTTTGGGTGGCAGCTTCTTGTTTGCGCAGCATCCCTTCGGATTTTTTGAGTTCACCACTTTTTTTGTGGGGGCCTTGCTTTATGCCAGTGTGCGTTTTTTGAAACTGCCCAAACTGCCTTATCGCGAGAGTTTCGTTGCTCTTGGAGCGATTTTCTCCACCTATGCATTTTTGCATTTTTTGATTTCGCCTGCGGACCGTTTGAGTGGTTTTTTTCATGGTTATGAGGCCTATACTTTTTACCCCAATGCGGCCGCCCTACTTTTGCTTCCAGTTTTGATTTTTAATGTGGAACTGTGTTTGAAAAAGACTCGTGTTTGGCACGGCCTTTTGTTTTTGAATTTGGCTGCTTTCATGCTTACGTTTTCTCGCGCGGCGTATTTAGTCGCTTTGTGCTGCATCGTTTTGGCCGGTGTTTTTTCCTTCCGTTTTCTTTTTAAAAAAAATGTTTTCAAAAAACTTTCTTTGCTCTTTTTGACGACCCTTTGCTCGCTGAGTTTTGCCTTGGGGCTCAATTTTTTGAAGGTCGACGGGCTTGTCGTTTCTGAGCGGCTTTTGTTGAAGGATGATGCCGGTTTCACGTCGGTGAGTGAGCGCATCGATTTTTGGGAGGGAGCGTGGAAAATCACTCAAGATCATCCTTGGTTTGGAGTAGGACCGGGAGGATTTTCTGCTTTTTACCCTTCTTATCAGGAGCAATGGTTGGCCCTTTCAGATCATCCACACAATGTGCTTTTGAAGCTGTCGAGCGAAGCGGGAATCCCCGCTGCCGTTTTATTTTCGAGTTTTTTGCTTCTGCTTTTCTTGCCCTCCGGATGGCGTCTTTTGAAAGGCATGCAGCCTTCTGAAGTGAGTGTCTGGCTCGCAGCGGCTGCTTTTTTGGGACACAATTTGCTGGATTACAACCTCAATTTCACTGTACTTTCCGGCCTCTTTTTCGTCTTGCTTGCTGCCCTTGCAAACACGGAAAAAGGCACGGAATCCGTCTTCAAAAAAACACAAAAAATGTTCTATGGATTTGCCGTACTTTCTATTTTTGTGAGTGGGATCACTTTGTGGGAAGGAGTTTTACTGGTTCAAACGCGATCTTTGCAAGAACTTTATGAAACAAATCCCCAGGATGAACGCCTCTCTGCTCACCTTGAAAATCCAACCCCTCTTCCTTTTGAAATGAACCATTTTGATGCTTATGCAAACATGGCCTTGGCCCTTAAAAATGAAGCGGCCTTGGAGCGATTTTTAAGTCGTTTTCAAAACTATTCTACTTATTATCGTTGGCTTTATTTTAAAGCTCAGCTGGACCCTCATTTTGTGGATGAACTTTTGCTGGCCAACGGGAAAAACGAACTCGAATATCATTATCTTTTTTATAAAGAAAGAGCTCCTGAGGATGCCGAGGCCGTGCACGACTTGCTTCGCCTTTATACGGCTTTGCTTTCGGCCAATGCCCACATGACGGTGCTCAGTCAAAACCCTATTTTTGCGGAAAAATTATGTGCTCTTTATGACGCGGAGGAACTCAAAAAAAGCTGTGAAACTTTTGAAAAAGTTTGGGCCTTGGAAGTTTATAAGTTCAATCAACGTTACGGCACTTCACTCACCTCTCATCCATGAAATTTTTAGTCGCCACTCACAATCCAGGGAAATTTGCCGAGATCATGGAAGTCTTGAAAGATTTGGAAAAAGAGGGGCATTTGTTTGTTTCTTTGCGCGAGATTGGCATTCATGAAGATTGCGAAGAAACCGGCTCTACGTATGAAGAAAATGCTCTTTTGAAGGCACGTTTTTACAGTCATTTATCAGGCCTCCCAACGATTGCGGATGACAGTGGTATTCAAGTGGATGCTTTGGAAGGGGAGCTGGGAGTGAAGACGCGGCGCTGGGGTGCGGGGGCCAAAGCCAATGATGAAGAATGGATGGATTATTTTATGCGCCGAATGGAAAAAGAAACGAATCGAGATGCGCGCTTTTTATGTGCAGCCGCCTTTGCTTTTGGAAAGGAAGAACACTGTGTTTTGGCTGAAACGCAAGGACAGATCATGCTTCGTCTGGAAGCCTCCATAAGTCCTGGGATTCCTTTATCTGCGGTGTTCAAGCCTAAAGGCTTCAATGAAGTTTACAGTGCACTTTCAGTGGACGAAAAAAACCGAATCAGTCATCGTGGGAAGGCGTTCAAAGCCCTTAAAGAATATTTGCATTATGTATGAAAAAATACTTCGTCGTATAGAACAAGAAGATGCCGATGAAACGGTATGGATCGTAGGCCCGGCTACAGGCCGCATGCTTCATTGGCTCATCCGTGTGGTGCAACCCGAGTTTGTGCTCGAGGTGGGGACCTCGGTGGGTTACAGTGCTGTTTGGATGGCCTCTGCCTTGGAGTCCAATGGCAAAGGTAAACTCTGGACGGTGGAATCGCACACCGAGCGTTTTGAACGAGCTCAAAAGAATATTGCAGAGGCGGGACTTGAGCACCGCATTCATCAAGTGAAGGGCCATGCGCCAGAAGTTTTTCGGGAAGCGGACTTGCCTGCCGAGCTTGATTTTGTTTTTTTGGATGCCACTAAAATGGAACACACAGCTTATTTTGAAGCAATTTTCCCAAGACTGAGGGCCAATGCTTTTTTAGTAGTGGACAATGTGCAGTCCCATCGTTTTGGACAAATGCAAGAATTCATTCGCAAGCTGCATGCCGACCCTCGTTTGAAAGTGGTTGAAATTTCTGTGGGGGACGGCCTACTTATAGCTCGTACGGGAGCGATTGAAGAGCTCGATGAGCGAAGCTTCTTCTGAAGTTTCGGTATTCGACAGTTCTTCCACTTCCTCCAATTCTTCAAAGAATCCTCTTGAAGAACGTGAAGAGCTGCTGATTTTCACCTCAATGCTGCTTGTGGTGCTGTAACCGTATTGGTCCACGGCTTTGGCAGTGATGGTGTAGGAATCTCCGTTTTGAACGGTGATCGGTAGGCGAATGTTTCCGGTGTAAGGGTATTCGTAAGCGTGATATTGCAAGAGTTCGTTCAAGTAGTAAGTGACTTCCGTTAAACCGTTCCCAACACTATCGATTTGCACTTCAATATCGTGACTCCGTTCACTGCCATCTATTGAAGAAAGATTGCTTGGAGAGACAATGGTGAGAGCCGGTGTCTTGGCCGCCGTTTCGGCGTTGTGGATGTCGTCTGCATATTCAATGGGAGGCAGCTCAAGGTCTTCTTTCCCACCGGCCCACCTGTCGATGAAGGATTGCCAATTGCTCCATTCTTCTTTGTAAACGCGGAACACTTTTTCTTGCACCACATCGGCTGGGGAGTATTCCGTCGCTAGTCTTCCGGTGATGGTTTCTATTTTGACTTTTCTATAACAGTCGTCTGTTTTGCTGGGCACAGAGAAGCTGGCGAAAACTTCGGTATAAATCATGTCTGAGGGAGTCCATTCGCTGGGTAGGGTTCCGCAGGCTTTGCTCACCGCTACTTCGCGGATGCCGGCGGGTTTATTCCACACGGTAGGCTCCAGACGATTGAGCACTTTGTTCATGTAATTTTTCCAAATGGGTGCGATGGTGTAATAGGCCTCTCCTGCGGAATTCATGGGTGAGCCATCCGTGTTTCCGGACCAACCGATGGTCACGAGAGTGGGGGTGTAGGCGGCGATCCATCCGTTGTTGGCATAGCCCGTTTTGTCGTCGGTGGAGGTTCCTGTTTTGGCAGCGTTGTCGATGGCGCTGATGTAGATGTTGCCTCCAATGTTTACGGAGGGATCGGAAAGAATGTCATTGATGAGGTAAGCCACTTCCGGGTCCAGCACTTCGGTTTTTTCAATCTTGCTTTCATCCCATTGCTCCAAAATGTTCCCGTCTGCGGTCTCGATTTTTAGGATGGAAACAGGTTCAACTTTGGTGCCGCCGTTGGCAAAAACCGTATAAGCTTCTGCGAATTCCAAGGGAGTCACGTTGGCGGCTCCCAAAGATAAAGAGCCTCCAAAAGAAGCGGCTGCGTCTTGTTCAGAAATGGATTCCATTCCGAAGGTTTCTACAAAAGGGATGATTTTTTCAGATTGTCCGGCAAGGAAATAAGCTTTGACCGCCGGAATGTTTCGAGATTGTCCTAACGCTTGGCGGATGGTCATGGGGCCCCGGAAGCCGCCGTCGAAGTTTTTTGGAGACCAACTGCCCCAAGAAGTGGACACATCGTAAAGCACAGTGGCCGGGGTGTACTGGTTTAAAAAGGCCAAAGCATAGACGAAGGGTTTGAACGCCGAGCCCGGTGCACGATAACTGGTGATCATGTTCACTTGTCCATCGATGGCTTCGGCTTCTTCTCCTAAAAAGGCGGCGGAACCCACCATGCTTAAGATTTGTCCGGTTTGAGCCTGCACACTCACCAGAGCGGCATTGTTGGCATTGTAGCTGCTTTTGTTGCTTTCTATTTTTTCTTCAATGGCTTCCTCTGCGGCTTTTTGGAAATCTGGGTCGAGGGTGGTGGTGACGCGCAGTCCTCCTTGTTCCACGACTTCTTTTCCGTACTTTTTTTCCAATTCTTCTTTCACCCACATCACAAAGTGAGCCGCCACAATGGTGTCTTTATGATCGATGAAAGTCAGAGTTTGGACTTCGGAAAGTGCGGCAAGTTTTTCTTCTTCGGTGATCATGCCCAAATCTTGCATTTCATTCAGCACGATATCGCTGCGTCCTTTGAGATAAAAACTGCTTCCGTCGGGAAGAGTGAAGCTTTTGCCAATGAGTCCGCGATCGAATTCATCGTATTCCAAATCGGCTTCACCTGTGATGCTGCGCCCCGCCAAACTTTCTTCGGTGAGCTCAAAGTTCAAAGCGCTGTATTTGTGGGTTCCATAAGGGGAGTAATAACTGGGCGCGTTGGGGATGCTGGCCAGCACTGCAGATTCAGCCAAGGTCAATTCTTTTGCGCTTTTTCCAAAGTAGCGCTTTGCTGCAAGTTCAATGCCGTAAGCGTTGTTTCCATAAGGGATTTCATTCAAGTACATCATCAGGATTTCGTCTTTGCTGAATTTGAGTTCCAGGACCAAAGACATCATGATTTCGCGGTATTTGCGAATGTAGCTTTTTTCTAAAGTCAAATAGCCGTTGCGCACGAATTGTTGAGTGATGGTGGAACCTCCGCGCGGGGTTCCGATGCCGAACTGAGCCGCCACGGCTTTCATGAGGCCTGGAATGTCTATGCCGATGTGTTCATAAAATTGATCGTCCTCAATCGCTAAAGTTGCATCGGTGAGATAAGGAGAAACCTCTTCCATTCCGTCGAGAGTGGTTCGATTTTCTTCTCCATGGATGGTGTAAAGCAAATTGCCTTCGCGGTCCAAAATGAGAGTGGAGTCTTTTGGCAGTCCACCCGTGGGGTCGAAAATCAGCAGCAGAATAACAAAATAAAGAAAGGAAATGATGAAGCCCGATGCAAAAGCTCCTAAAACTGCAATGGCCGCATAGCGCCATGTTTTTTGCCATTTTTTCATTTCAGGCTTGGGTTGCAAATGAGTCCACCCTTTTCGGATGTGTTTGACGCTCCAATCTTTTGCTTTTTTCATTTTTTCCATGGAAGTTGATTAAAGGCCACGCACTTTCGCTCCAGTTTTTTCCAGTGCGATGAAGGTGGATTTTTGTAAATTTTGAAACTCGGCATCTGTGAGAGTGCGTTCAGGGTGCCGCAGTTTAATGCGGAAACTCAAAGATTTTTGGTTTTGCGGGATTTTTTCTCCGCTGTAAATGTCGAAAAGTTCGACAGATTCCATCCTGTTTTCATTGTCTACACTTCGAATGGCGGCTTCCAATTCTGCCACGGTTTGGCGAGCGGGTACGAGAACGGATACGTCCATTTCCATGCCTGGGAATTTAGGCAAACTTTGGAAGCGTTTTCCGTTTTGAACGGCGGTTGCTAAAGCTGAAAAATGGAAGGAAAACACGCTCACATTCAGGGCGATATCGAAGGCTTTGAGGGTGCCTGGGTGGGCAGTGAAAAGCACTCCCGCTGGTTTGCCATTCACCAGTAAATCCACTGATTTTTTGGGATGAGCATAAGGCAAGATTTTTTCGGAAGGTCTGAGCTCGTAATTTTCGACACCGAAATTTTTCAAAAACGTTTCCAAGGCACCTTTGGCTTTGTAGAAGGGTTCTTCTTTTTGAGCCAGCATGGCGGTGATGCGTTTTTGCTCCTCGGGCATGTAGTGCCCCACTTCACGATAACTGTGTCCGATTTCAAAAATTTGGATTTTTTCTTTTTCGCGAGCGTTGGCAGCGATTACGGCAAGCAAATTGGGCGTGAGAGTGGTGCGCAAATGAGTTTGGTCTTCGGAAAGGGGATTCAATATTTTTAAATGTTCGTTTTCATCCAGGCCGCATTTTTGCATGCGGTCTTTGCCATAGAAAGAATAGGTCATCACTTCCGTAAAGCCCAAGCTTCCGGCAAAAATGTTTCGGGCGCGGTGCTTGAGTTCGCGCTCGGTGTTTTCAATGGGCAGTTGGGTGGGCAGCGCGGGCAAAAGGGGAGGGATCTTGTCGTAACCGTAAAGGCGAGCCACTTCTTCCACCAGGTCCTCTTCAATGCCGACGTCCCCACTGGCGCGGTGTGAGGGCACGGTGACTTCTAGTTTTTTCCCATCTTTTTTAACTTCGAAAGCCAAGGCTTTGAGGATGCGAGTGATTTCGCTATCTGGAATTTCGACCCCGATTTTGCTGCAAAGACGGGCCGGATCTAAAGAAAGGGTTTTTTTTGTGGCTTTCCAAGAGCCCACGGTATGAATGGGCCCTTCTAATTTTGCTTCCGGGCAAAGCTTGAGAATGAGGTGGATGGCTCGCTGGAGTGCCATTTCTGTCAGGCTGGGGTCTAGTTTTTTTTCAAAACGTTGAGAGGCATCGGTTCGAAGACCGTGACGCGCTGCGGCTTTGCGCACGGCGACGGGGTCGAAGGTGGCTGCTTCTAAAACGAGTTCCGTCGTTTCACTGCGAATGCCGGAGTGCAATCCTCCTTTGATTCCTGCCAGTCCAATGGGCAGATCGGCACCGTTTGTGATGATGGGATCTTCTTCGGTGAGAGGGTGCTCGCCTCCTTCTAACGTCAGTAATTTCTCACCTTTTTTTGCGAAGCGGACGCGCAAAGTGTCCCCAATGGTTTCACGGTCGTAAGCGTGCATGGGTTGCCCGAGTTCCAGCATCACATAATTGGTGATGTCCACAATGTTGTTGTGTACATTCATACCTGCTGCTTCAAGGCGAGCTTTCATCCACAGGGGTGACTCTTCAATGGTGATGCCTGTGAGTATGGCGGCGCTGAAACGTGGACACAGCGTTTTGTCTTCAATGTCTAGAATGGCTACCGTTTTCCCTTTGGGTTTTGGATGGGTGACAAAAGTGTCTAAAGTGACGAGTTTTTCTTCGAGGATGGCGGCGAGTTCACGGGCGATTCCATAGTGTCCCCAAAGGTCGGGACGATGGGTTAGGGATTTGTTGTCGATTTCGAGTACGGCGCCCTTTTTGCCCAAAACTTCTGCGAGAGGAGTTCCGGTTTTGGCACGAGCGGCTTCAGTATTTATTTTGGCCAGTTCACAAATGTGTACTTCTGTGGAGCCGGGCAGGTTGTCGCTGGGGAGCCCGATTTCTTCACCGGCACAGATCATTCCGTGACTGGATTCGCCGCGAATTTTAGCCTGGGTGATTTGAACGGGCTCGCCTTCGCCGTGCCATTTGCACCAAGCTCCGGGCAGGGCTACGGCTACTTTGAGGCCGGGTTTCAGATTTTGCCCTCCGCAAACGATTTGAACCGGTTCTTTTTCGCCAATGTCGGTTTGCACCAAGTTGAGGCGATCTGCGCCGGGATGTTTTTTGATTTCGAGCACTTCCCCTACGATCATTTTTTCATAAGGTTTGGCGAGGTCGATGATACCTTCTACTTCCGCGGTATGGCGCGTGAGCAAGGCACCGATTTCAGCAGGGTTTTTTTTACCCAGTGAAACGAAGTCCGAAATCCAGTCGAGAGAAATGTTCATAGCTTTTTTGAAGTCCAGGCTTTGCCCGGTTTAAAATTGTTCGTTAAATCTTAAATCTCCACTTTGCAAGTGGCGAATATCGTCGATGCCGTAACGCATCATCACCAGGCGAGTGAGGCCAAAACCAAAGGCCCAACCCTGGTACTCTTTGGAGTCCACACCTCCCGCTTTGAGCACGTTGGGGTGCACCATTCCGGCGCCCATGAACTCAATCCAGCCACTGTGCTTGCAGACGCGGCAGCCTGTTTCTCCGCCGCAAAAAGGACAGGACATGTCCATTTCGAGCCCGGGTTCCACGAAGGGAAAGTAGCCGGGGCGAAAGCGGATTTTGGTCTCGCGCTTGAAGAGACGCGTCAAAAATTCTTGCAAAGTTCCTTTGAGGTGGGCAATGGAAATGTTTTTGTCGATGAGCAGGCCCTCCACTTGGTCAAAGGTGTGTTCGTGGGAAGCATCGGTGGCTTCATTGCGGAATACGCGTCCGGGCACAATGATGCGCAGCGGTGCTCCGTATTTTTTCATGGCACGGATTTGATTCGGTGAGGTTTGAGTGCGCAGTACAAGTTTGCCCTCCACGGGGTCTTGGACTTTGTCGATGAAAAAAGTGTCTTGCATGTCTCGTGCAGGATGGTGAGCTGGAATATTCAACCCTTCAAAATTGTAAAATTCACTCTCCACTTCGGGCCCATCTACAATTGAGAACCCCATTTCTTTAAAAATACTTTCCACTTCGCGTTGCACTTGAGCAAGCGGGTGGACATGTCCAGTGGCGAATTTCTCACCGGGTGCGGTGAGATCCAACCAGTCGTTTTCGAGAGACGCTTCAATTTCAGCCTTTTCGAGGTCATTATGCCGTGCTGCCAGCAGCTTTTCGAGCTCCATTTTTAAGTCGTTCACGGCTTTTCCAAAGAGGCGTTTTTCTTCGTCCGGCAGCTCTTTGAGGCCTTTTAGAAGGCCCGTCAATTCTCCACTTTTACCCAAATAATCCCGTTCCACGTCTTTGAGTGTTTCCAAGTTTTTTGCTCCGCGCAGAGCCGCTGCCGCCTTTTCGCTGAGCAACTTAAGAGAATCGTGCATAATTTGAAAAGTGTGGCGCTATTCTAGCAGAGCAAAAGGGAGGTGTATAGGCGGCTCAATGGTAATCTTTTAACAGAAGAATATGGCCGAGTTTTTTAGCTTTGTCATAGTATTTTTTATCTGCAGTGAGGAATCCCGCACTTTCCTGTAAGGCAACGGCATGGTAAGAGGCGTCGTAAAAAGAAACGCCGGGGCATTTTTTCATGATATGAAAGGCCATTAAGCAGTCGCTTGTTTTAAGGATTGCTTGAGGTATTTTATACATTTGAAAATGTGAAAATAATCCCGCAGCAGCGTTCGGATCATAAATTCTGCCCAACTGGTTGTTGACTTCCCAAACCGTAAGAGCCAGTATTTTAATATCAACTTCTCCCTTTAGGAAGAGAGCTCTTAAATGGTTAGCCTGCTCAAGATCTTCCGGTTCGTTGATCAGCCATTTAAGAAGAACAGATGTGTCGAGAATGAGCTTTTTAGTATCGTCTGCTTTCATGAATCATTTTAAGCATTTGTTTGTTGCTCATTTTCAAAGGATGTTTGGCTTTAAACTTCTCTAGCTCCTCAAAAGCTTTTTGCCTGCCCCATCGTAAAAGTTTTTCTTCGACTGCTTCATTTACAAAATCACTTCTTTCTCCAGGAGGAATCAGTTCTCCCAATCGGTCCAGCAGGTCGGAGTCCATCATGCAATTGATTCGTTTTCGTCGAGCAGCTGCGATGATCATTTGATGTGTATAATAATTACACACTTACTATACACATCTTTGATTTTAGAGTCAAAACAAAAACCCCATCCGAGGATGAGGTTTTTTAAGAATGAATCTATTTTTGTGCCTTTGCGGCCAAGACCGTGGCATCTTAGCGGACTGCATCCTTGAGGGACTTCCCGGCCTTGAAGGCGGGCAGTGTCATGGATGGGATCTTGATCTTCAGGGAAGGGTTGCGAGGGTTCACTCCAGTGCGGGATGCACGTTTGGAAACGCGGAAGGTCCCGAACCCAGTGAGGGTTACATTTTGTCCCTTAGAGAGACTTTTGGTTACGGCTTCCAAAACGGCTTCAATTGCTTGAGAAGCAGCCTTTTTGGTGATGCCAGCTTCTCGAGCGGCAATATCGATCAGGTCACCTTTAGTCATGGCGGTGGATTAAGTATAAATCCCGTTCATTATAAGCGTGGAACTCGTTTTAACAAGCGCAAATGATTGACAATTCCATGTCTGAGTTTTTATGGTAGTCCCACGCTAAAGTTTTGTTATGGCTGCTAAAAATCTTGTGATTGTTGAGTCTCCTGGAAAGATTCAAACCATTTCTAAAGTATTGGGATCGGACTTCACCGTGATGGCTTCTATGGGTCATGTGAGGGACTTGCCGAAGACCAAAATGGGCATCGACGTAAAACATAATTTTGAACCTTCTTATTTGGTCAGCAAGGATAAAAAGAAAGTGGTGGACGGCTTGAAAACCAAGATTGGGCCCAAGACCGTGGTCTACATCGCAACAGACGAAGACCGCGAGGGGGAAGCCATCGGTTGGCATTTGGTGGAGGCCTTGCATTTGGGTGAACGCAAGGATTTGAAGCGCATCGTTTTTCATGAAATCACCAAGCCCGCCATTTTAGAGGCGGTGGCTCATCCTCGCAGCATCAACAAAAAACTGGTGGATGCTCAGCAGGCGCGCCGCATTTTGGACCGATTGGTGGGCTATGAACTCTCGCCTTTGCTCTGGAAGAAGATCAAGTACGGCCTTTCGGCGGGGCGAGTGCAGAGCGTGGCCGTGCGTTTGGTGGTGGAACGGGAACGCGAAATCCAAGCGTTTAAAGCGCAAGAATATTGGTCTTTGATTGCCGAACTCAGCACGGAAAAAAAGAAGGAACTGTTTGAGGCCAAGCTCACCAAGCACAAGGGCAAGGCCATTGAGCTGAAGACTGAAAAAGAAACTCAAGCGGTTTTGAAGGATTTGGAAGGAGCTCATTTTGTGGTGAAGAATGTGGAGGCTAAAGAAGTGAATCGCAATCCAGCCGCGCCTTTCACCACGTCAACTTTGCAGCAAGAAGCGTCTCGTAAGCTCGGGTTTTCGGTGAAGAAAACCATGATGGTGGCTCAGCATTTGTACGAAGGAGTGGAATTGGACAGTGGACACGAAGGGCTCATTACTTACATGCGTACGGATTCGGTGAATCTTTCTCCTCTTGCGTTGGCTCAGGCTAAAGAAGTGGTGGCCGCTCATTTTGGCAAAGAATTTGCCCTGCCTGAACCGCGTTATTACAAAGGGAAGAAAGGGGCTCAAGAGGCCCACGAAGCCATTCGTCCGTCGGATTTATCGAGAAGGCCTGAAACTTTAGAAAAGCATTTGTCTAAAGATGAACTGAAATTGTATGAACTCATTTGGAAGCGCACGCTGGCTTGCCAGATGGCGGCGGCGGTATTGGAGCAAGTGGGCGCGGATATTGAAGCCAAGGATTATATCTTCCGTGCCACGGGTCAGACGGTGAAGTTTCCGGGTTTCATGCAGGTGTATATGGAAGGACACGATGAGGAAGAAGAAAATGAAGACGGCGAAAAACATTTGCCGGTGCTCACGGTTGGTGAAAAACCCGCTTTAAAGCGTTATGTCCCCGAGCAACATTTTACAAAACCGCCGGCTCGTTACACGGAAGCGAGTCTCGTGAAAAAACTCGAATCGGAAGGCATCGGGCGACCTTCTACCTATGCTCCCACTATTTCGACGGTGCAAACGCGCGGCTACATCCAAAGCGAGAAAAAACAACTCAGTCCTACGGAGATCGGCTTTTTGGTCAACGACTTTTTGGTGGAACATTTTCCGCAAATTTTGGATTATCACTTCACGGTGAAAATGGAAGACATGCTCGATCAAATTGAGGAAGGGCATGAAAAATGGCAATCTGAAATCCGCGAATTTTATGAACCTTTTCATGAGCTTGTGGATGAGAAAATGAAAACCATCAAAAAAGAAGATGTGATCACGGAGAAAACCGATGAAATTTGTGAACTTTGTGGCAAGCCTATGGCCGTGAAATTTGGTCGTTTTGGAAAATTCCTTTCGTGTACGAATTTCCCGGAATGCAAAAATGCCAAACCTTTAGAGGGGGAGGGGGCTCAAACGCCTGACCCCGAAAAGGAGAAGAATTTGGACGAACTCCGTAAGAAATTTGCTGGCAAAAAATGCCCCAAATGTGGCAAGCCCATGGAGGTGAAAACGGGTCGTTTTGGAGATTATTTAGCTTGCACCGATTACCCCACTTGTAAGGGTACAGAAAGCATTTTGAAAAGCATCGGGGTGAAGTGTCCCGAATGCAAAGAAGGCGAACTTGTGGAACGCCACACCAAGCGGGGTGGCAAAGCTTTTTACGGCTGTAACCGTTTTCCAAAGTGTAAGTTTGCGCTTTGGGAAAAACCCAGCAGTAGCGAGCATGCTGCTGAACTCAAAGCGGCCGCTGAGGAGAAAGCTGAAGCGCAGAAAGACTAGAGGCCATCTCAAAAAAGATCCGCAGCAGCCTCCAACGTTTTTATCTGGTTTTTTTTTGAGTTAAGCTCTAGGATGAGAGCATCCATTTTCACGCCACAATGAAAAAAAACATCCCCCTCGTCTTTCTGTTGACGGCTTTAACCGTTGCAGGATTGTATTTTTCGAACAGTCAGTCCGCCTCTGCCGTTATTTTTGGCGGAGATACGCCTGGAGATGGATTTGAAACCAGTGATCCTTGTGGGTTTTTGATGGGAGGCTCTTTGCCTTACAACAGCATGTATGTCGATGCTGATGCGGTTCCCGATGCCAATCAAGCTTGTGCGGATGAGAGTGGGTATTTTTATGAATATGAGGCACCTGTGTTGTCTCTGTCTTCTGATCGGGACTCACATGTGAGAGTACGCGTGGGCTCTGCAGTGAGCTACACTGTGGATTTGGTGGGCTCCAATTACGGGGCTGTTGTGGATCAAACGACAGGGCAGTGGTCCGGTTATGGTTATATTACGGATGCGAGCTATCCCGGCACGAATCGCTGGGTGTGGTTCGATTGGAACTGTGTGATGGGCGACGCTTTTTCGGGCTCTGGAACCAGTTGTGGCAGTGGGATCAACAATCAATCCTACCGAGTGAGAACGGATTTGGACACGGGACTTGTAACTGGTTATGCCTGGAATGACGACATGGGTTTCATTTCTTTCCGTCAATTGACCATGGAACTGCCTCCGCATGAAGTGGAAGTGTATGTGGATATTTTTGCCAGTGACACCGAACTCGGGCCCAATGCGGTGGATTTGGATACGGCTCCTTTGGCGGATGGATATGATTATTGGCGCATTCGGGTTCAATTTTGGGATGCGACGGCCCATCAGTTTTTAGATGAAGATGACTTTGTGGCCGGCAGCTTGAATTTCACGCCCAGTTTGGTGGGGGATATGTTTTTGAATCAAATTGAAAATACGGGCGATCCTGTTATGGTTTCTGCTTACAATCCTTCTGTGGGATGCACCGATTTGGCCAGCGCTTATTGTTCCATGACCGAAGTGGTGGATGGCTCTTGGAGTGCCAACCTCTTTATTTTTTCGGGAGCACCCACGTCCAACATGCTGGGTATCAATAGTGACAGCGATTTGGATTTTGAAAATTTAACCGATCGAGAGGGATGCCGATGGATTTATCGCGATCAATGGTTTGAAGTGGATCATGCAACAGCGCAGAAAAATTGTCCTTACCCCGGAGGAACGCTTTATAACAAAGCCGATGTTTTTTACGAACGATCGGCGAGTCGCAACAGCATTGGGCTTGAAATTTTGAACATGACTTTCACCTTCGATTCAGACCGCAGTATGTCGGTGAGCACCACCCAGGGCACACTTGAATCCGCTGAATTTGCCGGAGTCACTGCCTATTATTACTACCCCACTTACAATGGAGATTATGACGACGATGGCATTGAAGACGGCATTTATTTGAGTTATAAACCTCGCTTCACCACCACGCGTTTTGTCAGTCTTTACGATGGAGAGGAATACACACAAATTTCTGAAGACCCCACCAAGCCTCAAAGCTTGAGTGCGGCTGCTGTCTTGCGTACTGTTTCGGATGAAGCTTTGGATCAATCCGTGCCTGCCAAACCTGCTCTCAGTGTGAATTATCAATCGGAAGCCACCTCCAGTTCTTCCAGTGTTTCTGTGAACGATCAAGCATTCATTATGGACACGGCCGACAGTGGCATGGTTCCGGATTGTGGACGACGCAGCGATACGCTCGCAGCGGGCACTTATGGCGCTTCTTACTCTGTGATTTCACCCAATGCTTATACCCTGGGTTATCTTCAAAAGGATGCCGCTTGTCAGGGAAGCGCCCCTACGGGTTCAGCTTCCAATACCGTTCATAGCCCCACGGTGGAGCAATGGGTTTGCGATGCGGTTTCGGTTTACCGTTTCAGTGCTCCTTCTTGTTATTACACTGCTTATCTCAATATTGTGGATCGCCACACGGACCCTCAAGTGATGAAAGTCATGGGAGCCATCAGTGAAGTTTTGAACGATGAGACGATTTTGCCCAACACCGAAGAAATTTCGGTTTTAGGTTCGACGGAAACCATTAAACTTCGCAATAAAATTTACGTTCAAATTGTGCGTTACATGCTGGGGCAAAATGCCAGTTCCGGTACTTTGGATTCATCCATGGAGCCCAGTTCTGGCTTGCGAGAACTCATGAATGGGCGTTTGGTCATTGCGGAAGGTGATGTGATTGTGGAAGGGTCTTCTGCTTTCAATGACAAAACCTTGGTCGTGCTCGGGGGCAATGTGTACATCAATGGCGATCTCACCAATGGTCGTTTAGGGGTGATTGTGCTGCAAGACGAAGGCCTTGGAGGGAATGTGTATGTGGCGCCGAATGTGGTGGAACTCTATGCCAATTTCTTTTTGGATGGAGCTTTCTACAGTTACGATGGAGTTTCTACCTATGAAGAAGAGCCTTATTGGGTCAATGATGAGGTGCGCATCGCCACTTTGCTCAATCAGTTGTATTTGAATGGATCCTTGGTGGCTCGCAATACCGTGAATGGCAGTTTTGATGCCGATGGAGACGGGTATTTGGATCGAGGGGACGGTACGCAAGTGGGCAGTGCTTCCGCCTACACTTTGCAGGATGGCTCTTTGCGCAGCGGCTATGCTCTTGCTCGGGAGCATGATTTGAATTTGCTGCGCCAATACCGACTTTGCTATCCGCTGCTTTCCACGGGCATGCCCGATACCAGTGCTCAGCCTGAGGAATGTTCAGACGGTCAAAGACTGTCTGAGTATGGGCAGGAAAATGGTCATTACAATTCCTTCATTCTAGATTACACTCCACCGGACAGCTTGCCTATATTCCGCTCGCAAGTACGATATTGATGTAAACACCTAGGCATCCTGCGATGAGCAGGGCGCTTAGAGTGACAAAAAACAGCGTGAGAAAGACGCAACGACGGCTGAGGTAACGAAAACGAGCAGCGTGGCGCACGGCCAAGAAGGCGTAAAAATTGAAGGTGATGAGGGCGCCCAGCAGTAGTATTCCGATGACGATTTCGTTTAGATCCATGCTCAGTTTTTATAAGGGGCGCTCCACCACAGGTCTATTTCGGGATATTTCTCCAGTTCTTCGAGCATGAGTTTTATGATTTCTTTGAGGCGAGTTTCATTCGGGGCTTCGAAGCGCAGAGTGAGGTTGGGGGAGGTGTTGCTACAGCGTACCGCACCCCAAGACTGGGCGTCAAAGTTGACGCGCACCCCATCCAGGGTGATGCAGGGGTATTTTTGAGTGAGATTTTTTTGAATTTGCTGCACAATGGCGAATTTTTTGTCGTCGGGGCAAGGAGATTTGAACTCGGGAGTGCAAGCCGTCACGGGCACGTCTTTATAAAGCTCTGAGAAGGGCACTTGAGATTTGGACAGCAATTCCAGCAAGCGAGCGGCCCCCAAAAAAGCATCGTCGAAGCCGTGATAATTTTCGGCAAAAAAGAGGTGGCCGCTGATTTCTCCTCCGAGTAAAGCACCTTCTTCGCGGAGTTTTTGTTCAATAAAAGAATGGCCAGTTTTTGCCATAAGAGGCACTCCGCCGTGCGCCGCAATGTCGTTGATCACTACTTGAGAGGTCTTGGCGTCGAAGACGATTTTGGCGCCGGGATGGCGTTTTAAGAGGTCGCGAGCCAGTTGCAAAAGCAGGAGATCGGCGCTGTAGTGCTTGCCTTTTTCATCCACCACACCCACACGGTCTCCATCGCCGTCAAAACTGAGACCCAGGTCTGCTTTTTGTTCTTGTACGGCGCGAATCAAATCTTGCATATTGGCCAATTCTTCGGGGTTGGCTTCGTGATTGGGAAAGGTACCGTCTGGGGTGTCGAAGAGTGCTGTCACGTGACAGCCCAGGGCTTCAAAAAGAGGTCGAACGAAGTCGCTGGCAGCTCCGTTGGCTGCATCCACCACAATGTTTAAAGGGCGCTCCACGTGGGCGATTTTTTTGAGGTTTTCGAGATAAATAGGGAACAGTTCCAAGGTTTTTTCGGGAAGCTGCTCGTCGGTGAGTTCGTAATCCTGTTTTTGGATCATTTTTAGAATCACTTGCAGTTCTTCTCCACAGATGGAGTGAGCTTTAGGCCCGACAATTTTCACGCCGTTGTACTCCTTGGGATTGTGGCTAGCGGTGATCATCACGCCGCCGTCGAAGCCGAGTTGTGCCACTGCGAAATAAAGCATTGGAGTGGTCACGAGACCGAGTACCGTTGTTTCGATGCCCACTTCTTGCAAGCCTGCTCGGAAAGCTGCGCTGAGTTCGGGGGTGCTGAGGCGACAATCGTAGCCGAGGGCGAGATGTTTGCCGTAGCGGCGCTTCAGGTAAGTGCCAGTGGCTTTGGCGATTTCACGGATGCTTTCGGGGGTCAAATCGGGATTATTTCCGGGTTCGGGAGTGTGGGCGATGCCTCGAATGTCGTAAGCGCGAAAAATGTGCGGATGAATCATGTGTTTGAGTGTGACAGTAGCTTAGCAGATCACTCTGGAAAAATCCTTCCAAAAGTGGTATAATTTAAAGATTTAAATCTTTGTTATGTCTGGGACGGAAACGATCAGTTCGGTAGAACCTCCAAAAACGGAAGCTCAAAAACAGGGTGGCGAGGCGATTACAGGTAAACCAGGCAAACCTGAGAGTGCTGAACCGGTCCAGGAAACGGAGGAGGCACGGAAGGCGCGCGAGGAAAACGAGAAGGCCAAGAAAGCGCAAGAAGAAGCAGATCGTGCAGAGGCTGAGAAGGTTTTGAAGGAAGGACTGGAAGGGGCTACTTCGCAAAATCCAGTGACTCCGGAAGGAGGGAATCCAGAAGGTGAGAAAGAGGACATGCTTCGAAAAATTTATGAACATTTTATGAAGATCGAGGAAACAGAAGGCTGGGCTGCTGCTATGGGGTCCACCATCTGGTATGCCATGAAACTGTGGTTTGGGTATGGGGAAGAGGAAGGAGGCGATGAGGATGAGGATGAGGATGAGGATGAAAAACCCAAAGAGGAGCTTCTCAATTCAGCCAAGCAAAAGTTGAAAGAGTTGCAAGAGAAAAATCCCACCTGGATTGAAATGGCAAGCAAGGCGGCAGCACGTTATGACCTTGGACCCAAAGGGCCGGCCATTATTTTGGCGATTATGCGGCATGAGTCACGTTTCGACCCGAAGGCAAAGGCTGAAACGAGTTCAGCTTTGGGCCTTGGGCAGTTTATTGATGGCACATGGAATGAGTTTCAAAACAGCTTGTCTGCAGGCGACCCTCTAAAAGACAAGCCGCGGACCGATCCGGAAGCAGCGATCACGGCTATGGCCTGGTATTGTCGAAAAAATACCGATGCCTGTGCTTTGAACCCTGAACAGTCGGATTATGCAGCACGGCTTTATGAAGCTCACCATGAAGGAGCCGGGGGAGCCAAAGTTTTGACAAAATATCGCCAAGATGGCACGGAAGGTACGGTGCCTGAGAATTATTTGGGCAAGGCGTACCCTTCGTTTGGAGCGCCCAAAATAGAATCTTTTAAAGACTATGCCACTGTCATCGAAAACATGGCTGCACGAGTTCAAGATGTTGCGACTCTTTATCAAACTGAATTGGAATCTTAAATATGCCTGAAACAAATCTTCCAGAATCGAATGAAGGGAACTCTGTCATTTCGGGCTTGGCCCGTCTGGCTCAAGAAGTGATTGGAGGGGCTCGAAAAGAAGTGGATATGCGTTTGGATGAGCGCAACGCTCGGTTGGCGGAACGTTTGGGGAAGGTGGCGGAAGCCTTTGGTGAGAATACCGATCCGGATGCCACTTCTTATGACATGGGCGCCAAGCAGTTGAAAGCGGTTGTTAATTTGGTTTGCACCTTATTCAATCTAGACCCTTTGTCAGAGGATGAAACGGTGGATGCGTCGCGCAATTTGATTGTGGAAGAGGGGAAGCCTTCTCGTTTGAAGATTGGTGACAAGGAGGTGCAATTCAAGGACATCGATTTTTCTAAGATCAAGGATTTGGGCAACCGCATTGTGGAAGCCGGGATGACATCCATTGCCATGAAAGAGCGGGTTTATAACCGCCAGGGGAAAGCGGGTTCTTGTTGGGATTGGGTGGATAGAGTATACGATGCAGCGGGAGTGAAAGCCGGGCCTGTGCTGTATCAAGAGAAAACGGCCAATCACCCTAAAGCCATTGGGCGTTTAGATCATGAACAGATTGTTCCTGGGGCGTGGCTTTACATTTGGAATGGCAATCCTTACGGAGGAGAACACAGCGTTATTTTTAAGAAGTGGATTGATAAAGCAAAAGGAACGGCTGAAGTGATGAGCTTCCCAGGCTCAGGCAGCAAAAAAGCTCAGCGGGTGCATGTGGAAGATTTCAATAAGCATCGTGTCACTCGCCTTTGTGTTCCTAAAGCAAAGTAGACGCCTCGGCTTCTTGGGCTTTGCTGATGGATTCGTTTTGTGTGCTCGGCAGGCGGCTCACGTCTATAACGAGCACTTCTTTCATGCCACCTTCGTTTTGGTCCAGTAGGCGGACGATTTTGTGCACGAGCAAGGGATCCAATCCTTTTTGGATGAGGGATTCGGGGTCTCCGCCTTCGGCGAGTTTCTTTAAAACCTCATCCACTTTGGCCCAAGGGCCGCTCAAATCGTCTTCATCGTTTTGATTGGGTCGCAAGTTGCGAGAGGCAGATTTTTCAAAGAGCTCTTCGGGTAGACCGATCCAACGTCCGAGTTCGCTAATGTCGGTTTTGTAAAGGTCGCCGAGCACGTGCAATTCACCTGTGAATTCACCATCGCGAGTGCCGAGACCCAGCAGCAAATCGCTCTTTGTGGCGGTGCCGAGCACCATGGCATTCATGCTTTCGGCATAATGATGGATGAGCATGCTGCGCACGCGAGCTTTGAGTTTCTCAAGCGCTTCGTCTCCTTTATCCCAACTCACAAAATGATGATCCACAAGAAAATTGTTGATGGGTTGGTAGTGCAGAGTGCAGCCGAAATGTTGGGCGAGGGCTCGAGCGTGATCGATGTCATCGTGAGGAGTGATGCCCATTTCGGGAAGGAGGAGGGCAGTGACATTTTTCGGTCCGAAAGTGCGCACGGCTAGACATAGGGCTACGGCGCTGGTCAGTCCACCTGAAAGGCCGAGCACGATGCGTTGATGTTGATTTTCTTTGGCGTAATGATGCAGCTCTTGCATCAAGGTCGTGTACAGGCTGTTTTGCGGATTCATAAGGCGTGGGAGTTAGCGTGTCTAGTCGCGAAGGGAGGTTTCGATGTGGCGCTGCAAGTCGCGTTTTTTGATGCTGTCGCGTTTGTCGTATTGTTTTTTACCCCGACCGATGGCTATATCGATCTTTATTTTGCCCTTCACTAAGCCACATTCCAGAGGGACCACCGTAACACCCTTGGTGTCTAAAGCGCCAGCAATTTTTAAGATCTCTTTTTTGTGAAGCAGGAGTTTTCGTGTTTTTTCGGGGTCGTATCCCTCCAGATTTGCGTGCTCGTAAGGGGCGACGTGGAAGTGTTTGATGAAAGCCTCCCCTTTGTCCACTGTGATGTAGGCTCCTGTGAAATGGGCTCCGCCTTTTTTTATGGATTTCACTTCATGGCCTTTGAGCACGATGCCCGCCTCAAAGCGCTCCAGGACTTCATAATCAAAACGTGCCCGTCGGTTTTGTACTAGACTTTTTTGCATGATTCGAGCATAAGGGGAAGATAAATAGCCGTCAATTTTACTATTTAGGCAACGGTACTTGTCTTCATATCTGTTTACAAGGTGTCCACTCGCGTCTAGACTTTTGACCAGTTTTATTCTTTAACACGCTAACCATGAAACGCTTGCAAATGCTCCTTGCATCTTTCGGAGTTATGGCTCTCATGCTCGCTGGTTGTAACAGCGAAGGAGGAACCGAGCCTGCTACCGACGATGTAGGTGGTGCCATGGAAGACACTGCACCTGCTGAAACTCCAGAAGTTGCTGGTGAAGAAGATGCTGAATAATCTTCCCTCGCTTTAGCGTTGCTAAAGACTAAAGGCCCTGCGCAAGCGGGGTTTTTTAGTGGGGCCTTGGCACTGTTTTGTAATCAATAGCTTTGCATCACTTCGTTAGGAGTTAGCATGTGAAGACCCATGTGAGGACGTTCAAAATTGTAATAGTGAAGGAAGTCAGGGATTGCTTTTTTGTAAGCCTCTAAAGTCTTTGGGACTCGGGAGAGGCATTCCTCCTGGATGGTTCTGTTGAATCTCTCCACATAGGCATTGTCTGTGGGTGTTCGTACTCTTGAATGCCTGTGCTGAATTTCATTAGCTACAAGCGTTTTAGTGAGCCACTTGGAAAACTCACTTCCATGGTCTGTCTGGATCATTTTAAGTTCAAAGGGCATGTCTTCTTGTGAGTGCTGAATAAACTCCCAACTTGCGTGGGTTCCAATCTTCATCACCGGCATAGCAGAGGCCCATCTGCTGCACACGTCCAGCATAGTGTATACATAAAGTCTGTCATAATAAGGCCCATCCACAATCGTGTCTATTTGCACCAATATGCCTGGTTTTTCAGGCCGCGGTCTTTCCTCATACTGGTGCCACTTCTTCCACTTGCTGTATTTGGTCATCTCGTTCCTTTTGAGTGTTCTCTTCACACTGGAAAGACTCACTTCGTAGCCATCTCTTTCCAGAAAATAGTGAATCACTTCTGCACACCGCTGGTACTTGAGTCTGTACTCTATGACTTTCTGCACTGTCTCTGCAGAAAGCTCACTGGGGTGCGAATGGGGACGTGAGCTTTCTGTGGGAATGGTGTGGCCATAGTTATTGCCTCTGAGCTTTTCCACCCACCGCACAATGCTGCTTTGGTTAAAACCTGTGTGTCTGGCCACTTCGCGTGTGCTCCAGCCTTTTCCAGAACTAACTTTGCTGCCTCCATTCGCACCCGAGGCAGATGGGGATTTTGTGTGTATGCCATGTCCATATCTTTGCACAGGGGTGATGCAAAGCTATTGAACCATTACAGGCACTTGACTAAACTTCAGTTATGTTTTATCATCTACTTATGAGCAGTGCGGGAAAACAGTCAGATCTAAAAGCCCTTTCTACGGAGCCTGTCCCCCTTCAGGCATCCCCTCTAACTATGGAGGCGATTGACCGTTTGATTAAAGACGAAGTCAATGGAGGAAATGAAAACTTCTTTCGCGAAGCTATGGAAGCAGCAGGGGAACAGTATGAAAAGTATTTGGCGGTTGGAAGGAAGTTTGAGCGAGCGAATGGTGTCATTCGAACTCACAATGCTGAAATTGAAGCACAGGTCCAGCGTGTGGATGAGGTCCGTTTGGAAGAGAGAAGGGAGGCCTGGAATCAGACCATCGATAATCCTAGAGAGAGATTGCAACAACTGGAAGGTTCCAACACGATGGCGGCGGCCATGCGCTTGCTTATAGAGGATGAGGCGAAACTTTTGAACGCGATATCTTTTTTACCGACTGGACATCGAAGCGTGAAGGCTATTTTGAGAAAATTAATGCCTGGCGACGAAGGGCTGATCAAGAAGCTCAAGACCATCACGGTGGAGTCCCCTCATATTGAACAGGAATTCCATCAGCTTTTTAGTTTTTTCATTAGCGCTTTCGATAAGGTGAATCTATCTCCTGGTTCTGGAGGAGAGTGTGAGTGGTTTTCAGGGGGTGACAATAAATTGCTTCTCTTACCTCCTTTACCTCTTTCTTTGAATGACCTCCTTCAGTTTTCCCAAACTAAACTAGGAGGTCTTTCTGACCCTGAAAAGCCCCATAAAGTGGATCAATTCGTACGCTGGATGATTTCTGGGCTCAACGGTGGGGATGAGGATATAAGTTCTCCCGAAGAGCTTTATGAACACTTGTACAAATTGTACGAGTGTTACCGTGTCGACAATAGTGCGGATGCTAAAGTGCAGGCACTTCGTGAAGGAAAGAAGTCCGAAATAGATAAGCGGACCATCGATACCGAGCAAGGGAAAGCTTTAAAACTAAACTGGCCCGAGTTGTCTAAGTACACCTTTGTAAGGCGAGAGTTCCTTGCTGCGCATCGGCAAGCCTATGAGCAAGATAAAAAAATCGAAAAGACACTAAAAGATAACTTGGGTGGTGGGGCTATTGACAGTGGCTATCTAAAACTATGTGCTTTGAGAGAGAAAGCAAAAGGGGTCTTTTCTAGATTCAACATGTCGGGATGGCAAACTCGGGAGTTGAGAGACCTTGAGAGAGAGTTTGCAGTCAAGCCAGATAAGTATGCCCAGATGCTCTTTGACCTCTATGGTATGGCGGTCTACTTTCACACGATTGGGCATACCCTTCGGGAGAAGGGGGCCACAGAGGTGCAACGCCAGCAGGGCTTAGAGACGATGCTTTTTGCCGTAGGGATGACGACAGTGCTTGACCGCATGGTTGCGATGTTGGAAACGCGTTTGGCAGTGGCGTCCGTGACGAGCTTTGAAATGGATGAATTCACTCAGTTTGCAGCAGCGATGGATGCTCTTGCCCGCAACCCGCTCAGTTTACAGGTTAAAGCAATCATTGGTGAGAACATTGAAAGATTCCGCGCAGCTTTGGAGGTGGAAAGGGCAGAGTAGGTAAAGATTGGTGGAAGTCCTTATCCCTGAACTTTCATTCATGGTTTTGCATTAAAGGGAGAGTTTTGGCTTCTTTTAAGGCGGATTGTTTGAAGCGTTCATCCACGGCATTCAGATCCACAAGGTCTATTTTTCGAAGGGTAGGGATGGCTTCAACTTGAGCAAGCATACGAGTCATTTGGTCAAAAGGGATGATTGTTTCGCTTAAAACTCCAATGTTCTTCCTTTTTTTGAGATGGCCTCTAGAATAAAGTCAATTAACATCAATTCTCATGTCTGCTCTCGACGATCAAATCATCCGTGACTTACAGCAAATTGTCGGGCAAAAGCCTGAATTCTTCCTCTTTGTTTTAGAAACTCGCGGTTTCAGGATGCCCATGATTTTTTTAGCCTTGATGCTGCTTAGATATAGAAAATTCTGTACTTTGGCCTATGCCAAAAACAGATTTTATTTGCTCGCTCTGAATCCTTGGAGCAATGAAGCATTCACTCAAGAAGGAATGGGGTCTTTTGAGGTCTCCGAAATAGAAGAAGCTAAATTGAGTCACCTTGGGCGCCTTTACCTGTTTCGAATAGCTCTAAAGGATGGTCGTGAAATGGTTTTCATGCCTATGGAAAGTATTCCTGGCAAAAAGCCCCAAAGCTACAAAGAAGCGATCGAAAAAATGAGGAAAGCCTTAAACGTTTGATGTGTTCTTCTCGTCTATTGCCCAGAGGGGTGAGAAGGAGGACTTGAGCGTGCGTAGAGATTTTTCAGTGGGTCTCGTAGGTCCCACTGGTAAAAAACCGTTAGGTTTTGCTTTCGTGATTTCTGGCGGAGGGGGGGAGATTCGAACTCCCGAAGCCCTTTCGAACTTACACGCTTTCCAAGCGTGCGCACTAGGCCACTATGCGACCCCTCCGTTTGGCTTTTTCAAAATTCTTGAAAGAAGCGGACTCTTTTTAGCGGAAATAAGCCTTAAAATCAAATCAATTGCTGACGAATACGGCGCTTTCTTGGAAGGTTTTGAGAATTTCATCCGTCCAATCTTCATTTAAGAAATTCCCGCGGATTTCGTAAACGGGCTGATTCGTTTCATCCTTGGCTATATAAAGGGTGATGATGCCTCCACCCATGCCCGCTTCGGTGACTTTGAGCGCTTCAAAACCTCCGATGTTTAGGGATTCCCACTGTGGAGCGCCTAGCTCGGGAGCCCCTGTTTCACTTTCTAATGCCGCTTTCATTTCGGTAATGGTCTGTCCGCTTTCTTTAGGAGAAAGTGGGTTCTTCGGACACCTCTGTTCCACCAGTCAGGCAGGCGGTGAGTGTGAAGAGGCTGAGAAAGGCTAGAAGAGCAGCTGTTTTCATGTTGAAGGTGAAACGAGCATCTACCCTACCTGAATTTTAGGCCCAAAAAAAGCCCCGTCTTTGAAGGAGCTGTTTTTGGGTGCTTATTCTGAAAGCGGTTTGAGTCTACTTTATTTTATACTCTTCTTCAAGCTTTTTTTAGCGAGCAATTTAACCTGATCGCGGAACTTTCTTGGATTCTTTGCGAGGGTGCGAGCGGCGCGAGCGGTCATGCGAATGCTGACCATTGTGCCGGAACTTTCATCCAAGACCTGTTTTTTGATCAAATTGGGAAGATAACGGCGCTTCGTTTTGCGATTGGAGTGAGAAACATTGTGTCCACTTTTAGGACGTGCGCCGGTGAGTTGGCAAACTTTAGACATAAAAAGGTATCAAATGCCGCGTAATCTTAAAGGAGAAGAAAGGGTTTGGCAAGCGAAAAAAGGACATCAAGCCCATCCGAAAATCATTCCATAAGTCACGAGGACTCCTAGAATGGACACGACGAGACGTGCGCCTTGGGGGTGATAACGTTCGGGCACGGGGATCAGAAGTAGTTCGACTAGGCCTCGGACCTTGGATTGGTTCATTAAAAAGAAAATTTTATATTCGTTTTTCTTGCCGAACCAGCTCCCCAGTACGCCTGGAAGGTTGATGAATATGGACAGGAAAGAAAAGACACTGACGGCAAAGAAGACACAGCCTGCCACGAGCAAGATGGTGGGGGTATCGGAGGGCATGATTAAAAGGTTAGAAGTAAAGATTAAATGAGGGCTTGGTACAGCAAATTGTCGATCAAAAGTTTGTCTATGAGTGTGTCTTCTGCCACCTGGAGCTCACCTTCGGCGTTGGTGTAGTAACTGCATTTGATCAAACTCAAGACATTCAAATTTTTGCATTGAGGGCATTGATTGAGGGTTAGACGGGCGTAAGGATCGGGGATTTCGTAGTCGGATTGGGTGTTTTTATAAGTGCGGAGTTTTTTAAAGGCCTCGAGATCGCCCGAATAGATTCGGTTCATCAGCTCTTCATTGGGCAAACTCACGATGGATTCCTCCTGTTTTTGGTCATCTAGCCATTGTTTGCACTCTTCGCAATAGATCGAGTCGCGGAGGTAATAAACGCTCATCAAACTGCTGAGGCTGACGATTACGGCTGCTTCTAAGGCCCAGATGCCGTACAAAGAGTTGCCGGTTGGGGTCCAGCTATTTAGACTCCAGACGCCTTGAAGGGCCAGGTTTTGTAGGGCACCCATTCCTTCCATTGGGTTGAAAAACCAAGCGCCTTCCTGAAGGTAAAGCCAAATCACCCATTGAACGTAGACGGCAAATAAACCTGTTACAAAGCCCAAGAGGACGGCGATTTTTTGGTTTTGCAGATTGCCTTTCAATGCGGCCCATCCCACGCTTTTCCCAACGAGAATTCCGTAGGCAAGAGTGAAGACAAAAAGAATGTAAATGAAGGGCACATAAAAGACGAGCAGTGCGTAGAGTGGACCCAATAACAAACAGCTGATCAAACCTGCCGCCAAGGCGCCTACAGCGCCGTTTGGGTCCGTATTTCCAGAAAGTGAATAGGTGGGGAGGACGTGTTTCATTGCTTAGAGTTTAGACAAGACGGTGAATAAACCGATGACAAAAGCAATGGAGAACATAATCACAAATACATACAAAAAGAACATGTAGGTTTTGGAAATGATGGGGACTTCTTTGAGCACCAACTCTTCTTCATTCAGAGGGGTGCGCCAGTCCATGTACCACAAGCTTGAGGTGTCGTCGAATAGGGTTTTGCAGGCAGTTTCTAAAGTTTTATTGTCTTTTTTATCGCCACCCCAAAGGGTTCTTCCTTCAATGTATTTGGCTCCTAAACTTCTCCAAGAGCTGTACTTTTTCTGGAGCAATCTAGCGATGGGGAAGCAAAGTTCCCAGCTTTCTTTTTCATTTAAAAATCCGGCTGTATGTCCCATGCCGCAAAGATAAATGTAACGCACCAAATCCCATGCCAACATGTCATCTCTTTCCCAAGCGCTGCGGTCCCCTGTGTGCTCTAACCAGTTTAGCACACCGAGCAGGTCGTTTTTTGAAGTCACCTCCCACGCGTTATTCAAAATTCCTTGCGTCATGTCTTTGTTCCCGGGTGTGGGTTGATAAGTCCCCAGATGATTGAAAGAGTCTCCCCAGGCTTCGGCCAAATGGGCCGTGGAGGCTAAGATCCATTTTTGAGCGGGGGTGTATTCTTTAACAGGAATTCCGTACATGGGTGAAAATGATATGGATCAAACCTTAAAGAATGTTTGTCGTTTGTCAAATTTTTTGTTAAAAGGAAGGGGTATGTTTCTTTCGCTTCACTATCTTTTGGCGCTGGTTTTAATCCTCACGGTTCATGAGGCCAGTCATGCGTGGGTGGCCATGCGTCTGGGGGACCCCACGGCGGAACGGGCGGGGCGGATCAGTTTGAATCCTTTGCGGCATTTGGATGTGCTAGGCACACTGATGCTGTTTTTTGTGGGCATAGGATGGGGGAAGCCGGTGCCTGTGAACCCCAGAAACTTTGAAAAGCCCTTTCGAGATGAGGCGTTCACGGCTTTGGCTGGTCCGGCGGCCAATTTGATTTTGGCATTTGCCGCAGCCATTCCTTACAGTTATTTGCCTGTGAGTTTTTTACAGTTTTTTTTTGGAGCGGTCTTGCAACTTTCCATTGTGCTTTTTTTATTCAATATGCTGCCTTTTCCGCCCTTGGATGGATCTAAGTTTTTGACTCTGTTTGTTCCGGTGCGTTATCGGGCGACTTATCTGGATTTTTTGGATAAAAGTACACCTTATTTTATCGCTCTAGTGGTGATTGATCTTTACCTCGGGGAGCGGATTTTTGGAGTGTCATTGGTCTCGGATTTGGTGGCCTGGGCTACTTTTTGGCTGAGGACGGCCATTTTGGTGATTGTATGAGTGAGCATACGTAGTTTCACGAATTTCAAGTACAGCTCAGGGGAAAAGGAAGAGGGAGTAGAGTAGAGATACTTTACTTCTTCACCCCAACTCCCTCATGGAACAATATAACATGACGAAAGGCATTCGTGGACTGAGAAGATTACTTCGGCAGTTTAACGAAGCTACTTTAAAGCCCTGGCAGAGAGACGTACTTAGAGAAAGAATCCTTATTTTGGATTGGTACGACCATAATGGAAAGAATAAAGCCAAGACTGCCAGGGCTTTTGAAACTTCTAGAAGCCACGTACAAAAGCTGGTGAAGGCCAGAAAGGAAGAAGGACTGGGTGGTCTTATTCCGAAAATAACAGGACCCAATAACAAACGTGGATTTAATCTCACCAGTGAAGAGAAACAAGAGATTGAACGCTATGCAAGGATGTTTCCAGATTGGAGCCACAAGAAGCTTCACATGTTTCTTCACCAGCACAGCATTTCCACCTTGTACCGCTATTTGGCAGCAAAAGGATTACTGGTTCGTAATCGCTGCCCCGGGTTTCACAAGAAACCAAAACCTAGGTCTGCTTGGAAAGTCCAAAGAAAGAAACTCCCCAAGGACTACCAAATCTTAAAACCTGGAGACTTGGTAGTCCTAGATTCCATCGTTGAGTTTGTGGACAGCGCCTTCAACAAACTGTACTTCATTACCTGTGTGGATGTGGCCACCAGGATAGGTTTTGCACTCGTAACCAAGCACCACAGTTCCAAGGCGGCCAAAGCTTTGCTGGAAAAGATGGAAGAAGTGCTCCAGACCAAGATTAAAGCTGTTTTAACAGACAACGGCAGTGAGTTCCTGGCGTACTTCCATAAAGCCTGCCAGCAGCAAGGGATTGAGCACTTCTTCACTCGCCCCAGAACACCAAAAGATAATGCGATTTGTGAGCGATTCAACCTTACTTTGCAACAACACCTCTACTGGAGAGTGGACTTAACCAGTCCCATTTACAAGATTAATGAGGTGCTCGCGGATTGGCTCGTGGAGTATAATTGCCTTCGTCCACATGAATCTCTCAATATGAGACCTCCAGTTGCTCACTACTTTCATCTATTCTACTCCCCTCGCCCCATCCCCGAGGTGTACTTGAAACTATGGAACCGGACAGAGCATTGACTATTTTCCTCCTTATCTTTAGAATGTCTGCCGACAAGGTCGACAATGTTCGTAAGACCCATCACGGCGGTACTTGGGCTCCCTCGGGAGCTCACTGAGTGTCCCTCAGAACCATTTCGCCCGGGCAAACGGCAAAGTCGTCCTTTTCGTTTGGGCGGGATTCTGGAGAGGCATACCCTTGTCATGAGTGTCTCCTGGGCTTTGTGCACACGCTCTCAAAAATTCCTCTAGCCTTGGCGGCGGATTTTTGCTTAACTATGCCAGCAAATCCCTCTAAGTGCCGCGATAGCTCAGTCGGTAGAGCGCGTCCATGGTAAGGACGAGGTCTCGGGTTCAATTCCCGATCGTGGCTCCAGTTTTTGGATGTACTTTTTGTAGCATTTTGTTATGCTCGAAATCATGGAAAATAAGTCTAGAATCGCTGTTTTTGTAGATGCAGGAAATCTGTGGAGTTCCTATAAGAAACTCGGAAAAACGCTTGCTCTTGAAAAATTGCCCGATTTCTTTGCTCAGCAGTTTTCAGGTGATATTTTCAGGGTCTTCTACTATGTTGCGTACCCTGCTGAAGGAACTCGTCCAAAAGCTGAACTTGATGGACATCACCGTTTTTTGACCTTCCTAAAGAAAGGCTTGAACTTTGAGATTGTGAAGAAACCTCTGAAAACAATTCATCTTAGAAATCCTGATGGAAAGTTGATCGTAGATCAACGAACGGGGAAACCTCAGTCCATGGAGAAGGGAAATTTCCATGTGGAACTGACGATTGATGCGATGAAATATGTTGATGAATACGATATTGCCATTTTGATGACAGGGGACTCAGACTTTCTCTCGTTGATCACTCACTTGAGAACCTTGATTCGTCCCAAGCAGGTTTATATTTTTTCTACAGAAGGGAATATTTCGCAAGAGTTACGAACAGGAGGCGATGGCTATTTTGATTTGGCGAGTTATCCAGAAATTCACGGTACTCCTCTTGGTTTCAGAAAAGACAAAAAATAGCCCCACCGAAGTGAGGCTATTTTCTATGGTTTGATAACCCCCTAAGTATGGTTAACTTAGGGACTTATTGAGTTTACCTGTGTTTCATGGGTTGGTCAATCAGATCGCAGAGCGGATGTCCTTATTTCTGAAGAAAGTATGTCAACGCAAGTAGAATACAATGCCTGAGGGGCTTTACTGGAACGTCTTCATTTACGTTAAGAATAATAGCTCGATTGCCTTGGTATTTGAATTCACGGGGATATATTTCTCTGAACGTTGAAATAAGATTGGTTTGGCAGTGAAAGTAGATGGCGTATTGCTCAGGCTGAGCCTTTATTTGATCTATACGAATAATGCTTCCACTTTTGGTTTTACTTCAAGCTGAACGCATGCTAAGTTTGCCGTGGATGTACTCCTCCAGCGTACTTTGAAAATTGGATCTACAAGTCTACCAAATGGCTACAGCAAGCCAAAAAGGTGGTACACCCTATAGACCAATTTCATGGTAAATGCAGAGTTGTGAGCTTTTTAGTTGTCGCTCGGTGCTAGAAAATTGGATAGTTGCTTTTCGATGGAGGTCACTTCGTCGAGTCTCTTCAGATATGTTTTATATGTTTTTTCGAACTGTTCAATCATAAAATTCATGTATTTGTGAGTTTGTCCTTCCATTCCATTTTTGAAAGCATTTTTATGTGCTTCCCACTGGCTGTTCCAAAGAATGATTGGATGGTATTTATGCTCTTTTAAGATTGCATTCATAAGCAATCTTCCTGTTCTACCATTACCATCTATGAAAGGATGGATTCGCTCGAATCGGTAGTAAAAGGTAAAGGCTAGGTCTGGTGGATATATTTTATGTTTGTTTTTAGCATACCATTCGAAAAGCTCTTCAAGTCTATTTTCGATCTCTTCGAATGGCGCGGTTTCTTCATTCCCAACCACAATGGGCTCTTCTCGCAAATTGTGCTTAGCAGGTTCGTGTTGCAGCAATATCTTATGGAGTTTCACGAGTTTACCGATATTGATTTTTTCAATTGTGTTTTTTGACTCTTCTAGTGCTTTTATGCTGTTTTCTACTTCCGCGTTGCGCTTCGTGGTTGCTGTATTCACGATCTTCTCTATTTGTTCTCTTGGGACCTTACTCCCTTCGATCTTATTCGAGTTGTAAATAAAGTCGATCACGAAAGCAGATTCCATGGCATGTTTTCCTAATGACCCCAACTCTTGCTTTTGCCTGTAAAGATTTCCTCTCAAAGCCTCTATTTTCTGTATGACTTTGTTTGTGAATGATTTTTTTGTTTTTACCCTATTCGTCCAATACTTTGTGCGTGCTGATATTTCTTCTCGTTTAACCTCTTCCTTGAAAGCGAGTTCTTTTTTGAACTTACCCGTACTGGAATCTACTCTTCCCAAAGATTTATTCTTTGGAAGAGTTACCCCCTTCGTAATATAGATACTTTCCCTTGCATAAAGGTATTCTTTCCCGCCGATTTTTTTAACCGAAAACGTCAGCATTTTCTTATAGATTTTAACTTAAAAAGTAACACTAAACATTTCTTACAGGTTTATTATACTGGTTTTTATTAACCAAATAAAGACAATAATCTGGATATGGCTAGTAGCCCACGAGTCTATTCAAAACGAGGATGCGACGTCGGGATTTTACTTCAACCTGAACGCATGCTAACCTTGCCGTGGATGTACTCCTCCAGTGTACTTTGAAAATTGGATCTACAAGTCTACCAAATGGCTACAGCAAGCCAAAAAGGTTGTACATTCAATAGACCAATTTCATGGTAAATGTAGGGGACTGGGCTCTTTTATGAGTCCCAGTCTGGATCGTCGAAGTGATCACCCAAGACTGCTCTCAACATGTCCTCGATTTGTTGTGGGGATTGACTTGCGCTAGCTGGTGCCTTTTTAGAGGCTAATAAAGGATGTCTCCGTGCTAAACTAAACCCATGACTCAATATGCCGCTTTTTTACGGGGGATCAACTTGGGGGGACGCACGGTCAAAATGGCCGAACTCAAGGCGGTTTTAGAAAAGCTGGATTACAAAAACGTGAATACGTTTTTGGCCAGTGGGAACGCGGTTTTTGAGAAGGAGCCGTTGTCTTCACCGCACGCTCTGGAAATGGAGATGGAAGAGGCGCTTGAAAAGAAGTTTGGCTTCAAAATTCCGGTACTTGTGCGGACTGTGGAAGAGCTTCGCGCGCTCAAAAATTTGCAGGTCTTTAAAGACATTTTGCTGACCCCCGCCACACGGTTTTACGTGACTTTTTTGTCCCAAGACGCCACGGGTTCTTTGAAGTTGCCGTACAAAGATCCTGCTTGTGACTTCTGCATTTTAAAGCTGGAAAAAGGAGCCCTGTTCAGTGTGATGGTGGTCGGGGAGGATCGGGGTACGGTGGACGCGATGGCCGTGATTGAAAAAAAATTTGGCAAACGCGTTACGACTAGAAACTGGAATACGATTGAAAGAATGCTGAAATGCTTGCCCAATTATCGAAGATAAACGTGCCCGTCACGCCGAGGGCGGTGAGCCACAGCATAAGAAAAATGAGCAAAGTGGAGGCCTTAATGACCGAATGTTTGCGCAGTAGGCTGTAGCCTCCTAAAAGAGCTAGAAGCAGTGGGAGCAGCACGGTGAAGTAAGCCGAGAACAGGAAGACGGTTTGCATGTGTGCTTCTAAAGGCAGAAAGGTGGAGAGAGTGTAAGGGCTGCTTGGGATTCTTCCGTCGGTGATTTGCCATGTGAGACCCACGTTGAGCATAGAGATTCCGGCGATGCTCACCAAAATCAGAACTGCTCCGCTTGCTATGCGCAGAACTTTTACGAGCATCCAGAAGATTTTTCCGAGTGCGTGGAAGATTTTTTGAAGGACGAGTTCAATTTTACGAGCTCCGTTTTTTACTGCGCTTAAATCTTTTTTTTTTAATTTATCGACTTCTCTTTTCACTGATTTTTCGATCTCGTGCAGGGTGATGCGTTCCCCACGCATTTCCAATTTTTGGGCGGTGCTTTCGGCCACGGGCATCAGTATCCACAGCAAGATATAAGCCACAATGCCGAGTCCTCCAAAGAAGACCGATGCGAAGAAGATCAGGCGTACAAAGACCGTTTCGACGCCCAGGTAAGCGCCCAGTCCGCTGCACACCCCTGCAATGATCACGTCGTCGGGATCACGATAGAGTTTTCGGGTGCCGAGGTCTGAGTTTTTCTCGGTGGATTTTTCCTCCGCTTCGTCTTCTTCTTCCTCGCTGAGTTTTTTAAAGTCTTTGAGTGTGCCCATTTCGTGGATGACGCTTGCAACATCGCGGTGAGTGACGGCTGCATCTTTGTTTTTGCGATGGCCAAATTTCTCTGCGATGCTGGCTTCGATGTCTTCGACAATTTCGTCCCCGTCTTTGTCTTTGGAAAAATGAGTTTTGATGGAATTGAGGTAGCTCGCCAACGCTTCGTAGGCGTCTTCTTCGACGATGAAAACCAGACCACCGATGGTGATATTAAGAACTTTTTTCATGTTTTTTCATTAAAGAATTGATGGAGGTGTAGAGTTCAGACCAGGAGTCTTTGAGGCCTGCCAGTGCGGCTTGGCCTTTGAGGGTGAGCTTGTAGTATTTGCGAGGGGGCCCGCTCTTCGATTCTTGCCATTCGTAGACCACAAGTTCGTGGCGTTTGAGGCGGCTTAAAAGGGGATAGAGTGTGCCTTCCACGACGATGAGCTGAGTGTTCCGGAGTTTTTTGAGGATGTCTGAGGCGTAGAGTTCATCGTTTTCGATAGTGACGAGAATGGCGAATTCCAAGATGCCTTTTCGCAGTTGCGCTTTGATGTTTTCGAGGTAGTCCATAACTAGAGTGTATCACTAGGTACTATGTAATGCAAGGGGCTGTCCGGTTCCATAGTTTCAAGTACACCTCGGGGATGGGGCGAGGGGAGTAGAATAGATGAAAGTAGTGAGCAACTGGAGGTCTCATATTGAGAGATTCATGTGGACGAAGGCAATTATACTCCACGAGCCAATCCGCGAGCACCTCATTAATCTTGTAAATGGGACTGGTTAAGTCCACTCTCCAGTAGAGGTGTTGTTGCAAAGTAAGGTTGAATCGCTCACAAATCGCATTATCTTTTGGTGTTCTGGGGCGAGTGAAGAAGTGCTCAATCCCTTGCTGCTGGCAGGCTTTATGGAAGTACGCCAGGAACTCACTGCCGTTGTCTGTTAAAACAGCTTTAATCTTGGTCTGGAGCACTTCTTCCATCTTTTCCAGCAAAGCTTTGGCCGCCTTGGAACTGTGGTGCTTGGTTACGAGTGCAAAACCTATCCTGGTGGCCACATCCACACAGGTAATGAAGTACAGTTTGTTGAAGGCGCTGTCCACAAACTCAACGATGGAATCTAGGACTACCAAGTCTCCAGGTTTTAAGATTTGGTAGTCCTTGGGGAGTTTCTTTCTTTGGACTTTCCAAGCAGACCTAGGTTTTGGTTTCTTGTGAAACCCGGGGCAGCGATTACGAACCAGTAATCCTTTTGCTGCCAAATAGCGGTACAAGGTGGAAATGCTGTGCTGGTGAAGAAACATGTGAAGCTTCTTGTGGCTCCAATCTGGAAACATCCTTGCATAGCGTTCAATCTCTTGTTTCTCTTCACTGGTGAGATTAAATCCACGTTTGTTATTGGGTCCTGTTATTTTCGGAATAAGACCACCCAGTCCTTCTTCCTTTCTGGCCTTCACCAGCTTTTGTACGTGGCTTCTAGAAGTTTCAAAAGCCCTGGCAGTCTTGGCTTTATTCTTTCCATTATGGTCGTACCAATCCAAAATAAGGATTCTTTCTCTAAGTACGTCTCTCTGCCAGGGCTTTAAAGTAGCTTCGTTAAACTGCCGAAGTAATCTTCTCAGTCCACGAATGCCTTTCGTCATGTTATATTGTTCCATGAGGGAGTTGGGGTGAAGAAGTAAAGTATCTCTACTCTACTCCCTCTTCCTTTTCCCCTGAGCTGTACTTGAAATTCGTGAAACTACGTAGGGGCTATGAGGGAACTCTGCCTGGGCCGCTATTTGACAAATGTATTTTTTATATTAAACTAATCCAGATATATCTAGAGAATATGAGTTTGCTGGATAAAAAACTTAGGGATTTTCTGCCGGTACCTTGGAGTATCGCTCTCACTCCTATTCGACAAAGCAATAAAGAATTCACTGACTCTGCTAAAGATAAGTTGCCCTGGGGAGAGGCAGGACATGCGATCTATTTAGGAAAGTGGCCTCGGGAAGGAGCTAAAAAGGCTCAATTTATTCTGATGAAGCGGCTTTGGCGTTGGTCAATTATGCTTTTGAACAAAACCAGCATGGTGTCGTTAATGTGCTCTTGGGGCCCCAAATGAGTGAGTGGTTCAATGGAGAAGCGTTGGGTGAGGATACCGATTATTTATCCCCTCAGGAGCAGAAGAGACATTTAGAAAATTTATTTCGAAAAGAGCTTCAACTTGGACTGGAAAAAGTGAACATTCAGTTTTTGAATGAAGAAAACCGTCATCGACCTTTGTTCACTCAAATTGAGGCTTTAACCCATACTATACCGATCACTCCCGAAGCGCTTTTTACGGGATTTGAATTACGACCATTGGATCCTACTTCTAATGAGCTCTCTTATCAAATTGCTGGGCGGCTTTTTCAGGTGGCCCAGGCAAACCCTGCTTTAAAAGGAGAGTTTTTGAGGACCGTTCCTCCTGGTGCGAGTAGGGTTTCTCGAGAAGCAGTTGAAGATGTCGATCCTGATTCGGCAGGCTGGGGAAGCGCGGGATATGGACTTTGTGAAGTGGCTATAAGGATGGCGGACCTTATTCAGGGGCGCGGCATTCAGTTGGGTGTGGATCGTCAGGGTAAATATGATGCTATCATTCAGAAATTTTTGAAGCATGCGAATCAATCTCAGCAGTCCTATCCTCAGTTTAAAGAGCTTTACGATCTGTTGAAGGGTAAGGTCTTTCGTCCCATTCGCCTGAACACTAAGGAAAATTTCTTCAAAAAGAAAAAAGAACAGATTCAAGCGCGGATTCGTAGTGGGATTCATGCTTTAGGGGTTTTGACTCTGGTAATTTCCACTTACAGATTAGGCCGTCATCAAGGGGAACAAAATGAAGAAGAAGCGCAAGCTCGAGTGGACGCTCAACTTGTGGAATGTGCTCAATCTTTGCGCTTTCCTCTTTGTACAGAAGATTCTTGGTGTTGGGGGCAGTATAAAACAGACACTGGGGGTGCATTCAAAGATATGAAGCATCGACTTATAGAAGAGGTGCAGTTTCGTTATGGAGTTTCACCGTCTTTTACTTTTGAGCCTGAGTTGGTGGATTATTTGTGTGAGGTAGTTCAAGATGGCAGTGCGGGAAGAAGTTTGGTGGAAGGTGCTGAAGGCCAGCGCTACAAGTTTGTTCAACTTTTGGATGGTTTTGTCACTCAACAAAGAGCGGTTTTTGCAAAAGCTGGGTACCCATTGGATAGACCTTATCCTGAGTTGTGGGAAAAGAGAGACCTCATTTTCTCTGCAAATGAGCAGCAGACGGAGGAGCCTTTAAACCCTGTATATGTTGGCCGTTTTTATTCAGATAGATCTTATAGAAATATTTTTGAACTGTGGACGGATGCCAGTCGGACTGGCCTATGGGCGATGCATCCCGGGATTGGATCAAAACCTTCTAAGGAACTTGGTTTGGAGGCTGCTCAAGAGTTCGCTGATCTTCAGAGTTTTCACGATCTAGGAGCTATGCAGCGCGCTTACGTCGATTTGCCATATCTTGCTTGGGAGAATGCACGACAGGCTGTTCGGGATGGAAAAGATATCACCCATGACTGCAATGATCCTGACAATGTAGGCGGGTATGAATGTTTATCTGAAAATCAACTTGTTTGGAAAGATGTGCTTACGGATAGGCAATTTATTTTTACTATTGTTACCGAACTAACAGAAAGTTTCCATCTGTCTGAATATGTTTTAGCGAGTGGTGGGGACGGTGTGTTTACTGCGAGACAAACAGTTGAGGCAGAAAAGTTTAGAGATGCTATTTATAGGGCTACTTGGAAATAGCCCAATTCATCTCAAAAATAGTTTTTTGCATTTGGAAAAATTCAGGATTTTGTAAGCGTACCCCAATGACATCCCCTTTCGTATCGAAGTAAACGATGAAAGGCTCGTAAAGAAAGCAAGTGGAGGTGAAGGCGTTTTCTTTGTTAATGAGCCGTGTTTCACGGTTCTTGCAAGGGTCTTCGTTTTTGAACTTTTGGGCGAGTTTACTGTCGCGCATGAGCAGGCGTACTTTGATTCCCGAGGCTACACGGTTTTCAGTCCATTTTCGTTCAAATTCAGGATCAAGAGATCTGTAAAAATGATCCAAGTCCACCCAACCGAGCAGTTCTTTGGGCTTGGCTTCAAGTATGTCGTTATAAAGCTCTTTCACTCCTTCACTTCCTTTGTAGTAACTGATCTGTAGACCTGCATTCGGAGGTGTATTTTTAAGATTTTCTACCAGTTTATGTGCTATTTTCAGTTTTTCTTTTTGTGCAATCACTAGTTTTTTGGTGTCTTCAGCGTAGTAGAGCTGCGTTTTCCCTTGTCTGAAAGAGGCGATGGCTCCTTTATTTTCTAAACTATTCAAAATATCGTAGATGGAAGTACGTTTGATTTGTGTGAGACGGGCCAGCACAGAAGCAGCAGTCGCTCCAATACGAACCAGGGTCAAAAACGCCACTGCTTCCTTTTCTGAGAACCCGAGTTTTAGAAGATGATCTTTTATGTTGATAAATTTCGACACAGTCATTATAGCCCTTATTAATCTGTTATCAATGCTATCTTTTCGCTAAAAGTTGTTTCTGGTCGACTTTTTTGATAGAGTCCTTCTTAGCTTTAAACTTCTACTTATTTTATGAAGAAACTCACCCCTTTTCTCTTAGCAGCCGTTCTTGTTGCAGCCGGATGTAACACTGGCACCTCCATTGGTGAGAACGAAACCATTAAAATTGGCGTCATCGCTCCTATGACCGGGAACTCCGCTGCTTATGGACAAGAGATGCAGCGCATTCTTGACTATGCACTCGATAAAGTGAATGCCAACTACGCGGAGGCCGGTTACCAATTTGAGCTTGTTTATGAAGATGGACAATGTGGAACTGTGGCTGCCAATGCTTTTCAAAAACTAACGGATGTGGATGGGATTCAGTACGTGCTTGGAGGGGCTTGTTCTTCGGAGTCGCTCGCTATCGCTCCTTTGCTTGAAGAAAAGGATGTAGTTGCGATTTCCGCCCTTTCTTCCAGTCCTGAACTCGATGGAATCAGCCCCAACTTTTTCTCCTTGTCTTACAGTGACGCAGGCAATGCGGAAGGCATTGCGGCTGAAATGTCCAAGTACACAAAAGTGGCCATTTTGACGGAACAAAACGATTACAATATTGCCTTGCACGACAGTGTGCTTGCGGCTTTGGGGGAGGGGGTAGAGGTCGTGGCCGACGAAACGGTGACGAAGGGAGCAACGGATTTTCGCAATGCGCTTCAAAAAGTGAAGGCTGCTGAGCCTGAAATCGTGTTCTTCAACCCCAATGTGGGTGTGACGGCTGAAACCATGATCAAGCAACTCGCTGAAATGGATTGGGCCGTTCAGAAAATTGGAACTTTCACCTTGATGGATGAGTCTTACCTCACTTTGGCTCCGGAAGTTTTAGAAGGAACCCTTGTGGTGGACACGCCTAAAATCACTTCTGCTGAATTTGTGGCCATGTCTGAGGCTGTCACCACTGCCAAAGGAACCGTGGAAGACCTTGGCGCCTTTTACACCGCTGCCACTTATGATGCGCTCACCACTTTGGCTGAAGCCATTGTGAATGGGAAAAATGTTCCTGCCGATGTGCTCGCGGGGCTTCGTAGCGGGACTTTTGAGGGCTATCTTGGAAGCATCTCTTTTGGAGATGAAACCTTTGTGAAAGGAATTGGGACCGCGGTTTATAGCGTGAAAGACGGAGTTTGGACCCAAATGTAATCTCAAAAAAACCTGCATGGTTTCTTACTTTCTTCAAATTGGTCTCAACAGTTTGATTGAAGCCATGCAGGTCTCTTTGCTCGCCGCCGGATTTTTGCTGATTTTCAGTGTGACTCGCGTGGTGAACTTGGGGCTGGGTGCCGCCTTCGTGGTTGGGGGCTATGGCTTCTACTCGGGACTGCAACTGTTTGGTGGAATTTTGGAAGCATTCCTTATTGCAGCTTCTAGCCTTTTTATATTGGCTGTGATCAATCTCTGGCTGCTGCGGCCTTTTGTGGCGAAGGGGCTTGATTTAATGGCTTTGCTGGTTAGCGTGAGCCTTTGGTTCATCATCCAAGAAATGTATTCCTTGTTTTATGGGGCTCAAGGTCGGGCGCTTGTAGATGGCGTTTTGCCCACGGTGCACGTTGGTGAACTCGTGCTTCCTGTGACTGCGGTTTGGACTTTAATAGTGACTTTTGTTTTGGCGGTGTTTGCCACTTTGATTTTTATGAGAACGCCCTTGGGGCGTTCTGTACGAGCGCTCAAACAGCATTCGGCCGCAAGTGCGCAACTCGGTGTTCGTGAGGGGCGTTTGCAGGCCGGTGCCTTTTTAATTGCGATTTTGCTTGCCGGCCTAATGGGTATTTTTACGGGCATGAATCAAGCCATCACTCCCACGTATGCTCATCCGCTGATTGTTCCGGCTTTTTTGGCCTTTTTGGTGGGAGGAGGGAAGGACATTCGTGGTGTCGTTTTAGCGGCTCTTCTTTTGGTGCTTGTGCCTAGTTTTATTGTGGCCCTTTCGTGGGGTGGAGTGAGTGTTTCACAGACTTGGCGAGAAGTGCTGGTTTTTGTACTGGGTGCGGGTCTGCTTATTGTTCGACCTGATGGACTTTTATCCATTAAGCTGCGAACTTCTTGATATGGGTTACGTTTACTCCTTTTTGATTTTGCTCTTCCTGGTGAGTGTGGCGGGGTCTGCCATGCATGTGGTGACGTCTTTGGCGGGCAAATACATGTTCATGTTTCCTGTGGTTTACACCGTGGCCATGTACACGCTTGCCATCGCCGAGCAGGCAGGGTGGAGCCCATGGACGGCCTTTGGTTTTGGACTGGTTAATGCGGTTCTTTTTGGATTCATACTCGCCTTTTTGGAACGGCGCCTCTCTCGCGATTCATTTGCAGTCTTAGGTGTGGCGGGTGTGTTTGCGGGCTTAGCCTTAAGCAAATCCTGGACCTCTGTGACCAATGGGGTTTTAGGCATCTCGGGAGTGCTTCGTCCCGAAAGTTTGCAAAGTCTCGGCCACCTCACGCTCTTTTGTTTTGGCCTTTGGGGACTCGTTTTGATTTTGGAGTGGGTGCTTTTGCGCACGGCTCTCAGTCGACGTTGGAGAGCGATGAGGGAAGCGCAGCATATCCTGGAAGGGACAGGGGTGAATGCCAAAAAACTTTCGTTTTGGACCCTTGTTGTGGCGTGCTGCTTTTTAGCGACAGCGGCGATGCCTTTTGCTTGGTTTTATCAATATGTGGATCCAGGATCGACGGGAGGACTCCCGGATTTTATTCGTGTGATTTCAGTGGTTATTTTAGCGCGTCAGCCCAAAGTTTCTCACGTGGTTGGAGCGGCGTTTTTCATTGTGGCTGTTCCCGAGCTCCTCCGCTTTCTCGATTTGCCTGCGTCTATGATGGGCCCGCTTCGCTCGATTCTTTATTCTACTTTGCTCATTGTTGCGCTTTTTGTGCTACAAAAACGCAGCCTATTTTCTAACCGTCAAATCTAATGCTCACCGTTGAAAATCTTTTTGTTCAGCTCGGTCCAAGCCCTATTTTGCAGGGCGTGAATTTGCAAATGGAAGAGGGTGAAATCGTTGGACTCATCGGTCAAAATGGATGTGGAAAAACCACGTTTTTAAATGCTTTATCGGGCTATGTGAAGCCGATGGCGGGCAGTGTGCTCTTTGCAGGCGAGGATGTGACGACGATGGCCGCTGAAAAACGGGTGGCACTGGGGATGGCGCGCAGTTTCCAAACGCCAGGGGTGTTTCGTGAAATGACGGTGGAGGAGAATTTGCTCATCGCTCTGGAGCGTGTGCATCCTTACCCTTGGTGGTGGCAGTTCAGCAAAAAGTGGCGCAAAAAGGCAGATGCAGAGGTGGTGCGGCTTTTAGAAACGGTGAATTTGCAGGATCACAAACATTCCTATGCAGGAGTGCTTTCGGGTGGGCAATTGCGACTCCTTGAACTTTTGCGACTTGAAATTTGTGGCGGGAAGCTGTTTTTAATCGATGAGCCCACGGCGGGGGTGGCTCCGGCTATGAAGAAGGTGCTGATGCAATCTTTGAAGGAACTGGCGCGTGGGGAGGGGCGGAGTTTATTGATTGTTGAGCACGATCTTAAGTTTTTGTTTGAGCTGGTCGACCGCGTGGTGGTCTTTGTGGAGGGAAAAGTCTACATGGAAGGCACGCCTGAAGAAGTGGTGAAAGATCCACGCTTGCAAGAGGTGTATTTTGGAACGAGATAGAGCTAGCCTTCAGACAACTTTTGGCGTCTTTTAGCGGCCCATTGAGTCTAAGAAATGATTGTAATGCTCGGTCATTTCGTTGTAGTAGGTGAGACTGTTTTGATAGATGGAGTAAAGTGCCTCTGAATCTTGAGCGTTTGTGGCTATCAATGCCGCGCTGACATTGGGTAGGAAGTTTAAATCCATGCTCTCGTAGAAAGGTGTAATAAGATCAACTTCATCTGCGGCCAGCAAATTTTCGCCGCTGTGACTGCTCACTTGAGTGCTTAGGGCATCGTAGAGGCTCTGCAGTTCGGCTCTGCGAGCGTAGTCGCTGGTTTCATAAATGTCTGCGAGCAAATCGACCACTGAGTCGGCTTGTTTCAAGTCTTTTCTCATGTTGTCTATTGCTACACTGGTGGGATCGCTGTAATCCACTGTCCACGTCTCATATTTTTCAAGCAAGGTCTCTACCTTTTCACCCAGCGCATCGTGGGCATCATAATATTTGTCTATTTCGGTGTAGAGGTTTTGTATATGGGCGTAGCCTTTTTCAAGATCGATTTTATATTCTTGAGCCGCAACGTACTTGTGCAATTCCTTACACTGAGTGTCTATGGTGTCTAGGATGGCGAAAATGGCAATGCTTTGTGCTTTTAAATCTTCAGCTTCGCTTTCCTCAAGCCCTTGAGGGTTCGTGGTGTCTTCATAAAATTTCTCTCGGTCATACAGATTGAAGGAGCAAGTGAAATACACCTCGTAAGCATCGTCATAATCTTCGAAATAAACGAGATCGGATTCGGTGTATTGTACGTTTTCATCCAAGTATTCCACTGCATCAAGCGCTGCATTGGTGAAATCGATGTAACTATTCAAGCTTTCCACAGCTGATATTTCAAGTGAATCGGTCCAACCGTCTATGCTCTGCGTTATTGAATTGCATCCTGTTAATAGTAAGAAAAAAGCCCCTAGGCTGAGCAGTTTGTGTTTAACATTTTGCATGGTGTTGCAGGTGAATAGAAGATAAGCTTTCGGGCGAATTCTAAATATCTTTTGGTGAAACGTCTAATTGAAATCGATGCTTTGCGCGGTTTGGCCGTGAGCTTTATGATGCTCTTTCATTTTTTAATGAGTGGAATGCTTTTGGGCTTTTGGCATTTTGCTCCTTATGAAGGAGCCTCTTTGCTTTTGGTCCGGTTCGGGCAATTTTTGTTTTTGGGCTTGGTCGGTGTTTCGGTGTTTTTGTCGCAGCGAGGTTTTGCTCAGCAGTGTTTACGTGGCCTGAGGATTTTTTTATGCGGACTTCTGGTGAGTCTGGCGACGTATTTTGTTTTTCCTGAGCAGTACGTGCGTTTTGGAGTTTTGCATTTGATCGGGGTCAGTGTTCCAGTTTTGGTTTTGTTTAAAGGGAGGGAGGGGCTTGGACTGGGTTTGGCCTTTTTTATTTATGTTTTTTCTCATTTCCTTCCAGAAGGCGGTTCGGTTTGGGGCATTCCCTTTGGCTTTCCGCCCGCTGCTTTTTCCAGCTTGGATTATTTCCCTATTGCCCCTTGGCTCACGGTGCCTTTTGTGGGGCTGTGGCTGGGTGCAAAAATCTATGCCAAGCGGCAATCTACAAGGCTGGTTTTTTTGGCTCGCATTCCGCTTCTCACTTGGCTGGGGCGGCATTCTCTAGCCGTTTATCTGTTGCATCAGCCAGTGCTTTACTTTAGTTTATGGGCGCTTTCTCACTGGATTCAAACATGAATACTACTGGACGAAGTTTGGCTCAAATGCTCAAAGGGGGTGTGATTATGGATGTGACCACCGCAGAACAAGCTAAAATTGCAGAAGCGGCAGGTGCCTGCGCGGTGATGGCACTCGAACGAGTCCCCTCTGATATTCGTGCGCAAGGAGGAGTGGCCCGCATGAGTGATCCTGCCATGATTGAGGCCATTCAAGCCGCGGTGACCATTCCAGTGATGGCGAAAGTGCGCATCGGGCATTTTGTGGAAGCGCAAATTTTGGAAGCTTTGGAGATTGATTTCATCGATGAAAGTGAAGTTCTGACCCCGGCGGACCCTTTTGGACATGTGGACAAGAGCACTTTTAAAGCGCCTTTTGTTTGTGGCGCGCGAGATTTGGGAGAGGCTTTGCGTCGCATTCAAGAAGGGGCCAGCATGATCCGTACCAAAGGTGAGGCTGGCACGGGGAATATTGTGGAGGCGGTGCGTCACATTCGAACCATGAATAAAGAAATTGCCGATTTGAAGGCCATGAATGAGGATGAGCTTGCGGCTCGTGCCAAGGAACTGCGGGTTTCGCTGGAACTTTTGAAAGAGACTCGCGAGCTGGGGCGTTTACCGGTGGTGAATTTTGCGGCGGGCGGCATTGCGACTCCTGCGGATGCGGCACTTTGCATGCAATTGGGCTGTGATGGAGTTTTTGTGGGCAGTGGCATTTTTAAATCGGGCGAGCCGGCACGGCGAGCTCATGCCATTGTGGAGGCGGTGATTCACTATCAAGATGCCGCAAAACTTGCGGAACTTTCTTCGGGTTTGGGTGAAGCCATGTCTGGGCTGGAAATTTCTACTTTGAATGTGCAAATGCAGAATCGTGGGCATTGATGAGTCTTCGGGAGCATTGAGTTTTTGCCAATTTTTGTGTAAAAATAGGGTACTATGAAGGTTGGAATTTTGGCTATTCAAGGTGGTTTTCATGAGCATGCACAGCTTTTATCCAGGCTTGGAGTGCCTTTTAAAGAAGTTCGGTCTCTTGCGGATGTGGAGGGACTGACGGGTTTCATTATTCCCGGTGGGGAAAGTACGGTGATGGATGCTTTCATGCAAAAATACGGACTTAAAGACTGGCTTATGCAGCGTGCTGAGGACCCTTCTTTCACGATTTTTGGAACGTGTGCAGGGCTCATTTTGCTGGCTCGCTATGGGCTTTTGGATGCCACGGTGCAGCGCAATGCTTATGGCCGGCAGATGGACAGTTTCATCGCTGAAGTGGAAGTGAAGGGAGTGGGACGAGTGAGCGGGCATTTCATTCGTGCTCCTCAAGTGCTTGCCACGGGGCCAAAGGTGGAGCTTTTGGGTGCTCATGATGGAGTTCCTGTGGTGTTGCGCCAGGGCAAGGTTTGGGCTTGCAGTTTTCATCCCGAATTGGCGGGGGACTTGGCTCTTCACGCTGCCATTTTTTCGTGCTAATTTAAGCCGTGAACTTAATCTTTTTCTATGACGCTTTCTTCCTTCGCTCGGCCCCTTCTTTTTGGAGCTTTTATGTGCAGTCTTTTTTTGACCGCATGTGGGGGAGAAGCAGATCTGGGGGCTCATGTGAGCTCTGAAGGGTTGGTTCCTGAGGCTTATATTCCCGGGGATGTGGGCACGGTTTTGTCCTATTCTTTGAAAGATGAAGCCCAATACGATGCGGTGCTAAATTTGGAACAAAAACTTGGAGATGAGGGACGCCTTTCTCGCATGGTGGCTGAAAGCTTCAACACGCAATTTGCAGCTGCCGGTTTGGATTATGAAAAGGATTTGATGCCTGCCTTTGGGGAACAATTTCGTTGGGTGTATGGAGCTCGTCCCAAAGAAAGCGGGGACGGTGTTGATTTTTTTAGTGTGACCACTTTGGAAGATGCGGAGCAACTCCGTTTGGTTTTCGACACGCTTTCGGAAGCGGGAAGTTTTGAGAAAAAAGCTCTCAGCGGACGTGAGGTTTATGTGAATCAAGAAGAGGCTTTTTATGCAACGGTAAATGGAGATTTGCTATTGGTTTCTGGAAGTCCTGAGCACGTGCTGGGCATGTTGGATCAAGAGGAAGCAGAGAGTCTGTGGACTGCAGAGCATTATCAAAGAGCGCTTGAAGAAGTGGGGCAGGATTTTGTTTTTTATGGCTTTTTGTTCCCGCCTCTTTATAAGCAAGATGTACCTTTAGGTGGCGCCTTTTCGGTTTCCAATATTCCTTCTGTTATTGAACGCCAGGGCATTGTGTTTCGAGCCCAAGAAGAAGGTTTGAGCTTTGACGTCACGGTTCAGGCCGATGAAGAAAAAGCCAAAGAAGCCGGCATTGCTTTTGACGTGGCTCCCAAGGCCAAGCCCTATTTGTTTGAAGAAGTGCCCATGGAAGGTTTGATGGGATATTTTGAATCTTATGGCTTGAAAGAAACCCTGCAGCAAGCGGACAAATTGGGCGATGACACCGGCACTTTGGAAGGGCTTCGTGAGAGTTTCCGCAATTATTTTGGAATGGATTTTGATGAAGAACTTTTGAGTTGGTTCGACAAGGCTTATGTCTTTGCGCTTCACCAAAATGACAGCGGTCTTTTGCCGGGCTTCACGATTTTTGTGGACAGCAGTTCGGATGAAGAAAGTGCTGAAGAATTTTTGAATAAATTGGATGGGCAAATTTTGGGTCTGAGTGCCGTGCTGCAAGAAGCTTTGCCCGATGCTGTTTCGCATGAAACCGTCGAAATCTCTGGAGTGGAATTCACAAAAATTTCTGTGGATTTGACCGCTTTGCCTCGCAGTGAAGAATCGCCTCTTCCCTCGGCGGTTACGGCAAGTGAAATTCAACTCATGTATGGCGTTTTGGATGGCAGAGTTTTGATCACCACGGCCAGTGTTTGGCAGGAAGAAGATTTTGAAAGTGTGGCGGAGTCTGAGCTCTATTCCAAACTCAAAGATAAGGTGAGCGGTTCGGATCAAGGGCTCATTGTTTTGGATGCCGAGGCGCTTGCCGATTTTGCCGGAAGTTTACGAGCTTTGCGTGAACAATTGGGCCTTGCGGTGAGCGATACTGCCCTTGCTTTTGAGGATTTGTTGGAAGGTTTCAGCGGAGCCATTGCTCAGAGTCAAACGGGGGCTTATTCCAGTAGCTTTTCGGGGTATCTTTTACTCGCTGACTGATGCTCAAAGTTCTGATTGGTCTCAGCACTTACAATGACTTACCTTTTCTGAAGGAAAGCCTGCCTGCTCTTGAAGAACTTCGTAAACGTTTGGGAGCGAAGGTGGCGGTTTTAGACACCGCTTGGAATGACGAAGTTCAGCATTTCATTGCTGAAAAATATCCCCATTTTGACTATGGGCGTCATCCCGATGGCAATGTTGGTTATGGCGGCGCTTACAATACTATTTTGCAGCGCAATCCAGGCTATGATTTGTTTTTGGTCACGACCAGCGACGTGCTTTTGCATGTTCCCACCGTGGAGCGTTTTGTGAAACGGATGGAAAAAGATCCCAGCCTGACGCAAGTGGCTGGAAAGCTTTATCATTGGGATTTGGCGGCTCACCGACTCACAAAAGAAATCGACAGTTTGGGCATTGTTGCGATGAAGAAACATCATTTTTATGACCGAGGGCAGGGGGAGTTGGATGAGGGGCAGTACGACGAAATTTTGGGCCAAATTTTTGGAATTTCTGGGGCCGTTTTTTTGATCCGTACTTCTGTTGTTCCACGGCTGCACCGCCGTTTGCATGTTTTGTTTGACGAGCATTTTTGGATGTATAAAGAAGATGTGGATTTGGCGTATCGCCTGCGTTGGTTGGGTGAAAAAATCGAACTTTTTCCTGAAGTTTGGGGTTGGCATGCCCGCAGCATTTCCAATCGCGCGGGTGAAAAAGGGCAGCGGCTTTTGGGCCTGGCGGCTGCCGACCGAAAGAAGCGAGATTATGCACGCCTGCATTCTTACAAAAACCACTTTTTACTTTTGAAAAACAATTTCACGCTCCGCTTGGGTCTGGGTGTGTTTTTACGTATTCTTTGCTACGAAATGGCCAAGGGAATTTTTGTTTTCTTCCATTCTCCTCGGGTCTTTTTTTCGGGACTTAAGACTTTGTTCTTTTCTTCTCCTCATAAGAGTGTTAAAAAGGTGAATCCTTCGCAACTTTTATCTCATTTTTTGGATTCTTAGTGACTACAGAACTCTCCATTGTCATTTTGCATCATGGCAGCCCCAAAGAAGTGAGCCGGAATTTGGAAGCTTTGCAACAGGCCTGGCTCCCTAAAAAAACGGAAGTTTTGGTGATCAATAATGGAACGCGGGGTGCCAATGCACTCATCCAAGTTTCGCCGCATTTGAAGTTCGATCTGCGTTTTTTTGAGATTGAAAACAAGGGTTATCCGCAAGGGAATAATTTTGGTCTGTCTATTGCCCAGGGGAAATATCTGTGTATTTTGAACCCGGATGTGGCGGTGCAAAAGCAAACTTTTCAAGTGTTGCTCGATTATTTGAAGGCCCATCCCAAGCTTGGAATGGTGGGGCCGCGGCTGCGTTACCCCAGTGGCAAAGTGCAGGACAACTATCGAGTTTTTCCTCGCGCCCTAGATTTGCTGGTGAAGCGGACCTTTTTGCGCCGAATTTTTTTGAAGCGCATGCGGCGTTATCTTATGTGGGATAAAACCCCTGAAGTTTCAGAGCCCGTGGATTGGTTGACGGGGGCGTTTCAGCTTTTCACGCGCAAATGTTGGGAGGCCGTTGGGCCGAGTGATGAGCGGTATTTTTTGTTCATGTCCGATGTGGAGCTTTGCCGTTTGGCTTGGGAAAAGGGTTTTCAAGTGCACTTTGTGGGGGAGACGGAGGCGGCTCACAGTGAAGGCCGTATTTCTTCAGGAGGCGTTTTGAGTCTTTTCACCAAGAAGACCCTGCGCATTCATGTGAAAGATGCTTTGAAATATTATTTGAAGTGGATGTTTAGACGTCTGCCTCCTTCACGGCGAACTCTATAGGCCTCTGGCTTCTAAGTTTGCCTTCAGGTTTCGTTTTGGCTACAATCCTCCCGCACTATAGGCCCATCGTATAGTGGTAGTACAGCGGTCTCCAAAACCGTTAGCGAGGGTTCAATTCCTTCTGGGCCTGCCATTGACTTAAAGTGGATTTCACTTTAAAATCCGCCCTTTTTATAGTTGAGTTTGATGAAGGCTTCTCTTCATACAATCCTGGGTTTAAATGCGCCGGAAGCAGCAGTGGATCGTCTTCAGAAAAGGCGTTTTCTTCTTCCTTCTCATGAGAATATTGCACTTTGGACCCATGGAATGAATGAACGTGTTCTTGATTGTTTGGATTTACAGTGGCTCTATTTATTAACGAGATTCGCGTTATTAGTTAGATAAGTGGGTCAATACACTTTGCTGTGTGAGCCGTTATCGATAAAGGTGAAGACAATGACGGTTTTGCCGTTTACGATTTCTTTTCGATAAATTGCTCGGATGTCGTTGGCTACTGAAAAGGACCATTCTCCTTGTCGATTGCCTTTGAGTTCGTGAGTTTTTAGTAAAGGGTGGAACTCATCTTCCAAGAAAAGTTCCAATTGTTTGATGAATTTTATCCGCCACCTTTTTTGTAGTTTTAAGAAGGCTTTTTCAAATCCTTTTGTACGTTGAATGACCTTTTTCATCGCGCCAAAGCTTTAAAGCTAGTGAGGCAGGCCTTCTTACCTTCCTTGGTCGAAACATCAAAAGAAGCGGTGATTTCATCGTCGGAATGCATGAGGCCAAACTCCAGCTTCCCTTCGTTGTAGGCTTTAACAGCTTGATGAATAACAAAAGTGATGGTCACCCCTTCGGCTTTGGCTTTGCGTTGAGCCTGCCTTTTTAACTTCTCTGGCATTTTGATAGTGAGATTTGGCACAGCGTTTATTGATTTGCACATATTTTACATGTGCGGTCTGTTTTGTGCAAGTCCGTGTTTGGTTCCATAGCTCCACGCTTGTCTGCCATTGCATCTTTAGTTTTTTCTGGAGTAATCTTTGTGTATGAAAAATCAAAAAGTGTTTGAGCAGATGCTCTTCCCTTCAACATTGATTATTTTTGATGGGGAAAAAATCTGTATCAAAAAAAGAGTAACAGAGAGAAGCTGTAAGCTTAAGGATATTGTCTCTATGTCTTTTGGTGGTTCTTTGCTCCCTTTTAACGGCTATCCCCTTTGTGGCCGTTATGTGCTTCGTCTTAAGAATGGAGATCTCTTCCCCGTGCCCCTCATGTGGGACTTTGACACTTTTGAAAAACTGATGGAAGGGAGGGCCGATTTGATTTTAGAGGATGAATCTATTCTGAACTCGTTTCAATTCAGAATAATGACGCCAAAAGCGAGACGTTGGTCCAGAAAAGGCATTCCTTATTCAAAAACCGACACTGCTGACCGATTGAATCCCTTTTATCCTAATACCGGAGGTTTGAGCTGTGTATTTTTAGCGGGATTTGTTCTCGGAATGACTGCTTTGGTTTGCATGATTATTAGCTCAAGAGTCTAATAAATTTTGGATTGAAATAAATCTTCTGCTTTTTAACAATTTTCATTTTAAGAAAGCCCATTTTGTGAAAACCATCAAGATATTTGGAAGCTGTTTTTCGGTTGATTCCCAGTGTTTTGACCATATCCTTTTGAGAGTAAAAGGCTCGACTAAACCAATAGTCAAGAATGTCCCCAGAGATGGTTTTTGCAAACCAACCTTTAGTCGGCCGGCCATCTATTGTTAAAGGATGCTTTGTTTCTTCGACTAAATTCTTTATCGCTAGAATTCTTTCTGAGGTTTCTAGAGATTGCTTTTCTATCCCTTCTAAAATATAGACAATCCACTCTTTCCATAGGTTTTCCGTACGGACTTTTTGCAGCAATTCGTAATATCTCCGTTTTGTTTTTAAAATGTAACCCGATAAAAATAGAACCGGAAAGCGAAGGCGTTTTTCTAGAACGAGTTGTAAAACCATCAAAATCCTTCCTGTTCGTCCATTCCCATCGTAAAATGGATGGATGGATTCAAATTGATAGTGAAGTATAGCCGCGCGGACCAGCGTGTCTACTTTCGACGGATCGTTGCAATATTCCTCCCAATTTTTCAAGAGAGCTCGAAGCAAAGCTTCACCTTGAGGAGGAGTGTAGATCACTTCTCCCATCCCATTCACTATAACGGTTCCTGGTAATTTTCTGATGCCCGCCTTACTGGGCTCAAGTATTTTTTGAATTTCTACAAGCTGATTGGTGCTGATAAATTCTTTACTCAAAACAGATTGATATCCTGCTAAAAGAGCCTGTTTGTAGCTTAATGTTTCCTTCTGTTCTTTGGGCAATTTCTCTTCAGGGAAAAGCTCTGCTTGAAGAATGTCTAGAGTGGTTGTGTAAATGCTCTCAATCTCACTGCTCGCCACTGCTTCACGGGCGGTGAGAGGAGCGAGTAGGATTTCGAAATTGGGAATGGAATGAACTAAACCGTTGAGTTCGGCTAAAGCAATGTTGGCTTTTAAAGCCTTTTCTAAGATTTCCACATCTCTTAAATTGATTTTTGGTGGAAGAGGAGCTAGGAAGGATGCGTCCATTTTTTGATTTTTTTTACTCATATATAAAATTATATGTCCATTTAGTTAACACAACAAGAGCTTGCTATACTTTTGTAGTTTTAACACTGTATTCATGAATCTTAAACTTTTATTAGCCGCCTTTTTTGCCGTACGTGAGTCTGCTATCATGAACTTATGATTGCGTTCATGTTTGAAAAAATCTGCTTCCTCTTTCTTGGGATATTTTTCTTCTTTTTAAATTTGCTTGCTCCCGATGATCCTGATCTTGAATGGATAAAGCGGATGACGGGCATAGCTCTGCCTGAAAATTATGAAGTCATGATGAGTGAGTATGAGATCATGCTGGGGGAGGAAAGTGCGCACTACGAATTGGCGTTTGACGCAGATTCGTGTCTAGACATTATTGCTGAGCTGGAAAACCTGGAATCTGTTGGGTCGAGTCAAGAATGGGAATGGGTCAAGGAAGGGGATGTCCATACGCTCGCCAATAGAAGGACCGATTTATATGTTGATGCGGTTTTGCGCCCAGATCCCTCCCGTTTGGAGGGGTCTTGTATTTTTGATTTCACGATTCTTGTTGATTAGGAGATGTTATATTGCCTTCATGCAAAGTTTTGATGTGATTGTTGTTGGCCTCGGAGCGATGGGCAGCGCTGCCGTTTGTCAGCTTTCCAAACGAGGGGTGAAGGTTTTAGGCCTTGATCAGTATTCACCGCCACATACCCTGGGTTCGACTCATGGTGAAACCCGAATAACAAGACAAGCTATTGGGGAGGGAAGTGAATATGTGCCCTTGGTTTTGCGCTCGAATGAGATTTGGAGAGAGCTCGAAAAAAACAGTGGGCAAAGTTTATTTACGATTACTGGCGGTCTTATTGTGGGCGATCCTTCTTCTGTAGAAAGCACTCACGGGACGAAAAACTTTTTGTTGCAGACCATTGATGTGGCGAAGCGTTTTGGCATTTCTCACGAAGTTCTTGAAAATGAGGAGCTTAAAAAAAGATACCCGCTTTTTAAGTTTCGAGATTCGGAAAAGGGTTATTACGAAAATGGAGCAGGTTTCCTTCGCCCAGAACTTTGTGTTGAGATTCAAATTGGGCTTGCTCAAAAGAACGGAGCTGAGCTTCACATGGATGAAAAGGTTCTGGAAATTAAACCCGAAGGGGCTCAAGTCTCAATCAAGACGGACAAGAGTGAATATAAGGCGGGACAGCTTATTGTGACTGCGGGGCCGTGGATTTCTCAGTTGCTTCCTGAATTTAAGGATTACTTCAAGGTTTATAGGCAAGTTCTTTATTGGTTTAAAGTTAAGGATTCGATGAAGAAATACCTATCGAGTACCCTTCCCGTTTATATTTTTGACTTGGGTGGTGGAGACGATATTTATGGATTTCCTATGATCGATGAGGATGAAGGCACTTTAAAATTGGCTTGTGAAGATTATCTTGTGACTATGACTCCTGAACAAGTGAATCGGGAGGTCGGTGCCGACGAAGTGGCGCGAATGTATGACTTGGCCAGTCAACATATTTTGGGTTTGAGCGAAGAATGTGTCCGAACAAGCACCTGTCTTTACACTGTCACTCCCGACTCCAAATTTGTGATTGATCGACATCCGACATTCAAACAAGTGATCGTTGCGTCGCCTTGTTCTGGCCATGGATTTAAGAGCTCAGCGGCCATTGGGGAGGTCTTGGCAGAGCTAGCTACTGTGGGGAAGAGCAGCATTGATATCAGCGATTTCTCTTTGGTTCGGCACTACAATGTATTGACAATGTAGTGCAGCTTAGTTATTCTTGAATTGAATTTCAACTGTATTTTATGTCTACCATTCAAGTTCGCATTGATCCTAAAACGAAGAAACAAGCTAAAAAAATTCTTGATAAAGTGGGGTTGGACATGAGCAGTGCTATTAAAATTTACCTTACTCAGGTCGTTATTTCTCAAGGAATACCTTTCCCCATTCTTACAGAAAATGGGTTGACCCTTCAACAGGAGCGCGAAATTTTAAAAGCTTCGGAAGAGGCAAAACGAGGAATCAATGTAGAAGGACCTTTTCAAGGAGAAGAGGCTATCAAATATTTAAAAAATCTAGCTAAAAATGCAGATTAAGTATGCAAAGCCCTTTGAAAAGGCTTTTTGATATTGGATAAGAAGCGACAAAAGAAAGTTTTGGAAAGTGTCCAAATTTTTCAAGAGTATGATGATTATGCTTTGGCTGTGATGCTCGACGTGGGCACTCATAATCAGGTTTATTGAGCAGTTCTGAAGTTCCGATTGACGTGTTACAGTAAAAGTGTTATAGTTCTCTTTGTCCGGTTCCCACACATTAACCCTCAGTCAAATGAGCTTAGATACCCCAAATGACACTTCCGTTCCATCATTTGATGATTTAAAAAAATTAGATGGCTATCTTGTATCTTGTGCAAGAGCATACCACTCTGGTTCAGGCGAATGGGAACGTCTAGAGGCTCAACCACGGGATTATGGAATAGTCCGAGTCGATCGGAAAGGAGGTGTTGTTGTGGATTCCCCGAATGACATCATATTTGTCTATCCAGCTAATTTTGTTGCTCGTGACGTTAGAGTTGAAGAAGATCCTTCTCTTTATAGAAAAGTCATCGGTGAGAAGCTCACAGAACAGCCATTTGGGGCAGATGTTAAGGGTGTGACTTGGACTGAGTTAAGTTTTCCTGTTCCTTCAGGAGGCCTCACTAGGGATATCCGACAGTTGGTTCGAGTGAAAGATGGCTTAAGAGTTTCCGTGGATAGGACTGGGGCATTTGGTTCAATCTACAAACCAGGTAGTGGAACAGTTGTTGAAATAACGGATCAAATAAAAGATCGTGCAGCAGCCTCAAGTTTTGCCGATAAACAGTATCCGCTTCCCCCTGAGCCCTCACAGAAAGCTTAATCACAATATCACAAAAAAAAGAGACCCGTAGGGGCCTCTTTTTTTTGTCTGCTGGCTAATTAGTAAGTCAGCGGGTTGTAGGTTACGTCGGCATAAACCATCACATCCACCATGTTGGTGCTGGGATCGTAGCTGGTAGAATCTGCCCAGCTGTAAATGTTGAGGTTGGCGATGCTGCCCAAGCCACTTTCCAAAAATTCTTCATAGACTTCTTTCTTGGCGGCCATCAAATCTTTTAAGGTAGGAACAGCGGCCTTTTCTGCTGCAACCAAGTTGCTGACTTTCACTTCACGCCAGTTTTCAAAACCGTTTCGGTAAAGGATGTTTTCAATGTCTTCGGTTTGAGTGGGATTGTTCAAATCCACACGGATGGAGAGGTTTCCATCGTACATTCCAGTGAATTCCCAGTCGGAATAGGTGTAGATTCCGGTGCGCATCACGGTTCCGTATTTGGAAAGTGTGCTTCGAATTTCATTGTAAACTTCATCCAATTCCTCCACAGCTGCTTCTTTGGATTCTGCATTGTCGAGGTAGTAGTTTCCAAAGAGAGTTACTCCGTCTACTTCTGCAGACACGGTGGTGAAGACGTTGATGTAAACGCCGCCCCAGTAGCCGCAACCACCCCCGCAAAGCATGGGTTCGCTGACCATGGTGTTTTCGCTCACTACCACTGTTTCTACAGCTTCTACCGTTTCGGTGAGTGCTTCATCGGCGAAAGCAGCAGGCGCCAGCATGAGGCTGAACATTAAAGCGATTAGATATTTTTTGATCATACTGAAGTGGTGTAAAAAAATAAGAGCCCGTTTAGCATAGGGCTTTTTACTTTTTAAAACAAGGTGCTTTGCCTAGAGCTTTAGTTTTTGTCTGGAGCGACGGAATAGTAGTCGAAGAGGAAGGTCATGATTTTTCGAAGCACTTGTCCGGAAGTGCCCTCCGCCCATTGAGAAGCTTTGGGCAAGTCCATTTTTACAATGACCAAATATTCGGGGTTTTCGATGGGGCCCATCCCTATGAAACTGGCGATGGTTGTTCCTTCCCCTGAAAGTGCAACGCCTCCTTTGTAGGTTTGAGCGGTTCCAGATTTTCCTGCAAAGTAATGTCCGGGTATCGAGATGCTGGCGTAGGATTCCACCACATCCGTCATCATGGCGACGACTTGGTCTGCCGTTCCCTCGGTGAGCACCTGGCGCACAATGGAGGGCTCGGTCTCTTCAACGGTTCCGTCGGGATGCGTGATTTTTTGCACGATGTAAGGCTTCATCATGGTTCCGTTGTTGGCGATGGCCGTGTAGGCCTGGGCCAGTTGAATGGGGGTGAGCGTGATTCCTTGGCCGAAAGATTTGGTCACCATTTCAGATTCGGTCCAGCTTTCGTAGTATTCGAGATCGCCCAAAGCTTCGTCGTTCAGGCCTATTTCGGTGCGTTCCAAAAAGCCATAGGCTTTGAGATAGGTGTAAAATAAAGCGGCTCCCAGTTTTTTGAGATGAAGGTCATGCCGGTGTTGCACGAATGTTCCAGCACTTGAGTCATGGTTTCGAGGCCGTGGTATTCTCGGTTGAAGGTTTCGATGTAGTAATCGTATTTTTGAGTGAGCACGTTGAAGTCCACGCCGACGGCTCCTGAATCGTTGAAGGTGGTGTTTGGGGTCACTTCGCCTGCATTGATGGCTGCGGCCATGACGAGGGGTTTGAATACGGAGCCGGGTTCGTAATATTCTTGAAGCATTTTATTTTTATAGACTTCAGGCCCCCAAATGTTTTCATAAGAAAGCCATTTCCCTTCTTCTTCGGCAGGAAAAATTTGGATGCGCACGTCTGGATCTTCGTGAATGTAGTACCAATAAAGGGGATCTTCTTCTGTGCCTCGCACCACGATTTTATCTTTGCGATCTTCCGGGATTTCAAAGTCGACCTTTTGAAAGACTTCTCCGTAAGAATTGGGATTGAAAGTGGGATACTGGGCCCAAGCCAAAATGGCTCCGGTTTGTGGATTGAGCACGATGGCTTGTCCACTGTCTGGTCTGAATTCTTTCACGCCTTCTTCGAGTAACGTTTCCACTTCGCTTTGAATGGCACGGTCAATGGTCAGAGTGATGTCTGCTCCGTCCACGGCTTCTTCAATGACGGTTTCACCCACCGTGATTTGATTCCTATAGACATCCAACTGAGAGCTGAAAATACCGTTGCTTCCTTCAAGAATTTCGTTGAAAGTTCCTTCCACACCGTAGACACCGTCGCCGGCAGAATTCACATAACCCAGCGCTTGCGCGGCCAATTCTTGTTCGGGATAAAAACGGAAATACTCGTCCTTCATTCCGATGCCCAAATAATAGGGGTCGCGGTTTTCTATATCGGCTTTTTTTCGATCTTCTTCCAAGAGTTTTTCAATTTGTTCAGAAATGGCTGGATCGAGTTTATGTTTGAGTTCCACGTAAGCGTTTTTGCCCTCGAGTTTGTTTTCGATCACTTCCACATCACCGCCAAAAATTTCGGCCAGTTGTTCTGCCACCTTTTTGCTGTCGGTGATTTTTTTTGGGTAAAGATAAAGGTTTGCCTTTTCGGTTAATTCGCTGCCTTGAATGCCTGCCTTCCGGACTTTGTTCTGAGTTTCGGGATCGAGGTCTTCGGCGTATAAAATGGTGTCACGAGTGCGAGTGGACAGAAGTTCTTCCAAATCTTCTTGATAAGTTTCAAACAGCTCTTCATCGGTTTTTAGAGCGAGCTTGGAAAGGGCTTCATTTTTGAGCGTTTCATTCTCCATTTTATTGATGATTTCGAGCTCATCTTCATAGCGAATTTGATCCTGTTCCTTGGCTTGTTCCAAGTCGAAAAGTAGGGGCGCAAACGTTTCAGCCACAAGCACGGGATCGGATTTTTCGGCGATCAAGGTGGGGTCGGCATAAATCATGCTGAGTGTCGTGTTGGTGGCCAAGGTGTAGGCCTCACCCGAGTGGTAGTCCTGCACTAAAATTTCTCCGCGTCGGGCGGGCAAAATGGTGTAGCCGTATTGTTCCACTTCGGCGATGTGTTGATAGTAGCTGTGCGAGATGACTTGCAGATAAAAAAGTTTCAAAATCACCACAGCGGCTAGGGCGTAGACGGCTAGAAAAATAGGAGTGAACCGATTGATTCGTGTGGAAAGCGGCATATTGGAGTGGACGCTGAGCCTTAAGTTTTGTTACCATCCCGGAGCCATCATCCTAAAACACTATGGTTCAAAAAACAACGTTAGACAACGGGCTTCGCATTGTGACGGAAGCGCTTCTTGGGACTCAATCCGTGACGGCTTTGGTGCTGACCAAAGCGGGGTCTCGTTGCGAGGATAAAAACATCAATGGAGTGTCTCACTTTTTGGAGCACATGTTTTTTAAAGGAGCCACCAAATACAAGTCAGCCAAGGAAGTGTCTGAAGCCATCGATGGCATTGGGGGGGAGTTCAACGCATTCACTTCAAAAGAATATGCGGGTTATTATGTGAAATTGGCGGCGCATCACAAAGAGCTGGCGCTCGACGTTTTGTCGGACATGCTTTTGAATGCGCGTTTTGATCAAGAAGAAATCGAAAAGGAACGCGGAGTGATTTTGGAGGAAATCAATATGTATCAAGACACGCCCATGTATCAAGTGGCTTGGGATTTTGAACGGGCTCTGTTTGGGGATCAACCTCTCGGATGGGATGAGGGTGGACCTAAGGATGTGATCCGTGTTTTGCAGCGCGACGATTTTGTGACCTATAAAGACTCTTTGTACACCATCGACAATATGCTTGTGTGTTTAGCGGGAGCGGTGGAGCACGAGGAAGTGGTGAACTTGGTTAAAAAGTATTTCCCCATGCAGCGTAAGGAGCCCACTCGGACTTATCATGCTTTTGAGGCGAATTTGCCCACTTGCGAACGAGTGAAATTGGGCAGCAAAAAAACGGAGCAAACTCACCTTGTGATGGGCGTGAAGGGTTACCCCGAAACGCATCAGGATCACTATGTGCTCAAGGTGCTGTCTTCTATTTTGGGGGGCAATATGAGTTCACGCATGTTCCTTGCCGTGCGCGAGGCGAAGGGTCTGGCGTATTACATTTCTTGTGGTACGGAAGATTATTTGGACACTGGCACTTTTTACACTCGTGCAGGGGTGGATGTGAACCGTGTGGACGATGCTATTCGTGAAATTTTGCTGCAATACGAACTCATTGCGAAAGAAGCGGTGAGTGAGGCGGAGCTCAAAAAAGGCAAAGAGTTTTTGAAGGGCAAACTCACACTTTCTTTGGAAGACTCCGAACATGTGGCTCAAATGCACGCGCGCAATGAACTTTTGTACGACAAACTTCGTTCTTATGAAGACATTGCCACGGCAATCGACCGCGTGACGGTGGCGGATGTGCTGCGTGTGGCCCAAGACTTGATCAAAAAAGAGGCCATGCATCTTGCGGTGATCGGGCCTTATGAAGACAAGGAGAGGTTTGAGAAGTTGTTGGCTTAAGCTTCGGCGATGGTGCCTGTGGCCAGTTGAGTGCCTGCGGCTTTTGCTGCTTCGTGCGCGCATTCTCTTGTTGTAACAAGGATGAAAATGCGGTCTATTCTGTGTTGAATGAGTTCTTGCTCGAGCTTACTTAAGACTTGGTGGTAGTTGTAACTTTTATTAAGTGCTTCTTGGATTTTAGGGTTTTGATTATTTGACGTCTTCCTCAGCATTTCAATGTGGGTTTGCAAAGTAGCCAGCCTTCTGTGCAAAATTTGTTCCATTTCTCCCAATGTTTGCGTGTCTAAATTTCCCAATCGGTCGCCAAAATTTGGATAAGTGGAAGGATCTAATTCGTTAAATCCAGCTTCATTCCAGGCAGTAAAAACTGCTTGAAAGAGATGTTTTAGTTCTGGGGAAAGCCTATCTTCGTCTGGGGCGCAAAATTTTTCTATAGAATTCATGGTGTTTATTTGATGCAGGTGCTTCCTGGCCCCGCCATTCCTTGATTATGGCACTAATTCATTTTAAGTCAAGCTTCACTCTTTTGACTTTTACTCCTTGATCATGCACTTTATGTGGGCTTTTATACTAAATTTTATGGCTATGGAACGCACTCTCGTACTCATTAAACCTGATGGAGTTCAACGCGGACTCGTGGGGGAAATCGTCTCTCGTTTTGAAAAAAAGGGCCTCAAAATGGTGGCCTGTAAGATGATGAAATTGGAAGAGGCGGTGCTTCGTGAACATTATGCGCACATTGCCGACAAACCTTTCTTCCCTGGAGTGGCCAACTTCATGAAGAGCTCACCGGTTTTGGCTATGGTTTGGGAAGGGCTTGAATGTGTGGAGGCAGTGCGACTGATCACTGGTGTGACCAAGGGCCGTACGGCAGATGCCGGAACCATTCGCGGAGATTTTGCCATGAGCGTGTCTTGCAACGTGATTCACACTTCCGACACCGTTGAAAATGCGGTTAAAGAGGTCGCGCGCTTCTTCAACTCCGATGAATTGCACGAATATTTCAAGAGCGAGTACGAGCACGTCTACAACGAAGAAGAGCGGGCTTAAGAGGCCAAGCGGGCGGTCGCGTTTTGCCTTTGCCTAGTGACGAAGTTTAAGATTTCCTCAGAGATTGTTTCTATGTTTGCAGAACTCCCTTTTAGGACTGCTGTGATGAGAGGGTATGTTTTGGGTGGGTAAGCCCTTTGAATACTTAGAATAATGTCTTGATCCCCAGATATGACAAAGATTCGACGAGCGCTTTCATTTGCGATTGAGTTTAAAATGTCCAATGCGGTTCCATCTTGATACTGTCCATCTAAGATCAGCGCTAGGGCGGGGTGCTTTCGAATGGAAGCGATGATTTGCTCCACTCTTTTTCCAGTTTGATCGATGCCTTCGCAGGTGAGATTTGTATAGATTGGGATCAAGTCTTCATACGTTCTTCGCAAGACTTCATCATCCTCTACCACTAGCACCTCCGCAGTTGTTTCGTTTGGACTTGTCATTTTAAGCGCTGTAGAATTGAGCTCGTTTTATCTTAACATAAAAATGTCATCAGTCAATACATCATTCATGGCGGTGCTCAACCTCACTCCAGATAGTTTTTCGGACGGAGGGCAGTTTGTGGAATTTGGTGGCAATAGAGATTTGCTCGAAATGGCTCGGGAATTTTTGGAGGATGGGGCGAGCATTTTGGACATTGGGGGAGAGTCGACAGGGCCGGGGAGCAAGAATGTTTCTTTGGAGGAGGAGAAAGTGCGGGTGATTCCGGCCATCGAAAAGATTCATGCGGCTTTTCCGGAGGCGATCCTTTCCATCGATACGTGGAAAAGTGAAGTGGCTGAGGCGGCGCTCAAGGCAGGGGCGCGGATGGTCAATGATGTGACGGCTGGGCGAGGAGACCCGCGCATTTTTGAGGTGGTGGCTCGCTGGGGCGTGCCGATGGTTTTGATGTATTCCAAGCAAAATTCGCCGCGTACGGATCGGGAAGTGGTTCATTATGAAGATGTGATGAAAACCGTTCTAGGCTTCTTGCAAGAACGGATTGCTGCGGCTGAGGCGGCAGGGGTGAAGGAGCTTTGGGTTGACCCTGGCATGGGGGCTTTTGTGAGTGGGGAGCCGGCCTATAGTTACGAAATCATCGAACGCATTGAGGAACTGCGAGTGCTCGGCAAGCCTATTTTGGTGGGCACCTCTCGCAAAGGTTTTTTGGGGGAGGATCGATTGGGCATGACCCTGTGGACCACTTTGCAACTCCAAAACAAAGTGGACTGTTTGCGAGTCCACGATGTTTTAGAAAATGCGACGGCGGTAGAGGGTTTCTGGCAATCTGAGATAGCGACCTGATTTATTTTTGAACGTAGGGGGTCAAGAAGGTGCTGAGGGCAGGGATATAATCAGGGTAATAAGCCTCTGTTTTTTCTGTGAAATAATGCATGGAGGGGCATTCTGCTGCAGGCAAATCCAAACTTGTGCTGGCCAGTTTTGCTCCGCTTTGAGCTGCATACAGGTCCACGGTGTAAGTGGCCGGGTACAGGTCTAAGGTGTAGGTTTCGCCTTCCACGTCAAAATCGCAGGTGCCACTTTTTTCTTTTGGAGTGAAGCTGACACAGCTCACGAGTTGATATTTTTCGGCTTCTTGCCAGTCCACTTGCCAGTTTTCAGCTAAGGCAAAGCTCCTTTCGAGGTAAGGTTCTTGTTGCATTCTATCGAACAAAATCACCGGATGAATGCCGGCTTCTTCGGTGTAGGCTGCGGCTTCGGGCAAGGGGGTTGCGTTGCACACTTCTGCAAAATCGGAAGTGAAAAGAGTTGGAGTTTCGACTATTGGGGGAACAACCGGAGAACTGTTGCACGCGGAAAGACTGAGGAGGCAAAGCGCTAAGAGGGCGATTTTTCGCATGGGGGGGAGGGGTTAGTGTTTCTACTATAAACGCCTTGGACTTGTCACTTCAAGGCATCTTATTCTTCCCTTTTTGGGGTTTTACCTCTAGGATGGACTCATGTTCGTTTCTAAAGAATTCACTTTTGATGCCGCGCATTTTCTCACGAAATATCATGGGAAATGTGAACGACTTCATGGGCACACGTATCGTCTGCGGGTGACGGTGGAGGGTCCGGTGAGGGAAGACGGAATGGTGATGGATTTTGTGGATCTGAAAAAATGCGTCAAAGACAAAGTCATCGATCGCTATGACCATCAAAATCTCAATGACTTTTTTGAAAATCCTTCGGCAGAATTGGTGGCGAAAAAGATTTGGGAAGATTTGCTTGACGAACTGCCTGTGAAACTCAGCGAGGTCACGCTTTGGGAAACGGCGGAAAGTTTTGTAACTTATAGAGGAGACTGATGCATGTTTTTTTAGGTTTAGGTACGAATTTGGGAGATCGGGAGGCGAACCTTGTTTTGGCTCGTGATTTGCTCATGAAGCACGATGTTTTGGTGATGGGACAATCCAATGTGCTGGAGACGCAGCCTTTGGGTGGGCTCGATCAACCGTTGTATTTGAACCAAGTGGTGGAATGCCAGACGGAACTTTCACCCCAAGAGCTGCTCAAGGCCTGTAAGACGGTGGAAGCCGAAATGGGTCGGCCTAAGGAAGAGGGGAGGGCCGGTAATGTGCAGTTGGGTTTTGCAAAAAAGACAGATTTGCGTTGGCAATCTCGCATCATCGATATAGACATTTTGTTTTATGGGAATTGGATTGTGAAGGAGCCGGAGCTGGAAATCCCTCATTATGGAATGGCAGAGCGTGCCTTCGTTTTGCAAGGGCTTTGTGAATTGGCTCCTGAATTTGTGCATCCTGTTTTGAAAAAGCCATTGAAAGCTTTGCTCTCTGATGCATAATGCAAAGGTGAACACTCGACAACGTGAACTTCGGCTCGCTGCTTTGAACCTCATTCGCAAAAGAGGCACTGGACACAGTGGACGCATGCTTTCTTCCATTGATCTTTTGGAAGGGCTTTATTTTGGAAAGGAAAACGAGCGCTTGGTCTTTAGACACAACCCTAAAATCCCCCAGGCCGAAGACCGTGACTACTTTGTCTTGTCTAAGTTGGAAGCTTTACCCGCTTTGTATGCAGTTTTAAAAAAAGATGGATATCCTTTACCGGATATTTTACCGGACCTTCCTGAACGAAAGATTCCGGGCGTTGAAGTGAGCGTTAAAACTCATGGCTCTGGGCTTTGTACGGCGGTGGGCATGGCTAAAGCGGTGCAAATGGACAGACGAAATCAGCATATTTTTTGTCTAGTTGCCGATTACGAACTGGATCATGGAAAAACTTGGGAAGCCATACAATTTGCGGCTGAACAAAAACTGGAACGCCTTTGTGTGGTGGTCGATGAAAACGATGCCCGCGACCAACCCATCCAGGAACGTTTTGAGGCTTTTGGATGGAAAGTGATCAAACTCAGGGATGCCCATGACCATGATGAAATTGTCTATGGCTATATGAAGGCGCGCCTCACTTTGCGCAAACCCACCTGCATTTGGGCGCCCACCGTGAAGTCGGCCGGAGTGCCTTTTGCAGAGCGCAAACCCGAGTATGATGATGTGGTTTTTTCAGATGCAGAATATGAAGAAATTCGTAATATCTTACTTTAAATGCTCGATACCAAACTCACTCAACTTGCGCTGAAAATTAAAAATATGGTTGTGATGGACCTGCACTTTCCTCAGCCGCTTTGTCCTGAATTTCGGAAAAATTATGAGACGCGATTTTTACATGTGCCGTGTCGGGAGGGCATGGCTTTGGAGGTGGCGGCTGGCATCGCCAGTGCCGGCAAAATTTTGGTCCTTGTGGGGGCTAGTGGTTTGTCTTTAGAGCGGCTGGATCCCACTTTGAATGTGAAAGTTTTGGAAGCGAATTCTCAAAGCAGTTGGGATCATTTGGAGGAGCAGGTGCGTGCTTTTGGGCCTGCTCGCCTCTTTATTCCAGATTGATTTCATACGGCGGCTGACGTAATTTAAGAGCAAGCTTATTTCACGCATGGCCTTCAAAGACCTCAAAATCTATTCCGGCACCTCGCATCCCACTTTGGCGGCAGCGATTGCACGGGCCCTTCGTTTGCCGCTTTCAAAAATGTCGGTGTCCCGTTTTGCATGTGGAGAAATTTATGCAAAGCCGGATGAATCGGTGCGTGGCAGTGCGGTTTATTTGGTTCAAACGTGCACGGGTCAAGTGAATGAAGATTACATGGAATTGTTCATTATGATCGACGCGTTGAAGCGCTCTTTTGCCCGAGAAGTGCATGTGATTATTCCTCATTTTGGCTACGCTCGTCAGGATCGTATTGCAACGCCTCGTGAACCCATCAGTGCCAAACTCATGGCGAATTTAGTGGCTGCGGCGGGGGCCGATCATGTGATTTCTATTCACTTTCACAGTGATCAAACTCAGGGATTTTTCCCTTTTCCAATGGACAACTTGCACACACGTAACCTCTTTGTTGAATTTTTAAAAAAGAAAAGGTTCAAAGATCCGGTGATTGTGGCTCCAGATGCAGGAGCGGCTAAGGAAGCCGGACGACTCGCTCAAACTTTGGATTATCCGCTTGCGGTGCTCACAAAAAAACGTCCTCGTTTCAATGTGGCAGAAGTCACGGCGGTGGTGGGGGATGTGGAAGGTAAAACGTGTATTTTGGTGGATGACATGGTGGACACGGCTGGCTCTGTGTGTGCAGCTCATGCAGCACTTTTGGAACAAGGAGCCAATCCCGATATTTATTTGGTGGCTACGCATCCGGTGTTTTCTGGTCCTGCAGTTCAGCGTTTGAAAGAAACGCAATTTAAGGAAGTGATTGTTACCGATACGATTCCTCTTCCGCCTGAAAAGCAATTCAAAGGATTGACCGTTCTTTCGGTGGCGCCTTTGCTGGCGCGCGTGATTCGCAGTGTGCATGAACATAAATCTGTAACTCAAGCCATATGACTCTTTACATAGGCAGCGATCATGCTGGGTTTGCTCTCAAAAATGTGCTTCGCGATCATTTGAAAAACAAGGGTTATGAAGTAACGGATCTTGGCAGTTTTGAAGCCGAGACAAAAGTTGATTACCCGGATATTGCTCGCGAAGTGGCTGAGAAGGTGAAGTCCAATGCCGGAAGCGCCGGGGTTCTTGTTTGTGGAACAGGGATTGGAGTGGCGATTGCGGCCAATAAAGTGAAAGGGATTCGTGCCGCCAATGTGCATGATGTGACGGAAGCGAAATATGCGCGTCTTCACAACGATGCCAATGTGGTGACCGTGGGCGCTCGCACAATGGGTGAAGAAACCGCGAAAGAAGTTTTGGATGTATTTGTGAATACCACTTTTGAGGGAGGGCGCCATATCCCTCGTGTGGAGAAAATTAAAGCCATTGAAGATGAGCAATAAAATCCTGATTGCTCCGTCTATTTTGTCCGCGGACTTTGGTCGGCTGAATGAAGAAATTGCTTCTGTTGAGCCTTATTGCGATTGGATCAGTGTGGACGTGATGGATGGACATTTTGTGCCCAATATTACGGTGGGCATGCCTGTGGTGAAAAATCTTAAAACGAAGCTGCCCATAGAATGCCATTTGATGATTGAGCACCCTGAGCGTTATGTCGAAGCGTTCATTAAAGCAGGAGCACAGATTGTTTCGGTGCATTATGAAACCCTTGGTGAACAAGGAGAACAAGTGAGGGAAGTATTGGGTCACATTCGCGATTTGGGAGCGAAGGCTTCCTTAGCGATTAAGCCTGCTACTTCGGTATTGGTTTGTGAACCGTTTTTGGATCTCATGGACTGTGCGGTGGTGATGAGTGTGGAGCCTGGGTTTGGGGGACAAAAATTCATGCCTGAGGCGCTGGATAAAATCCGTTGGCTTCGTGAGCATAAACCCGAGCTTGATATTATTGTGGACGGGGGAATGAACGCCGAAACGGCCAAACTTTGCCGCGAAGCGGGGGCGAATGTTTTGGTGGCCGGTTCTTATGTCTTTGGAGCGGCGGATCGCAAGGCGGTCATTGAGAGTCTGCGAGCTTAGAACGATGGCCTCTAGACCAGTTTCGATCCGTTGATGGCTTTTTTGTCGGGACTGGCGAGGATTACGGCACCGTTTTCATCGTAAAAACCGGTGGTCAGGACTTCTGAAATAAATGGGCCAACTTGTTTAGGTGGAAAGTTGCACACGCAAAGCACTTGTTTTCCCACCAATTCTTCTTTTTGATAGTGTTTGGTGATCTGAGCGCTGGAATGTTTCACTCCGAGTTCGGATCCTAGGTCAATGGTGAGTTTATAGGCGGGTCTGCGTGCTTCTGGAAAATCCTCTGCGGTGAGGATGGTGCCCACACGCAGCTCCACTTTTTCGAAGTCGGACCAGGTGATGAGCGCGTTCATTAAGACTTTTTTTGAGGGACTTTTTTAAAGAAAGCTTTTGCTTCGTTTTCTTGTTTTTTGTCTTTAAAAGCGGATTTAGGCAGGAGTAGGCCTTGTAGGCTTGCTAAACTCAAAAGGTAGTAATCTGGGTATTCACGCACTTCATTGAAGACCTTCCATTGAAATTCACTTTTTATGCCTGCTTGACTTAGGGTGATTTTTTTGGAGTCCAAAACCCAGCTTTGAGTTTCCAGAAAACGTTTTCCGCTGCTGCCTTGGAAGTATTTTTTATAGCCGTTTCTGAAAGTCCGTTTGATGATTTTTGGATAGAAAACTACTAAAACTGTTCCGAGAATCAGCACGGTAAGAGATGGCATTTTTTCTTGGGTCATCAGCCATATCCCCAAAGTAAACATCAAAACGCCAAAGCTTAGAATCAATCGGCTTTTCACGCATACTTTTTTGTAAGCAGCTGAATGGAGGTACAGCTCCATGTACATGAAAGTGAGTTCCTTGGCGGTGAGTTTGAAATTGAGTTTCATTTTGATTTCATTTTAAGGCTTGATGGAAGGAAAGGCTAGGGAAAAACCACACTATTCAAGATGGATTTAAATTGAACTAAAGCTTCTTTTTCTTCGCCCACATTGTAATAAAAGAAAAGAAACGGTGAATTTGTGGGATCTGTTTGATCCACTCTTACAATGATCATGTTTTTTTCAAAATCGATGGGATTTTCACAGAGCAGAAGTTCCCACGTCCTTCTCATGTCATCCATAAAAGATTCATTTTTAACCCCATCTGCACAACGAGATTCATCAATGGAAAAATCCGTACTTGGAACGAAGGCAAGTATTTCTTCTTCTGTCAGTGTATAAAAACTTCCACCTCCCTGACGCCATTCTGCGGGGTATTGGAAGCTGAAAGGTGCATCCTCTGCTTCAGGGAAGGATTTGAATTGTGGCGGCAAGTCCTTCATGAAAAAACTGGGAATGACGCCCTGCTGAATATCGTTCCAAACTTCCTTTGCAGCCTCATCTCCCTCAAGTGAAAAATAATAATAGTGATAAATCTCAGAAGTGCCGAGATGAATGAGATCCGGGGAGGCAAGTTCATGAGCCGAAACATAGACATCAAAAGAAATGTCTGTAATGTCGGTAGCCCAAGAAAATACGGCTTGAGCCTCATCCAAAGCTAAAGAGGTATTTTCTCTTAAGAGCCAAGCTTCAGGGATATTACTGAAACCAAATCCATATTCCTCATTGGTGTATTGCCCCGAAAATGTGTATTTAGATGCGTGATCGATCTGACTTCTAATGAAGAGTTGAACAAGAAGAAATAAACCCACAAAAATGAGAATGAGGAGAGGGATGGAGAAGAGGGTGAGTCGCGCTTTCATTTAAAATGGTGACCGCGGCAGGAGTATACCTCGCTTTGCTCGGTATGCACACCTGTCGTCGCTCAGAAATAGAAAGTGAACTTTCTGCTTCACTCGCTCCTAAGGTGCTTCGAACCTGCGGTTCTTCTCCTCACTACTGCAAATAACCATTTTGCTGACGAGACTAGCCCATCATCAAAATGGTGACCGCGGCAGGAGTCGAACCTGCGACCCTCAGCTCCGCAAGCTGATGCTCTATCCAACTGAGCTACGCGATCACGTGGGCGCATCTTAAGGCTAAAGGTGCGTTTGTGCAAGAGCTAGGGGCGTTTCAAATTTAAAGCTGATCCGCGCCGTGCTGCTTGAGCACTTGGAGCATGGACTCGTGCAAGGAGCCGTTGCTGGCCAGTAGGGCCCCTGTTTTTGGGTTGAGAGTGGTTCCGTCCATATTGGTCATTGTTCCACCCGCTTCTTCGAGGATTATTTTCCCTGCGGCGATGTCCCAAGGCTGCAAGTCGTATTCCCAAAAAGCGTCGTAACGGCCGCAGGCTAAAAAACAAAGGTCCATGGCGGCTGAGCCACTGCGGCGTATCCCCATGCTTTCTCGATAAAAGTAGTCAAAGAGTTCGACATTTTTTTTGTAACGAGCGCCTTGTCTATCGTAGGAGAAGCCGGTGCCCATCAAGGCCTTTTTAAAATCTTGGACTTTGGACACATGGATGGGCTTCATTCCCAAGTGAGCACCACGCCCTTCTTGAGCCCAGAAACTTTCTTTTAAACCTGGAATTTCCACTACGCCGATGATGGGTTTTCCTTTGTGCGTGATGGCGATGGAAATGGCAAAAAGGGGAATGCCGTGTGCAAAATTACTGGTGCCGTCGATGGGGTCGATGATCCATTTGTATTCGCCAGAACCTTCCAAGTTGCCGGATTCTTCTGTCAAGATGGAGTGATCTGGAAAGTTGCTGCGGATGGTTTTGACAATGAATTCGTCCACGGCCTTGTCTGCTTCTGTGACCAGGTTGATGGGATTGCCGCCTTTTATTTCTACAGTGAAGCCTTTTTGTTGATATTTGAGGGCCATTTTCCCGGCATCGTGGGCGAGCTTTTTAGCGATTTGTAAGAGGTGGATGGGCATAGAGTGCTTAACGTTATTTTCATCCTACCCTATAAAATGGCTTTTCGTAGCCAAAAAACTTGACTTAATTTTTAAATATGTTAAGGTTCAAGCGATGAATTTTCTTCAAGCTCTTTACGGACTCCTGCTGGCCCACTCCCTGGGGGTGAATTTGAGTGTTCAGTCCCAGAAGAGATTCAGTCAGCTGCTTTCTTTAGAACGTAAACAAAGAGGGATAAAATGAGTAAGCTTTCAGTTGTTGGTACTGATGAACAGGGGGACATGAAAGAAAACACTAATGTTGTTCATTTATTTGATGCTGTCTATTTCCAACAGCTTTTTTTTAGGCTTCTTTCAAATTGTCCTTTAAATGAGCAAAACCGTCCCATCTGGGGGAATCTGCCGAACTTCTCTTTACCCGATGAAAGTTTAGATGATCTTACAGATTTAACGGGTCAAGCAGGCTTTAGATGGCTGACGCCTGAGAGGATTGAACTTTCGCGTAGGCTATCTTTATTTGAAGCTTTTCAAAGACGCTTTGGCTCAGCCCCTAGAGATTGTTTTTCTTCTTTAGGGGAAAGGCCAGCGCCCATGGGTGACTCTGCTTATAATTTCCCTGCTTTCCTATTGGACTTTGGTACTGATGATTCTATTGGAGTTCAGACTGGATTTTTGAAGCCGGGAGGTGATTATTTGACTCGACCTTGCTTGCCTACCTCTCGAGAACCGGATGTGCGTTTGAAAGGTCATCCTTTTGTTTTCTTTAGAGAGAATTCGTCTTACCCTTTTCTTTAGGGCCTTGTTGTTTTCTTAAGCATCCTTAGGTATAGTACCTTGGCCTTTTTGTTAGACTTTTTCGCCAATGCTTCAAAAAAAATTCAAAATTTCGTCCGCAATGCAGCCGAAGGGGGATCAGCCGAAGGCGATTGATCAGCTTGTGGCCAATCTTAAAAGTGGAAAGAAAAAGCAAGTGCTTTTGGGAGCCACGGGCACGGGGAAGACCTACACTATCGCGAATGTGGTGGCACGGGTTCAAAAGCCGACTTTGGTGATTGCGCACAATAAGACTTTGGCGGCTCAACTTTGCAGTGAATTTCGAGATATTTTCCCTGAAAATGCGGTCAGCTATTTTGTTTCGTACTACGACTACTATCAGCCTGAAGCCTACATTGCGGTGTCGGACACCTATATTGAAAAGGATGCTCAGATCAACGAAGAGATCGACAAGTATCGCCACAAGGCCACGGAAAATTTGCTCACCCGTGCCGACACCATTGTGGTGGCTTCTGTTTCCTGTATTTATGGACTCGGTTCACCGAAGGAGTATTTAGAACTACGCATTGAGCTGAAAACAGGGGATAAAATTCCTCGCGACAAACTGCTCCGCCAGCTCACCGATTTGCAGTACACCCGCGCTGCAATGGACTTTAAGCAAGGCCAGTTCCATGTGCTTGGAGATGTTTTGGAAGTGTTTCCCCCTGGAGGAGACACGGCGATTCGCTTTGAATTTTGGGATGATGAAATTGAAAAAATCACTGAAGTGGAACCTTTTACGGGTGAAATCATGGGTGAGATGCCTGAAGCCATCATTTTCCCTGCCAAGCATGCCGTGACGACGGAAGAAAAAATCCAAAAAGCAGTGGTGCAAATTCGTGCAGATTTGGAAATACGTCTCGAAGAATTGCGCGGCATGGGCAAGATTGTGGAAGCGGAACGCCTTAAAACTCGCACGGAATACGACTTGGAAATTTTGCTTGAAACAGGCTATGTCACGGGTATTGAAAATTACATTCGCTACCTCAACAATAACGGTGTGCCGGAATCTCGACCGGCGACTTTGCTCGACTATTTCCCAGATGACTTTTTGATGGTGATTGATGAGTCGCACATGTCTGTTCCGCAGATTGGAGCGATGCACAACGGAAATCTTTCCCGCAAACAGTCGCTGGTGGAACACGGTTTCCGTCTGCCTTCGGCCTTTGATAATCGACCCCTCAAGTTTGAAGAATTTGAAAAATACATGAAGAATGTGATTTATGTTTCCGCGACACCTGCCAAATATGAAATGGCAAATAAGGATGCGGTGGTGGAACAAATCATTCGTCCCACGGGGCTTGTGGATCCCGAAATTTCGGTGCGCAAAAAGGAGGGGCAAATTGATGATCTGATGGAGGAAATTCGAAAACGCATCGAAAAGAAAGACCGTGTGCTGGTGACCACTTTGACCAAGCGCAGTGCCGAGGATTTGACCGAGTACCTCACGGATGCTGGGGTGAAAGTTCGCTACTTGCACTCGGATGTGGACACGCTGGAGCGCATCAATATTTTGCGGGACCTTCGCCTGGGGGTCTTCGATGTGCTGGTGGGGATCAACTTATTGCGTGAAGGGCTCGATTTACCTGAAGTGTCTTTGGTTGCGATTTTGGATGCGGATAAAGAAGGATTTTTGCGTAGCACGTCTGCACTCATTCAAACCATTGGACGCGCGGCTCGTAATGCGGATGGAGCGGTGATCATGTACGCGGATAAGATGACGGCGGGCATGCAGGGTGCCATTGATGAGACCGATCGACGCCGTGCGATTCAGGTTGCTTATAATGAAAAACATGGCATCACGCCGCAAACCATTAAGAAGGCCGTGAAGGACATCGAGATGCATCGCAAGGAGCAAGAAAAGAAACAGACGCGCCGCTACGACACTAAAAAAGTGCCGAAGGAAGAGATCCATCGCCTCATTGAAAGTTTGGAAGGGGAGATGGATTTTGCGGCTCAAAATATGGAATTCGAAAAAGCTGCGGTGCTGCGTGATGAGATTGAAGAATTGAGAGGGAAGGCGGGGCTTTGATGCTTAAGAGGCCTTTTTGTTGTTTTGCATGGACGGGATATTGACTTTTGAAATACGTATTTTATAATGCCTGCTTATCCTTCTGGCCTGCAGGGTATGAACCCTTCTACAGCTCTAGGCGACGTTGTTCCTTCCTTGAAAAGTGATTTGGAGGAACTTTTGGCTCGAGTCGAAAAAGAAGGATGGTGGGTTGACCCTGAGGAGAGCGCCTCTTGTGTCCCCATCCCTCCTGCAGTTTTTTCTGAACTTAGAGGAAGAATTTTTGGAACCTTAGAACTGCTTTTGTCTGAAATAGACCCTGCTATTGCGGAGGTGAAAATTTCTTTGACGCAGCCTTGTATTGAGGCGGGGGATAATTATGCTAGAAAAGTGGAGCGGTTTCCTGTTGCCAAAGGGTGGATTGCTTCACTACTTTGCCGTAGACTTTTAGAGCTTGAATCTACGCCCTGGGCTTATGTGGGTCAGGACAATCCTGTGCCACCTCATGGTGCGGCTCAAATCGTTCAAGCCTGGAGGGATGAGGCTCCTGATGTAGATTGTCTTTCTCCGAATGCCCTCTGGCCTTTTTGCAATTTAGGTCCCAGAACTTCATTTGAAATTTCCGAGGAGCTACCCCCCGCGGTTCAGCATATTCCTATTCCCTTTAAACAGATTTTTACTTGTGAACTGAGACAAGTTGAAGCAGCGGCGTCTTCCGAAAATAGAGTGCCCGTCTATCTGAGCATTTTCAAGCGAATAACCACTATTACTGAAGATTCACTCTCCCAAGCTGATCTTATTGTGGGTTTGGTGGATCTTATTCAAAGGCGTGAAGATGCAGTGTCACCCTCAGAATCTTTATGGTCTCTGTTGAGCTCTTGTTTACGAGCGCTGTACCGGGCTTTTTCTCTCAAATTTAACGAGGGTTGTTTACTTGAGTTGGAATCCTCATTCCGTCAAAGTGTTGGCGGCTTAGTGCAGATGAGTTCTCATGTGCACACACTTGCGTCTTTACATGCCCGTAGTCCAATTTTACTGGCCGAGCTTCTTACTCATGGCATTCACGCAGTGGATAGGCACTCCTCTGCAGATTTGTCTGAGCAGGTTATAAGTCCTCCCTCTCGTTGGACTGGTTTTGTCGATTTGCTAGTGTCTTTTCCTCAGCCTCCCTATACTTCTGAGGCGGCGGCTTATTGTCAGAAAGTGGCTGCCGCGCCCGTTTCGGATGTGAGACCGTATCTTCCTCCTCCTTCGTCTTACGATAGAATCTCCTTTTCAAATACGATTCTGCCCCGCATTATTATTGAAGGATATTGGCCTAAGCAGATTGAAGATGCAGTGCGTCCATATTTCAATCGAGTAAGGTGGCTGATTCTTGATTCTCATGGATCTTCTGAAGGCTTGGAGGTCAATACAAACTCATCTGCTGCAATAGATGCAAGTAGTGTGGATCAGTCGTGGGTAAAAAGCCTATTTTCTTGTGTGAATCCTCGTCTGCCTAATGCTTGTGTCGTTTTATTTTCTTGTGAGGTGGGCAAGCCAGGTGGAATTGCCGAGTTTATTCATAAACGCACTGGTTTATCTGTTTTGGCTCCCGAAGGTTTAGCTTCTGGCTTGAGCTTGGGTCTTACAAAGGATGGTTTTGGGCAATTTTGGCAACATGATACAAATGGCCTAGTACCGGTTTCCACGAGATATTTAAGATGATTTTAGTTTTTCATGCAGTTGCTTTGTCAGAGTTCTTTTAAAGACCCTTGATTTCTCTGCGTGGATGAGTACACTGTCGGCGTTAAAATTCGCATAAATGAGCCAAATCAGTGCTATGACTCCAAAGAAAGAATCCGATTCCAGCCTCATGCTTCGTGCGTGGTCGCACTATTCTAGGATCACATCCAGAGTCTTTTTAGTGATTGCGCTCAGCATTGGTATTTTGTGTGGACCTGCTTACTTGCTCGACCGTTTTTTTGGCACGTGGCCTCTCATTACAGGTATCGCCTTTGTGTTTTCTCTTCCACTTTCTCAATACCTCGTGGTTCGTTCCATGCAGGAATTTGTAAAGAATAATCCTCAAGATTAATGACTTCTGAAATGATTCCATCGACGGATGTGCTTGAAACCGATCATGTGACTGCTGAGTCGCATGAGACCACTGCGACTGAGGAGCATGCTGAAGAAGGCCACGAAAGTACCGGACCTCATATCCAACTTGCGGCTGAACCAGCGTTTGAAGTGGGTCATTTTACGGTGACCAACACCATGGTGGCGACCGTCGTGACCACGGTGCTCATTCTCATTGCTGCTCTAGCGATTCGTTTCAGAGCAGGAGTGGTGCCCAGTCGTTTGCAGGTGGTTTTCGAACTTGTCTTTATGGAATTTTATGATCGTCTCACTGAGGCTGTGGGTGAAAAAAAAGCTCGTCAAATCGTGCCTCTCATTGTGACGCTTTTTATGTTTGTACTGCTCGCCAACTCCTTTATTTTGATTCCTTTTGTGGGCAGCTTTGTGACCGAACATGGGCATTTTATGCGCACGCCGACTACTGATTATAGTATGACCGTGGCGCTTGCTCTCATCACCATGGGTGCGGCTCATTTTATTGCTTTTGTGGCTTCCCCGGTGGGGCATATTCTTACGTATTTCCGTGTGGACGGCCTCTGGCAGATCATTCGTGGAAAGAAGCCGCTTGCTGAACTTTTTGAAGTTTTAATCAACCTGTTCTTGGGCTTCCTTGAAATTTTAGGGGACCTTGTGAAAGTCATCTCCCTGGGGACTCGTCTTTTTGGAAATATTCTTGCGGGGGAAGTGGTGATCATGGTGATCTCTGGACTCATGTTTGCGACTCAATTCTTTGTGCCGATTCCTTTCATTTTGCTCGCGTCTTTTGCCGGACTCATTCAAGCGTTTGTGTTTGCCCTTTTGTCTACGATTTTCATTTCGAATAATTTTGTGCATGCGACTCACAATCACTAAAATAAAAAAACAAAACCTTTCTTTCACTCATCAATTTAATCCTAACCCCCTTAATCTATGGATGCAGAAATGATGAAAATGCTTGCGGCCGCCCTCTGTGTGGCTGTAGGCCTTATTGCTCCGGCTCTCGGAGAAGCTCACATCGCTGGAAAGACGATGGAAGGTGTCAGCCGCAACCCTGAAATGAGCGGTAAGATGTTCTCTAACATGCTCATTGCCATGGCCTTCGTTGAATCCCTTGGCGTGTACTGCTTTCTCGTTTCTTTGATTCTCCTCTTCGTTCTCTAGTTTATTTTTTAATCCCAGCCTTCTTTTATGGAAGGACTCAATACTCTCGGCATTGCTCCTCTGAGCATCCTCATCTATGTACTCAACACGGGTCTGCTGCTCGTGGTGCTGATCTATGTCCTCTACAAGCCTCTCCTCAAGTTCATTGATGAACGCCGCAAGCAAATTGCGGACAGTGTGGATGAAGCGCGTCTCCTCAAGGAGGAACTGGACAAGAAGTCTGAAGAAGCCTCTTCAGCTCAAGCGCATTTTGAGGAAGAACTCAAAAAAGAACGTGAAAACCTTCGCAAGTTTGCGGAGGAAAAGCGTGCTCAACTTGAGTCGGACATGAACCTTGCTCGCACCGAAATGATGCAAAAGGCCGAAGCCGACATTGAAGCTCACAAGGCTTCCATGGTGAAAGAGGTGGAAGCCGATCTTCTGAACCTTATGAAGAAAATCATTTTGGAAATCGTTCAGCACAAGGTTCCTGAAAACGTCATCCAGGACAGCATTAAGGATGCTTGGAAACAATATAAATAAAATGATCAATCTTTTTTTAACAACGCTGCTCTACGAACTCGTGCACTTTCTGACCGGGCACAAAGATTTCTTTGAACTCGGCGCAGATGCGCGCGAAGAAAAAATGGGTCACCTCAAGGTGCCCGCTTCGTTCAAGCATTATCTTGCTAAAATTTCTGGTGAACATTTCATCAAAGATGTGAAGATTGTCACTTCGATGCTGAATGGCACTCCTTGGGCGCAACTGCCGCTCAAGGGCAACGCTTTCTTCAAAGCGCTGACGGAATTCTTTGCAGCCACCTTTGCTACTAAAGTGGATGAGTTGCCCGGGCGTTTCTATCTTCTTTCTTATGATGTCCGCGTTTTAGAAATTAAGAAAGTGATTGAAAGCGATAATCGCATTGCAGATGCACTCCGAGAATTCTTAGTCACCAACTCTTACCAAGAAGTGGCCGGCACCCTTACGGAGCTGACTCAGCTGGTGAACGGTGCTGACACTGTTCTTGTGCAAGTTCCTCGAGACATCGATGCGGAGCTTAAAAAAGAAATCCGCAAAACGCTGCTCGAAAAACATCCTCATTCGTTCCCTACGTTCCAAGTGAACCGAGGGCTCATCGGAGGCTTCCGTGTCTTTGTGAACGGAGTCTCTACGGACCATTCGTGGTTCTCTCGCATTTCTAAACTTACCTCTTTAAAAACGGTTTCTTAAAATCTCCCTTATGTCCCAACTTCATAATTTTTTGGCCACCGTCGAAGCGGCTCTCAACGAGTCATCCGATGGAGCCAACGCCGCCGAAAGCGGGCTCGGAGTCATTCAATCTTACAAGGATGGAGTGATTCATATCAAAGGTCTTTCCAATCTCAAAATGAATGAGGTGGTGAAGATCGAAAGCGTGGACGCAGAAGCGCTCGTCATGAATCTTGAAAAAGATTCCGCTTACGCTCTTGTTCTTCAAGCGGATAAAGGTATCCGTGAAGGACTTTTTGTTAAAGCCACTGATAAGTTCATGTCTCTGCCTGTGAGCGAAGACATGCTCGGTCGTGTGGTGAATGCCCTCGGTGCACCGCTGGATGGAAAGGGAGCCATCAAGGCGGATAAATGGATGCCTCATGAAGCTCAAGCGCCTTCTGTGATGGTGCGCAAGTCCGTACACGAACCTGTGCAAACGGGTATTGTGGCGATTGATGCGCTGATTCCAGTGGGTCGTGGACAACGTGAACTCATCATTGGAGATCGTCAAACGGGTAAAACAACCATTGCCATCGACACCATCATCAACCAAAAGGGTCAGAACATGATTTGTGTGTATGTGGCGGTGGCTCAACGTGAATCCAAGACCGCTCAAGTGGTGGAAACCCTGCGTGCTCACGGAGCGCTCGACTACACCATCATCGTTTCTGCTCCTGCGGCCAGTTCTGCCGTGATGCAATATCTTGCTCCTTATGCTGGAGCTGCGATTGCCGAATATTTCATGGCTCAAGGAAAGCACGTGCTCGTGGTTTATGATGATCTTTCTAAGCATGCAGTGGCTTATCGTGAAATGTCCTTGTTGCTTCGTCGCCCTCCTGGACGTGAAGCTTATCCGGGAGACGTGTTCTACCTCCACTCTCGTCTGCTTGAACGTGCGGCTAAATTGAACGACGAAAACGGAGCCGGATCCATCACAGCACTTCCTATTATTGAAACACAGGCCGCTGATATTTCGGCTTACATTCCCACGAACGTGATTTCCATCACCGATGGACAAATTTTCTTGGAGCCTCAACTCTTCAACAAGGGTATTCGCCCTGCGATCAATGTGGGAACCTCTGTGTCTCGTGTGGGCGGCTCTGCTCAAACGAAGATCATGAAGAAGGTGTCTGGGTCTGCTAAACTTGATCTTGCTCAGTACTACGAACTCGAAGCTTTTGCTCAATTCGCTTCTGAACTCGATGCGGCCACCAAGCAACAGCTCACTCGTGGACGTCGTGTGGTAGAAGCCTTGAAGCAAGGACAAAACCGTCCTCTCGCCCTCTGGCAAGAAGTGATGGTGCTCTTCTGTGCAAGCAAGGGTTACCTCGATGCCCTCGAACCTGAAGCAGTGGGACCCAAGATGCAAGCCCTCTACGGACTCATGGAATCCAGTCACGAAAACTTGACTAAGGATATTATGGAAAAGAAAGAACTCAATGCTGAGATTGAAGCCGGCATCAAGGAAGTGGTTGAAAAATTCTTTAACTAAATGAGATTCAATGTCTGGAGCTCTCCTCGAAATCAAGAAAAAGATCACGGGTGTTAAAAACACTCGTAAGATCACCAAAGCCATGCAACTCGTGGCGGCGAGCAAGATGCGTCAGTTTCAAAAACGCGCCATCTCCACTCGTCATTACGTGTGGGAACTCATGAGTCTTTTGGAAGAGAACATCCACGTGGCTTCTCAATACACAGAAAAGCGTGAAGCAGGGGAGGTGCTCTTCGTTTTGTACACCTCCGACAAAGGACTCTGTGGATCCCTCAACACCAAACTCATCAATGCACTGTTTCGTTCTGATGAATGGAACAGCCTCAGTGAAGATCAGCGCATGCTTGTGACCATCGGTAAAAAAGGACATGACTTTGCGCGCAGCCGTGGTGTACACATCGACAAACATTTTTCTGGAGTGCCTGAAAAGATGAGCACCCTGCAGGCGCTCAAATTGGTGGATACGTTGCTCGATTTTTGGCGCAGCGGAAAGGCCAAGCAAATTGTTTTTGTGGCGCCTCATTATAAAAATTCCATCACGTTTTATCCGGTTTTGAAGACCTTCTTGCCATTTAGCGCAAGCATGATTGCGAGTGTGATTGGAACCGAGGAACGTGAAAAACGTGGACACAAAAAGCCCGATCCTCTCATGATTTATGAACCTTCTAAAGAGAAAGTGGTGGAGCGTTTGCACGAACAAACGGTCGTCACTTTATTCATGGAAGCGTTTCTCGAACTCAAGGCCTCTGAATACTCCAGCCGTATGCTCGCGATGCAAAATGCAACCGACGCGGCGGACAAAATTACGAGCGCCCTTTCTCTTCAATACAACAAGGCTCGTCAGCAAGCGATCACGGCGGAAATCGCCGAATTGGTCGGTGCCAGCGATGCCATTGCTGCTTAATCAATCCCCTTATAACCTTTATCTCCCCTATGTCAGACAAGAAACAAATGCCTACCGGGAAAATCGTCCGCATCATCGGTGTGGTGGTGGACGCCTACTTTCCTGATCATGTGCCTACTCAATACAGCGCGCTTCACACCGAAGGTCCCAATGGACGTGTGGTTTTGGAAGTTCAAGCTCACCTCGGAAATGGAGTGGTGCGAACGGTTTCTATGACCACGACGGATGGACTCGCTGTCGGTCTGGAAGTGATGGACACCGAGCAATTCATCCAAGTGCCTGTGGGTAAAGCGGCGCTTGGACGTGTGTTCAATGTGACCGGGGACTTGATCGACGGAGGACCTGCGCTTCCTGCTAACACCGAAACGCGCGGAATTCACGCAGAACCTCCTGCTTTCACGGAGCAAAGTTCCAAGGTAGAAATCTTCGAAACGGGAATCAAGGTGGTGGATCTGCTTTGTCCTTTCATTAAGGGAGGAAAAGTAGCGCTGTTTGGAGGAGCCGGAGTGGGGAAGACGGTGATCATGCAAGAACTCATCCACAATGTGGCCATGGGTCATGGAGGATATTCTGTGTTTGCTGGAGTGGGGGAACGAAGCCGCGAAGGAAACGACCTCATTGGAGAAATGCGCGACAGCGGAGTGATCGACAAGCTCGCGATGGTTTTTGGACAAATGAACGAACCTCCCGGAGCTCGTATGCGTGTGGCTCTCACCGGTCTCACCATCGCTGAGAAATTCCGTGACGAAGGGCTCGATATTCTGATGTTCGTGGACAATATTTTCCGTTTCACTCAAGCCGGTTCTGAGGTGTCTGCGCTGCTCGGACGTATGCCTTCCGCCGTAGGGTACCAACCCACGCTCGCGACGGACATGGCTGCTTTGCAAGAACGCATTACGTCTACCAAGAAGGGGTCCATCACCTCTGTACAAGCGGTCTACGTGCCCGCGGATGACCTAACCGATCCTGCTCCTGCAACAACTTTCGCCCACCTCGATGCGACCATCACGCTTTCTCGTAAACAAGCGTCCATGGGTCTCTTCCCGGCTGTGGATCCGCTCGATTCCACCTCCACCGCTCTTAAGGCGGACATTGTGGGTGAAGAACACTACTGGGTGGCCACTCAGGTGCGTCTGATTTTGCAACGTTACAAAGACTTGCAAGACGTGATCGCAATCCTTGGAATGGATGAACTTTCTGAAGATGACAAAAGGGCCGTGCAACGTGCTCGTAAGATTCAAAAATTCCTTTCTCAAAACTTCTACGTGGCGGAACAATTCACCAGCATGCCGGGTCAATACTACAAGGTGACCGACACTGTTCGTTCCTTCAAGGATATTTTGGAAGGAAAATACGACCACATCGACGAACAACACTTCTACATGGCGCCTTCCATTGAAGATGTGGTGGCGAAGCATGAAGCGGCTAAGAAATAATAATTAAAATCTCTTCGAGAAATGTCTACTTTCAAACTCATCATTCGCACGCCCGAAAAAGAAGTTTTCAATGGAGAAATTCAGTCTCTTAGCTTTGATGCTGAAGATGGACGCGTTCAAATCCTTCCTTTGCATGCCCACTACACGACCACACTGCTTTCTTCCAAAGTGAAAATTCAGGAAGAGGATAGGGCGGTGGAATACACGGCGCGCAGCGGGATGTTCACCTTTGACCATAAGAAAAACGAGGGACTTTTGCTTTGCCTTGCTTGTGAAGAGGTGAGCGAAACCAGTTATAAGAATGCGGCGGAATACTTGGAATTCTTGAAAAATGAGCTCGTGAAGGGCGACCTCAGTGACTACGAAATCAAGTACTTGCAGGGCGAAAAACTTGCCGTGGAAAAGCAGGTGAAAAGCAAGTGACGAAGGGTTGAAGTAGTTTTAGCGCTTTGCTTTTTTGTCCGTACAAAGCTCGTGGCATTTGTGGGAAAAAATCGTGTGGTGCACGTATAGAGTTGGATTGAAGCTCAACCCTCTTCTTTTCAAATCTTCTTTAAAGTTTAGGGCTAGTTTCTCATCTATGAATTTCAAATTGTGAAAAGTGCCTTCTTTTGTTTTGAAAGTAAAAACATAGTGGGCTGGATCGTAACGCTGGCTTTCTTGGAAGGCGATGATGACGGTGTAAGGGAGCGATTTGCTTTGAGGAGCTAATTCTCTGAAGAGGATGCTTTTTTGTTTGAAAAAAGGGAAATTTCTATAGTAAATGCCTTCTTCGTCCATTCGAAAAGACAGGCTTTTTTCTATGACCACTAGAAAAAGAAAGCTAGGAATCGCGAGGAGAAACATTTTCCAACTGGTAGAAAGCTCATCGAAACTGCTCCAACGGTTCACTTTGCTTGAATCACTCAACAGGGGGTCCAGCATGAACCACACCCCCACAAAAAAAAGGATGAAAATAAAAAGATGACGAGCGTGACTTCGATTGGGCGCGTAGCGTTGTTCCATGCATTTACTTTACTTAAGCCCGCTTGTGCTTGCAAGAAAGGCCTTTGTCTTTACAAGCTTCTTACGGTATTTTTTAGGCATGAAAAAAATCTTTGTTCTTGCGCTTTTTATTGCTTTGACCGCGTGTTCATCCCCTACTGTGCAGGAGTCTCCTTATAAAGGCGCGCTGCCTCTGATTGAGGAAAAATTGCAGGTGGATGCATCCATTGAACCTGAGTCCATTCTGGCTTATGAATGGAATTTGGAGCGAGATGCGGTTTATTTGGTTTCTGGCACGGGAATTCGCGACTGTGCTCTTGGACTTTATGAACTCGATTCGGGTGTTTATAGTCCTGTAGAAATCCCTCCTATGAACTGTAACTCCAACTCTTCCGGTGGGCCTTTTCTTTATTTGCTTGCAGATGGCGCGCTGCTTTTTGATCCGGCATGGATTTCTTCAGGGGAATCGTCTGCCAATAAGGTGTTTCTGCTTCGTGGCACTCAAGTGGAAGCGGTTTATGAATACCCTTTTCCAGGTGAAAACTGCGATGAACTTTATACGCAAGCCGGCTCTCATCAGCGCCTCTTTGTAGAAGATCATCTTTTGAATGGACAGGTTTTGACTGACTTTTATTACGACTTTCTTGAAACGGGTGGGGTCAAACTTTTTCTCACTCAAGAGCATTGTCCCGAGCTCTCTTATGAACCCGGCGGGGTTTGGGAACGGGTTCAAAACCCTGATTTCACTTTTTCTGAAGAGCACGTAGACATCGAAGGGAGGACTTTCTTAAGGACGGTTTATATAGATGAGTCTAGCAGCACTTTTCTTGTAGACTCTCTCGATCCATCTGGTCGACTCGCTCAATTTTTTGAAACAGAATTGCCTCAAGAGGGGTTTTTAACTCTCTTTTTACAGACACAAGACGGGGCCACTTATGGTCGGACTCGAGCTATTTCCGAAGACGAGAAATTTTCTGTAGAACTGCCCGCCTCTTTGTTTTTGCAGTCTTCGACAGGGGAGCCATTTCTGTTGATCAATAGGGAGTTGTTTCGGTATACGCTTCAGTAAAGTCGATGGCTGACTTCACGTATTTTTATGGCTCTGGCGAGTCAGTTTTTTTATTTGCGCTTGACTTCTAAAAAGACCCCAGTTTTTTCAGTTGCCTGAATGAGAAGAGGGAGGGTTGGCGTTTTGGAGGGGCATGAAATTGGAGTGACTGTAGAGAATTCTGGAGAAAAGTTATGAAAGATTCCAGGTTAAAGGTGAGTGATTTCTTTGCAATGAACCCCTTGTAGTTGGAAACAACAGAAGTAACCAGACTGTGAGTGAGAGCTTGGACTTTCCTAAACATAAGAACAGAGAGGTTCATTGCAAATTGAGTCAGAGCAATCAAATTGATAAACTTTTTTCAGGCTAAGCACACGGATTTTCTCCAACTGGAACTTTTGCTTCACTCTCTTAAAACTCTTTTCAATTCCCCATCTTTCCAGATACAAATTCACAATCTGCTCTGCAGTATATGAATCCTTGAGTGAGTAGATGAGCCTTATGGGTTCTTTCCTTCCAGATGGTTCCGTATGAGCAGATTGTGGCAAAGATCCCCAAGCACTTTTCCATTTTTCATCAAAAACACTTCGTAGCTTCCTTCAGGCAACTCTTTCACAGAAATCAAGACCCCAGTTTCCTTAAGCACAACCGTTCTGTTTTCCCTTACTCTTGCGATAAATTGCACTTTTAAGACCTGACGAAGATCTCTAAAAGTTTCTCATCGTCGTTGCCACGATCAAAGACAAAAATGCCTTTATGATCAAAAACCTGGGTGAGTTCCTCCAAAATAGCCTTCCTAACCTGTCCCAAGAACTCTTTATCATTGTGATGAAAACGCAGTTTTAGGAGCAGATTGTTCACGCCCACTCCATGCAAAAGAAAACCAGGTTCAATGCTCCCTTCACTCGAATCATATACTTGTGACAATTTCTCCATCTTCTTTGCGGAAGGTTTGGAAAGATCTACGAGATCATAAGCAATCACTGTGTTTTTACGAATTTCAGAAGCTACAGCTCTTACTGAGAAATCCTCCACTTTCTTCTGTAAATCAACATTCCCAAGATGATGAGAGTACTTGTTCCCTTGCTTCTTTGCTGAAACCTCTTTGTTTTGGGCTAAATGCCAAAGTATAGGGGTGGCTTCTACGAAAAGTCCTCTAAGTACTTCAGCCAAGGCCTTCTTCTGTGGCAGGGTTAAACCTGTAAATATACTTCGGCATTTATTTGTAATGAAATCTTGGATATATTTGTTCATGGCTAAAATCTGTTATTTTTTAAAGGTGGTTCTTCAAAATTTAACACCCATTTTAGCCTTACCCTAAAACAAAATCTCCAATTCACTCTCTTAAAACTGGGGTCTTTTTAGCTTGACTTAGTTTGACACATGTGCAATATTGTTGTCTCGAATTCACTATCTTATCCCCTTAAACCATAGTGTATGAAAAGATTTTTTAGCTCACTTTTATCCTTTACGCTCTGTTCGGCGCTTCTTCTTCCGGCGATTCCGTCGGCTTCGGCGTTGTCAGTCACGCACCCGGGTGGTTTTATTACACGAGATGGTGAAACTTTGACGTTTGTATCTGAAATTTCTGTGGATTCTGATGCAGCTGTTTTAACAGCTACTTTGGATTGGGGAGATGGGTCAACACCCGATGAACAAATTTATTTGAGCAATGCTGAGGTTTCTGTCCCGGATATCACTAGTTTAACATGGTCACACGTTTATACCACAGCTGACGACTATGCAACGGATTCCTATGTAGCGACTCTCACACTTACAACACAAACACTCGATGCGCTTGAGACTACGGCTTCCACGACTTTTCCTATAGGAGTGCAAGGTTGTGATGCAGCTGAAGCTTCGGACCTCGGTGGTCCCCAATTGGGTTATCTTTGTGCCGGTGAACAAGACCTCTATACGAGTTCTTTTCTTGATTCTAGTGATGTAACTGCAGAACTTACGGTTCCATCTGAATCTTCCGGTGGTACATGGGCTTTCAGGATCAGTGGTTCTAATGGCGGGGAAGATGGTCCTATGACTCTTTCTCCTGGAGAAACTAAGCAATTGTCCTATTCCACACAAGGTGCTGAAGATGTTGAGGTGGCTATTAGTGGATCTTTAGGAGATACCAATAGCTATGGATTTTATAATATTTCCTTGAATTCTGCTTCTACTGGCACCGAAACCGCTACGCCGGATCTTACGGTTTCCAATGTTGAACTTTGGGACCGTACAGCTGGAGATGGAACGGGTGCTTTTGTAGACATGTCTACGGTGGATCCTAATGATGACCCAATTGACTATACCTTCATGTATACTTTGGAGAATGTAGGTGATGCAGATGCTAGCTACGACCCAACAGCTACAACTATTGTTTATCAAAACGGGGGAGAATTCCCTTATGTCTGGTCTAATTATGGGACTTCCGACTTCTTAACTGTTGGTGGCACTAATACATTCACTGCCGAAGAACTTACGGTTTCTAATCCTAGCCTTTCAAGTACACAGACCTTCATGTTCTGTGTGGATGATCCTTCTGTAATTGTTGAAAGTGATGAAGATAATAACTGTTTGACCATAAATAACCCTTTCTTTGAGGGTAATAATACGGGTTCTACAGCCATGCCTAATCTTTACACAAGCAATGCGTCTTACGATGCAGCGACCATGATTTTCTCTTACGACATTGGAAACAATGGAGATGCTAGTGTGACTTACAGTGACTATCCAGATGGACGAAATCGTTTGCGCCTCAATGGTCAAAACCTTCAAATCATGGGTTGGACCTGGCACCAAGATTTGTTCAACCGTTATGCTGAAGCCGGTGCCGAGCGCAATCGAACTCTTCCTCTTTACCTTTATGGTGAAATGCTCGCTTTGACCGATGGCAGCACCAATGTGCTTGAGGTTTGTGTGGACTCTTCTGACTTGGTGAGTGAATCGAGTGAAGCAGACAACTGTTCCAGCACCAGCTTTATTTACAATGCTGGTGTGCTCCCTGACCTTTATGCCTCTGTTTCTTCTGCGGACAGCGCTTCTGCCAGCTTTGTGATTGGAAACCAAGGTTTAGTGGATGTGCGTGCTTTCCAAAATGGAAGAACGGAATACTACTTGGATGGAGTTTCTGTCTTCTCGGATGCTTGGACCACCAGTGTGGATGCGCCCAATTACCTCGATGCAGGTACCTCTTCTACTTTGACTCAGGTCTTCAGCGGACTTGCCGATGGAGCTCACACCTTTGAAGTGTGTGTGGACACGCTCAATCGAGTTGAGGCTGAACTTTCAGAATCCAACAACTGTTCATCTCTCACATTCACTGTGGGTTCTGGGAATGGCGGTGGAAATTCCAACCTTCCTGACTTGACTCTCAGTGGAGCTAGTGTTGGAAGCGACGATCGTCTTTCTTTCACCGTGAGCAACAGTGGTACGGCCGATGTGAATTTGGCTGACCAACCCAGCTTCGAAATCACGGATGGCACCAGTTCTCTTTTCGTCGATCTGTTGTCCAATTATGGAACTGCCTTTGCGACTCAAGGGTCTTCTATGGCCTTGACGGTGAGCAACCTCACTTTGGCTGCCGGCACGTATACCGTTTGTGTGGATTCTGCCTCCAATGTGAGCGAAGTTTCTGAAGGAAACAACTGTGTGACCGTTGAGCACAATCCAAATTCTGGAAATGGAAATGGATCTGGATCTGGTAACGGAAACGGCAATGGTTCCGGGAACGGTTCCGGTGGTGGCAATGGTGGAGGAGTGCCTTTTGGTGGTAATGGAGGAGGCAACGGCGGCGGAAATGGTTCCGGTGGTGGCAATGGAAACGTAATCTTGACAGAAGACCCAGTGGTCTGTGAAGCGATGAGCTTTGTGGATGTCACTGAAGACATGGACTCTTATGACAGCATTTACCAAATGTGGTGTGAAGGAGTGATTCACGGTCGTGATGCCTTGCACTTTGATCCTAGCGATTGGATCAAGCGCGATGAAGTGGCCAAGATTGTTGCAAGACTCTTTGGTTACGTGACGGCAGATCACGATGAGCTTCCTGAAGTGACTGAAACTTCTTACGCTGATGTGTCTACGGATGAGCCTCTGGCTTACTACATTGAAGCGTTGACCGAAGAAGACTTCTTTGCTGAAGAAGAAGCTTCTGGTGTTTTTAATCCTCATGAAAATATGTCTTTCAGTGAGATTGTTGATGTGCTTGAGCTTGCTTCTGGAGAAGAAGTGAATGCTGCAGATTATGAACCTGAAGACAGTGTGGAACGAGGAACCTTCCTCGATATGGTGCTCGGATTGTTTGAGTAAAAGATAAGAAAAAGGGGGCGGCGGAAGCCGTTCCCCCTTTTTTGTTGTTAAACTCTGCATCTTCCCCTAAAGTTGAAGCGTCTTAAATCCATGCCTATGTTGCTCCGTCGCTGTTTTATTGCCCTTTTCTTTGGTGTTTTTTTGTCGAGTTCGGCCCTTGCGAGTACGAATTACTCCGACCTCTACCCCAATGACCCTGTTCAAGAAGCTGTGGACTATCTCACGGAAGAGGGCATTGTGGAGGGCTATAGCGATGGCACATTTCGGCCCATGGCGCTCATCAATCGGGCGGAATTCACTAAAATGATTGTGGAGGGAGTGCTGGGGGAAACGCCTTCGGCTGCGGAGTACGCGGCTTGTTTTGTGGATGTGGGGGAGGAATGGTTTGCCAAATATGTGTGTCGTGCCAAGGAATTGGAGTGGGTGGAGGGCTATGGGGATGGGCGCTTTGCTCCGGGAGACAATATCACTCGTGCGGAGGCCATGAAAATTTTAGCAGAAGCTTTAGAATGGGAGCTTTTAGACGAGGATGAGCGGAGTGTCTTTCTAGACAATCAAGACAATGGACAGTGGTACTGGGATGATTTGCTGCGGTTTGAAGAACGCGAGCTGGTGGACACTTTGGACAGCTATATTTCTCCACATGAGCTCATCACTCGCAAGCAAATGAGTCTGCTTTTGCACCGCGCTTTGACTTATGAAGAAGGCGAAAGGCCCGAGGTTTTTGAGTTTGAATTGGACCCCTCGGCTGGCTATGAAGAGGTTTTGGATTTGGGTTTGGTGGCGGCAATTCCTTCGAATGTCGACTTTGTCCATCATTCTCAAAGGGGTTGGCCTTATGGTTGTTACAGTTTTGCGACTAAAACTTTGGTGCAATACAAGTATGGCGAAGTGCTGGATATTGCTGAAGTTCAAGATCGGATTGCGTGGGATGGCACTTTTATTTGGTCTTCGGGGGAGCGTAGCCGTTTTGCGGCGGAATATGGCTATGATTTGCTGTTCAGTTATAATAATTCGGCGGAATTTTTCTTTAAAAAGTTGGCCCTGGGCGAGCCTTTGGTGCTTTATATTCCTTACTATTCCAATGGAGTGAACATTGGGCATCAGTTGGTGGCTTACTCCTTTGATGCCGATGGCGTGTGGGTTGCGGACAGTTTACAAGGTGGGCTTCAGCGGCACATTCCTTATTCGGAGGTTTTTTTGAACGGAGCCAACTTTACGACGAATTTGACGGAGTATCGCAAGGTTAAGTCAGGAGGCGAGCAGAAAATGCAGTCTTATTTGTGATTTTTCAGGTGTGCAGCACAATTCGCCTTGACACATCTTTACAATATTTCATTATTCTGTATAATAGGGACGTTTTCTTAAGATACGTATGGCTTTATCAGAAGTAAAAACAGGTTTGGCGGGAACAGAAGATATGCTTCGTATTTTTGTGACGGATCGTAGGAAGATGTTGGCTCTACCGCCTGGCGGTATTCAATCAATCAATACTTCTACCTACGAAACTCAAATTGAGGCTGCAAAAGGTGGAGGCAAAATTGTTACTGCTTTGGACTTATTTCGAAGGGATTTATTGAATGTTCTTGGTGGAGCAGAAGCAGCTCACCCGAGAAAGGGCAAGTTGTTTTTTAATCTTACTGCTGCTGAATTTGAGGCCTTCTATCCAGTAGTGAGGCAAGTTGCTCCCAATGTTTTGATAGGAATGGATATAGGAAAATATTTTCCCTGTCAGCAAAAGGAGGTTAAGGATGCACATCCAAATGTTCATTTTGTTGCATTGGATGCACATATCCCTTTTCATTTCGACTGGGGTAACTCAGGAAGCGTGAGCAAGGCAACCCCATTAGCAGGATCTGCAGCTGCAAAATAGCCTTTAAAAAAGCCCGGAGGTGGATTTTGAATCCAAGAACTTCGGGCTTTTGGTATAGAAAAGCTAGGGCTTAGGACTCCACCTGGAAGACCACCACGTCGATCAGTTGAGCGTCGGCGTTGTAGATAAGGTAAAGGTAATCTCCAAAATGGTCGTTCAAGAAGCCGTCACCATAAGGGCCTTCAGGGTTTTCGAAGGCAAATTCTCCGCCCAAGATGCCGTTGATGGTCACGCTTTCTCCAGCACCAACCGTGCTGCCTTCTGGGAAGGTGAAGCTGACATCGGTGGCTTCATAGTCGCCGGAATCGCTGGCATCCAAGAAAGTGACGTAGTAACCGCTCACATCCAAGCTGCTGCTGCCGTGATTTTTGAGCGTGAGAGACTCGTTCTCACCATCGTTGATGAAAGAGACTGCTGAAAAATCTTCAGGGTGATAGATGTAGTTGTAAGGGTAGAAACTTCCTGTTTCGTTGTGGGTGAAGAAGATCAAAGAGCTGGTGCTGGAGCCCATTTCCTCGAAGAAGCGAGTGAGCAGGCGAGGAGTGAAAGCTTCGGTGCTTCCAAAGTGCTCCACTACGGCTCCACGCAAGATGTAACTGGCCATTTCGCCCCGAGTCACGCTGTGGGTGGGATCTATTCCTTCAGGAGCAATGTTGAACTCTTGCAGGTTTTCGATGTATCCGTCGTACCAATGGTTGTAGGCGGACTCATTCACGGTAGGTAGGCCGTAAGTGTTGCTGACGAATTTGGCGATTTCAGCTCCGTTCAAGGTGTTGTTGGGGCGGAACGTTCCATCCGCATAACCTGAAATGATGCCATCGTGTTTCAGGTAGCAGGCGTAATCCTTCCACCAAGATTCACTGTAATTGTTGTAATCGGTGAAGCAGACTTCGTTGGGGATACCTCCACTTCCCACTTCTGCACGGAAATTGTTGAAGAATTTAACGGCTTCGGCTCGGGTTAAGGTGTTGTTGGGGCTGAAATAACGGGATCCATCGGCTGCTTCATAGCCCACCAAACCTTGAATTTGGGTTGCAAAAGACATGACGGAAAGCACCAAGGCTCCCAGGTTTTGGTAGTATTCTTCTGTGGAATAATCCTCCAGATTGGGAATTTCAACGTCTGTGAAGTTGTTGGTGACGATGGAACTTTGCAGTAAATCGTCTCGGCTGCCCAAAACGAGGGCGGCCATGCTCACTTGACTGCACATCAAAGTGATGAGTACAGCAGAGAAAGCTTTTGTAAAGAATCCTTTCATATGGGTGGATGGGTTAAACTGACCGCATTTTACATGTGCCTTTCTTCTTGGGAATGCAAAACCCCTTGACTGCCGAAGCTTTTACCTTTTTAATCAGTTCACTAGTTAATTGTTTATATGATGGCCATTGATGTTGAAAATGATGTGGATGGGGGCGGATCATCGGTTCGTGAGCGCATCTTTTTAGACCCAACTGACATTGCTCAGATTTCAGGGTTAATCAGAATGTTAAGCAACGAAGCGTCAATGCCGGTCACCCCGCAGAGTGTGTTGCCTAGCGCAGGTTTAGTTGTAGATTTGGCAAGAGTGACACCTAGCCATGACAATACTCTTAGTACGTTTCTCCGTGTGCAGTGTGATTTCCAAGGACAGCCCCTTACTTTTCCAAACTACATTTTGGCTTGTATTCCTTCAGAGAGTGCCTCTCTCTGGAGAGGGCCATTTGCTTCTCTCTTAGAGGCATTGAGCATGCACTTTCCAGATTCTAGCTTAGGGAGGCCAGCGGGTGGCAGCCCTCAGGAATATTGGACCCAGGTTTTTGACGAACGTTTTCCTATAGCGGCTCAGGTCTCATCCACCGATCGAGCTCTTCATGACACTCTGGATTCTGATGCTTTGGACAAAGCCGCTAAGTAAGATCCGCCTCCAATTCTTTTAAGAGAGGGGCTATTTTTGCGACGGTTTCGGGAACGGAGGTACCGTGGGGCAGTTGCAGCATCAGTTCGGGGCTGGCGAGCAGGGTTTCGTTTTCATCGTAGAACTGGAGGGCTTTTTCTTTGCCGATCAATACGTTGGTCCAATCGGGAGAAAGGCTGAGGCTTTCGCAGGCGTTTGCCTCCTGAAGCAGCTGTCTTTTTGTGCCGCTTCGCAGCCGTGCGAAATGACTGAGGTTTTCTTCTTTGCTCGGGCCTTGGGGGAGGCTGTGCAGGTAAAAACCGGGTTCGGGGTTTTCCCACCCTGTCCAGTTGCGCAATTCTTTGGAAGAGGCGCTCGGTTTTACGGCCAAGTAGAGTTTTTTAGAGCTTTTCAGCTTGATTCTGATGATTTTGCTGGTTTTGGATTGAAGATGCACGATTACGGTGTGGTTTTGCAAAGTCCCGATCCAAAAGGCTTTTCGGTAAAAATGCTGCAATTTGAAGCCGGGTAGATCTTTTTGCAAAGCTTCTTCCCAGATGCGGCGTTTTTTGTCTCCGTGGCGGTAAGAAAGCCAGCTGATGAAGGCTAGCACCGGGATAAAGAGACCTCCTGTAATAATGAGAATTTGTAGGTCGGTGGAGTTCACGATCCTAAGAGTATCCGGCTGAAAAACTTTGTCAATTTTTGCATCCGACTGAGAGGCCCTACAGTAATGGCTATTGAGGCGACATCATCAAGTTTTGCTTTATGAGCCTCTTCGTGAAGCCAATTTACCTTCTCGGTTCCCCCCTCTTGATTTTCACCCAAGTTCAATGCAAAGCTCATGATTCCATCTGAGCCTATAAAGAAGGTTCCTCCTCCTTCGGGAATATGAAGGGTCTCTGGCTTCAAAATGTCCAGCCTATTCCTGTCTGTTCTTTTCCCGGCACAGATGGCATCTGTTAAGGTAGATCCTTTACCTTTCCTAATGATTTCTTCAATGACCTGACCTACGTTCCTATTGGCTTGCAGTAATTCATAGACATTTTTTGTTTCAGGCAGCAGGGCTTTGCGGCAGAAAAAAGGGTCTATCTGTCCATCTGGAGTCATCCATCCGTTGAATCCGTCTCCTACTCTTAAAATCCAGGAGATGCGTTTTTTTAGGTCCACCAAAAGAACAGTAATGCATGCTCCCAATTTCTCTACATTTGCATGCTCCCCATTCACCTCAGCAATCGTCCTTTCTAATGCGCTTATTATCCTCTGTTTGAATTGATCGGCTGTAGCGATGAGTTCGGCATTTGGATCCAGCAGATCCTCTGAGATGTTTTTGGCAAGTGCTTTTGCCAGGGCTACCGTGGCAGGCTTATCGGTACCGCTTCCAATGCCGTCTACTGCGCAAGCGGCAATTTGATCTCCTTCTTTAATAAGCCCAACGCGATCTTCACATGTATTTGGGTCCTCGTTTTTTCCATCCACACGTGCGAAAATTTTGACACCCTTTCCTTCGTGTCTTTTTCCTCCATCCCCTGGCTCTGGATTTAAGAATACTGCAGTAGCTCCTACAGATGCAGATGTTTCTGGATGGGGGTGGTCTTCTTGGCCTGCAGCTCCCAAAACCATGAAATATGTTGTAATTAAGATCTGACCGTACAAGATAAAGCGTATCTTTGCAAATCTTTAGTCAAGATTCAGGAAGTGGGAAACCGGGCAGGTCTTTTTGCGAGGGTTAGCACTGGGAAGGCTATTTTGCGTACAATGCCAAGTTTAGCCTCTGGGAGGCCCTTTTGTCATGAATTTTGCCATTTTGTTTTAAACAACAGTTTACTTTTCTTTTAAAGAAAAGCTGTACAGCTGCACTTTTTTGTGGGAGAATGCGGTATTCGGACGCTGTTCAATTAAATTTTTACTTATGAGATCACTTCCTTTAGCACTTGGAGCGGCGTTGACTGCCTGTGCGCCGGGACAACATGCTGGTATCAAAAATCTGAATTTATTTGAAAGAGCTTCAACAGGGCCTTCTTTTGAGATGGATGCTATGAGTTTGGTTCGTTTCATGACAGCTGTTGAAAAACAAGCTGCTCTCACGATTAAAAATTATGAGGAAAGAGCTTCTGTTTGTCACTTTTCGGTTACAGGTTGGGAACCTTATATTGAGGAGATTGAAGTTTCAGCTACGATTACGATGGGAGATGAACCAGTTACAAGGGTATTCGTTAACTTTCCTGGCCAAGACAGTCCGCTAGCGCAGTTGAGTGTTGATGATTCCTCAAGGACATGTAGTATTGCTTATGGGAAGGACCCAAAAAACAAGATGGAGCCATGGAATTGGGAGAACACAGATGAAAAAACAGGCAAATATCCCGACTGTGAATTTGCTTCCTCGGCGCAAGAGCTGTGTGAAAATGCTCGTAAGCGATTTGCTCAAGTAAGTCAGGCCCAGTGAAGCCTTGCTGAATGTGGCAGCGCGATTTAAGATGTAGCTATGAAAAGCTCTCTGACCCCTCAGCAAGAAAAAGAAGCTTGGCAATTACAGATTGGGATTGGCGTTTTTGTGACGCTGCTCTCTGGGTTTGAGCTCTTACTCCACTATGTTTTTGGCGTGGAAATTGAAGGTTGGACCCGACGTTTGGGTCACTTTGATCAAACGGTGGTGTGGGTGTTCTTTGTGATCGGTTTGATTTGGTTCTTCAGTTCTTTGTTCAGTTACATTCGGAAATACTCCACTCGTAAGTGATGACCGTTTCATCTTCATCAAAGGCATAGGGGCTCTCGTTTGTGCGAGTTTCTTCTGTTGAGCCGGACCAAAATTCGTTTGCGTCAGTATAAATGGTTTGATTGGGCCAAGGATGATCGTAGACGGTCTGCTCCGTGCCGGTGGCACTATCGTAGCTTGTCATGAGGCCATCGCCGTAGGGTACGGTGTAATTGATGAATAAATCACCATTTTGCACCACATAGCCGTAAATTTCTTCGTTTACTTCGTTGCTGGCTGCTTCATGATCCACTGTGGCAGTGGTGTGTATTCTGTTGATTCCAGCGGATGTGTAGTCTTGGGAGTCTTCTAAATAATCGGCACTTACGGAATAACTTAAGAAGTTGAAGAAGTATTCAGTATCAGAACCCCCATCCTGACGATCGACTGTGAAGGAAAAATCAGCATCAATGGTCGTTTCTGCATCGCCTTCGCTGGGGAAGGCATCTCCTGTGGCATAATGTCGTGTGGTGGTGTGTTGTACTCCTCCGCAATAAATGAGGCCTTCTTCTAATCCTTCAAAAACCGTATTTTCGCTTCTTGTATCAAAAAAGGGCTGGTCGACAAGGTCTTCGTGATCTTCTTCCGTTAAGAACTCATCACGATCTGCTCGGTCGTAATAGATGGGTTCATCTTCACCGTCCTCCGTCACGGCCTCCGCAACCAAAGACCTAAAGAACTCCTCAAAAAGATCTCCACGGGTGATGTCTTCACTTGGAGCCACTAAGGGATCTGGCATGAGGTTCAAATCGGCGCTCACTTCCATATAAGCGCTGTACCAAGCTTCTCCATCGGAGGGCAGGATGGGGTCGATTTCATAGTGTTGCAACAAACGATAAACGATGGCTGAAAGTTCCGCATGATTCATGTTGCTTCCAGGAGCAAAAGTGCCATCGGGATTGCCATTGAAAATGCCTGCGGCTTTCGCAGCACACACGTAGTCTTCGTACCAACTTCCAGATTCAAGGTCTGTGAAGCAGCCGGGCGTGGCGGAGTCTGTATCTAGCTCTAGGAAAATGGCCACCATTTTTGCCACTTCTGCACGGTTCATTTCGCTTTCAATGCGTACGGTTCCATCGCTGTAGCCTTCAATGAATCCTTCTCGTCGCAGCACTTCAGTAGAAACGTAGTAATCACTGGATTCCTCCAGATCGCTGAAAGCTCCTTCAACGGCAAAGGCGTTGGAAGGCAAGAGGGTGAGTAAGCTGAGCAGAGCAAGAGAGATGTTTTTTTTCATGGCGTGAAAGTGAAAGCGTTTGTACTTTACAGGTTTTTTTTGCAAGTGCAAAGCTAGATGAACACCTTTTCGTAATCCCGGATGCGGGGGTCTAAGATGAGGATGCGTTTTCCTTCCCATTGATTGGCTAAAAATTCATTCAAAATGGCTCGGAAGCGTAGGGCGGCGTGGGGCAAGGTGTAGCCTTTATAGGCATCGACATAAGCTTTGGCGCGGCCCAACTGAATGGGATCGCTGGGGCTGCTGAAAGGCAGGCGGTACAGGGCCAGAAAGCGCAGATCCACACCTTCGTTCAAGAGCATGTCGAAGAGGTCTTCATTGCCCACGAAGATGTTTTTCCCATTGGAATTTTCAGCCATTTTTACGATTTTTCCTAGGCCGCCGCTCATGAATTGCACGAAGAGTTTTTTCCCGTTTTTTTTGGCAAAATCGTTGAGTTTATAAAACAGTTGTTCGGAAGCGGTTTGAGCGTTCACCAAAACGAAAGCATTGCCCTGCAAAGGCAGCAGTTGCTCGGTGAGCTCGTGAGCCACATCGCTGACATAAGCGACGTCGTTGGGCTTGGACATTTGAGTTTTTGGATATTCAATGGGCAATGGCAGGCTCTCTTTGGCTTTGAGGTGTTGCAGCGTTTCGGGCAGGCCTAGCTCTTTTTTAATGAACTCGAAGTCGTCTTTGAGGTCTGCGTGGTGGCAGAATAAATGGAGTTTTTCTATACCCTTCCATACCCTTTCGGTGAAGAGCGTGGAGGGGTGTTCGGGGAAGGAATGGATGATGGGCTCTTCATCTGCGCTCCAGGTCATCCATAAAATGGGGCTGGCGGTGCGCAGAATTTTGGTGAGATAGGTGAGGTAGCGTGTGAATTCATCCAGGCTTGGACCATTTTGTAGATCGTCCCCCAGGGCTGCAGTGGCTGCTTCGATGGCTTCGGCAGACATTTTGATCTTGTTCCATTCGCTGCTGTTTTGGTGCCAGGCTTCCACCACCAGAGGGTGACGGGCGTCTCCGGGGAGTCCGTATTTTTGTAAAAACATGCCGCAGAATCCAAAAAGAATGGACACGCGAGCGGCCAGGGAATCGATGATTTCTTTGTGAGCGGGATTTTCTTTTTGCAGGCGGCTGAGCTCGCTTAAAAAACGGCTTTCACTCAGACGGATGTGCCAGGCCTGCTCCAGAGTGCGTACCAGCTCTTCGCTTTGAGCCACAATCACGTTGGGCGGCAGGGGCAGTGCAGGATCTTTTCGACTGCGATCTTTTAGAAAATGCAAATGACTCACCACGCGCACTTTTTTGCTGAATGCTGTTTCGGTGGCTTTTTTATAAAAGGATTTTTCGGCGCTTTCTTCTTGGCAACAGATGTCATACCACAGACTGGCTTCGTCCTTGACCAGACGGATTTCTGATTTTTCACCTTTTTTGGTGTATTTTGCCCAGAGGCTGACTTTGAGGGCCAACATGCTGGATCCGGTGTCTAACGGGGTTCTTTGCACAAATTGCTCCAAGCGTTCTTCGTCTAAATATTGGTTGGGATGTTTGAGCACGCCTAAATCGGGATGAGCGGGCAGGTTTTGAACGTGGGCCAGCACCAGCAGGCTTTCCTCGTTTTGTTCCAAGGCGTAGTCGATGAGGTCTTGAGTGGTGTGACTGCCTTCTTCGCAAAGGAAGGGTGGCTGAATTTCGGCCACGATGCTTTTTAAATGAGTGTGTTTTTCACTCACGGGGCTGAATTCGCCGCCGCCGCTGGGCAAGAGCTCGTCTGATTTTTGCTGTTTTTCATCGAGCACCTGCAAAAGGGTGGCAGCCCAAGTCCACTGGCTTTTTTCTAAAATAGGGCGGAGCAAAGTTTTGTCCTCTTTAGGAAGGGCCCGCAGGTGGCCGCACAATTTCCACATGAGCTCAATGTTGGCTCTTACGTCGTGGATGGCTCGGTGAGCATTGGGTTGCTCTATGCCTAATTTTTGGGTTAAAACTTCCAGGCTGTAGCTGGCTTCTTTGTACATGAAAACTTGAGCCAGTTGGCAGCTGTCCAATTGCACATTGGGAAGACCCGCGCCTTTTTCGTTGAGAAAATTGACATCAAAAAAAATGAAGTGTCCCATGATGGGCAAATCCCCTATTTTTTCTTTGATCAGGGGCAGGATTTCTTGCAAAGTCGGTGCGTCTTTCACCATTTCGTCGTCGATGCCGGTGAGGTGGGTGGTGAAGGGCGGAATAGGGATGGGTGGACGGACCAAACTGCTCCATTCTTCAAGGATTTTATTGTCGTCGAAAAGCAGAATGGCGACTTCAATGATGTGGTCGTTTTTGGGGTTGAGTCCGGTGGTTTCTAGATCCAGGCCAATGTACATGCGGGGATTCTAGAGGCTATCTCGAAAAAAAACCAGAGCGCTTATCCTTCGATTTCGGAAGGCAGTCTTTCCATGATGCGCAAGGTGAGGGCGCAGGTTTCGGCTCGACTTACGTTTTGATTCCCGTTGAAATTTCCTTCAACGTCTCCGGTTACAATGCCCTGAGCTTTGCCGAAAGCGCTGTAAACAGCGAACCAGTCATTCACAATGTCCACATCTGGGAAGTTGGGGCTGAGTTCGTCTCCCACGGTGAGGCTGCCTGCGTTCAACAAAATTTTCAAAGCTTCCGCTCGGGTGACGTGGGCATCTCCGTGATTTTTCCAATAATCCAGGTTGTTGATGAGGCCGATGCTGTGAGCAAAATCGGCATAATTTTCATCCGGCGCTTCGTAATGGAAGGCGCGCAGGGCGATGATGAGGAATTGAGTGCGAGTCACCGGATCATTGGGGCCAAAGGTGCCGTCTCCATAACCGTTGATGACCTGGGTTTGATACAGATTGTTGATTTGCGTCTCAGCCCAATGGCCTTGAATATCGGTTAAAGGAGGTCGTGCGGGATTTTCATCAGGTTCTTCGTCCGCGATGTCGGTGTCGGTTGGTGGGAGGGTGGCGAGCTCCACTTGCTGTTTGGCTTCTTGCGTCGAAAGAGCCAGTGGCAAGGAAAAACTGATCGCGAGCAGGAGGATCGTGAAGAAGTAGCGGTGCATGGGCGTTGGGCTAAGTGTCACAACGGGTTCAGTTTAAAGCATTTCCACAAATTCATCAAAAAGAAAGCCGGTGTCGGTGGGGCCGGGGGTGGCTTCGGGGTGGAATTGGACTGAAAAGAAGGGGAGTTTTTTGTGACGTACTCCTTCTACGGTTCCGTCGTTGGCGTTTGTGAAGCTGGTCTCCCAGTCGGAGGGAAGGGTTTCATCGTTCACTGCGAAACCGTGGTTTTGAGAAGTGATATAACAGCGTCCGCTGCGAGTGTCGATGCAGGGTTGATTTTGGCTGCGGTGTCCGAATTTGAGCTTGTAGGTTTTTGCTCCGGCTGCAAGACCCATGATTTGGCTACCTAGACAAATGCCAAAGGTTGGAATTTTTCGCTCGAAACAGGCTTCCATGGTGGCGACAGGTTCGGGCAAACGTGCGGGATCGCCAGGTCCGTTTGAAAAGAAGACGCCATCGAATTTCAGCCCATGGGCAGCTTCGTAATCGAAAGGATTGTGATCCCAGGGGAAGCGAGTCACTTTGATGCCACGTTTTAAGAAACTGCGCAAAATGTTGAACTTCATGCCGCAGTCAATCAGGGCGATGTGTTTTTTACCTTCGCCATACGTTTTGGGTTCCGTCGGGCTGACTTTCGCGACCAGATTAATGGTGTTGGGGTCGTAAAATTCTTTGTGGGGCGCTTCATTACTTGGATGAATTTGTCCCAGTTGAGAACCGCCGTCGCGCAGCAATTGGGTGAGAGCACGGGTGTCCACTCCGGTGATGCCGGGCACGTCGTATTCTTTCATCCAATCGGACAGGGATTTCCCGGCATTCCAATGAAAGTAGTCTTCACTGTAGTCGCTGACGATGAGCCCTTTGAGATGGATTTTTTCGCTTTCAAAAAAGCGGCTGATTTTGTCTTCATCCAGTGCTTCGTTGGGCACGCCATAATTGCCCACTAAAGGGAAGGTGAGCACCAGGATTTGATCTTTAAAGGAAGGGTCGGTGAGGCTTTCGGGGTAACCCACCATTCCGGTGGTGAACACGACTTCCCCCTCACTTTCCTTAAAAGAGCCAAAGGCTTTTCCAGTGATTTGTGTGCCGTCTTTGAGGGTGAGAGTGAGGTTTTTCATCGCTCAGAATCTAGCAGGTTTTTGCTGGAAGTCTACCCTCTGAGTTAGGGGAGAGGGTTGACAAATTCTCCAAAAGCGGTATCGTCAGCTTTCTGATGGTCTCCCTTCCTAATATTTTATGTCTTTACTGGAGAATGGAAATTCACAAGCAGGAGCTGACACTCCAGCAAATGAAAAGAAAGCTCCGAGTGTGCTTTTAAGGCCACCTTTTTCAAATCTTGGTTCATTACTCGTTGGTGGTCTCTCTATAGCTTTAGCCACTTACACGTGGCAAGCACATGAGACGCGACAGGAGGCAAAGGCATTACTTGAAAAAGCTCAAGAATTGACCGAAGGTTTGATGGCATATAGAGAAGAGCTTCTGAGCCAATTTCATCCTTGTGATGAAAGTCAAAAGGCGCAGGTAACCGATGTTAGAGACTACATAGCTTCCAATTTAGAGCCATTGAAAGAACGACTCATTCAAACTGCTGGGCCCATTCTGTCTGAGGAAGATATTTCTGCTTCCTTGAAAGCTACCTTGGATGTTCATGTTTTTTGTGCTCAACATTCTTCTATGGATCCTCTTGGCGGTGTTATTACAGCAGAGACTATACGCTTTGATGATGCAGCAAGTTTTTCCCTATCGCCCGCTTTTTTTTGTTGGTGTTAGAGATGAAGTGAATCTTTGTGCGCAAGTAGGCACCTTGGTCCATGAAGGAATACATGCCGCTACCGGGTGGGATTATGCTCCTCAAGGAGATTCAGTTGATCAATTTGAATCACTTCGAAAGGAATTTGAATCCAACGATCTGTAACTTACAAGAAGTATGTCCTCATATACACCTTCTGAATCACCAATAGAGAGAGCTATTGCTAAAATGGAGGACTCTATAAAAGAGGTACGTAAGCATGTCACTTTTTTTGTGCAGCGCATTGCTGCTTTAATGGAAAGAGAACCTGCTTTTAAAGTTGTTGATGGTTATGAAACTCGACTTGAAAGGCATCAAGGTTTTCATCACTACCTATTTCCACAAATTGCAACTCAAACCGCTCTCCTATCTCTTCGCAGATCTTCTTTAAACTGTACTCCACTTCCTCCGTTAAAATCTTCCTCCTACATTTCACAGGACAAACCAAGTGATATAGCAACAGACTCTTGTTATGGCTTTTGTAGATATGGTTGCTCATGCCTCCATCCTACACCCGCGCAGCAAGCTGCGGGGAATTCTTCCGATTAAATAGTGGATTGCCAATTCTTAACTTCTTCATCACTTAAAGATTTTCCCCATCCATTATGAATATTATTAGGTGGATTTGTATAAAAATCTAATTTTGGTAATGGAACATCATATTTAATACATAATTCTAATACTTTCCTTAAAAATTCAGAAGATCCAGTAATATCACTAGTATACCAAGTTGAAGCGGTTGTTTCAAAAACATATTGAGAAAATTTATCAAAATCTTCTAGTAAATTTTTTGGTATTGAATTAATTAAATCTTCATTATAAGGATCACCTTGACCAGTAATTGTTAGGTGATAAAACCCACTTTCCCATTCTACCCAAGTATTTGAATTTACTTGCGTAACTTTCCAAATATGTTGAATGAAATTTTTTATATCAGGATGTGATATATTAAATTTGTTACAAAATCTTTCAAAGCATATTACTGATACGCAGGTTCTCCCAATTACTGTCAGTTTATTAATCTCTTCAATAATATTCATCTAGCAAAGCCTTAAAAAAAATTAAATTACATGTAACGTTCGTGACTATGCGATGTTTGCCAGTGGCAAAATACGCTGAAAGCGCACCACTGGCAAATGTGGGTGAATGACTGAGCGAAGCGAAGAAATGAACCGCATAGTCATTGTTGTACATTGTTGTACGATGTATTTTTTGCCTATTTTCTTGAAAACTTTTCTTTCCATTCATTAAGCAATTTTGCTAATTCTTCTGCCGATTTTCCATAGGTATCTGGCAATGCCCCTTCAACACCTGTTATCGTTTTTGCTATTTTTTACCTGTTTCATATTTTTTATGCCCTGGGCTATAGTTGAAGACCACCATTTTATTTAGTCCAATGTATCCAGATTCAAATTGGTCTACTTCATTCCAATTGGTAAACCCGCCGCGAAATAATGAACGTATTTCAAATCCTTTTTCGGAAATGCGTAAGTAAGAAGAATGAGGTAGCAAAATTGCGATGAATACTATGCATCCGATGCCAAAAAAGATTGATACGAACCATCCCATAGGCTCTCTATCACTTATCATCCAAGTGCCTCCCAGAGTGAAAAAAAGTGATACAAAAAAAAGAAGAAAAGTTTTCCACTTGCTTGGATAAAATGTTAATGATGTTGAATTTTCGTTCACAGTTTTGATATTAGAGGCAAAAAATATTTCGCTTAACGTGGATTTTACGCTGACGTTTTTTGACGCCTGTGTCATTTATTCAATCTGTAAAGCCGATTTGCGTCAAAAAATGTGGTCGTAGCGGCTCACGGTGACGCGTGTGCGCGTCATCCGCGATCTTATGCCGCGGAGAACCCGAGCACGCGAGGAGCTACGGCACCGCAGCGCGTAAATTTTGTGGGACCAGCTTTCCTTAACCTTTCTTTCCAACAAATCTCTAGTCTTAACTATGCTTGGTTAGGAATGCCAATTATTCCAAGGGCATTATCCTTGTTTCTCCAGTGATACAGTTTACTATTGTACCGTTTTCTCCCAAAAGCAGTCTTTGTCCTTCAGGTGTGGGATAGACTATATGATATTCTTGTCGGGGCTCATAATAGCTAACAGATTCTATCGCCCCCCAGTTTTGATTGTTTGAAATGGCATACTCTTCTGATTTTAACTTTGCTTCTTCCACTGTTAATTTGCAGCCAGGATGTAGTTTTTCATTGTTTTGTGTAGAATCCAAGTTCTCTTCGTAATCTTTGATTATTTCACCGACCTCTTCGCTCGCATCTTCTAGATTTCTGTCAGTTCCTTCTGGGTAGAATGTGTCACTTCCACTTTCTGGGACACGAATGTACATATTCCCATTTTCTGGATAAATGATGCAATCTTCTCCACACCAGTCTTCCGCAGAAGGTGTGAAAATTATTTCTTCGCCGAAATTATCAATAGTGATTGCTTTTTGTTGTTCGGTGGTGATGTTTGTGCAAGCGAAGAGGGAGGTGCTAATCCCAATAATTGTTAACACTGATAGCGCTTTGTTCATTGTTTTATGATTAAAATTTAAGCTCGTGAAGGAGCTTAGCAGGCTTATTTATTTCGTACAACGTACTGTCCGGTTCCATAGTTTCAAGTACACCTCGGGGATGGGGCGAGGGGAGTAGAATAGATGAAAGTAGTGAGCAACTGGAGGTCTCATATTGAGAGATTCATGTGGACGAAGGCAATTATACTCCACGAGCCAATCCGCGAGCACCTCATTAATCTTGTAAATGGGACTGGTTAAGTCCACTCTCCAGTAGAGGTGTTGTTGCAAAGTAAGGTTGAATCGCTCACAAATCGCATTATCTTTTGGTGTTCTGGGGCGAGTGAAGAAGTGCTCAATCCCTTGCTGCTGGCAGGCTTTATGGAAGTACGCCAGGAACTCACTGCCGTTGTCTGTTAAAACAGCTTTAATCTTGGTCTGGAGCACTTCTTCCATCTTTTCCAGCAAAGCTTTGGCCGCCTTGGAACTGTGGTGCTTGGTTACGAGTGCAAAACCTATCCTGGTGGCCACATCCACACAGGTAATGAAGTACAGTTTGTTGAAGGCGCTGTCCACAAACTCAACGATGGAATCTAGGACTACCAAGTCTCCAGGTTTTAAGATTTGGTAGTCCTTGGGGAGTTTTTCTTTGGACTTTCCAAGCAGACCTAGGTTTTGGTTTCTTGTGAAACCCGGGGCAGCGATTACGAACCAGTAATCCTTTTGCTGCCAAATAGCGGTACAAGGTGGAAATGCTGTGCTGGTGAAGAAACATGTGAAGCTTCTTGTGGCTCCAATCTGGAAACATCCTTGCATAGCGTTCAATCTCTTGTTTCTCTTCACTGGTGAGATTAAATCCACGTTTGTTATTGGGTCCTGTTATTTTCGGAATAAGACCACCCAGTCCTTCTTCCTTTCTGGCCTTCACCAGCTTTTGTACGTGGCTTCTAGAAGTTTCAAAAGCCCTGGCAGTCTTGGCTTTATTCTTTCCATTATGGTCGTACCAATCCAAAATAAGGATTCTTTCTCTAAGTACGTCTCTCTGCCAGGGCTTTAAAGTAGCTTCGTTAAACTGCCGAAGTAATCTTCTCAGTCCACGAATGCCTTTCGTCATGTTATATTGTTCCATGAGGGAGTTGGGGTGAAGAAGTAAAGTATCTCTACTCTACTCCCTCTTCCTTTTCCCCTGAGCTGTACTTGAAATTCGTGAAACTACGTACGTACGTGCCTGAACCGGAGGTTTTTTTTGGCGGTATAATTAGCAATTCATAAACCACTAGCTATGCTGGTGGGACCTCGAAAGGTTAAACCGTGTACGTGGTGTAACATGGCGTTGGAAGCCTCAGAAGGGGTTATTTATCAATAACCTTTTTTAATATGGAAACATTCATTCATACGCAGTGTTAGGCGATGTAGAATTTTCACCTTTATCAATAATTGCGAAGCTACAATATTTAAGAGTCGGTAACTTTAATATTTCCATCTTACAGTTATAATAATTACACCTAAAACAAACACTGTTAAATTCAAGAAACCAGTAAAATATCCGTTAAGATATGAGATGGGTGAATATGCAAATAATGCTGTTATTACCGTGGTAATTATGCATAACCTTACACCATTTTTTCTTGTTAACAATTTAGAGGAATTTTTCATTGAAGGTCCGCAAGCTATTGTAATCACTAAGCCAAGAAAAAAAATCATTGCACCAAGAATATCAATGTCAATTTCCCATAAACTATAAGTTAGAAAGTTAAGTAGAAAGATTACTATCCCAATTGCACATAATATAATTCCGTTTTTTCTTGTAAGCCATTTCATAATGTTGTTTAAATTAGCAGATTAATTAAGGTTTGGCAAGTACCTGTAATGGTTCAATAGCTTTGCATCACCCCTGTGCAAAGATATGGACATGGCATACACACAAAATCCCCATCTGCCTCGGGTGCGAATGGAGGCAGCAAAGTTAGTTCTGGAAAAAGGCTGGAGCACACGCGAAGTGGCCAGACACACAGGTTTTAACCAAAGCAGCATTGTGCGGTGGGTGGAAAAGCTCAGAGGCAATAACTATGGCCACACCATTCCCACAGAAAGCTCACGTCCCCATTCGCACCCCAGTGAGCTTTCTGCAGAGACAGTGCAGAAAGTCATAGAGTACAGACTCAAGTACCAGCGGTGTGCAGAAGTGATTCACTATTTTCTGGAAAGAGATGGCTACGAAGTGAGTCTTTCCAGTGTGAAGAGAACACTCAAAAGGAACGAGATGACCAAATACAGCAAGTGGAAGAAGTGGCACCAGTATGAGGAAAGACCGCGGCCTGAAAAACCAGGCATATTGGTGCAAATAGACACGATTGTGGATGGGCCTTATTATGACAGACTTTATGTATACACTATGCTGGACGTGTGCAGTAGATGGGCCTCTGCTATGCCGGTGATGAAGATTGGAACCCACGCAAGTTGGGAGTTTATTCAGCACTCACAAGAAGACATGCCCTTTGAACTTAAAATGATCCAGACAGACCATGGAAGTGAGTTTTCCAAGTGGCTCACTAAAACGCTTGTAGCTAATGAAATTCAGCACAGACATTCAAGAGTACGAACACCCACAGACAATGCCTATGTGGAGAGATTCAACAGAACCATCCAGGAGGAATGCCTCTCCCGAGTCCCAAAGACTTTAGAGGCTTACAAAAAAGCAATCCCTGACTTCCTTCACTATTACAATTTTGAACGTCCTCACATGGGTCTTCACATGCTAACTCCTAACGAAGTGATGCAAAGCTATTGATTACAAAACAGTACCACCCCTGTCAATAGAGGAAATCAAATGTCTTTCCTCTCAAAAAGTTGGCCGTAGGCCAAAAGAGAAAAATGTATTTCAGCTAACGTCCATGACTATGCGACATTTGCCAGTGGTAAAATACGCTGAAAGCGCACTACTGGCAAATGTGGGGAATGACTGAGCGAAGCGAAGAAATGAACCGCATAGTCCTTGTTGTACGATGTATTCTTTGCCTATTTTCTTGAAAACTTTTCTTTCCATTCATTAAGCAATTTTGCTAATTCTTCTGCCGATTTTCCATAGGTATCTGGCAATGCCCCTTCAACACCTGTTATCGTTTTTGCTATTTTTTTACCTGTTTCATATTTTTTATGCCCTGGGCTATAGTTGAAGACCACCATTTTATTTAGTCCAATGTATCCAGATTCAAATTGGTCTACTTCATTCCAATTGGTAAACCCGCCGCGAAATAATGAACGTATTTCAAATCCTTTTTCGGAAATGCGTAAGTAAGAAGAATGAGGTAGCAAAATTGCGATGAATACTATGCATCCGATGCCAAAAAAGATTGATACGAACCATCCCATAGGCTCTCTATCACTTATCATCCAAGTGCCTCCCAGAGTGAAAAAAAGTGATACAAAAAAAAGAAGAAAAGTTTTCCACTTGCTTGGATAAAATGTTAATGATGTTGAATTTTCGTTCACAGTTTTGATATTAGAGGCAAAAAATATTTCGCTTAACGTCCGCGCGTTGGCGCGAAGTTGCACAGGTGTAAAATATCACGAAGTGGACACCTAGCCAATTTGAGCGAGTTTCGAGTGGCTTATTTTTTATGTTTATTGAAGTCACTTTCTTTTAAATTTGACTGTCATAAAATAGACCGAAAGGTGCCGTAACGGACTTCTTTTTCATGTATTGGTACTATGGTTGTTAGGGTTGGATTTCCAGGTTTACGGTATTTTGCGTGAGAACCCGATTGAGACACAAAAAAAAAGCCCATATCTTTCAAAATCTTCACAATCAGACTTACTTTATAGGGCCTAGGCATACTGAAGTTCTATAGATGCGATCATAGGGTTATTCACTTCTGCCTTTTTGGGCAAGGGCACATCTTCGTAATACAACGACAAAGCGTCTTGAAGATGAATAAGGGCTTCTTTTTTTGTTTTGCCAAAACTGGACACATCTACCTCCAAACATTGGGCGATATAATACGCACCTTCTTTCCAAATCACTGATTTGAAGTCTATTTTACGCATAATCAATTTTTATCCTATTTACAGATTAAAGAAGAATAAAAAATAAGTCAATCGGACGAGCCGCTAACGCGCTGTTAGGTGCAGTTTTTCATTATTCGTTCCACCACTCAATAATTTCAAGCGACATTTTTTCTGAATCAAATTCATCAATAAAAAAGCCAAAGTTTACGCACAGTTCGCTCTCGATTACTCTTTTAATTTTGTCAGCATCAGCTCCACGGTACAAATTTGACAATATTTTTTGATTGAGCGAATCGAATTCTTCTTTACCTGATCCAGGAATTAAGTTCCATGCATTAATTATTTTTCGCAATTGGAGAAAATTGCTTTTGAAATCGTTTTGAATTTCGTTTTTATCCATGGTTCAACTGGATTTTATTAATGATAATTCTGCACTCGAATAAAATTGCACATAACTGTTCCGGGCTTGGCGAAGGTGGTGATTTTTACCACCAATGTTGATGTGGAGAACCTAACTTTGATTAACCACAAATGAGTTTGCGGAGCACTGAACCGCCACTTTTGCCAAACCCGTGTTAGTGGCTGCCCTTCTATATCGATATACTATTGTCATTTCTTTCTTAATGTCGAGTAGATTTCTAAAATTGTTTGTAAATCGTCATTACTTTTTGCATGTCCAAATGCATGAACTTTCTGATTCCAACCTTCTCCTTTATTGTTGTCAACAATTGTTTGAATTGAAAAGTCACTCTGACAATTGTAAACAGTCCATGCTTGCATATTGTCAAGGATTTTTCCTGTTAATGTTTCTGTTTTGCAGTTTGCATTGTCGGCTTCAAATTCACTTGGATGGTTTCCGAAATAAAGTCCTCCTGATAATTTGTTCTTAATGGTCGTGTCCGTGGATGAAAAATAATAAACCGAGAAGTCTGGCCCGTCACTTGTTGTAATGGAATAGTCAGCCGGAATTGATAACACATAACCGCTTTCTCCGATTGGCTTCTCAATGAGGCTTACTTTACTAACCTTGTCAGTATTGCCGCTGTCCTGAGTCGTATTGTTATTACAAGATGTCTGAATCAAAAATATCAAAGTCAAACAAAAGGTATATTTTAAAATTTCTTTCATTGTCTATTTAGTTTTTATGGTCGTCATAGGGTTGCCACTAACGTTCGCGTGTGTGCGAAGTGGCGCGCTGTCCCCAGTGCATACTACCTTAGCTAAACAGAGGTGTCTACCCAGGGGAGCCGTCATTGAGTTGCGCCATTTGGGTGAAAAAATGTTTAATCCTTTAAAATTAATATTCGGAACATTTTTGAACCGCATACACGCTGTTAGGTGTTGTGCTTTGAGTGCGTCTTAAGAAATTACTAGCTTTCCTTCACCTAGACAAATAATTTCTCCTGATATTGACCAAGTTTCATATCCACTTGAACTAGGAGCTGTTAACATAAATAGAGGAGTGGTGTAGAGTGAAGTTACTCTAACCCTAACGCCATGTACCAGATGCTAACGGATGAACAGTTCAAACTGATCCAGCCTTATTTTCCAAAGCCCAGAAAGCCTGAAAAGATTCCACTGAAACGTTGCATGGATGCCATTTGTTATGTACTTAAAACAGGGTGCGCATGGAGACAAATGCCCTACGATTACAGAGAAAAAGAGAATGACTGGCACACGATTTATACAAGATACAAACGGTGGAGCGAATCTGGACTTTTTGGACAAATGCTTAGAGCACTTGAAGTAGCAGATGTACTTCAAGTGCGAATAGCTTTCCTGGACAGTACAACAAATAGAGCGCACCACAGTGCAGCGGGAGCCATGAAAAAAGGGGCCACAAGCGTTAGGCCGAAGTAGAGGTGGGTACACTACAAAAATTCACATGATTGCTGGAGATCCAGATCATGGGATGCACTTTGTTTTAACAGGTGGTGAAGTGAGCGATGTGAAAGTTGGAAAACAAATTTTGAGAGATTATTCGTTTCCAAAAACAGTAGATCATTTGGCTATGGACAAAGGTTATTCATGCTACAAAGTTCTGGAGCTGTGCAAAGAAAAAGGCATAACTCCAGTCGTTCCTCCAAAGGCAAAAATGAAATTTCCGTGGGAATACAACAAGAACATTTATGCCTACCGCAACGAGATTGAACGCCTATTTCACCGAATGAAAAATCACAGAAGAATTTCAACTCGCTATGACAAATTAGACCTGATGTATGCCTCCTTTATCTCCCTCTGCCTTGTGGCACTTTTACTCAAAGTCTTATGTTAACAGCTCCTAGCAAAAGCTTCGATATAACTTCCGTCCTCGAAGATAATTTGAAGATCAGCGATGGGATGCTTTATTTTGATCAACGACACACGTTTTGAAGAAAAAAATTTTTGGAATGCTTCGATAAGATCAAACGGTTTGTCCAATCCGAACATCTGTTTATCATCTTCTGAAGTAAAAACAATTTTTGAATTTACAACTGCACGCCAGAAACACTCTAGATGAATGTAAGAATCACCTAACTTTAAGGAATAGTATGGAGCCTCGTTAAGAACGAGTAGGGAAGGGGTATCGAGATTCACTTCGAGTGATATTTCTTCATCACCTTTTTCCAAAATTTTTTTCTTCAATTTTTCAGTTATTGTTTCCATAGTCATTTGAATTAATTCTCAAAGCATTACACCTAACGTTCGTGTTTGGGCGAAGTTTTGTGCTGGTATAATGCCGAAGGCTACCAGTGCAAAATTTGGGAGAGCGGTTTTTACGTACCTTAATTTAACCTCAAATAGGTAAAAACTGCAAACCGCCTAAACACTGTTATGTGATTTTTTAAAGTTTTTTCCGCTTTTGCCAATCTATTTCCCGTATTTTATTATTTCTATGATAATCATTGACAATATTTTCTTTATCTTTTTCTGACTTAGTCATAACTATACCGTCGATGCATACATCACATAAAGAATCTGTTAGCATAGTTGCACTTGAATATACTTCCCGATCTCCAAGTCTCTCTTCTTTTGGATTATTTATGAAATCTAAAATTAATTGTGCAAATTCTTGCAATTCTTCTTTAGTACCAATTATAAAAGATTCATCTAATCAACTGACGTAGTTCCCCGGGCGTAAGCCCGAGGGATGTAGTGGGTGCCCGCATCTTCGTGGTGGTGTAAAGTGGAGGCATGAAGAAGCTACGAAAAAGCTCACACGCAGTTTTCATCTGTGACTATCACTTAGTTTGGCCGACCAAATACCGTCGGAAGATATTCAACGAAGGTGTGTTGGCTTTTCTGCAGGAAGTGATGAAGGATATTCCGAAGTACTATCCGGAACTGGTGGTGAAAGAGGTAAACACGGATTTAGACCATGTACATATTTTAATTTCCATACCTCCACAAATAGCAGTGGGAGAGGTGGTGAGAATAATAAAAGCCAACACAGCTCGTGAGTTGAACATAAAGTTTCCGTTTCTTAGAAAAGTGTACTGGGGACGAGAAGTATTTGGTCGGCAGGTTACTTTGCCTCCACAGTTGGGATTAACGAGGAGGTCATTCGAAAGTATATCCAACAACAGGGCGAAGAAGATGCGGGCCAAGCGCAGCTTGAACTAGGCTGAAACCCCGAGCGTAAGCTCGGGGAGGTTCATATTATCTCCTACTATAGCTGGTTTAGATTTGTAAATACTCATAATGATTGTATTCTTTAAAAAACTTTAAAATTTCATATAACGTTCCTGCGTATGCGATGTTGCGCGGGTGTATAATAGCCGACAGGCTACATCCGCTCAATATGGGCGGAAGCTTGCGGCGGAACGGAGCAAGCTGTAGCCGCATACGCAGTGTTGTACGATGAAGAAAAATTTATACTAAAATAAAGAAAGCTTTTGCATCTTGTTGCTCCTTTCCAATGCCTCCGACAGGTTCAGTTATGGCGGTATATCCCCAGTCCTTTAATTTACTCACAGCTAGTTTGACAGATGCATCGTCCCATTCAAAACACCCTAAGACGGTAAGGCGTGGATTTTGTTTTGCATACAAAGATTCATATCCCTTTGCTGGTTTGAGAGTAGGGACTAATTCTTGAAGATTAGGCAAAGATGGATTTTCCATAATTATTTATTTGATATAATAAATCACTTCATTATATCAAATTTTTATTTTTCGTACAACTCGTTTCTAAACGAAGTATTTTCGTATAGAAGTCAGTAATTGGAGTATATGCGAATTTTGTGGAAGCTGGAATAGAAACGAGTTGTGCTGAAGGCATTGTGCAAAACTCCGAAAAGAATTCAGGGATTTGTCAGAAAAAACTTGTTACTATTAAGAGACTTAATTTAAAAACCTCTTAATGTGGACATGCAAACTGGCCTGGAAAAAATGAGGCGTGAGTTACGGCTCAGGCATTATAGCCCTAAAACGAACCAGAATTATGTGCGCTGTGTGGAGCTATATCTTAGAGGGAAGGGGAACCTTGATTTTGAAGAGGAGCATTTGAAGGATTTTCTTCTTGGGAAATTGGACAATGGGGCGGCACCTGAAACAGTGAATCTTTATTTGAATGCAGTGAAGTTTTTCTATAAGGTGGTGGTGGGTTACCATGGAAAGATTGAACTACGGTTCGCACGAAGAAACTTCCGGTTGCCGGTGGTGCTTTCACGTGAGGAGATTCAGAGGATTTTGGATGGAATCTTGAATAAAAAGCATCGACTCTTATTGGCATTGGCATATGGAGCAGGTTTGCGAGTGAGTGAGGTGGTGAATTTGAGAGCTGAGGATATTGATTTGAGTCGAAACTTGATTATGGTTCGGGAGGGGAAAGGTGGAAAAGATCGGATCACACTTTTACCGGAAAAGTTGTTGAGTGAGTTAAGAGTTTCGGTGAATGGGATGGCTGGGTTTGGAATTCTTTTTGAAAGTGAAAGAGGCGGAAAACTCACGGTGCGTACGGCACAAAAAGTGTTTAAACAGGCGTTGCGGAGAACGGGAATTCAAAAGATGGCAAGTTTTCATTCACTGCGGCACAGTTTTGCCACACACTGTCTGGAGAATGGGGTGGATGTGCGTTATGTACAAACTTTGCTTGGGCACAGCAACATTCGCACTACGCAACGGTACACCCAGGTGAGTCAGACCAGTTTAAACAGGATTCGAAGTCCACTTTAAAAATCCGAGAAATTTCCGGCGGGTACTTGCACGTACTGAGAGCTCTTCCCTTTTTTTTAGACAGCCTCTAGAATAGGCCTCGTGCAACACCTTCTTTCTTCTCAGGATCTCAGCCGTGAACAGATTCTTGCTTTGCTTTCGCGAGCGGCGGAATTTTTGCCAATCGTTCGAGAGCGCAAACGCCTCCCTTTGGCGGAAGGAAAAATTTTGGCCACGCTGTTTTATGAAGCTTCTACGCGCACCCGTTTTTCTTTTGAAACGGCCATGCTGCGTTTGGGCGGTCACGTGATTTCGAATGCGGATATGACCAGCACTTCCTCGGCTAAAAAAGGCGAGAGTTTATACGACACCGGCAAAATGATCTCCACTTTTGCAGACGTCATTGCGATGCGGCACCCCACGAAGGGCAGTGTCGCGGAACTGGCCAAGGGCAGTTCGGTGCCTGTGATCAATGGAGGTGATGGGGCGGGGGATCATCCCACACAGGGGCTTTTGGACATTTTCACCATTCAAAAAGCCTTGGGCCGTCTAGACACATTCACCATTGCCATGGTTGGAGATTTAAAAAACAGCCGAGTGGTGCACTCACAATGTGAGTATTTGCTGCATTTTGAAGGAGTGAAATTCATCCTGGTTTCGCCAGAAGCTTTGAAAATGCCGGCGGAACTTGTGGAAAAATTGAAGACTAAAGGGTTTGAAGTCACTGAAACAGAAGATTTGGAGGCTGCTATTGCGATTTGCGATGTGCTTTCGGATACGCGCATTCAACAGGAACGCTTTGAAAGTGAGGCGGAGTACCAAAAGTACAATGGGATTTATGTTTTGACGCCCGCGCTCATGGCCAAGGCTAAAAAAGACATGATTGTGATCGATCCTTTGCCGCGAGTGAATCATATTGATCCTGCCGTGGACAGTGATCCGCGCGCCAAATATTTTGAGCAAGTTGAAAATGGCGTGGCTGTTCGCATGGCTCTTTTGGCTCATTTCCTAGGGTTATGAAACTCATTTTTAAATCGGCATCGGTGGTCACGTCGCGAAACATCAAAGTCAGGGATTTGTTTGTGGCGGATGGGAAAATTGTGGACGCTTTTTCTGAAAAAGAGGCGGATCGTATTTTGGACTGTGAAGGAAAATTTTTACTCCCAGGAGTGATTGATCCGCATGTGCATTTTCGAGACCCCGGAGGCACTCATAAGGAAGATTTTGAGAGTGGCAGTTTAGCCGCAGCATTCGGTGGAGTGACTACCGTTTTGGACATGCCCAATACTTCCCCTGCTACGCTCACCCAAAAAGCTTTGGATGAAAAGGCGAAGGGCATTCAAGGGCGTAGCCATGTGAATTATGGTTTTTATGCCGGGGCCAGTAAGGACCTTGCGGCGCTCAAAGCCATGAAGGGGATGGTTGCGATTAAACTGTACATGGCCAGTTCTACGGGGGATTTGCTTTTGGAAGAACCTGAATATTGGGAAGAGGTTTTTAAAATCGCCAAGGCAAAAGACATTCCGGTGGTGGTGCATGCAGAGCACGAGGCTTGCATTCAAAGAAACATGGGAAGAAAGGGCGAAGAGCCCTCAGATTATTGTCGTGTGCGGTCTTCGGAATGTGCTCGCGAGGCGGTGGAATTGGCCTTGGAACTTCGTAAAAAAATTGGAAATCGCTTGCACATTGCTCACCTCAGCAGCAAGGCTGAACTGGAACTTTTGCGCGTTTACAAACACCCCAAATTGAGCTGCGAAGTGGCTCCGCATCATTTGTTTTTCACCATGGAAGACATGGAAGACGCGTTTTTAAAAATGAACCCTCCGCTACGTACTTTTATGGATGTGGAAGCGCTATGGCGAGCTCTTTTGGATGGCACAGTGACCTGCATTGCTACCGATCATGCACCTCATACCCGAGAAGAAAAGGAGCAAGAACTTTGGGCGGCTCCTGCGGGCGTTCCGGGCGTGGAATTTGCTTTGCCCTTATTGCTCAATGCCGTGAATGAAGGGCGCTTGAGTTTGGAACGGGTGGTGGCTCTGATGTGTGAAGGTCCGGCTCAGATTTTTGACCTCAAAAATAAGGGCTCTTTGGCGGTTGGAATGGACGCGGATCTTGTCTTAGTGGACATGCATTTAAAGCAGACGATTGAGGCCAAAAATATCCATTCCAAGTGCGCCTGGACTCCTTATGAATTTTTCGACTTGAAAGGCTGGCCCGTGCTCACGATGGTCCATGGACAAGTGGTGGTGGAAAATGGAAAATTGCGCGGAGCTTTTAAAGGGACGCGGCTGTGATTCACTTGGTGTAGACCCACTTTAAGGCCAAGATCACAGCGTGCATTTGGTGTTGAGTCACATCGATGCGCAGATCTGCTTCTGTCGCGGAATTGGTGATGCCGCCTCGGGCGAGAGGGTCATTTTTGGCGTTTTCTTGGATGTAGAGAATTTGAGTGGAGTGACCGACTTGCCAACTGGTGAGTTTGCTCATTCCAATGTCGATTGTTTCGAAGAGTTTTTGGAGCTCACGATCGTAATCGCCATCTGTGTTGTAGCGCTTTGCCAGCTCATAAGCCGTGATGAGGCCTTCGTAGGCATAGGCGGTGTTTCGGGTGCGGTCGAGTGTTTTGTGGACATCGATCATCCAGTATGCCAATTCGACGGCTTTTTCCATGTATTCTTTAGAGGGCAAGGTGTTTCTAGTTGCTTGAAAATGGTCCATTTCATAGAGGGCCATGGTGACCCATTGGTAAAAGCCTTTGGTGTCGTCGCTGTCTGGGTTTTCTTCTAGTGCTTCTTCGACGTGGTCCTGCCACATGGCGTCCAAGGCTTCGTTGGCCAGGTTGAAGTATTCTTCACTTTCAAAGTAGTTGGCGGCTTTGCTGAGGGCCAACAGGGCTTCGCCATCTGAATACGGGGAATTTTTGGATTTGCCTTCTCCTGTATCGTATTCGTATTTTCCATAAAAGGTTTGGTCTTTATTTTGGAGTTGGACTAGGCTTGCAAGCCAAGTTTCCAGTTGAGCTTCGTAAATTTGGCGCTTGGGCGCTTCTTCGACGCTTAAAAAGTCCAAGAGGCTGAGGCAGAGCAGGGCGAGGCTGCCGGCTTTTCCTTCTTCATCACCGGGATATTCGGGGAAGGCGTCCTTGCCGTAAAAGTCGAGGCCTTTGATGATGGCTGTTTCAAGTTCAGGACTGGGCTGGTGGGCATAAAGCAGACTGAGCCCCCACAGGGCACCCGCTTGGCGAACCTGATTGTCATCTTCGCTGAAGGTTTGAGTTTCGAAGTTGTAACTGTAATTGAAGTTGCCGGCGCTCTTTTGATTGGCGAGCAAAAATTCGGTGCCCAGGGCCAGGGATTCTTCTAAGTGGGCTCGAGTCAGGGTGGGGCTATAGCTGATTTTAGAACAAGCGCTTGCCCATAGGGAACTGACGAGCATGAGGCTGATGAGTTTTTTCATGATTGAAATAAAGGGGCCAGTCTTAGCTTAAAGCATGGGCAGCATGCCGAAAAGCTTGTTTTCGTTGCCGGCCTAGTTCTTGCCTTTTGCTAGCCAAAATGCTTAGCTGTTCTTAGCTATGGCAGACCTCTCCGTCGAATTTTGTGGAGTACACTTCCAGAACCCTATTGTTCTGGCTTCGGGGGTGCTTGGCGTGACTGCTGACAGCATGGCCCAAGTGGTGCGAAATGGAGCCGGAGGTGTGACCAGTAAGTCGCTGTGGCCTTATGAACACAAGGGACATCCGAATCCCACTATCATCACGAGTGAACATTGGATGCTCAACGCCGTGGGAATTCCTGATGCTGGACCTGAAAAAGCGCGGGAAGAACTGGCTCGTTACCGTGAAGTGTGTGATGCGCCTTTTATTGCAAACATTGTGGGGGGCCAGATGGAAGATTATGTGGCGATTGCTAAAGAAGTGGCTTTGATGAAGCCTGATCTGGTGGAAATCAATATTTCTTGTCCGAATGTGGAGGATGAACTGGGTAAACCGATGGCGTGCTCCATTGCCAAGTCTTCGGAAGTGACGCGGCTTGTGAAAGAAGCTTTGGCAGAAGCGGGTGCGCCGCACTTGCCCGTGGTGGTGAAACTTTCGCCGAATGTGGAAAATATTGTGAGCATTGCCTCCAGTGTTTTGGAAGCAGGAGCGGATGGAATCACGGCGATCAACACCGTGGGGCCGGGCATGGCGATCAATATTGAAACGGCTCAGCCCATTTTAGCGAATCGAGTGGGAGGGCTGTCGGGACCTGCTATTAAGCCGCTCGCGGTGAAGTATGTGTATGACATTTATAGGGCTAAAAAATGCCCGATCATTGGAACTGGAGGCGTTTTGACCGGCCGAGATGCCATTGAAATGATGATGGCGGGAGCCACTTTGGTGGGCGTGGGCACCGCCGTGTGGGCGCGTGGGCAAGAAGTATTCGGACTTATTGTGAACGAAATGAACGAGTGGTGCGATGCGAATGGAGTCAAAAAACTTTCAGATTTGATTGGAAAAGCTCATCCCAAAAACTAGCCATGCTCATTCTCAATACACTGCCACAAGTCGTCAAAATCAAAAAGATTGTTCAAGAAAATGAACAGGTTAAAACTTTTGTGCTGGACCTCAGTCTGGGTGCAAAGCCCGGTCAATTTGTGATGGTGTGGCTGCCCCGTCTCGATGAAAAACCCTTCTCTGTGGCGATGGACAACGGAGTGGAATTGCATCTGGCGATTGCGGCAGTGGGGCCTTTTTCGAATGCCTTGCATGCTTTGAAAGAAGGTGATCAGGTGGGAGTGCGTGGGCCTTTTGGAACTGAATTCGCCTGCGAAAAAGGACAGCGGCTTTTGTTTTTAGCTGGAGGCTATGGTGCGGCACCTTTGTATTATTTTGCGCATAAGGCCTCGGCTATGGGCTGCCAAGTGGAATTTGTGGTCGGGGCTCGTCGCAAGGATTTGCTGCTTTACACCGAGCGTGCCGAGCAGCTTAAAAATGTGCACGTTCACGTGGCCACCAACGACGGAAGCGCCGGCTTTGAAGGTTTCAACACGGTGCTCATGGAAAAAGTGGTGGAAGACGCGGAGGCAGAAGGGAAGCCGGTGGATTGCATTTACACTTGTGGGCCTGAAATCATGATGCTGAAGGCGGCTCAACTGGCTGAGCGTAAAAACATAGCTGCGCAAATTTCTGTGGAACGTTATATGAAGTGTGGTTTTGGCGTTTGTGGCAACTGTTGTGTGGATGGACTCGGTGTCCCGAGTTGTGTTTCGGGCCCCGTGATGCCGCTCGAAAAAGTGCTACAGCTTAAGGATTTCGGGAAATATCATCGCGATCATTTGGGGAAGAAGCAGTATTTTAACTTTTAAATATGCAGCAGTATAAAATCGACTTTGTCCACTTCCTGGTCCGTGCCAAGGCCCTCAAATTTGGCAGTTTTGTTCTGAAAAGTGGACGAACCGCGCCTTACTTTTTGAATGCGGGATGTTTTTACACTGGCGAATTTTTGCATGAATTGGGCCGTTACTATGCGCAGACACTCCTCGCCAGCGGCCTTGAACCCGATACGATTTTTGGTCCTGCGTACAAGGGTATTCCTCTGGCTGTGGCCACGACGAATGTGCTGTTTTCGGATTTCAAAAAAAATGTGAATTACTCCTTCAACCGTAAGGAAGAAAAGGACCATGGTGCCGATGCCAAAACCGTGATGGTCGGTGCGCCTTTGACCTCTGAGACCAAGCTGCTTTTGGTGGATGACGTGATCACGGCGGGCACGGCGGTGCGTGAAAGTGTGGAACTTTTGAAAAAATATGGGAATCCTCAGCTCATCGGAATTTTGATCGCCCTCAATCGCATGGAAAAAACCAACGAAGGGGAAAATGCACTGGAACAGATTGAAAAAACCTTGGGTATTCCGGTTTACAGCATTGTGACGCTGGATGAGGTGGTGGACATTTTGTACAATCAGCCCGTGGATGGGGAAGTGGTGATTGATGATGCTCGCTTAGAAGAGATTCGTGAGTACCGTCAGCGTTACGGGGTTTAAAAGACTCTTGACTGCCAATTTGACAGAAGTTAAAATTTTGCCTTCTTAAATTTTTGAAGAAATGTCCATCTCAAAGCCCACCTCAACGTCTTTCAGTCCCCGTTTGGCTCCTGCTCTACTTTTAGGGGCTCTTGCTGCTGGACCTGTTGAGGCAGGGGAGGTGACTCCAGTGGATGGCGTGACTCATGATACAGCGCAGCAGGCTCGGGAAGTGGCTCTAGAGGGAGAGATGGCTGTTTTGGGCGGGCCTTATACTTTAGATCCAGGTACGGCTCGAGTGCGTGGAGGGTCTCCTCTTTCTTTTGGTCCACATTTGGGAGGTACTGCCGTGTTTTCTAATGGATTGTCTTTAGGGGTGTCCACTGCCGGGTATTGGAATCATGACCTAGCATCTCTGACTGTTGATGGTGAACTTGAAGGTGGGCGTGTGGGGGGAAAGGGCAGTATAGATTTTGGAGTGGGGCCGGCTTTGGAATTGGAACTTGGACATGAGTCATCTGAAACAGGCCATGAATTGCATCCTATTCCGCATGTATCTGTGGATTTCCAATTTCATCCCTTTGAGGGTGGCAAGTTAAAACCTGTCATTCTTGCATGTTCTGTTGAAGCTGAGCTGCATCAAGGTCTTTATTTCCACCCTGCTTATGCGGGAGTCCACTGTGGAGCGGGTTGGACAGTGGAAAGGCACTTGTCTGGACATGAGCAAACTCTTGAGCCGGCATCTCATTCTGTGACGGAGAATATTGACATTGAATCGGGCGAACCTGTCTTTGTCCCTATGAATTCTTTGCGTCCTTTGGATGATTTGTCTGGACAAGAGAGAGGATACTATGACGCTAGAAAAAAAGAATTTTTAGAAGCAGTTTCTATGAAGGCATGGCCTAGTGCAGATCGAGCGTATCAAAATCTATCTTCTTCGGGAGTGATGCTTCCCTATTAGGATCATCTGAAGGGGGCTCAAGCGGCTTATGAAATGCCTGTGGAAAAAGGCAAAGACAGCAAGGATTATTCCGTTTATATTGAACGTAGGCTTCTTGCCTATGAGGCTTTGCTTGCTGAGATTGATCAAGCGGGTTTGACGTTGCCCACCGACATCAATGAGCAGTATGAACGCGGGCTTGAGTTGCAAAAAGATCTTAATGAAATGAAGGAGGAAGCCAATCCATTGAATGCTTTTGTGGCGTTGAATGAAATCTATAAAAATTTAACTTCTGCTTCAGTTTTGCAGAACGAAGAAGTTTATAAAGCTGGTATTCTGATTGCACAGGCTTTGGTCGATTTTTATCGAGGAGATGAAGCGAATCAGCAGCTTGCTCAAAAATGGGAACAAGAAGTGAAAGCTAGAGAACAATTGAAGGGCTTATCTGCGTCTTATGCTTGGCTTTTCATGAAGTTGAGCTTGGTATGCAGCCTTATTATGCTTATGTACGCATTGAATTGAAGGGCGATTTTTCTGAATTGCAATTGTCTGGTGGAAAACCTTTTGGAGATGACCCTGCTTTACTCAAAAACATTGAGCAGGAGCTTTTTAGAAATGGTTTCTACAAAGGATTTATTCCGGTTCAGGGTTTGACCTTGAATGGTCAAGCTTTGTCAGTGCCTCCTTTTAGTGAAGATCCCTCCGTCCAGGAAATCACTATTCGTTTTTAAGGGTTTTGTGCTATAAATTCTGGGACTAACCCTGCTTATGCACTTTGCTGACGCTCTCGTTCGATCCATCAAGGCTAAAGAAAGTGCGCTTTGTGTGGGGCTGGATCCGCAAGTTTCCAAGTTGCCTGCTTTTTTGCTCAAACGGGCTGTAGAGGAACATGGTCAAACTGTGGAGGCAGCGGCGGAGGCGTATCTTGCTTTCAACAAAGGGATCATCGATGCCGTGAAAGATTTGGTGCCGGCCGTGAAACCGCAACTGGCTTTTTATGAAGAATTGGGATTCCATGGCATTCGGGCTTTTGAAGAGACCTGTCGCTATGCTCAAGCGCCAGGACTTTTGGTCATTGCCGATGGCAAGCGCAACGACATCGGGTCTACGGCAGAGGCCTATGCGCGGGCTTTTTTTGGAGGCGAAATTTTGGGTGAAACGCGTGAGACGCATGTGGATGCCCTCACGGTGAATGGCTATTTGGGCTTTGATGGCATCAGCCCTTTCTTGGGCTCTTGTGCCAAGGGCAAGGGTATTTTTGTTTTGGTGCGCACCTCCAATCCATCTTCCGGAGACGTTCAAGATCGAGTTACGGCTGATGAAAACATGTCCATGGCGGAACTCATGGGGCATTTTGTCGAGTCGTGGGGCAGTGATTTGGAAGGGGAAGAAGGCTATAGCAGTGTGGGAGCTGTTGTTGGTGCTACACATCCCGTTCAAGCAGAAAAACTGCGTGCCATTATGCCCCGCAATTTCTTTTTAGTGCCGGGTTACGGCGCTCAAGGGGGAACGGCGCAAGACATCGCTCCTTGTTTCAATAACGATGGTTTAGGGGCTTTGATCGTGAACGCTCGTGGCATTATTTATGCCTTTGCTGAGGGGGGGCTCGCCAATGGTGAAAATTTTGCGGAGGCGGCTCGCACGGCTACTTTGCGAATGAAGGAAGATGTGAACCGAGTGCGTTGAAGAGTTTTTGCCATTGTTCCCAGTTTAAATCTTCGGCGCGCAAATCTTCTGGAAGGCCTGCATGATGCAGCAGATTTTTGACCTCCATGCCGTTCATTTTTAAGGCACTGCGCAAATTGTTGGACAGTTTTTTTCGTTTTTGTGCAAAACTCACTTTGAAAAGCCAAAAAATTTGTTTCAAATTGCCCTCCAGTAGGGGCTTGTCGTAAATGTCTATTTTGAGCACAGCGGAGTCCACTTTGGGTCGAGGTTTAAATGCTGTCGGTGGCACAATGCGCACCAGCTCGGCTTTGCCAAAAAGCTGCACTTCCAAAGAGAGCAGAGAGTATTTTTTATCTTTGGCCACGATTTTTTCGGCGACTTCGCGTTGCACCATCAGCACCATGCGTGTGGGTGGGTTTCCGCTTCGGAATTGCTCCAATAAAAAGTGATTCAGAATGGGCGAAGTGATGTAATACGGGATGTTTGCCACTAGCTTATAGGGCCCGGAGGCGGGCTGATATTTGAGTGCATCGGTGTGGATGAGGTCAAAGTTTTTGGCTTTTCCAAAGTCCATTTTTAGCCAAGGGATCAAATCGCCGTCAAGCTCAAGGGCGGTCACGTGGCCGGCTTTTTCGATTAGGGCACGGGTTAGAAAACCTTGTCCCGGGCCGATTTCTAAAACTCGATCGGTGGGCGATAAGTCACTGGCTTTTAGGATGTCCTGCAGCACACTTTCGTCGTGCAGGAAATTTTGTCCCAGCGATTTTTTAGCGAAGCCCATGAGCAAGATTTTTAAAAAATTTCCAGATTTCCAAAAGGGCTACGCCTGCGGCGCAGGCGATCACAATGCGTATCCAGTCGTGGGTGCTGAGAGCCGCCGTGCCCAGCAGCTTCTGTAGGGGCACAAAGTAGACAGCAGCGATTTGCAAAAGCACACTGCTGCCCACTCCCAGCAAAAGGTAAGGATTTTGGAAAAAATGGTGAAAATAATGTTTGTTTTCTGAGCGCACCGAAAACACCAGCAGCATTTCAAAGACCACGATGGTGCACAACAGTACGGTGCGCAGGTGAGGCAAAGTGCTGCTTTCTTTGTAAAAACCATACAGCACCAAACTGACCCCGGCGCAGATGAGTCCGGCCAATAGACCGACTCCAATGAGGTCTTTTAAAATGTTTTCATTCATTTTACGAGGAGCTTTTTTCATGAGGCCCGCTTCTCCTTCATCCACCCCCAGAGCTAGAGCCGGAAGAGAGTCCGTGAGCAGATTCACCCATAAAATTTGCAAAGGCAAGAAAGGAATAGGGCCCCCCATGATGAAAATGGCGCTCACCACGGTGATTTCCCCAAAATTGGCGCTGAGTACAAAACGTACAAATTTTTTGACATTTGAATAAATGGTTCGTCCGCGGCTTACGCTGCTCACGATGGTGCTGAAATTATCATCCATGAGCACCATGTCGCTGGCTTCTTTGGACACGTCTGTTCCCGTGATGCCCATGGCGATTCCTATGTCTGCTTTTTTCAAGGCGGGGGCGTCGTTGACCCCATCCCCCGTCATGGCCACGATGTGGCCTTTTTTTTGCAAAAGTTCTAGGATTCGAACCTTATGTTGCGGACTCACCCGAGCGAAGATGCGAGTCGTTTTGAGTGCCGCCGTCAATTCGTGATCTTTCATTTTTTCGATCTCAGCTCCCGTGAGGGCGTGTTTTGAATTTAGGCCCAATTTTTGTCCAATGGCGATGGCCGTTAGGGCGTGGTCGCCGGTGATCATCAGCACTTCAATTTGAGCTTCTTTGCAAATTTCGATGGCTTTTTTAGCTTCTTCACGCGGCGGATCCATGAGTGCCACCAAGCCCACAAAAACCAGATTTTTTTCTTCGGGATTTTTTTGTGTTTTCCATAAGCCATTCCCAAAAGGCGATACGCCTCCGAAGATTTTTGTTCTATTTCTTTGAGGATGGATTTTTTAAGAGCAGGTGTGAGGGGCACTTCTTTGCCTCGTTCCAAAAGGTGGGTACAGGTTTCCAACACACTGTCCGGAGCTCCTTTAGTGAACAAAGTGCTTTGGTTCAAAGTGGACATGCGTTTACGAAAAGAATCAAAAACCAATTCTTTTTTTCGCGGCCATTTTTTTTGCAAGGTTTCTAAATCCAGTCCTCCTTTTTCTGCTAAGGTCAGCAGGGCGCCTTCTGTGGGATCGCCGGTGATGTTCCAAAGGTTTTTGCTTTTAAAAAGAGTGGCGTTGTTGCAGAGTCCGCCAATTTGTAGGAGCAGGGTCTCTTCTTGGGAGCCAGGTTTGAATTGGGGCTCGGGGGCGTAGCCGTTCCCTTGGATGTCCTTCCAATAGCCGTTTATGTAAAGGGCTTCGACGGTCATTTGGTTCTGCGTCAGAGTGCCGGTTTTGTCGGTGCAAATGATGTCGGTGCTTCCCAAAGTTTCTGCCGCGGAAAGACGTCGCACCACCGCGTTTTCTTTGGCCAATTTTTGAACTCCCAGCGCCAAAGTGAGAGTGATGATGGTGGGCAGGCCTTCGGGGATCACGCTCACGGCCAAACTGATGCAGAGCAGTAAAACTTCACTCATGCTCTTTCCTTGCAATACCGCCAGCAGAAAAACCACTCCCATGACACCGAGTGTCAAAAGACTTAGGGTTTGAATGAGTTGGGTGATTTTCTTTTGCAGAGGAGTGGCTTCGTCTTTTTGCTCTTGGACCATTTGAGCGATTTGTCCGAATTCTGTTTTCATGCCGGTTTGCAGCACCACCATTCGTCCATGACCTTGGCTGATCACCGTGCCCATGAATGCCATGTGACATAAATCCCCTAAACTCTCGGCCTTTTTTGGCATTTTTAAGCTTTTTTCCACGGCATTGCTTTCTCCGGTCAGGCTGGCTTCAATGGTCTTCATCCCTTCCACCTCTAAAAGTTTGCCGTCGGTCGGCACTTGGGTGCCTTCTTCTAGAATGACGATGTCGCCGGGGACCAATTGTTCCGCAGGCACTTTTTGTATGCTTCCGTCTCGCAAGGCAAGGGCGTAAGCGGCGGTCATTTTCCTCAAAGCTTCAATGGCTTTTTCGGCTTTGTATTCTTGTAAAAAACCAATCACGGCATTGAGCACGATGACCATAAGGATGGCGATTGCATCGATCCATTCTCCTAAAAAACTGCTGATGCTCACTCCCACCATCAGGATGAGTACCATCAGGTTCCAAAACTGGCTGAGGAAGATTTTTAAAGGCCCTTTTCCGCCTTTTTTTTCAATGCGATTCGGACCGAATTCCGCCAGTCTTTTTTGTGCCTCTTTGCTTGTGAGGCCGCTCAGACTGCTTTTCACTTCTTTAAATACAGCGGGGGTGGCGAGGGTGTACAAAGGATTCATTCGGCGTGAATTTAAGAATGAGGATGGCGCCTATGAGCTCTGCGCCATTTTGCGATTTCGGCATGGTTGCCCGAGAGCAGTACAGGGGGGACTTTTTTACCTTTGAAGGACTCGGGTTTGGTGTAGTGGGGGTATTCCAACATGCCTTCTAGGGCGTCGCTGAAAGATTCTTCGTGAGCGCTTTGTTCATCGCCGAGCACGCCCGGGAGCAGTCGGGCTACAGCATCTACAATGGTCAGGGCGGGCAGCTCACCCCCGGTCAGCACGAAGTCACCGATGGAAATTTCTTCATCCACTAGCAATTCGATGATGCGCTCATCAATGCCTTCGTAGCGCCCGCAGAGCAGGATGAGTCCTTTCTTGGAATTTTTGCGTGCCGCGAGGCCACTTTCTGCAAGTTCTAAGGCCTTTTTTTGTGTGAAGCGTTGTCCAACAGGACTCATGTAGAGCACTGGTCCTGTATTGAGTTTTTTTATGGCTTTGATGGCATCGTAAAGAGGTTGGCAGGCCATGAGCATGCCGCTGCCTCCGCCGTATGGGGTATCGTCCACTTTGTGATGACGTTCTTTGCTGTAATCGCGAATGTTGTGCACCGCCACAGTGATGTGACCCGCTTCAATCGCGCGTTTTAAAATGGAGTCCTCAAAATAAGGCTGCACAAGTTTGGGGAAGAGAGTGAGGATGTCGAAGCGCATGGATGTATTTTAACGGGTTTCTTAAGAGTCGGGAACCAAAAAACCGGCCAAAGCCGGTTTTGAGTCTTGAATTGATGAGATGATTAACGTTTGCTGAATTGAGGAGCGCGGCGAGCACGGTGTAGACCGGGCTTTTTGCGTTCTTTGGCACGGCTGTCTCGAGTGAGGTAGCCTTCTGGTTTTAAAAGGGAGCGCAGGCTGGAATCGAATTCCAAGAGAGCCATTGCAATTCCGTGACGAAGGGCTTCGGCTTGTCCTTGTATGCCTCCACCTTGAACCATAGCAGAGATGTCGAATTGTTTTTCCATGTGCACCAATGCGAGAGGGGCCATGAACACATTGACCATTTCTTCAGTCGTGAAGTATTCGCGTGCATCCTGGCCATTCACTACGACGCGACCGTTCCCTTTGTAGAGGCGAACGCGAGCCACAGCGGTTTTACGCTTTCCATTGGCGTAGAAATAAGTTCCGGAAAAGGTCGTTGCTTCAGTCATTGGATTAAGCCAAAGTTAAGGGTTGTGGATTTTGAGGTCCATGAGGGTGCTCGGTTCCTGCATAAACATGGAGCTTAGCGAGCACGTGTTTACGAAGGCGGTTTCGAGGAACCATGCCTTTCACTGCGAGCTCGAGAATTTTTTCAGGGTTTTCTTTACGCAGCTTTTCAGGAGTTGTGGTGCGGAGCCCACCGGGGAATCCGGTGTAGTGTACGTAGGTCTTTTGAGTCTCTTTATTTCCGGTCAAAACCACTTTTTCAGCATTGATCACAACCACTTGGTCTCCACAAGCAATGGAAGGATGGAAGAGAGGCTTATTCTTTCCACGAATGATGGTTGCAATGGTGGTTGCGAGGTCTCCCACAATTTTGCCATCGGCATTGATGAGGTACCATTTTTCAGACTTTTTAGCGTCTTCGAGTTTTGTGTGAGTGGTCTTTTGCATACTTTTTAGTGTAGCACACGGGGTGCGTGTTAAACGAGTTGAATTTGTACGACTGCCGCTGAGTCACCGCTGCGGAAACCCATTTTTACGAGGCGAGTGTATCCTCCTGTGCGGTCTTGGTAGCGAGGTTTCAAAACTTCAATGAGTTTGCGAGTTGCATTTTTGTCGAACACCACTTGATTGATTTGACGGATTGCTTCACGAGCGTCTTTGGTTTTGGCCTTGGTGATGAGATCTTCCACTACAGGGCGCACCGCTTTGGCACGAGCCACCGTGGTCTTCACCTTTTCAAATAAGATGATGGAAGTGGCCAGGTTGCGGATGAGGGCAGCGCGGTGATCGCGTTGCATGTTCAGCTTGAGTTGTTTCTTTTGGTGACGCATATCGTTGGGGGGCTACGCACGGGTTTGTGCGGGGCTCAAGAATCTAAAGTAAAGGGATAGTAAAGTCAATCAATCTTCCATGGGGAGGTTGAGTCCACGCTTCTCGAGAGCGTCTGCCACTTCGGTGAGAGCCTTCTTTCCAAAACCGCGGAGGTTGGAAAGGCGAGCTTCAGAGGAGTGAGTGAGTTCTTCGATGGAGCCGATTCCTCCGTTGATGAGCGCATTGAGCGTTCGAGGAGAAAGTCCGAGGATCTCGATGGGAGTGTAAGATTGTTGTTGAGGGCGAGTGCTGTCTTCTTCTGCCTTCGCTTTGGCGGCGATTTTCTCGAAATCGCTCATGAATTCAGGTTCTACAGGGGCTTCGTCGCGGTTGAAGATGTTGAAGTAAGATTCCAAGACTTTTCCGGCGAATTTTAGCGCATCGTCAGGGGTGAGAGAACCGTTGGTTTTCACTTCGAGCAGCAGTTTATCGAGGTTGGTTTCTTGACCCACACGAGTGGCTTCCACGGTGTAGTGGATGCGTTTCAATGGGGAGAATACCGCGTCGATTTCAATGATTTCGGCATCGTCATCTTGGTGTTGACCGATCACAGAAGCGCGATAACCCACGCCTTTTTCAATGCGGATGTCCATCTCCAAAGAACCTCCTTTATCGATGGTGGTGATGTAGAGGTCTGGGTTGTGGATGGTCACTCCAGAAGGAGCATCGATGTCCGCAGCCGTCACAATTCCTCCGGTTTTCACCTTGAGGCTGAGCGTTTGCTTGGTCGTTCCATCGAGGCTGACTGCCAGTTGCTTCAGATTGAGCATGATGTCGAGCACGCTGTCTTTTACGCCTTTGAGAGCGGCGTATTCATGAGTCACACCTTTGATTTTGACTCCGGTCACTGCGGCTCCAGGAAGAGAGGAAAGCATCACACGACGCAGTCCGTTTCCGAGCGTGGTTCCATAACCTTGAGGGAGAGGACTGATAGCAAACGTGGAGTGAAAGTCCCCCATCTTCTGTTCTGAGATTTTTGGGAGACCGATTTCTGCTTGAATGATGTGCATATCGGCGGGTTATGGATTATTTGGAATAGAACTCAACGATGAGCTGAGTGTCTATGATTTTATCGAGGTCTTCCTGTTCAGGAAGTGAGCTCACCTCGATTTTGAGGCCTTTTTGCTCAGCTTTGAGCCAGCGAGCAGATCCGAAATCCTTGTCCTCTTTCACTGCGGTGAAAAGGGGGCTGGTTTTTGATTTTTCACGCACTTCAATCACATCGTTTTCGTGCACTTGCATAGAAGGAATGCTCACGCGGCGGCCGTTCAAAGTCCACATCCCGTGGTTCACCATTTGACGAGCCTGAGCGCGGGTTTTTGCAAATCCTGCACGGTACACCACGTTGTCGAGGCGGCTTTCGAGCATTTTTTGCAAAGCCACACCGGTCGCTTCTTTCTTGGTTGTTGCCTTAAGGTAATAGTTTCGGAGTTGTTTTTCAGTGAGTCCGTACATAAGGCGCATCTTTTGCTTTTCCAAAAGTTGCTTCTTGTATTCGGAGGCCTTTCCTTGGCGGTTTCCACCGTGCATTCCAGGTCCTTGAGGGCGCTTTTCAAGAAGGGCCGTCATCTTGGCGGTGCCAAAGATGTCGACTCCGAAGCGTCGTACGAGGCGTCCTTTTGGTCCAGTGTATCGAGACATGAGCTTTAAATTATTGAGTTAAGTTATACTCGTCGAGTGCGAGGTTGACGGCATCCGTTGTGAGGCACCGGAGTGGTGTCTACGATCCTGAGGATGGTGATGCCTTGGGCAATGAGTCCACGAAGGGCTTGTTCACGTCCATGACCGATTCCTTTTACAAATACGTCTCCACGTTCGAATCCATAAGCTTTGGCTTTTTCAGCGGCGGCTTCGGCGGCCATTTGCGCCGCGTAGGGGGTCGCCTTCTTTGATCCTTTGAATCCGCAAGACCCAGAAGTGGCCCAAGAAATCACTTTTCCATCAGCATCAGTGAAGGTGATGATGGTGTTGTTGAAACCGGCTTGTACATAGATTGTACCACTCACAACAGTTTTCCTCTTGTTGCGACGCACGGTCTTTTTTCTTCTCCAGCAGGTTCAGTCCCTGTGGCGGTTGCAGCACCTGCTGCAGCGGTAGTCTTGGTTTCTTCGGTCATAATGAAATTAATAGTTGGAGTGAGTTTTACTTGGTTTCTTTCTTACGTCCACTGCCCATGGTCATACGGCGTCCACGTTTGGTACGAGCATTGGTCTTGGTGCGCTGTCCACGAGCGGGGAGGCGCTTTTTGTGGCGGAAACCACGGTAAGAACCGATGTCTTGCAGGCGTTTGACGTCCATTTGTACTTTGCGGCGAAGATCACCTTCGGTGCGAAGTTTAGTGAGAGCATCGCGGAGTTTAGCAAGTTCATCTTCACTGAGGTCTTTCACTTTCTTATCTAGAGGGATGTTCAATTCGTTCAGCATGTTCTTGGAAATGGCACGGCCCACACCATGAATGTAGGTGAGACCCACTTCCACACGTTTTTCCATAGGCAGTTGAACTCCAGCGAGACGGACCATAATGAGATTATTTATTCAGTTAGAGAAAGTGTCAGGTTAACCCTGGCGTTGTTTGTGCTTGGGGTTTTCACAGATGATGCGCACCACTCCCTTGCGTCGGATTTTGTGGCATTTTTCACAGATGTTTTTTACAGAGGATCGGACTTTCATTGAGCCGGGCTATTAGGGTCTAAAGTTTCAGTGGGAGCTGGAGGAGCAGCTTCTACAGCTGGAGCCTCTTGGGTAGGCATTGGAGGTCCACCTTTCTTGTGGCGGAAAACAATACGCCCCTTCGATAGATCGTAAGGTGTCAACTCGACGGTGACCGCATCTCCCGGGATGATTCGGATGTAATTGATCCGCATCTTGCCTGAGAGGTGACAGAGCACTACGTGGTCAGTCGGGTAGGCAGGGTCATCCAGTCTCACACGGAATGTCGCATTAGGTAAACATTCTACGACGATTCCTTTAATCTGAATGACTTGTTTGGTCATTTATCTGGTTAAAGATAAAAGCAGCGGGATTCTACATGGGCGGTTTGGCTTTTGCAAGGGAATTTTTAATTCAAAAATCTCTTTTGTAGTTTTCTGCTCTGCGGTAGACTCATGTCCGATGTCAGCCAAGAAAACTCCCGCCACTCCTGAACCCTCTGTTAAAAGCAAAAAACTCTCCCTTCAAGGAGGCCTGCTCACGCTTTTGATTTTGGCGGTTGTGTTTCAATTTTTTCAAATCTCTCACTTAGAAAAGAAGCTGGTCGAACTCAGCCCAGGTGCTGAAGATAGCGGTGGCTTGTCTGATTTTTTTGGAGGTGAAGAGGAATCCGAAGAAGATGAGCTCGGTACTTTGCTTTTTGATTTTGTGAACAATTTGGGCGTCTATGAAGAAAACAAAGCGCGTTATGAAGCCAATTTGGCTGCTTTGCAGACCGCTGTGCAAGATGCTTACTGGAATGGAAAAGGTTTGAGTCTGAGCAACCCACAGGGCACTTATACAGAGCAAGACTTGGACTACATCTTTTTAGATGCCAGTGTGGGCAATGTGCCTTTGTTGACTCTTTCTTTGGCTTACGATGGCAAGGTGGAGGTACACGTTTATGGGTCTGAATTTGAGCTTAGCGATGGACAGTCGGTGGACAGTTCCATCGTTGAAGTGAAGGCTCATCTGGACACGGACTTGGACACGTTGAGAAGCACTGTTCAAAAGGTCAACGCGCAGCGCACAGCTTTGTCCATTTTTATTCTCGGGCAAGATTTTCAAACGCTTGTGATGGAAAAATCACTTAAAGTGCTTCCTGAAGCGGATCAACTGGGATCTTATGTGATTGTTTTTCAAAATTCGGAGGCCACTCCTATTGCAGAATGTGAGGTTCTAAAGAAGAATGCGCAGCTGGTGTGCAGCACCCAGGCCCCTGCCGAGGAGTTGAGCGGAGCTTCGGTGGCTGAAGTGCAAGAAGACTTGCTCGCTTTATTCACTGCAATGGATGCCCGCACGGCACTACAGAAGAAAGTGGATGAGCAGAAAGCTAAAATTGCCGAAGTTTTGGAAGATCCTGCTTTTAAGGCCTCTTTGAAAAATGCGGGTTTGAGCGTGGGCTCTGCTACGGAAACAGAGACGGCCATTCAGTATCCTATTGTGAATGCCGGGGGCGCTGTCTTGCGTCTTTTAATTTTGGACAAGTCTACAGGGGAAGTGAAAGTCAGCCTGTCCGATGGACAAGACACTCAAGGTTTGGTGACGGCGGTGCAGCTGCTTGAGTTCTCGAGTAAAAAAAAACTTTGGACCTCCCCAGTTTCGTCCCGGACTATGTTGAGCTCGTTGATGACCCTAACAATTTGAATGTTTTATTGATGGGGAAGCATGGTTCCAATGTGGACACCATGATTTTTGCGCATGTCGACTCTGTCGATGGGAAGGTGGTTTTGGTCAGTATTCCTCGTGATCTTTATTATCAGAATAGAAAAATCAACAGCATTTATGCTGGGAAAGGGGTCTTGGCTCAGCTCGCAGCGGTGGAAGATGTGGTGGGTTATAAGATTCAGCATTATGCTTTGGTGGACATGTATGTTTTCCGCGATATTGTGAATGAATTGGGAGGCATTGATGTGACTTTGAAAGAGGATCTCATCGACCCCACTTATAAGGTTTGCGATGGAGATGTTTGCTCGACTTTGTACTATGAAGCGGGGCTGCATCATTTGGATGGAACTGAGGCGTTGCGCGTGGCTCGTTCTAGACACACCACGTCGGACTATTCTCGCGCGGAACGTCAGCAGCTCATTTTACAAGGAATTCAAGATAAGTTTAGAAGCTTGGGTGTGGAGGATGCCGCGACTTTGTTCGATCTCATGACCACGATTTTGGGTGCCTTGGAAACAGACATCACTTTGGCGCAGGCCACGCAATACGTTTTGAAGTATCAAAATTATGAAATCGATGGAGGCAATGTGATCTCTACGGTCAATGTTTTATCGGCAGTGCCTGTGCCTGTGGATTACGTGACTTCTCATCCCATCAGGATTTGTGAAGATGAAACCAAGCCAGAAACCTGTAAAGACACCTTTGCCATCGATACTTTGCAGCCCAAGAACAGCAATTGGAATCTCATGCGGTGGTATGTGAGTGGGCTTTTGGAAGAGTAGGGGCTGGAGCCGGATCAATAGAGCTCTGCCAGGTAACACTTTTCGCAGTAAACGGTTTCAGGTCTTTCGGGTGCAAAGGTTGAATTCATGGGGCCCTTGCATTTTGAACAGTTGCGTAAGTAAATCTTGTGGGGATTGCGTAAGCGCATCCGTGTCATGTGTCTACAGTCTGGGCATTTGCTTGGCACCGGGAATTCTTTGAGACGAGCGATTTCTTGAGGAATCGGTTTGTAGTTTTTTCCGCAGCTCTCGCAAGCCAAGCGGTCTCCGTGAGCGGGTTGATACTCTTTCATGTCTTTTTCGCGCCATCGATAACCTTGGGCCAGGGCTTGTTCTCGCGTTAGAGGCACATAGTCGTTGGCCACAGTTTCATTGTAGGCAAAGGCTGAATGCTTGGCAGGGAAGAATTTTCCAAAATCACTGCCCATCAAAGCGATGACTTTGGGGACTAAGGTTTCGTACTCTTCTTTTGTGTACTGCTTGTTCAAAATGCAATACTGTTTGTTTCGCAGTCCCACGCATCCAAATAGATCTTTAGAGTTGTAGCAAAATTGGCTGTAGGCTACATTTTGTGAATTGAAAATATAGGTCGAAAAAATCACATTGTAAGTTCCGATCGTCCCCATCACTTGATAGTTCAACTCGGGTTTGATGTACATGTTGGAGCAGTCTATCAAATCTTTCACTTGCACGCCAACTGTCACGTATTTGCAGTCTTCACTGTCGTTCATGTCGTAGCTTTCGGTGCAGTTTTTGCAGTTTGTCAAAAAGTCTCCAGTTGAATTTTCGCTGCTTACAATGTTGGCGTATTTATAAATTCTGCGGGCACGCATTTCGTCAAAAATGGCTTTTGTTTTTGTTAAATCTTTCATTGCCTCGGCGACTTTGATCGCATACTCTTCTTTTGAAACAGGCTGATTCATGAAGTGATATTCTTTTCCAGTTAAACCTGTGCAAAGGAAGCAATTGCTCGAGCGGGCCACGTTGTCGCAAAAAGAGCAGTCGTAGGCATTTTGGCTGTAATACACGTAACGGCAATTGTAGCAGTTCTTAACATAAAAACATTCGTATAAAAACTCGCTGTCGTAGCAGTAAGCCGAGTCCATCACGTCTTTGCAGGATTGAATCAACTTGCCGTAAAAACAATCTTCGTCGTTTTCACTGCAGTTGATGAGGTAGCAATTTTTGCTGTAGGCCGTTCCCGTGGTGTAAGGGCAATTTTCATTGCTGACTTGGATCAAGTTCACTCGAGGGATTTGCAAATTGATTTCCTGGATTTGTTCGAAGAAATTTCTTGAAAAATCCACGTTACGTCCATAAGCAAGCGCATCCCAGTTTTCGCTCCACCATTCTTCGTGGGTCACCACTCTAAAAGGGGAGTCTGTATGATAGAGAGCAATTTTCCCGTTGTTGTTATAGAGGTATTGCTCGTTTCTTTGAATGGTTCTTTGTGCCAGGCGACAATCCGGGCATTTTTCAGGCTCAGGGATTGGAAATTTTTGTGTTCCGTAAACGGGTGAAATTTTCTCCAAAAAGGCCACTTCTTCGGGACTGACTTCAAAGGAAATTTGGCAGGTGGTACAGGTTTTCATGAGAGTAGTTTGATCCAATCCATACGATGCGTTAAACAGCCGTATTCTAGTTTTTTTTGAGGTTTTGTAAATTTACGTTGTAATTTTACCACAAAATATTTGACTTTTTAAATCTGTTAGATTAGCCTTAATGTAATTCTGACGAAATTTTCCCACACAGCTCTATGATGGAACAATTGCAAAAACTTGGGCTCAATTCTAAAGAAGCGGCACTGTACTTGGTCAGTTTAGAAATGGGGGAAGCGTCACCCGTTTCGACACTCGCAAAGAAAGCGGGTATAAACCGGACCACGGCGTACGATATTCTGGAGAGTTTGGTGCAGCGCGGACTTCTGGTTTCTTCTGAACATAAGGGCTTTCGAAGTTATCGGGCGCAGCCCCCCGAGAAGCTCATCACTTATCTTAAAGAAGAAGCGGATCGTTTTTTGAGGCTTTCTCAGGAAGCAAAGAGGATACTGCCTGAATTGACGACTCATTATCACGCTTTGTCGGATCGACCACGTGTGTATTTTTATGAGGGAGAAGAAGGGCTGGTCCGTGTGTATGAAGAAACCCTAACTTCCAAAGAAGAAATCCGTGCTTTTGCGAATGCTCAGGTGAATCAAGATCTTTTGGGTTGGTATTTCCCGCGGTACTATGAACGTCGTGCAGAGAAAGGAATTCCTATTCGAGGGATTTTGATGGATACGCCGGTGGATCGAGACTTGCACGAAAAAGATCAGTTGCACTTGAGAACGAGTCGAATCATTCCCAAATCAAAGTTGGATTTTACGCCCGAAGTGAATTTCTTTGACGATAAAATCATGATTGCTGATTGGAAGGAGAAACTTGGGATCATCATTGAAAGCAAAGAGATCACTCATTTGTTTAAGCAGGTTTTTGAACTGGCTTGGGAGGCTGCAGAAAAATATCAGATGGAAGCACCTTCCAAGGAGAAAAGGAAGAAAGTATGAGTTTTTATGTACACAAAAATGCTTCGTACTTGTAGGTCTCAGGGATGTATTGGCCTGTGCACTTGAGTTTTTGCCAAGTCTTGAGTAGTTCATCTGCTACCCCTACAGGATACACGTAACGTTGTAGGGCCCCTTCGCCACTACCGGCTCCGGAATCGTCGGCGGCATCTAAAATCAATTGCTCACCCTCTAAGATGAGGTTCACAGGGTTGAAATCTTCATCGGGGATTTTATATAAAAGTTCCCACTTTCCTTTGATCGGTTTGGCAAGAAGGCCGCTCCAGGCAATATTACCTTCTGATTCCCAGACTCGAGTTTCGGGGAGGGCATTCCACGCGTTGGGTTGAGTCACAAAGGCGAGAGTGAGATCCCCCAAAGAAAAACAGCGTGTGATTTGTTCAGGAAGAACATCTGAAAGTTCAGAACCCTTGATTCCTTCTTGGCAAATTTCAGGATTTGCATGTTCAGTCAGTTTCATGCTTTGTTCTTCACTGTTAACGCAGCCGGTCAATATTAAAAGACTGAGACTGAGCAATAAGAAGATTTTTTTCATGCGAGGAGTTTAAGGTGCGTTCATTTTATACCTCCTTCTCCCCAGGCCTCAAGCTGAGCACTTCGTAGCCGGTTTTGGTGATGAGCACGGTGTGTTCGTGTTGCATGGCGAGGCTGCCGTCGGTGGTCACGAGGGTCCAGTCGTCATCGAGGGTTTCGATGGCATTTTTGCCCGTGCAAATGATGGGTTCGATTGCGATGGTCATTCCGGCACGAAGCTGTGTCCCTTTGCCAGGTTCACCGTAATTCAAGATGTAAGGAGCTTCATGCATGTTTTCTCCGATGCCATGGCCGGTGAGTTCGGTGATTACAGTGAAGCCGGCGTCTTCCACGACCCTTTGAATGGCATGACCGATGTCTCCCACACGGCATCCATCCTTCACCTGATGAATGCCCGCCCACATGGCTTTGATGCAGGTGTCTACGAGTCGCTGAGCGAGGTCTGAAGTTTTTTGTCCCACCACCACCGCTACAGCCGAGTCGCTGACCATGCCGCTCACCACGACTCCACCATCAATCGAAAGAATATCCCCTTCTTGCAGAGGGACTTCAGTCGGGAAGGCGTGCACCACTTGGTCGTTTACGGAGGTGCACAAAATGTAGGGATAGCCGTGATAGCCTTTGAAGGCGGGGCGCACTTTGTACTTTGCGCAGAGTTCTTCGGCGCGGCGCTCCAGATCCATGGGAGTGATGCCTGGCACCGTCATGTCTTCGAGCTCTTTTAAAATGAGCCCAAGGATGTGGCAACTTTCCCGCATGGCTTTGATTTGTTCCGGCGTTTTTACTTTAGTCATGCCCATGAGAAGTCCGTTTTAAGGACCTCTTGAATGTCCAAAGTCACTTTTTCGATGGCTTGCTCTCCTTTAACGGTCAGCATTTTTCCTTCTGTTTTGTAGGCATTGATCACAGGCACAGTTTTTTCGAGGAAGGTGTCTAGACGCACGCGAATGGCTTCGGGAGTATCGTCCTGACGAGTCACCAGTGTGCTGCTGTCTTTTTCACAGTTGTCTTGGCTGTAGCTGGCCGGATAAATGGTTTTGCAGGCGGGGCACATGCGGCGAGTGGTGAGACGTTTCACCGCTTCTTCTTCGCTCAGTTCAATGAGTAGGCCTTTGAAAGAGCGGCCTTCTTTTACCATCAGGGCATCGAATTGTTCCTTTTGATCACCACTGCGAGGTATGCCATCGAAAAGAGCATTCTTCCCCGTGGGAAGGCGGTGCAAGAAATCTGCGATGATTTCCATCACCACTTCGGTGGGCACCAAATGTCCAGATTCGATGATGCTTTTCACCTTGTGAGCCAGTTCGGAATCTTCTGTGGAGAGACGGCGAAGTTCAGCTCCTGTTTCAAAAACAAGGAGTCCACAATGTTCAGCGATGGCTTTGCTTTGCGTGCCTTTTCCGGAGCCTTGCATTCCGAAGAGTACGAGATCCATGTTTGAAAGTTAGGAAGCGTTTAGCGGTAGAAACGCTCGTAATGATGAGTGAGCAACTGAGCGTTGATTTGACGAATCAAGTCCAAAACCACACCCACAACGATGATGATTCCGGCTCCACTGATGAGAGTGGGAACTCCTCCGATGTTCATTTCTGTAAAGATGAGTTGCAAGACAATGGGGAGCACTCCTACGAAAGCGATCAAAGTTCCTCCGAAAAGATTGAGGCGGTTGGACACCTTGGCAAGGTACTCGGCGGTTTCTTTTCCTGGACGAAGGCCGGGCACAAAGCCGCCCCGTTTTTGGATGTTTTCTGCGATTTCTTCAGGTTTGAAGACGATGCTCACATAGAAGAAAGTGAATCCGATCACCAGGAAGAAGTAAAGCACAGTGTAGAGCCAGCTTTGAGTGTTGAGTTGAGTGGTGGCCACGCGACCTATTGATTTCACCCATTCGGAATCGGCGTATAAAAGGAATTGTCCGATGATGGAAGGGAAGGTGATGAGGGAAACTGCAAAAATAATGGGAATCATTCCAGCTTGGTTCACGCGAATGGGCATGAAGGCTTGCTCCGCTTTGCCGCGCCCTCTTTGACCTGCATAAGTGATGGGAATGCGGCGCTGTCCTTCGGTGAAGAGGACCACGAGCAAGGTGAAGAGCAGACTGAAGAGTAGAATTGCAAGGAGGGGCAGCAATCGTTCGGGCTCGGCTTCAGCCAGTTTGAGGGAAGGCCCTACCACAGGAGGAATGGCAGCAAGAATACCTGCAAAGATGATGATGGAAGTTCCGTTTCCAATGCCTTTTTCTGTAATGAGTTCACCGAGCCACATCAGAGCAATGGTCCCTATGCTCACGGTGAGCATGATGGGCAAAATGACCATGGGATCGCTCATATTGGGGATGATTTCGACTTGAGCTTGAGAGTTGATGAGGGCAATCATTCCATAAGATTGCAGAATGGCCAAAGGCAAGGTCAGCCAACGGGTGTAGCGGTTGAGGCGTTTGCGGCCCTGTTCTCCTTCCTTGGAAATTTCTTCGAGGCGAGGCACGATCACGGTCAAAAGTTGGATGATGATGGAGGCATTGATGTAAGGGGAAAGTCCCATCAGTACAATGGAAAAGCTTTCGCCACTTCCTCCGGTCAGTAAGCTGAATGCTCCTAAAAGGGAATTTCGTTCGAAGACGTAGGCCAGGGCTTCACGATTCACTTCAGGAATGCTGATGTGAGTCATGAGGCGGTAAATCAAAACGATCCCCAGCGTAAAGAGGATCTTTTTGCGAAGGTCTTTTGATTTCCACATTTGCTTTAAAACATTCATGATTGAGCCTTGAAATCGCTTGCGCGAGGTTATTATTCAGCCGTTTTTTCTAAAACAGTGACTTCTGCGCCGGCTTTTTCTGCCTTTTCAAGGGCAGTAGCAGAAGCACGATTCACCGTGAGTTTCACTTTTACGGTGAGCTCTCCGTTTCCGAGCAATTTTACTTTTCCAAGTGCTTTGATGAGCTTTTTGGCATGCAGCACTTTAGCGTCCACTTTTTCCCCGTCCTTGAAGACGTTGAGATCTGCCAAATTGATGGGCATGTAGGTGACTTTATTCGGATTCAAGAATCCTTTGAGCTTGGGCATACGTCGGATGAGGGGAGTTTGTCCTCCTTCGAATCCAGGGCGTACACCTCCTCCAGAACGAGAGTTTTGTCCTTTCATTCCGCGTCCAGAATAGTTTCCACGGCTGAGCCCGCGTCCGCGACGAAGTTTGGATTTGGTGCTACCGGGGGTGGGTTTGAGTGTGTGTTGCTTCATAAGTATTTAAGAGGAGGATCTTTAATTAATCTTTTTTAGGGGCTGCTTTCTTGTCAGCGTGTTTTTTATCGGGTTTGTTCATGCGTTTGTCTGCATTCACCATTTCGTGGGCTTCTTTGCGAGACATTTTCTTCATTTCAGGATCAGCGCGTTCGGTGTCTTCACGAGCTTCTTCACGAACCTTGTCGGTTTCCATGTCGGGGCGTTCACGCAGCTTGGTGAGCGCCTTGTAGGCGGCCTTAGCAGTGTTCACACGATTGTTGGAACCGAGAGATTTGGAGAGCACATTGCGTACGCCGGCGAGTTCCAGAATTTGGCGAAGGGCTCCTCCGGCAATGAGTCCGGTACCTTCACTGGCAGGTTTGACGAAGACCACAGAAGATTTGAATTTCACTTGAATTTGGTGGGGGATGCTTCCTTTATAAAGAGGCACGCGCAGCAAACGCTTTTTGGCTTTAGCCACTGCTTTTTGAATGGCGAGCTGCACTTCCACGGCTTTTCCAATTCCATAACCCACGGTGCCTTTCTTGTTCCCGATCACAACGGTGGCACGGAAGCGCATGCGGCGCCCTCCTTTAACCACACGTGTTACACGAGCGACTTCAACCACGGTTTCTTCGAATTCCTTGGTTTCTTTGGGTAAGGGTCTTTTTCCAGGTTTAGGCATAGGGTTTAATAGTGAGATTAGAACTTGAGGCCACCTTCACGAGCGCCTTCAGCAAGGGCAGCAACGCGGCCGTGATATTTGTAACCATTGCGATCGAAGACACAGGCTTTGAGACCGGCTGTCTTGGCTTTTTCAGCGACTTCTAGACCAACGGCTTTGGCACGTTCCACTTTGTTGCCTGATTTGGCTTGCATGTCGTGAGCGGCCACAAGGATTTTGCCAGAGGTGTCGTCCACAAGTTGAGCGTAAATGTAGCGTAAACTGCGGAACACAATGAGGCGAGGCAACTTGTCTGTGCCGGAGATGCGCGCGCGAATGCGCACATGGCGCTGAGCGCGTTTCTGATTTTTAGCTTTTTGAGAGTTCATGTCTTAGAGTTGGTGTCTTAGAGTTGATGTCGCTTGAGCGACGGTTATTGTCTAGCACTGCGTGCTTGTTATGCAGCTTTAGAAGCTGTCTTACCCGCCTTGCGACGGATGCGTTCTTCTGCGTATTTGATTCCTTTTCCGAGGTAAGGCTCTGGAGGTCTGAAGCCGCGAATTTCTGCTGCCACTTGACCTACGAGTTGCTTGTCGATTCCAGAAACGGTGAGCAGATTCTTCTTTTCATCGTCGATTTTGAATGTGATTCCAGCAGGGGTGGGGTATTCAATCGGGTGAGAGTAACCCAAGTTGAGCACGAGCTTGCTTCCTGCGACAGAAACACGGTAACCCACTCCGTTGATCTCGAGCACTTTGCTGAAGCCTGTAGTCACACCGGTCACCATGTTTTGGATGAGAGTGCGAGTGAGTCCATGGAGAGCGTGTTTGAAACGATCTTCATCGTCGCGAGTCACTACGATTTGGCTTTCTTCAACAGTGACTGTGATCATGGGGTGAGGAGTCCATTTGAGTTCTCCTTTAGGCCCTTTGACCGTGAGCAGTCCGCTTGCATCCTTGGTGACGGTAACGCCAGAGGGGATGAGCACCGGATTTTTACCAATTCGAGACATAATTTAGATTGAATAGTTTAGTAGATTTCACAGAGGAGTTCTCCGCCGAGCTTGGCCTTGCGAGCATCTTTACCACTCATCACTCCTTTGGGAGTGGAGAGGATGGCGAGGCCGAGTCCGTTGAGCACTTTTGGAATTTCGCGGGTCTTTACATAGATGCGTTGACCCGGACGGCTGATGAGAGTCAGAGTGAGGTCGCGCTTTTCTTCAAAGAGTTCAATCAGAATCTCTTTTTGCACTCCTTCGCCTGTGACTTTGCTTTCACGGATGTATCCGGTTTCTTTGAGCACGGCACAAATGTCTGCTTTGAGACGAGAATGAGGAACGTGCACGAAGTTCTTGCGAGCGCGGGCAGCGTTTCGGATTCTTGTGAGAAGGTCGGCAATGGGATCGGTGAGTGTCATTTTAATGTCAGTATGATGGTAGAAATTGAGGATTACCAGGAAGATTTTTTGAGGCCCATGATGGCTCCACTGCGAGCCAGTTCTCGGAAACAGATACGGCAGAGGTCGAATTTTCGCATGTAACCGCGAACGCGTCCACATTTTCCACAACGGTTGTACATTTTAACCGCTTGACCTGGCTTGGGTTTGAGACCCAAGGAGCGACGGTGGGCTACTGCCTTACGTCTTTTGGTCGCCTTATTGATCATCGAGAGTTTAGCCATTGTGGTTTCTAAAAGTTAGATTATTGAGCCTTGCGAGCCACTTTACCTTCGACGTTGATTTCATCGCGGAAGGGGAAGCCGAGACTTTTCAAGAAAAGATAGGCTTCGCGGTTGCTTCTGGCAGTGGTGCAAACGTTGATTTGCATTCCGTGGCCACGAGTCATGTTTTCTTGGTTCACTTCGGGGAAAATGGTGCAGTCTTCGAGTCCAAGTGCAAAATTTCCATGTCCATCGAAACCTCGAACTGAGATTCCGCGGAAGTCGCGTACACGGGGAAGGGCAATGTTCACAAGTCGGCCAATGAAGTCATTCATGCGGTTTCCACGAAGGGTTACGTGAATGCCCACAGGGAGACCTTTACGAAGTTTGAAGTTGGAAATGGCCATACGGGCTTTGCGAACCACAGGCTTTTGACCAGTGACGTCGAGCAGGTTCTTCTCAACGTGAGAGAAATCTTTGTTCCCTCCGGTGACCATGCTGCCGATACCCACATGCACGCTCACCTTCTTAAGAATGGGGAGGGCATGAGGATTGCTGCGGCCGGACTCTTTTAAGAGTTCGGTCATGGCTTCGTTTTGTACAGGTTTCTTTGCGGGCATAATGTTAGAGTACGGTGTTACTTTTTTTAGCGATGCGTTCTTTTTTACCGTCTTTGTTATTACGGTAACCGACGCGGCTTGCTTTTTTAGTCTTGGGGTCGATGAGCATCACATTGGAAGCTGCAATAGAAGCTTCGAAGGTGCTCTTGGATCCTTTCTTGGTGGCGGTCTTCTTCACGTGGCGAACGACCATGTTGAGGCCTTCTACCACTACGCGATTGCTCTTTTCGAGGACGCGTAGAACCTTTCCGGTTTTATTGCGGTCCTTTCCAGCGATCACGACGACATTGTCTCCAGTCTTGATTTTCATAGTTTTAAAGTACTTCAGGTGCTAAAGAAATGATTTTTTGATATCCACGTTCGCGGAGTTCACGAGCTACAGGTCCGAAGACACGAGTTCCTTTTGGCACTCCGTCTTTTCCGACGATCACCACGGCGTTTTCATCGAAACGAACGGAAGATCCATCTTTTCGGTGAAGCGTCTTGGTCATACGTACAATCACTGCGCGTTGAACAGACTTTTGTTTCACAGCTCCCTTTGGGGCCGCTTTTTTTACACTCACAACGATTTCGTCACCGATGTAAGCGTAGCGACGCTTGGAGGAGCCGAGAACCTTGATGCACATCACTTCTTTTGCACCACTGTTGTCGGCGACCATGAGATTGGATTGTTGCTGAATCATATTATTTGCTTTGAGTGGGCTGAGTTACGGTCCAACGTTTCAGTTTAGACAGAGGACGAGTTTCGTAGATGGTTACCACGTCTCCTACCTTGTAAGCGTTTTCCTCGTCGTGCGCGTGGAAACGAGCATGAACGGTGTAGCGCTTTTTGTACTTAGGATGCGTCTTGGAAGTTTCTGCTTCCACAACGATGGTCTTGAGTCCAGATTTTGAGACGACAACGCCTTTTTTACTTCGCATAATTAATTGTTAGGAGAGCTCTGTTTATTGAAGGTATGAATACGAGCGATTTGCCTTTTAAGGTCTTTTACTTTATGGCTTTGCTTGCTCTTTCCGGTCTTGAGATCCACACGAAGGTGAGCCAGTTCTTTTTTGAGTTCGTCTATGGGTTTAGCTTGGTTTGTCATATCGATTAAAGGTCTTTAGTGGATACAACACGAGTCTTCACGGGGAGTTTATAACCGGCCATCTTGAGAGCGGCACGTGCTATTTTTTCATCGACTCCATCCATTTCAAACATGATGGTTCCGGGTTTCACCATAGCGGTGTAACGATCCACGGTACCTTTTCCGGATCCCATCGGCACTTCAGCTGCTTTTACAGTGATGGGCTTGTGGGGGAAAATACGAATCCAGATCTTTCCAACACGTTGAATGTGGTGGGCGAGTACACGGCGAGCGGCTTCAATCTGACGAGAAGACAATTCCTTGATCTCCATAGCCTTGAGTCCATAGCTTCCGAACGCGAGGGTTGAACCTCCTTTCGCATTTCCTTTGAAGGATCCACGAAGACGTTGGGATTTTCGATATTTAGCTCTTGAAGGGAGTAACATAACTATTTAGTGGCTTGTTTATTGAATACCATTCCTCGGTTGATCCAAACCTTAACACCGATGATGCCGTAGGTGGTCTTTGCTTCAGCAAGGGCGTAATCGATGTCCGCACGGAAGGTGTGGAGAGGGATTTGTCCTTCAGCATAGAATTCACTTCGAGAGATTTCAACTCCGTTGAGGCGTCCTCCGACACGGATCTTAACCCCCTTGGCACCGGCTTCGAGAGCCTTCTTCACAGACATTTTGGCAGCACGGCGGTAGGAAACACGGCGTTCAATTTGCATCGCGATGTTTTCTGCTGTGAGCCATGCATCGAGCTCAGGCTTCTTGATCTCTTTGATGTTGATAGTGAACTTGTGTCCGAAAGTTTTTTCGAGGTCTGCTTTGAGGCCTTCCACACTCGCTCCTTGGCGTCCGATGATCACTCCTGGTTTAGCAGAGTGGACGTTCAAAGTGATGTCTTTAGCATTGCGGAGCAGTTCGATGCGAGACACTCCGGAATCGGTCAGTTTTTTGCGAACAAAAGCACGAATCTTCATGTCTTCAGCAAGCATTTTTCCGAAGTTGCGTTTTCCTGCGTACCAGCTGGAGTCCCAAGTGCGGATGATTCCAGTACGAAGCCCAATTGGATTTACTTTACTTCCCATATCTTATGCTTGAAGGTTAGAAGGAGGAGTTTTTTTTGAAACTTTTTTCGTTTTTGCCACGGCGGTGTCTACGGTCACTCGAATTTGAGCGGTTCGCTTGAGAATAGGGTGCACACGTCCACGAGACACGGATACGCCACGTTTGTAGGTGGGACCCTTGGTCACGACGATTTCTTTGATGTAAAGGTGGTCACGGTTTTGCTTCAAATTGTGCTCGGCATTCGCAGCGGCAGAAGCCACAACCTTGTAGAGAATTTTGGCACCTTTCTTAGGGGTGAACTTGAGCTGTTCCAGCGCTTCATTGACCATGGCGCCACGAACCATTCCCGCCACGAGGTTGGCTTTTTCAGGGGAGATGCGAATGTTGCTGAGTAAGGCTTTCATTGTTTAGATGCTTGTGAGGTTAGGCAGCGGCTGATTCTTTGCTCTTTAGAGGATGTCCACGGAACTTGCGAGTGTAAGCGAATTCTCCGAGACGGTGACCCACCATGGCTTCAGTGACGAAGACCGGGATGTGTTCTTTACCATTGTAGACCGCGAAGGTGAATCCTACGAACTCTGGAGCAATCATTGAGCGACGAGCCCAAGTTTTGATCACTTTCTTCGTATTGCCTTCAGCGACCATCACTTTTTTGGTGAGGGAGGCATCTACATATGGACCTTTGTTACTGCTTCGAGACATAGTTCGTAGGGCGCACTAGTGTGCGTGTTAGAGATTATTGAGTTCAGCGAGCATCTTACCCTTTCGAGTCTTCACAATCCACTTATCTGTGTATTTTCGACGGCGAGTTGCTACGCCCAGAGCGTGAAGCCCCCAAGGAGTCTTAGGATATTTCATACCGATGGGACAGTTTCCTTCTCCTCCTCCGTGAGGGTGGTCGCAAGGGTTCATAACCTTACCACGCACTTCAGGGCGGAGACCCATCCAGCGGCTGCGTCCCGCTTTACCAATCGATATATTTCCATGATCGAGGTTGGACACCCGTCCGATGCTAGCGAAACATTTCTTTTGAACGAAGCGCACTTCTCCGGAAGGGAGTTGTACTTGAGCGTACTGCCCATCCAGGGAAACAAGCTTTGCGACAGAACCCGCAGACTTGGCCAATTGGCCGGGTCCGTTGAGGTCCACTTGCACGTTGTATATATCGAAGCCCACAGGGATATTTTCAAGCATCATGCGGTTTCCGGTGCGAGCACGGGTTTTGTCTGCGGTCACAATGCGATCTCCAACCTTGATCCCTTCGGGAGCCAATTGATAGCGATACTCTCCATCTTTGTAGCAAACGAGCATGATGAAGGCTGAGCGATTGGGATCGTATTCCACTGTTTTAACGGTGGCTTCGATGTTGAGTTTGTCGGTCTGTTTGAAATCCACAATACGAAGCTTGGTCTTATTACCGGCTCCACGGTGACGCACGGTGATGACTCCACGTGCATTGCGTCCAGCATACTCTTTTTGAGCTTTGAGCAATTTTTTGAATGGCTTGTTCGTGGTCACTTCCTCATAGGTGAGGATGCTCATTTCACGACGAGCGTTTCCCGTTTTTTTAACTTTCTTGAGTGGCATATGCTTTAGTTGGAAGCCGCAGCGGCTTTGGATTTAGAGGGTTTTGCAGTTTTAGCGAGATCGAGCTTTTCACCTGCTTTTAGAGTCACAATGGCACGTCGAGTGGCGGCACGCTTTTGCATGGGCTTGCGGCTTTTCCCGAGGCGAAATTTTGGTAGACCGTGAAGGATATTCACTTTGTCCACTTTAACTCCGTACAGTTCCATGAGTGCGTTTTTCACATCCACTTTGGTGGCTGCATCGTGAACGATGAAACTAAACTTGTTCTTCACTTCTTGACTCACACTTTTTTCAGTCATGATCGGCTTGAGAATGGTCTGAGCGATGTTCATAATTATTTAGTATAAGTAGTCTCGAGGTCTTTGAGAGCTGCAGAAGTGAACAGTACATTGTCGTATTTGAGCAGATCGGCAGGGTTCAAATAGTTTCCCAAAATGGTCTTTCCGCGAGCGAAGTTGCGAGAGGAGAGGAACAGCGTCTTCTCATCACGGCTGCGCACTACGAGCACGTTGCGCTCAACAGGGAGCTTCTCAACGAGCATAGAGAACGTTTTGGTTTTTGGAGCGTCGAGCTCAAACTTATCGAGAGCGAGCACCTTTCCATCCTTTGCTTTTGAAGAAAGGATTTGGAAGAGAGCCTTACGACGCATTCCCTTGTTCATCATCTTTTCAAAGTTCTGCCATTTCTTTGGTCCGAAGGCGTTTCCTCCGCCTCGCATGTGAGGATTACGGATGGAACCCTGGCGGGCGCGCCCGGTGTGTTTTTGAGCGAAAGGCTTCTTTCCCCCTCCTCGTACATCACCTTTGGTGAGCACGTGAGCGATGGGGCGGCGAGCATTGGCTTGTTGATACACGAGGTAGCTGTGCACGAGCCCTTCCGCACCTTCAATTTCGAAGATTTCTTTAACGAGAGTGATGTCTCCTGTTTTTTCTCCAGTCTGGTTGTAAAGAGGTGCTTTCATATGATTTTAATGCGCACTAACGTGCATGCTTGCGAATGATTACGAGTGAACCCTTGGTTCCTGCTACAGGACCTTTGATCCCGAGAAGGTTCTTGGTCTTGTCTACGTAGACAAGTTCTGCGTCTTCAAGAGTAACGGTGTCCAGGCCCATATGGCCGGCCATCTTCATCCCTTTGAAGACTTTACCGGGACGAGCACGTGCTCCGATGGCTCCTGGTTCGCGCATGAAGTGAGAACCGTGAGTACGAGGTCCTCCACGGAAGTGGTGGCGCTTCATAACTCCTTGGAAACCTTTACCTTTAGAAGTGCTCGTGATCTTGGCATGCTCTCCAATTTCGAATTGGTCGAGCGTTACCATGTCTCCTGCTTTGTAATCCCCACCTTCAGTGCGGAATTCACGCATGAAGCGGAATTTCTTGTTCTTAGTGGGTTTCTTAAGTGCATCGAACCCAAGGACTAGCGCCGGATATCCATCCTTTTCTACAGTTTTGACTTGCACCACCGTGTTGGGGGCGCATTCTATTACTGTAAGGGGGATCACACAGCCGTCGTCTTGGATGAGACGGGTCATACCGATTTTTTTGCCGAGTATTCCTGGCATAATTCAGTGCTTAGTTGGAATTGAAGTGCTTGGTCTTTTTCCCTGCCGGGGATCCACGTGGGAGCCTTGGACTTCGCTTCTAAGATAAATGCCCGCAGATATTAATGGGTGAGAACGGCTGAGTCAAGGGAATTTCTGCGCCTCTAAGTCACATGCAACGAAAGTCATTCATTGCGTATCCTTGGAAGGTTTGATCTCTTGCTTCTATGAAGTAGAGCTGAGACTGAGGGTCTAACACATATTTTTCAAGGAGTTCTTTAAATTTTGTGTGGGTTGGAGGGCCATTGCTCAGCCATTCTGTGTCCACTTCCTCTATTTTCCCTTGGCGGCTTATGTTCAAAAGCTTTTCATCTTGGTAGTAGTAGAGACTTAAATAGCTTTTGTCTACTGAATAGGGCTGTTTGAGGTCTTGTTCCGTATCCAAAGCAGCCTGAAAATCCGCTGGGGCAAGATTGGATTCGACAATCAAGATCAATTCTACGTCACAATGATTACTGTTTTCCCACAGGATTCCAAAAAGAGAGACGGAATCGAGTACCTTGGTGTCTTTTGGAAGTTTGATTTCTTCTAAGCTGCTTAAAAAAGTCCTGACTTTAATGTCGTTGTAGAGGCGAGGAGGCAGAATCAGAATGAGGTAGAGACACAAAAAAAGCAGGAGGGGTACCGTGACCATCAGGATGAGATTGTGGGTTCTTCTGCTTTTCATTGTTCAACTTCTTACTTGCTGCTCTTTTTTGTTGCAGCTTTCTTTGCAGGAGCTTTCTTTGCACTTTCCTTTTCTTTTTCTTTTTCTTTTTCTTTTTCTTCACTGGCTTCCATGATCATCTTGATTTCGATGTCCACTCCAGAAGGAAGAGACAAGTTGGACAGCTCTTCGATGGTGGCAGAAGTGGTCTCGGTGATGTCGATGAGGCGCTTATGGGTGCGCATTTCATATTGGTCACGGGCGTTTTTGTGAACGAAGGTGGACTTGAGCACTGTGAATTTTTCGATGTCAGTGGGCAGGGGAATGGGACCCATGACGATGGCGCCGGTTTTTTCTGCGGTTTCGAGAATGAGACGAGCGGCTTCGTCGATGACCTTGTGGTCAAAGGACTTGATCTTGATACGAATCTTTTGCTTAGCCATGGTATTGAGGGTTAAAAAATACCGAGGGTTGTACGCCTCGGTTTAGGTTCACGCAGCTTGCGCTGGGAAAGTTTGAATCGAGGTGTCCCGGCTTTGGCGGCCGAGGAAGCGTCTAAAAGCAGAAGCTTCACTTTTGTTGTGCGCTTTTTTTAAAGGAAAACGGGAGGCTTGTCAAATTTATCCGAGCAGTGGCAGGAGCAGCAGTGTTAAAAGAAGCAAGATCCAGACTGGATTTGTGAACAGATAGTGCGGCTTGATGGCGAGTTCTGGTTTTTGTTTGAAGCATCGGTTGGTGTAGAGCATCATGAGCACAAAGAGTAGGGCTTCGATGAGGCGCTCTTCTTTTTGCATGGCGAGAGTGAAGACTCCTAGACAGACGAGGAAGTAAGAAAAGGTGATGATGATGCGGCAGAGGCCCTTGGTGTAAAACTTGAGCACAGGTTTATGAGCCACGGCTTTTTCACCCAGCACGGCGCGATCGGATTTGCGTTTGGAGGTGATGGCAAAGAGCACCAAACCGCTGAGCAGCACAAAGTAGACACTGTCGTTCAAGGCTGGAAATGCTTGAAATCCAGCCAAAGTTCGCAGGTTAAAATTCAGCAAGATTATGGCGATGTCGAGCAGAGGAATGTTTTTGAGTCCAAAAGAATAGGCGTTGGTTCCAAGGAAGTAGATGGCCGCGCTGAAGGTGTAGAGCGAGCCGAGTTGAGTGCAGACGTAAAGGCTGAAGGCGAGTAGGAGGGTCCCGGTTATCAATGCTTGCAGGCCGGTGACTTTGCCTGACGCAAGGGGGCGGTCTTTTTTTTGTGGATGATGTCTGTCTTTTTCTCGATCCATCCAATCGTTGATGATGTAGGTCGTTGACGAGAGCGTGCAGAAGCCTAAGAAACCGAGAGCGAGATGCAGCGGAGCAAGATGATTTTGAGTGAACAAGAAAGCCGTCACAATGAGGATGTTTTTGTACCATTGTTCGAGGCGCAGCAGTTTTCGGATTTCGTTTAAATGCATTTGGAAAGGAGATGAGAGTCGATCCAGTAGAAGATTTTGTCGATCCAATTTTCTTTGGGGTTTACCAAGGTTTTGACGGGAAAAAATTCAGCGTCGATGGCTTTGGCAAAGCGCCCATCGATGCAGTGTAGGTTGCCGATCACTGCGTGTTTTTTATTCGTGGGAAGCTTGATATAGGTCAAAACTTCTTTGTTGGGTTTTTTGTGCGGGCCTGAGTTCCACAGCACTTTGAGTTCTTTAGCCATTTTTTCGCTGCGTTTTTTATTGGGACTGTTGGAGCAGAGCACAATGAAATTGTTCTTTTTGAGCTCATCAAAAGCGCGTTTTGTTTTGCTGTCTATTTTTGTTTCACCCTCGCCGACGAGAGTTCCATCTATATCTAGAAAAATGACATACTTTTTGAGTGTCCATTTTGTGTCGCAAAAATAGTCCATTAAAAAAGGAGATAGTAAGCGATGCCCATGAGCGTTACATCCACACAGAGGTGACTGAGCCAAGGGGCGAAGAGGGATTGGGTTTTTTCATGGAGCAGGGACCAGATCACTCCTCCCGCGAAGACGCCGAAAGTTCCAAACACGGCCCAGGTTCCAGTGGTCAACGAGTTTAAGATGATGAAATGATGAGCTGCAAAACCGAGGTTGGTGAGGAAGAGTGCCGGCATTTTTGGGAGGGTTTGTTTCAAGCCCGAACCTGTGAACCAACGCCAATAGTATTCTTCTAAAAGAGAATGTCCGACACATAAGAAGACGCTGAAGAGCAAATAGAGCGCTGCGCTCATTCCAAAATAGGCATCGATTTTTTCTTGAATTTGTTCTGTTAAGAGGTCTTTTTCTGGAAAGACAGTGAAGACCAATAAAATTCCTAGAGAAAGAAAGAGGCCGGTACTCAGGCCCCATGCGATTTCTTTGGCTGCTTTATGAGGGGTTATTTTTAGGGGTGTTTTGACATACTTCCACCACAGCAACGGCCAGATCAAAAGCAGCACTTTGGTCAGGCTGTAAATGATTTTGGCCCCGGTTCCTTCCGCCCAAAGATCGAAGTAAAGGGTGGCCCCTATTGTTTGGAAGATGAGCGCGGGAACTAAGCCGAAAAGGAGGAATTTTTTTTGAGAAGTCATTGTTATTAAGGACGCATTAAAAGCTTTCAACGTAGTTTTTAAAGTTGTTCAGGATGGATTGCCATCCGTCTTTTTGCATGTTTTCGGAATTTTCGCTTTCGGCTTCGAAGGTTTCGACGACTTCTGTTTGGCCCTCTTTTGCCGTGAAGCTGACTTTGAGGGAACGACCGTCACCCATGGTGGAGGCGAGGAGTTCGTTGGGTTTCACTTCGTCATAAATTCCCCAGAAATCGAAGCCCATGCTGCCGTCTTTGGCTTCCATGCGAGAGGTGAATTTTCCACCGACGCGTAGGTCGTTCGTGGCGCTGGGGGTGTGCCAGTCGTCGGAAGCAGCGTTCCATTTTGTGATGTGCTCGGGTTGGGTCCACATGTCCCAGACTTTTTCGACGGGAGCATTGACGGTGGCTTGGATGGTGATGAGGGTGGGCATAGGATTTTTAGTAAATACAGATAAAATCACCCTAGCATTTTAGAGGGTTTCAAGGCAAAGATTATGGATGCAGTCGGACTACATTTCCTGCAGCCTTTTCTTTGAGTGTCCTTACAAATTTTTCGAGGTGTCTTGGCACGTCCCCCATTGTACAATCCCTTAATGCGGTGTTTAGTTCGTTAAAAGCTGTTGAGAATGCATCTGACTTATGAGTTGAGCTTGCATCATAATCGCTGATTATTCGAAGAACTATTGTTAGCTCGTGTAGGAAATCTGCTGCAGTGTCTCCATAGGTTTCTCGGGTCTCGGCAAATGGGTTTTTGTTTAGCTGTCCGAATGCGTTGCGTAGCTGATCTCCTGATACCGTAGTTGTAGTAATTGATTCTCTTCCTATCTGGCGAGTGAACGTTTCTGTTTTTGGTCCAGGGGGAACGAAACACTTTTCGAGAAAATTTTTATTGACTTCTTCTATACTCGCTAGACTACTGAGTTTATTTTCAACAACTCTTAATAGGGCTTCTTCATCTTTGATTGGTTCTATCCCCTCCAATTGGTCTAAGAGAGTCGTGACTGCCTCTCTGATGGGGGTGATTACTTGTCCCATTGCTGATAGAAGTGTGCTTACCCCTTTGTTCCGTTCGATTGTTTCTATTGCGCTGATGATTGCTAAGATTGCTTCTCTGAAAAAGCCAAGGCGCCTTCGAGAATGATGACTTTGCTCATCAGGGAGAGGCCCAACCAATCTTAAGTGATGGTTACTCAAATGTACTTTTTAGAAGTTTAATTATCTCATAGGGCTCCCTTTCTTACAAGTATGTCACCGAAGCTAGATGTACTTCACATAGCACCCTCTATGGAATGCTTTGTTCGTTGATGGGTCGAAAAAGAAAACCCTTTGAGATATGCCGGGTCCAAAACCCATTTCTATGTTTGAGATCCCGTTAAGGATATTTTTGCTATTAATGTCTTTAACGAAACTCTAAAAAGAAAGGGAATTTAATATTTCTTCAACCTCAGTCAGTTCTTTGTTATCAAGTTTAGGTATTGTAATCAGCCAGTACTGTGCTGGAGCTTGCTCTACAAAATAGTCAACGCCACCACAGGCATCTCCGTAAATTCCTTGAAGGGTATTTTCACCAGCAATGCGGGTTTCTTCTAGATCGTCTCCAAATGTCCCAAGCCCTCCACCTGCAGAATAAGGTACGTTGTCATGCATATTTTCTGATGAATAATTGTCTGGTTTATATAAGAAGTTAACTTGTGGATGTTCTGTGCTACATAAACTTGTTGTCGCTTTTTCAAGCTGAACATTGTTCTTTCGTACAGTGATTGAATTGTTTTCTTCAATAACGTCCCAATCTGTTGGATAATTGAAGGAAATATTAAGTTCTTCGTTATTATATGTACTCATGACTGCTTCATTAAATAAAGGTTCATTTACTGGCAAATTGTTGTTAGGCTGACTACAGCCTACTAAAAGAAAAATGGCTATTGTGAATGCTAAAGTTTTTTTTCATAATACTTGAGATTTTTTCAGAAAAGGGAGGGTAGTTGAAGTATAATAAGATTCACTTTATAAAGTAAATCTTGTTTATGAGGGGGCATTCTTTCTGTTATTACTTGCATCGAAAAAGCCCCGCATTTCTGCGAGGCTTTTTCTAAGTTTGAGTTGGGGACCTTGCGATTAAGCAATGATCTTTCCTACGACTCCGGATCCAACGGTGCGTCCTCCTTCACGGATGGCGAAGCGAGTTCCGTGCTCGAGAGCTACAGGAGCTCCGAGTTCTACGGTCACGCTGATGTTATCACCAGGCATGACCATCTCTACACCAGCTGGGAGCTCGATAGCACCAGTAACATCTGTTGTTCGGAAATAGAATTGAGGCTTGTAACCCTTGAAGAAAGGAGTGTGACGTCCACCTTCCTCTTTGTTGAGGACGTAGATTTCACCTTCAAACTTCGTGTGAGGTTTGATGGATCCAGGCTTACAGATCACTTGTCCACGTTCGATGTCTTCACGTTCCACACCGCGGAGCAGCAGTCCTACGTTGTCTCCAGCTTGACCTTGGTCGAGCTGTTTGCGGAACATTTCAACTCCGGTACAAACAACCTTCTTGGTTTCTTTGAGTCCAACGATTTCAACTTCTTCGTTGATCTTAACAACTCCTTGTTCGATACGTCCGGTAGCAACAGTTCCACGTCCTTTGATGGAGAACACGTCTTCTACAGACATGAGGAGAGGCTTGTCGAGTTCACGTTCAGGTTGGGGGATGTATTCGTCGAGGGTCTTGAGAAGTTCTACTACAGGAGCAGAATCAGGTCCGGATGGGTTTTCGAGAGCCTTGAGAGCGGATCCTTTGATGAAAGGAGTGGTGTCCCCTGGGTAACCGTATTTGGTGAGGAGATCACGAACTTCCATTTCAGAAAGTTCAGCGATTTCAGGATCAGCCATGTCCATTTTGTTGAGGAACACGATGATGTAAGGAACGTTCACTTGGTGAGCCAAGAGAATGTGTTCACGAGTTTGAGGCATTGGTCCGTCTGCGGCACTAACCACGAGGATGGCACCGTCCATTTGAGCGGCTCCAGTGATCATGTTTTTTACGTAGTCGGCGTGACCAGGACAGTCGACGTGTGCATAGTGACGCTTGTCCGTGGTGTACTCTTGGTGAGAAGTAGCAATGGTGATACCACGTGCCTTTTCTTCAGGAGCGTTGTCGATTTGGTCGAACGCAACCGCTTTGTTTTCTCCGCCAAAGTGAGCGGCAGCCACTGCAGTGAGTGCTGCGGAAAGGGTTGTCTTTCCATGGTCGACGTGTCCGATGGTACCAACGTTCACGTGCGGCTTAGATCTGTCGAAAGCTGTCATAGCCTTAGAGGGTTAAAAAAATTTGATAGCCATTTAAAAGCGAAGCGATTTTAGTGGATGCAAAGCTCTTATGCAAGCTAAAAATTGATAGTAAGCCTCTAGTTCTTCACCCCACGATCGGCCTTGATCTTGGCGATCACGTTGGCAGGGGCGTCGGCGTAGTGGCTGAATTCCATGGAATAACTTGCGCGTCCTTGAGTCATGGAGCGGAGGTCCGTTGCGTATCCGAACATTTCGGAGAGAGGCACGAGACAGTTGATGACTTTGGCCATCCCACGAGCTCCGGATTCTTGAATTTGTCCACGTCGAGAAGAAATGTTACCCATCACGTCTCCGAAGTAGTCGTCTGGAGTGATCACTTCCACCTTCATTATAGGTTCAAGAATCACGGGATTGGCTTTTGCGGCTCCGTCACGGAAGGCGATGGAAGCGGCCAGTTTGAACGCAAGTTCAGAGGAATCCACATCGTGGTAAGATCCGTCGAAGAGTTCTACCTTCACGTCCACCACGGGGTAACCCGCAATGATTCCACGAGTGAGCGCTTCTTTAACACCTTTGTCTACGGCGGGGATGAATTCACGAGGAATCTTACCTCCGACTACAGAGTTGATGAATTCGTAACCCTTTCCAGCTTCGTTGGGGATGAGGTTCATCTTCACGTGTCCATATTGTCCACGTCCTCCGGTTTGTTTGGAGTACTTTTCTTCACACACGACTTCTTTACGGATGGTTTCACGGTAAGCCACTTGAGGAGCTCCTACGTTGGCTTCAACCTTGAATTCGCGCTTCATACGGTCCACGATGATGTCGAGGTGCAGTTCTCCCATTCCTGCGATGAGGGTTTGTCCTGTTTCTTCGTCAGAAGAAACGCGGAACGTGGGATCTTCTTCAGCAAGTTTCTGCATGGCCATGCCCATCTTTTCTTGATCGGCTTTGGTCTTGGGTTCAATCGCGATTTGGATCACCGGTTCGGGGAAGGTGATGGATTCCAAAATGATGGGATGATCGGGGTCGCAGAGGGTGTCTCCGGTGAAGGTGCGCTTGAGACCAATGGCCGCAGCGATATCTCCGGCTTCCACTTCTTTGATTTCTTCACGAGTGTTGGCGTGCATACGAACGAGACGTCCCACGCGTTCTTTTTCACCGGTGTTGGTGTTGAGCACATAAGAACCGGCTTCCATTTTTCCGGAGTAAACACGGAAGAAGCAAAGTTTCCCTACGAAAGGATCGGTTGCGATTTTGAAAGCGAGGGAAGCGAAAGGAGCGTTTGGATCGAGTTTGCGCTCTTCTTCTTGGTCGTTGTCTGGGTTGATTCCTTTGACCGCTCCGATGTCGAGAGGGGAAGGGAGGTAGTCGCGCACTCCGTCAATGACGAGTTGCACTCCCATGTCGTGCAAGGCAGATCCGCAGAACACGGCGTAGTGAGCTCCAGAAATGGTTCCTTTGCGGACTCCAAATTTAATTTCTTCGTTGGTGAGTTCGACTCCATTCAAGTATTTTTCCATCAAGGCTTCATCCTGGTCGGCAGCGGCTTCTACAAGGATGGCGCGGTGCTTTTCAACAAGTTCATTCATGTCCTCGGGAATAGGCATTTCGATGATGGTTTCTCCGTGCTTTCCTTCGAAACGGTAAGCCTTGCGTTCCACGAGATCGATGATTCCGCTGAATGTGCTGTCTTGTCCGATGGGAAGTTGAATGGCGAAAGCCTTTTTAGAGAGACGTTGGTGAATGGAAGTGAGAGACATGTAGAAGTCGGCTCCCATTTTGTCCATCTTGTTGACGAAAGCGATACGAGGAACATTGTATTTGTCCGCTTGACGCCATACCGTTTCAGATTGAGGTTCCACACCTTGAGATCCATCGAATACGGCAACCGCTCCGTCGAGCACACGCATGGAGCGCTCTACTTCTATCGTGAAGTCCACGTGTCCAGGGGTGTCGATGATGTTGATGCGGATATCCTTCCAGTAACAAGTCGTTGCGGCGGCGGTGATGGTGATTCCACGTTCTTTTTCTTGTTCCATCCAGTCCATGGTTGCGGCCCCTTCGTGCACTTCGCCGATTTTGTGAGAACGTCCGGTGTAGAACAAGATGCGTTCCGTTGTCGTCGTCTTACCGGCATCAATGTGCGCGGCAATACCGATGTTACGAATGTGTGCGAGGTCGTAGGTCTGTGTGGTGGGGTCAGCTGCCATAAATGGATTGAAAAAGTTAGCGAAAACGCCGAATTAAAAGTGTCCGCATTATAGGCAAGCAAGCGCGAAAGTCAAGGTTGTGAGGATGGCCTCTAATTTGAACTCATATGACTTTCAAGCACGTCTACAAAGTCATTGTTGGCTTGAATGAAAGTGGTGTAATTCGTGTGGAGCTCCTCGTCTAAGCTTTCCACTGGATCCAAGTCTTCTTTAAAAGCACCGCTTTCGTAGTAGGCGAGCATTTCTTTGTAGCTGCTCAGGTATTCGCTTGCGGCACTTTGATAAGTCTTCAATTCAGTTTGAACGCTGTTTTGCTGTTCGATGTTTCGGCTTTCCAAAAGCAGCAGATTTTCTACTTCATCCAAGGCCTTGCTGGCTTCGGCGTAGCTTAGGTTCATTTGGGTGACTTCGATTTCAGAATTTTCTCTGACGGGATTGGGAACGGTTTCGTGGTAGAGGGTGGCGCTTTCTTCAATCGTAGTGGAGACGAGATTCATCCGTTCCACTATTTTATTGTTGTATTCCACTTCGCTCAGTTTTCCAAAGATTGAGCAAGAGGCGAGCAAGAGGGGTAAAAAGAGAAGAGCGCGAATTTTCATAGATGGCGTGAGAGTGTTTCGATTGTAACGAAACTCTTTTACCGGCACCAGTATTTTTTGACACGCATGCATAAGTTTATTGATTGTATTCAGGATTGTGCTATTAATAATCATCACACCGTTTAGATCTAACTTAAAATCCAATGAAAAAAGGACCGGGCAAGGATGTTGATGTTGAAGAGATCGATGACAACTTAGGACTTGTTTTAAGTTTAGAGCAACTTATAGGTTTTTTTCAGAACGCGGGGCTTTCTCCGGACGGTTCAGAAAGGCTTTTTCGAACTTCTTTAGAAGGTATTTTACAACTCACTTGGAAGGACTTTGGAAAGATACCCGCTGTTCAATCGGTTTCGATGGGTTCAGGTGATAGGAAACTTTCTAAGTTGATCACTGCCATTTTTGCTCAAAAAAAGGCTCTGGGTAGGCCTTATGACTGGCGGCAAGAAGCTTTGCAGGTGCTTGCGGATTTTAATCCTGCTCGATATGTGGATGAGGATGTTTGTACTCTAGGAGCTGTTAACATAAATAGAGGAGTGGTGTAGAGTGAAGTTACTCTAACCCTAACGCCATGTACCAGATGCTAACGGATGAACAGTTCAAACTGATCCAGCCTTATTTTCCAAAGCCCAGAAAGCCTGAAAAGATTCCACTGAAACGTTGCATGGATGCCATTTGTTATGTACTTAAAACAGGGTGCGCATGGAGACAAATGCCCTACGATTACAGAGAAAAAGAGAATGACTGGCACACGATTTATACAAGATACAAACGGTGGAGCGAATCTGGACTTTTTGGACAAATGCTTAGAGCACTTGAAGTAGCAGATGTACTTCAAGTGCGAATAGCTTTCCTGGACAGTACAACAAATAGAGCGCACCACAGTGCAGCGGGAGCCATGAAAAAAAGGGGCCACAAGCGTTAGGCCGAAGTAGAGGTGGGTACACTACAAAAATTCACATGATTGCTGGAGATCCAGATCATGGGATGCACTTTGTTTTAACAGGTGGTGAAGTGAGCGATGTGAAAGTTGGAAAACAAATTTTGAGAGATTATTCGTTTCCAAAAACAGTAGATCATTTGGCTATGGACAAAGGTTATTCATGCTACAAAGTTCTGGAGCTGTGCAAAGAAAAAGGCATAACTCCAGTCGTTCCTCCAAAGGCAAAATGAAATTTCCGTGGGAATACAACAAGAACATTTATGCCTACCGCAACGAGATTGAACGCCTATTTCACCGAATGAAAAATTACAGAAGAATTTCAACTCGCTATGACAAATTAGACCTGATGTATGCCTCCTTTATCTCCCTCTGCCTTGTGGCACTTTTACTCAAAGTCTTATGTTAACAGCTCCTAGAAGGGCCTGATGAGGTTAGACTTACTGTTGAGCGAATCGTTTCGGCCTGTATGCCTTTAACGGCCGCACGAGACAACGATCCGTTTGGGCCAAGGCGAACTTATGTTGCTCCTACAGGGCTTGTCTTTCAAGGCCGCCTTCATGATGGTGAAAGTGCGGTTGTATTTCATGATACACATGTTGGTCTCACGGATGAGAGTAGATGGGCTGGACCGAGGCGAAAAAAACTTGCCAATGCCCTTTGTGACTTTTTGAATCCTCAGAAATCGAGTGCATTGGTTGGGCGCGTGCAACATGCTTTTGTTGATACGAGAACGATGGGAGAAGTTGCTGTTAGTAGAGCTAGCACAACCGCCTATGGTTTGGAAGCGCTTGACCTTATAGTCCCTGTATTTGAGCTTGTCCCTGTTTCTGTGGATATGAATGCACCGTGGGTGCGATTTGTTCCTGGGGAAGGAGCATATAAGCCTTTTACTATTAAATCCTCTTCTCCAGAAGATATTTTAACGGCTATTGGTTTCCGTCTTTCTGAACACGTGAATGCTGCTGAAGCCAGGTATCGTAGGGATTCTTTGGCAGCTCATCTAGCCCATTCTGCTCTTGATGACATACTTGGCAATCATTCTCGCCTTGTGATTGGCCATGTGGTGGATGGCGGGAGATCTTCTAAAAAGATGTGAGTATCCTAAATTAGAAACAAAAAAACCGGACAAAGCCCGGTCTTAGATGAGTCATGAAAGCGTTTCACTTCTTCTTTGTGAAGCGAGCGTAGTGAGCGAAGGCGCGGTTGGCTTGAGCCATCTTTTCTACGTCGTCCTTTTTCTTGATTGCAGATCCGGTTCCTTCAGCAGCCTCGAGGATTTCAGCGGTGAGGCGCTTGTACATGGGCATACCCTTGCGTCCGCGAGCGGCGGTGAGTATCCAGCGGAAGGAGAGCATTTGCTGACGCTTCACAGGAACTTCGAAGGGGACTTGGTACACGGCTCCACCCACACGTTTGGGGCGAACTTCCATCGCAGGTTTGGTGTTGTCGATGGCACGGAGGAAAGTCTCTTTAGGATTCTTGTGTCCGCGGCGTTCCACTTCACTCAGCATGTCGTTGAAGATGCGGCGAGCCACGGTCTTCTTTCCATCGAGCATGATGGTGTTGATGAACTTTTCACTCGTGAAATCGGAGTGGGGAGGTACGTAGGTGGTGGTTTTCGTTTTCATGGTTTATTTCTTAGGTTTCTTAGCTCCATAAAGAGAACGACTTTGACGTCGATTTTGTACTCCTTGGGTGTCGAGGCTTCCACGAACGATGTGGTAACGCACACCGGGCAAATCCTTCACACGTCCACCACGCACAAGTACAATGGAGTGTTCTTGAAGGTTGTGACCTTCTCCTCCGATGTAAGCGGTGACTTCAATTCCATTGGTGAGGCGTACACGAGCAATTTTTCGAAGCGCAGAGTTAGGCTTTTTAGGCGTCATAGTCGTCACTTTCGTGCACACTCCACGTTTGAAAGGGGAGGACAGAGGACGGTTGGTGGACTTCAGCGTGTTCATAATGAGCTGAAGCGCTGGAGCCTTGCTCTTGCGAGTTTGAGCCTTGCGAGGCTTACGAATGAGTTGATTGATCGTGGGCATTAAACAGTTTTATTAGAGACCCTGCGGGTCCATTAGCTGGAGCAGTTTAGTCGATAAGATTGGCTATTGCAAGAGAATTTTAGTGCCTTCGCTTCAGTTCATCGGTAAAGGTTGCAGCACACCCACGCGGTTGCCTTCGGTGTCTTGGAAACTGAAATAATGGCCAACCTCAGGGATTTCCATGGGCTGGTCAAGAATAATGCCTCCATTTTCAGTGACTTTTTTCTGGCTTTCCTCGAGGTTTTCAACCGCAATGACGACGGAAGGCGCTTGTGCCTTGGGATCTTCGGGTTTTTTATAAAAACCACCGTTGATCATGCCCGGCTTTTGAATCATTCCTTTGTCGTCGGTTTCGCCTGTTTGGACTAAAACATAGTCATCCATGTGGGGCATGTGGATGGGCTTCCAGTCGAAGGTTTTTTGGTAAAAATCAGACATGCGCTGACGGTTTTCGTAGGCCATTTCAAAGTGTACGACGGGATCCATAAGGGGTGGGGTTAGAGGAGGATTGCTGATTTTGGATGAGTTTTGCTACGAGGATGGACGTGTTGCAATTGTAGCAAGACTGGGATTTTAAAAAAAGAGGCGTTGGTGTTGGCTACTGTTTTTACAGGTTAAAGTTTCTCCCCGGGGAGGGGTTTACAATACAAATTGCGTCTTGTAAATAGGCTGTTCTAAAAGAGCGCCTCTTTCGAAGCGCCCTTTCTTTGATTGGCCAGTAGGTCGGTTTTATACAAAACTAATCCTCACGCGTATCAATGGCTTCGCCACGCATCTTCTTGCGGAAGGTTTCTCCTGCAGGGATGAGGCGACCAATGATGACGTTTTCTTTGAGACCGTCGAGCATGTCCACGCGGTGAGTGGTGGAGGCTTCGACGAGCACACGTATGGTTTCTTGGAAGGAAGCGGCGGAGAGCCAACTTCGAGTGTGCAAGGCGATACGAGTGAGACCGAGCAGCAAACGTTCGAACTTGATCGGCTCTTGTTTGTCTCCTTCGAGCTTTATGTTTTCTTCGAACACAGTTTGGTAATCCACGACTTCACCGGGCAGGAAGTTGCTGGCTCCAGGTTCCACGATGCGAACCTTAGAGAACATTTGCCGAGTGATGATTTCGATGTGCTTGTCGTTGATGGACTGACCTTGAGACGCGTAGATGCTCTGCACCTCACTCATGATGTATTTTTGAGTGGTGTAGATGTCTGAAAGCTTCATGAGTTTGCGGAGGTTCATGTGTCCGCTGGTGAGAGCGGTTCCACGAGCCACGACGTCTCCAGTTTTCACTTTAATGCTTTTGCCGGCGTCCACCTTGTAGACTTGTTCGGCAAGGTCCGGTTGAATGACGATTTCTTTCTTTCCCGCTTTCACAACCACTCCATCCATAGGGGAGCGGAGTTTCTTGCCTTTCTTTTCAGCGAGCACATCTTTAAGGCTGACCTTGTCGTCCTTCTTTACGAGCACTTCCATGCCGTCTTCCACATCGATGGTTTCGGTGGGAATGTTGGTGGGAGTGATGGTGATGTGGATTTGGTTTCCCTTAGAAGTCACCTGTACTTTTCCATCGATTTCGGCCAATACGGTAGGCTTTTTAGGTGTGCGGGCTTCGAAGAGTTCTTCCACACGGGTGAGACCTTGAGTGATGTCGTCTTCGTTCGCGATTCCTCCCATGTGGAAAGTACGCATGGTGAGCTGAGTTCCCGGTTCCCCGATGGATTGAGCGGCCACGATTCCGACGGCGGTTCCCATCTCCACTTCTTGGCTGGATCCGAGGTCACGTCCGTAACATTTTTGGCAGACTCCGTTCAGAGTCAGACAGGTCATTACAGAGCGCACACGCACTTCGCTGACGTCGTTTTCTTTAAGAATCTTCACGGCAGCCTTGTCGATGGGCGTTCCATTCGGGATGGCCACTTTCTTGCCCGTCTTTTCCATGACGTCGGCACCGAGAGTGCGGCCGAAAATGCGGTTTTCAAACGGTTCACCAATCTTTTCGGATTCTTCACGAGTCACCAAGTGGGTGTCCTTGGATCCACAATCGTCTTCCTTAATGATGATGTCTTGAACAGCATCCACGAGACGGCGAGTGAGGTAACCCGCTTCAGCGGTTTTGAGCGCGGTGTCGGACTTACCTTTACGTCCTCCGTGCGTTGCAATGAAGTATTCAAGAATGGAGAAACCTTCTTTGAGGTTGGATTTGATGGGAAGTTCGATGGTCTTACCGGCAGGGTTGGCCACGAGTCCCTTCATTCCACAGAGCTGGGTGATTTGTCCCCAGTTACCACGAGCCCCAGAGTCCACTTGGTAGTAGATGTCGTTTTCGGGTTCGAAGCCAAGGATCATTGCTTTACCGATCTCGTTCTTGGTTTTGGACCAAATCTTAATGGCTTGGTTGTAGCGTTCATCTTCAGTGATGAAGCCCTTGTTGTAGAACTCGTGAATTTGATCCACAATTTCTTCGGATTCTTTCATGATCTTGACCTTCTCTTTAGGAATGATGAGATCGGCGCTGGCCATAGAAATTCCGGAACGAGTGGCGTATTGAAAGCCGAGTGCTTTGAGGTCGTCACAGAATTTGGCGGTGGGTTCGGTGCCGCATTTTTCGAAAACTAAGGCTACGATTTCAGAGATCTCTTTCTTTTTGAGGGTGTGATTTTGGTAACCCATTTGTTCGGGCACCACGGTGTTGTAAATGGCACGTCCGAGGGTGGTTTCGATCATTTCACCGTTGAAACGAATCTTGATCTTGGATTGCAGGTGAAGTTCACCAAACTGCTCGGCAATGAGGGCCTCCTCAAGATTACCGAAGATTTTTCCTTCCCCCTTCTTACCTGGACGCTCTGCGGTGAGGTAGTAGAGTCCAAGCACCATGTCCTGAATGGGTACGGTGATGGGTTCTCCGGCGGAAGGCTTCAAAAGGTTCTTTGCGGAGCACATGAGTTCACGCGCTTCTTCTTGAGCCTTTTGAGAGAGGGGAACGTGCACGGCCATTTGGTCTCCATCGAAGTCCGCGTTGAAGGCGGCACAGACGAGGGGGTGAACTTGAATGGCTTTTCCTTCTACGAGCACGGGGCGGAACGCTTGGATTCCGAGACGGTGCAGGGTGGGTGCACGGTTGAGGAGCACAAAACGTTCTTTGGTCGCTTCTTCAAGCATATCCCAAATGACGCGGTCGTTGTTTTGAATCATCTTTTCCGCGCTCTTGATGTTGTGAGCGTAGCCCCCTTCGATGAGTTTTCCAATGACGAAAGGCTTGAAGAGTTCGAGTGCCATGAGCTTGGGAAGTCCACATTGGTCCAGGTTGAGCTTAGGACCGATCACAATGACGCTGCGACCGGAATAGTCCACACGTTTTCCGAGCAGGTTTTGGCGGAAGCGTCCCTGTTTACCCTTGAGCATATCTGAAAGGGAGCGAAGTTTGCGCTTATCCCCGCTGTTGAACACGGTTTTCCTTGGCGCGCGCTGTTGTTGATCAAAGTGTCTACCGCTTCTTGCAGCATACGTTTTTCATTTCGGCAGATCACTTCAGGTGCTCCGATTTGGATGAGACGCTTGAGACGGTTGTTACGGTTGATCACACGGCGATACAGATCGTTGAGATCGGAAGCGGCAAAACGTCCTCCATCGAGTTGCACCATGGGGCGAAGATCGGGTGGAATCACGGGGAGCACGGTCATGATCATCCATTCAGGATTGATGCCGGCCTTCACTAGGGAACCCATGAGCTTGATGCGTTTCATGAGCTTGGTGCGCTTTTGTCCGCTGGACTTTTCAATTTCGATGTCGAGCTTTTTAATCTCTTCTTCGAGGTTCATGTCGCGGATGAGTTTGTGCAAGGATTCTGCCCCTGTTCCGGCCTTGAATACGTGGCCGAACTTCATGGACATGTCGCGGTAATCGAGCTCGGTGAGCACGGTGCTGTTCTCTAAAGACTCGAGGTCTTTGCGAGCTTGCTCAGCGGTTTCCACCAATTCCTCAATTTTGGCAGCCTGTTCCTTTTCAATTTCCTTTATGTTCCCGGTTCCACTCTTGATGCGTTCTTCGTATTCGCGGATCACATCTTTTCTATAGTTTTTGAATTCTTCATCCAGTTGAACCAAGGCTTCCTCTTTAGCCTTTTGATCGACTTCGGTAATGATGTACGCGGCAAAGTACACGATTTGTTCCAGAATTTTTACTGGCAAGTTCAGGAGGAGCCCAATGCGGCTTGGAGTTGAACGTAAGAACCAAATGTGAGTCACGGGCACGGCGAGTGTGATGTGGCCCATGCGAGTGCGGCGAACGATGGAGCGGGTCACCTCCACTCCACATTTTTCACAAATCACACCTTTGTATCGAATACGCTTATATTTTCCACAAGCACATTCCCAGTTTTTAATCGGTCCAAAAATACGTTCGCAGAAGAGACCGTCGCGTTCGGGTTTTTGAGTGCGGTAGTTGATGGTTTCAGGTTTTTTAACTTCACCGTGAGACCAAGAGAGAATTTGCTCGGGGGAAGCCACAGCAATCGCGATAGCATCGAAGAGTACTGGAGCTTTCTTTGGGTCAGTCATCATAAGAGAGGATTAAAAGGAGGTGTAAAGTTGAAAGAGGAAGAGGATGTAAAGCAATAGATAAGCCCATCCTTCGTAAGTGCTGAGTTTTTTTTGAGTGAGTGCAAAGAGCAGCAGCAAGGTGGAAATGAGAAGGAAGGGGAGCCCTAGCACCAGAGTGTCGTGATGGACATTGAGGGTTTGAATGAAGGAAGGCAGGGCCAAGACCAAGGTCGCGTTGAAGACCAGAGATCCAAGCACCGTCCCTACGGCAAGGTCGGTGTTTCCTTTTCGAGTGGCGTAATAGGCCGTGCTGAGTTCAGGCAAAGAAGTGCCCAGGGCCAGCACGCTGGCGCTGAGTACGCTGGGAAGAAGCTTCGTGATGGAAGTGAGCTCTTCAATGGAGCGCACCACTCCGTAGGAAGCTGCTACCGTTATGAGGCCGCAGCCGAGAGTTAAAACCAGCAGTTTGGAGCTGAATTCTGGTCCGGTGAACCAGTTTTGCAATGCCTCCAGGCGGCCCTGTTTATGTTCTTCAATAGAGAAGAAGCTGTAGAGGATGTAGAAACCGAGCATGAGTATCCCTTCAAACCATTCAAAGCGGCCGTCGTAGAGGGTCACCATGAGCAGAAAGGCGGAGACGAGCAGCAGGCCGACTTGACGCTGCATGCCTTCCTTGCCAAGGTTGAGGCCCTTGGTGAGCAACGCGCAGACTCCCAAAATGAGGAGTACGTTTGCAATATTGGAACCCACTACGGTGGCCCCCACGAGGCTCGTGTTTTGAGTGCCCGCGGCCCACAGTGAGGTGGCGAGTTCGGGAACAGAAGTTCCGAGTGCCATCACGGTGACTCCCATGAAAAGGGAAGTCCAACCGAGGGATTTGGCGGTGTCTGCACCTGCTGCTGCGAAGACCTTAGCGGACTGCGCTAGAACAGCGAGAGAGGCAACGAGGATGAGGGACCAAAGTAAGGTGTCCATAATTAGGAATTGAGAGAACAATGTTGAGATTCGATTTATTCCTCTTCTTTATTGAAGTCGGGTTCTTTTTCACTCTCGCCCATCATTTCGGCATCTTCTTCATCGAGTTCGTCGCCTTCCAAGAGATCTTCGACGGAACTTTCAACTTCTTCGCCGTTTATTTCGGTGTGAGGAGCTTCTGCCACGATCACTTCTTCTTCAGGTTCTACGTACTCTTCTTCTATGTTCACGTCTTCATCTTCGGTGATTTGCAAGAGGTCTACGTTGAGACACAGAGATTGCAATTCTTTGACCAAAACGTTGAAAGATTCAGGAGTGCGAGGTTTACGGATGGCTTCACCCTTAATGATGGATTCGTAGGCCTTGGCACGTCCGTACACGTCGTCGGACTTGATGGTGAGCATTTCTTGTAAAATGTGGGAAGCGCCATAGGCTTCGAGAGCCCACACTTCCATTTCTCCAAAACGCTGTCCTCCGTGTTGAGCTTTACCTCCGAGAGGCTGTTGAGTGACGAGTGAGTAAGGTCCGACAGAGCGGGCGTGAATCTTGTCTTCAACCAAGTGAGCCAGTTTGAGGATGTAGGCGATGCCCACTGTGGATTCATGGTCGAACGCTTGACCCGTTTTTCCGTCGTAAAGCTGAATCTTTCCATTTTCAGGGAGGCCAGCCTTGATGAGCATCTCTTTGATTTGTTCGTTGGTGATTCCGTTCAAGGCAGGGGTGGCCATGTAGAGTCCGAGTTTCTTCGCGGCCCAACCGAGGTGGGTTTCCAAAATTTGTCCAATGTTCATACGGCTGGACACACCGAGCGGGTTCAAAACCACGTCTACGGGAGTTCCATCGGGCATGAAGGGCATGTCTTCTTCGGGAACGATGATGGAGATCACACCTTTGTTACCGTGACGTCCGGCGACTTTGTCCCCGACTTGAATGCGACGGGTTTGAGCCAAAGACACACGGATTTGTTGAATGACTCCGTTTTCGAGTTCGTCGCCTTTTTCACGAGAGAATACGGTCACGCTGGTCACTTTTCCTCCTTCTCCACCGGGGAGGCGCAGGGAAGTGTCCTTCACGTCGCGAGCTTTGTCTCCGAAGATGGCTCTTAGCAGGCGCTCTTCAGGAGTGAGTTCGGTTTCTCCTTTAGGGGTGATTTTACCCACGAGGATGTCTCCTTCACGAACAGAAGCGCCCACGCGAATGATGCCATTTTCATCGAGATCCTTAAGGCGGGCCTCGCCCACGTTGGGGATGTCGCGAGTCACGATTTCGGGTCCCAGCTTGGTGTCGCGCACGTCGATGGTGAAATCTTCAATGTGGACAGAGCTGAAACGGTCGTCTTTGACCAGGCGACTGGACAAAATAACGGCATCTTCGAAGTTGTAACCTTCCCAAGGAATGTAGGCCACGAGCACGTTTTGTCCCAGACCGATGTCTCCCATTTCGGTGGAAGCCCCATCGGCTAAAATGTCGCCTTTTTTCACCTTTTGACCCGCATCACAGCGAGCGCGTTGGTGGAAGGAGGTGCCTTGGTTGGTGCGGCGGTAAACATCGAGAGAGTAGCTGGCTTTGCGTCCAGAGTCGTAGATGATGTCGATACGAGATCCGTCCACATAAGACACGGTTCCACTGTCTTCAGCCACGAGCACTTGTTGAGAGTTGCGTCCGGCGCTACCCTCCATACCGGTTCCTATAATGGGAGCTTGAGGTTTCAAGAGAGGAACGGCTTGACGTTGCATGTTGGACCCCATGGAGGCACGGGTGTTGTCGTCGTGCTCCAAGAAAGGGATGAGGGAAGTGGACACAGAAATGATCTGCTGTTGGGAGATGTCAATGTGCGTCACTTCTTTTTCGTCGGTGAGGATCGGTTCTCCGTTTTTGCGAGCAACGGCAGTGTCTTCTTCGAGGTCTCCATTTTCTGCGATGGGAGTTCCGGCTTGAGCGTAGATGATTTCACGTTCATCCTCGGCGTCGAAGTAAGAGATCTTGTTTCCGAGAGTTGCGGTCACGGGAACTTCTTTGAGGTCCTTGGATTTTGCGAGTGCCTTCACCTCTTTTTCTCCGAGTTTGGTACCGGCTTTGATGCCCTCTAGGGTTTCAGCCAGAGTGTGTCCGAGGGCAGCTTTTCCATCGTTCTTCAAACTGTGAAGCACTTCGCGGAGCGGCATTTCAATGAAGCCGTATTTGTTGAGGCGCGCATGGGTCGCTAGGTGAACCACGAGACCGATGTTGGGTCCTTCAGGGGTTGCGATTGGACAGATCCTTCCATAGTGAGAAGGGTGTACGTCACGAACGTCGAAAGACGCACGTTCACGAGAGAGACCTCCAGGCCCCATCGCAGAGAGACGGCGTTTGTGCTCGAGCTCGGCGAGAGGGTTTGTTTGATCCATGAATTGAGAAAGCTGAGAGCTTGCGAAGAATTCGCGAAGCGCGGCAGTGATTGGACGAGAGTTCACGAGTTGGGTCGGAGTCACAGTTTCGAGGTCCATCACGGTCATACGGTCTTTGGCGATGCGCTCGGTGCGAAGCAGTCCCACGCGGAACTTGTTTTGCACGAGTTCACCCACCGGGCGAATGCGGCGGTTAGAAAGGTGATCGATGTCATCGGGCTCTGCTTCTTTGTTATTGAGCTTGATGAGGTGCTTCAAAATCAGAATGAAATCGTCGGTTTGGAAGGTGTGGAATTTACGTTCGTTCGGAGTTTTGAGGTCGAAACGACGGTTGATTTTGTAACGAGCCACAGAGCCCATGTCGTACTTCTTGTAGTCGAAGAACAAAGATTCGATGAGAGCCTTGGCATTTTCAGGCGTGGCCAAATCTCCAGGACGAATCTTTTTGTAGATGGCTTTGTAGGCTTCATCCATGGTTTTGGCTGGATCTTTTTCAAGAGTCAGCATCATGTAATCGTGGATGGGATCTTTCACATCGTTTTTGAAGAGGTCGAGAATTTTTTTATCGGTGTCGAATCCGAATACACGCAGCATAGAAGTCACGTAGATTTTGCGTTTGCGGTCGATTTTCACCGTGATGATGCCTTTTTTGTCAGTTTCAATTTCAAGCCAAGCTCCGCGCTTAGGGATGATTTTTCCGTTGTGCATGCCAGGGGCAGCAGCGTTTTTAGAGAAGAACACACCGGGGCTGCGCACGATTTGGGAAACCACCACGCGTTCGATTCCGTTCACAATGAAGCTACCGTTGTCGGTCATCAGAGGGATGGGGCCGAGAAATACGTCCTGCTCCTTGATTTCTCCGCTCTCTTTGTTGATGAGTTGAACGTGCACTTTAAGAGGCGCTTCGTAAGAGAGATTTTTGCGGCGGCATTGTTCAGCCGTGTATTTGCATTCACCCAGAGAGTGATCCAAGAATTGGAGCTCGAGTTTCTTTCCGGAAAAGTCGGAAATGGGGGAGATTTCATCGAGAAGTTCGCGAATCCCTTCTCCTAGAAACCATTTGTAGGAATCCGTTTGGATTTCAATAAGGTCTGGGAGCTCGACGTTCCATTGGTTGTCCACAAAGTAGACACGTTCCAAAGGCTTCGTCGAAGTACGTCCAAGCGCCGTAGGGGACGCTGAAGCGGACGTCTTTGTCTTTGCAGTGGTTTTGGGCATAGGCCGAAGACGATTTTAAGGATGTAAAGCAGAAGCAAACGCACGCCGTCGTCACGGCGAGTTTTACCTGTGCCCCCTCTCTCAACACAATCGAAGCCGAGGGCTTATCGCGCGTAATTATATAAGGAAAGACTCATCTGTCGAATAAATGAGCTGGATTTTTTTGAAAAATGTTGTAGATCACCCAAAATCAGTATTGTCCACTTTAAGAATAAAGGTCACGCAATTCCTCATCTGTTAAAGGACGTGTTTTACCTGGTTTCAATTTGCCGAGCTGAACTTTTCCAATGGCGGTGCGAATGAGTCGTCGTACAGGGAAGCCGAGACCTTCCATCACGCGACGGATTTGGCGTTTGCGGCCTTCCCCCAATTTCATTTCGAGCCAAGTATAAGTTTTGCCGCTCATGCGAGACACCTCTTGGCTCAGGATGCGAGCTTGCATGGGACGTAGCAAGTAGTCATCGAGGTGGATGGGACCGGTGCGCAGCAGCTCGATTTCTTTGTCGGTGACGTCGCCCTGAACCAGCACTTCGTAGGTCTTCACATGGCCGTACTTAGGATGGGTGAGGCGCTCCAAAAGAGCGCCGTCAGAGGTGAGTAAGAGCAAGCCTTCGCTGTCTTTGTCGAGGCGGCCAATGGGGTTCAAATGTTGATAGGAAGTGGGCAGAAGATCCATCACTGTTTCAGAGTGGAAGGGATCTTTTTTGGAGGTCAGGAGACCCACGGGTTTGTGCAGTGCAAGGGTGAGGGGAGCGGCTTTTTCGGGTAAGACGCGTCCGTCCACTTCAATTTTGTCGAGAGGACTGACTTTGATGCCCATTTTTTGAATCCGTTTGCCATTCACGTGGACACGACCTTTGGCGATGAGTTCTTCGGCTTCACGACGAGAGCAGAGTCCACTGGCGGCGATGACTTTGTGCAGTCGTTCGCGAAGGGGGGCGTTTTGTTTTTGGAGGCTGCTCACGAAGGCGTGGGATTTAGGATTTTTTCAAGAGGACGCCATAGCTTTTTCGATTGTCCCATAAAAAGTACAGGTTGATGAGCAGCAAAAGATTGCCCATGATGGCTCCGCTTGTGAAAGGACCGCCGTCGAGCACCCAGTGAAAGGCCACGATGTTCACGGTGATGGGGAGGATGAGCAGAGCGACCAAAGCCATGCGGTTCATGAAGGTGAGCACAATGGCGAGGGCGAAAATCAAAGTATTGAGAAGTGGGATGTATTTTGCATCCATCAAGGTTTGGATGAAGGCGAAAGCTTCAGGCGTGTTGTAGAGATCGGCGGTGGGTTCGGGGAAAATGCCCAGGCTTCCCAAAATGGGAGCGACCAAAATGAGGCATAAAAAAACTTTCAAAACGATGCGGAGGATTTTTTTCATGGAAGAAAAATGAAAGGACGGTGGAAATATTAGAGGCTATCTTAAAAAAAAGGAAGAGCAAGAACCTTTGAATAAGCAAGCCGGACTCGTTAGAATTGGCGCATGGACGTTAAAATTCATCCCTCGTGGAAAACCCAGCTGGCTGAGGAGTTTGAAAAGCCTTACTTTGTGAAATTGACTGATTTTGTGCGTGCGCAGTACGGGCAGAAGAAAGTTTTCCCTACGCCTGTGAATATTTTTCGGGCGTTTGAATTGTGTCCTTTTGAAAAAGTGAAGGTCGTGATTTTGGGGCAAGATCCATACCACGGAGTCGGGCAGGCGAATGGGCTGTGTTTTTCGGTGAATCCAGGGGTGACGCTGCCCCCTTCTTTGCAAAATATTTTTAAAGAAATTCAGGAAGATGTGGGGGGTGCACTTCGCGTGGAAGGATGTCTAGACGACTGGGCTGAGCAGGGGGTTTTGCTGCTCAATGCCACGCTCACGGTGGAAGCGCACAAAGCGGGTTCGCATCAGCACAAGGGTTGGGAGGAATTCACAGATGCCGTGGTGGATGTTTTGTCGCGCGAAAAAGAGCATTTGGTTTTTATTTTGTGGGGCCGTTATGCCCAAGAAAAAGGAGCGAAAATAGACACAGAAAAACATTGTATTTTGAAGGCGGCTCATCCATCCCCTTTTTCGGCCTACAGCGGTTTTTTTGGATCCAAACCGTTCAGCAAAACGAACGAATATTTGGAATGGAATGACTTGGAGCCGGTGAGGTGGGCTTGAGGAGGCGGTTCTATTTTGTGCATAAACATGTTCCTTTGACAAAATTAAGTAGAATGGATATGATTCGTTCTTTTTATTATTTTTATTAATTCTGTATGGAGTTACGTCCATCTTTCTTATCTGAAGAACTTCGCTATGCCATACCTGTGAATAAGGGGCAGGCCAAATCCTTGCTTCTCGAGCTTCTCACCCGAGAGCACAGACTCGATGCACTTCTCCCTGCAATAATGATGAGAATTGAGGGGAAACCATTAAATTTTTCAGCTGACTTTGGAACACTCTCATTGGAAAGGATTAAGGGTCAAATAAGTCAAGTGCTTGCTGGGATGCAAAAAGGTGAGGATGAAGCGATTTCTACGAAGGGAGAGCTTATCAAACCTTGTATTACCACTCAAGTACCAGAAAGACTTGGTGAGCTTTTAGAGGCTTATATTGGGCAAATGAAGGAAGATTTTGATCGAGGTATTGTAGTAATGACAAGAGGAGGCAGGCCAGAAGGATATGATTCAGGATACTATCCTGCTGCCCTCAGAGAGGATAAAACAGCAGGTCAAGTTTGGGAAGGTGAGTACGGACTGGAAGCTCGATTGCGAGAATATTTATTAGCAAATGACGCTGCTAAGCTCAAGTTGGCCGCTGCACTGCCCGGGGGGCCTTGTTTAGCTGGAGTTTATGAAGATGATGGTGAGCCAGCAATTAGACAGCGAGACTTAGATATTACAAATGTAATAGTCACTCCAGAAGGTCAGTTTGTACTTTTACCTCATGCAGACGCAATGCGGCGTGTTGCGGCTGACCCTAGAGAAAAGTGGGCAACAGCTAAAGAAATTATTGAAGCGGTACAGGCATCTAATTTCCGTGTGCTAGAACTTCGCCCTGGGGACTTCTCATTTCAGGTGGATGCTTCGCAGGTGGTAATGGGTTGTAACTATGTTCAGAGCCCAGTTACAGATTATCCTGCACAGAGAGAATGGCGTTGTGTAATCTTTAAAGATCCTGAGGCTACATCTGGCAGTAGATGGGCGCCTGCCGTTGGATTTTCTCCTGACCATAATTATGTGTTTTCGATCTATATATTTCCGGATACTCGAAATGCTGGTTATGGCATGATACTTTGGCTATAGGAGTTCAAGAAACGAACGAATATTTGGAATGGAATGACTTGGAGCCGGTGAGGTGGGCTTGAAACTAAATGATTGGAGCTATTTTTTCACCTCGGGCAAGAGCCAGTGTGCGCCCTTCATTCCAGAGATGTTCCAGCAAAAATTGTAAAACAATGCCATCCATTACATAGGGTATTTTGATTTGTTTTTTAAATTTATTAGCTGGGTCATTTAAATAGGTTGATCTCTAGATACGATTCTTTCCATGGGATCATTGCCTTTTCTTTTTTTAAAAACCCCTTTCGTCATTTCTATACCCTTACGATTCATGGTTACCTTTGCAAGCTCCAAAGTTTCTCCATTCGACAATTTTTTAAAGCATCATTTGCGAGGCGCTTGGCGGTTGGTTTTAGATGGTTGATGATCTCTTGGAATTTGATTTCTGTATTCTGGTAGAATCTTTTAAAAGGTGCAATGACTTGCATGATAATCTTTATCTTTCGTTTTGGGTCTGCCGTTTGGAGATCAATGTTATAGAATCGGTTCATTCTTATTCCATTGATGTATAGCTGGGTAATTCCATAATTCATGTGAGTCACTTCGTTTAAATTTAGACTCAGATTTCTTGATATATCTTCGTATTCCACATGATCACCTTCGATTTGAATGCGTTTTTGAGTGAAACGATTTAGCAGGAGATCCAGTGGTTTCATTCAGCTTATTTCCTAGTGATTTTATCGCGTCCACCCATATAAGGCCTTAGCACCGTCGGAATCGTCACTGATCCGTCGGCGTTTTGGTAGATTTCGAGGATGGGAATGAGGATGCGAGGGGAGGCCACGCAGGTGTTGTTGAGGGTGTGGACGAATTGCATTTTGCCGTCTGCGTCTTTGTAACGGATGTTGAGACGGCGGGCTTGGAATTCGTGGAAGGTGGAGCAAGAGTGCGTTTCGCCGTAGTTGCCTCGGCTGGGCATCCAAGTTTCGATGTCGTTTTTGTAGTATTGGCCCTGGCCCATGTCTCCGCTGCACACGGCTACGACGCGATAAGGCAGGTGTAAATCTTGTAAAACTTCTTCGGCATTTTTCAGGAGCATTTCATGCATTTTTTTGGATTCCTCGGGGTCGTTTTTGCAGAGCACAACTTGTTCTACTTTTTGGAATTGATGAATGCGATAGAGGCCGCGGGTGTCTTTTCCATACGTGCCGGCTTCACGGCGGAAGCAATAGGAATAACCGGCGTAACGTTTGGGCAATTCGTCTTCTTTGAGGATTTCATCACGGTGGTAAGAAGTCACAGGAACTTCGCTGGTCCCAATGAGGTATTTATCATCGCTTTCAATATGCTCGTCTTCTGGACGTTTCACACCGAGAGTGTAGGCTTGTTCTTCGCCACCGGGGAAATAACCGGTGCCCTCCATGGCATTACGATTCACCATGAGGGGAGGAAGGAAGGGCACAAAGCCTTTGGACACGAGCTTGTCGAGGGTGAAGCGGAGTATGGCGAGTTCTAAAAGTGCGCCTTCGTTTTTGAGAAAGTAGCTGCGAGAACCACCGATGTTCACGCCGCGTTCTACGTCGATGATGTCCAGTTCTTCACCCAGTGTGATGTGGTCTTTGGGCTCGAACACGACGCCGTCTTGGTCTTTGAATTGAGGCAAGTCACCGACCTTGTAGAGTTCGACATTTTCGCTGTCGTCTTTTCCTTCCGGCGTTTCGGGCGAGCAAGGGGCTGGGGCACGTAGCAGCAGACCTTTCCATTCCATTTCGATTCGATTGAGCTCTTCGCCGAGGGATTTTTCGAGATCGCCTTTGCTGCGCATTTCTTCGATGGCGGCTTGTTTTTCATTGCCGCTGAGGGCTTTGATTTTGTCGTTTGCCGCGTTTTTTTCGGCGCGAATGGCTTCGAGGTCGGCGGTCACAGCGCGGCGATTCTCATCCACTTGAATGAAATGTTCCACGTCAAATCTGATGTGTTTTTTTTCGGCAGCAGTCTTCACAGCGGCTGGATTTTGAACGATGAATTTGGGGTCGAGCATGAGCTTTGATTAGGCCCGGCCAGGATAGCGAAGAAGTGAAAGTGGGGCAAGGCAAGCTATGCTGCTTTGTTGGGATCTTTTCCCTTGCGCTCTACTTTAATGATGGGTAAACGCTTCACAAAAACTTGTTTGCCTTCAATCAGAATTTGAAGTTCAAGCGGGTCCCACGCTTCTATTTTCAGGCCTTGAATGCTCCAAAAATGATTGTGGACGCCGAGTTCATTGGGGATTTCTTTTTCGAAATTGGATTTGGCGAGCACTTTGTCTTGCTGCATGAGCGTAAAGGTCACGCTGTGTTTCCCTTTGGGTAAGATGAGGCGAGACACCACGAACATTTGCGGATGAGTGACGGGGGTTTTTTCGGCAAGGATGCGTTCGAAGATGCCGTTCATGTTGATTTTGCCATCCATGGAAACGGAGGCGTAATCACAGAAGAGTGCGTATTCAACGGGTTGGATTTTCATTTGGAAGGTTTTTTAAAGGGTTTAGGGAGGCGGTAAATGGGCAAAGTGGCTCCACCGAGTTCCGTGCCATTTTCGTAAGCTTTGAGCTCGATGGGATCCCAGCTTTCGATGTCTAAGGCGTAAATGCCCCAGAGCAGGTTTTGTGGAGTTCCCTTGGCCACATCTTTTTCAAAAGTTGTTTTGGCGAGCACTTTGTCTTGCTGCATCAAAGTTACTGTGATGGTATGGTTTCCCTTTGGAAAGTTCAAGCGGATGAGTGCAAACATCTGTGGATGTCGTGTGGGCATTTCTTGAGCGAATAGGCCTTCGAAGATCCCGACCAAATTCAACTTTCCATCCGTGCTCATGGAGGCATGGTCGCAGAAGTGGACGAAGGATAGGGAGGTGTTCATTGGATGGATTTGAGATATTTTTTGATTTTTTTCTGGAGTTCAATGAGGGCTTTGGTCATGGTTTTAGTTTATATTTTTTTTGATGGAGGCGCTAGAGGCCATCAGTCCATCTTGTACAAAACATGAAAATGATTTAAGGTTGGGTGCACTCCTCGCCATTTATATTTATGTCTAAAAAGTATCTTTTATTGTTCATCCCTGTGCTCTTGATCGCTATGTTTGTGAGCATGCATTTCAATCTCTTGGAAAGGTTACGCATCGCCTACACTTTTGCTGAGGTGGCTTCTGTCACTGCTGAGGGTGATATGGGGTGGGGTGAAGATGTCCTTGCGATGATTGAAGGATTGAAAGCAGATATTGACGATAAAGATCTTTTAATGAATCAGATGCTCAGCAGTGAGGATGGAACTATCGCAGCAGAAGGAATGGCTCTTGCCTTTGAAAGGATTCAAGATCGGGAGCAACTTTTAAACATTTTAGCTCCCTATGATTTTGAAAATGATAAACGCTGGAATTATTTCGTCTATACCAATGACCTGCTGTACCGGGATCTTTTAGTGGCTGCAAAAATACGAGCAGGCATGGAGCTGACTGAAGAGGAGGAGATTTCCTCAGATATGAGTATCATTTATGCTGTTTTTGGCGTTGATTATTGACCTTTGAATTCCACGGGGAGTGGTGTGGTTTTCATAACTGAAGATATCTTTGGAATGATTTGCATGTGATTATTATACTTTGATTGGGGACTGTTTCAATGGGTCATTGTAGTTTGAGTTATGCTACTTCGCCTCTCCATCAATAGTCGGCCCCTTATTTTCGCCATTTTCATCGTCGGGTTTTGTGTCGGATGCAGCGTCTTCAGGCTTTGAATCCTTGGGGTAGACCTTCACATCGGGGTCGTCGCTGCCGGCTGCGCCGCCCATCCCACCCATGCCTTCTGCACCAGGGGCGCCGGCGCCGGGCTGTTGATACATTGCGGAGCCGATTTTTTGGATTTCGCTGGAGAGGGCTTCGCTGGCTGTCTTGAGTTCGTCGGGCGTCGCGTCCTTGTTTTCGAGGACTTTTTTAAGGTCGGCGACCTTGCTTTCTACGGCCCCCTTCACATCTGCAGGTACTTTTTCTCCGAGGTCTTTGAGGGTGCGCTCGGTTTGTGAGACGAGGGATTCGGCGTTCACGCGTGCTTCTACGGCATCCTTCTTTTTCTTGTCTTCGTCGGCATGGAGTTCGGCCTCTTTCTTCATTTTTTCAATCTCTTCTTTGGAGAGTCCGGAGTGGCCGGTGATAGTGATGTGTTGCACTTTTCCGCTGGCTTTGTCAGTGGCCTTCACATTCATGATTCCGTTCGCGTCGATGTCGAAAGTCACTTCAATTTGAGGCACGCCGCGCGGGGCCGGAGGGATGCCGTCGAGTTGGAAGTTTCCGAGGAATTTGTTGTCTTGAGCGAGGGGCGTTCACCTTGGAAAATGCGGATGTCCACGGAAGGTTGGTTGTCTGCTGCGGTGGAATACACTTGGGATTTTGAAGTGGGAATGGTCGAGTTGCGTTCGATCATGGGGGTCATCACTCCGCCGAGGGTTTCAATTCCCAAGGTCAGAGGAGTCACGTCGAGCAGCAAAACGTCTTTCACGTCACCTTGCAAAACTCCTCCTTGAATCGCAGCGCCGAGGGCTACGACTTCATCGGGGTTGATGCCACGGTGAGGTTCTTTGCCGAAGATTTCTTTGGCCTTGGCTTGCACGGCGGGCATGCGAGTCATTCCTCCCACGAGTACCACTTCGTCGATGTCGCTCACGTAAACTTCGGAGTCGTCGATGGCTTGCTTACAAGGCTTCATGAGCCGCTCGAGGAGCGGAGCCACCAGGTCTTCCATCTTGCTGCGAGAGAGCTTGAGCACCATGTGCTTGGGACCGTTTTTGTCGGCGGTGATGAAAGGCAAATTGATCTCGGTTTCATGTTGGCTAGAGAGCTCGATCTTTGCTTTTTCGGCGGCTTCTTTGAGGCGTTGCAGTGCCACTTTGTCTTCGCGAAGGTTGATGCCTTCTTGTTTTTTGAATTCATCCGCGAGCCATTCGATGAGCACATTGTCGAAGTCATCTCCTCCCAGTAAGGTGTCTCCGTTGGTGGACAGCACTTGGAAGACGCCGTCGCCGAGTTCCAAAATGGACACGTCAAAAGTTCCTCCTCCCAGGTCGAAGACTGCGATTTTTTTGTCTCCAGTGTGCTTGTCTAGACCGTAGGCCAGGGCTGCGGCGGTGGGCTCATTGATGATGCGTTCCACGGTGAGGCCGGCGATTTCTCCGGCGTCTTTCGTAGCTTGGCGCTGTGCGTCGTTGAAGTAAGCGGGCACGGTGATCACCGCGCGAGTTACAGGTTCACCGAGGTATTTTTCAGCGTCCGCTTTTACTTTTTGCAAAACCATCGCGCTGATTTCGGCGGGCTTCTTGGCCTTGCCTTCAAGCACAATGTCCACTTCGCCGTTGCTGGACTTTTTGGTTTCGAAAGGGAAGCGTGCAACGAGCTCTTTCACTTCATTGAATTGACGCCCGATGAGGCGCTTGGCTGAAAAGACGGTGTTTTTTTCGTTCATCACCATTTGACGCTTGGCGGGTTCGCCCACGAGGCGCTCGCCGTCTTTAGTGGCCACGATGGAAGGGGTGGTGTTTTTGCCTTCAACGTTGGGAATGACGGTGGCGTCTCCTCCTTGCATGACGGCAAAACAGGTGTTGGTGGTTCCGAGATCGATTCCGATGATACGAGACATAGGTTTTTCGTTAAATTAGCACTCACAATATTAAAGTGCTAAAACGCCCTCGTCAAGCGATTTCTACTCCCACAAAGTCCTTTTTCCTAAAATGGCTATTTTTAAGAATTCGGCGTGAGTGATGCTTTGCGAAGGTTTGTAAGTTCCATCGGGGTAACCCTGAATGATTCCGTTGCTGTAGGCGGCGATGACGTAAGGAGCGTACCATTCATCCAAATCGACGTCACTGAAGGGATTTTCTTCCAAATTGTAACGGGCCAATAACTCATCTCCACGCAGTTCTTTGGGCACTTCTTGATAGAACGTGGACACAAGTTTGAGCGCTTCTACTCGGTTGGTGATGCGGGAGGGTTTGAAGGTTCCATCGCCGTAGCCGTCAATCAATCCGGCTTCCGCTGCAAAATTGATGATGCCAAAACCTTCGTCTTTGCTCGTCACGTCTGAAAAGTCGGGGCGTTCCACATGGGTGCTGAGCAAGGTGATGTCCACGCCACTTTGTACGAGTAAGAAGGTCAAAACATCGCTGCGGCTGATGGTCAAGTCGGGGAGGATGAAGAATTCGGAAAGTAGGTCGAGGAAGGATTCTTGAGCAATGGCCACTTCAATAATGAAGCTTTCTTCCAAAGTGTTTTTCAAATAACTGTCTGACCAGTGATTGGGCAAGGTCTCTTCAAAATTTTCTTCAAGAGAACTCACGGAATCCTCGTCATCCTCTTCTTCGTGAGAGCTACCCCCTGAGGAACTGTGGCCGCCTCCGCCACTTCCGCTGCCTCCTCCACTGTTTTCGTCTTCTTCCTCATCTTCGGGGTGGGTTCTTCCTCTTCTGGATCCTCGACATCATTGTCGTTTACGGTGACAAAAATGGAGTCCACGGCGAGGGAGTCAAAGTTGAGATCGCTGCTGCTCACCGTGTGCCCGATGCCCACCATGTCGTCTTCTTCTAAAATAGAATCGTTTACGGCCGTGATGGTGATGGTTTGAGCCAGGTTCCAATTGTCTGGAGTGAAGATCAGCATTTCGCTGCTCAGGCTGATTTGTGGATCCCCCGTGAGAGTGATGCTCACTTCGCTGCTGGGTTTGGCATCGAGTACTAGGGTGTAGGAGTCCGTGGCTCCGCCTTCAGTGACGCTGCTTTCATCCGCAGATTCCACCAAAGTAATGCCTGCAAGGTCGTTGTCGGTTCTTGAGGCAGAGACATCGGCAGGATTCAAGTTGTTGTACGCGCTGTCCATGGAGTTGGCCACGTCATTCACGAGCGTGAAAGTGGAAGTTCCTTCCACGGTGAAGTCGTTCACTCCCGTTACCGTGACAGTTTGTGGGGAGCTCCAGTTGCTTGAATTGAAGCTGAGTGAAGAGGGGGAGACAGTGCCCAGGGAAGGGTCGCTGCTCACGATGTTGAAGCTGAGCTCAGCGGTGGGTTGAGAAGTCAACATCACTGTATAAGTGGCGGTGGTTCCGGTTTCGGTCACTTCACCTGAAATGGCGCTGACGCTGAAGCCGGCCACGTCGTTGTCGGTGATGGCCGCGTTGACGCTGCTCAATTCAAAGCCATTGTAAGTGGAATCGTCACTGTTTACAGAATGGAAAATTTCTACAGAATGTGGGCCCTCGGCCACAAAATCATTGGCTGCCTGGACCGTTAAAATTTGGGGTGCATCCCAATTTTCAGGTGTGAAAGTAAGGCTGTTTTCACTCAATTCCAATTGGGAATTGCCTGTGAAGGTGATGATTACGTTGGCAGAGGGTTGACTGGTGAGTACGAAAGAATAGGAGTCGCTGGTGCCTGCTTCGGAAACGGCGGTGTTTCCACCCGATTGCGTTAAAGTGATGGAAGTGCTGTCGTCGTCGGTGCAGTTCACGCTCACGTCACTGGGGCTGAGGCCGTTGTAATTGGAGTCGTCAGAGCTGACGGTTCCGTTGAGAATGGTGAAGGCGACGGTGCCATCGTCGTTGTCATCGTTCACTCCGGTCACGGTCACGGTTTGTGGAATGTTCCAATCGCTGGCATCGAAAGTGAGGGAGTTGGGGGAGACAGTGCCTTCGCTGAGGTCGCTGCTTTCTACGTCGAAGCTCACGTCGTCAGTGGGTTCTGAAATCAAGACCACAGTGTAGGTCGCGGTGTTACCGCTTTCAGAAACGTTGCCCGAAATGGCGCTGACGCTGAAGCCGGCTACGTCGTTGTCGCTGCAGTTGAGGCTCACGTCGTTGACATTTATGCCACTGTAATTCAAGTCGTCGGAAGTGGTGCTTCCATTCACGATGCTGAAGGCAATGCTTCCATCCACCACAAAATCATTGGCCCCTGTTACGGTGACCGTTTGGGGGGTGCTCCAATTTTCGGAAGTGAAGGTTAGAGAGCTGGGGGATACGGTGCCTTCGGTGGTGTCGCTGCTCATCACGCTGAAGCTGACGTTTGCGATGGGTTGAGAGGTGAGCACTACGGTGAAAGTGGCGGTGGTTCCGGCTTCAGAAACGTTGCCCGAAATGGCGCTGACAGTGAGGCCCGCGGTGTCGTTATCGGTGATGGCCACGCTGATACTGCTCAGACCCAGGCCATCGTATTGAGGGTCGCTGCTGGACACTGTTTGAGAAATGTTGGTGGAGTGAGCTCCTTCGGCAATGGCGTCATTGACGGCGGTGATAGTGAGGGTTTGCGGATCGTCCCAATTTTCTGGGGTGAAAATGAAGCTCGGACTGCTCAAAGAAATTTGGGAACCTACGGTGAAACTCACGGTCACGTCGTCGGTGGGTTCGGTGTTTAAAACCACGGTGTAAGAATCGGTGGCTCCCCCTTCGGTCACAGCGCTGTTACCGCCGGATTCAACGATGGTGAGGCCTATGATGTCGTTGTCTGTGTTCGTTACACTCACGTCGCTGGGATTCAAGCCGTTGTACTCGCCATCTGCTGAAGTGATGCTGCCATTCACAATGTTGAAGCTGATGTCTCCGTCCACAAAAGCATCGTTCACTCCCGTTACGGTGACGGTTTGAGGCGTATCCCAATTTTCGGATGTGAAAGTGAGAGAGGAGGGGGACACGGTGCCTTCGCTAGTATCGCTGCTGCTGATATTGAAACTAACGTCGGCGCTGGGTTCGGTGTCGAGCACTACGGTGAAAGTGGCTGTGCCGCCTGCTTCGGTGGTGTTCCCTGAAATGGCACTGACGCTGATGTTGGCGATGTTGAAATTCCAGCCGTTGTTGTTGAGACTGTTGACACAATTTCCACAAGAAATCGCGGTGGCATTGATGTTGCTGTTGTCTTTTATGTCGAGGTATTCCACGATGCGTGAACCTTGTGCGTCGATTACGGCTTGCATGTCATTGGAACTGCTGCGAAGGGCGAGGAGCTGGCCGGAAACTCCTTTGAGCGTCAAGGTGCCGGTAATGGTGAGAGTGGTACTGGCGGGTAAGGTGAGAGTGACGCTTGAGCTGGTGATTTTGCTGAGGTTGTTGAAAGTGAGGGTTCCGCTGATGCTTTGGTTGCCGCCATTCAAAACCACGGTTCCACTATTGGGGTTGAATGTGCCTCCGCTGCGTGCAAAATTTCCGCTGAGATTCAAGACCGTGGGGGCCACGAAGGTTCCATTCGAAATTGAAAGATTTCCATTGATGTCGACAGGGGAAGTGGAAGCCGTGATGGAATCGTTGGCATCGGTGGTGGCGATGCTGAGATGGTAATAAGTCCAATTTTTTAAAGTGTAGTCATCGGCTCCACTGTCTCCATCACCCACATATTCCACTGTTCCGGAATTGCTGTCGTTGGTCAAAGTTACGCTTTCGCCCCCTTGCAATTGCAAGGTGCCTGTGTTGGAAAAAGTTCCCGTCACGGTGAGTGCATTGCCTGCCAAGCGCAAAATTCCTGAAGTGATGCTTAAGTTTTCACCGATGCTTAGGGTGGCTGGCAAGGCAAAGATGGAACTGGCTCCGCCCGCAATTTCTAAGGATTTGTAGGTGAAATCCTTAAGAGTGTAAGGGCCAGCCGCGCCGTTGTATTTCACAAGGCTGCCTGTTTGTAAACTTGGATTTCCTCCGTTCAATGTGATGGATTCCCCTCCTTGGAGTTGGAAAATTCCACCGTTTTGTACGACCATTGTTCCCGACGTGCCATTCACGCTTAAGTCGGATCCATTGATGTTGTAAGTGCCTAATGTGATGAGGAGGTCTTGAGAATTTGCATCTAAAATCAAAGCGCCACTTTGTTGCACAGACCCGCCATTTTTGTTGATGGTGAGGTCCCCATTGATGCTGTTTGCTATTCCCAGGGTGAAGATTTGCGTTGCGGATCCTCTAAAAATCATGGGAGAACTGGCTGCATCGTAAGCAGCTCCGACGCTTACGTCGCCATAGATCTCCAAAGTTCCAGTATTGAAACGTCCATCGCTTAAAGTTAGGTTTCCCAATACGATGAAGGTGTCTCCTGAAGAGATGGTCGCATTGGAACCTGCTTTATTGAGAGTCACGTGGTTGAAGGTCTCTGAGCTAGCTACGTTGTAAGTGCTGTCGCCCGCGGTGTTGAATTCTACGGTGCCGTTATTGTGGCTGAAGGTTCCTCCTGCGGTGTGAGTGAAATTTCCTTGAAAGTAGGTGGTTCCGGAACTGGCCGTATAGGTGCCTGCCGAGAGAGTGAAACCTGCGGCATAGGTGACGGTTCCTGAGCTGCCATTAAAGGCTCCTCCACTTTGAGTCATACTGACTGAAAAACTGAGGCTCGCTGTGCTCGAATTGAAAGTCCCGCCGCTTTGAGTGAAGGTGTTGTCTATAGTGATTGTTGCGCCGTTTCCATTGAAGGTCCCTGCGGAAAGGTTGAAGAGCCAGAAGTAGGCGCTGCCACTGCCCGGTGCGTTGACCGTGGCGTCACTGTTGTTGATGGTGAAGGTGTTTGCGGGTTCTATACTTCCTGCATTCAAAGTTACCGTTTGTGTACCTGTACCTTCCACTTTTATTTCGCCTCCTAAAGTGCCTCCATCCCAAGTGCCTTCTTCAACCATGTCTCCTTGCACGCTTAAAGTTCCCGCGCTGAATTGACCATTTTGTAGGAGCAAAGTGCCCTCGATTACTAAAGTGTCTCCGCTGACCACTGTGAGGATACTGGTTCCTGTGGTATTGATCGTAAGATTGTGAAGGGTTTCTGTACCCGTCACATCCCAAGCGCTTGCGCCGCCATTTGTGACGATGCTTCCATTATTATGAGTGAAAGTTCCTCCTGCAGTACGAGTAAAATCCCCTGCGAAGTTGGTGGTTCCGGAGCTGGCAGTGTAAGTCCCACCGGAAAGAGTGAAGTTATTGGTATGAGTGATGGTGCCGCTTCCTCCAGTAAAGACTCCCCCGGATTGAGAGAAGGTGCTGGCCACAGTGAGGTTGAAACCCGTGGCATTCACGGTACCTGCTTGGAGATTGAGAATATTGAAGTTTAAAGTACCCGATCCTGTTCCATTGATGGTGAAGTTCGGGTTGTTGAGGGTGATGGTTCCCGCGAGACGAGCTTGGTCTCCATTCAGGGATAAAGATTGAACGTCTGTTCCAGTGATGTTGATGGTTCCATTGGTTGAGCCATCCCACCCTGAATCGACAGAGATGGATTTGGCCACGTTCAAGGTTCCGGTTCCACCCAAACCTCCATTGGTGAGAGTGGTCGTGGCACCCACAATCAAAGTGTCTCCGGCTGAAATGGTTAAGTTGGTGGCGTTGTTTTTATTGATTTGCAAGTTCTTAAAAGTTTCACTCGTGGCCACATTGACGGTTGCTGCTCCTCCCGAGAAAACCACGGTGCCTTCATTGTGGCTGAACGTTCCTCCGGCGGTATGAGTGAAGCCGGCTGCGAAATCGGTGGTGCCAGAAGTGGCGGTGTAGGTGCCGGCGCTGAGGGTGAAGTCATCGGTATGTGTCACAGTGCCTGAGCCTCCGGTGAAAGTTCCGCCGCTTTGAGAGAAGGTGCTAGCCACACTTAGGCTGAAACCTGTGGCATCCAGGATACCTGCTTGAAGATTGAGAATATTGAAGTTCAAAGTCCCTGATCCTGTTCCATTGATGGTGAAGTTCGGGTTGTTGAGAGTGATGGTTCCGGCAAGGCGAGCTTGGTCTCCGTTTAAGGATAAAGATTGAACATCTGTTCCAGTGATGCTGATGGTTCCAGTTGTGGAACCATCCCATCCTGAATTCACAGAAATGGATTTGGCCACATTCAAGGTTCCGGTTCCACCCAAACCTCCATTGGTGAGAGTGGTCGTGTCGTTAACTACTAAGGTATCCCCGGAAGAGATCGTTAAGTTTACAGCATTGTTCTTATTGACTTGTAGGTTTTGAAAGGTTTCTGTAGTGGCGACATTGATAGTTGCCGCGGCTCCTGTGAAGACGACGGTACCGTTATTGTGACTAAAGGTTCCTCCTATGGTGTGGGTGAAAGCAGCTGCAAAAGTGGTTGTGCTAGAACTGGCTGTGTACGCACCTCCACTTATGGTGAAAGCACCCGTGTGTAGCACGTTTTGAGCGCCGCCGTTGAAGGCCCCTCCGCTCTGGCCAAAACTTCCTGTGAAAGTGAGGGCGTCAGAGTTTCCATTGAAAGTTCCAGAAGCGAGGGTGGTGTTTCCACTCACTACGAAAGAGCGCCCTTGAGTGATGATTCCGGTGTAACCCGTATTCATGTTGAAGGTGGTGACGCCGGTCGTGAAACCATTGTCGAGGGTGGCATTTTTTACAGAGGTCGCGTCGAAAGTGGCCACATCCGCTGTGGTGGGACACGTGTCATTGGACCAGTTCACACAGTCGCTCCAGTTGTTGGTGCTTCCTCCGCCATCCCAGGTTCGAGTGGCCGCAGAAGCGTTCTGCGTCATTTGCCATTGAAAAAAGACCGCTATACTCAGCAGGAACAGGGCTTTGAGGACTTTATTAAAGAAGGGGAGGCGTGACATGGCAGGAGTATTCTTTCCTTTATACTATCTTTTCTGGATTATATTTCTAGTGTTTTTTCTTTACCTTTTCTAGGGTTATTTTTCTGTTTTGCCGATGCTGACTTTTGCGGGCCTCAGTGTTTTTCCGTTGAAACGATACCCTTTTTCAAACACTTGAATCACTTGTCCTTCGTTTCCATCTTCTTCTAAAAGGATTTCATGCAGGTTGGCATCGAAGGGAGTTTGAGTCTGTTCAATACTTTCTAGACCCAGGCCTTTTAGGGCATTCATTAGCGAAGTTTCAATGGCCTCAATTCCTTTCACCCACTCGTTGTTTTTCAGATCTTCTGGGACATTTGCGAAGGCACGCGCAAAGTTGTCCAAAGCAGGGAAGAGGGCTTGTAGCAACTTCATGTTGGCATAGATTTGAAGCTCGGCGCGCTCTTCTTCGGTGCGGCGTTTATAATTTTGTAAATCGGCGAGAGCGCGCTTGGCCGTTTCGGTCATTGCGGCTAAATCTGCTTGTAATTGGTTCATGCTCTGCTCGGAAATATTGGAATTGTCTGTCATTTTACAAAAGGTTATTTTCTAAAAGATCGCGCACTTTGCCGAGCACAGAACTGTTGTAGGCATAAGGCATGCGTTTGGGGCCCAAAAGGCCGATGAGGCCTTGGTAGCCGTCGTAATTGTAATGGCTAAAAATGATGGAGCAACTTTCTATGCCGGGCAGCAAGTTTTCTTCACCAATGAGGATGCGCGGCTCCCGGTCCAAATCGATTTTTTGCAAGGATTTTAAAAAGTGATTTTGGTCTTCAATCACTTCCATGACTTGGCTGGCTTTGAGAGGTGCCTCCATGAATTCGGGTTGGCGCAGCATTTTTGAAAAGCCCATGAAAAATGTTCGGGTGTTGTCGGGAATGGTGGCGAAAGCCATGTTGGGGCTCGCTTGAGAAAGCAGGCTCACCGCTGCATGCACTTTTTGTTTGGCGTTTTCGGTGCGGTGCGCGTGCAACAGTTTGCCCAAAGTTTGTTCTGCCAATGTTTGAGCTTGTTCGTAATCCGCGAGTTCATCCACATAAAGGCGATACCCCTTGTCGGTGGGGATGCGTCCGGCGGAGGTGTGAGGCTGCATGATGAGGCCTTGTTCTTCCAGATCAGCCATGTCGTTTCGTACGGTTGCGGGACTGACTTTAAAATTGTAAGTCAAAATGATGGTCTTTGAGCCCACCGGTTCTGCCGTTTGAACAAAATGCTCAATGATGGCACTTAGGATTTGATTTTTACGTGCTTCGCTCATGCTTCCTTTATAGCGACTTTCCAGGGTAGGGGCAAGGGTGCTTATGTGAATAGAGGCTATCTCAAAAAAAGACCAGAGTATTTAGGACGGCACTGATTTCGTGCCCGTCCTTTCTACTCTTAAAGGTAAGAACTGGATTATTTTGCTTACAAAAGCTTCATCCTCAGTCGACTTAGCCCAGCTAAGCCTCCTTCGTCTTCAGCTCTTTCAGCTTAAAACACTCTGCGTTCTTGCTCTTCCCTTTTTTTGAGATAGCCTCTAATGACCCAAAATTTCTTGCAGGTTAAAATTCCTCCCCGGGGAGGAATTTACAGATCAATTTTCACTCTCGACTTTCCATATAGGCCGCCAAATCTATGCAGCGCATGGAGTAGCCCCATTCGTTGTCGTACCAAGAAAGCACTTTTATAAAGTTGCCGGTTTTGCCGAGCACTTGGGTTTCGAGCGCGTCGAAGATGCTGGAACGCGGATCCATTTTGAAATCGACAGAAACCAAAGGGGCCTCACAGTAGCCCAATATCCCTTTGAGACCGCCTTGTTCCAAGGGAGTTTCGGAGGCAGCTTTCATGGCAGCATTCACTTCTTCGGCGGTGACTTCTCGATTGAGTTCTGCAGTCAAATCCACTAAAGAAACCACGGGGGTGGGCACGCGGATGGCGATGCCATGGAATTTCTTATCGAGCTCGGGCAGCACAAGTCCAATGGCTTTGGCGGCTCCTGTGGAAGTGGGAATCATGCTGAGGTTTGCAGCCCGCGCGCGGCGCAGATCTTTGTGATCGTTGTCCAAAAGATTTTGGTCGTTGGTGTAGGAATGGATAGTGGTCATGAGCCCTCGCTGGATGCCGAAACTTTGGCTGAGCACTTTGGCGACCGGTGCGAGACAGTTGGTGGTGCAACTGGCGTTGGACACGATGAAATCTTTGGTGGGGTTGTAGTCCAAGTGGTTCACTCCCATCACGAGAGTATGATCGATTTCGTCTTTGGCAGGAGCGGAGATCATAACGCGTTTGGCACCGGCTTGGATGTGTTTGCTGGCTCCTTCGCGGCTGGTGAAAGCCCCGGTGCATTCAATGACAAGGTCGATGTTTAAATCTTTCCAAGGCAAAAGCAATGGGTCCCGATTTTGTACCAGCACGACTTCCGTTTTGCCTCCGTCGGGTCGAGTCACGGTGAGTTTTCCCAGTTCACCTTTAACGTCCATGGGAAGGATGCCATAGCTGGAGTCGTACTTGAGCAAGTGCGCGGTTTGAGTGGGATCGCCAAGGTCGTTCACCGCCACGATGTCTATTTTAGGATTCATCAAATTGGCTCGAAAAATCATTCGTCCGATTCGGCCAAAACCATTGATGGCAACACGCATTAGAGGAAGGGGTTAATCGCGCTTCAGTATAGCGATTTTTTTTCCGGTTTCAACGGGCTTTGCAGTCTAGTAATCCAAAAGCCCGGGAGTTTCCCCGCGATGTTGTTGCGCGGGGCTCATGTAATCGGAAAGGAGCCACTGGTTTTCTATAGTGCCATCGGGGTGGGTGAGGATGTATTTCCAAGCGATTTGCCCAATGCCCAGAGATGCTCCTACACCTGTTATCACTTCTTCCGTTTGGGTGCTGGCGGTGTAAGGACCATAGAGCTCGGTGCTGCGTCCGTCGTTTTCACCGTAAAAACGCAGCACGGCTTCTTTGTAGCCTTCTTCCTGGGCCACCATAAGCATATGATTGGAGGTATTGTTCACAAATTTGAAATCTTGTTCCCCGGGGAAAACCGTGGCATCCAAACCATCGCCAAAGTGTTGGTAATAAATGACGTAGAGGCTGTGGTTGCGGTGCTCGGTGATCTCTAAACCCGCATCTAGGGCAGCACGATACACAGTGGTGGAAACTTGGCAGACGCCTCCGGCAGGGGCTTTTTCGAGTTTTGTGCCTTGAAAAATGGTGTAGGCTTGTTTCCATCCTGAGCCTTCAATGGGGCCTAAAAATTCTACATAAGAAAACTCAGCTCCTGGAGGGATCACAATGCCATTGAAGCGCTCGGTCAAAGCCTTTTCTATGTTGAATTCGCGTTCGGGCGAAGAACCCCAGTAGGAGGATTTTCCCACACCGATTTCTTCCAAGGGGCCTAAATCCAGACTTGTTTGATTGAGGATTTTTCCGGCGGTGCGAGTCACCGGTACTTCCTGAGCGGTTTGGCCTTCTTGCAGCATTTTCATGAGGGCCACGCGGAGTAATATAGGATGTACCTTTCGCCCTTCCAGAACCTGTCCTTCTATATCCACTTTGTAGGGTTTGTTTTCGCTTTGCACTTGGCCTTCTGAAATTTGGAGCAGGGTGAGGTTCCCTGCCTTGCGATTGATTTCTGTTTGAGCGGTTTGCAGTACGTATTTCATAAAGGGCTCGTCGAGTTGCAGATGCACGCCCGCTTCGGTTTTGCTGAAAATCAAATCTTTTTCTTGAGCGGGAATGTTCCAATCTTCGCCATCGAGCGTCAGCACCACTCCTTCTTTAAGCAAGTGCTCTTTTTGATCCTTGCGCGATTCCAAATCTTCTTCAGTCATTATAAAAACTTGAGGTTCTGGAGTGGGAGCTTCTTCTACCGTGGGGCGGAACAAAAGCAGCAATCCTTCCACCCCAAAGGTCACAATGAGGCCGGTGACGACCAGGCCGAAGCCTAAAATAGGGACCGCTTTTTTGAGAGGAACGGCAAAGAGGTAGGCGATGAGGGCTCCTGTCCAGGCGCCGCTGCCGGGTGTGGGAATGGCGACGTAAGTGAAGAGGGCCAAGTGGCCGAGTTCGCTCATGCTTGGGGAGTATTTGGCCCGAGTGCGTTCAAAAAGCCAGTGACAGAATCGATCGATCCATGCGATGTGTTTGCGTGCGAAGCGAGTGACGGGGTCTAGGCCTAGAATGAGCATGAAGGCCACGGTGGTGCTCCCCAAAACTCCTGCAAGACAGGCGCGCCAAGGGGGGAGGTCCAGTATGGTGAGTCCATAAGCGATGCCCCCCTGTAGCTCAGTGACGGGCACCATGGAGAGGAAAAAAACGAGAAGGTCTTTCATGGCGTTCGGATGGAATGAGCGGAGCTTAGCATGGAAATATAAAACTTGAATAGGTGAGTGAGGCCGCACCACTAGGGCTAGTGGCTCTGCTTAAAATACAAGCACAAATGCATTCGCTTGTTCAAAATAGTTGCACAACAGGTACGCCCTTAAGGCAAGTATTTTTAATTGCGCGTTTTAAAGCTGCCGTAACAGGTTTAAATGGCGGCCTTTCCCGGTACGCGTGCATAAAAATTGTGTACAAAAATGATGTGGAAATTTAAATAAATATTGACGGCAATTCAGCGCCGTCTTAGGGTGGTCTTACTTTCCACGCACGTTCAAAAAACTTATACAAGCCTGTGCAACAAATTTATCCAGAGTCTAAGGCGGAAGGGAAAGGCGCTCCTCAGCACGATTCAGTGCTTCTCACGGAGTCCCTGGAACTTCTGAACTTAAGACCCGGGATGACGGTTGTCGATTGCACCTTGGGGCTCGGGGGACACTCCTCTGAGATCCTGAAGCGCATCGCACCGAATGGGCAACTCTACGCTTTTGAGAAGGATGAACGGAATCTCAAAGTCGCCAAAAAGCGACTCGAAGAAGTGGCAAAGGAAGTCGGAGGAAAATTCACGATTTTCCACGACTCATTCAGCTCTTTGACAGATCGGCTCAAGAGGGAAGGGGCATCCCGGGTGGATGCTATTCTCTTTGATCTAGGACTCTCCTCCCCACACGTCGACGACGCCGGCCGTGGCTTCTCCTTTTTAAGAGAAGGCCCGCTGGACATGCGTTTTGATCCACGCCAGACCAAAACGGCCGCCGATGTGCTCAACACGTACAGTGAAGGTGAGCTTGCAGATGTGTTCTTTCACCTTGGTGAAGAGCGTGCTTCTCGCAAATTGGCTGCCGCCATTGTCTCCGACCGCAAGAAGACGCCGTTTACGACGACCTTGCAGTTCGCAGACTTTGTCACTCGTGTACTTGGGAGAGGAAAACCCGGTCGACACCGGGCAACCCAATTGTTTCAGGCCCTCCGTATGGAGGTGAATGAGGAACTTATGGCCCTGGAGCTTGGTCTCAATCAAGCGATTGAGCTTTTAGCTCCTCACGGACGCGTGGTTGTGCTGAGTTACCACTCTCTTGAAGATCGCTTTGTTAAGCAGACCTTCAAGCAACTTGCCACAGACCTCCGCGATCCGACTGACCTATTTGGAGCCAGAGTCCTTAGATTGAAGAGCCTTTCCCTCTTGACTAAAAAGCCGATCTTTCCTTCAAAGGAAGAAGTGGCTCGCAATTCGCGAGCTCGCAGCGCCGTCTTACGCGCCGCTGAAAAATTGTCCCATTGAACCACGCTAACAAACGATCCACGCCATGCCTGCTCTGCTTTCTTATCTGCCCGCTTCCCTTCAGAACTTGTTTCTGCGTCATCAAAAGCTGAGTTTGGCTTCTGTTGGAACGCTCTTGGTCTTGGCCATGGTGGGAATGGGAACGGTTTCTTTGACCATGCTCAACGGCAATGCGATGAACGGTTACACGCTCAATGATTTGGAACAGGATCGTCAGGCTTTGGTGGAGGATGGAGAAGTGACGGATATGCTTTCGCTTCGTGCTCGTTCCATGGAAATGATTGAAGCCGCTACTTTAGACATGGTGAAGCCCACTCAAAATGAAGTGACCTATGTTTTGCCGATCACCGTGGTGGCTAAGAACGATACGGAATTTGCGTATTGAAGTACAAATGAAACCCATTTTATGGGGTTAAGGGGAAATCACAAAAAGCCCTGGGAAGACCTAAGTCGACCTGGGGTTTTTTGTTAGAGATAGCGAATCATCTCGAATAAATGACAACCCCAAATTCTTGTATGTGTTTTTTAAGGGCAGGGTTACTCAGGTCCTTTTCTGTAAGAATGTCAAAAAAGTAGGGGAGTAAGGATTCTTCTTCTAAATAGTCGTGGACTTGAAATCGAGTGTTTTCTTCGAGGACGCCGCGTAGCAGTAAGTCTACATCGGAGCCGGGTTTGTGATTGCCCATGGCACGCGATCCAAACAAGACCACTTCATCTAGGTCTTTGTGTTTTTCGAAACAGCTTTTAAGTTCGTTCAACTCTTTTTCTGTCAATCCGGGCGGGGGGTTTTTTTTAGAGTTCATTTTTAAGATGATTTCTTAAATCGATCAAAATAGGAAGGTAGTTGGTTTTGATTTCAGAAAACAATTCTAGAGCTTTTTTTTCGTCGTAGAGATGGGCCGTTAGGTTTCGACTTTGCAGAGCTTTTAGCCATTGCTCTCCATCTTGAATGAGGCCGTTTTGAAAAGCCTGTTTCAGCACATCTCTGGGGCTTACGAGAAGCTGCCCTTTGCTCTCCAGGTGATCTTTTAAGGTTTTCCAGGCCAATTCAAAAGTCATTTCAAAAAACTGGATGAGTCCTGCTTGTTCTACAGGGCTGGGCTGGATGATTTCTGCCGCTTCTTCCAATTGTTTCAGGGCTCGAATATAATTTTCGTAACGTTGTTGCCAGCGGATGGATTTTTTATTCATGTCGTTATTTTAGTAGCTCCTTGTAAAAAAGGCAAAATTGTGCTAAAATTACGAGATTAAAACGAAAAAACGTATGGCTTCTGAAGTCTTAAAATCCTTAAAAGAGACCAGTAGTGAACCTGTTGGGAAAATGCTGGATCGTTATGAAAAGCGGGCTCAAAAAGGGTTGATTGAGAAAAAAGAAATGGAGCGTACTTTTGGCATTGTGGACAAGGCTTTGAAGTCCGTGAAAGAGCAATTGAAAGACCCTGCTTTTCTGGGAAAGTTGACCCCTAAAGAGTGGGCTGATCTTTCGAATGCGTGGCAAGCGTGGGGAGGAAACTCAGAACTCAGTCAGAAACTGTTCCCAAATGCCGACCAGCGTCGAGCTTTGGCCAGTGTTTTGATTGAAAACAAAGGAAACAAAAAAAAGGAACGTGCCTTGGTTTATGCCCGTCAGATTTGGCGAACGGAAGTGACTGCCACTTTGATTGATTTGCTTGGCAAAGATCCCAGTAAAATGCCCGTTCAAAAATCTGAAATGGTTGAGCTCATGATGGCTTCTCAGCTGGTAAATTCTGGGGAAGATTCCCCTGCTGAGGCGCTGATGGGGTCTATGCATTTGGATGGAGAAACTCTAAAAAGCAAGGAGGTTCGTCAAAAAATTGCGGCTGAAATGGAAGCTTCCACTGTGGATGATTTGAATGCCGGTGAGGGACTTGCTCGTGAACTCAAGGGCCGTGCGGTCAAAAACTTCCGTGTGACGGTGGGAGGAGATTTACTCTCCATTCCCGAAGAAATGCGCAGCAAGCTTGAACTTAAAAATGTAGCTTTCCGTTGGGAAGAGGGGCGTATTTATGCTCAAATGAAAAATGGATGTCAGGGAAATTTGGTGATTATTGATTTTGAAAAGGAAGCGCCTCCAGTAGCTCCTGTGCCTCCTGTTGCTCCAGGTGAAAACCCTGATGGTGCGAATCCTGATTCCGGAACTCAACCTGATTCTCAGCCAGGTAATGAGTCAGAATCGAATCCCGAGCCAGGCGTTCAACCCCTGCCATTGAGGGGTACTAAAGAGTCCTATGTTTACTCTCGTACAGAAAATGGCAATTTGATTCCTAGTTCACGTCAGTTTGATGAAGGTGTTGAATTCGGCGTTGTCACTCAGGAACTCTTGAAGGATTACGAAACCTTTGGTATTGATCCTTTTTTTGAAGGACTGTCTCAACTCAATGCTGAGGATCAAGAACTGGTGTTGGGAGCTATTCTTGAAAAACTTGGACAACGAGATCCTGCTAAGGCCATGCAAATGCTTCAAGAATTGTCCACAAAAACCAAGAATGGAGTGCTTCGACAGATGAAAGAGATGGAAAAAGATCCTTTGGCGAACGCCTCCACTCAAGCTTTTTGGCGCCTGCAGAGTGCTCTCCTTCAGGGGCAGCATGAAACCGGTGACTCTAAGGTTTTGCCTTATTTATTTGAACAGTTGAGTGCCATTGATCCTCAGGAACTTGCCTCTGAACTTCAGCCTTGGTTTGAATCCAACAAACGTTCTTTGGAATTTTTCACTCGACGGTCTTTGGCTTCTGACATGGTGGGTACGGCCTTTTCGGTGATGACCGCAAATTTTGATGATGATGATCAAGAAGATTTGGATCAACACATTCAAGAGGGTACCAGTCGTAAAGAATGGCAAGAGATGTTCAGCAATTGGAACGACACCGATGAAGAAGTGTATGTGGCTTCTTGGCATGTGCTCGAGGCGCTTCGCTTGGCCATTGCTTATCAGTACCCCCAAGATATTTTAGATGGGAAGACTGTGGAAAATCCCATCAAGCATTATTATGAGCAGCTGAAAAATGGAGCTTTGACTGAAATTCGGCTCCCTGAGAATCTTGCTGGGTCCGATCAGGTCTCCGATCCTTTGGGTTCTGTTTTTGAGTTGAAACCGGGTCAAAAATTGGATTTCAAAAAGTATTTTATTGCCCATGAAGAGGAGTTCCGTCTGTTTGAAGAGTATCAAAATGGAGACGAAAATTTGGGCGCCAACAACATTTGGAATGCTTTTAGGGGGGATCAAGCGGCCTTTCTGGGCGGCTCCTCTTTTATTTCTGAAAAAATGCAGGGAGTTGGAGCGCGAGCTTATGGAAATAGAAAGGGGCTCATCGAGTCTTCTGACGACATTCTTTTGAGTCCTCCTTTTGAAAAAGATCACAAATTGGGTGGGGCTGAGCAATTGTTCTTGGCTAAAATCATGGCTGCCAAAAACACCAAGCATTACGATGAACTTCGTGAGCTGTGCACGAGCGCCCTTGATGGTAAACTTTCGGGTTCAGAGGCCACGAAGGAACAAATAAAGGCGCGTTTTGGTGAGTTGGATGAAGAAGAAGGAGGACAAATTCGTGCGGGACTTTATGTAGCTTTAAAGGGAAAAGGCCTCGAGGATGCCGATTTCCAAAGAATGCAAAAACCGGATAATACTGGCTTCTACAAAGATAAAGTGGATTATGTAGATACCACTGTTCGTCTAGTGCTCGAGAACCGTGCGAGAATTCAGCTTCAAGCGGAACGGGCCAAGCCGATTTATGATAAGTATTTCAGTAGCCCTCTTTCGTCTTTGATCTTGCCTTTTGGGGCTTATGGAGAGACGACTGCTGGATCCATGGACATTGAGCAAATGGTGAAAGATGGCTTCAGCACTCGTCAAATTGCGGCCATGGGTGCGTTGGCTCAAACTGAAGGGTGGGGAGCATTTGACTTGAAAGAAGAAAACACCGATACGGCTGCTTCTGTCGCTAAAACTCTGGCTGAAATTGCTGTCATACAAGCCGCTACTGCGGGGCTTGCTTCCGGAGCGGCTGCAGCTGCGGGTGGCGCTCGCATCGCTGGACTTGGAACGCGTGCTTTTGGCACGGGGCTCCCTTTTGCTCAACTGGGAGGACAGGCTGGTGCTGCCTTGAATAGCACCGCCGCCGGAGCTCACCTGACAGGAGCGGTAGGAAGAGCGGGAGCTACAGGTCTGATGACACAGTTGTCTGCTGCGAATGCTTATACGGGTGGACGCTTGGCACTTGCTGGACGTAACATTGGTCATGCTGCCTTTTTTGTAGAAGCCCAGCATTTGTTGCATGGAACGACCCTCAATCCCACGACTGCCGAGGGGGCACGGGATGCTCTTTATCAAGTGGGAACCATGGCAAGCACTTTGTATTTGCTTGGGAAGGTTCAACAATTCACTCGGGGACAAACCGCTGGAGCTCAAGCCCTTAATAATGGGCAAACACTCACTCGGTTTTCTCTGCTTCAACGAGCCACGGCACCTGCCAGTCGTTTCTTGGGACGTCTAAATGTCGCTGGAAGAAATGCTGGAGGCGCAGCTTATGCCGGAGTGCTTGCTGGAGAAGTGGGCTCGGAGCTACTTGCCATGCACGCTCTCAGTGCTGGACAACTTTCTTTGGGTGACGCAGCAGGATTGCTTTCTGCTAATGAAGCGGAAGCCATGCGTGATCCCAACTTCTGGCGTGACCTCATGCACACCACAGGAGTGGTACTGGGACTTCGCGCGATTGCTCATGTGCAAGCGGTTCCTGCCATTCCGCAAGCTCCAGGCGGTATGCCTCCGGTTGCTCCTACATCTATACCAAAATTCAGCCCTAAACCAGCTGGAGCCCAAGCCTTCAATAAAGTTTCAACTGGTGTAGCTCCAAATACGTTCAACCCTGCTTCTGGGCCCAAGCTCAATACTCCAGTACTTCCAGACCAGTCGTCCACTAAAATTTCCACATCTGCTTCTGGGCCCAAGCTCAATACTCCAGTACTTCCAGACCAGTCGTCCACTAAAATTTCCACATCTGCTTCTGGGCCCAAGCTCAATACTCCAGTACTTCCAGACCAGTCATCCACTAAAATTTCCACATCTGCTTCTGGGCCCAAGCTCAACACTCAAGCACCTAAAGCTCAAAACCCCACCGAATCTTCAGCGCCTGCTTCTGAACCTGCTGCACCGGCATCAGTGCCTCCAACGGCACCTAACTCAAAGCCAACCCCTCCTGCCGGACCTGCTTCTCGTCCCACGATGGAAGAGACGGTGCGTGAAGTTCAAGTCTCGGAACTCAGTCGAGGGGATACAATCCGCATTCGTCTGCCTTACATGAAGCTAGGAACTTGGGTGAAAGCTCGAGTGACTGAAACCTACAATCCCACTACCCCCAATGGAGCGATTTCCGTGGAATATAAAACTCCTGCTCACGGCGCTAAAAGTGCTGCGAACGGTGAAGTGATAGGCAGTGGTGTTCAAAAGAGCGTGATTTTGAGAGACCAAATCCTTGGAAAAGTCGAGATGAAACCTAAAGAACTCACGGCTAAAGAAATGGCTGCTCAGCTCAAGGCTCAATCGGTTAGTTTGACTGACAGTGCTCGCAGATTACAGGCTGAAAACCCCAACATTGGAGGAGAAGGTGCTCCTCGCAATAACGGAGGCCCTGGTGTGAGTAACCTCTAGCTGAGCTGGATGCTTCCATCTTTGTACTCCACTTCCACGTTTGATCCTTCTTTGATTTTGCCTTCCAAAATGCGGAGGGAAAGTTCGTCGAGCAGTTCGTTTTGAATGAGGCGTTTGAGCGGGCGAGCCCCGAAGTCTTCGTCATAGCCGGCTTCGGCAAAATGGGCGAGGGCTGTCTTAGAAAGTTTGAGTGTGATTCCACGGCGAGCGAGACGGTCCGCCACTTTTTTAAGTTGAAGTTTGACAATCTCACCGATGTGCTCGGGGTCGAGTTTGTGGAAGACGATGACACTGTCGATACGGTTTAAGAATTCTGGACGGAAGGCTGTCTTGAGTTGGTCCTGTTTCAAGTTTGACGTGAGAATGATGACGGTGTTGCGACAGTCCACGGTGCGGCCTTTGCTGTCGGTGAGGCGGCCGTCGTCGAGCATTTGTAAAAGGATGTTGAAGACATCTGGGTGTGCTTTTTCGATTTCATCGAAGAGCAGCACGGAGTAGGGGTGACGACGCAATGCTTCGGTGAGTTGTCCGCCTTCTTCGTAGCCTACATAACCTGGAGGTGAGCCGACCAGCCGAGCGACGGAATGCTTCTCCATGTATTCGGACATGTCGAGTCTGAGGATGCGTTTGTCGTCGTCGAAAAGGCTTTCAGCCAAAGCTTTGGCGAGCTCGGTTTTACCCACGCCGGTAGGGCCGAGGAAAATGAAAGAACCAATGGGGCGATTCTCGTCTTGGATGCCGGCGCGGCTGCGGCGCACAGCGTTTGATACGGCGCCGATCGCTTCTTTTTGTCCGATCACACGATGTGCGAGTTCCTCTTCCATGTGAGTTAATTTTTCAGCTTCTGTGCTGAGCATTTTGCTCACTGGAATTCCGGTCCAACGCGACACTACGGCAGCGATGTCTTCTTCCGTCACTTCGTCGCGGAGCAGGTGACCTTCGCCTTGGCGAGCACGAAGTTTTTCCTTGGATTCTTCGGCTTGTTTTTGGAGTTCAGGTATCTTTCCGTATTTGATTTCAGCGACACGTGCGAGGTCGCTTTGACGCTCCAGTGTTTGGGCCTCCATTTTGAGCTCGTCGATTTGTTTATCGATGCCTTTGAGTTGGTCGATCAATTCTTTTTCGCTGCGCCATTTTGTTTCTAAAACACTGAGGTTCTCTTTAGATTCGCTGAGGTCTTTTTCCAAAGTTTTGAGGCGTTTTTGCGCAGAGGTATCTGGGTTTTTTGATTCGGGATCGGCTTCTTTTTTAAGTGCTTCACGTTCGATTTCAAGTTGGCGAATTTGTCTTTGCAGCTGATCGATTTCTGTGGGCATGCTGTCGTTTTCAATGCGAATCACAGAGCAGGCTTCATCCATGAGATCGATGGCTTTGTCGGGCAAAAAGCGGTCGGTGATGTAGCGACTCGACAGCGTTACTGCGGCAACGAGGGCGTTGTCGCGGATCTTCACGCCGTGGTGTACTTCGTATTTTTCTTTGATGCCGCGCAGAATGGATAGCGCGTCTTTTTGTGATGGCTCTTCCACCATCACGGGCTGGAAGCGACGCTCGAGCGCGGCGTCTTTTTCAATGTACTTTCGATATTCTTTTAAAGTCGTTGCACCGATGGTGCGAAGTTGTCCACGAGCGAGGGCTGGCTTCAGTAAGTTGCCCGCATCGGTGGAACCTTCACCGGCGCCGGCACCCACGATGGTGTGAAGTTCGTCGATGAAAAGGATGATTTGCCCGTCAGAGTTTTCAATTTCTTTAATGATGGCCTTGAGACGTTCTTCAAATTCACCCCGGAATTTGGTGCCTGCGAGCAAGGCACCTAAGTCTAGGCCTAATAATTGTTTTCGCTTCAAACTTTCGGGCACATCTCCATCGATGATCTTTTTGGCCAGGCCTTCGACGATGGCCGTTTTACCCGTTCCAGGTTCGCCCACGAGCACGGGGTTGTTCTTGGTGCGTCGAGATAAAATTTGCATCACGCGGCGAATCTCTTCGTTGCGTCCAATCACGGGATCGATCTTGCCATCGCGAGCGAGCTTTGTGAAATCGATGGTGTATTTTGCGAGGGCTTGATATTTGTTTTCTGGGTCTTGGTCGGTGACGTGTTGGCTGCCTCGATAGGCTTTCAATTTTTCGAGAACCATTTCTCGTTTGAGGGGCAAAATGGGAGTCACGCTACGGTCTTTGAGCAGACTGAGCAAAAGATGTTCGGTGCTGATGTATTCATCTTGAAGGTCGCGCGCTTCTTTTTCAGCTCGTTCCAGAACCTCTGCGAGCTCTGGGGAGACTTGTGAGCGATAATTGCCACTGATTTTTGGATAGGCTTTGAAGGTTTCTTCGAGACGTTTTAAGTGAGCATTCACATCGAGGTCCATGCTCTTGAAAAGTCCAGGTACGATGCCGCTCTCCTGAATGAGCAGAGTGTAAAGAAGGTGCAGAGGAGTGAGGGAGGCATGCCCGCGTTTTTGTACGAGTTTGCCTGTTTGATCCAGGGCCTCAGCGGCTTTGGTGGTGAAACGTTCTAGATCCATAAAAGCAGGGTTAGCACTCATCATTATAGAGTGCTAAAACTTCGATTGCAAGTGCAAACTATTGCACGGTTTTAGAGTCCATCCAAAAGAATTCCCAAATGTGGCCATCGAGGTCTTGAATGGCGCGAGTGAACATAAAGCCGATGTCTTCGGGGTCGCGGGCGGGGGTGGCTCCGGCAGCGAGGGCTTTGTCGGCGATTTCGTTCACCTTTTCTTTGCTTTCGTAGGAAAGGGCAATGAGCACTTCCGTGGCTTTTTTGGCGTCCACTACGTCTTTTTTAGTGAAGTCTTTGAAGCGAGCGGGGGTGATGAGCATCGAGAAAATACTGTCTGTGATCTGCATGCAAGCGGCTTCTTCATTAGTGAACTTTGGATTGAAGCTGAAGCCGAGGGCTTTGAAGAATTCCATGGATTTAGGAAGGTCGCTGACGCAGAGGTTGATGAAGACTTGAGTTTGCATTGATGTGAGGGTTAAGTGTTGCTTGCATTATAAAGCTTGCTTAGGCGACGTCTACTGCCGGAGAAGAGCGTGAAGAGACTGACAATGACGCCGATGATGCCGGCCATCACAAAGACCAGGGCCATGGCCCGGTCTTGACCGGTTCCGAACCAAGAGCCGATGCTTTGAGCACCGAAGCCTGTGGTCATGAAGGGCACGATCCAAATTTGAGTGAGAGGTCCGATCATCAGCGTGGTGAGGGGCGAAGTTGAGGATTCGATGCTTTGAATGAAGCCGGTCACGCGTCCTTGATGTTTTAAAGGGATGACTTTTTGAATGATGGTTTGCTCGGAAGCTTCAATGATGGGGAAGGCGATCATCCAGGTGGCTGCGCCTACGATCAGCCAAAGGATCGAAGCCTTCAATGGGAAGAAAATGCAAGTGATCCAGGTGAATAGGTTGATGAGGATGAGTCTTTTGAGCGGATCTTTTCCAGTGCCGTATTTGGTCACGATGGCACCTCCAATCATCACACCAATGCTGAGGCCTCCCCAAATGAAACCCCAGGCTTGAACTGAGACGAGCGAAAGTCCGTAGGCATCCATGAGGGCCATGAAGACGCCGCCGAGTACGTTGTTGAAGATGGCAAAAAAGACGAGGCTGTAGAAGCCAGGTGTGCTACGGATGAGGTCGAGAGTGTTCTTTTTTTCTTTCTTTTCATGAGGGTGGTCTGGGTGATCCTCGTGCGTCTGAGGATCTTTTTCGGGGATTTGCACTAGAAAGAGGTCCAGCAGAGTGAGTACCGTTCCCGCGAGGGCAAAATAAAGACTGATCTCCATGCCCAGAAAACCGATGGCCAGCCCGCTGAGTACCGATGTGAACATGAAAGTCACACCGTTGACCATGCCCACGAGTCCGTTGGCTTGACCGCGTTCCTCCTCTTTGAAGAGCATGGTGACGACCGGATTTAAGCTGATGTTGCGCAGGTTTCCAGAAACGGCCCCCACCATGAGCACGACCACGAAAATCCATAAGAAGGGGTCGCGAGTTTGGACGACTCCGTCTGAGAGGGTCAGGTGGTAGAGCAAGATGCCCAGGAGGTAGCAACTGACCGAAAGTAAACTGGATAGCACGAAGGCGCTTTTCTTTTTGTGATGATCCACGATGTGTCCAAACGGAAAGGCCGTGAGGGCGTTGGCAATGGCAAAGGTTCCACCGAGCAGAGAGGTCGCCAAAATGGAGCGCGTTTCAAGGAAGATCCAAAAGGTCAGGGCGAACCAAACGAAGGCGTTGCTGATGCCCGCGACGAGGTTGTTGATCAAAAGGTGGTGGAAGATTTTCTTCACGTGAAAAGGAATGAGCGTGATGAGCAGTTTATCCTATTTTAAAAAGAATGCTATAGTGGCGCCGTCAAATCTAAATTTTCTTATGAATCTTTCTGTTCTTCAATCCACGGCCAAAGCCATGGTAGCTCCTGGTAAAGGAGTTTTAGCCATCGATGAAAGTCACTCCACTTGTAAAAAGCGTTTTGAAGCTTTAGGGGTCGACTGCAACGAAGACACGCGTCGTGAATATCGCGAACTTTTGGTCACAGCCCCTGGCATTGAGCAATATTTGGGCGGGATGATTTTGTTTGATGAAACCTTGAGACAAAGCACGCGCGACGGACGCAAGTTTGTCGATGTTTTAAAAGAAAAAGGCATTCAACCTGGGATTAAAGTGGACACAGGGGCGAAGGATCTGGCCTTGCATCCCGGGGAGCAGGTGACAGAAGGGCTGGATGGACTGCGTGAACGTCTGGTGGAATACCGTGGACTCGGAGCGACTTTTGCCAAGTGGCGCGCCGTCATTAACATTTCTGATGCCTTGTACCCACAGGGCACTCTGCACCCACAGGGCACTCTGCACCCACAGGGCACGCTGTACCCACAGGGCCTCTTACCCAGCGCGGCTTGTGTGAAGGCCAATGTTCACGCCCTGGCTCGCTATGCAGCCCTTTGCCAAGAAGCGGACATCGTACCGATGGTGGAGCCGGAAATGATGATGGAGGGAACACACAGCATTGAACGTTGTTACGAAGTGACGGCTCAGGTTTTAAAGACTCTCTTTGTCGAACTCGCCGAACAAGGCGTGGCGCTGGAAGGCACGATTTTGAAAGTCAGCATGGTGCTTGCGGGGAAGAATGCCGCCGTGCAATCGGATGAAAAGACAGTGGCTGAAATGACGGTAAAATGTTTGAAAGAAAATGTGCCGGATAACATTGCCGGAGTGGTGTTTTTGTCTGGTGGGCAGAGTGATGCGAAGTCCACAGTGCATTTGAACTTGATGCACCAGCTGGGCACCTTGCACCCGCAGGGCACCCTGCCTTGGCCGCTCAGTTTTTCGTATGGACGTGGCATACAACAGCCTGCTTTGGAGGTGTGGGCCAAAGATCGCGCTTCTTTTGTGGAGGCACAGAAAGTTTTGGTGCACCGTGCCCACATGAATGGACTTGCTGCGGAGGGGAAGTGGAGTGAGGAAGCTGAGGCGCTTTTTACGTGAAACTGGAATTTTTTGTAACACCTGATTTGTGACTGTCTCCCCGGGGAGACAGTTTAAGCTGTTCGTTCGACATGATCTTTAGAAAGCTTTTTACGCGGCGAACGCCGAAAGCATCGGCCTTAGGTCAGGGCGATTTATTTTGCACCCACAGGGCACCTTGTACCCACAGGGCACTGTGCAACTTTTTTCAATGGAGTCCAGCCGAAAGGTGAGCGCATACTCACCCTTTGTGCTATATTCTGAACATGGATAAAAAAGATCAAGTTCTTCATCAGCAATTCAGTGAATATGGGCGAAATGCGCGTGAGTGGACTCGCAAGTGTGTGCTTCTTTTGCCTCAAATTGAACGTCGGCAAGTTTGGCGCAAGAAGGGTTTTGGCAGTATTTTTGAGTATGCAGCAAAGTTGGCAGGGATGAGTCGGGCTACTGTTGAGGAAGCTTTGCGTGTCTTAAAAAAGATAGAAAATAAAGCTGCTCTACAGGCTGTAGTGGCTGAGAAAGGTTTGCAGCGCGTGCGGCCTGTGGTGTCCATCGCCACTTTAGACACGGCTGATTTTTGGGCGGAGAAAGCCAGAACCATGAGTAAACACAGTTTGGAAACTTACGTCCAAAACTTCAGGAGAGAATGTCTCCCCGGGGAGGAAACCAAAACTGTAAAACTTAGCATGGAACTTTCCCCCGAGACGCTTGAAAAATTGAAGCGAATGAAGGGAGACTCTACGTGGCAAGAACTGATGGACAGGTTCCTTGATGGTGAAAAAGAGACTGTTGTTTCAGAAATTGTGCCTCTCGATGTCAAAACGAAGGCTTCTTCGCGGCATATCCCTTTACGAATTCAGAGGCAGGTTCGAGAGCGGAGCGGAGGTCTTTGTGCGTATCCTGGCTGTTCACGACGAGCGACTTCTTTGCATCATACTCAACGTTGGGCACTTGAAAAAGTTCATGATCCTGCGCGCTTGCATGCCCTTTGTACGGCCCACGAACGCTTAGCCCATTTGGGTCTCATCGACAATGAAGAAGCACCATCTTCGCATTGGAGACTGCGGACTCAGCCGGACTTTGAATCTAATAAACGTTTTGTGGATCAATATGTGGCTTTGTATCGGCCTAGCTAGTTTGCCTTTGTGAAGTTTGGACGTTATTCTGACAAATGTATGAACTATGACTTTCTCATTCATCGCGGCGCCACTTCTGAACTGGCGGAATTGCTGGTCGAATTGGGCCGTGCTATTGAAGACATTTCTAAATCCATCCTTCAAGCCAGCACCAAAAAAGCGGGCAGCCAAAATGCGTACGGGGAAGAGCAAATCGCCATGGATGTGATGGCGGATGAAATTTTGAATCGCACACTCAAAACGAATCCTTATGTGGCAGCGTATTGCAGTGAAGAACAGGATGGAATGCAAGAGGCGAATCCAGAGGGAATCTTCAGTGTTTTTCACGACCCGCTGGATGGTTCCAGCCTCTTTGATGTCAATTTTTCAGTGGGCACCATCGTGGGGATTTATCCGTTGAAGAAAGTGCTGGGCCACACCCCACGTGAGCAGGTCGCGGCGCTTTATGCTGTGTATGGTCCTCGCACGACGGTGATGCTTTCGATTGGCAAGGGAGTGCAAGAATTTTTACTGACTGCAGAGGGATGGGTGCAAGTGAGTGAGGATGTAAAAGTGGCGGCGGGCAAAAAATATTTTGCGCCCGGAAATTTGCGTGCCACGGCGGAGCGAGAGGATTATTTGAAGCTGGTGAACTGCTTCATCACGGAGCAATACACCCTGCGTTACTCTGGGGGGATGGTGCCGGATCTCAATCATATTTTCAAAAAAGGCTCCGGCGTTTTTATGTATCCGGGTATGCCCAGTGCACCCGAGGGCAAGCTCAGGTTGATGTACGAATGTGGCCCCATGGCTTTTTTAATGGAGCAAGCGGGGGGGGCCAGCAGCAATGGAAAAATTTCTATCCTTGATCTTGAGATTGCTTCACTGACTCAAAAGACGCCCGTTTATCTTGGGACTCAAGAAGAAGTGGAAAAAGTTTGCAAGGCTATGTTATAGTCTTTTTTGCGTTCCAATCCACGCGCCCATGCCCAACTCTACGCCCAATCCTTTTGATGTTGATGCTCTGGTTTTTGCCGCTCAAGAAGGCGACAAAGAAGCTTTCGGAAAACTCTACGATTTGTTTTTTGAATCCATTTATAAGTACATCTTTTTTCGCGTGCCTGCTTCTGAGGCTGATGATTTGTGTGAGCTCGTTTTCATTAAGGCGTGGATGAATTTGGAAAAATATGAAAAACGCGATGTGCAATTTTCGGCTTGGCTTTTTAGGATCGCGCATAATGCCATCATCGATTTCAGGCGTCAGCATCGTAGCCTTGCTTCGATTGATGAACGCCTCGAAGATAAGTCCGAGCACAGTGCGCCCAAGGCGATGGCTGAAAAAAATCTACTGAGCAAAGAAATTCGCGAGGCGGTTGATCAGCTTAAAGAGCCTTACAAGCAAGTCATCACTTTGAAATTTTTGATTGGTTTGTCCAACCCCGAAATCGCCGAAATTTTAGGGGAACGAGAAGGCAATATTCGTGTGCTTCAGTTCCGAGCTCTTAAAGAACTCAAATCTCTTTTGGCAGAGAAAGGCATTGAAAAAGAATTTTTGTAATAAAAGCTCGAGTTTTTCGTTTTATGTATTGATATGAAAGAACCCAATATTGAACTCGCGAAAAGACGCATTTGGAAGCGCCTGGAAGCCAAGCTGCCGGATCGTGAAAATGTACACTTCGCACCGGTGTTTTCTGCACTTCGTTTTGGAGTCCAAGATTTGCCCCTTTCTCAACTCAAAAAAGTGCAGGCTAAAGAACATCTTCTGGATCTTTTACCTGAGCGAGAGTTGACTCCCGCCAAGGCTTTTTTCCCTTCTCGATTGCTTTCTTTGGGTACGCTGAGCCTCATGCTCGGCGTTTTGTTTGTGCCTCTTATGGATCTGATGCCCAGTGTGGCGGCCTCTTCGCAAAATGTTTTGGAGCTTGTAGAGGGACAGGTCTATGTCAATGGAGTACAAGTCAAAGGCACCACTCTTTTGCAAGTTGGGGATTCGGTGGAAACCGGGGAGGGGTCTTTGGCCCATTTGACCTTTGTGGACGACAGCCGTTTGACTTTGGGGCCTTCCTCCAAAGTGGACATTGTGGACGCGTGGATTGATCCTGCGGATCGCAGCAAGAGCCATGTGGAACTTCTGCAGGAGGAGGGACGTTCTTGGTCTCAGGTTTTGAATCTGACAGACGAAGCTTCGTTTGCGGTGCATTTTCCTCAAGGCAAAGTTTGGGTGAATCAAAGGGCCAGTTTTGATCTTCAAGTTTCTGAGGAGGCTGCTACTGTGGAAGTGGCTCGCAATTTGGTGGAGCTGGAGGTGAAGGCCGCAGATGGGGTTTATTCGGGTTTTTTGGGTCAAGGGGCTGAACTTTCGGTTTCGAGCAGTATCGAAACTCAGGAAATTTCTGAGGAAGACCAAAAGGACGTTTGGTGGACTTTCAATTTGGCTTATGGAAAAGCTTATGCGCGTACTTTGGATGAGAATTACAAGCGGGAAAACATCAGTCATGCCAGTATTTTGCCGGGCAATCCCTTCTACTTTTTAAAGACTTTCCGCGAAAGCTTGCAGGTTTCTTTTGCCTTTACTGAAGGCGCCAAGCAAGATGTTTTGCTCCAACAAGCCGAGACGCGTTTGAATGAGGCCCAGGCTCTTTTGGCGCAAGGGGAGACGGAATCGGCGGCGGCGGTGATGAAAGTGTATGAAGAAACCGTGGAAGCGGTGGAGGCCACTTCGCCTTCGGAAGCGTTATTGGTTTTAGAAGATGAGGTTCAAAAAGAAGCGCTGACCGATCATGTGGACATGAAGACCAATACCATGTTGCAAGCTCATTTGGATGCCAACGCTTCCTTGCAACTTGTTCCAGATTTGATTGCGGAAGGGCAGTTCGATGAGGCGGTGGCGGTGCTCGAAGCTTACAATCAATCTTCCTTGTCTTTGGTGGCGGATTTGCAAGATTTGAACATGGAGGATCGCGAGGCTGCGGTTTCTCAACTCTTGGATCAAAAACTTGCGGACGTGCAGCTTTTAAAAGTCATTGCAACCATGCCTGAACTTTCTGAAAGCGTGGATATGAATGCCAGTGTACTCAAGGAACTCAGTGTGATGGCCTTGAGTTTGAGGGAAAAAGAAATGGATTCTTTTGACGCTTATTTTGAAGCGACTAAGGATGAGCTTTCTGTGCAAGAGGATTTGTATGAGCACATTAAAAATGATGCTTCTATTCCTTCTCAACTGGAGGAACAATTCAATGAAATTGAGGAGCAAATGGAAGCGCCTGTGGATACGGTGGTTATTGATATTCGTGCCGTGGAAGAGACCCTGGTGGAACCGCAAATTTTAGACCCTCGTTTCAGTTCATCGCCTTCCTCAGTCCCCCATTCCGACGAGCCCCAGAAGTAAGCCAAACGTGGCCATGAGTCCTCCCACGATCCAAAAGCGCATGACCACTTGAGTTTCGGGCCAGCCCATTTGTTCAAAGTGGTGGTGAAGGGGAGCGATGCGAAAGACTTTTCGTCCGAAGAATTTTTTAGAGAACAATTGAATGATGACACTGAGTGTTTCTAAAACTGGAATGAAGGCGATGAAGGGCAAAATGAAGAGGGTGTCGGTGAGCATGGCAATGACACCTAGAGTGGCCCCCAGTGCAATGGAACCGGTGTCCCCCATGTAGAAGCGGGCTGGAGCGATATTGAACCATAAAAAAGCCAAAGAAGCTCCTGCAATCACGGCGCAAAATGCCGAGAGGATGAGCATGCCATGGGCGTAAGAGAGGGCGCTGTAGGTGCCAAAAGCAATGACGCTGAGACCGCCGGCGAGTCCATCCAATCCATCCGTGAAATTCATGGCGTGAGAGCTGCCCACTATAATAAAAATGAAGATGGGAATGTAGAGCCAGCCTAAAGCAAAGTCTCCGATGCCGGGCACATGGATGGAGTTGAAATCCAGTTTAAAGTAGAACCATAAGGCGGCAACGAAGGCAAAAAACAGCAACGAAATCATTTTAGGCTGTGCGTTGAGGCCGTGACTTTTACCCCAGCCGCGAATGTTGTAGAGGTCGTCTATGACTCCGAGTAAAGCCACAAAAAGCAAAGTGGCTATGGTGAGATAGGTTTCGCGTCGGTTGAGTAGCGAGTGTTCAAAAATTCCAAAATAAGAGAGCACGCGAGAGAAAAGTACGACGAGTAAAGTGCTGGCCCAAATGAGGATGCCCCCCATGGTTGGGGTGCCGGCTTTTTTGCTGTGCAGTTTGTGAAAAAGATCTGCCTCTTTTCCGTCGATGGCTAAGGTGCGAATATTTTTACCGATTTTGTGTTTGGTGAGCCATGCAATGAAGGGTTCGGCTGCAAGAAAAGCGAAGCTGAAGGCGAGGGTGGCGGAGCCGACAATCAGAATGAGATGGCGGACGGTTTCTGTGATTGGAAACATAAAAAATTGAGAGCAGGGTTCACCAAGAGTAGGCCTGGTAGATCCAGTCGACTAAAATTTTGGTGTCAATGAAACGATTTGAACTGCCCAGCACTATGGTTAAAATTTCATGGCCGTCTTCGTTTTTAGCCAAAGCCACTAGGCATTCTCCGGCCATGGCGGTGGTTCCGGTTTTGAGACCCGAAATGCCCAATTGGCCCAGCAAGACATTGGTGTTGGTGAGTTTGTGCACTTGCTGTCCGTCTTCACTTTTCACTTCGTAAGTGGTGTTTTTTACGATTTCACGGATGCCTTCATCTTCCAATAAATGTGAACTGAGTACCAAAAGATCGTGCGCTGTGGAGTAGGCGCTGCTGCTGTCCAGGCCACTGGTGTTGGCATAATGAGTGTTTTCGAGGCCCAAATTCTCAGCTTCTTCATTCATTTTTTAATGAAGCTGCTTTCGTCCCCGGCATTGAATTCAGCCAAGGCTACGGCTGCATCGTTCCCGGATTCAATGAGCAGGCCGTAGAGCAAATTGCGCACGCTGATTTGTTCCCCCGTTTTGAGGCCCATGCGTGAACCTTGAGTTTCAGCAGCGTGGGCGCTCACGGTCACAATGCTGCTGGGGTCGTTTTCTTTGAGCACGATGTAAGCCGTCATCAGTTTGGTCAGGCTGGCCACGGGCCGTCTCTTGAAGCTGTTCTTTTCGTACAAAATGCTTTGAGTTTCCAGATCAATGGCCAAGGCGCTGTCGGCATAAAGGGTGCCGGGGGATTCCATGTCTTCTTTTTGTATGGGTAGGGGGGAAACACTCAACAGGCTTTTGGCGTCGAAGCTGTTTTCCTCTTCCATTGAAATGGAAGAAAAACTTAAGGTACTGGCCAAGAACAAAGAGAGCAGATTTTGAAACATGGTTTTATTTTAGCTTTAGTAGAAGCCGATGTAAAAGAGCTCCTCGTGCTCTGCGTAAAAGCTTGCAAAATCAGCGCCCAATACGATCACAATTTGGGCTTCTGTATCGCTTTGGTAAGCGGGGGGCACGTCTTCACTGATTTCCCCATCCACAAGCAGAGGGATGAGTTGAGCCGTTCGTTCCACAATTTCTTGCTCCTCTTCGGTGGAAGTGGGCAAAAGGTAGATTTGCGTTTTTATCACATCCTTGGTTTCGGCGTTTTGTGGAGGCAGGGCATTGAAACCGTAGCGCACCAACATCATTTTTGTGAGGCCGGCCAAACTGGATGTTTTGGTTCCGTTGAGCACTCGAATGGTCACTTGGTCACGTGCGATTTCAGGATGGTATAAAAAGACGCGAGCAAAGAGAGCCAGTTCGCTGAAGTCCCCGGCGTAGGGAAACAAATAATAGGGGTCGCCTTCCTCTCGTTCTGGAGTGTAAAGAAAGCCGCCTTTGGTGTAAGCCAAGTCGTTGAAAACCGCATTTTGTATGGCGCCTTCTTCTAAATCGGAGCCGAATTCCGCTAAGGCGAGCAGTTCGGTGAGGGACATATTGCTTTCAAAATTGTTGGCGATGGCCGAGTATAAATCTTTTATTTTACTGGGACTGGTCAGTACGCCCAAGCTGGTGGCTTTGTCTTTGAGTGCTTGCAAGACTTCTTGTTGACGTTGCGCTCGGCTGAAGTCGGAAGTGTTGTGGCGACTGCGCACGTATTTGAGGGCCGTTTCTCCATCCAAAGTGTGGGTGCCCACCGAAAGGTAAAAGGGATCGTATACACTCGAAGAGCCCGGGTCGGCCGGGTAGGCTAGGTCGGCGATATCTTCGGTCACGTTTACTGTGATGCCATCCACTGCATCGATGATTTCTTTGAAACTGTTGAAATCGATTTTTGCATAGTATTGAATGTCTATATTCATCATGCTTTCAAGCTCTTCTTCGAGTGCGGCTTCAGCAATGGCCCGATCTTCGCTTTCATCGTAAACCAGTTCGTAAATGCTGTTGACGCGCGTGCCCCAACCCACTGCCTCGGTTTCCACATAAAGATCGCGAGGAATGGACACCATGGACACAGTGTTTTCACTTTGATTGAGAGAGGCGACAATCATGGTGTCGGTGAGGTTTTCCCCGTCGTGGCCTTCACCGCCCACTCCGAGGAGCAGGATGTTGGTGTGGCCCTGTCCATCTGTTTTCAAGCCGCTGCCCACGGCTTCCATAAAAATTTGCTTCACCGAAATGGAGTGACCGGCATGCCAGGTTCCATAGACTCCTTTGAGGGTGAGCAAGCCCAAAACAAGAGCGATGAGGCTTAAAATCCAGTGGCTGTGGATCCAGCGCTCGGCTTGGACGGCTTTTTTATTGAACTGCTCCTTTTTTTGGAGCTTTTGAATGGGATGGGTGTGGAACGGATTCATCCCATGTATTTTAAATGATTTCAGGGATTTGTATATGCTTTCAAACCCTTTTTTTGCTTCACAAAAACTCCGTCCTTCTGTCGGAGGAATTCACTTCGTGATTTCAGGGATTTGTCAGGACTTTTTTGTTAGGCTTTCTTTATGCTTTTGAATTTGGCTTTTGCTAGCGCTTTTCTTCTAGGTGTGAGCTTGGAAAGTTTCATTGATGTCCCCATGCATTACGGGACTTTTTTATGGCTTTGTCCAGTGCTCTTCTTGCTTCGAAAAAAACCGCTTTTTTGTCTCTTGTTTTTTGTGTTGGGCATTGGGCGAGTTCAGCATTATGAAGCGAGTTTGCAGACTTCATTTAAGGGGGGTTTTCAAAGTGTTCATGGTGTCATTGGTGAGGAAGTGGATCGGCGCAGTGCTTTTCAAAATATTTCTTTGTACACCGAAGAGGGCGAAGTGCTGGCGCAAGTTTCTATTTATGAAGACCTTGAATTTGGCGATGAGTTGGAATTGCAAGGCGAGCTGGAGTTGCGCAGTGCCATGGAAGAAGAAGTCGGTTCTTACAAAAATTATTTGGCTCGTCAGGGGGTGGTGGCTTTGATGTCCGATGCGACGGTGAAAATTAAAAAAGAGGGCGAGAACAGTTTTCGTCGTCAACTTTACCGTTTTAAATCCATTTTGGAACGCCGTTTGCAGCTTTTATTGCCCGAGCCGGAATCCAGTTTTGCGGCGGGTTTGCTTTTGGGCAGTCGCAAGGGTATGTCACCGGAACTCACCACGGCCTTTCGTACGGTTGGACTTTTGCACATTGTAGCCATTTCTGGGGCCAATATCAGTTTGGTCATTGCCACGGTTTTCACCTTATTATCTTTTTTGATGCTCCGTTGGCGCATCGTTGCCAGCGTTGCGGTGCTCGCTATTTTTGTGCTTTTGGTCGGAGCCACTTCCACGGTGATTCGTGCTGCGGTGATGGGTGTGCTCACCTTGTGGGGCCTTTATTTTGGGCGACGCAGCACGGCTTTATTCGGACTGCTTTGGAGCGTGGTTTTGCTCGTGTTTTGGAACCCTTATTTGCTGCTTTTTGACGTGGGTTTTCAACTTTCTGTTTTGTCCACTTTGGGGCTTTTGGTTTTTGTGCCGGTTTTGGAGGGCCGTTTGACTTTTATGCAGCGTTTGCCCGCTTGGACCGCTTCGTTAAAAGAGGCACTTTTCTTGACGATTGCGGCGCAGATCACCACTTTACCTCTCATGCTTTATTGTTTTGGCCAAACATCGTGGGTTACACCTTTTGTGAATGTGCTGGTGGCTCCTTTGTTGCCGCTGGCCATGCTCACGGCTTTTTTGGGGCTTTTGTTTCCTTTTTTTATGGCACCCGCTTGGGCCTTTTTAGCTGCCATTGAAAAATTGGCGCTTTGGGGTGCGGAGTTGCCAGCGGCTTCTTTGAGTTTTACGCTTTCTTTGAGTGGACTTTTTTGGCTCTATGTTTTGGAATGCTTTTTTCTGCTCCGATTTTATAAACCCACACTGGTCCGAGCTTTTTTTCGCGATCCCTCTCCACTTTTGCATAAGGAATCCATCCCTCTACTTCAAAGGCATGAGAAACCAAGCGAGTGCCAGGTTTGAGCTGAGGGATGATTGTCTTTTTTAAGTTTTTCATTGCGGGGGGCAGCAAGTAGCAAACCACCACATCGGCATCCGAAAGGTCTTTGGTCCAAAAATTAGCGAAGCGCAGTTTCGCCGTGCTCCTCCAAAAAAGACTTAAAACAATGGACCAAGCCCAAACCAAGGGTGAAAGTTCGTAACCGATGGCCTTGGCTTTGTATTTGCGTGCGGCGGTGTGCACAAGGCGTCCGTCTCCGCTGCCCAGGTCGTAGAGGCGCTCACCCGGTTTGAGGTCGGCGGCTTTGAGCATGCGCCTTACCTGTTCCATGGGGGTGGGCACAAAAGGGGCTCCCTTCATCATGGCGTACAGGGTGGGAATGAGGATGAGGATGGCCAAAATCCATCCGAGGGTTGAAATGGTGAGTGGCATGAGCGTAGGATACAGTAAAGTCCAATCATGAGCTATTTTCTTTTATTGGTGCTGCTCCTTATTGGATATCCTTATATCCTTGACCTCCTCCACGCATGTCTTTCTTCAAACTCTTCAAAAGTAAAACGTTCACGAACCGACAAATCCTCGCGATAGGTTTTGTGCTCGCGGTGCTTTCCATGCTCTCTTTAGGGCTTTGCATGTTGGTTTTCCCGCTCTTTGCTTTGTGGATGAATGTTCATGGAGTGGTGCAACTCGACCTCTTTTTTATGGCTTTTGTCTTTGTTTTTCTGTGTGCGACTCAAGCGCTGATTTTGTTCGGCTTTCCGCTTTATTATGCCCAAGATCAAAAAAGTCACATGACGGGCTTTCGCATTTTGCTCTCTGCTTTGATGTGGATGCTTTTGCTCATGCTTTTTATTGGGACGATTTTTGTTCAGGTCAAAAAGTCAGAGACTATTCCTGTGCAAAATTTTAATCCGTCTGATTTGGAACTTTCTACAGAGCGCCTCTAGAATTTGGCTCGAAAAAAGCCCCGTGAAGGGGCTTTTTCTTTTGCTTTGAAAAGGTATTAAGCTTTCTTGAGCATGGGAAGACCGGTGCGTTGGTTCTCAGTGGTCTTGTAACCAGCTGGAAGAGCACTCAATGCATCGCTCTTTTCCTTGCGAGCGAAGTAGTAAATTTGTTGCTTGCGTCCACCGCGGAGGGTAACCATCTTTCCATGGAGGAAGTAAGTTTGACCCTTGCTGTTGGTAACAGAGAATGCCATATGGCTTTGGGTTAGGGATAAATCCAAAGCGATTATACTAGCTAGCATCAGGTTGGGAAGTGTTTGCTGACCTGATGTGCTTGCAAAATTGGCTTTCAATGTTCCATTTCAGGTTATTTAACCTGAAATGGAGGCTTCTTTTTGCAGGTTGACTTAATCTGTAAGATGTTTCGGAACTGAAGCTTTTGCACCCCCAAGGCACTTTTGCACATAAAATCGTGTCATGAAACTGTCAGTCAGGAAAAGTTAATGCGTTTTTAATGAAAATTTCAGTTTTTTGTAAGGTTTTTTCGTTATAGTCCACTCACTCGGGATGAGGGCCTCGCGACGGTTCCCTCGAGGGACTTGTCATTCTTTCGAGAGGGGTTCGACTCCCCTGGGGTCCACCACCCGAGTAGACAATAAAAAGAGCTCATAATGAGCTCTTTTTATTTCGTGAGGTTCACGCCTCGAAGGACTTGTCTGCTTCATTATAACAAACTGTTCTATCCCTTGCAATTCCTTGTCCGGTTCCATAGTTTCAAGTACACCTCGGGGATGGGGCGAAGGGGAGTAGAATAGATGAAAGTAGTGAGCAACTGGAGGTCTCATATTGAGAGATTCATGTGGACGAAGGCAATTATACTCCACGAGCCAATCCGCGAGCACCTCATTAATCTTGTAAATGGGACTGGTTAAGTCCACTCTCCAGTAGAGGTGTTGTTGCAAAGTAAGGTTGAATCGCTCACAAATCGCATTATCTTTTGGTGTTCTGGGGCGAGTGAAGAAGTGCTCAATCCCTTGCTGCTGGCAGGCTTTATGGAAGTACGCCAGGAACTCACTGCCGTTGTCTGTTAAAACAGCTTTAATCTTGGTGTCCGGTTCCATAGTTTCAAGTACACCTCGGGGATGGGGCGAGGGGAGTAGAATAGATGAAAGTAGTGAGCAACTGGAGGTCTCATATTGAGAGATTCATGTGGACGAAGGCAATTATACTCCACGAGCCAATCCGCGAGCACCTCATTAATCTTGTAAATGGGACTGGTTAAGTCCACTCTCCAGTAGAGGTGTTGTTGCAAAGTAAGGTTGAATCGCTCACAAATCGCATTATCTTTTGGTGTTCTGGGGCGAGTGAAGAAGTGCTCAATCCCTTGCTGCTGGCAGGCTTTATGGAAGTACGCCAGGAACTCACTGCCGTTGTCTGTTAAAACAGCTTTAATCTTGGTCTGGAGCACTTCTTCCATCTTTTCCAGCAAAGCTTTGGCCGCCTTGGAACTGTGGTGCTTGGTTACGAGTGCAAAACCTATCCTGGTGGCCACATCCACACAGGTAATGAAGTACAGTTTGTTGAAGGCGCTGTCCACAAACTCAACGATGGAATCTAGGGACTACCAAGTCTCCAGGTTTTAAGATTTGGTAGTCCTTGGGGAGTTTCTTTCTTTGGACTTTCCAAGCAGACCTAGGTTTTGGTTTCTTGTGAAACCCGGGGCAGCGATTACGAACCAGTAATCCTTTTGCTGCCAAATAGCGGTACAAGGTGGAAATGCTGTGCTGGTGAAGAAACATGTGAAGCTTCTTGTGGCTCCAATCTGGAAACATCCTTGCATAGCGTTCAATCTCTTGTTTCTCTTCACTGGTGAGATTAAATCCACGTTTGTTATTGGGTCCTGTTATTTTCGGAATAAGACCACCCAGTCCTTCTTCCTTTCTGGCCTTCACCAGCTTTTGTACGTGGCTTCTAGAAGTTTCAAAAGCCCTGGCAGTCTTGGCTTTATTCTTTCCATTATGGTCGTACCAATCCAAAATAAGGATTCTTTCTCTAAGTACGTCTCTCTGCCAGGGCTTTAAAGTAGCTTCGTTAAACTGCCGAAGTAATCTTCTCAGTCCACGAATGCCTTTCGTCATGTTATATTGTTCCATGAGGGAGTTGGGGTGAAGAAGTAAAGTATCTCTACTCTACTCCCTCTTCCTTTTCCCCTGAGCTGTACTTGAAATTCGTGAAACTACGTATTCCTTGTCCTGAACTTTGCCTCTCTGGAAATATTTGACTTCAATAAAGATCTTCGTATACTGACTTTGCTCCTTTTTAGGGAGTTTTTGCCCTCAAGCAAGGGTCCCATCGTCTAACGGTTAGGACAACAGGTTTTCATCCTGTAAATCGGAGTTCGATTCTCCGTGGGATCACCACTAGTTCCATATTAATTTCTGATCGCTGTCCCAGCTCAAAGGCAAGCGCTAATTTAGGTGTTCGATTAAGAATTTCCTCGTATGAGGGCAGTTCTTTGAAAACAGCGCTCCATGTTTGCATGAGTTTCTCGTGACTCTCGGTTGAGACGAGCATTTCGCCGGGGTGTTCCATAAAGCGTTTTGCGAACTTGAGATACATTTGGAGTTCTTCCTCTTTTAGATCTAGATCGTTCCTTGTATTTGAGGCTTGAGTGATCTGTTTTTCTAGATCTTCTACCTCTTTTTCAAGTTCTTTAAGTACGATGGGTGAGGTGAGCTTCAAGATCTTATCAAGGGCAGCTTTTTTCCTCTCCTTCAGGTTGGTGAGGTGCTTTTCGACATCGATGGAGTCTTCTACTAAGTCCTTTTGTTTCCGTATCCATGTATCTTTTACAATAGCTTCGAAAAGCTGGATGAACTGTGGTTTGAATTTGATCTCCCCTAAGTAATACCCAACTTGCCTGTGGAACTCATCGATGGTGACTCGGTAGTTCTTATGAGCTCTATCACAATGATAGGCAGGAAAGGTTTCACCAGACTTACCTGTGCTGGCTGACCCTTTGAAGTTCTTTTTACAAAAAGGGCATCTTACAACGAAGCGGAAAGGGTAGAGCGGATTATGTTTTGAACGGATTTTCCTTTTGACGTCGTACTGGACTTCCATGCTACCGTTGGGCAATTCTCTTAAAAAGACTTTCCCTCTGTTAGCGGCATTGAATGTTTCTATGCTGACTAGACCTTCATATGGACATTTTAGAGGTTTTTGGTGAGTCCACTTGCTGGTTCTCACGCCGCAGTAGATCTGTTTCTTGATATATTTTTCTAACATCTTGGGTTCGAGGAGGCGTTTACCAGCACTGCCCACGACCTCTCTGTTCTGGCGGCTTCTTTTGAACCTCTCTCTGGTTTGGAACCCCATCGCGTTAACCCTTTCGCAGATCTCTTTATCGGTCAGTGCCCCTTCGGCTCGTAACTCAAACATCTTCCTCACCCATTTTGCTTCAATAGGGTGGGGGACTTGTATGGTGTACTTTTTCCCGTCCCGAAGGGTAATTTTTTCGTTTTGATAACCGAAATTGGATTCTCGGACTTGGTAGCCTTTTTTCTCGAGAGCTATTTCTTCGCCGATCAAACGGGTGAGAATATTAGTCACTTCTCCTTTTGCCATTTCGGCTTTCATCGTTTCTGCTGTGCCCGTCGGTGAGTAATTGGACCACGGATAGGAAAATCCTAGGTGATCAAGGGTGTTTTTCTCCTGTTGAATCAGGCCCATGATGTCTATCAGTTGTACCTTGTATTCGTGGAGTTGAGCTTTTAAGGCACTGTAGATGCTGGCCCCGCTTCTGGTTAAGCGATCTATGTCCCTGATTAAAACCACCTTTACTGCACCTTTTTTACTTTCAATAAATCGGAACATGTCTTGAAGGGCGGGTCGGTCGTTCTTCCTTCCGGAAACGGCCCGTTCCTCGAACACGAAAATCTGATCGTCTTCGTATCCCATAGCCTGAGCTTTTGCACGGCACTGCTTCTCTTGGGCCTCAATGCTGTCTCCTTCGACAGACTGCTTTTCGGTTGATACTCGGGTGTAAATGACTAGCAGATCTTTGCTCATGGCGAGATTGTAGCAAATTACGAGCTTTTGACGATTGTAGTTTGTATAATGCGGTTACTACTTTTATCGCTTACAAATGCCGAAACGTAAGAAAGCCAAATCCGCGAGTGCTAAAGTTCAAAAAAAGCAGAAAAGAGACGGCTTCACTCCAAAAACAGTCAAACGGCTTTTCGGATTGTCGGGAAATGAATGTGCTTTTCCTGATTGTCATCAAAAGCTGGTAAAGGAGGATGGAACTATATTTGGTCAAATCTGCCATATAGAAGCTGCTTTAGAGGGTGGAGAGAGGTACAACTCTAAACAAACCCCAGACCAAAGGCGTTCGTTTGAAAACCTTATTTTACTTTGTGCCAATCATCATATTGAAACAGATAACGTAGAGGTTTGGCCTGTTGAGAGACTTAAGAAAATGAAAAAAGATCATGAGGATAAATTCTATAAATCTTTCTTCGAGATAAATGATGACGTTGCACGCCGTGCGATTGTTAGCAGTTATCTTGATGAGATTGCGAGAGATCTAGACCGTGGGTGTCAGACTGTTGCCCAAGCAATGTTGGAACGAGGCAAGGAACTTGTGCAGAGTGCTAGTGATCCAGCTTTAGAGTTTGAGTATGATCTTCTTCAAGCGCAGATGATTAGAGCTCGTGGTACTAATAAAGACATTCGAAAAGAGTACGAAAGATTATCTAAGCTCTACCCTGAAGAGACTCGTCCACTTTTGCTATTAGCTGAAGCGGAGCTAGATTTGGGCGATTTTGACGAAAATTTAAAGCTTTTAAATAAAGTGGAAGCGATGGATCCGAATCATTGGCTGCTTGCTGTTGAGAAGGCTATCCGAAATTTGAGGCAAGGTACTCAAATTGACCTTTCTACTCTAGATGAATCTGCGTTCCCGACTTTGAATCGCGCTGCATCCACCTGCTATAGGGTCTATGGCATATGTTTTGAGGTTGCGGGAGAGACTGCAAAAGCTGACCAGTTTATTGAGAAAGCAATACGGGCTAATCCTGACTCATTGGTCAATTATCGGGTGAAGGCTTCTTTGTTGAATGGACGACTCAAAAGGAAAGAACGTGGGACAGTAACAAAGGCTGAACTGTCGAGTCTTTCTGAGTTAATAGACTCTACTCTCGCTAAAATGAAGATGTGGCGTACAGACTCTGAGAGGCAAAGATTGGCAATGTTGGTTGAGATGATAGACATACTGGCTGCGGAAAGTCGATTTGCTGACTTGGATAAAGTTTTTTCTGAAGTCAAAACACTGTCCTTGGTTGTTCCACATGATGCAGTTGTAGAGGAGGCGTTAATGAAGCTACTTTCGAGGGTAGTTGGTGATCAGGATTTGGATGCACTTCTCAGTCATCTGAAGTCTATCGATGAAAATCTTTCTGAGGGTCTCGTAAAGACCCTTGTTTTTCAGTTTTTAATAAAAGGGCAACTTCTTGGGAAGGGGAAGGAGTTTTTTGAGGCTATCGGCGAAAAGAGTGTTACCGACTTTATCGGTGCTTTAGTGGATGGTGATTTTACTGGCGTGCTCCAGTTTTTGGGTGATGACTCTGCATACACATATAACATGACTGTGGCGCTAAAGGATTTTCCTGATATTAGAAAGGCTTTGTTAGAGTGGTTGAAAACTTCTTCCGATAAGGAAGGCACTACTCTTCCTTGGGTGCTTTATCATCACCAGAATGGAGACCATAAGGAGGCTTTTGAGGCATTTCGTGAAATTAAAATTGATAACTTGGATATTAACCAACTTAGGTTGTGCGTTGATGTCACTGGTGAAGTCGCTGCATGGGTTGATCAAATTGAGCTGATAGAGAGGCTACTGACCCTAGAGAGTGAACCTATCGACTTATTTCGATCTCGCCTCAATCTATTAAATGCAAAGTTCAACCTCGGCCAGTTTTTGGAGGTAATCTCTGTTGGATCTCAACTTTTGGAAGACCCTCTGGCTCCTAAATTATTGGATGCTCAAAACTTAGAGGCCCTTTTGGCACGTGTGGTCATGGCTTACCTTAAAAGAGGCCAGTATCAAGAAGCGATCGAACTTATAAATTCTCATCCGAAATTTGGATTTAGTTTTCAGTTTAAGGTCTTTCTTGAGGCAGAATTGTATTTGAGGTCTGGTCAAAAAAAAGAGGCCCTCGGGTCGGTGGTTGAGGGTTTTCAGGCTTGTGGAGTGCCTAGCGAAGAACAATATGGCATGCTGTTTGGCTTATCTGGTAGTTTTGATGAAAACGACTTTAACTTTATTTCCAAAGACGAAGTACAAGAAGGTAACTTTGTTAGGTTTGATAATCAGGAACGTTGGTTTCACTTTGGTGATGGTGCTGAATTGGACGCATTGTCCGTAAGAACTACTGATCCACGTTACGGTGTTGTCTTGGGGAAAAAAGTTGGAGAGACTGTAGAATTTTCCGGTGATAAATTTTCTGGGACACCTCCTAGAAAGATCGCCCAAATTTTCTCTTTGGAACAGTATATTTTTTGGCGAGCTAGAGAGGCAATGAATGAATTCGCTAGAAATGGATCTCCTATGATCCAATCTATTCAGGTTTTGGATGAAAATGGTAACTTCGACATCAATAATGTGACTGAGTTTATGAAGTCTTTGGAGTCGGATAGGGATGGTGCTTTCGAGCAGTATTGTCAGAGTCCTTTGCCATTCGTTTTTCTCGCTCATCAGCAAGGGGGAGTGACAAATGCAATTGGTAAAATTGTCCAAGAACAGCGAGGATTTATTTGGCTTAGCGATGGCTCACTTGCTGAACAGGCTAAACAAGATGCCGTTGCTAAAGAACTCATTTCTGGTGCGCAATGTTATTTGGATGTTACTTCGGCACTCTTTTTATCTGAGGCCGGTTTGATGCAGGAAATTTTGGAAAATATCCCCGGCTTGCAGATACCCCAATCTGTAGTGAACTTTTTGTTTGATGCCCTCGATAAGTTCCGTACGGTACCCGGTGTGGTTGGACGCATGGGCTACGCCAACGGACGCTTAACATATTCTCAAGTTCAAGAAGAGCATTTGAGTAGGGCAAGAAAGGTTTTGGAGGCCGCTCTTACTGCTATTGAGGGGCACTTTGGCTCAAAGTTGGCTGTACCTAAGTCAGACCTTCCTGCTGAGCCAAAGATAGACATATTGGACGAGTTGAAAGATGCCTACCTACTTGCCACTGAAACTGGTTCAGCGATTTTAACTGATGATGGTTTGAGTTTACGTTTATATGGACGTGATGCAGCCGCAGAACCGCCTAAGTACTGTTCTTCTTTTGCCCTTGTCCGAGCCTTGATGCTTACTGGCAAGCTTAGTTTTGGCTCGTACCTAGATTACTTTAGGTACTTGTCTGGTTACCGTTGTAGGTTTTTACCCGTTACGACAGATGCATTGATGCAGGCGGTTTTTGGTTCCGGTCCCATCTCGTATCTTGAGCCAGAAAATATCAAAAAGTTCAACTTACCGTTGGTGATGTCTGAAGAATATGGGGTGGAACTAAAAGTAGCCCTTGGAGTTATTGTCCAATTCCTTTCGAGGGTTATTATGGATGATGCCATTCCACTGGATGCTTCTCAAAAAATCTTCACTCTGACTCTGACTGAATTCTTGAAGGCTCGTAAAAGCGATCGACAAGGGGTTGCAAAACTACTACCACTTTTATGTAGAAAGTATTTGGACGAATCGCAATCACGATCGGCAATTGTCGTTCATGCTTCTTTGAAAGACCAAAAGCTTGCTTTATTGGATAGCATCGCCTTGCTTTTGGGTAGCTTCAAAAGCCCCGAGTAAGTTCATTCCACTTTAAGTCGTACACTTTCATTAACTCATATAACTCGATAATGTCGATTCTCCTTTCGAAGTTCTCTATTTTTGATAAAAAAGACTGAGGCTTCTTTATCAGCTTGGCCACTTCTTCTTGAGTGTAATTACGTGAAAGGCGAGCTGTTTTTAATTCTTGGACCACCTTTCTATAGCGAGGATCTTTTAAGCTTTTCATTCCAAAACTTTAAATCCCCTTTTCGAATAACCCAAAATGGGATACTTTATGGCAAAGTAATCTTATCCCTCCTCATATGGGCATCATCATTTTCATTTTCTTAGCAGCAGCTTATGTATTCACGTTCGGCTGGGCCGCTAAAGAAACAGCACTTTACGCTGCACGTACTGGTCACAACCCTCTGCCGTGGGCGATTGCATGTCTTTTCCTCTTCCTACTTCCAACGGGGTTCCTGTACTTTATGAACTTACTTGCGGGAAAGCATACTCAGAGGCCTAAAAACTAGCGGTTTGCTTACTGTCAAAACTCAAACTGACCTAACAGGTCAAGTCGAGACTTTTTGAAATACTTTTGAGAGGAAAAAGGTGCGCCTAGGTCACTGCAAAAACTAAAAATTAATTTACAGATCAAAAGGCGCATTTTGTGCGGAGTTTATGCAGGAAAAAGTTGCATGTAAGGCACTCCAGAAACTCAAAATTGATTAACAGATCAAATTGTTCACTTTGGATGGAGTTTTTAGAGGAAAAAGGTGCCCTAAAGGGTATGCTACAATTTCAGCATGTTTGAACCGCAGCTAAACGTACTGAAGTCTCGCTTTGAACTCATCACTGCTGCAAAAGATGAAAGTCAGTTTTTCAACAGAATTGTAGAATACGTTTCTGGGGTTTTGAACGATCCAGCCATGTATCTGATTCTACAAAAGACCACTGCCAATCGCATCGATGTAGAGCGTTATGCCAAGGACATCGAAAAGTTAGCCCTCCTCTACCTCTACAGCCTTGAGAGAAAGGATTGGGTTCGGCTCATCGGTGGTTCAATTGATGATGTTACTGGAAAGCACGTTCACATCTCCCTCATGGGCAAAGAGTTCAAAAAGCTCTTGGCTGGCAACGAGGGCAACGTTCTTTTCTCACGAAAGGAGTACGAGCCGATCCTAGAAAAGATTCATTTCGACCTACTCAAGCAAGCTGAAATCGAACAAGCACTCAAAGGAGGAGAAGAGGTGCTTCAGTTTGGAAGCCTTGCCATTTTCACCTCTCAGACTCGCATCCGTGCGGAGTTGAACGGGAAGCCAGTGCGGAGCACTACGTTACGTCCAACGGACTTATGGCTCTTAAAGTACTTCATTAGAAGCGCTGGGCAGATTCTTACTTTTGGAACACTCTCCGTGGCATTAAAAGGCCCGACTGGATTTGAATCGGCAAGTCGAGAAGAAATTACGCGGGCTATTTCGAGGTTAAAAAAGATTCCAGAACTCGCTACTCGCATAAGCGTGGAGAGAGGTGTTGGATACCGTTTCAGTGGAAACATCGCAAAATAAATTTCATTTACAGGTTGGCAGATGCAGGGGCTGCGAGCATTTTTGCGATGTTGAGAGGTCAAACTAGAGGCATCTGATCACTCATGATGTCCTCACAGGAAAACAAAAAACAAGACCTCAAAAGAAGCAATGACAAGCTTTCTCTGTCTAAATGCAAGAGCCTTTTGAAGGAGGTAAACTTGTCTGACGAGGAGGTGCTTCAAGTGCGTGACACGTTTTATGTGCTTTCTGCGTCTTTATTTGATGTATTTTCGTGTAAAAAAGTGAAGTAATTTTAGAATTAAACTCTTGTTGCTATAATTGTCCCATCTATTTTCGTTTTATGAAATCTCAGAAGTGGATTGCTTGCGTCATGTTGGTATTGATTGCTATTTGTACCTTCTTCATTGTTCGAATCCACCCAGAGCCATTTGATGTTGATTATTGGGTGAATTTTTTAACAGGAATTCTAACTAATTTAATTGTTGTCGGTATCGCTCTATTTATTTTCGATAAAATTTTGGCGAATGGCAGGGATTCTCAATTGCGACAGATAAACCAAGCCCGAGCAGAGTTCATTGTTTTTGAAATGAATAGGTTTCTCTTTAAGCTTCTTGTTGGGCTGAAACTTATAGATAAACAAGAGTACTTCAAAGGAGAGGTGGCTAATTCCGATAGGGATGTATTCTCAGATGTTCTCCCGATTTTTCAAGAAAAAGTTAATACTGGTGCACTATCTGCAAGTTTGAAAGATGCAATGGAAAAGCACCCGAAATTCATCTTAAACTTCTTATCGAAGCTTACTGAAGAGACTTTCGACCGCCTCATAAGAAAGCTAGAAGAAATTTATCCACAACCTAAACCTGAGTTGATGGAGATGGGTCGATTTATGCGTGCTTCTGTGGGCTACTTTGATTCGCAGAAGCCTTTTTTAGCTCCAACAAAGACAACCTTTAAGGGTATGAGTCAAAAAGCACAGCGTGATATTCGTAAAATGCTTACAGATCATGCATCAGCCTTTAAGATCATTTCTTTTACTGTTGTTGAACCCCAGCTGAACAAGCTTCTATATGATGTATTGACTCTTAGGAGTGCTGCTATTGAAAATCGGCTACACCTTTCGATCTAAATATTTTTCAAGCGGAGGTAGGAATTCCGCATTGTGCAAAAGTTCTCACATCCTCTACGAAAGTGTTCCACTGTGAGTACAATTGGCTCACCAAATTGGAAAGCACCCCTCGTGGGTGATTTTTAATGTGTGGTTCTCGAAGAGAACAATCGAACTCTGGAGTTCGTGAGGGAGCTTGCGACCGTATAGAGAGCGAAGCGAGCGTCTTCTCCGTGGCATCAACGTCAAGCTTTTTTCGTTGTAATCTGTAAATTCCTCCCCGGGGAGCACGTTTAACCTGCAAAAGGAGTGGTCCTTGACATGAACGAATATCGGATGCCATACTTTTTGCAGTTATCCGATATTATGAATCAGAAAATATTTGTCCGCATTCAAAAAAAGAAGAAGGAACTAGACAGGCATAGGCCCTTAGCTAAAAGTGTGCTGGAGCGTTTGCAGAAACAAATCGCGTTGGATTGGACCTATAACTCCAATGCTATTGAGGGTAATTCCCTGACGCTTCGGGAGACTCAGCTGGTTTTGGAGGATGGAGTGACCATCAAAGGGAAGTCTTTAAGAGAGCATTTCGAAGCAAAAAATCATGAGAGGGCCATTCAATTTTTGATGCAGTTGGTAAAAGAAAAGACCAAACTCACGGAAGATATTATTCTTAAGCTACATGCTTTGGTTTTAGATGGTATTGAGGAGGATTTTGCAGGTCGGTATCGCAATGGGCGAGTGCGTATTACAGGGGCGAACTTTGTTCCCCCCAATCCACTTAAAGTGCCTGATCTTATGGAGAGGCTTATGGAATGGGTGAAGCGAAGCCTAAAACAGCTTAATCCAGTGTGTTTTGCAGCTCAGCTTCAGCATCGTTTTATTTGGATTCACCCTTTTTTTGATGGAAATGGCCGTACGGGAAGGCTTTTGATGAATTTATCTCTTATGCAGAAGGGCTATCCGCCGGCAGTTATTTTGAAAAATGATAGAAAAAAATATTATGATGCCCTGAATCAGGCCAATGAAGGGGACTATGAGAAATTGGACCTCTTAGTTGCACAGGCCATTGAGCGATCTTTAGATTTATATTTGGAAGCCTGTGCTTTTTCTTCCGTAAAAGAAGAGTATCTCCTTTTGTCTGAACTTGCTAAAAAAACACCTTATTCTCAGGAGTACTTGAGCCTCTTGGCACGTCGTGGAAGGATTGATGCCTTCAAGATCAGTCGCAATTGGTATTCGAGTTTGTCTGCCATTGAAGGTTATTCTAAAGAGTAGAGGCCCCCCCAAAATTGCAATCTTCGATGAAGAATGTTATCTTTTTTTCACTTCACCCACGCTTTATGAAAAAAATCGCTTTTCTTTCTCTCGCCCTCTTTTTACTCAGTGGCTGTGCTGCTTTTAACGGGGGTTCTTATGGAGACAAGGATATGATGACCTCTTCTTATGGTATGGATGAGATGGAAGCATCCATGTCCATGGATTCTTTTGCAACCGCGCAAAGTGCCAACGGTAGAAGCATCGGTTTTATGCCGCCGAGCTCGGAGGGTCCGGTAGAAGGAGTGGAGCAAAAAATCATCAAGAGCGGCAGTTTGGCTTTGCACATGGAGAGCGTTCAAGAAGGAGTGGAACAGATTAAGATAAAGGTTAGTGAATGGGGTGGAGATACGATCAGTTCCAATATCAGTCGTTATGAAAATTCCTATTATGGAGAGGTGACCGTGCGCGTGCCTTCCGAGGCTTTTGATGCGGCCATGGCCGGTCTCAAGGAGTTGGCTTTGTATGTGGACAGCGAATACACCAATGCCGACAACATCACTGAAATGTACATGGACTTGGAGGCTCGCCTCACAAATCTCAAGGAAGAGGAGCAGCAATATTTGTCCATTTTAGATCGAGCCGTTACGGTGGAGGAAATTTTGAATGTGACGGATTATCTTTCTCAAGTGCGTTATGAAATTGAGAGCGCGGAAGGGCAACTCAAGTACTACGATACCAATGTGGATTACTCCACCATCACGCTCAGTTTGACCGAAGATGAAAGTGTGGAAGTGGCCAAGGAGTCTTGGAGGCCCATCGGCACCGTGCATGAAGCGACCAGTCAATGGGTGGTTTTCTTACAAACTGTTTTGGATGCCGCCATTTATTTGGTCATTTTCGGATGGCCCGTGCTGGTGATTTTGCTCCTGGTTCGTGCTTGGAAGCGCAAGCAACGCAAAACAACTAAGAAGTAGAGATCAGAGAGTCTCTAGAGGCGTTTTTGTCCTTTTGTGACCACTGACACAGATCAAAGAGCGGGCAAGTCCCGCACTTTGGTTTGTAGGCCGTGCAAGTTTTGCGTCCGTGAAAAACCAGTTGCAAATGCAGCTTGCTCCAGTGTTCTTTGGGCACGCGTGCCTTGACCTCGCGTTCAGTTTTAGCGACGTTTTTCTTGGAGTGAGCCAGGCCCAAACGGTTGCACACGCGATGCACGTGGGTGTCCACGGGGAAAGCATCTTGTTTGAACCATTGAGCTAAAATCACTTGGGCTGTTTTCCCTCCTACGCCGGGCAATTTGATGAGTTCTTCAAAGCGATTGGGCACGCCTCCCAGTTTTTGAATTTGAGCGGCAGTGGCCAGTATGGCCTTGCTTTTGGTGTTGAAAAATCCACAAGGATGAATGATGTGCTTCACTTTGGCTTCGCCCAAAGTTAAAAGATCTTCAGGTGTACAAGGGCGATTCTTTGGGAAGAGCAGCGGAGTTATGGTGTTCACTCGGGCATCGGTGCATTGAGCCGAAAGAATCACTGCAATGAGCAATTCAAAAACACTGCGATGCTGCAGGGGAGGCTCGGGCTTGGGGAACTCCTTATCCAGCCTGTGGATGAGCTCAGTGAGCTGAGGAGTGTTGAGCGAGGTTGGAGTCGTCGACATAGGAAGTCGGATGGTCATTGATGTCGTCCATGCGTTCTATGGCTTCATTTTTACCGATTTCCACAAAGGATTGAGCTTCAATGACTTTTTGATTGAGTTTACGCAGTTCGGCTTGAAGGCTTTCGTATTCGTTTTGCAATTCTTTCAATTCGTAACCTTTAGCGGGTTTTAGGCTGTTCACGTAAAGATAGCAGCTCATGGTGCTTATGCCTAAAACGAGAAGAGTGGTGACCAAAGTACGGTAAATGTTTTGAATTTCTTCGGAAAGAGGCTTGCGAAGGCGACGGTGTGCCACCGGTTTAACGGTGCGGGTGAGAGGGTCCATCATGGGCTCTATTTTAACTCACTCCGCCAGGACTTCCAAGCGAACATCCAAGACTCCTGTCGAAAGAGCGCCCAATTCTTCAAAGGCAGCCGGGGTGAGATCGATGATCCGTCCTGGTCCATAAGGGCCGCGATCTACAATGGTCACGATTACGGAAGTGTGATTCCAAATGTTGGTGATGCGCACTCGCGTGCCAAAAGGCAGGGTTTTGTGAGCCGCCATGTATCCATAAGCGTCCAGGGCTGTGCCCGAGGCGGTGTTGGCTCCATCGAAGGAATAACCGTAGTAAGTGGCGTCCCCATATTCCACTTCACCGGTATACGGATGGCTTTGGAAGCGGTAAATGAGTTCTGCGAGTTCGCCGCGGCTCAAAAGGGCTTCGGGGGTGTAGTCCCCATTTGCATTGGGAATCAAAAAGGCGTGTTCAATGGCGTAATCCAGATAAGCGGTGTACCAGGTGTCGTTTTCTATAGTGGGCAACTGCGATCTGTCATCCGCAGCATTGATCAGCATTTTGAGAGCTTCCGCTCGATTGACAGTATCTTGAGGGCGAAAAGTGCCTTCGGGGTCGCCGCTGATGAATCCGGCTTCGTAGGCGTAGTTCACATAGGGCACATACCAAGAGTCTTCTTCCAAGTCACTGAAAGGGGCACGTTCGGCATGGGTCAGCTCTTCGCTGTGTCCGGTGCTGACCAAAATCATTTTGAGGGCTTCCACACGATTCACTTCTTTTAGCGCTTGAAAACTTCCATCTTCGTAGCCCGAGAGTGTGCCTTGATCGGTGAGAGTGTAGATGGCTGTGTAGTATTCGTTGTTTTCATGAAGATCGGTGTACCAAAATTCCGGAGCACCCGAAGCGACTGCTGGAGAAAAGAGCAGAGAAAGGGCAATGCCGATGATGAAAAAAGGAGACTTCATGCAAGGGGTTTGATCATCACTTGGCGATAATTGCCTTCACCGATGGACTCGGTGGTGACGTCTGTGAACCCACTGTCTTTAATGTATAAGTGAACCAGTCGTCTGAAGTAAGGCGACATGGGAGGCAAAGCTGATTGGATTCGAGTGTTTCGCACTTCATTGATCTTTTGCTTGGCAATGGTCAGTACGTTTTCTTCTTGGCGTTTGCGATAGCCGTCCACATCGAAAATGATGAGCACGTCTTCACCGAACATTTTAAGGAAGATGACGGTGAGGATCTTTTGCATGGCCAGCAGGTTTTCTCCGTGATGGCCGATCATTAGATTGGGCTCTTCAGAAATGATGTTGATGCGATAATTTTTTTCGCCCAGCTCTTCGACTTCTATATCGGTGAAGTCGATTCCAAGATTAACAAGGAATTCTGAGACGAGTTTCTTAATTTGTTTTTCCATGGTGACGGTTAATGACACGAATTTGAACGTCATCCTGAGCGGATGCTGTTTTTGGTTGCTCTTTATTTACCACAAGTTGTTGCACGATGCCATAGAAAGTGCTGACTCCCCAGTAAAGACCCACGGCGGCGGGCAGTTGAGCGGTGAAGACGGCAATCATTACGGGCATGATGTATTTCATCATTTTATTGGCGGCTTCCATCTCGGCGGGCAGAGCTGCAGTGCTTTTGTTTTTGCGCATATTCATGAGTTGAATTTGCAAGAACTGTAGGCCTCCCACAATCAAGGGCAATACCACATAACTGTGTTCCAAGAGGTTGAATCCTAGGAAAGAGGGGTTCACGGACTCCAACGAAAAGTCGGGTAAAAACGAATACAGCAGCCCGTGTTTGTCTGGGGAAAGGCCTCCATTGATCACATGAAAGAGGGCGATCAAAATGGGCATTTGAATCAGTAGGGGCAGGCAGCTGGAAAAAGGACTGACTTTATGTGTTTTCCACAGTAGCATGGTTTCTTGAGCCAAACGAGTTTGATCTTGGCCATGTTTTTCTTTGAGGGCGTTCAGTTTGGGTTGCAATTCTTGCATGCGGCGTTGAGCGCGCATTCCTTTTTGTGATGGAATGAGCAGCAGAGTTCGAATGATAAGGGTGAGGATCACCACGGCCCAACCCAAATGATGCCCCGGAATGTAGATCAAAATACCTGCGAGGGCGTTGAGCATGGGCTCATAAATGAAGCTTCGGTACAAAGTACGGAAAAGACCGGGCTCTTTAATGCTGAATTCAGGGCTGTTGTAGCCGCTGAGTCCAATGCGATAGGTGCCCGGTTCTCCAAATAGGCTGTAGCTGTAATCGAGCAGAGAAATCGTTTCTTTTTCGCCTGGCAGTATGCTTGTGGTCACTTCTTGATCTGCTGGGCAGGAACGTTCTTGAGTGCTTTCGACTTTTTCATAGCCTTCTCCTGTGAAACGGGACACGTCCAAGGGAGCGTCGGGACAGCGAGAAAGCAAGTTCAGGACTTCTTGAGTGTTGTTTTGCACGTCAACTTGCACATCCGTACCCACCACATAATCGTCTTTAACGGTTTTCAAACCGATTTCAGGGGTGCTCAACGCGGGATCTTCCTGTTTTTCCCCTTGAAACCATTGCAAAATCAAAAAAGTACTGAGGAAAATGAGGAGGTAAGGGAGGAGCTTGAAATTTTTCATAGAGACGCTTGGAGGAAGGTGAGTTCTTTTTCTAACCCTCTATAAAGAGTGGTGAAGTCGCTTTTCATGGTCGCGCTGCGGGCGATGAGTACTATATCAAGGTTTTGGTCTTCGCATATAATTTTATTTTTTTCGAGCAAGCGGATGATTTCGTAGATTTGGCGGCGTTTATGGTTGCGCACCACGGCTGTACGGGCCAGTTTCTTCCCTACAAGGGCGGCATAACGGGTGTGCCCCAGAGTGTTTTCCAGCGTGATGACGTTCAGAAAAGGCCCTGCTTTTGAGGTCCCTTCATCTAGGATGCGCTTTAAGACAAGGCGTCCGTGAATTCGCTTACTTTGTTTTAACACGAGGAACTTTAACAGTGAGCTGATGACGTCCTTTGGCACGGCGGCGGTTCACCACTTTTTGTCCATTTCGAGTGGACATGCGCTTGAGGAAGCCATGAGTACGAGCTCGTTTAAGTTTTTTAAGTTTTCCTAACATTAAGTTTGCTTAGTGCGGTGATTTTAGGTGTCCAAAGAGAGAAAGTCAAGAAAGTTCAAGCTGCATCTTGCGGATCAGATTAAAGACGGGTAAAATGCGGCTCAATCATTAGGTCATTATGTTTCTACAACTTCAACAACAATCTCTTTTATTAGGTCGTCGTCCGCTGGGTTTTACAGAACACTACTATACGGAGTGGGATGATGGGCTCGGTAAAGAAAAGATTGCCCTTTTCCTTTTGATTTCGGTGTCGAGCACTCAAGTGCCTTCCGCTGAAATTGCGAAAGAAGCCTTTCAACTCTTGCAGGATCACTTTTTGGATGATCTTGCCGGTGATCCCTACGAACGTTTTGAAAATGCATTGCGTGAAATCAATCACATGGCTTTAGAAAAAGAAAAGGAGCTGGAGGTGAAGTTCATGCCCAATGTGCACATGTTGATTGGAGTGGTGCAAAAGGACTATTTGTTCATCTCTCAACGGGGGGATGCGCATGGTTATTTGCTGCGAAAACGTCATGTGAGTTCCATTACTGAAGGACTCTTTGATGAAAAAAACAAGGAAGATTTGTTTCAAAATATTGCCAGTGGGGTTCTAGAAGTTGGGGACAATGTGGTCTTTGTCACTGGGCCTTTGGTTCAGTACGTTACGCCTACGGATTTGGCTAAGATTTTTTCAGAGCAGAATTTGGCGGAGGCCGCCAAAGAATTGGAGCAACTCTTGCATCCGGATGTGGAGGATCAAATGGCCATGTTGGCTTTTGAAGTTTTGGAAAAAACGGAAGAATTGCGTCCGGCGGTTCATGCCCAAAAAATGGGCGATGAAGAAGAGGAAGCGGCGATGGCGACCCATGCGAAGATGGATCTTGAAGATGAAGACACTCCTTCCAAACGCAATAAAACCAAGGAGCAAGTTTCTAAAGCCGTGGCTCGTTTGCGTGAGTTTGCCTTAAAAGAAGATCGATTTTCTGCTTTGAGACAGGTTCGACATTGGGAGAAGAAGAAGCTTTTGAGTGCCATTGTGGTGCTTTTTGTCTTGGGAGTTGTGGGTACTTTGGTGCTCAGACAAACTTTGGGTGAACAGAAAAAGATCAATGAATTTCAGGCCAAATTGGATCAAGCCGAAGCCAATATCAGTTTAGCTTCCACGCGCGGCACCTTCGATAAAGCGGAGGCGGCCACTCTTTTGGATGAAGCGCAAACTTTGGCTGTGGAAGTGCTCGATTCCGGTTATTTGGGCTCTACGGCCAGCCAAACCCTGGATGACATTGAGGAACAACGCGACTTTTTAGACAATGTTTTTCATGTGGATGACGAGCTCAAGTTGGTGGCGGATTTCAGCGATAAAATGAGTTCTGGCGGGCAGATTATTGGAGTGGAGGCGCATTCCGATCAACTGGTGGTTTTCACTGACACTCAGGCTTTTCAAGTTTTGACCGATCAAGTGCAAACACCCGACAGCATCGATAGCGCCGAAAAAGTCATCGCTGCACGTTCGTTTAGTGACTACAACGCGGTGGTTTTGCTCACTTTTGCGGGCAAGTTGATGGAGTACAGTGAAGGCAACAGTCAATTCGCCGATACGGCGGATGTGGATTGGAAGAGCGGACTCGACGTGGCAACTTATTCCAACAAGATTTACATTTTGAATCCTTCTGAAAATCAAATTTGGAGGTATCAAAAAGGCAATTCCGGGTATTCCGGCGCTCAGGCCTATTTGCCCGAAGGGGAGGATTTACGAGGGGCTGTTTCTTTGGCGGTGGATGGAGACGTGTGGGTGCTGAAGAGCGACGGGACTCTGCTGCAATATTATGCAGGGGAAGCTGTGGAATACACCGTGAAAAAAGCACCTCTCACCGTGATGGAAAGTGGGGCTAAGGTCTTTACTGAATTGGACATGAATCGCATTTACGTGCTGGACTCCAAGGCCAAACGCGTGCTCGTCTATGACAAAAGCAGCAAGAACGACGATTTGACCTATGCTTCTCAATACGTCTTTGACGACTTGGATGAAGACATCACCGACATTCATGTGGACAAGGAACGCAACGTGCTGATGCTCACCACGAAGTCAGCGCTTTATGAGATTTCTTTCACCGAGTGAGTGGCCTCTGGGTCGCGTGCTCTAAAGCTCTTGTGCGATTTGCAGTTCTTCTTCGGTGGGAATGACCAGCACTTTGATGCGAGACTTGCTTGTAGAAATCAAGGTTCGGTTTGCGCGATTGGCTTTGTTGTCCAGTTTTAAGCCAAAGGGTTTTAAGTAGGCCAGGATTCGTTCCCGCAAATAGTAAGCGTTTTCGCCAATGCCGGCCGTGAAGACGATGGCGTCGGGAAAGCCCCCCAGCGTAGCAAAATAGCCACAGAGCAGCTTGGCCATTTGATAGCTGAAAACGTCGAAAGTACGCAGGGTGCCTTTGTGTTTGGGTTGGGCCCACAGGGTGCGAATGTCGGATCCAAGCTGCGAAAGCCCTTTGAAGCCGGATTCTTTTTGCAGGAGGTCTTCGGTTTTTTTGAGTCCGTGTTTTTTAACTAGGTCTAACACTAGGCCGGGGTCTAGGGTGCCGCTGCGCGTGCCCATGAGCGGGCCTTCGAGCGGAGTGAAACCCATGCTGGTGTCCAGCACTTTTCCGTTTTCAATGGTGGCGATGCTCACGCCGTTGCCCAGATGGCAAGTGAGGAGTTTTGCACGCGGATTTTTGAGGATTTTTTGAGCCACGCCGCTCACGTATTTGTGGCTGCTGCCGTGAAATCCGTAGCGTCTCAAATGCTCTTTTTTGTAGAGGGCATACGGCAGTCCGTAGAGGAAGGCTTTTTGTGGGAGCGTGCTGTGAAAAGCGGTGTCGAAGACGGCAGTGTGCACTGCTTTTGGCAGGGCTTTTAGGCAGACTTTGAGCGCTTCTAAATTGGCTGGATTGTGCAAGGGGGCGAGCGGCGAAAGCGCCGCGAGCTCTTTAAGGTTTTTGGCATTGATTTTGAGGGGCTTTATAAATTTTTCTCCGCCATGAACCACTCGGTGCCCCACTTTTTTAATGTCTTGCAGATCATGAACCCATCCTTCTTTGAGCAGCATTTTGAGCACAAAATGAATCGCTGCTTTGTGACTGCGTGCTCGCAGTGACATTCGTTCTTCGCCGGTTTTTAAGTAGTGACGAAACTGGCAGTGTTTTTGTCCAATGGCGTCCACGTGTCCTTTGTAAACTTTTTCGAGCCGCTTGTTGAAGAGGCAAAAACGAAGGGAAGAGGAACCCGCATTGAGAACGAGAATGAACATGGGCGCGGAGGTGCAAATTGATTTTAGAGGCTAAGTCAAAAAAAGACCACATGCTATTGCTCAAGGATTATCTTTAGTTTAAGATGGTGTCATCTCAACGTCACGCCATGACTCCAACCGATCAAAAAGCCCTGCAGTGGCTTTCAAAATACTTGCGTTATGTGGACTATATTGGGGCGGCTCAACTTTATTTGAAGGACAATATTTTACTGGAGCAGAAGCTTGAACCGGAGCATATTAAAGAGCGCATTTTGGGGCACTGGGGCACAGTGCCGGGCCTCAATTTTATTTATGCACATCTGAATTATTTGGTGTGGAAGCATGCGTGTGAAATGCTCATCATTACAGGGCCAGGCCATGGTGCGCCCGCCATTTTAGCCAATTTGTTTGCCGAAAAAACAATGGGTGAATTTTATAAAGATTACCCTCGAAACGCGCAAGGAATGGCCAAACTCATCCATGATTTCAGCTGGCCTCACACGCTCTTTCCCAGTCACGTGACACCCGGTGTACCTGGGTCCATTTTGGAGGGAGGTGAGCTGGGTTACAGTTTGGCGACAGCGTTTGGTGCGGTGATGGACAATCCGAATTTGATTGCGGTGGCCATTGTGGGGGATGGAGAGGCGGAGACGGGTCCCATTGCGGCGGCGTGGCACAGCAATAAATTTTTGAATCCGAGTACATCGGGGGCGGTGCTGCCGATTGTGCACATCAACGGGTATAAAATTTCGAACCCCACTTTGTTTGGACGCATGGACGATGCTGAACTCCGTGCGCTGTTCACAGGTTACGGCTATGAACCTATGATTGTCGAAGCTCCGAATTTGGAAAAGAAAATGATGGAAGTGATGGAGAAGGCTTATCAAAACATCCGTGCGATTCAAAAGAAAGCGCGTGCCAGTAAAAAACCGTATTTAAAACCCAAGTGGCCGGTGATTTTGCTACGCTCGCCCAAGGGTTGGAAGGGCATTGCGAAGTTCCAGGGGCACAGCGTGGAAGGTTCTTTTCGTGCGCATGGGGTTCCAGTGGATCATCCTAAAAAAGACCCCATTGCGCGCAAGGCCATAGAATCGTGGCTCAAGCTGTATAAGATTCATGAACTTGTGGATGCCAAAGGTCAGCCCAAGCCTGAAGTGGTGGAATTTTTGCCGACGGGGTCAAAGCGCATTGGGATGTGCAAGCATGCCATCGGTGGAAATATGATGAAGCCGCTCAAATTGCCTTCCCTTTCGAAGTATGCGGTACGCGTGAATAAGCGCGGCCATTTGCAAATGGGCAGCACTCCGGTGGGCGGACAATTTTTGCGCGATGTGATCAAACTCAATCCTAAAACGTTCCGCATTTTTTGTCCGGATGAATTGCAGTCCAATTTGATCAAGGCTCCTTTTGAAGTTACGGGGCGCGAATTTCTGTGGCCGCTCAATAAAAACGATGAGCACATGAAATATGGAGGACGCATTTTGGAAGTGCTTTCAGAGCACAGTTTGCAAGGTTGGATGATGGGTTATACGCTCACGGGACGTTATGGATTTTTCTCCAGTTATGAAGCCTTTTTGACCATCATTGCGAGTATGGTGGATCAGTATGCCAAGTTCCTGAAGCAGAGTTTTAAGATTCATTGGCGAAGGCCCGTTCCGCCGCTTGTTTACCATTTGGGGAGCGTGGGTTGGAGGCAGGAACACAACGGCTATTCCCATCAAAACCCCAGTTTTGTGAGCAATGTTTTGCAAAAACACGGGGAGTTTTGCCAGGTTTATTATCCCGCAGATGCCAATAGTTTTTTGGTGGCTTTGGAAGAGGCGTATCAGCGCCCCAACACCATCAGTGTGATTGTGGCGGACAAACGCGAAGTTCCTCAATGGCTCACTCTTGAGGAGGCGCGCGAACAAGCTAAAAAAGGCATCGCCATTTGGGAATGGGTGGGTGGAAAAGAGGGCAGCAAAAACCCCGATGTGGTGCTGGCGTCGGCTGGGGACTATATGACGCAAGAAGCCTTGCATGCCGTGAAACTTTGCAGAGAGCTGGTGCCCGAAATGAAGGTTCGCTACGTGAATATTTCAGAGCTCACCGGCCTTTGTATGGGAGATTATTGTTCTCGCGCTCATTCACATGCTGCCTTGAGTCGTACGGAGGTAGAAAAGTATTTCACCCCGGACCGTCCTGTGGTCATCAACTATCATGGTTATACTAACGACATGGAGCAGATTCTGTGGCCATTTGTGGACCCTCAGCGATTCAGTCTGCATGGCTACCAAGAGCGTGGCTCTACGACAACACCTTTTGATTTGAAAGTTGTGAACGAAACGGATTTTTATCACCTGGCTATGGACATGATCACGCGTGCGGCCCAGCGCAACAAAGCGGTCGCCAAAAAGAAGGACAAGCTCATCGCGATGCTGAAGCAAAAAATTGTCGATCATCAAAAATACATCACTGAAACAGGGGATGATCCTGAGGAAGTGAAGGTGCTACGCTGGTGATCAGAAGCCCTTTCACCTATTGCTTTTAAGATAGTATTTACGGTTTCCCTAGTGCTCTCAAGCCAACGTTCCTGAGGGTTTACAGCCACTGCCGCTGTTCCCATGAAGAATAGACCACTGAGTTCATCTTCGCTTTGTGCCGAAAAATCACTTTGCAATTTTGGATAACGCTTGTTGTCGCTTAATAAAAGAGCGCCGGTATTTATGAGTTCTTGCAAGAAGGGAATTTTGGACACATCGAATCTATAGCCTGTTGCTACTAGACAACGCTCCACGGTGAGTCTTGTGTGATTGATTAAATCCAAGAGGACATGTTTGGCTTCCACTTCTGCATTCACCACACTGCCATGATTGTGGTATTGAATAGAGAAGGAGCTGTTTTGTAGCTTTTCTAGAGCCCAACCTTGTCTCTGTAATTCTTGAAGAAGTTCTGCCTTGGCATTGTATTGACCAATGAGGTGTACTTTGCCGGTGAAATTGATTTCATTCAGTGTAAATAGTGCTCCTAAAGCTCCAGCATTGGCTCCCACGATTGCAATTTCTTCTGCAGCTCCAAGAAACTCACGGTAGCCTGCCTCATCTCTTACGTGTGCTGGAGTGTGTGCCACGAATTTTGTGTCGGCTTTTTGTGTTGCATCATAGCTAAATTCGTCTTTTCCGTAGCCAATCTGTCCTGTGGCAACCACCACGTTCCTTGTTTTCCAAACACCATTGATTTGGTAATAGTCTTCTTTCTTTGTAAGTCTTTGACAGGGAGTGGCTTCTTGAATGTTTGGGGTCTTATCTTTCAACCATTGTAAATAAGCGTGAAAATGTAAAGCACACGGTCCTGATTCAGGAATGGGGTGGCTCGCAAGAAGTTTTTGGGCTTCACTAGAGGATAGGTATGCCTTGAATCCTTGTGCTTCGTCTCCAATGATTTCTAGATTGGGTGGGCGGATGGGTAGGGTGGGAGAGACACGAGATTTTTCCCATGATTGTCCGAGCCGCCCTACTTCTAAAAGTAGAGAGTTTAAACCGCTTCTTTGAGCAGCACAGTGCATGGCCAATCCCTTGGGGCCGCCACCTATCACTATCAGGTCTTGTTCTGGTTTGAATGAGTCCATTGTTTTTGCAAAAAAAATCCCTGCAATTTATGCAGGGTCTTATTTAGTGTGTTAAAAAGCCCTGCTAGTTAGGAATGAGAATCACCACAATAGCGAGGCCGAGCACGTTCGAACTCAGGGTCTGGGAGTTTTCAGGAAGGAGCTGAGTTTGAAGTTTCATAAGTAATCTTCACACTACGCCTTATTATTTCTTTGTCAATAAAAATCACTCCAAGGTTGCGGTGAGTGTGGCCAAATTCACAATGTCTTCGACGGAGCAACCACGCGACACTTCGTTCATGGGCTTTTTAAGGCCTTGTAAAATGGGTCCGATCACTTTGGCACCGGCCAACCTTTCGACCAGTTTGTAGGCGATGTTGCCCGCTTCCAGGTCGGGGAAAATCAGCACATTGGCATGACCTGCAAGAGAAGAGCCGGGATCTTTGAGGGCGGCTACCTTGTCCATAAGAGCGGCATCCACTTGCAGTTCGCCTTCCACCCCGAGGTCGGAGCGTTGGCTGCGGATGAGCTGGGCAGCGTCTTTCATCTTTTTAGCTAGGGGATGTTCGGTGGAACCGGCGGTTGAGAAAGACAGCAGGGCGATTTTGGGGTCCATGCCCAGAAGTTGAGCGGTTTCTGCAGTGTCGATGGCGATTTGCGCCAGCACTTCCACGGTGGGCTCGATGTTCACCGCGCAATCGGCAAAAAGCAATTTACCTCCGTTGGCGGCGTCTGGATCCACGGTGTCGGGCAGCAGCATGAGCATGGCTCCTGAAACTTTGTGATGTTCTATTTTTGTTTTGATGAGTTCCAGTGCGGGTAAAATGCGTTCGCGAGAAGCGGCTGTGGGGCCGGCGATCATGCCGTCGGCTTCCCCTTCGTGCAGCAGCATCGTGGCAAAGTAGTGGGCGTTTTTCATCTTTTCGGTGGCTTCGTCTAGCGTAGTTCCTCGAATTTCTTGAAAGCGCTTCACGTAGGTGGCGAATTGGGGCTGAACGGTAGGGTCTTTCAATAGGATGGGCGTGCAAAGGCTTTCTTTTTCAAGTAAGGCAGCTGCTTCTAAAACGCGAGCATCGTTGCCTTCGGCAAAAACAATGCGCTTCTTTTGCTCGCGAGCCCGGGCGTAAAGGGTCGCTAAAAAGTCCATGTTCAGTGGGTAACGGCCTTCACATCGTTTACGGCCTTGTTTACGGAATCGACGGCGTCACCCACAGAGTCCACGGCGGAGTTCACCTCGTCCACGGTTTTATCTAGGTCGTTTTTGAAGTCGAAGGCTTCGTTTTGTAGATTGTCGACGGCTTCGGTGGTTTCGTTTTTGACGCTTTCAATTTTGCTGCAGGCGCAAAGAACAGTGGCAAGGAGCAGAGTGGCGAGAAGGGCTTTCATAGCGTGGTGAAGTTTAAAGGAGGGATTAAGATTTGGATTCCTGATCGAACATACGATTGAAATCTCCGTCGAAACCTTTGAGGAAATTGTGCATGTCTAGAACCTCGTTGGCACTCACGTGGCCCATTCGAGGGGCAGCGCCCAGTTTGGCAGGCAAGGGCCCATAAAAACTCTGAGGATCCATTTGTACATTGATCACCGATTGAGCCTCGCATTCTGCGCACCAGGCATGAAAGAAGATCTGTTCGTCCCCCAGGCTGCCAATGAGTTCGATGTCTTCATCGATGTATTTTGCGCTGCATTTGGGGCATTTCAAGGTTCTTTTGATCTTGTTGACGATGATTTTGAGGTCGTGAAAATTCATTCGTACGCTTGTTTAAGCGAGCTCATTTTAGAGGAATTGGAGCGGCTTTTCTAGTGTTTCTTGAGTGGATTTATGCTGCAATGCTAAGGCCTTCGTTGTCGTTGGCGGCTTCTAACAGTGGGTCTAAGCCCTTGGCAATGGCGTTGTGCTCTTTGTGAGCGGCCGCGTTGACCACTCCTCCATTGCGAACGGCTTCGCGGACTTGGGGCAAACGGTGTTCCAAAATTTTTGCAGGTACTTCAGCGAGATGAGCTAGACTGCCGATCAGTTCTTGGAGGGCCTTCCCTGCTTCAGGAATGAACGTGCAAGCAAGACTGAGCACTTTGAGCATTTGGACTCTGTCCTTCATCTCGCCATCCACCAGGTGAGCCACACTTTCATCCACTTCCACAGCTCCGAGTGCGATGTAGGTTTTAAGTTCAACGGGGTCGAAAGTTTCCAGTTCCACCCATTCTTCTTTTTAAAATACTGGGGGCAGCAGCTTTCCATAGAGACCGTAATCCTAGAGTGAATTGACCCATCACGCCTTCTTTTATCATGTGCGCGAAACCTTGCGTGTCTTTGATGAACTGGGCCTGAGCTTCGGGAGTCATTGCGTCCAAAAGCTTTTGAGCGATGGCTTGGCGAGTACCCTGGGTTTCTGCGCGGTTGCGAAGACGCAAGCCTATGTCTGTCATATCTTGAACCGCTTTATCTTCGAGCACTTTCTGTGCGAATTTTCCCTCAAGCGTTTGGGATATGTTATCTTCTTCTTCGTGTGACATAGCGCTTTGGGTTAAAGCTATATCTCATCATACCTGTTTCTACAGGTTTGTCAACGGGCTGGGTGCGTAGAATTTGAACTCCGCTCTTTTTGCAGGTTAAATTTGCTCCCCGGGGAGGGGTTTACAGATCGAGTTTTACAAGCCAAAATTTTATTGAAAAAAAGCAGCTGCAGCTTTGAGGCGCTTCAAGGTGAGTTCTTTGCCCATCACGCGGCAGAGTTCGAAGACTCCGGGGGAATATTCTTCATTGGTGAGGGCCACGCGTAGGGGCCAGAGCACTTGTCCATTTTTTAGGCCCAGTTTTTCAATCACGGTCACGAGGGCAGCTTTGATGGCTTCTTCGTCGGTGTAGTTGTCGAGTGCCTCCAGGGCTGGCAGGGCGTTTTTCAGGGCAAGTTTGACGGTTTGTTCGTCTACTTTCATTTTTTCACTGAAGAAGAGCTCGCGTTTGTAATTGAGCTCAGGGAGCAAGAAGGGCTTCAGCATGGCGGGGCCATCCACGAGGGTTTTCATGCGGGTTTGTACAGAGGTCAAAATGGCTTTTTTTTGTTCGGGTGCAAGGGCACTGAGCAGCTCGGGCGTGTACCACTCCTCTTTTTCAAGCAGGGGGAGGAGGAGCGCTTCGAGTTCTTCAGGAGTTTTGGCGCGCAGGTAGTGTCTATTGAGCCAATCGAGTTTTTCCAGATTGAAAACGGCGCCGGCCTTTTGCACGCGGTCCAGGCTGAAGCGTTTCACAAGGTCGTCCATGCTGAAAATTTCTTCTTCGGTGCCGGGGTTCCAGCCGAGGAAGGCGATGAAGTTGATCATGGCTTCTTTGAGGTAACCTTTGGCTACAAAGTCTTCGGCGGCTACGTCTCCTTGGCGCTTACTGAGCTTGCTACGGTCGGGGTTGAGTAAGAGGGGAAGATGGGCGTACTGGGGCGGTGTCCATCCAAAAGCTTCGTAAAGCCAGAGGTGTTTAGGGGTGGAAGGCAGCCATTCTTCGCCGCGGATCACATGGGTGATTTCCATCTCGTGGTCGTCCACCACGTTGGCCAGGTGGTAGGTGGGCAGACCGTCGGATTTGATGAGTACTTGATCGTCGATGTCCTTGCCGTGGAAGTGCATGTCTCCTCGAATCAGATCCACGAAGTCGATGTCTTTATAGGGGATGAGTTGGCGAACAACGAAGGGTACGCCGGCGGCCATCTTTTCTTGGACTTTTTCAGTGGGCAGTTCGTAGCAACGGCGGTCGTATTTGGGAGCGATTTTCAGTTTGCTCTGTTCCTCGCGCATTTTTTCGAGTTCTTCGGGGGTGCAGAAACAGCGGTAGGCTTTTCCATTTGCGAGCAGTTCTTGGGCGTGCTTTTGGTAAATTTCAGTGCGGTGCGATTGAAAAATCGGGCCTTCATCCCAATTGAGGTCGAAGTAGCGAAGGGCGTTTTGCAGGCTTTCCACAGCGCCTTCTACGTAACGCTTTTGATCGGTGTCTTCGATGCGCAGGATGAATTTGCCGTTGTGTTGTTTGGCAAAAAGATAAGCGTAGAGCGCGGTGCGAAGTCCGCCCACGTGCAGGTAGCCGGTGGGGGAAGGAGCGAAACGAGTGACGACGGGCATATCTATTTTTTAGGGGTTGGCATTTTGCCAGTGATGAGAGCGTAGAGCCCTAGACCGAGGAATGCAAGCATGATGGTGAGAGTCCATTTGTTTAGGAAGCCATGGACTTCCCATGTGTAACAGTTGATGCCCGTGAAAACCAAGGCTATGAAAAGCATGGCGAGTGCTCCGAGGCGGTTGGTGCGGCGCTTTGCGGGGGAGTCGGGAGCGCTTTGCAGGGTTTTTTGCTTTTGACGTTCTTTTGCGTAGGCGGCTTTAAAGTCTTCCTTGAGTGACATAAAAGAGGATTAAAAGCTGGATTCAGTGAAGCAGGAAATGAGAGATGCGTCAAAAAAAGCTCTACCCTAAATCATTCTATAATACGAGGATTGGCATGCGGCTGTGATTTTGCTATGCTCACCACGTTTTATGGCAAAACGACGCAAAGGTTCTCGAAAAAACGATTCAAAGCTTACATTTGAGGTGGAAAGTCACATCATGCGCGAAATTTGGGCAGTGATTTATCTTTCGCTTGCGGCTTTGACTTGGCTTTCTCTCAATCAACAACTTGGTTTTTTGGGTGAGCTTTGGGTGTCTTTTTTAAAGCCGGTGTTTGGAGTGGGCATGTCCAGCGTGCCCTTTGTTCTGCTTTTTATGGGAGCTTCGGTCTTCCTTTCTAAAAAAATTCAATGGGGGCTGGCTCGCATGACCGGGATTTTTCTGCTGGCTTCGGCGCTTTTGGGCTTTGTACACATGAGCGTTCCTGAAGCGGATTTATTGGAAGCGGCTCAAAAAGGGAAGCGGGAGGCTACATCGGCTTTGTTTCTAGTTTTATTTTGACCGCGGCTTTTGGACGAGTGGGGGCCCACGTTTTGTTGGCGGCTACTTTTTTAGTCGGTTTGCTGCTTTCAGTGCAAGTGAGTCTTGGGGATTTGTTGCGCGCCGTCACTCCTTCTAAAAAAATGATGAAAAAAGTGATTGAAGTGGCCACGCCTGAACTCGTGACCATCGATCGTGCGGAGGATGAAGATGAGATTAAAATTGTTAAATTGGATGAACCGGCTCGCGATGAAAGTCACGCCTTGACTTTGCGCCAGGTGAATATGAAAGAAGTGGAGGCTCGCATTGCCAAACAGAAGGATGCAGGCGAAGAGGAAGCAGAATTTCATCCTAAAAAGGAAACCGTGCCCGAGGGGGAAGTGGTGATGGTGGATCAGGTTGTGACCAATGAAGAAGAAATGGGGGAATGGGCTTATCCTCCCCTAGATTTATTGGAAGGCAGCAAGGAAAGTTATGAGGTGAATCAAAGCGATTTGAAGCGCAAGGCCGATCTTATTAAGACCAAGTTGGAGCAGTTTGGTATCAATGTCAGCATGCAAGAGGTGCATGTGGGGCCCACCGTGGTGCAATACACCTTGAAGCCTGCGGATGGAGTGAAGCTTTCAAAAATCACATCCTTAAAGAATGATATTGCGCTTGCTTTGGCGGCACCTGCGGTTCGTATTGAAGCACCGATTCCCGGGAAATCGTTGGTGGGAATCGAAATTCCCAGCTCTTCTCGGGCCACTGTGCATTTGCGTGAAATGATGGAAACGCCGGACTACGCGAATGAAAAATCGAAGTTGAAAATTGCCTTGGGACGCGACGTTTCTGGGAAATCTATGGTGGCAGATTTGTCTAAAATGCCACATTTGCTTATTGCTGGAGCGACGGGATCGGGTAAATCCGTGGGGCTCAATAGTTTTTTGCTGGCGCTTTTGTACAACAACTCGCCTCGTGAACTCAAGTTCATTATGATCGACCCCAAGCAAGTGGAACTGTCCACTTACAATGGCTTGCCGCACTTGCTCACTCCGGTGATCACGGATCCAGAAAAGGCAGCGACGGCGCTTCGTTGGGCGGTGGCGGAAATGAACCGTCGTTATAAGGTTTGTGCGGATGCCGGGCATCGCAATATTGCCGACTATAATGCCGATAAAAAAACAGCGGAAAAGATGCCGAAAATTGTGGTGGTGATTGATGAACTTGCGGACCTCATGATGCAAGCTCAAAAGGAAGTGGAAGCATCCATTTGTCGCATTGCCCAGATGGCGCGTGCCGTGGGCATGCACCTCATTGTGGCTACGCAGCGCCCCAGTGTGGATGTCATTACGGGCCTGATTAAGGCCAATATTCCGGCGCGCATCGCTTTCACCGTGGCCTCGTCCGTGGACTCTCGCACAATTTTGGACTGCCAAGGGGCCGAGGACTTACTCGGGAACGGAGACATGCTTTACCTTTCTGGAACCATGGGCAAGCCCGTTCGCATCCAGGGGATTTATGTGTCTTCTAAGGAAATTGAACGTGTGACCAATCGACTCAAGCTCACCAGTGAGAGCCCTGATTTCACGCACGACATCACGTCGAAGGAAGTGGCTCGCCAGCCTGTGCAAGGGGTGCCTGATGCTCCCGATGAGGCGAAGACCGACGATGAACTCATGAACGCCGCGCTTGAATGCTTGAAAAAGAATCGCAAGGCCGCATCCACTTCTTCCTTGCAGCGTTATTTGCGCATTGGCTATTCGCGTGCGGCTCGCATCATCGACATGCTCGAGGAGGCTGGCTACATCGGTCCCTCGCAAGGCAGCAAGCCTAGGGAAGTGTACGTGAGGGAGGAGTGATCAATGACCTCTAGAGTGCTCGCCAAAAGTCTTTTAATTGTCTGAGTTGGTCGGCTGCACTAACAGATTGGAAAGGGTAGCGGCTCATTTCAGGTGAGGAATCCTTTTTGCTGGTTTCATCAATGGGTTCTAGGGACTGTTCGCCTGACTGGATTTGAATTCTGTATAAAAAATGGTTAAAAATAAATCGTCCACCTGGTTGTAAAGTTGAAAGCACTTTGGTGATCAGTTCAGCTCTATAGTGTTCATAGGCTTCTATCCATTCAACTCCTTTTGGTTTTCCTTCTTGTGGGACCAGAGGGCTAAAGGCTGTGCTGGCTTCATGAACGTCTGTATTGTGTACGACGTGATTCAAAATCACTATTTCAAATTGTCTTGCAAAGCGCTGCCAGTCCATTTTTGAAATGTCCGTTTTTTCGTAGGTCCACACCCCTCCATTCGGTCCAGGGTGCAGACCAGGGCCTATGTTGTGATGGTCTAAACCTGTAACATGAGCCCCCATCCAAACTGCTAGCCTTGAGTCCCAAGGTTCAAACTGCCTAGGAATAAATGCAGCTTTATGATCTTCACCTGCTAACACTTGATCATGACCGCAGCCGATGTCTAGTACCTGCGTTCCTGGAACCACTCCTCCTTGCGTTAAACACCGTCTTCCATTTTTAACGCGGTTTTGTAAATCGCCGTGAGTCCCAAGCTTATAAGTTTCTATGAATTGGTTGAAATCTAAGCTGTTCATATGTGAGGGATCAGTATACTAAAAATTTCAGGGATTTGTCAGGTCTTTTTGTTTATGATTCTTTTTATGCAAAAAGATTTTGATCGCTGGAACAAAAATAAAGTGGCTTGGGTTTTGCCTATGACTACAAAAGGGAAAAATAACTTTTATTATTTCCCCTTGAAGGTGGGTGATAACATCACAATTTCTTATCTTATTCTTTCGCAAATCAGGCTTGTGAGTGTTAAGCGTTTTAGAAGAAGGGTTGGTAGGATTTCTACTCCTTTGTTTCAACTTGTTCTTAGAAAAATAATGCACATTTTAAATTCTGCATAATCTGCATAAAAAAAACGGAACCTCTTTTGGAGGTTCCTCGAGTGGCACAAGGCCATTTGTGCTTTCATTTTAGCTTCTTGGGGTGGTTGATGCAAGCCCAATTTTTGTGAATTTGGAGTGTTGTAGCATCCATTTTAGAGTGCCCAAGGCCATCCTTTTTATTTTATTAGACTTCCTAAGTAGAACGATTTTTAGCTTTTTATGTCAATCCCCTTGACTTTCTAAAAAGACCCCAGTTTTAAGAGAGTGAATTGGAGATTTTGTTTTAGGGTAAGGCTAAAATGGGTGTTAAATTTTGAAGAACCACCTTTAAAAAATAACAGATTTTAGCCATGAACAAATATATCCAAGATTTCATTACAAATAAATGCCGAAGTATATTTACAGGTTTAACCCTGCCACAGAAGAAGGCCTTGGCTGAAGTACTTAGAGGACTTTTCGTAGAAGCCACCCCTATACTTCGGCATTTAGCCCAAAACAAAGAGGTTTCAGCAAAGAAGCAAGGGAACAAGTACTCTCATCATCTTGGGAATGTTGATTTACAGAAGAAAGTGGAGGATTTCTCAGTAAGAGCTGTAGCTTCTGAAATTCGTAAAAACACAGTGATTGCTTATGATCTCGTAGATCTTTCCAAACCTTCCGCAAAGAAGATGGAGAAATTGTCACAAGTATATGATTCGAGTGAAGGGAGCATTGAACCTGGTTTTCTTTTGCATGGAGTGGGCGTGAACAATCTGCTCCTAAAACTGCGTTTTCATCACAATGATAAAGAGTTCTTGGGACAGGTTAGGAAGGCTATTTTGGAGGAACTCACCCAGGTTTTTGATCATAAAGGCATTTTTGTCTTTGATCGTGGCAACGACGATGAGAAACTTTTTAGAGATCTTCGTCAGGTCTTAAAAGTGCAATTTATCGCAAGAGTAAGGGAAAACAGAACGGTTGTGCTTAAGGAAACTGGGGTCTTGATTTCTGTGAAAGAGTTGCCTGAAGGAAGCTACGAAGTGTTTTTTGATGAAAAATGGAAAAGTGCTTGGGGATCTTTGCCACAATCTGCTCATACGGAACCATCTGGAAGGAAAGAACCCATAAGGCTCATCTACTCACTCAAGGATTCATATACTGCAGAGCAGATTGTGAATTTGTATCTGGAAAGATGGGGAATTGAAAAGAGTTTTAAGAGAGTGAAGCAAAAGTTCCAGTTGGAGAAAATCCGTGTGCTTAGCCTGAAAAAGTTTATCAATTTGATTGCTCTGACTCAATTTGCAATGAACCTCTCTGTTCTTATGTTTAGGAAAGTCCAAGCTCTCACTCACAGTCTGGTTACTTCTGTTGTTTCCAACTACAAGGGGTTCATTGCAAAGAAATCACTCACCTTTAACCTGGAATCTTTCATAACTTTTCTCCAGAATTCTCTACAGTCACTCCAATTTCATGCCCCTCCAAAACGCCAACCCTCCCTCTTCTCATTCAGGCAACTGAAAAAACTGGGGTCTTTTTAGCCTTGACTTTTATTTGACATAAGCATAAATATGTTCTTAGATCAGTATTCCATCATCTAAATTACACATTAATCTACTTCCTATGAAAAAGCTTGCCAGTTCCTTCCTGTCTGCCCTTTTCGTTCTTAGCCCGCTCGCGGCATGGGTGCACACTGCGCAGGCTTTATCTGTTAGCCCAGATTCCAGTTCTTACGTGGTTCATGACGGTGAGATACTGGATGTGGAGTTTGCTCTAAATGTGGAGCCAGAGACTTCATCCATGGATATTACTTTGGACTGGGGTGATGGGTCTCCTGTTTCTACGCTTCCTTTTACGTCTTCTGCTGCTGATCCTCTTTCTGATTTGACCGCACTTCCTGTGAGTCATATCTATTCAGCAACGGGGTTGACTTCGACTGATGTCTACACCGGAACTTTGAGCATTGTGTCTGAACTTATTGATTCCACGGGAGCTGTAAGTTCTCAGACCACGTCTACTTCATTTGAAGTGACGGTGCTGGGTTGTGATGCGGGTGAACCTTCTGTAATTGATAACAATACCCCTGCTTTTAATGGGTATCTTTGTCGTGGAGATGAGGATACGTATATGAGTTCTTTTGTCGGTGTAAATGAGGTGGAAGCGACTGTTACTATTGATGCCAATGCCAGTGCTATGGGTCCTTTTGAGGTCACTCTCGATGGAACGAATGCTGGTGCACCTGATTCTGCAACAGTGAGTCCTGGGGATTCTGTGTCGGTACATTATGTGACTCAGATGAGTGAAAACGTGGGTCTGCGTGTTGTGCCTGTAGGGGAGGTGATTGAGGGTGCGGCTTACACCCTTTCTTTGGCTTCTACTCAAAATACTCCGGAGGTTCCTGCAGAAACAGGGTCTCCTGACCTTATTGTGGATAATGTGAGGCTTTGGGATTACACCTTGAATGAAGGTGCAGGTGGTTTTGTGAACATGGCGACTGTGGATTCCACGGATGATCCTTCGAATTATGCTTTTATGTACAGCTTGACCAATATTGGAGATGCGAATGCGACCAATGATCCTGATGGGATAACGACTGTGAATAATAGTGTTGACGAGGAAGGTGAGGAAGTGGAACAAATAGCTGAATATGCTTGGGCTGACTACTCCTCTTATAATTTCTTGATTGTTGAAGGAATGAGTACCTTTGCGGCTGATGGAGTCCTTTATCCAAATGTTGAGCTTTCTAATCTTGCTGAGTTTGAATTCTGCGTGGATTCTAGTAATGAGATTGAAGAGAGTGATGAAACCAATAACTGTTTAATCATTGAAAACCCTTTCTTTGGAGAACGTGTTCTGCCGACTGCTTATGGAGATTTATTAGTGCCTTCTGTTGAGCTCAATGCGGATAACACGCTGCATATTACGGTTCAAAACCAAGGGACGGACATCCCTGCTGGTTATGCACCAGAACTTGCGGTTTTTGATGCAGCCAGCGCCTCTGGTGCTCCTGTTGAAATGGTAGACCTTTCTATTTTTCTTTCACAAGGGCTTTTAACTTCTGGAGGGCAAGTGTCTTTTAATACGATTTATTCCGTACCTGTTCTTCCAACGCAGATCCTTATTTTTGTGGATGCTGGCAATCAGCTGCCTGAGTCTAATGAAGACAATAATCAGTACCGATTGTTTTTGACTGAAACAGAAGATGAGGATGAAGGGGGTGACGACGGAGAGGGTGAAGGCGACGATGGTATGCCAGACCTTATTGTTGACAGCATTCAACTCTGGGACCGTACGGCTGGAACGGAAGGTGATTTTGTAGACATTTCTACGGTGGATCCTAATGATGATCCTATTGATTACACTTTCATGTACACGCTCACCAACGTGGGTGATGCCGACGCCACTTATGACGCAACCGCAGTAACGACGGTGTATCAAAATGGAGGGCAGTTTGACTATGTATGGTCCAATTATGGAACTTACAACTTCTTGACTGTTAATGGATCTGATCTGCTTCGTGCCGAAGAACTCACCATTTCCAATGCATCTCTTTACACCACTCAAACCTTTGAGTTCTGTGTGGACGATAGCGGCTTGATTGCGGAATCCAATGAAGAGAACAACTGTCTTACGGTGACCAACCCTTTCCTCGGTGGTGACGAAGGAGGAAACGATGGAGAAGAGGAAGACCCTGAAACACTTCCAAATCTAGTTGCTCGAAACCTAAGCTTTGACCTTTCTGGCAACACTTCATTGACCTTCAATGTTCTAAACAATGGGGATGAAGATGTTAACCTTTCAGATCAACCTTCCTTTACGGTTTCTGTGGACGGCACCTCTGTTTTTGATGGTTTAATCAATGACTATGGAAGTACTTTTGCTTCTCAGGGTATGGATATGGATATCACTCTGAGTGGCAGTTTCACCATTCTTCCTGGTACTACATGGAGGGTTTGTGTGGACAGCTATGACAACGTTACGGAGTCCAATGAAGATGCTTCTGACAACTGTGTAACGGCTACCGCACCGGAGGAAGAGACAGATCTCCCAGATGAAGAAGATGAAGGCGGTGACGGTGAAGAAATCCCTCTCCCGAATTTGAGAGTTAAGAATCCTCAATACGACGAGGCGACAATGATCCTTTCTTATGAGATTGGAAACATTGGTGAGATCAGCCTCCTTTCTGCTGATTATCCAGATGGAAGAAATCGGTTCAGACTCAATGGTCAAAATCTTCAAATCACTACTTGGTCTTACCACGCGGCATTGTTTGATCATTATGCCTTAGCTGAAGGAGCTGGAATCACTACACGTAATCTTCCTTTATACTTCTTTGCTGAAATGCTTGCGCTCCCTGATGGAAGCACGAATGAGATCGAAGTTTGTACAGATTCTTCAGAGCTTGTCGTGGAATCCGATGAGACGGACAACTGTACATCAACAAATTTCGTTTACCATGCCGGTGATCTGCCAGATCTCTATGCCTCTATCACTTCGATAGACAGCTCTTCTGTTATTTTTACACTGGGTAATTTGGGATTGGTTGACGTGGTACGCTCTCAATTCGGAGTGACTGAGTACTATTTGGATGGCAACACGGTCTACAGTGACGTATGGAGCACAAGCACAGATGCCGGTTCTTACCTTGGTGCGGGTTCGTCTAATTCCTTTAGCTACGCTTTGAATGGGCTTGCTGATGGAGAACACACTTTCAGAGTGTGTGTGGACACACGCAACCGAATTGAAGCTGAACTCAGCGAAGACAATAACTGTTCTTCTGTGAGTTTTGTTGTCGGCTCTAATGAAGGCGGCAATGAAGGAGGCAATGAGGGTGGAAACGAAGGCGGCAATGAAGGAGGCAATGAGGGTGGAAACGAAGGAGGGAATGAAGGAGGGAATGAAGGAGGGAATGAAGGAGGGAATGAAGGAGGGAATGAAGGAGGGAATGAAGGAGGGAATGAAGGAGGGAATGAAGGAGGGAATGAAGGAGGGAATGAAGGAGGGAATGAAGGAGGGAATGAAGGAGGGAATGAAGGAGGGAATGAAGGAGGGAATGAAGGAGGGAATGAAGGAGGGAATGAAGGAGGGAATGAAGGAGGCTCTAGCAATGAAGGAGGCTCTAGCAATGAAGGAGGTTCTAGCAATGAAGGAGGTTCTAATGGTGGCGGAAATGGAGGGAACGGTGGATCTAATGGAGGAGGATCCTCCGGTGGAGTTGCCACTCCTGGACCTGGGGCTGGATCATCTGGATCTGGTGGAGGCTCTGGATCTGGTCCCAATGGGGGTGTCATCCTTGCAGGAGAGGACCCAGCTGTCTGCGGTGCCATGAACTTTGTAGATGTGAGTGAAGAGGATGAAAACCATGATGCTATCTACCAACTGTGGTGTGAAGGGGTGATCCACGGACGCGATTTTCTCCACTTTGACCCTAGCGACTGGATCAAACGTGATGAAGTTGCAAAGATTATTGCCCGTTTGTTTGGCTACGTGACGGAAGACCACAGTGATATCCCTGAAGTAACAGAGACTTCTTACATGGATGTGTCTGTTGATGAAGACTTGGTTTATTATGTAGAAACCCTGACGGAAGAAGGATTCTTTGCAGAAGAAGCTGAGGAGGAAGAATTCAATCCTCACGAGGACATGAGTTATGGAGATATCATTGAGCTTTTAGGGGCAGTGACCGAAGAAGAACCTGTTCTTGCAGGCTATGAAACGAGCGATTCTGTTGAACGAGGAGACTTCGCTAGCTTTGTTCTGAGTTTGTTTGAATAAAGGCCGTCTCAAAAAGTAATGATGTCCTCATAAAAAGAGCCTCCTAAAAGGGGCTCTTTTTTGAGATAGCCTCTTAAAGCATCCATTCTAAACTTTCATCGATTGCGTCCATTATGAAGTCTTCCAACAGGGAATAATCTTCTTCCAGTTGGGCTTTGCTGAGATAGGTGTAATAGAGGCGTTTTTTTTCTTGTCGAATTACGGCGGGTGGGAAATTTCTTTTCAGAAGCATGGCCAGCATGAGCAGGCGTCCAATTCGCCCGTTTCCATCTGAAAAAGGATGTATTTTTTCAAAACGTGCATGAACCACAGTGGCATGATGTACAGGGTTCTTTTCTTTTTTATTGATCCACTCGACAAGGTCTTTCATCAATTGAGGTATTTTCAGAGGATTTGCCGTTGGAACAAAGGAGCCTACGATTCGTACTCCATGATTTCGGTAACAACCGGCATCGTGACGTATTCCATTCATGAGTATGCCGTGCAATTTTAATATCCACTCTTCAGTGATTTTTTGTGCTTTTAAATTTCGAAACAAATGCTCTAAAGCGGTTTGATGATTTTTTGCCTCCAATTGCTCCGTGAGAGTTTTATGGAGAAGGGCTTTATTGTCAAAAAGGATGCTTGCAGTTTCATCTTCTGTTAAAGTGCTCCCTTCTATTTTGTTGGAGTTGTAGGTCAGACTTAAAATAAAAGTTTCGTACAAATCGGGACGTTTCATCAGCAAATCGAAATTGTTTTTGATTGTGTGTTTTTTCAGTAATAGTCCGTCATATTTTGCTTTTAATTCTTTTTGAGAAAGCGTTTTTTCTCCTGTGAATTTTTTATAAAGTTCTTCAATTTTTTCAATTGAGAGAGGGCGTGGGTGGGATCTGCCATTGATCCAACTGTTGACGGTTGCAAAAGAACAATTTAATTCACGAGCCAGTTTTTCTTGTGTCCAAGCGGCTTGCTTAAGAATGATTGCCAATTGATTCTTTATAGTCATGCCTCTATTTTAGCAAACTTTATAAAGTTTGTAAATTGAGCATCAACTTTATAAAGCTCCATTCTTAACCTTTTGAGGTGGCCTTTAAGCCCCATGGCATTTTTTGTACTTCTTTCCGCTGCCGCAGGGGCAGGGGTCATTGCGGCCGACTTCAGGGAAAGTAGAGGTGGTTTTGCTTGCGGGGGCAATGAGGTCTGCATCGCTCACGATGGCTTGGCCTGTTTTTGCCGAAATGACGCGCACGGTTGGCTGCTGTGTCGAGGGCACCTCAATGGCGGTGCGCTGCACAGGCATCACTAAGTTTTGTTCAATTTGTTCTTGGTTTGTGCGTACTTTGAGCACTTCGCCGTTGGCGTTTGTTGCAAGGGGAGCGGGTTTGTTCACCAGTTGCACATTGATCTTCACGTGGAAAAGGCTGGTCAAAGTGGTACGGTCGATTTTTTCTATGAGCTCTTCAAAGAATTGGAAGGCTTGATTTTGGTACTCCACTAGCGGATTGCGTTGTCCATAACCACTGAGTGAAACGGCTTCGCGCAAATCTTTGAGTTCGTCGATGTGACGCATCCACAGCATGTCCAAGGTTCTAAGGAAAATGGCCCGTTCGGCGCGGCGCATGATGGCAGGGTCGGGCAGAGATTTTTCTTTTTCGGTATATTCATCTTCAAAGTATTTTTTGAGTGTGTCGATGCGAGCTTCGGGGTTGAGGGGTTCTAAGCTTTCTAAGGCGATGGGTTTTAGCGGGCTGCGGTGGATGGCGTTCACGGTTTCCCACACTTCTTTGAGGTTTTCTGGATTGCTGAGTACGATTTTTTCCACTTCCTTTTCCATGAGAAGCAGCGCTTCATTTTTGAGACTTTCGCTTTCCAAGATGGCGCGGCGTTTTTTGTAAATGATGTCGCGATGCGTGTTGATGACCGTGTCGTATTCCACGAGGTGTTTTCGGATGTCGAAGTTGTGTCCTTCCACTTTGCTTTGAGCGCTTTCGAGGGAGCGACTGATCATTTTGTTCTCAATGGGCATGTCTTCGGGCAGACCCAAGCGTTCCATTAGGCCTTTCATGCGATCTCCGCCGAAGATGCGCATGAGGTCGTCTTCCATGGAAACATAAAATTGACTGAGGCCGGGGTCTCCTTGGCGACCGGCACGTCCACGGAGCTGATTGTCGATGCGGCGAGATTCATGGCGTTCGCTACCGATGATGACGAGTCCGCCAAGTTCAGCCACTCCATCGCCGAGTTTGATGTCGGTTCCACGACCGGCCATATTGGTGGCAATGGTCACGGCTCCGCGTTGTCCGGCTTGAGCCACAATTTCAGCTTCTTTTTCGTGATATTTGGCATTCAAAACACTGTGTGAAACCCCCTCTTTTTGGAGCAGTGTCGAGAGTTTTTCGGACTTTTCAACCGAGATGGTTCCCACCAGCACAGGCTGGCCCTTTTCGTGAAATTCTTTGACTTTGTTTGCGATGGCATTGAATTTTCCTGCTTCGGATTTATAAATGGCGTCGGATTTGTCCACGCGCTGAATGGTTTTGTTGGTGGGGATTTGAATGACTTCGAGGCTGTAGATGGTTCCGAATTCTTCCTCTTCGGTTTTTGCGGTTCCGGTCATGCCCGCGAGCTTTTGGAACATGCGGAAGTAATTTTGAAAGGTGATGGTCGCCAAGGTTTTGCTTTCGCGTTTTATTGTTACCCCTTCTTTGGCTTCAATGGCTTGGTGTAGACCTTGGCCGTAACGGCGACCGGCCATGAGGCGGCCCGTGAATTCATCCACAATGATGATTTCGCCATCACGAATCATGTAATCCACGTCCTTTTTATAGACGGCATGGGCTCGGAGTGCTTGTTCAATATGATGCACTTCTTCAAATCCTTTTTCGGTGTAAATGTTGTCCACTCCCATCAGCTCTTCCATCTTTTTAATGCCCTCTTCGGTGAGGGTGGCGACGCGCTGTTTTTCGTCTACGTTGTAGTGGGTGTTTTCTTCGAGCATCTTCACGAGCGTCGAGTAGCTGCTGTATTTTTCAGTCGATTCTTCGGCAGGTGCAGAAATGATGAGAGGAGTGCGGGCCTCATCAATAAGGATGCTGTCCACTTCGTCCACAATGGCGTAAAAAAGCTCGCGTTGCACTAGGGCTTCTTTGTTGGGAGCCATGTTGTCGCGCAAGTAGTCGAAGCCATATTCGTTGTTGGTTCCATAAGTGATGTCTGCGGCGTAGGCGTCTTTTTTCTGATCGCGAGGCTGGTTGTGGGTCACCACGCCCACGCTCATGCCTAGGAATTTATAAAGACCTCCCATCCATTCGGCGTCGCGTTGAGCCAGATAATCGTTCACGGTCACGACGTGCACACCTTTTCCTGCAAGGGCATTGAGGTAAACGGGCAGGGTACAAACGAGGGTTTTACCTTCCCCGGTGCGCATTTCGGCGATTTTCCCTTCGTGCAAGACCATGCCTCCAATGAGCTGTACGTCGTAGTGCACCATTTCCCAGGCTTGATCGATGCCACGCACGGGCCAGGATTTGCCCACCAGGCGGCGAGCGGCATTTTTAACCAAGGCGAAGGCTTCGGGCAAAAGGGCATCGAGACTTTCTCCGCTCGCGATGCGGTCACGGAATTCTTGAGTTTTTTGAGGAACCTGTTCGTCGGTCAGTTCGGTTTGGTAGCGCTGCTCGAGTGCGTTGATTTTTTCTACGACCTTACGCATCCGTTGGATCGCTTTTTTTTCAGGGTCTCCGATGAGGGAAGTGATGAGTTTAGTGAGCATAGGTTTTTGTGTGCCGGAATTTTAGCACGGATTTAAGTTTAAGACAGGCACTTTTTGATGGAAGGCTCATTCATCTTTTTGTTGATCCAGAGGGGGAAAATTCCACAAGCAATGACAAACAAGAACAGGAAGAAGAGGAATATCGTGTTCATGTCCACTTCTACAGCGTATTCCATGATCTTGTAAGCCCAGTAAAAACTGTAGAGGACAGTGAGAAAGTTGAAGCATCGAAGCATCCATTGGCCCAAGTATTTTCCTTTTAAAAAAAGAAGGCTTGCTCCCAATACAAACGTGCCTCCTAGTACCATGCCCAAAGTGAGCTCCACAAAGTGAGCGAGTAGAAAGGTGAAATAGCGCACCAATGGAGTTGCGGCTAGGTAAGTCTCTACGAAGGGGTCTGTCAAAGTTATTGTCAGTGGAGTCCGTAGGCAGAGCAAGAGGACGGATTCCGCAAGCGTCAATAACGCGAGACAGAGGTAGGCTTCTCCGATCAGACGGATGGAACGATTTTTCTGTTGAAGGAAGATGTTCATAGGTTTTAATCCGCAGCTTTTCCGCCCCAGACCACGAATAGAGTTTTTGCTAGAATTTTTAGGTCCATCCATAGCGACCAGTGTTTGATGTAATAGCTGTCGAGGCGCACTTCCTCTTCAAAATCTAGATCGCTGCGGCCGGAAATTTGACTGAGGCCGGTGATGCCTGGCTTGATGGTGAGCAGAAAATGTTGAGTGTCTTCATATTTCTCTACTTCTTCGGGTAGGTGAGGGCGAGGGCCAACGAGGCTCATGTCTCCTTTGAGCACGTTCCAAAGGTTGGGGAGTTCATCGAGACTGCTGCGGCGTAGTTTGCGACCAAATGGGGTGATGCGAGGGTCGTCCTTGATCTTCATAAGAGGCCCTTTGCGATGGCTTTTTTGAGCCAATTCCGTAAAGCGCAGGTGATGGGTGTTGTGCTTCATGGTTCGGAATTTGTAAAACGTGAAGAGCGTTCCGTTCTGCCCCACGCGGCTGGCGGGGCTGCCGTCTTCCAATTTACTGAAAAAAACAGGGCCTGCTGAGTCGCGTTTGATGCCGATGGCGATCAGAGTAAAGATGGGGCTGAGCAAAATGAGACTGGACGCACTTCCTACAATGTCGAAGCAGCGTTTGACGATGCGTTTCCATCCATCGAGGGGGGTGGGTTTGAGGTGGATGAGTGGGAAGCCAGCCAAGGGTTCGATTTCAATGTTGGAACGTTCTACTTCCAGAATTTCGGGTACAAAACGATATTCGATGTGGCTTTGATGGCAGAGTTTTAAAATCTGCTTGTCTTGCAGTTCAGTGAGGTTTTGATCCGTAACAATGATGGCTTCGATTTGTTTTGAACGGATGATTTTTTGCAGATCGGTTAAAGTGCCCAAGCGTTTGAGGCCTTCCACCTCCTTGCTTTGTTCTGAAATGTAGCCCTTCAAATTGTAATGCCAGTCTTTTTGCAGTGCTCGGGTGATGCGCTGGGCGATTTTGTTCGATCCAATGATGAGCACATTGCGCCGCCCGATGTTGCGTTTGAGGAAGCTTTTTTCTATTTGCCTCAATACGAGGCGTGCCAGCACCACAAAAATCAAGGAGAAGAAGAATCCATAGATGAGCACCAGGCGTGAGAAAAACACTTTTCGAGTGAGGAAAAAATAGGTCATTACCAAGAGAAACCACACGATGGAATGTTTGGCCACTCGCCTAGATTCGTGCAGAGGCCCCTCGGTGTTCTTCATGTCATAGAGGCCAAAAAAGGCGAAGACCAGCACAAGCAGTCCTCCAAAAAGCAGGCTGATTTCAAAATAATCTTGAATGGGGAGCAGGTTGGCGGGGGTCAGGATAAAATCCACTCCTGGAATGAAGTCCCCTTTCAAACGCAATTGGTAGCCCACCAAGATGCCCGCCACGGTCATGGCAAAATCCAGAGGGATGCGGAGCAGGGCAAAGAGAATTTCAGAACGTTTCATGCAGGCAGAATGAGCTTGTTCCTATTTAAGCAAAAAACCCTCCCGTCGGGGAGGGCTTTTTGATGGAGCTTCTTGTAAGCCGAGTTCTGTATGGGCCAAGAGGTGAGTTTAATCTCCTTTTGGCTTAGTGACCATCTCTCTGGGCCTTTCATTGCTGAAGGGCTCATGCGGTGAGCGGCTTGGGGTGACAGGCCACCGATTCCAAACCTCCAATCTCACCTTGCAAGGGAAAGGGTTTACCACGCGCTCCTTCTTACGAAGGGGCTCCCCATGTTCCACGTCCGCTTGCGCGGCGCTAAACAGAAGGGGCGTTTCACGTTGCTCGTCTCTGTGGCACTTTCCCTAGAGCGGGTTTTTGAGGTCCCGCTGCGGCCGCCGTTAGCGGCTTTCCTGCCTGAACTTGCTCGGACTTTCCTCGAAATTTTGACGGTTACTTTGTACGCCTTTCAGCAGTACTCCGTTCCGCTCAAAATTTTCGCGGTCACGCAGAAGCAAAGGGTATTTTAGCAGGTGGGGTTGCTTCTAGCAAGGCTGGGGCTTAGAGAGGGGACAGGCCTTCTGCCACTATCGTCTTTACGATTTGTTTCAAATCTTCTGGGTTATCTAGGCTTAACCCATCCCTGTCGGCTATTCCTAGGAAAGTGGCCCCTCTTCTAATGGGTGCTGAGACTTGTGAGACTTCTGCCTCATCGTCTTCCGGTAAATTGTTTATTCCTGACATAAAGTATAAAGGTTAAAAATAAAAATCCTCGCTGGGCGAGGAGGGTTTGTCTAGACGTTTTGGACTTATTCGTCTTTGTTCCCTACTCGCAAGGCAGCCCCTCCAAAATATTTGGAGTTGAGGACTGTGCAGCGAATGAATAGAGAAAAAGTGTTCATAAATTCAAAACAAATCTCATTTTATGGAAGTCTATTCAATATGTCAAATTGGTTTTTAATTGAAAGTGTCTAGAGCCTGATTAAGCTCGATTTTCCTTCAATTTTTTAAACTCGCGTTGGAAGAATTTAGCCGTCTCAAGGCAATCTTTGGCTTTTTCATTTTCAGGTTCAAGGTTGAGAGCTTCTTCCAGCAGACCAATGGTGGCTTCGAATTGGCGATCGTTGAGGTAGCACACGGCAAGGTCACAGAGGATGAGCGTGTCTTTGGGCGCCATGGCACGGGCTCTTTCCAAAATCACGAGGCCGCGTTTGCGATCCCCTCCATGAAAGATGGACCAACCCAGGCATCGCAAAATTTCAGGATGATGAGGTTGAACGCGATTGGCCAACTCCAGGGTTTCGATGGATTTATCAAAGTCCCCAGTCGAAGAATAAAGAAAGCCCAAAAGGTAGAGGGCGTTCGGGCTGCGAGGGCGCAATTTGAGGGCATGTTTCAGAGCCTTCATGGCTTTGTCGTATTCGCGCAGGCTCAAATAATTGTCCCCGACTTCTTCAAAAGCCTCGGCGTACTCCATGTCTGAAAGGATCATCCTGTTGGCCAGGGCGATGGCTTCCTCATGTTTGCCCTTCAATTTGAGGGCATCGGCTTCCTTTAAAAGATCATCGAGGGACATATTTGTTTTTGTTTTGAAGTATCCAGTTATTATAGCAAAAAAAAGCCTCCTGGACAAGAATGGAAGACTTGGCAATTTGGAGGAATGTGGTGCGGCTTGGTTTGGGCTGGGGTCGCTCAGAAAGGTGAGCGTATACTCACTCTTTATTTTGTCACTTCAAAAATGAGTTCCTGGTCTGTTAAATAGAGAATTTCTTGTTAAAATTTAGCTTCACTAACTGAAAAGTATGACTGATCAAGAGCTCTATGAAAAAGCCCGTCTGTATGGGAAAAATGCTTTGCTGTGGAGGCAAAAATTTATGGGCTTGCTACCCGAAATACAGAAGCGGCGCCTCTATGAAAAGAAAGGTTTTGATTCCATTTTTGAATTTGCCTTCAGATTGGCTGGACTCAGTGAGCAACAGGTTCGAACTGTGCTCAATCTTGAAAAACGTTTTCAAGATAAACCCATTCTAAAGGGGCTGTTGGAAAATGGGGAGGTGAGTGTCAATAAATTGGTACGGATTCAATCTATCGCGACTTCTCAAAATGAAGCGGCACTTGCTCAAGCTGTCCAACTTTTGCCTCAAAAGGCTTTAGAAACCTTTGTGCGAGATGAAAGGGTCGATACGGCTCCCAATGAATCAAAATCTTTGCGCGCGCAAAGTTTGCAACTGAATGATGAGGTGAAGATTAAACTTCTTTTGCTTCAGGAGAAGGGAGTGGATGTGAATGAACTGCTTCTCGATTTTCTAGAACGTCGTGATCAAGATATTTTTGAAGAAAAAGAAGCATGCAGGGCGAATTTATTGCCTGCAAAGAGTCGAGCAATACCTGTTCAAATCAAGAAAATTGTAGAGAAAGAACATGGTACGAAATGTTCGATTCAGACTTGTTTTAAATCTGCAGAGCAAATTCATCACACACAGACTTTTGCCCTAAGTCGATGCCATGATCCTCATTATTTAGCGCCTCTTTGTAAGGAGCACCATGTGATTGCGCACGCCATTAATCTCAAAGTACAAGAGAAACGACGCTCTTTTTCACTTCAAACTTAGTTTTGCCTTGAGTTCGGGGTCTTTTTTTGCGAAGGCTAGATTGGCTTCCAATAAACCGAGAGGAGTTCCTGTGTCATAGCGGGTTCCTTCCACCTGCCAAGCATCGATCTGGCCACCTTGTTCTAAGTGTGTGAGCAGGCCATCGATCAGGCGAATTTCTCCGTCGGGGTGACTGGACTCACTTTGCTCCAGGTTTTTAAGCACTTGTGGAGTGCAAATGTATTTGCCGATGATGCCATAGCTCGACGGGGCTTCTTCAGGTCGAGGTTTTTCAATGAGGCCAGCCACATGAATGAGGCGGTCTTCTTGGTTTTGCACTTGAATCACTCCATAATTGGAGATGTTTTCGAGGCTTACGGTTTCTACGCACAGCACGGGATTGCCGGTCTTTTCATAAATGTCCAGCAGTTGGCGCAGGGCGGGGCGAGGTCCATCCACCAGATCGTCGCCAAAGAGCACGGCAAAGGGTTCTTCCCCCAAAACGTCCTTGGCACAGAGGATGGCATGGCCGTCTCCGTGGGCATTTTCTTGACGCACATAGGCGAAACGGGCTTTTTTTTCGATGCGCTCCATGGTTTCTAAAAGCTCGAGTTTGCCACGAGAACGCAGTTCGTGCTCCAGTTCATAGCTGTGGTCGAAGTGTTCTTCGATGGCACGTTTGCCCATCCCAGTCACAATGATGATTTCTTGAATGCCCGAGTCGAGGGCTTCTTCCACCAAATATTGGATGACGGGTTTGTCCAATATAGGCAGCATGGCTTTGGGAATGGCCTTGGTCATGGGCAAAAAACGGGTTCCCAGCCCCGCTGCTAAAATCACGACTTTTTTGATCGGTTTCACAGGAGAGGGTTATTCGTCGGCACTCACATGAATGATGCGTGTTTTGTAATCTTCTGTTTTTGGAATGGTGATGATGAGCACGTGTTCGTGCACGCGAGCCTGAACGTTTTTGCGGTCGATGTGATCTGGCAACACAATGGACCGAGAAAAAGTGCCCCAAAAGAGTTCTCCCACCAGGGTTTTGTGTAGATCTAAGCCTGACACTGGCTTGCGTTCGCCGCGAATGGTGAGCACGTCATCTTGCAAAGAAACACGAACATCGGTCTTTTCTACGCCGGCGATGGGGCAGAGCACCACCATTTCATTTTCAGTGTGCAAAATATCCACGGAAAGCTGGCCCTCTTCGGGTTCTTGCTCCTCGGCTTTGGCAGGTGTGGGGTGAGCGCGTGCATTCAGGCGCAGCTGGACCTTGTCGTCTGCTTTTTTGGCGTGCTTGAGTTGTCCGATTCCGATTTGAGTCATGTACGTAGTTTAGTCCTTTTAGGGTCAAAAACAAGATTAGGCCTTCTTTTTCGCAGTGCCTTCCAATAGCTCCACAAACTCTTCGCGAGTGAGGGTCTCTTTTTCTTTGAGGGTTTTGGCCAGCAGGGTCATCTCTTTGCGGTGTTTGGTGAGGAGTTCCTTGGCCTTTTTGTAAGCTTTGTCGACGAAGCCCTGCACCTCTTTGTCGATGAGAGCGGCCTTTTCTTCGGAATAATTTTTGACGTGTCCATAGTCGCGGCCCAGGAAGACTTCGTGGCTTTGTTCACCATAAACGGTGGGTCCTACGACGGAGCTCATGCCAAATTCGGTGACCATGCGGCGTGCCATTTGAGTGACTTTTTGAAGATCGTTGGAAGGGCCGGTGGAAACCTGTCCATAGATGAGTTCTTCAGCCACGTACCCGCCCATGCCGGAGGCCATTTCGTGTTCGAATTTTTCTTGAGTGAACAGGTGGGTGTCGTCTTCGGGCATGAACCAGGTGAGGCCGAGGGCCATTCCGCGCGGGATGATGGTCACTTTGCGCAGCGGGTCGCATTCGGGCAGAAGGACGCGAACGAGAGCATGTCCGACTTCGTGGTAAGCGGTGACTTCTTTTTCTTTTTCATTCATCACGTGGGATTTGCGTTCAGGACCCATTTGAACCTTTTCCACAGCCATTTCGATGTCGTGCCCGGTGATTTCTTTTTCGGATTTGCGAGCGGCCATGATGGCGGCTTCGTTGAGCACGTTTTCGAGGTCTGCCCCAGAGAAACCGGGGGTTTGTTTGGCCACATGTTTTAAATCCGTGCCCTTGGCGAGCGGTTTGTTTTTGGAGTGTACTTTAAGGATTTCAGCACGGTCGTTCATGCTGGGGCTGTCCACCACCACACGGCGGTCGAAACGGCCGGGGCGCAGCAGGGCGGGGTCCAGCACATCGGGACGGTTGGTCGCGGCCATCACAATGACGCCGGTGTTGGTTTCAAAACCGTCCATCTCGGTGAGGATTTGATTGAGAGTCTGCTCCCGTTCGTCGTGTCCGCCTCCGACTCCGGTGCCACGTTGGCGACCGACGGCGTCAATTTCATCCATAAAAACGATGCAAGGGGCGTTGCGCTTTGCTTTTTTAAAGAGGTCGCGTACACGGCTGGCCCCCACTCCCACAAACATCTCTACGAATTCAGATCCACTAATAGAGAAGAAGGGCACATTGGCTTCGCCGGCTACGGCGCGGGCGAGCAGTGTTTTACCGTTTCCGGGGCTGCCCACGAGCATCACTCCTTTGGGAATTTTGGCGCCCATGGCGGTGTATTTTCCAGGATTTTTCAAAAAGTCCACCACCTCCACGAGTTCTTCTTTGGCCTCTTTGAGACCGGCCACATTTTCGAAAGTGGTGCGTTCTTTTTCATTGTCGTGCAGGCGTGCGCTGGATTTTCCGAAGGACATGGCTTGATTGTTGCTGCTTTGAGCGCCGCGCATCATGAACCACAGGAATCCGACGATGAAAAGAATGGGTATAATGGAAAGCCCAATGCTCAGCCACATTCCATCGCCCGAGGTGTCGGAGACCTCGATTTTTAAGGTTTCTTTGATGCCTTCTGGAACATTTGCAAGCACTTCATCCACTGTTTGGCCGGCTTCTTTAAAAGTATATTTTTGAGTTTCGTCGGCCAAGAGGTAGTTCACTCGGTTGTCCATCACTGTCACTTCGGTCACGGTGCCATTTTCCACATCTTCAATAAAGGTGGTGAGGGCCACTTGTTCCCAAGGTTTTTGCCCCATGGGGTTCCAAATGGTGTAGAGCGCGGAGATGAGTAAACCCAGCACAAGGATGCCAATGAGGGGACTCGGACCTTTTTTTTGAAGTGCGGTTGCCATGCTTTTTTGGAGGAGTAAAGAGCGGAGTTATTTTAGAGGCTAAGTCAAAAAAAAACCAGAGCAGTGAACGGTGAAAATGGACGAAGTGAATGGACCTCTAGGCAGTAGCTTGGCTCTCTTCATTTAGTGTAGCCGTTACCTCTTGAGCTGCCTGTGTTTGAACAGAGCTTGGGCTTTGTTCCCCGTGCAGGGTCTTCATTGTGGCATTCAACTCTGCAAGGATGGGCGCGAGGTTTGTTTTTTCTCTTTCTTCAGCCACCTTGATGGGTTGATCATAGGCGTATGTTCTGCAAACAAATAGGAATTGAGAGATGAGGCTTGCTAGTCGAGTATTTTGCGGGTTGCTTTTCAGAGCTTCTAGAAGAGCTTTAGCCAAAGGTTGTGCCTTGCTTCGGTCTGTATGGTCGCGGAAGTGGTTCACTCTTCCAGTCAATGATCCAAGGTCGAGTGTATTTTCTGACTCTACTGCATTTTCATGTCCTGCGATTTCCATAAGCTTTTGGGATTAATGGATGCCTGAATTTTACTAAAAAGCCCCTCTTTGGCAAGGGCTAGATGAAACTTTCTTGGCTTTGCCCAAGGCCTAAATCAACTTTGCCCTCTCTTTGCTCAGGCTGAGGAAGCGGTTTTTTTTGCTGCTTGGATCGGTGTTCCACTCGGTTTTTTTGCGGGTTTCGAAAGTGAGGATGGCGTTGTCCCAGCGTTCAAGGGTGGCGGCATCGGGTACGTGACGACCGGTGCTGTCTTGGTACCATCGTTCGAGCACGGTGGCCCTGAGGGGGTAGGGCAATTTGCCATAAGCTTCGCGGGAGAGGCCTTCTTTTTTATCTAGAAATTCTTGCATGAAAGTGAGGGCGGAAGTTTCTAGCATTTTTTGCAGATCCAGCCAGTAGGGTTTTTGCTTTTGCCAACGTTCGGCGAGGCCGGGGTAGACGTGGGTCAAAACAGGGATGATTTTGTTGCGAAGAAAATTGCGAGCCAAGGTTTCATCCTCGTTGGTGGGGTCGTCGCGGTAAGGAATTTCGTGATAGCCGATGTAGGCGTTGATTTCGGCCCGAGAAGTGTAGAGCAAAGGGCGTAAGAGGGGAGTTGAAAAATCGCTGCGATGAAAAGCCATGCCCGATAAGCCCTTCACTCGAGTGCCACGCACAAAATGCAGCATCATGGATTCAAAATCGTCGTCTTGATGGTGAGCGGTGACGATGAAGTCGACTTTGTGTTTTTTTGCTATTTTTTCAAAGAATTCATAGCGTTTTTCACGGCCCCATTCCTCCATGTTTCCGTTGCTGGGCGGTCGAGGTTTGAAGAGTTCGAAGGGCAGTTCCCAACGCAGCATCATGCCTTTTACAAATTCAGCATCGCTTTCGGCGCTGTCGCGCAGCCCGTGGTTCATGTGAGCGGCCACCAATTTTAAATCTTTGCGCTGATTCATCAGTGCGTGCACCAAAGCCATGGAATCTCTGCCCCCCGAAACCCCAATGAGTAAAGTGCTGTCTTTGGGGATTTGCTTGAGTTCAAGGGAGAGTTTCATCTGGATTGAAGCACAGGAGATTTATCTTTAGCATCTCTCACCCTTGCCTTTTTTGCAAGTTTAAGCCGAACAATAGATTGACTGGATTGGTAATTTGGATTAAAACTGCTTCTTAATTTTAAGCTTGATCTTATGGAAGCTTCTCCTTCACCAAATGGGCCTTTACCCAATGCTGCGGTAGTCTTCAAAGAACTTTTGAGCATGGAAGGGGCTACTCCTTCTCTTGGCCAAGCACTAGAATGGGCCGGTTCGGATCCGCATCGGTTTCTTTATCTTCTGGGGGTGACTGACTATTGTGTTAGGAACGAAGGTTGGACTCCTAGGGATGGCGTGCCTCAACAGACTCTTTTGGACCTTTTTTAGACGGGTACGATGAATTCTGTCGTAGCAACCCTGAACGGGAGAAGCAAGGTGCGATGATGGACCCCTTTATGCAGCAGGCTGCACATGCCCTTCAAAATTTTGTTCGCCATCCTTCGAGCTATAGCTATCAAATCCACCTTCTTTTTCAGTTTATTGCTAAAGTGGGTGAAAGACATGAAGCCCTTGTTGGTCCTATAGAGAATCTGTACCAAAATCGAGGGACAGCTCTAGTTGATTTATTGAATTATGCTTATGTCCCTTTGGGGAAGGTGCTTGCTCTGCATCAAGCGGATGGTAGGCATTCTAATCAACTGACGTAGTTCCCCGGGCGTAAGCCCGAGGGATGTAGTGGGTGCCCGCATCTTCGTGGTGGTGTAAAGTGGAGGCATGAAGAAGCTACGAAAAAGCTCACACGCAGTTTTCATCTGTGATTATCACTTAGTTCTGGCGACCAAATACCGTCGGAAGATATTCAACGAAGGTGTGTTGGCTTTTCTGCAGGAAGTGATGAAGGATATTCCAAGTACTATCCGGAACTGGTGGTGAAAGAGGTAAACACGGATTTAGACCATGTACATATTTTAATTTCCATACCTCCACAAATAGCAGTGGGAGAGGTGGTGAGAATAATAAAAGCCAACACAGCTCGTGAGTTGAACATAAAGTTTCCGTTTCTTAGAAAAGTGTACTGGGGGACGAGAAGTATTTGGTCGGCAGGTTACTTTGCCTCCACAGTTGGGATTAACGAGGAGGTCATTCGAAAGTATATCCAACAACAGGGCGAAGAAGATGCGGGCCAAGCGCAGCTTGAACTAGGCTGAAACCCCGAGCGTAAGCTCGGGGAGGTTCATTTTATGGAAAGAAGTGCTTACGGGCAGTGTTGACCCCACCAACCTCACTGTTTTGAGTGCACCGTATCGGTATGTAGTGCCCGGTTGGCGTGTTCCTTTCCTTAGTGAGTATCGTTATAATGTCGCTGTCTTGGGAGCTGGTATGCAGCAAGTGCCTTTTGAAACGCTTAAAGTGCAGCTTCAAGAAATTTTACAAATGGCTGAACAGGAATTTGAAGGAGATATAGGCTTGCCTGAACCTCGTTTGGAACCTTCCTATGGCAATGGATCTCAAGAAAATGTGGCAGCCGGCCTGCGGCTCACAAAAGATACCGCCATTGAAACAGCCATGAAAGTAATCTTGAGAAGAGAAGATCTAAGTGAGGGACAAAGAGCTGAGTTGGAGCTCTTATTTGATGGCCAGGGAGTTTCAGCTTTACGCGAAAAATACTCTCAGTCTTTGAGTGCTGCTCGTGAGTCAAAACCTCGTAAACCCAAATCTCGTCTCTAAATCGGGTTGCGGCTGAGGGCGATGGCTAGATCCATGTTATCATCATCTGCCAATTTATTGCGAACGATTCGAAAACATTTTGTGCATTTATGCAAGAGAATCCATCCTTTTTTTCCGGATTGAGTGAGCCCGATGGGGGCCATGAGAGCACCGCAATTGGAGGCACGGTCGCCCGGAAATTCCGCATCCACATGCTGAGAATAAAGGCAACTCTTGCAATGATTTCGACAACTGCCTTCTTGCCGGGGCACTTGGGCGCCGCAGTTTAAGCATTGAAAAGGCTGATTGATCACTATAAAGTTCATGGCTGAACGCTAGATCTTTTTCAGTCTAGTTCATCCCGCTGCCATGGACAATATTCCTTCGACTTATGAAGCCCCTCGTGGGCGCTTGCTTCCAACGCTTGTGATCTTCCTGTTCATCCTTGGGCTGTTTTACACCCTTTACCTTTTTTTGAGTACGCACAGCTTGAACAATTCCGTGGCGAATTTAGAAGAAAACAAAGTGGGTTTGCAGCGTAAGATTGAGGTGTTGAACGATCAACAGATTCAAGAATTGTACAATGCGGAGCAATTGACAAAGAAGATTGAAGAAAATTCCGTGCATTGGTCCCAGGTGCTCACGCGCTTGAATGCGTTGACACCGGTGGGGGTCTTTTTTGCCAGTTATGGACTCAATGAAGATGGCTCCATTCAGGTGACGGGTTATGGCGACAGTTATGCTTCTGTGGCCGATTTGATTGCCGCCATGGAAAAGCGGAGGATTTTGTGGGGCCTTTTGTGCCTTCGGTGACCCGAGGCAGCACCACGGATGGACGCAGTATTGCCAGTTTTAGCCTTAGCATCCATTTGCCCAACAATTGATGAAAACCAGCCAATCTTCTCAACTCATTTCCATTTTCTTGCTCTTTTTGATCATTGTGGGAGCCGTGGTCTTTGTGCTGCCCATGCGCGATAAAATCACTGCTTTAAAAAGCCAAGAAGCCGTCTTAGCCGAAGAACTCCAAACTTTGGATACGCAATATGAAGCGCTTTCGACGCTTTCTAAGGAAGTTTCGCAAAGCGAAACCACCAAATTGAAACTGCTTTCGGCGGTGCCTAAGGGTTACGATCAAGACGCCTTGATTTTAGAATTGACGGATTTGGCAGCGCAAACGGGTTTTACCCTCAATGCCATTAGCTTTTCTGCCGGTACCAGCCAAGATTACGGCAAGATTTTGAGTGTGAGCAGCAGTGTAAAAGGTTCTTTTGAACAAATGATTGAATTTTTACAACTTCTTGAAGGGGCGGACCGTTTGATGCGGATCACATCTTTGAGTGTGCAACGTCTCAGTGCCAGTGAAGTTGGGTTCAATTTGACCCTTGAAGCGTATTACCAATAGCAGCATGGCGCATCCTTCTTTATCCAAGCCCTCTGAAAAAGAAGTCTCTGTGGTTTACGGAGTTTACAATTCCGCTGCCCAACCGTTTTCGGTGCGGATGAATGACTTTTTTATTGATCGAAAAAAGTTTCCGTGCAAGAAAAATCCTACTTTTTTCATCTGCTTGCCGTGATGCTGGATGCCGGAATTCCCATTATGAAAGCCTTGAAGGTTTTGTCGAAAAAAACCGACAACCCCCGTTTTGCACGCATCATCAATACTTTGGCTTATGATGTGGAGCGAGGAAAATTGCTCAGTCAATCCATGACCAAATTCCCCGACGTTTTTAAAGATGCCGAAGTGGGCATTGTGCGCAGCGGGGAGAGCATTGGAAATTTGGCCAAATTGCTTTTTAAACTCGCCAAGCAAACCCAGCGGTCTCATCTTTTGTATTTGAAAGTGCGAGGAGCGCTCATTTACCCCGCGACGGTGATGGTGGCTCTATTGATTTCGGGGGCCATTGTGGTGCGAGTGGTGATTCCGCGCATCGATCAATTTTTCACTCAATCCAATTTTGAATTGCCGGCTCTCACGCATTTTGTGCTGAGTTTCGGTCGTTTTGTGGTGAATTTCAGTTGGCTCCTGGCCATTGGTTTTGTTTTTTTAGGCTTGCTTTTGTCTTTTTACATCAGCACCGAGTCGGGGCGACGACGTTACGATGAGTTTTTGCTGTCGGCTCCTTTTTTCAGCGATGTGGTTCGCAAACTGAATGTTTCGCGTTTTGTTCAAATTTTGAGCTTGCTCATTGAGGCTGGGGTTCCTATTCACGAAGCCATTCGCATTGCTTCCGGTTCCATGACCAATGTTTTGTATAAAGATTATTTGCTCACTTTAAAAACCGATGTGGAACGAGGTGAGAAAATTGCAGAAAATTTAGCTGAGGCGCCCTTTCTTTTCCCCGAGACGGTGGTGGCCATGATTGCGGTGGGTGAAAATTCCGGGCAAATTGCCAGCATTTCTGAAAAATTGGCCAGCCATTATGAAGATGAGGTGGAAAGTTCACTCGAGACCTTCACCACTTTGCTGGAACCGATTGTGATTGTGATTGTGGGCATCGCGGTGGGAGTTTTGGCTTTGGCTCTTTTGGGCCCCATTTTCTCTTTATCCACCTTGGTTTCATGAGGCAAAAACGCCCTGCTTTTACGCTTTTGGAAGTTTTGATTGTCATGCTCATCATTGGGATTTTAACTTCTGTTTTGATCCTGAATTTTCAAGGAGTGCGTGAACGCCAAGAGCTGTCTCTTTTGGCCGATAAAAGTTTAGCCCTTTTGCAGCAGGCTAAGGCCGAAGTGAGTCGTGGAAAAGTGATGCTGGATGAAACGGGAGAGGCGCAGTATTTGTGTGAAGGGGGACTCTTTGAGGTGGGCGAAGTTCCGCGTTGGGTGGAGGCCCCGTCTGAAGCCGCTGGGACCTGTGATTTCACTCAGCTTTCCACTGAGGATTATGCCTTGAGTTCAGGCAATGCCTTCGTGGGGAGCATAGAAGTGGGGGAGACAAGTTTGGACGAGATTTTGGTGTTTTTTGTGCCTCCGTCTGGGGAACTTCAGTTTTATGATATTCGCGGCAACACCGAATATGACGGGGAAATGGAGCTGCGTTTTGAAACGGCCACTTTTGCTACGGAGGCGCTTTCGGGTCGTTTTGTGCTTCGGGCTTCGGAAGACACGGGCTTTGCTCAATTGCTACTCGATAATGAGTCCAACAATGAAGAATAAAGCTGCCTTCACTCTCATTGAAACCATTATAGCCATCACGCTCACCACCGTGGTGATGACCGCTGTGACGGGACTTATTTTAAGCACTTTGAGAGCCAATCAGCGCAATCTCAGAACGGTGCAGGCCACTTTTCTTGCTCAAGAAGGCTTGGAGGCGGTTCGCTTCATGCGCGATTCGAATGTGCTGCAAAATTATGCTTGGGACTCGGGTTCCGATTTATGGATGCAAGACTTCCATGTGGAGGCGCTTTCGCCCAGCCTGACTTTGTATTTGGTTCCTAAATTGTGCACGGTTCCCACTCCTTGTTTTCAAGTTTCTAACAGTGCGGAAGATGCGAGGGTCACTTTGGACAACGGATTTCAATTTGAGCGACAAGTCGACTTTCATTTGCTGTATGATGAGAATGAAAATCCTCGCCCTTGATCTATGGAAGTGCTGTCCACCGTGAGCTGGCAAGAAAGTGGCGAGACGAGTTGCGTGAAAATTTCTACTCTTTTAACCGACTGGCAATGAATTCCTCTCGAACTCGTGCGGCATTCACTCTCATTGAAATGATCATTGCCATTACGGTGTTCACGATTTTCATTGGCTTTGCCATTTCGACTTATTTGGTTTTTCATCGTTCCAATCAAGATGCCCTCACACAGCGCAGTTTACTCATGGAAGCCGAGGCTTTGCTCAACGAAATTTCGGATGCCGCTCGTGAAAATCGCATCGATTATGTGACGTATGCGGATCAAAATGTTTTGGGCGGGGAGGGGGCTTTGGAGGTGGAGACGCTTTATTTGGTGAGTCCGGATGGGCAAGAAAGGACGGTTTATTCTTGGGATGCTGAGCAGGAAGCATTGAGCATGCAGCGTTTGGATGCCCTGGGAAATGCCCTCACGGAGGCACAAGTGCTGCATTCTGAAAATTTGACTGTGAGTGATGTAAACTTCAGGATTTTTCCATCGCAAAACCCTTATGAAAATCGCAGCGAAGATGCGCTTCAATATCAGCCCATGGTCACTTTTACGCTGAATTTCAGCATGCCCGGTCGCATGGATGAAGAAATTCAATTGGAGCTCCACACTTCTGTCACTAGCCGCTTTTATCAATGAAAATCTGCACTGACTTTCGTCGCTTTGCTTCTGTTCGTTCCCCAAGGGCGAGTGCGCTTTTGCTTTCGTTTTTCCTCATGTCCATTTTGATTTTGGTGGCGATTTCCGTCTCGGTTTTGGTGCTGCGAGACATGGGTACGGTGCGCACCATTGTGGGCGGTACTCAGGCCTATTATGCGGCAGAAGGCACGACCGAATTGGGACTTTATGAACTCAAAAAAAACTTGCCGGGTTACGAACCCACTTATGAAGATTTGCTTTTTTTGAGCCACGCCAATGGGGATTTGAACAGTTTGGCTCGCTCTGGAAATTTGGTGGTTCCTTGTGAAGATCAGGGGGAGCAGTGGCATGCGCTGGCGCAAAACGAATCGGTGCAAATCCCTTTATTTGCTCAAACCGATGCGGCGGGTACTTTGGAACCTTCCGATGGAGCTTATATGAATTTTTATGTGGAATTTTATGCAGGTTTGGAAGAGGGCACGGTGGATTTGGCTTCAGTGCCGGTGCGCGATGTGCTACGCTGGAAGGTCTTGGGACGCACGGGCAGCAGCACGGCTCCGGGGGCCACTGAGGCGATGTCGGAATACATTCCTCTTTACAATGAATTGGGTTTTTATGATTCTACTTCTCCCACCAAGTTTGGCACTGCCGATTTGGGCGGTTTACCTCCCGGTTATCAAGATGGAAAATTCTATTCTTCTTCGGGGGCTAATTTTGATGCGGGTTACCCCATTTCCACTTTTTTGAGCGGCCATGTTTTCAATTATTTGGTGCTCACGAACATCGTCACAGAATCAACTGAAAATGAAACGATTTTTTATCGTTTTCGCTCCATGGATTACGAGCCGGTTTGTGAGTATGTGGAACTCGCTGCCAGCGGATCTTCGACTTATGGCTCTGCTCGCCAAGATTTGAACACCTTGGTGAGGGAAGGGGAAAATCTTCCTGTTTTTGACTTTGTTATTTATCACACCAACCCCGAGGAAACGGAAACAGCTGCAGTTTCGACGGTGCCCGATTGGGCTGCGGTTTTGCTGAGCGAGTGAAGGCCTGAGATGCTCTTCCAAACGAGGGGGCTTTTCGGTATGCTCCCTTCATTGATTCCTTTATCATTTATGTCCAAATTCTACCTTACCAATGCCATTGCTTATGTGAATGCGGGGCCGCACATGGGGCATGCCCTGGAGCTGTGTCAGGGGGATGCGCTGACACGTTACCATCGCATGATAGGGGACGAGGTGCTTTTTATGGTGGGGACGGATGAGCACGGCAGTAAAATCGCTCAAGTGGCGAAGGAAAAAGGCATGGAGCCTCAGGTGCTCACAGATCAAAATGCGGCGCTTTTTATGCAAATGAATCAAGCTTTTTCTGCGGCCAATGATGATTTCATTCGCACCACCAGTGATTTGCATAAACGAGGAGCTCAAAAAATTTGGAAACTCATTGAAGCGGCTGGAAAATTTTATGAAAAAGAATATGAAGGCAAATATTGCACCGGTTGTGAGGCCTTTGTTTTGGAAAAAGATTTGGTGGAAGGCAAGTGCTCCATCCATTTGCGAGAGCCGCAAGTTTTGAAAGAAAAAAACATCTTTTTTAAGCTCTCGGACTATTCGGATGCCATTGAAGAAAAAGTGAAGTCGGGGGAACTTGAAATTCGTCCTGAGTCGCGTCGCAATGAATTCTTGTCGCTGCTTAAAGAAGGTTTGCAAGATGTGAGTTTTTCGCGTCCCAAATCCAGCCTCACTTGGGGCATCGACGTGCCCGGAATGGACGATCAAGTGATGTATGTGTGGTGCGATGCGCTCACCAATTATTTAACGGCGCTCGGTTATGCGGATGACGATGCAAAGTGGAAAAAGTTTTGGCCGGCGGATGTGCATTTGATTGGCAAGGACATCATTCGTTTTCACTGTGGAATTTGGATTGGGATGCTGATGGCCGCGCAGCTGCCTTTGCCCAAAGCGGTTTATGTGCACGGTTTTGTGACCAGCGAAGGTCAGAAGATGAGTAAAACTTTGGGCAATGTGGTGAACCCCATGGAATTGGTGGACCGTTACGGAGTGGATGCCGTTCGTTATTATTTGTTGCGTGAAATTCCCAGCGATGGAGACGGAGATTTTTCACAAGAACGCTTTAAAACAGTTTATAAAGATGAACTGCAAAACACCTTAGGCAACTTGCTGCGCCGCGTTTTGACTTTGGCCCTTAAGCATTTTGAAGGAAAGGTGCCTCAAGGGGATGGCAAGCTTCAAGATTCCATCGATAAGGCGTGGAAAGGTTTTCATGAAGGTTTTTTGAGTTTCGATATCAAAGGGGCATTGGAATCGGTGATGGAACTCGCTCGAGCCGCAAATTTGTATGTGGATCAAGAAAAACCGTGGGAATTGGCCAAGACCGACAAAGCACGCCTCGAAAGCGTGCTTGGCAATTTGATTGTCGTGTGTCGTGAACTTGGAAGGATGCTGGCGTCTGTGATTCCAGATGCGTCACACAAGATGCTGCTGCAACTTGGCGAAGACCATCTGCTTTTGCAGGAAGCGCTATTCCCTCCAATGGCGGAGTGAAATTATTCTTGGACTTCCAACATGGCATCCATGAATTCTTCGGGAGTTCCTCCCACTTCGGCGATGCCTTCTTTGCAGGATTCTGACATGCTGTCTAAGGCTGCTGTTTTGATGGCCTGTGCGTCTGCCGTGCCTTTGATGGAACTGAGGTAGGCGTCGAAATCATCCAAGCTTTCCCAGCCCTGTTCTTTCAAGAATTCATCGCTTTTTTGAGTGATTTGATCGAAGGTGACGCTTTCGTCGAAAAGCAGGCAGCTGACTTGAGCCATGGCGATGCCGGCTTGGTCGGTTTTACTTTGGCCGCTGCTGCAAGCAGTCAAGGCGAGGGTGGCGAGGACTAAAAACGTGAGGTTTTTCATAAGATAGAATAAAAATAAACACGCCAATCCTAATGTTATCTTGTGGAAAAGTCCACTTGTAAGATCAGAGAGATGACGCCTTGTACAACGGAGTAAGAAAGAAGGATGATGATGAGTCCGGCCAAAGACCAAAACACTCCGCGTTTTCCACGTTCGATGCGTTCGTCTTTACCAAAGGCAAAGATGTAATTGGCTCCGGCTAAAATCACAAAAATAATGGCGATGGTCGCCATAAAGAGCAAAACTTGGCTCACCATGCTTCCCACAAAAAGAATGATGTTTTGGGTGGCATTGAGTTCAGGGTGCTCGGAGTTTTCCGTGTCGATGGGTTCGAAACCTGGCAGGTTGTCGGGGCGTGTAATGTCTGGAATTTGTATGACTGCCCAAGCGCCTTGAGTCAGACTCCAGAACAGGGCACTGGCCATTATGCTCAGCAAGATTTTTTTGAAGAGAGATTTATTCATTTTGCATTTCGGTAAAAGCGTCGTCTGTAGTGGTGCTGCTGTCTTGATTGAAGTTGAGCGTCACGATGCCATAAACAATGGCGTAGCCCAAAGAGACCAAGCCTAGCGCAATGGATGCGTAAAGGACGATGGTTTTTGCCTTAGTGATTTCTTCTTCATTTCCTCGTCCAATCACAATGAGGACGCCACCATAAAGCAAGGCAATGAAGAGCAAAAAGCCCACAAAATATAGGATGTTGGTGACCACGGCGGGCACAATTTCTCCAAGAAAATCTCCGCTGGGCAAGGAGACTCGTCCTTGCTCATCATGGCTTTCGATCAGCGTTTCCACGTCGGGCAAAAGAATGCTGGGGTCCCGTTCCACGTCCACGGCGTAGGCAGAGGGAATCCAAGAGGTTTCGCTTTCTTGAGGCAGAGCCACCGAAACCACAATAGAAACAAGGGCATAAGAAAGCATCACAATGATGAGGCCGAGTATGCTGTAACGCAGGTTGGTTTTTCCGCGTCCGATTTTAGTTTCGTCTCCATAAGCCGTGAGCATTTGAATTGCCGCAATGAGGATGCCCATGAAGGCGGTGAGGGCTAAAATTCCAATGCCGATGTTGATGGCTTTGGGCACCGCCGTGTCCAGTACGTAATCTTGAAGTAGGCCACCCGTGGTTTCTGGAGGAGGGGTGGGCAAAAAGTCCGGCGCCGGAATGAGGGGCACTTCTGTGACCGCAGCGGTGGCCAGAGGGACCGCTAAGGTGAGGACCATGAGCAAGGTGAGCAGTAGTTTTTTCATCAGCCGAAGAAGTCAGGATTAATGCTGTAGAGGATCAACGCCGAAAGGAAAAGCAGAATGATTCCCGAAAGAGCTTGAGTGATTTTTTGTTTGGCTTCTGAAATGTCGCCGCTGACGCCCGTGGCGCTGATGCGCACGCCATTCAAAATGATGGTGGTCACGGCCATGGAGCCCACCAAGAAGGCGCCAAAGGTGAAAATTTGTTTTACATACAGCTTCAAAATGCCCATTCCGGTGTCAGCGATGAGCCATTGTTGCAGTTGGCAGTTGGTCCTTTCGCCTAGGGTGTTGGCGCCGTTTTCTATGGCCTTACATTCGTTGAGCGTTTCGGTGTAGAAAGTGCGAGTTTCATAACAAGTTGTGACCTCGGTGTTGTAAGAAAGGCAGCAGAGGCCTTGATAGAGGTTGATGATGCGGTCTTCGTTTTGGTCTCCGTCAAGAGTGGCACTGCTGACCACTTCTGAAATTTCAGTGATCACTTGACTGGTGCAATCTCCTTTTTCAATCATTCCGGTGGCGGGATTGTTTTGTCCACAATAATTGGTATCTGTTTCAGCTTCTGAATTTTCTTGTGTGGAGGGGGGATTGTAGGCTTCTGTGTAGCGCGTCTCATATTCGTTCGATTTTTGTGTGACCTCTTCACTCAGGGCTTGCCCGGTGCTGCTGGTGGGACTGCCTTGTATCCCTAGCATCCCAAAGTTACAAACCCCTAAATTCATGGTGTCGGCGAAGGCGATGGGTGCAATGCTGAACATCCATAGACAAGGAGCGAGAATGAGGAGGGCAAAGAGACGCATCAGTAGAAAAACGATTGAATAAAGACGGTGATGTAATAGGCTAAAAAGGCAAAGACCAAGCCTAAAATGGCGGGCACAATCATGCCTTTTCCTTTTTCCAATTTTCCTTCATCTCCGTTGGCGGTGACCAGCAAGACGCCGCTGTAAAAAATGACCAAAAAAGCAAAAGTACCGATGAGCAGCATCAGTACATTGATGGCTCGCATAATGATGGCCATGGGGACGTTGCCGCCGGTGTGTTCCTTTGCGTAATCTTTGATATTATCACTGATGGTGGTGCTGCCGTTGATGGTGCTCTTTCCAGTCGTTGTATCTTCTTCTTCGTCGATACTGAACACATCAAACACATTGAAGTTGCTCGTGGTTTCGGCAGAGACCATAGCGGGTTGCACGAAGCTCAAAGTTAAACTGAGCAAGGCGGTGGCGAGGAATTTTCGAACCATGGCGTAGGGGTTCAATCTTTGTAAGTATACCTTATTTTTGGCATTCAGCCAAGGCACTCAGCACGCGTTTGGCTTCTTCTAAAGTGGAAATTTGCACGACTTGGGCGCGAGCCTCGCTCGCGCCATCGAAACCGCGGATCAAATTCACGAAATGTTTGCGCATTTCTTTCATGCCATGTTCTTCGCCTTTGTATTCTGCCAAAAGCTCTGCGTGGCGCAAATAGGTGGGCAATTTTTCTTGAAACGTTTTGGGAGGCACATAGGTTTCGCCGTAAAAATCTGCCGCAATTTCAGCCATGAGCCAGGGGTTGCCCATGGTGCCGCGACCCACCATCACGCCATCTAGGTTGCCGAGTTTTTCACGAGCATCGGCCACGCTGCGAATGTCTCCATTCCCAATCACTGGGATTTTTAGATTCCGTTTCACCTCGTAAATGGGTTCCCAGTCGGCTTTACCGGTGTACATTTGTTTGGCCGTGCGACCGTGGATGGTGAGCAGTTGAATGCCGGCGCTTTCGAGGTCTTTGCAAAATTGAACGAACCAGGGTAGATCCAATTGATCCGAGCCAATGCGTGTTTTTACAGATACCGGAACTTGAGTGGCTTTCACCGTGGCTTCCACCAGTTCTATCGCGCGGCAAGGTTTTTTTAAAAGGGCGCTGCCGTGGTCACTGGACACCACTTTTTTTGCAGGACAGCCCATGTTGATGTCGATGGCATCGATGCCCATCTCTTCGATGATTTTGGCGGCTTTGGCGAAATGCTCAGGCTTCTTCCCAAAAATTTGAGCCACCAAAGGGCGCTCTTCGTTCGGGTTGAAGTCCAGTTGTTTTAAGGTCATTTTGCTGCCGTAGACCAGGCCGTCGGCGCTGGTGAACTCGGTGAAGCAAATGACGCGCGGCTCAATGCCTTTGATGAGCTGACGATAGGCGGTATCGGTGTAGCCTGCCATGGGGGCCAGCGCCAGAATGGGACGTTTTAAGTTGTTCCACGAGAAAGCCATTTTCCACTCGATTTTATTTGCTGCTGCCAATGAAACTCACATTGTCTTGAGCAATGTCACGGTAGTTTTCGTAATTTTTTACGCTTTCACCCACGTTCCATTCGTAACCCACTCCTTTGCTGTCTTCAAAGAGGGCCGAGAGGATGTAGTACTGGTTGGATTTCCCAAACTTGCTGTCATAAACTGCATACATATAACCGAAAGGTTTGCCTTCGACATCCACCTCACCTTGTTTGGGATCGCTGGGCACTTCGCTGAATTCATCACTTTCCACAAGAATGCGTTCTAAATCGTCCGCTTCGGGGTATTTCCCTTTGTTTTGGCGGTACGCTTCAATGACGCTGCTGATGGCGGTCATTTGTTCCACTCGCTCTTCATTGTCATCTAAATAGGCTGTGTCTACAGGTACGGATTGATTCACGTCTGAGTTCCCGTTGCCAGCAATGGTCTCGTTTCGTTCTCGATCGGCAAGGTACCAAATGAGGCTTCCACCCAGCACCACCACCAGCACTGCTGGAACGAGCATGGCCAAAAAGAGTTTGCGCTTATCCAAGCTTTCGTTGAATTCTTCGCGCAAGGGGACAGCGCTTTCTCGACTTGTGGCTGCACTTGGGGCTGGCATGGCTTCGAAAGGGGGACGGGCTTCATTGGCTTCCTGGCGTTCCTCCACTTGCAGATTGGCAAGAGGGTCGTTGTTGGGAGCTAGGGGAGTGCCATTTTGAGGGGCACTGCTTGGAGCCATGGTGGCTTCGTGACGGCGTTGTTCCGCCATTTTCATGAGCGCAAGGGCGCGTGAATTTTCGGGCTCCATCTCTAAGATTTCGGAACAGCCTTGAATCACTTTGTCGTATTCGCCGGCGTTGAGCCAGGATTGAATGTGGTTTAAAGCTTGAGTGAGACTGATGGGATTGTTGTCCATGGGTCGAAATTTTGTTTTAGAGTAGACCGAATCGAGGTTTGGGTCAATCGGCTTCTGGTTGGAGATGGTCTCTAAAAACTGTCCGCTTCACTGACTTCCGCTCCTTCGCTTTGAGGCAGCACCGCCTCCAAAGTTCCCCAGGCCGATTCGCGGTTTTTGGGCACGATGAGCGTCACTTCATCGCCCACGTTTCCTTTGTAGTAGGTGACGGAAGCGAGTAGCACGCGGTAGCTTTTTCCATTGGCCACCACCTTGTATTGGCCGTCTTCGCGGTTCAAAGTGCCACGCAGAAATTCTCGATCGATGGGTGCGATTTGTTTGTACAAAAAGGTGCCGTTGGGCAAAATGGTCAGCTTGAGTCGGTCGCCCTCCACCAGTTTGGATTTGCTGGCGTAGTTGGCGGGGACAGGGTAGTTTTTGTCGTTTGGACCGATCATGCCTTGACCGTCGAAAGTGCCTTCCACAATTTGACTTTCACCGGCGTCGTAACTTTTGGCGTCACTCACTTGCAGGCGAGGTTCGTTTGTCACCGTTTCAGGCGAGATTTCTCCGAGCAGTTCGCGGGCTGACTTCAAAGAAGCTTCGGCTGCGTGGATCAAGCGAAGGATTTTACTGAGCTGTTCCGTGTTAGTCATGGGATTTGTATATTACTTTTTCGCCGTTCTGTCCAGAAATTCTCAAGTCGATGTATTCGAGGTCGGCCTCGTAAATATTGAGAGTGCTCAGCGCTTTTTTCAATTTGGCCAGTTGCAAGGCCGGGTCTTGAGTGAGGTCGATCCATACGGTGAAATAACGCTCAGTGACCAGATGGAGTTCGCGGGCTTGTTTCAAGTAATGAATTTCCAGGATTTGCATGTTGAATTTGCCCTCGAAATCCTCGGTGGCTTTGAGCAATTTTTTAAGCACTTCCGCTTCAATCAATTCTTGGTTCAAGAGGAAGCCTTTTATGGGTTCTGGACCTTCTGTGGTCTCGGGGCTTTCTTCGCTTTCTAGTGTTTCGAGTGCGGTCCAGTCCAAATCGGTTCCTGTGACATCCATCACCAAGGTGGGCAAGTTTTCGGTGCTGCTGCCGGTGCCCGATACGAATCCCAGTTCATTCACCACGTAGAGCTGCTGAGTGCCGTTTTCAAAATCCACACGAACGTTGGCCAGGTTTTCATAGGTTTCTAAATTTACGGTTAGAGTGTGGAAGAAATCTCGTCCCACGTTCAATTTTCTTAAATAAGGGTATTCTTCGAAGAGTTTTTGCTCCAATTCCCTTGTTTTGAAGATGAGTAGGTTTCTGCCCAAATGTTCTTGTAAGCTTTCGTTGAGCGTGCTTTGCTCTGCTGCCGTGGCCTCGTTGCCTGTGACCTCGATTTTTTGGATTTCAAAGAGGGAAGTGAAAAAGCTGAGGTAGGCCAATCCGCTCACGAGGGCGAAGACAGCGAAGATTTTTAAGACGCGTATTGCTTTGTAAAAAAAGCCTCCTTGTTTTTTGCGTTCCGCAGGGCTTTGTTTGGGCTCAAAGGGCTTGCGTTGTCCACTTCGAAGGGACCGGTAGCTCGAAAAATTGGAAGAATAGGTCCGAGGTTTGCCCCTGAGTAGGGACGAAAAAAATCCCATGGGCGTGGGCAAAAAAAGGATTTAGGCCCCTTTCAAGAGGGCGGCTCGAAGAGCTCCATAGCGGGCTTCGGCTCCAGGACGAGCTTTGGCCTTGTTTCGACGCTTCCACTGCTTGGATTTAGGTCTCCAAGCGGGTTGGTCTACAATATTGTGAGTTTTGCTGTTGTTGTTCATAACAAAAGGTAGTGGGATTGTAGGGATAAAGCTCTAAAAGGTCAAGCTGATCAGGTCAAAGATCCATGTTTCTCCTTTTCTCGGGCTGTGATGAACTTATTATGGGCTTCTGTTAAAGCCCGAATTCTCTCTTTTATTTCTGCTAAAACTGCTGGGTCTTTTAGCTCAATTGTGCTGGCCGTTTCTTTTCTGATTTCTACTGGCGGCGGAGGTGTTTCAACTTCTATGCCAAGGGCAGGAAAGAGATGTTTTATTAAATATTCTCTGATTTGTGCCCCGAATCTTGTTGCGGCATTGGCCTGTATCTTGAGATGTACTACATCGTTGGCGCGTTTTGAGTGAGGATGCCATTGAATATACAGTCGGACGTTCGAACTTCTTGCGTGCGGGTCCTTCTTAATGACAATTTCCCACTCGTCTTCCTCCATCGGACGAGAAGGTATGGTGGTAGGAGGGTAGAGAGTGGGGCTAACGTCTGTTTGCTGAAGAATGCAATCTGAAATAAAATATGCTAATTCCAAGCAAGCGCAATTTCTCGCCAGATACAACTCTTTGAGCTCAGGACTCAATCCGTCAGGTCTTGTCAGGAAGGGTTCTGTTGCTGGTTTTGGCTTCTCCATCCTTGTATTATACAATTTTTATTTGGTTTTGTAAATCTCAACTGATAGACGTGAATCTTGAAACCGCAGTTTCAGTTTAGGAGTTAGGGGTAAGGAAATACATTCGTTTGATTTTTGAAAAACTTGATCTGTAAACCCCTCCCCGGGGAGGGGTTTTAACCTGTAAAATAGGAATTGGTGAAGAGCAAGAGCTATCTTTTTGAATTGCTAAAATCCAGGAGATTGGCTCTATGAAGCCATAGAGTAGGTTTCAAGATTCACGTTTAAAGAGAGCCCGTCGTGGAGAAGGGGCCCTCTTTTCGTTGGTTTAAGGATTTCGTCAAGCTTGCATCAGCTGCAGCCCATGCTGTTGCCGCAGTTGAGACATTTGTAACAGGTTGCGTTGCGCACGGTCACGTGTCCGCAAGTGTTGCAGAGAGGGGCGTCGCCCATCATGCCGGCGAGTTGTTTTGTGAGGCCGTCGTCGGCAGCGGTTTGAGCCTGGGTGGAAAGAGGGCTTGCATTGTCTGCGGCGGCCACGGCGGCTTCGCCCATGATCGCTTCGGTGATGCGGCTGCGGGAGCGACTTTCATCCAGTTGAGTGGTCTTGGGGGCCACGTGCACGAAGTCGGTACGACCGAGGTATTCCATGCCGAGCACTCTGAAGATGAAGTCGACAATAGAGGTGGCGGTGCGTACGTTGGGGTGAGTTGTGAATCCGCTCGGTTCGAAGCGAGTGAAGGTGAAGTTGTCCACGTATTTTTCAAGAGGCACTCCGTATTGAAGGCCCACGGAAATGGCTACGGCGAAACAGTTGAGCAGGCTGCGGTAGGAAGCCCCTTCCTTAAAGGTGTCGATGAAGATTTCTCCGAGCTTGCCGTCGTCGTATTCACCGGTGCGGAGGAACATCTTTTGTCCGGCGATGCTCGCTTCCACAGTGATGCCACGGCGTTTCACAGGCATTTGTAGTTTGGTTCCACGGAGAGGCCCGCTCACTCCTTCAGCAGCGGCTTCATCTGCCATCTTGGAGTCACTCTTGGTGTTCAGGGCTTGAGACTGCTTGCATCCGTCGCGGTAGAGGGCGATGGCTTTGAGGCCCAGCTTCCAGGATTCAAAATAGGTGTCTTTAATGTCCTGCACGGTCGCTTCGTTGGGTAGGTTTACGGTCTTGGAAATGGCTCCGGAGAGGAAGGGTTGCACAGCGGCCATCATCTTCACGTGCCCGAGAGGGGCGATGTAGCGCTTGCCGTTTCCGCACTTGTTGGCGCAGTCGAACACGGCGAGATCTTCTTCTTTGAGGTGAGGGGCACCTTCCAGTGTTTGGGCGCCTTCGAAGTAAAGGCGAGCTTCTTGGATTTGTTGTGTGCTGAGACCCTTAGACATGAGCGCTTTTGGAGAGATGTGTGGCGTCCATTCGTCGATGGTTTTGGCCTTTTCAAGGTGTGCTTTGATTTCTTCGATTTGCTCATTCGAGGGCACTGGGGATGGATTTGTTGATGATCTTGAAGTGTCCTCCTCCGGCGAGTTTTTTCCATTTTACGATGGAGAATTCAGGTTCCACACCAGTGGTGTCGCAGTCCATCAAAAGCCCGATGGTTCCGGTGGGGGCGAGCACGGTGGCTTGCGCGTTGCGGTAGCCGTATTTTTCTCCTTTTTCAATGGCGAGGGCTGCGTCTTCCACAGCGGCTTCGTAGAGGTCTGCAGGGCAGAGCTTTTTGTTGATGGCTTTGGCGGCTTCTTCATGCATGCGCATCACTTTGAGCATGGGTTCGCGGTTCTTTTCGTAGGCGGCAAAGGGACCCACCACCTTGGCGATTTCAGCGGACATGACGTTCGCGTGGCAGTGCATAATAGCGGTGAGGGCGGCCGCGATGGCGCGTCCTTCGTCGCTGTCGTAGGCGATGCCGCTGGTCATGAGTAGGGTACCAAGATTGGCGTAGCCGAGTCCCAGCGGACGAAAGTCGTGGCTGTTTTGGGCGATGCGATCGGTGGGGTAAGAAGAGAGGTCTACGAGGATTTCTTGAGCGAGGAAGAAAATTTCCACGGCGTGGCGATAGGCGGCGATGTCGAAACTGCCGTCTTCATTCATGAACTTCACCAAGTTGAGTGAGGCGAGGTTGCAGGCTGTGTCGTCGAGGAACATGTATTCGGAGCAGGGGTTGGAGCCGTTGATGCGTCCGCTCACAGGGCTGGTGTGCCAGTCGTTGATGGTGGTGTCGAATTGAAGTCCGGGATCGGCACAGCCCCAAGCGGCCTTACAGATTTCATCGAAAAGCGCTTGCGCATCCATTTCTTCATGAGGTTTTCCGTCGGTGCGGCGTTTGGTCCAGAATTTTTCATTCTTTTCTACGGCGTGCATGAATTCATCGGTCACACGCACGGAGTTGTTGGAGTTTTGTCCAGAAACGGTGTGGTAAGCTTCTCCACGCCAGTCGCTGTCGTAACCGGCGGCGATGAGGGCGCGAGCCTTTTTTTCGGATTCTACTTTCCAGTTTACGAAGTCTTTGATTTCGGGGTGATCCACATCCACCACCACCATTTTGGCGGCGCGACGAGTGGTTCCTCCAGATTTAATGGCTCCGGCTCCACGGTCTAAAACTTCGAGGAAGGACATGAGTCCGGAAGAGATGCCTCCTCCCGAGAGGATTTCGTACTTGGAGCGGAGATTTGAGAAGTTGGAACCGGTTCCAGACCCATATTTGAAGAGTTTGGCTTCGTTTTTGGCGAGGTCAAAAATGCCCATGAGGGAATCGTCCACTTTTTGGATGAAGCAAGCACTGCATTGAGGGCGAGCGTAGGCGTTGTCGATTTCTACGACGGCGCCTTTGGCAAAATCCCAGGCGTAGTTGCCTCCATCTCCCGTCACTCCGTATTCATGGAAAAGTCCGCAATTGAACCATACGGGGGAGTTGAACGCCCCACGTTGGGTGATGAGCATGTATTTGAGTTCTTGCTCGAAGCTTTCGGCATCTTCTTCGCTGGCAAAATAGCCGTGTTCCATTCCAAAAGTGCGCACGGTGTGTGCGATGCGGTGCACGGTTTGTTTGGCGCTGACTTCGTGTTCGGTTCCGGGCACTCCACGTTTTCGGAAGTACTTTTGAGCGATGATGTCGGTTGCGAGTTGGGACCAGCTTGTGGGCACTTCCACCTTGGTCATTTCGAAGACGATTTTACCACTTGGCTCCTTGATGCGGGATTCGCGCAGGTCGTAGTCCATCATGTCAAAGGCGTCGAGGCCGGCTTGGGTGAAGCGACGTTTCATGCGAATTCCCTTGGAAGAGTTGGATTTGCCTTCTTGGGGGCGACGAATCTCTGATTTTTGGCTGTGTTCTTCGTTTTGAGCTGCTACTGGATCGGGTAAAGTGATGGATTGAGCCATACGCGTGGGAAAAATGGGGAAATAAAGAACTAAAACCGCGCGGAAGGAGGTGGAGTCCGTGGGAAGTGTATATTGGGGTCGAAGGGGGAGAATGGCACAATATGTTGTGCGTCTTACTTCGGTAGTCCACAAGTTATCGAAAATATGAAAGGCCGTCAAAGCAAATGTTATTGAAAACAATTGACGGTTTTTGAATTGTTTTCCGCGTAGGAAATGTGTTCCAGATTGGGTGATCTGAGGGGGGGGTTATGGCTTGAATTTGTGGGTTGAGACCTTTTCGGCTAAGCTACGTCCATGCATTTTTTGAAGTTTGCAGCTGCGGGTTTATTCAGTTTTTCCATTACGTTTGTGGTGCTCAATGTGGGGCTGTGGAACGGACTTCCTTTGTATGTGGCATCGGTGCTCGGCTACGGCTGTGGAATTGTGAGCAGCTTTTTGCTCAATAAAAAGTGGACCTTCACGCGACGCAACTTTGCTAAAAAAAACTCGCGGCTCTTTGCAGAGTTTGTCCTTTATAATGTACTGATGATGTTTGCCTTCGCGCACTTCAATGTGTGGTTTGCGGCGCTACTTCCATGGAGTGTGCTGGCGCAGCTTGCTTCGTTTGGTCTCAGCGCGCTCATCAATTTCACGGTCTATAATTTTATTCTTTTTCGTCATCGTGCATGAAGGAGCTTCTTGTCACCGGTGGCGCGGGTTATATTGGATCGAACTTGGTGGCGATGCTCATTGAGGCGGGCTACCACGTGGTGATCGTCGACAATTTGAGTACGGGTCACCGCGAGCTGCTTCACCCAGATGCGATTTTTTATGAAGGCTCTTTGCAGGATCGTGCCCTTTTGGATTCTGTTTTTGCACGCCATGCTTTTGAAGCAGTCTTTCATTTAGCGGCCTTGAGCGTGGTCGTGGAGTCGCAGTCTGAGCCGGAGAAATATGCCATCAACAATGTGGAGGCAGGACGCGTTTTACTGGAGGTGATGCTCGCGCACGAGTGCGCTCGCCTGATTTTTTCCTCGTCAGCTTCGGTGTATGGGGTGCCACTGACCTTACCGATCACGGAGCAACATGTGCGAGAGCCGGTGTCGGTGTATGGCAAAACGAAGATGGTTTTTGAAGATTTGCTCAGCGAGTATGAGACGCGTGGCTTACGATTTTTGTCCTTTCGTTACTTCAATGCGGCTGGAGCTTCGGCGGATGCACGTTATGGCGAGTTGCACGAGCCCGAGACGCACCTCATCCGCTCGGTCTTTAAGAAGCTGAGTAAAAATGAAGCGGTGGAAGTCTATGGCACCGACTACGATACGCCGGATGGCACTTGTCTGCGCGACTACCTTCACGTGACGGATATCGCGGAAGCGCATCGATTGGGGCTGGAGTACTTGGTTGCCGGGCATGAGAACGCTTTTGTGAACCTGGGCACAGAGACAAGTCATTCGGTTTTGGAGGTGGTGAAACTTTGCGCCCGCGTGATGGGCACGGCAGCTCGTATCCGGGAGTGCGAGCCTCGTTCGGGTGATGTTCCAAACCTTCTGGCGTCCTGTGATAAGGCCCGAGAGCTGCTGGGTTGGAAGGCGACGAAAAATCTGCAGGATATGATCGAGAGTGCCTGGGCTTTTGAAAAGCGCCATCTTACGCTTTAATGAGGGCCATGATGCTTTCTATTGTCATCCCGTGTTTGAACGAAGAGCAGACGCTCGGCCTTGTGGTGAAAAAAGCTAAGGCCTCTTTGAAGCGTCTTGGAATTGAGGGTGAAGTGATTGTGGCGGACAACGGATCCACCGATCGTAGCATTGCAATCGCGGAGGAGCTCGGAGCGCGCGTCGTGCATGTGCCTCAGCGCGGTTACGGCTGCGCTCTCATCGCAGGTATGCAAGCGGCACGGGGCAAGTGTTTACTGATGGGCGATGCCGACGACTCTTACAACTTTGAGGAAATCGATCCTTTTTTGGAGGAGATTGAAAAGGGTTACGACCTGGTGATGAGCACGCGTCTCAAGGGTCGAATTGAGCCTGGAGCCATGCCCTTTTTGCATCGTTACTTGGGCACGCCGGTTCTCACCTTTTTGTTGAACCGTTTGTTTAAGCTCAAAATTTCTGACTGCAACTCGGGCATGCGCTGCCTCACCAAAGAAGCCTTCGAGCGGCTGCGGCTCAGTTCACAGGGCATGGAGTTTGCATCTGAAATGCTCATCAAAAGTGGGCTTTTGCATTTGAAAATCAAGGAAATTCCCATCACTTTATATAAAGATAAGCGCAACCGTCCGCCGCATTTGAACACCTGGAGTGATGGTTGGAGGCACCTCAAATTCATGTTTCTTTACAGTCCCAAGTATTTGTTTCTTGTGCCGGGACTCGCCTTCATGGTGCTTGGATTTTTTTTGATGCTGATCTTGTTCCGTGGGCCGGTGGAAGTGTCGGGCATCGTCTTCGATACGCACTCATCCTTGCTTGGAAGTTTGCTTGCGATTCTTGGCTATCAACTTCTGATCACAGGCATGCAGGCGCGGGCTTTTGCTCAGACCCAGCCCTTTCAATTCAAAGACACCACGCTTGCCTCTTTTTATAAGTGTTTCAGTTTGGAACGGGGTCTTGTGCTTGGGCTGCTCCTCTTTGCTGTCGGTTTTGGCTGCGACGTTTTTGTGGTCTATGAATGGATCCAAGCGGGCTTCAAAAATCTGAATGAGGCGAACCTGCTGGCGCTCACGTCCACACTGATGATCCTCGGCATCCAAACGTGCTTTGCGAGTTTCTTTGTGCAGATCCTTCGTGACTCGGATCAGCGTAGGCGGTAGAGACTCAGCGGTCCTTTTTGTAGCAGCAGTTCAAAGTGTTCGAGATCTGTGTCGGCCCAGGTTTTTTCGTGCATCACGATCGTGGGTTCGTAGGTGGTGGAGACGAGCAGGTAGGCGATGTCCTCGGTTGCGAGTGCGGCTTTCCATGCGGCTTCGTTGGGTGCCGTGCGGATGGAGGCGCTTTTGCTGCGGTAGTCCGGATAGGTGCAGGTGAGGCAGCCATCGGTGTTGATGTAAACTGCTGTGAAGCCTTCTTTTTCGAAGAGCGCGTAAGGCGTGAGGCCAGTTAAAGCGATGCTACCTTTGGGCTGTGGGCGGAGCAGTTCTAAAAATGGAAGCAACATCTTGTAGCCTGGCAAATCTACGGAAAGGTAGGCGTCTTCGGTGAGAGTGCTCGCTTCTCCACTGGGCGTTTTGAGTTGAGGTACCACGGTGGTTGTGAAGAGGCTCACGAGCAGACTGGCGATGGCGAGGCGAAACAGCGTGGTTTGCGGGGTTTTTTTAGACGTGAGGAAGATCGAGAGTGTGAAGGCGAGCAGTAAGGGGCTGAAAATGAGGAAAGGGTGTGCGTGAAATTGATCCAGTAGCAAGGTCTGTACGTGATCCTTGCTGAGGAAGCTGGAGCTGAGTTGGCTGCCGATGAAGACCAGAGCGAAGAGTCCAAGGAAGGACTGCCTTTTGGGCGTGGAGGCGCAAAACATGAGCGCTACGGGCACGAGGGCAAAGAGGGGGCTCGCGTAGCGGATGGTTTGGTTCCAGAGCGTGAAGGTGTAGGGAGCGCTGAGGTAGTAGAGCAGTTCTCCGGCGGCGATGGCGAGTAGGGCGAAGCTGAGCATGCGAGTTCGGTGGCTTCGGCTAAACAGTTTGAGCGCGAGCAGCACTGTGGTTCCGGTCAGGAGGTAGACGGCGGTCATCCCCAATTCATTGTGGAATTCGCCATTGGAAAGCACGTGCCGGAGGGTGCTGTGAAGGCCGTCACTCTGAAGGTGCGAGAGCAAGGAGCTGCCTTCTGTTTCTTGCACGAAGCTGCTGTGGCCGATCCAGTGAATGGGCCCGGCGCTGATGCCAAAGGGATAGAGAGGGTTGCCCGCGATCACTGCGTTGCGTATGTACCAAAAAAGCCCTGCTGTGAGAGTGAGGCCGATGTTAAATGCGTAGTCGTGGAGGCGGTGTTTTTGGTGGATTGCAAGGGCGAACAAAAAGGGCAATAGCACCAGCACTTGTGGAAGGGCGTTGTATTTCGAGCCGAGGCAGAGTCCGAGCAGGAGGCAGGCCTTTGTGAAGTCCACTTTTTTCCCGTTCAAGAAGCTGCTTGCCGCAAAGGCCAGGGCGCTGCCGAATACACCGAAAAGGAAGAGGTCGATTTGCTGGTTGACAATTTGTTTAAAAAGGAAGGGCGTACAGGTTGCGGCGAGCACGAAAAGGGCGGAGAAGCGCGGGGCTGCTTTTGTCCCAAGGCTTTCTTTAAGACTGAAGAAGAAGAGGGCGAGTGCACTGAGGTTCACGAGGAAGCCTGCTTCGGTGTTGTGGGTGAAGGCTGCGAGGAAGGCTTGAAGGGCTTCATGATTCGCAGGGAAATAAGTGTTGGGCCCCACGAAGCCCGCGAAGAAGACGTTCCAGACGCTGCCCGTTTCAAGCAGTTGATTCACGATGGGCAAGTGGTAGCCGAAGCTGTCCGTTTCACCTGAAGGGATGAGCGCGGGCAAGGTGGCGAGCAGACCGAGCAGCAGGTAAAAAAACTTTCCGTTCGTGGGGAGGGGTGCATCTTTGGGTCGAAGGAAAAAGCCCCCCATGAGTGCGAGGATGCTACACACGAGTAGGCTGTTTTGTGAAAAGAGCCCGAAGGTGCCGAGTCCTTCCACGCTCACGATCATGAGCGTGAATAGCAATGCGATTGTCAAAGCGGCAGAGCCGCTTTCATCGAGGCGTCGGCTGAGGGTCCGCGCAAGGGCACTGTATGCAAAGAAGGTGAAGGCGAGAGCCAGCATGGTCTAATGGATTAGCATCCACAGCCTCCTCCACCGGAGCCACATCCACAGCCTCCGCCTTTTTTGGTGAAGCGAGGGTTGGTGATTTTGAAACCGCTGCCGTAGGCGCTTTCAATGAAATCGACTTCGGCGCCGAGCAGGTTTCCCAGGGATTCGGGGTCCAAGTGGATGGTCACGCCGTGAAATTCAAAGCGAGTGTCCCCGGCCTCACCATCCTTGAGGAAGTCCATGGCGTAGACGGGTTCACGTCCGCCATTGTCTTTGGCACTGATGCGCAGTCCGTAACCTTCTTTATCTTCGGCTTTGGCGAATTCACGGATTTTTTCGGCGGCCTTTTGTGTCACATAAATGCCGTCGTCGGGGGCTTTACGTTTGCTTGCGGCGAGTTCATTGATGCGCAGGATCATTTCATCCACGACTTCTTCTTCGATGCCATGACTCATGGCGCCGGCTTTGAGGGGCTCAAACACATTCACGCTGCAAGAGGTGCAGTGCAGTCCAAAATCCTGCATGATTTCGGCCGTGTCAGGATAGAGGTTTAAAACCTCCCCGATGAGCATGTCCCCCGTGACCAGCGGCTCTGTGGATTTTCCAGATTTTTTAGAAGTTTTTGTGGGCATATTTGGGTCGCTTGCGCGACGGTTGCTTTTTAGGCGCGTTCGCTACGCTACTGCGTGCTAAAAGACTTGGGTTTCAAGATACACCATTCCCAGCCAAAATAGAAGTCCCATAAAGCCGAATAGGGGGAGGAGTTCTTCGGTGACGAAGTGCATTCTCCATTTGACGAGCTTTGGGAAAAAAGCTGCGAGACCTTTGATCCCCATGAGTACTGCGATCCAAGAGAGGATCACTTGAGAATTCCAGGCCCAGTCCGCTGTGCCACTTTGTGGCCAAAATCGTAGATTGAAGCCGGTGCTGATCACGATGATGAGAGCAAATAAAAAGAGAAAAAGAGAGCTGAAGAACAGAAGGGCGGGTGAATTGGCCCAATCCTTAATGACCTTGTGCATGTTTTTTGGAGAAAGCACCAGGGCAAGGCAAATGGGGAGCATGAACAGGGCGAGCAGGCTGAGCGTCATGAGGCGTGGTTAGGTGAGCAAAGTATACGCTTCTAATCCTGGGCTTCCACCATTTCTTCGGCTTCGGCAAAGGCTTCTTCAAATTCTTCACGTTCGGCTTCGTAAGCCGCTTGTACTTCTTCGAAACTTTCATCGTCTGCCTGTTCGATTTCGTCGAGGCTCATGTCCAAAGACTCGAGGTCGCGACGCAGTGCATTGATGGTTTCCATTTCGGAATCATTTTCGTCTTCATCGCTGCTTGCAAGCAGTTCTTCCAGTTCGTCGAGTCGGTCACGAAATTCTTCGAGTTTTTCGCGTTGTCCTTCAATGTAATCGGTACGGTCCATTTGGGTGTGGGTTAACGGTTAAATATTTTCGGACGGAAGAATATCACAAAGATTCTTCCTGCCAAGAGTAATGAGTTGCCCGCAGGCTGCTGCGATGTCGTCACCCATGGTTTTGCGCACGGTGATTTCGACGCCTGCCTTTTCGACGATGTCTTTGAAGCGATGGATTTGGTTGTTGCTGCTGCGTTCCACGCCCATGTCTGTGAAATTGTAGGGAATCAGGTTTATTTTGATGTCTCCGAGCTCGGCAGCAAAGTCGGCCAGCACGCGTGCGTGCTGCTCGGTGTCGTTCACATTTTTGAGCATCACGTACTCGAAGGTCAGGTGGTGACGGCGATTGCCGTGTACTTTTTGGTACTTGCGGATCCAGTCGTGCAGTTTGGGAATGAATCCTTCAAAAGAGCTGGGCACGATTTCTTTGCGGGTCTCGGGTACGGCGCTGTGCAGCGAAATGGCGATGCGAGTGTCCGGCCAATCGGGGTCGGTGAGGATTTGTTCGAGCACAGGCAAGATGCCCACGGTGGAAACGGTGATGTGGGTGGGGCCGAGGTCGGTGTAGGCCAGCCATGTGTGGATGGCTTTTTTTACATTTTCATAATTGGCCAGCGGTTCGCCCATGCCCATAAAAACCACATTCGAGATGCGCTGAGGCAGGCGAGGATGTTCGGTGAGGAAGCTTTTCCAAAACCGGTACTGATCCATGATTTCGTCTGCCGTGAGACTGCGAGTGAGGCCCATTTTACCCGTGGCACAGAAGCCGCAACGCATGGCACAACCGACTTGGGAAGAGACGCAGATGGTCCATTGATCGCGCATATTTTCCATCAGAACGGTTTCAACGAGGTTTCCATCCGCGAGTTTGATCAGCACTTTGTAGGTGTCGCCGCGACTGGAGCAGAGCACGGTTTGAGCCTCGCCACTCATCCAGGGGACTTCTTTTTCTAGCGTTTCTCGCAGGATTTTTGGGAGGCCGGTGAGATCCTTCCAGCCCTTGTTTTGAACCTGAAAAAGCCCCTCTTCGATTTGCTTCCAACGAAAGGGTTTTTCGCCCGGGAAGAGTTCGCAAAAGCGGGAGTGACGGGTCGGGAAGTTCACGGATGTTGAGAGAGGAAGTGAAGAATGGCTTCAGTGTAAGTCTTATAATCGGTTTTTGCTTCTTTCATGGCTTCAAAGAATTTTTCATTGATCAACTGTTGGTATTCATGAATGAGAATGTTGCGCAAACCTATGGAGTGTGCGATTTGTTTTGCGAAAGCTTCATTTAAAACATTGATTTTGGAGAGTCCAATAAAAGAATCTCGATAGTTTGCTGGGATTTCTTGTTTCAAATCTTTAAGCAGATGCATGTTGATGTCGATGGCTGCGCCGATCAATCTTTCCATCACTCGTTCTGCCAGGTACAAGGTTTTTTCATCGTCTAAAATGGCGATTGCATTTTCGCGAGTCAATTCATCTAAAAAAAGAAGCTGCTTCAGAATTTCTTGAATTTTTCTTTGAATGAGACTTTTATTTGGCATAGGTGTTAGCTGAGTTGACGTAAACGTTCTTGTAAGGCTTGCTCCTGGAGTTTGAAATAGGGTTCAAAGTCTAGGAATTTCTTGAGCGCTTCAATGCAGAAAACTTGATAGTCTTCTTCGTTTCCGTAGAGCAGTTGACTGTTTTTTGCCCATTCTCCGTAGAGTAGGGCGCTGACATTTTCATTGATCCAGCACAAGTCCACCTCCTTTGAATAAAAAGCACTGAGCTCGCTGAGTAGGTGGAGTTCTTCTTTAAGGCTTGGATTCTTTGAACTGTGAACCGCGAGGTCCAGATCGCTTTCGGCATGAGTTTGTCCGCTGACTTGAGAGCCGAAGGCGATGGCAAAATCGATGCCGTACTTTTGAGCAATGGCTTTTGGCAAAAGAGGGATCATGGGGTTAGTTTAGAGGCTAAGTCAAAAAAAGACCAGAGCCAGTCCGCCTTGCGTTATTACTAAAATAGTTTATGATATCCTGCTACATTTTATTTATGTGACGATGGTATATTCTGAGTCTATTTTGGTTCCTGTATCAGATCGAGAAGATTTCCCAGAAGGGTTAGGTTTTCGAGTCAGTACAGATGAACCATTGTGCGTAGACGCTTTTTTACGGGAAAATTCTCGAGAAGTTGTGGACTGGCTGCGACGCTTTGAACTTCTTGTCTTCAGTAAAACGAAAATAGTCGAAGGTATGGATTCCATTTATGATCAATTTTTTCCTATGCATGTGGATCGTCCTTTTCATCATCCAGATTTAGATCAGCAGGGTGCTTCCTATGTGACCTGTTTGCGTCTTTTGGATGCTCGGCGCAAGGATCCTACTCATTTTGCTGCACTAGAAGACTATGCTGATGCTCTTCGTTCTTGGAAGTCGGCTTTTGTTCGTTCCAACGCTGCTTTATCAAATTTAGGTTTAGTGCATGCATTTTCTTCTAGACATCGCAATTTAGTCTCAGAGGCTATGGATGCTACCAAGCCAGCTTTAGAGGCTTCTCGCAGGCGGGCTCGTTGGGCCTATGAGCGTTCAGCTCTTCGCTATGCGCATTCTTGGAAAGATGAACCTGACTCGGCTGTACTGTATCGAAGTGGGGAGCTTGCTGAGCCAAAACTGGTGCATGGACGTTTGGGCACTTCTTTGGATCTTACAACTGATCTACGAATGCTTGGATTGAAGCCCTGTTCTGGGATGGGGGCTAAGCCATATTCTTTAAGAGTCTGACCTCAAAAAGTTAGGCTCTTGTTTTTTTGTTGAATTTTAATATACTACCCCAAAAGCCTTTATGAGCTTTGAACCTTCCAAATCGGACCCTTCTAAATCATCTACCCCAGACCCTCTACTTCCAATATGGGAAGCCATTTGGGAACGTACGCCGATTCTCAAGGAGATCATGGAAAAGCACGGCAACCGCTCGAGTCTCTATGAGTACACGCGCGGTTTTTTGGATATCAATCCCATGCCGGCTTTAGATGAGCGTCGTAAGGAGTTTATTTCGATAGTGGAGGACCTTTTGAAACAACGATTGAATCCTACGGTCGCTCAAGAAGTTGCTGCTCAGTTGGCCAAGTATCACGTACTCTCTACAACAGATCACCATGGCCCCATCACTCACCCTTACTGGATCAATTCCAATATCATCTCCGTTTTGCCTTATCATGAGTTAACGGATCCAGTGCTTAAGTATATGATGGTGCTTTCTTTTGCCAGTGTTTCTCTTAACAACCCCTCCGCTTATCCCCGTGGGATTGTGTTTCATGGTAATAATCGAGGTTCGGAAGATTTCATTCGCCTCCCTGTTTTGCCTGATAAAGAGAAGATGTCCGTGGTCTACAATGCGCGTGCTTTCAATAAAGAGGATGTGTTTCGCGCTAAGGAGGCTTTGGCTCGTAAGGTTCAAGAAGGTCTAGTGCTTACTAAGAAAGCCGAAGGAGTGAAGGGTTTACTTGATCATTTCTTTTTGGATGAACAGGTTCTAGCGGCTCCAGATCTCAGTACTCAAATCACGATCATCAACTATAAACTCTGGCCTGAACTCTTTAAGAAGGAAGGAACTGCCGTTCCTAATCTGATTTATTTGGACATTGAAACGGTGATGACTGAGCTTTTGGTGAAATTTCATCTTAACAAGCCTGACTCGCTTTTGTATAAGCTGCTCTTTGATAAAAAATACCAGGAACTCGCTCGTCAGTACTTCAATGGTATTCCAGGGGCTTTTGATCTGCAAAAAGACTTAGGAACCTACTTCTTTTGGGGCCTGGATAGTAAGAATCATCGCATTCGTTTTGTGCTTCAAGATGGCAAACTGGTTTGTCCGGATGGGGAGCACCAGTATGACTATACACCGGAAGAGATTACGAAGGCTCTACAAATGAAGAAAATTTTCCCTTCAATGATGCTCTGTTATGTGATGGCGGCTTGTTATTATGGTTATAAGTGCTTGGGAGGTTTTTCTCAAGTGAGTGATTTGACTCAGACCAAGCAGGCTTGGATGCGACTTTTGAAAGAAGTGGATGAAGAAGCAGAAGCTAGGGCCATTGAGCCCTTGCAGACCAAGGAGATGTCGGGGGGAGGGACAGTGGTTTCTTTCTTAGAAACTCAGTCCGGTGATCTGCTGCCTGCTACTGGAATTGATATGGCGGTTTATGATGATAAATTTGCTTTAGATGAATTTATTCAGTTATCAAGGCAGGTGACTTTTTATGAGATGATGAACCCTATGGTGGTAGATATTTATAAAGTGCTCTATACCGAAGTGGAACGGGATCCAGAATTTTTGAAATGGACGCCAGAAGCTATTATGGACTATCTGGATCTAAAAAAGCGTATTCCTTCAGGAGAAATGTAAGGGGAGTCTATTGACTTTCGTCCGATTTTATATTATGATGACTTAATCGTAAAAGCATAGAAAGTATGGGTTTTCCTTTCGAAGAAAATGAATCTGGACGAGGTTCGCATGACGTGGATGCTATTGCAAAGTATTTGATGACTAAGAACCCGATAGTTGAAACGTCTGAAGGGGGTTCAGTCCTTCTTTCAGAGTGCATTGATGCAAGTAAGGGGAAAGAAGATGGAGAAGCTCTTTTGTCTGACGTGCTTGCCGCTTTCTTAAAGGACTCTGGTGAAGAAACCAGTTTTTATCGAGCACTTGCACGTCATTTGATGCGACAAGCTCGGACAGGAGTTCGTGAAGAGTTTGCTGAGATTCGCAAGGGGGGAGTGGGAGCCATGATTGCTTACCTTAGGGACAGGAATCCGGTCATTCAGCTTCCTGAAGGGCAGATGGGAGAGCTTATAGGAGAGCATTTGAAAGATCCTGAGCATTTGCGAGAAGTAGGAGGCCAGTATGCTCGCATGTTGGATTTTTACGATGCAAAGAGTCACAATGAAGCGGGGGTGGCTCGTATTGCAGGGGCTCTTCGTTATTTTCTCGAAGGGCGTGAAAACACCTACAATTCCGATGCCAGCTTTTACCGATTTCTTGCGGAACGTTTTTTAGGTGAACTTCCTCCTGAAAATCGTCGTATGTTGGATCTTGGTTGTGGGAATGCTGCTCAGAAACTAGCGGAGTGGGACACCTTGGTGGACAATAATGGACTACGTTCTTTAGGGATCGATGGTAGTACTACGTTTGCTTTACGCAATGCAGCTGAAACCCAAAACATTGCAGTGGGTGCCATTGATGCTGAAACCTCAGAACTTCGCAGGCAAGTTGGAGAGGCTTTGAATAGTCAATTTGGAATTGTGCTTGCTAACCTGGTGCTTGATCGTGTGGCAGATCCAACTCAGCTCATTCGTAATATGAATGCGTTCTTGGTTCCTGGAGGAAAAGCTGTCTTAGGGTGTTTGCTCCCCAATACAGGGGAAGATGATGAGCAGCTTCCTGATCCTTTGCAGCACATTGTGTACACCCCTACTGAGAATCGTGTTACTGAAGGAAAACATCCTTATTCTGATGCGAAACAGATTCGAAAGCATATTGAAGCAGAATTGGGAGTAAAAGTGAAAGTAATCCGTCAGCCTTATCACTGGAAATCCAGCGGTGGAGAGGGGGTGTATGACAAGCACTTTATCTTTGAATGGACCAAGCCCAAGGAGGTCTAGACAATCTTGAATTTTCTCCTGTAATTCTGTATACTTAGGGGATAACAAAAATACATGTTGTTCCCGGAGGCATTTTTATTCGGACTCAGTCAGGGTTTCATCATAGGGCCCATCACTCTTTATGGTATTCGTGAGGGGCTCAACCCTAGGCGAGGGTTTTTCTTTCAAGCTCAGGTTATTTTAGGAGCGACTTTGGTGGATGCTTGTTATTTGATGCTTGGCACTACAGGTGCCGCTCAATTCATTCAAATCCCATGGGTTCAAACCCTCATGTGGTGTTTGGCGGCTTATATGCTCACGAGCATGGGATATCACAGTTTGAACGATCACACCCATAAACGTAGTTTGCAGCACATGCATCGTCATAAGTTGCGTTTTTTTGATTCGGATTTTATAAAGGGTGGACTCATGTGTTTGGTTAACCCTATGGCCATTGTTTTTTCATTGGTCGTTGTAGGCAGCTTGTACAGTGCTCATGCGCATGAGATCAGTCCTTATGGGTTTTCTGCAAACGTGGCTTTGGGTGGTGTACTCGCTTCTTTTGGAATTGCTGGTTTGACCTTTATAGTGCGGCATATTTTTCATCAGTGGATGCTTAAAAAACTGATGCGAGTAGGATCTTATATTTTGATTGCTTATGGTCTTAAATTTACTTTTAAAGCGGTGTTGGGAGTCCAACCTTTAATTATTGGGTTGATTTCTTAGGGCGAGCGTTGACTAGATATAAATTATGTTGTAAATTATCATTGTTATGAAACAACCTTCCCACCTTGGTCGTGTCTTCCCAAAAGAGACTGTGTATTTTTATGGATTTCCCTTTGGTTGGGATTCTCATTTTTTAAATGAATCTTCACCTGAAGATGAGGAGTGTGTCGCTGGCCGACCTATGGTATGTGCAGGACCTGGCGTGAAGGTTGTCGTTTATTCAAATTCTGTAAAGAATGGTGTTTATGAGACTTTGACAGGAAATTTTGGAGTTCCTTTAGTAAGCCCAAACCAACAGCTTATCCTTCCGCAGGCTCTTGATTCTGTAAGGGACCCTTCTCGACGTAATGAGATTCTTATCCAGGCTTTGGCTAGGTATGCCCCAGATGGTCGTTTAGTAATGGCTCAACCTTTTTTGGACCCTCGTCTTGCGAATAAATATATGGTTAAACCTGAAGTCACGGTGCATTTGAATGACAAGAAAAATTTAGAAGAGTTGGTTCCTTCTGAATATCGTATTAGAGAAATGGCTCGTTATGAGAATGGTTCTGCTTTTGCTCAAGCAGCTCCTCATCGTTTTGAATATCCGTGTGTCATAAAACTCACTTCTTCTGGAGGGGTGATGGCGTGAGGATTTGTAGAGGTCCACATGATTTCACTGAGGCACAGGCTAAGTTTTCTACTTTAGATTGTACGATTGTTGTTCAAGAATATGTAGATAAACAAAAAGAGTTTGATGTTAAGTTTTTTATTCACCCTGATGGGACTATGGGTTTCTTCGGTTATTCAGAAGAAAAAACAGGCCCTAGGAGCTGTTAACATAAGACTTTGAGTAAAAGTGCCACAAGGCAGAGGGAGATAAAGGAGGCATACATCAGGTCTAATTTGTCATAGCGAGTTGAAATTCTTCTGTGATTTTTCATTCGGTGAAATAGGCGTTCAATCTCGTTGCGGTAGGCATAAATGTTCTTGTTGTATTCCCACGGAAATTTCATTTTTGCCTTTGGAGGAACGACTGGAGTTATGCCTTTTTCTTTGCACAGCTCCAGAACTTTGTAGCATGAATAACCTTTGTCCATAGCCAAATGATCTACTGTTTTTGGAAACGAATAATCTCTCAAAATTTGTTTTCCAACTTTCACATCGCTCACTTCACCACCTGTTAAAACAAAGTGCATCCCATGATCTGGATCTCCAGCAATCATGTGAATTTTTGTAGTGTACCCACCTCTACTTCGGCCTAACGCTTGTGGCCCCTTTTTTTCATGGCTCCCGCTGCACTGTGGTGCGCTCTATTTGTTGTACTGTCCAGGAAAGCTATTCGCACTTGAAGTACATCTGCTACTTCAAGTGCTCTAATCAACTGACGTAGTTCCCCGGGCGTAAGCCCGAGGGATGTAGTGGGTGCCCGCATCTTCGTGGTGGTGTAAAGTGGAGGCATGAAGAAGCTACGAAAAAGCTCACACGCAGTTTTCATCTGTGACTATCACTTAGTTTGGCCGACCAAATACCGTCGGAAGATATTCAACGAAGGTGTGTTGGCTTTTCTGCAGGAAGTGATGAAGGATATTCCGAAGTACTATCCGGAACTGGTGGTGAAAGAGGTAAACACGGATTTAGACCATGTACATATTTTAATTTCCATACCTCCACAAATAGCAGTGGGAGAGGTGGTGAGAATAATAAAAGCCAACACAGCTCGTGAGTTGAACATAAAGTTTCCGTTTCTTAGAAAAGTGTACTGGGGGACGAGAAGTATTTGGTCGGCAGGTTACTTTGCCTCCACAGTTGGGATTAACGAGGAGGTCATTCGAAAGTATATCCAACAACAGGGCGAAGAAGATGCGGGCCAAGCGCAGCTTGAACTAGGCTGAAACCCCGAGCGTAAGCTCGGGGAGGTTCATGCATTTGTCCAAAAAGTCCAGATTCGCTCCACCGTTTGTATCTTGTATAAATCGTGTGCCAGTCATTCTCTTTTTCTCTGTAATCGTAGGGCATTTGTCTCCATGCGCACCCTGTTTTAAGTACATAACAAATGGCATCCATGCAACGTTTCAGTGGAATCTTTTCAGGCTTTCTGGGCTTTGGAAAATAAGGCTGGATCAGTTTGAACTGTTCATCCGTTAGCATCTGGTACATGGCGTTAGGGTTAGAGTAACTTCACTCTACACCACTCCTCTATTTATGTTAACAGCTCCTAGTGGAGAATACTTAGGAGGGATTGTTAGAAATGAGGCTGAATCTTCTGGGGTTTTATCTCAGATTCAATCTGTTTTGCTTACGCATGTTCTTCCTAAATTGAAAGAAAAAGGATGGTTGGGAGTGGGAGGGGTGGATGTTTTGATTGATGCAGAGGACAACTTCTTTTTTATAGATTTTAATTGTCGAATGACGGCCACGATGGCTCAGACTTTTCAATCGAATGAAGGTTCGTTTGGTAGCAAATCTCTTTTGTGTTTCAGTGGGGCCTTTAGAGGAGATTGGACTGAGTTTGTGGACCGATTTGCTACGGTTGCTCGTTTTGGAGACCCTGCCCAGGTTTTGAATCTTGTTTCTTGTTCTCCTCAAAAGGGGGCTGTTTGGTTGAATGGCGGTGTCCTTTTTGATCAACCTGAGGCGCTTGGATCAAATATAGAACAACTTCAGGTTTTAGGCCTTAGGTCTCCACTTTTTGATTTAGAACCTATCCATAAATAGTAATAACCGCTTCTGAAAGCGGTTAAGGCTGAAGCTAGAACTTTCTTGACATTGACATTTCAATTTAAAGGTTTATACTCTTTTTCTTTTACCTTATCATCCATTTTATTAATGTCTGAAATCATATCAACAGCCAATGAAGGGGTCCACGCTATTTATACTCAAGCAGGCACTGCTCTTCCGCTGTGGTTACACAAATTACAAGCTGCTTCTCTTGACGATTCCACTGGTATTTTGAAAATAGGAAAAGGTGTCGCTTCGGTTGATCCAGAAGCCTTGACAGCTTTTTTGACTGAATTGGATCGAATAGAATCGACTGGTAAAACGGAGGTACTGCGTGCATTAACATCAGGTGGCCTAGGAGTAGCGGGAGAAGTGTTGGCAGTGCGTCGTACTTTAGCAGATTCTTTACAAGGTAGAGGTATACTTAAAGCAGACCTTTTGAGTTTTCAAACTTCTGCTTCTGGATTACGCTTCCCTATTGGTTTAGAGCATACGCCAAACTGTCCTACTTCTAATCAACTGACGTAGTTCCCCGGGCGTAAGCCCGAGGGATGTAGTGGGTGCCCGCATCTTCGTGGTGGTGTAAAGTGGAGGCATGAAGAAGCTACGAAAAAGCTCACACGCAGTTTTCATCTGTGACTATCACTTAGTTTGGCCGACCAAATACCGTCGGAAGATATTCAACGAAGGTGTGTTGGCTTTTCTGCAGGAAGTGATGAAGGATATTCCGAAGTACTATCCGGAACTGGTGGTGAAAGAGGTAAACACGGATTTAGACCATGTACATATTTTAATTTCCATACCTCCACAAATAGCAGTGGGAGAGGTGGTGAGAATAATAAAAGCCAACACAGCTCGTGAGTTGAACATAAAGTTTCCGTTTCTTAGAAAAGTGTACTGGGGGACGAGAAGTATTTGGTCGGCAGGTTACTTTGCCTCCACAGTTGGGATTAACGAGGAGGTCATTCGAAAGTATATCCAACAACAGGGCGAAGAAGATGCGGGCCAAGCGCAGCTTGAACTAGGCTGAAACCCCGAGCGTAAGCTCGGGGAGGTTCATTTTCTGCCGATTGGGTTCCTAGAGAGTCAGGAAAGGTATCACGATTTGACCTTTATAGGGATGTGTCTATGCCGATTTTACCTGCAGTTGTTCATGGCATAAGAAATGCTGGTAGTTACCTTGGAGCTGTTCCTTGTGACCAGACTGCTCCAGTGCCTACGCCGTATTCTGCGGCGCTTTCCACGGAACTCAGTCAGGCCCTTGGAAACTATTTGGTCACCCCGAAGAAATCTGGTCAAAGACTAGACTTTTCTGTCACTGTGGGAGGAGGCCATTGGAGGCAAGAGAATTTGGTGAATAGAGGTGCACTAGGAAGGTGGTTGGTGGATTTTATGCCTAAGGCTAATTGATCGGCATTTACAAATTTACAAACTCACCTCTCCCACCTCTTCTAAGCTTTCGCGGCTCAGGGCGCGCACTTTGCCTTCGGAAAGGGTGTAGAAAGTGTCGCCAATGTAAATGATGCGATTGATGTAGTTTTCTTCGGATCGGCTTGCGTAATAAGAGCCGTCTTCGAATGCGCCGTCTTCGTAATGGGTGGCGCGGCCTTCATAAAGGAAGCCATTTTCAGGATCGATGCTGTAGAAATAAGCCCCTTGGAACGCTGTTTCTCCGAATTCATTGGAGTCAGGATTTTCCTCAGTGTGCTGTGCCAAAGTCACAGGGAAGCTCAATTGGCCGCTGATTGGATCGAAGAGCAGAGCTTTGTGGTCGTATAAAAGTTCGGAGTCCGTGCCGCGATCGCCGATGCCTAGACTGTAGAGTTGCTGAGGGTTGCTCACATCCTCCACATCAAACAAAGCCACTTTTAAGCCTTGATACCAAGAGAAATTGAGTTCACGCAAGGCTTCCTGCTCGGCGCTGGCGTTGGTGACGTCTTTCCCAAATCCAATCAAATAATGGTCCCCGTAAGGATGTAAATAATCGCTGTAACCTGGGATTTTCAATTCACCCAAAAGCTCGGGGTTGCGGGGGTCTGACAGGTCAAAGGCAAAGAGAGGATCCACTTTTTCGAAAGTCACTAGATAGCCGCGGTCTCCCATGAAGCGAGCGGCGTGCAAGGTTTCCCCGGGAGCCAGGTTGGCGATGCTGCTCACTGCATTCATATTTTCGTCCAAAATCGTGAGGCGACTGCTCAAGCCTTGGGAGCCTTGGACAGAAGAGACTTGGCTGGCCACTCGCAAATAGCCCTCATGTTCGTCCATGCTGAATTGATTCAAAAACGTGCCGGAAATTTTTCCACTGCTTGTGTACTCAATCTGGCCCTCATCCAAAGCGATTCGATGGATCAAAGTCTTGCTTGTGGAGGCGTCGTAGTAATAGTCGCTGGGAGAAGAATAGGTGCTTCTGCTGAGGTAGATGTTTTGGTTGGAAACGTAAAGGTTGTCGCTGGAACCAATGAACACTTCCGCATCCACGGGATCTTCTTCAACAAGAGGGATGGCCAGGGTGATCACATAGCTGAGGCGAGTGGTGCGAGGCATATAACGAATGGCCTCACAAGGAGCAATTTCTTGGCTCACTCCAGTGAGGGAATCGGTGAGGTGAGGCAAGACCTCTTCGGCAGCAATTTGAGTTGGCATGGTGTCGTAGTCGCCCCAGTACATGCCTGCGTTTTTGTTCAGGATCAAGTAGAGCTCATCTTCAATGCGACGAGCGTTTTCATAATAACCGTCCACATGCAGGTCTCGCAGCAAAGAAGGTTCAGAGGGATCGGTGACATCGTAAATGTAGACTCCGGTTCGATTGCTGTGAAAAGAAGTGCCGTCGTAATCGTATTCACTGCCCACCACCACCAAGCGGTTTTCACTGAGCGTCATTTGACTGGGAGTGAAAGAGAGATCGTCAAAGGTGAGGGTTGCCACCGTGTTCATCGCTTCGGCGGGGTAGAGGTCTAGGATGTGAACCTGATTGTCTTTCAAAGTATAGAGGTATTCCTCGTCATTTTTGATGATGTCGAACTCATCCACGCCTTCCACTTGCACATTGGTGCTGGAATAGTCCGTGGGAGCCGAGGGGGTCGCACTGACATCGGCGGCATCCCCCTCCTCGGGGTAGCCTGTGTAGTAATAATCCCTGGGTTCAGAGAGGAAAAGTGCCTCCAGTTCTTCACAAGAGTTCAGCGCGATTAAATTTCCTTCCAGATCTTCGTAGGTCAAGGAGTCGAGTTCGTATTCTTCTTCGCTGAGTCTCCACACCATTTCGGCCATTTCGCCGCGCATCAGTTCTTTTTCAAAATCTCCGATAGAAGGGGGAATGGCTGCGAGGTCTTCTAAAGCCTCGGCATGAGGTCGGTACCAGGGGGTGAGAGTGGGGTCTTCTTCGAGTTCAAAGGCTCGGACCAAGATTTTACTGGCTTCGGCAAAATTGATGGGATTTGCAGGTCGGAACAAGCCATCTTCGTAGCCTTCTACCCAGCCTTCGGTTTTGGCATAGCAGACGTATTTTGCGTACCAGTCGCTTGTCACATCGGGGAAACAGTTGGATTCATTGAAGTCGTCCTCTTGAGCTTCTGCGACCATTTTGATGAATTCAGCGCGATTGATGGTGTCGGTGGAGCGAAAAGATCCATCTGGATAGCCTTGGAGCACGCCGTTGTCTTCCAAGGTTTCGATGGCGATGAGGCTGGGGTCTTCGGAGTCCAGATCTGAAAAAGTGCTTTCCGCTTGAGTGAGAGCAGAAAAACTTAAAATAGAGATCACAATTTTGAGGGAAGCGAGCAGTAGAATGATTTTTTTCTTCATGGAGTTTTGGGCTAGGGTCTGTGTTTAACTTAGGTCTTTTTTGAGGGTTTGGGAAGTGTTGAAGAATATTTTTTGATGGCGTAAGTTGCCCAATAATGGCGTGGACCCCGTTATTTTTATCCAGAAAATTTCTAGAAAATCATTTTTTGGAGAGAGATAGGCGGTGCCGGCTGCAGTCTTGCCGTCGTGAATTTGTCCCGCGTCTATTTTTTTGAACTCGTTCTTGTAGAAGGCCCAAGCCACAGCTTCGCCGTCTTCCCACACAATGGCTGCGGTTTCCTTATTGCAACTCAGGTGCGCAAAGTGGCCGCTTCCCAAGCTTTCTTCATGATTGAAATGCACGCCACCATCTGTGGATTGCCTGAGGGTGATGTTGCCTTTTCCGTGATGAGCCAGCCAAACAGTGTTTTCCGCTCCAAGGCAGATGTCAGGGTCGCCGCTGATGGCTTTGCTGATGTTCTGTTCCTCTTCCCAAGTTTTTCCTCCGTCCAGGGAGCGACGCAGCCAAATGGAGTAGTATCCGTTACGATTGTCTCGCCAGGTGACGTAGAGTTCACTGCCATCCATGGCCACCGATGGCCAAAGGGGAGCCTGAGTAGAAGCATCCACACGAATGGGCTCGCTCCACTCCTTTTCAGCCCACACACTCAGCATGATTTTTGAGCTCAGTGGACTTGCGTTTTCGTGCCAAGCCAGGCTCATCTGTTCTCCAGAAGCACGCAAAGACACTCCTGATCCCGACCCCAGTATTTTTGCCTCACCAAAATTTTCTCCACTGTCTTGTGAAATCCTCACGTGAACGAAATTTTCTCCGTCGATTTTTTCTACCCAAGCCAAGCCTACCTGATTTTTTGACTGAGCGAGTGCAGGGAGCAGAATATTCCCCTCGGCCATGCTTTTTGCTGTGAGCACGCCTTCTTCATTTCGGCTTACAAAAAACAGTTGCTGGTCCGCAACCCAAGCCATGTGGATGCCATTGCTCCCTTCGTCCGTCACAATTTGTTCGGCATTGTTGAACCCCAGGGAAAGCAGCTCGGGGCTGCCCGCCACATCTTCCACTGTCGAATCTAGATTCGGCTCTGCATTCGGTTCTACAAATACCGCTAAAACGCCCAGGCTTCCTAGCAGAGAGGCTCCAATGATGAGGGTTTTTGGGTTCAAGGTCGGGTGGTGAGACGGGAAAAATGGAGTCAAGCTTGGTGATTGTAATACCAGTGGTTTTCAGAAACAAAACAAAATGAGAAGAATAGTGGTAGATGCAGTGTACATGGAAGAAGCTTCTGTACCTTACCTGTATTGAAAGATAGCTTAGGGAGTGTTATAATTCTGGGAAGGCTTAAATTTAAGGAAACGCTATGAACCCTAGTGAATATAGAGATGCTCTGGCTAGAAAGCTTCTGATTGCTAGAGGAAAATCCGAAGAAGAAGCCCGTCGATTACTTGAAGAAGCCAAGGGGTCGTATGGATCTCGATTTGCAGAAGTACTTCGTGATGAGGATACTCCAGGTCCTCGCTATGAGATAAAGGGGCGAGAGTTTGATGAGAAATATGGCTCTTTTTCTAACCATATTATTTCTAATCAACTGACGTAGTTCCCCGGGCGTAAGCCCGAGGGATGTAGTGGGTGCCCGCATCTTCGTGGTGGTGTAAAGTGGAGGCATGAAGAAGCTACGAAAAAGCTCACACGCAGTTTTCATCTGTGACTATCACTTAGTTTGGCCGACCAAATACCGTCGGAAGATATTCAACGAAGGTGTGTTGGCTTTTCTGCAGGAAGTGATGAAGGATATTCCGAAGTACTATCCGGAACTGGTGGTGAAAGAGGTAAACACGGATTTAGACCATGTACATATTTTAATTTCCATACCTCCACAAATAGCAGTGGGAGAGGTGGTGAGAATAATAAAAGCCAACACAGCTCGTGAGTTGAACATAAAGTTTCCGTTTCTTAGAAAAGTGTACTGGGGGACGAGAAGTATTTGGTCGGCAGGTTACTTTGCCTCCACAGTTGGGATTAACGAGGAGGTCATTCGAAAGTATATCCAACAACAGGGCGAAGAAGATGCGGGCCAAGCGCAGCTTGAACTAGGCTGAAACCCCGAGCGTAAGCTCGGGGAGGTTCATTGAACCCTCTTTATTTGAGGTCTTTGAATTCATCAAAGATGTTAAAGGGGTTGGAATTGGTGTTGGGTTCGATCAAATCTTTGATATAGCAGTGAATTCGAATCTCGATGAGATTTATTTATTGGACATCGATGCTTGTATGACTGTTAGAAATAGGGTGGTTTTGGAGGTGATCCGGAGGCATTTTGAACTGTATAGGGAGATTCCGGATGTCGAGGTGTTCATTGAATATTTCAATCCGGACCTGACGGATATGACAATGGAGATGGTTAAAGGTGCTTTTAAACCGGAAGAATTGAGATTGGTGAACTTGGTTTTAAATATGAGCCTGGTGGGACGAGAGTCAGAGGATGGTTCTGAAAAGCAAAAAGCTTCTGCTTTGCATCATTACTTTCGTTTTAAAAGAGGCCAAAAAGATTATCAAAGTTGGCTTTCGACAAATGAAAATTTTCGTAAGATTGCAAATCTATATCTTCAAGGGAAGTTGACCACACTGAGGTCTGAGTTACTCCTTGCTTTGCCCAAGATTAATGCAACGGTGAGGACCGAAGGCAAAACGATTGGTTTAATTTATTTATCAAATTTAAATGACTACATTGGTGGCTGGGGAGAAAGGCAAGAATGGAAAGCTAAACTACGCACACTCCATTTGAGAGAGGATACACTGTTTGTGGAAACATCCCTTGCTTTGAGTGCGTCACGTGAATTTTGTGCGAGTTACCCCCCAGGAATAATGGCTGATTCATTAATGGAAGCGAATATGTCTAATTTTGTTTATTTTATAAGCAATTCTAAGGATGTTCTTGAATACGTTCCTCCTGACATGGTTTATTCAGATGGATATACTCGTAGTTTTGAGAGGGATGGGAGTCCAGATCTTAATATAAGAGTTGTGCTTCAAACTGAATATGGTGCAGACATGGGGATCCGATTCATTAAACAAGGTGTAGCTCTGATGATGAATTAATAGCCTTCTTTTATGAATTTAATATCTCTATATTTTCTCAATGGTCGGAGTGGCGGGATTCGAACCCACGACCTCGGCGTCCCGAACGCCGCGCGCTAGCCAACTGCGCTACACCCCGATGGACGGCAGTTTACATGCCTCTTTCCTCAAATCCAATGCTGTTGTAAGCTGGTGCTGACTTATCTACGCCTATGTCCAAAGCCTGCACCCTCCCTTCGTTTCAAACGCAGTTTAAAGTGACCGTGATTGGGGCTGGCAATGTGGGGGCTACAGCGGCGTATGCCATGCTCATGGATGGGACGCCCACGGAGCTTGTGCTCATTGATCGTAACCGAGAGAAGGCCGAGGGTTTGGTGCTTGATATGGAGCACTCTATGGCTTTTTTTAACGCTACAAAGGTGGTGGGGACTGATGATTATGCCTATGCTCGAAACTCGCATTTGGTGGTGATTACGGCGGGGGCTCGCCAACAGGAAGGGGAGACACGTTTGGATTTGATCGCAAAAAATCGGGCCATTATGAAAGACATTGTGCCCAAAATCATGAAAGTGGCTCCGCGCGCTCTCTTGCTTGTAGTGAGCAATCCTGTGGATGTGCTGACGTATGAGGTTTATAAACTTTCGGGTCTGCCTTGGGGAAGGGTTTTCGGTTCGGGAACCTTGCTCGACACGGCGCGTCTTCGATTTCATTTGGGAGAAGCTTTGTGTTTGAGCCCCAAAAGTATTGAGGCGTTTATTTTGGGCGAGCATGGGGATACCTCTTTTCCTGTTTGGAGTAGTGCCAATGTGGCTGGGAAGGCTCTTATGAAAATGCCGGGTTTCACCAAGAGCATGGCGAATGCTGCATATAAAGACACTCGTGAGGCGGCTTATCGTATTATTCACGACGTGGGCTACACCTGTTATTCCATTGGGACGGTGATCCGCGAAATCATGGTTCATATTTTTCAGCACTCTCGCGTGGTTTTACCCTTGTCGGTGCCTTTGGAAAAAGGGCATGACTACTGTGGTGTAAGGGGCATTGCGCTGAGCGTGCCGTGCATTCTCGACAGCACGGGAGTGACGGATCTGGTTTCGCTTCCTTTGAATGCACTCGAGAAAAAAGCGCTGAAAAAGTCGGCCGCTGCTTTAAAAAGTGCGCATCGTAACTGATATTGCATATGAAATACCCCTACGTTCCTGCCGCTTTATCTCTCGCCGCAATTCTTTTTGGGTCGAGTCTTTTGGCTCTTATTTTGCACACCACTTTTAGGGGATGGAATGCTTTTACGCTCTTCGTTTTAGGCTTGGTTTTATTCCTGAGCAATGCAATTTTTCTTTTTGTGATGCGTTCTTACAAGATGGATGGATGGGGCTCGTTTTATTTGCTCGGCAAACTCAAGATTGTTTCCTTCCTACTTCTTCTTTTTGGAGGAGTTATACTCTGCGCCGGTGTTGCTCTTTTTATTAGTAGCAGGTGACGGCAGGGTGGTTTGAAATTTCAAGGTGTCGTCTCACCCATTGTTTCAGCAGTCACCTTGCTGATTTCATCCATGCTTTTCTCCAGTTCGGCCTGCCCTTTATTGAGTTTTTCCATTTCGTCTCTCATCGCCGCCCAGTCTTTTTGCTGACCTGCTAGGTCCATTCGCAATGCCGATATTGCGTCTCTCTGATGGTCTAGATAATCTGTAATTACCTTAAGAATCCAGCTCCTGCAAGAGCTCCAACCACTATAGCACCTGTTGCTATTCGCGTTACTAGACTTGCCTCTGAGTTAGGTTTATTCATTGGAATTTTAAGTGATTGTATAGGGCTTATTTAAGCATAAAGGGGAGCTTCCATCAAGCGTTTCTTCCCAGCACGGCTTCATTTTTTACCCTTTCACACTCACCCAGAACATCACGGTGCTCACGGCAGCGCACACCATGGCTCCCCAAGCGGCATCGTAGAGGCTGATTTTGAGGGTCCAGTTTTTGAGGATGGCCAGGTTGGTGAAGTCATAAATGGCATAGACCAGGCCGCCGAACAGTGCGCCCCAGAGCGCGGCTTGAGAAAGGCTGCTAACCTTGGGCAGCACGAAAAAATAAATCCCAAGAATGGCAGCGAGGTAGACGAGAGCGGCTGCTGCGTAGTTCACCTCAGGCTTCATGAGGGAGCCGATTTCATTTTTGTACATTTTGTACATGAGCAGGCGGAGCCACACAAAATCGAGAGCAATGAAGCTCAGAAAACCGGCGAGTAGGGGAAGGGCGGTGGACATAAAAAGTGGGTGAGGATTTCAGTTTACGCCACGGGGCTTTTTTGATACAGTGAATTAAGACTCGCCTAATCCTCGATTGATCACTACCCCTAGTTCTCCCCCTATTTTTTTAGCAAGTCCGCAAGGGATTTGAATCTGGAGCTTTGGCCTTCCTATATCCAAGGGCCTTCCATCCGCGCCTGTTCTTAAAGTGAAGTCCTTTGCTGTGTTTTTTGAATGTAGGTCACATACCGTTCTTGGGTCGGCATGTCCAAGCACTACTAATTCTGCAGAACACCCTAACTCTTCTATGCAGAGGTTGCAGTCGTAGATGCCTCCTTTCAGTGGTTCTACGTCAACTGAAGCCTCATTTTCGGATTCGGGATTTTTTTTGCCTTCTGCACCCATGGGAAGAAAGGGTTAGAGTCCCTAAACTTCCACTACATTTTATTTTTTGTCAAATCATTTGCTGCTTCATTCCTTATCTCTCAAAAATCATGTGCCAGATTTACAGATTAAAATTAGGAAGATGCTGAAGTAAGGTTAGAATTCCCCGGGGAGAGGGTTACAGATCAGGTTTCCCAATCGCATATTGAATCGCTGTCTCTGCGAGTATTTCCACTGTGTCAAAAATTGGAATATCCACGTCCTCTTGTTTGAGTAAAATAGGTAAATCGGTGCAAGCCAGTACTACTGCTTTTGCCCCGTCTTGTTTCATCCTATCGATTATTTGCTTTAATTCTTTTTTGTCTTTGTCCCGTTTCTTACCAGCCAGAATATTCAAAATAATCCGTGTCAGTTTATCTTGATCGGTTTTGTCTGGGAAAATAAGCTCAATCCCGTTTTTCCCGAAACTCTTGCCAAAACTTTTGTGCTTTATTGTCATTTCCGTTGCCAATAGGCCAACTTTTTTAAACCCATGATCTTTAACTTTTTTCGATGTGGCATGGAAAATATGGAGGAATGGAATGGAAATGGATTTTGCTATACTCGAGTAAAAATAATGCGTGGTATTGCACGGCATAACCATAAAATCTACACCGATTGATTCTATTTTCTTTGCTCCTTTGATAAGGATGGTCAGAGTTTTTTCTGCTTGTCCCAACCCTTCGACTATATTTGGGATCGGCAGGTTGTAGATAAAAATTTCTGGATAATCTTCGTCATATTTGGCGCCGTATTGTTTTTGGCATTGTCTTATCAGTGCATGATAAAAAATCATGGTTGACTCCGGCCCCATCCCGCCTAAAACTCCGATGATTTTTTTCTTTGAATTTTGAGGATTCATAAATTCTGGTCGGAGTGGCGGGACTTGAACCCACGACCTCTTGCACCCCATGCAAGCGCGCTAGCCAACTGCGCTACACCCCGACGTGCCCATTTTTTAACAGATTTTCTTCGGAAAGGAAACCTCTTTTTATAGATACAGCTTATTGACACTCAAGGCTTTTGCCCTTATTTTAAACGTCTTGATTTCCTTACTAACCTCACTTTTTATGTTCATGCGTTTTGGACGTTTGGGTTCACGTTGGACTGCTTTTTTTATGGCTTCTTCTCTTTTCCGTGGTGGGTTCTCTCTATTGGCTTCCCTCTATTCCTAGGGTGGAAGCGGTCTGCCAGTGGTCTACGACGGCCTATGTAGACCCGGCTGCAGGGAGTGATTGGGGCCCTCGCGTATGCCACGGAACCACCCAATCCAACGCTTATAAAACTCTGCAAGCGGCTTTGGATTCACGCAATTGGAAGTATGCTGGTCAAAGCATCACCCTCTATTACAAAGGGAGTGGCAATCAAAGCTTGAACAATGCCAATTCCACCAATGATGTGGAGTTGAAACCTTATGGCGGGGTCAGCACCTCGACGCGTTTCACGATCTCTGGAGATAAAAAAATCACTGTGAGCGGCTTTCATTTCAATGGCAGCGGAGGAGTGACTTTGAATGGGAACTCAGATTACGTTTTGATTGAGAATAATGCATTTACCACTTCCGGTAATTCCATTCTGGTTTCAGGGAACAACACCGTTTCTATTTTGGACAACACGTTCAACTCCGCCTTTATTTTTGCTTCGGCCAATAGCGGGACACTGATTGTGGATTCCAATGATTTTCGAGGGGCGGCTTCTAAAAGCTACGATGGCAAAAATTGGTTCGTTGTGGCCTCTCAACTGACCGGAGACTTTTATGTTTTAAATAGCGATGCGCGCTACAACTCGGGTGATTTCTTTTATGTGGAGGACAGTGCCCAAGTGCATGTGGCCGACAATGAAGTCGTTGGAGGAGGTGTGAACAGCTCTGCCTTTCAATTCAATAAATCTTCGGGGACTTATTTGATTGGAAACACGATTGAAAATGTAGCCCTTGGCTTTGTTTTAGAAGGGGATGGGACGTCCCGTTTCCTTTCGATTCAGAACAATAAAATCTTCCTTGTGGATGACAGCAGCACCCGTTCGGCGGGCGTGCAAGCTGCGGATTATACATTGGATGCCGTGAGCAGCAATCTTGTGGAAGGGGGCGACTATGCTTTTGATTTGGAGGCGGTTCAAGTGCCTCAACTGGAGGCCAATCTTTTGGCCTCTTCCGTGGCTGATATTGAGGCTCGCGACTCGGTGACATCCACCTTTCAAAAAAATATTTTAACAGGGAAAGGCATCAATATTCACATTGTGAACGGTTCTTTTACGGACATTCAAGAAAATGCCATTTGGTCCCCTTTGTATGGCATTGTTTTGGAAGCCAGCGATGGCTATTTTGCGGACTGGGTGGAAGGGAATCCACCTGTGAATTCCCCTGAATCGTTCGGCAATGAGGGCAGCATTCGGAGCAATGATTTTTACCATTCTGAGCTTGCAATTGGCATGGCTGCTTACGATGTGACCCAGGTTTTGGACAATAAATTCCGCGAAGTGAATGAAGGGATTCGCCTCTATTTTTCGGATGTGGATCGTTTCAATGAAAACGTGCTGAGTCACAATACGGCTATTCCTACAGGCAATGGGTTTTACTCCTATTTTTCGGTAATGGAGGAGTTGCGCGACAACAGCTTTGAAAACTTTGAGCGCGGCGTGGTTTTGGATTACTATTCTCTGCTCAGTCAGGATTTGGCTGCCAACCGATTCACCGGGGGAAGAACTGCCGTTACCGTGCAAGATTCTGAGCTCAGCGGGGCGCTTTTGAACAATGTCTTTTTGGGTGGAGATTATGCATTTCAAGCGGCGGGTACTGTTTCTGAATTGAATTTGATCAACAATACTTTTTACGGCCAAAACCTGTTCTCGATTGATCTTGCGGCAACTTTGACGACCCCTGCGCAGGTCGTGAACAATGTGTTTTCTAACTTTGGAAACGCGGCTCTGAATGCGAATGTTTGGATGGATTTGGGCACGTATGATTCCAATCTTTATGAAGGCGTGGGGCGAACGATTGTTCACATTTCTGGAACGCCTTATGACTTGGAAGCGACGCAGTCGGTGGGTTATGAAAGCGCTGCTTATGAGGAAGCGGCTTCTTTCGTTGATGCTGCCAATGGCAATCTGCGTTTGCTTGCGGGGTCTTTGGCCGTGAACAGTGCGGACATGCAATACGCTCCGCCTCGTGATGCAGATTTTATTGTACGTCCAGTCTGTTCGATTTCGGATCGTGGAGCTTACGAAGCTTTCGATACGACCGCTGCTGGGAATCTTGATGCCGATGGCGATGGACTTTGTGCTTTTCAGGAAAGCGTTTGGGGTACTGATGTGAACAAGGCCGACAGCGATCTGGATCTGCTTTCGGATTTTGAAGAAATTTATGAATATGGCACCTTGGCTACGAATGCAGACACGGATGGAGATGCTTACTCGGACGGTGAGGAAATTTTGCGCGATTTGACCGATCCTTTGGACCCCCTCAGTCATCTCAGTGATTCGGACCGCGATGGCATGGAAGATGCCTGGGAAATTGCCAATGGATTGGATCCGTTCGATGCCTCCGATGCGAATCAAGATGGAGATGGCGATGGACTCAGTAATTTGGAAGAGTACCAAAACGACACCCAGCCCAACAATAGCGACACCGATGGTGATGGACTCAGCGATGGGGATGAGGTGAACGTTTACTTTACCGATGCCTTGAATGCCGACACGGATGGAGATGATTTTGAAGATGGTGAAGAGGTGAATCTTGGCACGGATCCCTTGGTGCAAGATACGGATGGCGATGGGTTCAGCGACTATGAAGAATATCTTTTAGGGTCTGATCCTCTAGACAGCAACAGTAGTCCCGACACCACGGATACGGATGGCGATGGACTTTATGATGTGCTTGAATCTCTTTATGGCACCGACCTCAATGATTCAGATACGGATGACGATTTGCTGAATGATTATGAAGAGGTGATGACGTATGGGACCGATCCACTTTTAAGTGACACCGATAGTGATGGACTCAGTGATGAAGAAGAGGTGAATACCTATGGGACTGATCCACTTTTGGGTGATACCGATAGCGATGGTCTCGGTGATGAGGAAGAGTTGAACACCTATGGGACGGATCCGCTCTTGAGTGATACTGATAGCGATTTACTGAATGATTATGAAGAACTCATGACTTACGGGACGGATCCACTTTTGAGTGATACCGATAGCGATGGACTCAGTGATGAAGAGGAAGTGAATGGCTCCAGCACGGACCCCAATGATCGTGATACCGATGCAGACGTTCTGAGCGATGGAGAGGAAGTGAATACGTATGGGACGGATCCGCTCTTGAGTGATACCGATAGCGATTTACTGAATGATTATGAAGAGGTGATGACGTATGGCACGAATCCTAGCGATGCAGATACCGATGGGGACACGTATTCCGATGGACAGGAAGTCTTGCAGGATGGCACTGACCCCTTGGATTCCTCCGATTATTTTGCTGATGCCGATGGCGATGGCATGTCGGATTCGTGGGAAGGGACTTATAGCTGCGTGGATCCCTTGGTGGCTGATGGAACGGGTGATGCTGATGGAGAAGGACTCAGCAATTTAGAGGAATATTATGCAGGGTCTCATCCTTGTGACACCGATACCGAAAACGATGGACTAACGGATTATGAAGAAGTGGTGACCTATGGCACGAATCCTCGTTTGGAAGACAGCGATGCCGATGGCCTCACCGACGAATATGAAGTGACGGCTTATTTCACGGATCCCAACGATGAAGACAGCGATGGAGACGCCTTCACTGATGGATCTGAAGTTTATTATTATGGAACTGACCCTTTGAATGCCGCGAATTATCCTCAAAGCCTCACGCTCAGTTTTGTGGGCTATGATGAAATTTATGGTTATGGTTCTGGTACTTGGACAACGGGCACCTATGGGCCTTCCAGTTCTTTGAACACGGTATTGAATTTTGGTGACAGCTATTGGGTGGGCACCCGAAACAGTGGCTATGGCGCCTTTGGAGTGCGCAGAATTGAAGGCTTTTTAGGAACCGTGGAAGTTTATGATTGTGGAAACAGTGCTACGCCTTTTGATCCCATTTCGGCCTCTTGCACTTCTGTTCCGCTTTTCAGTGCCACTTCCAATCCTGATGCTCAAGTGACTCAAGTCAGCGACTCTGCCGACTTAGAGGCGTGGTCTACGCTTTCTTCATTTTGGACTTTTGCCGGGTGGGATTGGTATCGCCCTGCTTACACGGGAGCCAACAACTACACGGGCTATAAAATCAGCCTAAGCCGATAAGTGCTTTTTGATCCGTCTCATGCCTAAAAATGCAATGCTGCCTTCTGCGACGATGGCCCCCGTTAAAATGAGAACGCTGGCCAGACCGGTGCTGTGAGGCAGCAGCACTATGCTGAGTCCAAAAAGCAGACCGATGCTCAGGGCCAAGACTTCGCGTTTCATCCACCACAGTTCATCCTTAAGAGCGAACAGCGTGAGCAGTGCCAAATCATAAAAATAAGACACGCCCGTCAGTATGAGTAGTAAGGGCAGGAAGAACCAAGTTTCAGGATCGAGAAAGTCTTTGTTGCTGACCAAGCTGAGGGCCCAAGGTCCCAGCCAAGTGCCCAGTCCCACCAAGGCTAGGGCAGCGAGCCCTAGGATGCGTTTGGCACTTTGGTAGAGCAATTTGGCGGCTTTTAAATCGTTCTTTTTAAGGCTTTGTTCCAGTTTGGGCAGCACCGAGAACATGAAAAAAGTGGAAAGGATGCTTAAGGTTGCACTGAGGTGCATGTTCAAATTGTAGATGCCAAAATGAGAATTGCTGAGCACCGTGACCAAAAAAGCGCCGGGCAAAAAACGAAAGTACAAGTTGTTTAAAATGTTGATGATCCCAAAAGGCAGCGAACTTAAAAACAGGTCTTTGAGCAAAGTTTTATTCAGAGTCCACTTGGGTTTTAAAATCTGCCGTGCAAAAAGGAAACTCAGCCCCAAGGTGACGAGGGCGGCCAGCAGAGGGCCGAGTAAAAAGAGAGAAAGATTGAAATCCTCGGGCGTGTTATTGAGCGTTGAGCTCAAGGCCCCGATCACCGCCAGATTGGTCAAACGTCCCAGCAGCAAGGCTAGGGTGGCACGGCCCATTTTGTAATGGGCTTGCAGCAGAGCATCGCAAACAGTGGTCATCAAATCCAAGAGCAGGCTGCTCATGAAAAAGAGCGTACCCAGCAAGAAAATGGGGTCTTCAATTGTGAGCAGCGCAAAGATCCATCCTAGGCCGAGAAAGAGCATTCCCGTGAAGAGACGTAGCAGCAGCGCATTGCCAAAAAGCTGTGCATTTTTAGGTTCCAGAGAGAGGCGACGCACGGTGTTTCCAAAAATACCTAAGTTGGCTGCCGTGGCAAAAAATAAAGAGAATTCTGAAATTTTTCCGTATAGACCATAGTTTTCGGTTCCCAAAATAGTGGTGACTCCTTTCACCGTTACTATGCCGATGGCAATTTGTAGCCCTTTTCCAAGAATTTGTACGACAGTGGACCAAAGGATTTCTTTTTGCAAAGAAATGAACATGAGGGCGTGGGGCTAAAGGGGCAAAACTTCGATCCAACGGGCGGCACCCTGTTCAATGTCGGTATTGTGCCAATCGTGAAGCGCACTTTGAATCACAGACCAAGTATAGACGTAATCTTCTCCGTTGCGGGTGCCCACGTCGTGGGTCACCACTTGATTTTTAGTGGCGTCGTAACCCTTGATGACCAACATGTGGTAAACGGGGCCGCCGTTGGTGAAATTGGGGTTATTCAATTGTTTCCCCGCAAAAGGCGCGACGATCAAATGTCCGCTGGCGATGCTGCTTTGCAAATCTTCAAAAGTGGGATTTTCATGCACGACGGTTTTTAGTCCATAATTTTCTTCGATCATTTGCACGGTTTGTGCCACGGTCGTGTGTTCGTAGGCCCCAAAACGGTCCATTTCCCAGTCCACCAAGCGCAACAGTTCTTCGTTGAACGCTTCCTTGCTCCAGTTTTTTTCTAAATATAGATTGGCAACCAGAGCGATACTGGCTTCTTCACAGGCTTCTTGCCAAGGGTAATCCCAATTGCCAAAGGGAGCCTGCGAGTAAAAAGGCAGTGCGATGCTGAGTTTTTGAGGCGCGGTCGCATCGGTTTGCGTAGGATCGATCTCTTGCCAAGTGGTGGGGGAAGGAGCGTCCGGTCCTTCTAATTTTTGAGTTCGCCACACGTCATAAGCAAGCACAGTGCCCAGTAGGGTGCTGACCAGCAGTAGGCTGTAGAGGAAGAGGCGTTTCATTTTAAAGTTCATTTGCCAGGCTCACAATCTTAGCGGCTTCTGCTCGGGTGATGGAATTGGTGGGACGGAAACTGTTGTCGCTGTACCCGCTGATGAGGTTTTCTTCATCGGCCAGCACCACGGCCCAGGCAAACCAGTCGTCTTCGTCCACATCCCAGAAGTTGATTTCATCTTCATCCACACGTCCGTTGTCGTCTTGATCGGCGGCTCGCAATAAAAGCACCAAAGCTTCGGCACGACTGATGTAAGCGTCGGGTTTAAAGGTGCCGTTGCTGTAACCGTCCACAATGCCGCTGGCCGTTGCGTATGTTACGTATTCATAGGCCCAATGACTGGAACTGACGTCGGAGTAGTGCACGGCTGAAACCGTGTGAGTGTCATAGCCGAGGCCCAACAAGGTCATTTTTAGGAATTCAGCACGAGTGACGGCGGAGTCGGGGTAGAAACGAGTGTGGCTGCGGCCTTCCACGATATCGCTGTCGTAGAGTTCGCAGATGTATTCTTCAGCCCAATGATTGACGATGTCGTTGAAGGAACCGCAAGAATCGTAATGGAGTCCTTCATCGAGTTCGCTGTCGTCCACGGTCATGCAGTTGTTGTTTTCATTTTCTTCATCGAAATCGTCTTCGGTGTCGATGCATACGGTGACGTCAAAATCGTCTCCATCTTCAAAATATTCTTCTAAAAGATCTTCGGAATCGAAGGTGCTTTCCCCTCCTGCATCAAAGAAATTGCTGCTTCCACTGGAACTGGAATGATTGCCGCTGAGCACGCGTTCTTCTCGACCGTTTTGTTCTACCGTGACTTCGAAATGAATGGAGCCGTTGGCATCTTCATCACCCGTGTTGGCAAGGGTGTAATAAAAGTCGTGTTCGTCTCCAAAAATTTCGGTCACTTCAAAGTCCACTTCTTCATCGTTGCTGTTATTCTCACCGAAGTCTTCGGTGCGGCAGTTGTTGTTTTCGTTGTCCTCGTCGGCTTCATCATTTGCGTCGATGCAAGCGCGCACGGACACTTCTTCATCCAAATCCTCCAACTCTTCCAGGTCGAAATTGACGTTCACAATGTCGTCTGCCTCCAGATAATTTTCGCCCACCTCATAAGAAGCGACGCGTTCGTTTTCAATGTAAACGTAGAGATCCACTGCTTCATCCAAATCTTCTTCCCCGATGTTTTTCACGGTGACTGTCAGTTCTTCATCCTCCACGCTCAAGTCGGAAACAAAGAGGTCCACATCGTCGCTGCTCGGGTTGCTGCTTCCGCTTTGCTCCATTTCGATGTTGGAAATTTTTTGTACGCCACCATCGTTGGTACGATTGGGCAGAGTGAAGGAATGAGTCTCGTAGTTGTTTGCTTCCACGCGGGCCGTGCTGTTGTCATCATCGGTATCCACGGGGCAGTAGGCGTCGCCATTGTCGATTACGCAAGTCACATCTTCGGTTCCGGCTTCGGCAGAGGTGATGCTGACGTTTTCTCCGTCGTCTGCGTCGGTGGCGCGAATCACGTGAGTGTAGTCGAGGCGAATGTCTTCTTCATTTTGATCCGTGTCGACTTGGGCGGTGAATTCTTCTTCAATGTAACCAGATTTGTTCACGGAATAAGTGTAAGTGCCTCCCAAGCTGTGCAGGGCAAAGTGATGTTCATAGCCTGTTCGTTTGTGAGCGTAGACGGTGGTGTTGCCGCCACTTATAAAGTCAAAGTCGGCTTCGTTCACGCTGAGGCCGTCTTCCAATTCGGTCTCCACGTTCAAGACCAGGTTGTAGGTTGTGATGCCCACTTGTTCAATAAGAGGAACGCTGTTGTAGTTTTCGGTCACTTCTAAGCGTGCGAAGTACAGTTCGTCGGTGGAGTCTTCATCCTCATCTTCAGGAGTGTCGATCTCAAAACTGCGCGCATCCCAGTTGGAGGGCCTATCCCATTCCAATTGAAATACGCCGCTGGTACTGTCGTTGCGAATGCTCTCGTCCGCTTCTGCAATCAAGGTGGACCAAGAGGAGCCGTTCCAATAAGTCACCTTGAAGGCGCCTCCGGTTGCGGCGTTCTCTAGATCCATGGCAAAACCGTCAAAGGGTTCTTCAAAGCCCACATAAAGGAAGCTATCGGCTTCTCGGGGCATGCCAAAACTGTCATCCTCATCGTAAGCGGCGGTGCTGCGTTCCACGATGCGATCGGCTTCGGTTAAAACGGAATTGGCAAAATAATTGGTGGTGGCCACTCCATCGTAGGCTTGCGTTTCATTCAATTGAAACGCTTCTGCGCTGGGTTGCAGCAGCAGGCCGAATAAGGTGATTGTTGTAAAGAGGAAGGTGAGTTTGGATTTCATAAAAAAAAGGTATGGCCTTATTTTATCTTTTTTTGATTTTTATACAAGCCAGTAAAGTGGTGATGGGAACCGCACAGATCAGACCGATGCTGCCGACCAGCGTGTGCACGATTTCTTGCGCGACGAGTTCCATATTGATGACTTCATTGAAGGAATGGTCTGAACTCAAAAAAAGCAGCATGAGCGGCAGGCTAGAACCGGCATAGACCAAAATGAGCGTGTTCACCATGGAGGCGATGTGGTCGCGGCCCACAGTCATGCAGCGGGAGTAAAGTTCTGTGAAAGAAATTTTGGGTTTGGCGGCTTGCAATTCCTCTGCAATGGACGCTTGTGAAACGGTGATGTCGTCGAGGATGCCCAGCATGCTGATGAGCACTCCAGCGAGCAAGAGGCCTTGAAAATTGAAGCCTACTTCCGAGCCGATTTTGAGATAGAAGGCCGATTCATCCGCCAAGCCCGAGAGATGGGACAAAGGGATGAAAATTTGCGAGATCAAACCCGTTAAGGCGAGGGTTAGCAAGGTGCCCAGCACGGCAATGTGAGTCTTTTTTTGAAAGCCGTGCGACAGGTAAAAAGTGCTGGGGATGATGAGCGCCGCTCCAGCAAGTGCGGAAAGCACAGGATTCATGCCGAGCATGAGCAAAGGTAGGATGAGTTTGAGCAGCACCGCGAAAGAAAAAATCATTCCAAAGAAAGATTCGACGCCTTGTTTGCCGGAAATCAGTAAAACGGTCAGACAAAAAATACCAAAGAGCAGGTAGAGGGAAGTTCGGCGATCGTGATCGGCAATGCTGTACAGAGGGGCTTCACCGGGGATTTCGCTTTGAGCCACATAAACTTTGTCGCCTTCATAAAAGAGGCGTGCATCGGGGCCGGCGATATCGCTGTTTTCGATGCTGAGACTTTGGCGCTCGGGGGTGCCGGGTTTCACTTCCACCGTGAGAATTTGATGGAGGGTGGGTGTTTCACTGCTGTCTTCTTGAGTCGATTCTTCGGCGGTGACGATGCCGGGGATGAGACTTTGATGATCTTCTACGGGTTCGGGAGTGGGAATGTTTATGCCAAAAAGCAGTCCTAAGAAAAGGAGCAAAAAGAGGAGGAAGCGTTTGAAGCTCAGTTGGTGGATGTGGGTTCCTTCCATGCCCCTAACCCTACTCCCGTTTTGCTTGCTTGGGGAGGGGAAATATTGGGAGGAAATGCATGTTTTGCTCAAGCTCATCACGAAATTTCGACTTGAAAAATTCTTTAAATTATCTCTTGTAATCCATCTGAAACTGGAGGAAAATTTTGAATGAAGTTTTACTTCTAACTTCCACGCCATGGCAGTAGCTAAAAAGGCAAAAAAGGCAGCTCCTAAAAAAGCTTCCAAAAAGGCTGTAAAAAAGCCTATGAAGAAAGTGGCCAAAAAGGTCGCTAAGAAGCCAGCCAAGAAAGCTGCTTCTAAGAAACGCAAGTAATTGTTTTTCTTCTTTTCAAAAAGAGCCCTACGGGGCTTTTTTTGAATTTCTAAACAGTTTGTAGAGGCCCTCTGGCTGGTGTGCGAGAGGGTCTGAAGGGTCGGAAATCGTTTTTTACTCAATGTAGTCGGGCGACCACAGGTATAAATCCACCCCCATTTGCAAGGTGGCTGCATATTCGCGAAATTCGTAATAGTCGCCAAAAATGTAAGGTTGCAAGGAAGCCGAGACGCCACTGCTTTCAATGCCGAGTGAATTGCAGGTGTATAGCGCGCGAGGCAGATGGAATTCTTGCGTGACGAGAATTGCCTTCTCCACGCCGAAAAGGGTTTTTGCACGGATGCAAGTGTCGTAGGTGCGTCGGCCAGCAAAATCCTGAGTGATGGCATTGGGAGGGATGGCGAAGGCGTTTATGAGAGTGTTCTTCATCACTTCGGGCTCGTTGTAGTCTTCAGTGGAGTTGTCCCCTGAGACGAGGATGCTCGAGACTTTGCCGGCTTTATAAAGTTGAGAAGCGACGGTGAGGCGGTCGTACAGAGCGTCACTGGGGCCTCCGTTTTTGCCGATGCCGGCGCCAAATACGATGGCTACGGGCTGCTCCGTGATTTGTTCTACGGTGAAAATTTTGTCGAGGGCCCATCTTTGAACAAGGAAAGGACTGCCCATGAACGTCACTCCACCGAGCAGCGCAATGAGCAATCCTTTTTTCCAGTGTTTTTTAAAGAGAGATATGGTCGAGAGGGTCAACTTTGACGCCATTATAAATCAATTCAAAGTGCATGTGTATCCCTGTGACTCCGTAAACGCGTCCACTGTTTCCCATGCGTCCGATGAATTGACCTTGAGTCACGGTGTCGCCGACTTCTACGGTGAACTCAGATAGGTGGGTGTAATGGGTGACGTAACCGTTGCCGTGATCGATTTTGATGGCCTCCCCATAGCCTGCGTTCCAACCTGTTTCGACACTGATCACTACTCCGTCGGCTGCGGCGTAAATTTCGGGCAGCTCTTCACTCGTGTCGTCCTCACGCGTGATGTCGATGCCGGGATGATCTCCACGAAAAACTTGTGAGATTTTATATGAATTGGTGGGCCAAATGAAGGCGCTGACCTCTGCTTCTTCACTGGGTTCTTCGTTCACGGGAATCAAGATTTCAACGCTTCTCACGGTGCCTTTGTAACCTTCTCGAGCTTCTTTAGGAAGGGTGGCTAAGAAGGCTTCACTTTCTTCCACAGACAGTTTTGTGCGGTTGTCATAACAGCCGGATTCTTGAATGTAGCCCGGGATCACGGTGGTGAAGTTGGGATTTTCTACGAGGCCTTTGGCTTCGGCGTCAAAAATGGTGTCCCGTTCGCTCGCTGCGTAGGTGCCGTGCCCGAGATAAACGGTTTTTGAATAAAGCGTCTCATCCACGTAATATTCTTGACGCTCGAGGGTGAAGTTTTGCGCGTTGAAGATGTAGTCGGTTCTTTGTTCATGATTTAAGTCGTCGATCCAACTTTGACTGAGCACGTACTTTTGAATTTCGTCTTCGCTACGCTCAGTCAAGTTGTAGTTGTTGTTTTCTGAAATATCGTTGCTTTGGTTCATCTGGCTCAGGATGGTGTCAAGGAGGATTTTGACACTCATGGAGCCTGAGGTTTCAATGAAGCCGTAGCCCTTGCTCTTAGTGGCGTCACCCGTTCCAGCGCTAATGAACCAGTACGCAGGGTTCTCTTTAGCGACTTGAAGCAGGGTCTCATCTCGAGTGTTGCCTTCTACTTCAATGGTTGCACAGTAAACGGTGCCTTTCTTAATGGAGTCGGCCATTGTTTGTTCTGCTTCTGATATTTCGGCTGGAGCGGGGTATTCGTAGTCGATGGGCACACCCACGTCGTTGATCTTGATCATGGAGCCGAGTTTCCCCCCATTGTTTTTATTGAGCAGCCATAGCAGGTCCCCGGTGTCGTTGCTCCAGACTTCTTCGGTGCTCACTTCTCCAGGGAAGATTTGGTAATCGGTGGTTTCACGTTTTTCGTAATAAATGGTTCCTGAAGGGCTCTCATAGTTAGTGGTGGCGGTGCTGACCAGTTCTTGAGCGGATAAAGTTCCTTGTGGCAAGAAATTGGCGATGCCAAGGCCTATAATAAGAAGGAAAGAGAGGTAAGCGAAAGAGTATCGTTTCATATGATTCCAATTAAATTCTAAACGCGAAACAGCATGCATTTTCTCCGCTTCAAGCAGAAGTTTGCTTTTGAGTCGAGCCACAAAATCCGGATTGAGGGGCACGCGACTGGCTTGCAAGCTCTTTTGAAGTCGACGATGGGAAAAGTAATGTTTCACGAAAGTAAAGAGTTTTAGAACAAGTTTTTACTGCAATTTTTTCAACCAAAGATGCAAAGTGTCTAGGGCGCGGCTGAGGTTGGAGGCCACGGTTTTCTCAGAAAGCTCTAGGGCAGCGGCGATTTCTTTATTCCTGAGTCCGCTGAAGAATCGTAGGCTCACTGCTTCTTGTTGTTGCTGGGGCAGCGCTTTTACGAGCTCGCGCAAATGAGCTGCGCTTTCCTCCGCCTCGCTACGCTCGGCTGGCCCAGCTTCTGGGCTTGGGATTTGGCAGCTTGTTTCATCCAAGGAGTCGGGCGATTTTCTGTTTTTCCAGTGTTTGTAAACGCAATGCCGGGCGATGGTGAAAAGCCACCCTTTAAAAATGGTGGGGTGGTCGGATTCGAGCTCTTGAATGTGCTTGAGAACGCTTTCCCAGACCTCGCTGCAAAGATCTTCGGCTTCCTCTGTGCTGTGAGTACGGTAAGCGCAGTATTGATAGACTGCATTCACATGCAACTCGTAGAGTTTTGTAAAAGCTTTGGGGCTGTGTTTAGCCTGCTTTATGAGTCGGCTCATATTTGTATAGAGATTCTAGCACAGTTTTTACTGCAAGTTTTTTTCTGAATAGTCGAGTTTGACTTTCTTGCATTTTCGATGCAAAATATCTTCTTTTTTGGCACGCTCGCTTTAAATTTTTATGGATTTCAACACTCGTCTCAACTCTTATTTCCTCAAAAACAATCGACTCACTGCGCTTTGTTTGCTCCTGCTGCTGATGGTGGGTTTTGGGACGACGGCTCTTTTGAAGACCACCGGGTTTCCCAGTCCAGATATGAAATTGGTTTTTGTGCAAACCCTTTATTTGGGGGCTTCGGCCGAGACGGTTGCGCAAGAAGTCACGGCTCCCATTGAGTTGGCTTTGCGAGATGTGGAAGGGGTGAGCAGTTTCAGCTCCACAAGCAGCGGATCTTTTTCGATGATTTCGGTGAGCCTGGAGGAAAAGGCCGATACCGATGCCACGGTGAGCCGCATGGATTCCGCTTTTAAAAGTGTGGCCTTGCCTGAAGGCGTGGAGGAACCCAAGGTTTCGGTGCCTTCCATAGTGGGTCCGGATTTTGTTTTTTCTTTGATTGCTCCTGAAAAGAGTGAGCTGCATGAGCGCTATGTGGCTCTAGAAAAAGACATTCGAGCTTTGCCTGAAACGGTGGATGTGGCGCCTCTCACTGCGCTTCAGCATCGCATTTTGGTCACTTTGGATGAAAAGAAAATGGCCGAATTTGGAGTGCAAAGCACGCAAGTTTCTTTTGCACTATCCACTTTGGGCGAAAGTTTGCCTGTGATCTCAGATGTCACGATGGACGAAGAGAGTGTTTCTTTCCAAACCACTTTGCAAGGCGATACTTTGGGGGCGCTCAAGGCCCTTTCCTTCAGTGGGCATGCCCTTACGGAATTTGCTACTGTGAAAGAAGATTTTTCTTTTGAGGGCGAGTCTCAAAAAGTAGGGCTCAATATTGAGGGTGACGGCTTTGTTTTTGAACCCTTGGTCTTTACAGTGAAGGCTTTGGCTGACGCCGATAAAGGGGCTTACGACGAGGCATTACGCGAGATTTTCACACGACATGAAGAAGTGGAATTTGTGGACGGCTCTGTCTTTGAAAATGGCTTCGGCAAAACACTGTTGATTGAACATTACTCGGTGAATAAAGAAAACGAACGACAGGTGGAGGAGGTGGTGACGGGATTGGTGGGCGGCGAATGGCCCTTTAATGCTCCTTTCAATCACTTGGGTTATGCGCTCGGGGGTATTCAATTGGTGTTTTTAGTGATGCTGGCCTTTGTGTCTTGGCGAGCGGCTTTTGTTTCGGCTTTGGCCCTTCCGCTCAGCCTTATTTTTGTGAATATTTATATTTATTTTATAGGAGAAAGCCTCAATACCTTGGTCCTTTTTTCTTTGGTGCTGGCCATTGGGCTCGTGGTGGACCCCGCTTTGGTGCTGCTGGAAAGCATTCAACGCAAAGTGGATGCCGGTTTGAACGGGAAGGAGGCGGCTTTGGCGGCGGTGAGCGATGTGGGCATGGGGCTGTTCCTGGCTTGCCTCACCAGTGTTTTGGTTTTTGTACCCTTTGGAGTGGTCTCCGGGCTTTTGGGCCAGATCATTGTCTACATTCCCATGACCATCATTCCGGCGGTGGTGGGGTCTTATGTGGTGCCTTTGGTGTTTCTCACCTGGATTGGAGGCGCGTTTTTAAAACGAGGGAAGCGCGGGGATGAAGAAGAAAATCTTTGGAGCATTGCTAAGCTGCTCATTCGTTTCAATCGATGGATTTTAAATGGGTCGCGTTTTTTACGTTTCATTTTGATCGTGCTGGCCTTGGTGCTTCCACTGGCGGTGGCCGGTCATTATTTTTCGAGCGGTCAGGTCAAATCCGTGCAATTTTCAAGCAGTGAAAATTATGATCAGCTTCAGCTCAGTTACTCCCATTTTCCTTCCACTTCGCCTGAACGTCGTGAAGCTTTGTACGAGCAAGTGCTGGAGATCATTGTCGAGCATGAGGCAGTGGAGTCGGTTTTTCCACTTGGGCAGGGGATGGTTTTTATCCAGTTGAAACCTGCGCTCGAGCGGCCCGATACGCTTTCGGTGGACATTGCGGAGGCCATCAATGCTGATCTTGAACGTGAGGTGGGAGAAGCCTTCTTCGATGTGAAAACTGGGGTGATTTCCAACGGGCCTCCAACAGGGGCCTATCAGGTTGTTTTGGCCGTTCAAACGGAAGATTTGGAACTCATGGAAAGGGCTGCTCAAGAGGTCGCGGCGACTTTGCTCAAGGTTTGTGAAGTGGACAATGTTTTCACCGTTCAGGAAGACTGTGCAAATCCTTTGGTGGTGAAGGTGGATGATGGGTTCACAGGCAAGGAATCTACGGTGATTGAAGTGCTTCTTGACCGCGATGTTTTGGAACGCAATCAACTCGCTGTGCCCAATGCACCACTCACCTTGCTTGTGAATAGGGCACTTTCGAATTTGTTTCAAGTGGACGGAGGGGAAGCGGTGGGAACGGTTCGTGTTGATGGGGAAAATGTGGATATTGTTTTGGATAAAAAAGCTGCCGATCCCGATTCTTTAAAAGAAATTGAAAACACCATTATTTACAGTTTAGACGGCACGGTTTTGCGTTTGAAAGATGTGGCGGTGCTGCGCAGTGTGGACAGTCCTTCCAGCATTTTGCGTCAAAATGGCGAAACTCTTTCGCTGGTGAAAGCCCGTTTGGCCACGGGTCGTGACGACCAAGCCACGGCGGCTCAAGTTCAAGAAGCGGTGCTGGATTATTACAGTGAAAATGAAGGAGCTCACACTTTGAAATTGGGCTTGGAAGAAGACTCCATTGAAGTTTATAGCGAAGGAGATTCGGCCAGTTTCATCCGTTCGTTCCAGGAACTTTTTGTAGCTCTGGTGCTTGCGATTTTACTGACCTATGTGGTTTTGGTGGTTTTCTTTGAATCATTCAGTCAACCCTTGGTTATTTTGTTTGCAGTGCCGCTCACTTTTATTGGAGTCTTCCCGGCGCTGGCTCATTTGGGCAATGGGCAATTTGGCTTTTTGGAGATTATTGGGCTCATCATTTTGGTAGGAATTGTGGAAAACGTGGCCATTTTTCTTATTGATGCAGCTTATCAAAAAATTCGTGAAGGTTGGGATGAGGTGGAGGCCATCAGTTATGCTTCGGGTTTGCGTTTGCGGGCTGTGATCCTCACTAAAATGACCACCCTGGTTTCTTTGCTTCCGTTGGCCATTTTGAGTGAACAGTATCGGTCTTTGTCTTTGGTGATCATGTTTGGGCTTTTGACTTCAGGGGTGACTTCTTTATTCACCACACCCATCCTCTTCATTTTCTTCCGTTGGCTTTCACGCCGCTTTCATGCGCTTTTCCTTAGAGGTTGAATCAAAAAGAGGCAAAGAAAAGGTCGAGCCGTTCAGTGAAAACCAGAATACCCAAGGCGATCAGTAAAATACCAAAGATCACGGTCACTCCTTGCAGAGCCATGCGATACCGGCGAATGAGGTTTGCGGCGGGGCTGGCAAAGAGGCCCACGAGCAGGAAGGGTAGGCCCATCCCAAAAGAATAAGTCAGCAAGAGGGCAAAAGATGAGCTAGGGGAAACGGTGGCAAGTACCAGAATGCTGCCCAAAACGGGGCCCACGCACGGGGTCCAACCTGCAGCGAAAGCGGCTCCAAATAAAAAGGCAGAGAAGTGGCGTGATGCCGGATGCAAGCGAGGCTTGAATTTGTATTCTTTTTGTAAAAAAGTGGGGGTGAGAATGCCTGTTAAAAAAAGCCCAAATAAAATGATGAAAGCGCCGCCGAGGCGAGCCACCCAGCTTTGAACTTCCGTGCCCCACTGACTGAGCACCGTGTTGAGCAGGACTCCAATCAAAGCGAAAAAGGTGGAGAAACCGAGTACAAAAAAGACACTGCTCAAAAAAATGCTCCAGCGTTTGATTTTGGCGTCGCTGAGGGTGCTGCCCCCAAGGTGGCTTAAAAACCCCGGAATCAGGGGTAAAACACAGGGTGAAAGAAAGGAAACGAGGCCCGCCGTAAAAGCAATTCCTAGAGTGATGGGACTGTTCATTGGGTGGATTAAATCGTGGCCTCTATTTTACAAGATGAGCATACCATCTCCAAAAGAATAAAAGCGAAATTCTTTTTCGAGGGCCGAGGCATAGAGGTCTTTGAGGTGGTGTTTTGCCTTTTTGTGTTGCAGAAAAGCCTCGACCAGCATCATGAGTGAGGAACCCGGAATGTGAAAATTGGTGAGCAGTCCATCCAAGACTTGAAAGGGGTAAGGAGGAAGAATGAAAAGTTCCGTGGGGCCCTTGTTGGCTCCAGTTTCGGCCCATGCTTCCAGGGTGCGCGTACTGGTGGTGCCCACGGCGAATATTGGCTTTCCGGCAGCTTTGTGCTTTTCTATTTGAATCCTGCTATTTTCTGGAATCTCGTAATATTCCTTATATAGGGTGCGGCTTTCTAGGTGCTCGGGCAGTACAGGAGCAAAGGTGCCCAGTCCCACATGTAGGGTGACAAAAGCAAGTTCATGACCTTTTTTTTTGAGTTTTTTAAAGAGACGTGGAGTGAAATGCAAGGAGGCGGTCGGGGCCGCCACGGAACCCGGTTTTTTAGCGAAGACCGTTTGGTATTTTTTACGCAACTCTTCTTCGGTGAGCGGGCAATCTTTGATGTAACGGGGGACGGGCATTTGCCCGATGCGGGCCAAGACTTCCGGCAAGCGAGCCAGATTGAAACTGGCTTTGAAGCGGAAGATTTTTTCTGTGGACTCCAATACGGTGAGTCGGTGTCCTTGGGGCAGGGCAAGCCGCTCGCCGGGCTGCAGTTTCTTATTCACAGTGGCCAAAAGCACGGTATTGCTGGGTTTCCATTCATTGCTCATCACCAGCAGTTCTAAGGGTTCATTTTTGGGGCCTTTGACTGGCACTCGGCAGGGCAGCACTTTGCTTTCGTTCATCACCAAAAGACTGTCCTGTGGCAGATAGCGATCCAAATTCAAATAGCGGTCGAAACTCACTGCACCGCTCGCCGTGTCGTAAATCAGCAGTTTGGAGTGGTCGCGCGGGGAAGCTGGAGTTTGTGCGATGCAGCGCTCGGGGAGGGTGTAGGTGTAAAGCGAGTCCAAAAAACTCCGGGCTTAAATTAAGACTGAGGACTTCAGTCTGTCACGTGATTTTGGCTTTGGCAAGCCTTATTCCTGTTGACTTTGGTCTTGGCGATGCCCATAATTCCACCTTGATTATCCCTTTCAATATGAAAAAAATAGGAGCTTTCCTGCTTGTTTTGGCCTTGCTTTTGACTTCACTTCCGTTTTTGGCCTCAGCGGATGCGACTCATCCTGATTTGACGGTGAGCAATATGCAGTTCACCGAAAATACTTCCGTTCCTGGTTATTATACAGTGACGGTGGATTATGCCAATTTGGGTGGCGTTTCTGTGGATCCCAATACGGCGGGTGGTTACAACATTGCCACTTTGAACGGCTCAGACCGAACAACCGTTTATGCTTGGAATCGTATCAATGTTTCTCTGCTGGACTTTTTAAATGCCGGCGATGAAACCACTGGGGTCTTGGCCTTTTCTTCTGCTGTAGAATTGGTGGAAGGCGATGAGATTGAAGTGTGTATTGATGGAGGCGATGTGAGCGAGGAATCCGATGAAGACAACAACTGTGTCACCGAAATTTTCTCCACTTCTGAAGAAGAACCTGAAGAGGAAGAAGAGCCCACTCCTTTTATTTTGGAAGCGGGTTCCGATCAAACCTTGACCTTGGGTGAAGAGCTCACCTTACAGGCCTATATTCAAGACCTTGCGGGTAGTGATGCTCCTTTTGTACGCATCGATTGGGGGGATGGAAGCGGTAGCGAAAACCCTGAATTTGAGTTGGGAGACACCATCTACATCACGGCCACTCACCTCTATGCTGCGGTGACGGGGGATGAAGCTTATACCGTTGAAATTTGTGTGGAAGATGTGGATCAAGGCGCTTCCATTCAACACGCATGTGATTCTTTTGAAGTCACTGTTTTGGTGGCGGATGCCGATGACGACGAAGACGAGGATGAGGACGACGATGACGAAAATGATGAAGATGACAGTGACGATGATGATGAAGGCGGAAGTCCTTACTATGGAGGCAGCTCCGGTTCCGGTGGCGGACGTTCTAGCACGAATATTCCTGATCTTTCAGTGGAGGACATTTACTTGCAAGCTGATGGAGACATCATTGCAGTGCTTGAGAATAAGGGGGACAAGGATGTTTCTTCCAACGACGAAGTACGTGTGGAACTGAGCATTGATGGGGACGTGGAATGGAGCCGCGACTACGAACAAAACTCTTCCGATACTTTTTTGGATGAAGGGGAAGATTCTGAAGTCAACATGGGGGATTTGTTACGTCGTGAAGATGAAACCTATGAATTGGAAGTGTGTGTGGACACCGAAGATGAAGTGAGGGAAGCGCGCGAAAGCAACAACTGTCGCACGGAATACCTCAACTTAGAAGACGATGCCGGCGATGAGGACGACGATGACGATGAGGTCCGCTTGAGTTCCGTGGATCGCGACGATCGTTATGACGATGAACGCTATGACGGCAGTTGTGACGATGGGTACTTCTATGACATCGATAGGCATTGGGCTGAAGAAGAGATTTGTGACCTTTACGACCGTGAGGTGGTGCAAGGCCGCAAGCGTCATTACTACATTCCCAATGACAGTGTGACTCGTGCGGAATTCTTGAAAATTGCTCTGCTCAATTCAGAGCTGGATGTTGAAATTGTGCGTTCTGCGGATGAGTACCTCGACGTGGATTCCAACGATTGGTTTTATGATTATGTGACTTTTGCCACCGATCTTGGAATTGTGAATGGAAGCAAGGGAAGGTTTTTCCCCAATCAGGCCATCACTCGTGCGGAGGCCATGGTGATTTTGGTCCGCTTAGAACTGGAAGGGGACGATTTGGATGACCTACTCGATGAAGATTTAGACGATTCCGACATTGATTTTGACGATGTGGACGACCGCGATTGGTTTGCGCCTTATATTGTTTATGGCGATGAGGAAGATCTCATTGAAGGTTACGACAACGACACCTTCCGTCCTGCAAATTCCATCACTCGTGCGGAAGCTGCAGAGATTGCGGACAAGCTCTTCGATCATCGCTACTAGAGGAACTCTGAGGCCCTCTTTGGCTGGTTCACTTCGCTTGGCCAGTGTAGCCGCTCAGCACCACTCTCTGTTGTCCCAATCTTACGATGAGGTAGGCCGTGCCTTGCTTTAAACTCACTGTGGTGGGAGTGCTACTGCTCACATTCAGGGCGGCGTAGTCGTAAACGGAGTTGTCTTTGTAACGCACCAGAATGTGTCCGTTTTCCAAGCCGCTGTATTCGATGATTTTTCTGGATCCATCTCGATGCACGTTCAGAGTGCTGTAATAAGGATGGGCTCCGTTTTCAGCCAAAGTGTTCACTTCGTCGATGAGACCGTCTCCGTCGTTGTCCGTTTCGTCTCCATCGATTTCAATGCCGGCATTGGGGATGCGGTCGTGAGTGTCGTTGGAATTGCTGCTGTAACCAGTGGGTGCTGTGCTGGCACAAAAGAGGGCGCTTCTTGAGGACCCCAGTCCATCCGCGTCTCGGTCTAAGTAGTAAGTTTGCTCGCTACTTACGGTTGCGTCGTTATCGTTGCAATCGTTTTCAAAAGGGGCACCGTCGCCGTCTTCATCTAGGACAGTTGAGGCAGTGGGCACGGGGAAACCGTCATAGCTCAAAATGCCTCCGGAGTCTTGGGCCAAGTAGAAATTGGCATCCCCGTCTTGATTGCCGTCTTCCCCTAAGGCTAGGCCTTCCTGGTTGCTGCCTGGAAGGGAGTAGATGGCTTGAATATTTCCTTCCAAATCCATTTCTACCAAGAGGTCTCCGCTGTCATAAACGGCGTAGAGGGTTTCATTGGCATAATGCAGAGCGGCGAGGTCCGTGTAGCCTGACCCGGAAAGCACATCGAGGGTGCGCACCAAGGTGGCTTGGCTTCCAGAGAGGTTCAGCACGTAAATTTTTCCATCTGCTTGATAGCCTGCGTAAAAATAGCCATTCGCATAAGTCAGTCCTTCCATGCCGTTTCCATTGGAGGGGGGCATCCATTCGGTGACGTCCCAGCTTTGAGTGATTCGGCTTGTGGAAAGATCGTAAGCCAGGATGCGACCGTTTTCATCGGCCAAATAAACCAAGGAGCTGGAGCTGTTTACAAGGGTCACATCTTCTAGATCTCCGCCGGGTTGCCAAAGAGTCACATCGCTTCCATCCGTATTGAAGGCTGCCAATTCTCCTTCGTCCCCTACCGCCAAGAGTTGCTGACGCCCCGGGTGCCAAGCCAGTCCGCTGGGTTCAAAGCTGCTAGAAACTTGCATGAGAGCTGCACTGATGTCGGTGCCACTGCTAGTGGTGGGCCAATTTTGAATGTTCAAGCTGGCCAAGGCACGAGGGCTGAAGCCCAGCATTAGGACCAGTGTCATAAGAAGGGGGAGGGAGCGACGCATGTAGAGGGGGTGAAGTGCTTATTTAAATTATACCCTCTTTTTTAGGAATTTGCTAAGATTGATGCAATTGACCCAATGCCGCTTTATGAATCTTCGTTATCTTCTTCTTTTTGACCTGGTGATTGTTGGGGTCCGTATGCTGGTGACGGGCACCCCTAGCTATGCTTTTTTGGTTTACAATTTGTTTTTGGCGTTCATCCCTTTCGCTCTCAGCACCTGGGCTTTTCGCAAAGAATGGAAGGGCGCTTCGTGCTGGATTCTTTTTGGCCTAAGCTGGGTGTGGCTCTTTTTTCTTCCCAATGCTCCGTACCTTTTGACGGATTTTTACCATTTGAAATGGAAAACAGAGATGAGCATGTTGTGGTACGACATTCAAATGCTTTTCTTTTATGCTTTGACGGCTCTCTTCTTCTTTTATAAAAGTTTGCAGCAGGCGGAGCAACTCTGGCTGCGCTTTTTTAAAAGGGGCGGCGGCTTTTTTATTGGAGCCGTTGTTTTCTTATGTTCGTATGCCATTTATTTGGGGCGCTACCTGCGTTTCAACACTTGGGATTTAATTTTGCAACCCTGGGCTGTGTTTCAGGACATGATTCTTGCCCCGCAAACGCTGCTGTTTTGGCAGATTGTGCTCCCTTTTTTCTTCTTCCTTTTGCCGTCGTATTTTCTTTTCAAGAATCTCCATCATAAGTAAAAAACAAGTCTTTTTTAGGCAAGGCTTTTTCTTTTAAAATGGGAATAAGGCGTTTTTGTTGTCCAGAGATTGGTCTAAACTTTATGCGATTTATTCTTTAGTCCCACGCTATGCACTCTAACTTTTTAATTTCACGTTCCTTCAGTAAGAGGTTCATCGCTCTGCTGGCGGGATTGAGCCTTGCGCTGTATTCAGTGCCGCTTGCTTTTGCTGCGAGCACTTATTCAGTTAGCCCTTCCACAGGAACCGTAGGTTCCGTCATTTCTACTTTAGAATTGGAATATACGGTGGATTTAGGTACTGGTGTCGGCCAACAAACTTGGGCCGATGCCGATACGCTGACGCTTGCTTTGCCTGCCAATATTGGAACAGGTTGGGCTGGGGTCACCTTTACCGCGGAATTCGATGACGATGCCACCGACGATGGAGTCGGTGAAGCCGCCATCAGTAATGAAAACACCGATAACCGTGGTGAGTATGGAATTTCTGGGTCCACCCTTACTATAGATTGGGATGAAACCACTTGGACGACTGAAACGGGCGACACCATTCGTGTGCTCATCACCAGTGTGACGCCTTTGTATGCGGATTCCACCACAGATTTTGTGTTTGGTGGAGCCACTGCCGAGGGTACCGATGATGATCCAACAGGTACGGCAACCATCGATATTTCTGCCGGTGATCCCAATGCCAGCGTAGTGCTTGCCAGCCCCACGGTGGGTGCTGCGGGCAACACCACGGTGAGCTTCAATCCACTTGTGTCCCTTGATGCTGCAGATGAAATCATCATTACTTTTCCTTCTTATATCAATGTGTCTGCTTTGGTAACTCCTGTTGCTGCTACTGATACCTTGACTGAGGCTGGTGGCAGCCCCACCATTTCTTGTGCCAGTTCAGCTCAACTGGTGACTTGTACGGTGAGTGGGGGTAGTTTCACTTCTGCCGCGGGTACCATTGTGATCCCAGGAATCACTAGTTTTTATACGGATACCACTGACATCAGCAATTTCCAAATTGAAGAAGAAGGAGGCGATACCGCTGATATTGGTATTGATACGGCGGTTGCTTTAACCAATGTGACAGCTGGAGATGCGGCAGCGAGTGTAACTTTAGCAGGGAACTCAGTGGTTGGAGCTTCGGGAAACACTACAGTGGCTTTTACATTAACCACTGCTTTAGATGCTGATGATACCGTGCAGCTTACCTTCCCTTCGTATGTCGATATTTCTCTGGTGGTATATGGTTCTCAGACTTTTGGAGGAGGTGGAAACTTTAGCTGTACCCCGTCTTCTCAGATTATGACTTGTGCGGCAACAGGCACGATCACTGCGGGTACTGGAACCATTATTCTTACAGGAATCACTGGAGCGAATGTCGGCACCACCGACATCACCTCTTTTGAAGTTGAAAATGAAGGTTTGGATGCCCAGGACATTGTTACCGACAGCGTAGTGGCGCTTACGAATGTGACCGCTGCTGATGCTGCCGCAAGTGTGGTACTTGGTGAAAACTCAGTGGTTGGAGCTTCTGGAAACACTACGGTGACTTTAACCTTAGCAACTGCTTTGGATGCGGCTGATACAGTGGATATTCTGTTTCCTACTTCCGTGAATGTTTCTGGAGTGGCTTTTGGTTCTAAGACCTTTGGTGGAGCTGGAAACTTTGCTTGTACCTCTCCTTCTACTCAACTGGTGACCTGTACTGCAGATGGTGTTGTTAATGTGGGTACCGGAAACATTGTTCTTACGGGAATCACTGGAGCCAATGCTGGAACCACGGACATCACTTCTTTGGAAGTTGAAAACGAAGGTACGGCTGCCGATGACATTGCGACTGATTCTGTGGTTGCTTTGACGGATGTAACCGCTGCCGATGCAGCAGCGAGTGTAACACTTGGAGACAATTCTGTAGAAGGAGATCCGGGCCTCACTACGGTGACCTTGACTTTGCCCACTGCTTTGGATGCAGCAGATACAGTGGACATCACTTTCCCTGCGCTCATGGATGTGTCTGGAGTCTCTTTGAGCTCTGAAACGTTTGCGGGTGCGGGTAGCTTCTCTTGTACGGATGCTTCTCAAGTGGTGATTTGTACCGCTACGGGGGACATTACGGCTGGCACGGCTAATATTATCCTTGCCGGTCTCGTTGCCTTTACAGATGGAACGGATGACGTGAGTTCTTTGGAAGTTGAAAACGAAGGAACCGCTGCCGATGACATTGCGACCGACACTAGTGTTGCTATGACCAACGTCACTGCGGCTAGCGCCAGTTCCGGTGGCGGTAGTGGAGGAGGAGGTTCTCATGGCGGTGGAGGGGGTGGAAGTTCATCTTCTTCCAGTTCCAGCAGCAGTGACGACGATGATGACGCGGACGAGCTTGAAGATGAAAATGATGGGATAGGAGAAGTAGTTGAAAATCCTTTCAGCGATCTTTCTTCTTCCGATGACTACTATGAAGAAATCCTGGACCTCTACGAACGTGGAGTGATCGATGGATATCCTGATGGAAGTGTTCAGGAAGAAAACGGTATGAACCGCGCAGAACTCATGAAGATTGTGGTTCTGGCGGTTGGGGATGAGCCTGATCCTGCGGTGTACAACAACTGTTTCAGCGATGTGACCGATGATTGGTATGCCCCTTACGTTTGCTTTGCAAAAGAAGAGGGATGGATCAGCGGTTACCCCGATGGCAGCTTCCACCCTGGGGAGGTGGCCAACAATGCCGAAATCCTCAAGATGATTTTGAACACCAATGACATTCAGGTTACAGAAGAGGAGAGCGGAGAATATTGGTACACCCCTTATGTGGATGCAGCCGATGAGCTCGAATTGGTTCAGGAGGAATACTTTATGCCTGGAGCCGTCGCTACTCGCGGCTATGCCTTCAACATTCTTTCTGATCTTTTGTCCATGGAGTGATTGTTAGAGCATTGAATAAAAAAGGGACTCCGCAAGGAGTCCCTTTTTTGAAGTCTCCCTGACTTGGTGTATAATCCTGCTGTGAAAAAAATCTTTGCTCTTTTTACGGGCCTGCTCCTGGTGTTTGGGAATTTTTCCACTCCTTTCGTGCACGCTGCTTTTTTGGATGTGGAAGAAAGTCCTTATGTGGAAAGCATTTTGTTTTTGCAAGAACAGGGCGTTTTGCAGGGCTATGGAGACGGTACTTTTCGTCCGGAAGCTCAGGTGAATCGAGCGGAATTTTTGAAGATTGTCTTTGCGGCTTTGGGCGAAACGACAGAAGAAGTGGATTTGAATTGTTTCCCGGATGTGAAAGAAGAATGGTTTGCTCCTTATGTGTGCCGAGCAAAGGCGCTGGGCATTGCGCAAGGTTACCCCGACGGTCTTTACCATCCTGAACAGTCGGTGAATTTGGTGGAGGCTTTTAAAATTTCGATCCAAGCTTTTGGATTGCCTCATGCCGAGGCGGGCGAACAGTGGTATGAACCTTACGCCGATTTTGTGCATGTGAATGGGATTTTTTCCAAATATGCGTATTTCCCAAATGAATTGGCTCAGCGCGATGAGATGGCTTTTATGGTGCATCAAATGCTGCGGCTTTACAGTGGAGTTCAGGATTTTTCCAGAGAGCGCCGCTCGCTTTCGGCGGGTTGCGGTTTGGATGCGCCCAGTTCGGCTCCCAGCACTTTTATGGTGGATGGAATTGAGCGGGCGGCCATTGTTTCGGTGCCCAGTCATTATGATAAAAACACCCCCATCCCTCTGCTTTTTGCCTTTCATGGCCGAACCAGTCCAAACACACTGGTGAAGAGTTATTACGGCTTTGAACGTGCGGGAGAAGGAGAGGCGATTTTTGTGTATCCAGCTGGACTTCGTAGTGGGTCCAGTTTCACTTGGTCCAACTCTGGGGATAGAGCAGACACTTTGCGTGATTATGCGTTTTTTGATGTGATGTTTGAAGAGCTCACGCAAAGCTATTGTATCGACCTCGATGAAGTGTATGCGGCGGGACATTCGCTCGGCGGATGGTTTGTGAACAGCTTGGCTTGCGCTCGCGGGGACGTGCTTCGTGGAGTCGCCACTTTGGGAGGTGCGCGCAGCACCGGCACGTGCAGCGGGCCGGTTGCGGCGATGCAGTGGCACAACCCCGATGACACGCTGGCTTCCTTCAGTTCAGGGTTGGCTGCGCGCGACGATTATTTGGAGCAGAATGTTTGTTCCACCGAAAGCGATCCTGTGGAGCCCACTTGGGGCAATTGCGTGGAATATCGCGGCTGTTTGGAAGATGCCCCCGTGCTCTTTTGTCCTCATGGAGTGGATTATGATGAATATTCAGGCGAGTATTATCCTCACACGTGGCCTCGTCAAACAGGCGGTGAAATGTGGGATTTCTTGAGAGGTCTCTAAACTCTCAGTGAGCCACGGAAACCTCGAGCGGCGTAGTAAGATTCCGCGCCGTTGTGATAGGTGAAGACGTGGTCGTAACGGCGGTCGCAAAAAAGGGCGCCTCCGAGTTTTCGAATTTCAGCAGGAGTTTTGATCCAGCTGGAAGTTTTTTGGTCGAATTTGCCGAGTTCTTGAAGTGCGCGGTACTCTTCTTCGGTGAGGAGTTCTATGCCCATGTCGGCAGCCATTTCAATCGAGCTGTTTTTGGGCTTGTGCTCTTTTCGAGCATGCAAGGCTGCGGGATCGTAGCAAAGACTTCGGCGGCCCGCTGGGCTTTCGGTGGAACAATCGTAAAAAAGAAATCTGCCTTTGTCTTGGCCCACGACGTCGGGTTCACCGCCCGTTTCTTCCATCTGCTGGAGGGCCCCGAGTTTTTTAGGATCGGCTTTCAGTTTAGCTTCTACTTTGGCCCAGTCGAGCCCTTTGTGACGGTGCATGTTTTTTTCGAAGCGAGCCTTTAGGGTTTTGAGGAGAGTTTCAGACATAAAAATGGGTTATTTGAATGGGTCCTTTTCCTGGTTCATACTTAAAAAGTAACAAAAATGGAAGTCTTCGTATATACTTGCTTTGTTTAAAATTTCTTATGTCAAAATTTATCTTTCTTTTGCTGCTTGTTTTAACGGTCACGGCTTGTACTCCAGAAGAGACAATTGTGGAAGAAGCTGAGGAAGTGCAGGAGCTTGCAGACGAAACTTTTGTTGCAACAAATTGGGATCACATTGCCACTAGTTTGACCAAATACCTTATTTGGGAAGGTGAAGAAGTGGCCATGGTTGAAAATTGTCCGGGTGGTTATTCTGAAGTTTATGGAGTGGGGACAGGGTATTACTTCTGTGATGATCCTTATAATCGATGGCTTCAATTTGAATGGCTCGATGGAAGGGAAGTGCGCGTTCCCGATGAAGTGGGTGAGCTTTTTTTGTGGGACCGTACGAATCCTGGTGGATCCTCTTTTCAGCAAACCATGACGAAGGATGAAAAATATTGGCTCTACGTCGACACTTGGTCGGATGACGAGTCGCAGCTGATCTCTTACAATGTGAAGGAAGGCACTCAAACTGTTTTGATGTCTTTCACTGCGGTGGATTATAGCGAAGCCTGGTGTAGTGGACTTCGTTTCTTTGGTTGGAACGAGAGCCAGACCAAGTTGGGCATTCTTGCCCGCAACGAATCTGATCCTGTGAACTACCCTGAAGAGTCTAAAGTTTTTATTTTGACGATTGAAGATGGGAAGCTCGTTCAAAAGAGCAAGTACAATCTTCCTGTGATGCCCGATTGTACGCCTAATAACGGGCCTTACTTTGCGGTGGATTGGGTGGACGACGACACCATCGGTTATTACGATTCCAACGAAGCGTTGACTTACGAAGACACCGAGTACTTTGAAACCTTATTTTGGAGCGACGATCCCTGGAGTTCTGAGTACGCTCACTTCTACGATGTGCAGTGAATAGAGGCTATCTCAAAAAAAGACCAGAGTATTTAGGACGGCACTGATTTCGTGCCCGTCCTTTCTACTCTTAAAGGCAAGAACTGGATTATTTTGCTTACAAAAGCTTCATCCTCAGTCGACTTAGCCCAGCTAAGCCTCCTTCGTCTTCAGCTCTTTCAGCTTAAAACACTCTGCGTTCTTGCTCTTCCCTTTTTTTGAGATAGCCTCTAGAGGCTTCTTGTTCTTCTCCAGTAAGCAATAAAAATAAGCACCACAGCCGGGATGATGGCCCACAGCATGCCGATGCCCACGTAGGTGGAATAGATGGCGATTCCAAAGAGGTCGATGAGAGCGAGGCCCACGGCTGAAACAGCCGCTACGGTTTTGAGCTTCTTTGGGAGGGAAACAACGAGCAAAACTGAAAGTACAATTTGTACAATACCGAGGCTCATCCAAACAAAGAAAGGCGCAGCTTCTAAGGCCCATTTATTGAGCAGTATTTGATGGTTTTGAGACTCGTAAATGCCACCCATCAGGTGCCAAAGTCCTAAAACAACTTGAAGAATGCGGGCGATGATATTCATGGTGTGAGCGGTGGTATGAACACTTTTACTGGCGGGTCCATTTGAAGCCGTGTCCCCAAATGTCTGTGACCTCGATGGTGTCGTAACCGTCGAAAGATGGAATGTCGAATTGCAATCGGTGTCGTGGATTCTTTGTTGTGAATGGAAAGGTGGTGATCGTGACTCCGTTGTAACTTGGATTGTCGATGTTTTCTGGATCTATTCCTGTGCGGAGATTGAAGTTGATGACTTTTTGCTCACCATTTCGAGTGACGATCAATTGGTTGAAATCCATCTCTTCATCTTCAAAACTCACCAATAATTGCAAAGGATTTTCGCTCTTTATTTTGAGTAGAGTGCTGTTATTGTCGGGATATTCCAAGAAAAGGAGAGGGTTAACGTGGGGATCTCTTGGTTGAGAAAACGTGCTGGCACAGCTCATGTTTGGGTTGTCTTCTTGGGTTTGCTGAGTGCACAAGGTCGCGATTCTTGTTTCAAAGTGGAGGTGAGGGAAAGTGGCTGTTCCGGACTGTCCCAGGGTTCCCACTAAATCTCCTTTGGAAATGTTTTGATAAGTTCCGTCTCCTGATTCCAATTCAACTGACAGAGAGTCTAAGTGAGCATAGAGCGAAAAATATTTGGTGTAGGTGCCATCATGGAAGGGAAATTCTAGATCCGCCTCATGCATGACGACGATTGTATTGCCGCTGTTTTTGTATGGATTGTTTGGATCATCGGCCTCGTAGGCACGGTAGATCACACCGTCGGCAATCGAGTAGACGGGATCACCTAGAGTTCCTGAAATGTCGATCCCTCGATGGAAGTCATAGGAACCTGATTGAGATCGAGGCCCGAACATGGAGACTAGATTGAATTCGTCTACGGGCCATACTGTTTCGTCGTAAACAAGCTTTTGAGCTCTGAGATTTTGAATCTTTACCACGGAATTGTTGATGATCTTTGTACGCTCCATTGTTTGAGCACTTGCAAAGTTTACGGAAAGAGCGAGGATCAGCAGTGAAAAGAGGACGTGGATTTTTTTCATGGTCTTATCGATTTTACGTGGAGTACTGATTATCCACTAGGGCATTTGCAATGTCTAGAGGCCCTTTTTTAAATCTGAATCTTCTTAAAAGTGAGTCCCCAGCGCTAAGAAGATCAGCGAAAATCCGGCAAGCACCGCGAGGTCGAGGCCGAGTCCGTAATGGCTGTTTTCAATCAGTACGCCGCGCAGGGCATCGTTTCCGTAGGAGAGTGGATTGATCTTGGCGATGATGTCGAGCACCTTGGGCAAGCCTTCGAGCGGGTAGAGGGCTCCTGAAAAAAAGAAGAGCGGCATCACGAGGAAGTTCATGATGAGTTGAAAGCCTTGCATGTCTTCGAGAAGGGAAGCGATCATGATTCCCAAAGAAGTGAAGAGCAGGGCGAGGAGGAACATGATCAAAATAGAAGGAAGGATGCCGAGCCAGCTTTCGGGTCGGAAGCCGAAGAGGATGGAAAGTGCAAGTACCAACACCCCTTGAAGAGTGGCGATGGTGGCTCCTCCTAAGGTTCGGCCCATCATGAGTTTGAGGCGTGAAGTACGAGCCACGACCATTTCTCTAAGGAAGCCGAATTGGCGATCCCAGATCACGGCCACTCCCGAAAAAATTCCGGTAAAAATGATGCTCATTCCAATGATTCCGGGTGCCAGAAAATTGAGGTAATTGCCTTCTCCTGCTTGTTGAAACACGCTGCCAAAGCCATAGCCCAGGGCGAGCAAATAGAGCAGAGGTTGAGCCAGAGAACCCACCATGCGGGACTTGGAGCGCAGGTAGCGTTTGATTTCGCGGAGCCAAAGAATGTAGATTTTTTTCATGGTTGTTATGTTGTTGTGGCTACGCCACGTTATTGCTTAGCAAACCCTTCGGGTTCGCTTGTTATTTACGTGCACCCCACATGCGGGCCATGGCACGGTTCATGTCGGCGGTGGAAGCGCCTTCGTCACGGATGGCGTTCCCGGTGAGTTTGAGGAAGGCGTCTTCCAGCGAGTCGGTTTCGGTTTGCTTTTTGAGCTCAGCAGGGGAGCCGGAGGCGATGATTTTTCCATGATCGATCACGCAGATGCGCTGCGCGTTTTTTTCCGCTTCTTCCATGTAGTGAGTGGTGAAGAAGACCGTCGTGCCTTCTTCCTTGTTCAATTTTTTGAGGTAGGTCCACATGTGATTGCGGGTCTGAGGATCAAGCCCGAGCGTGGGTTCGTCGAGAAAGATGATTTTGGGATGGTGCAGGAGTCCGCGTGCAATTTCGAGGCGACGTTTCATTCCTCCGGAGTACTCTTTCACGAGGTCGCCTTTTCGGTCAAAGAGGTCCACGAAGCGCAGCAGGTCATCGATGCGTTTTTTGCGAGTCACAGCGGGCACATCGTAAAGGATGCCGTGCAGTTCCATGTTTTCGTAGGCCGTGAGCTCGTCATCCAGGCTGTGATCTTGGAAGACGATTCCAAAACAGCGCCTCACCGCATCCGCGTCTTTTTCGGGGTCGTGGCCGTTTAAAGTCACGTGGCCCTCGCTGGGGGAGAGCAAGGTGGTGAGGATTTTGATGGTGGTGGACTTTCCGGCTCCGTTTGGACCAAGGAAACCAAAGATTTCACCCGACTTTACTTCGAAGGTGATGTCGTTGACGGCGGTGATGTCGCCGAATTTTTTGGATAAATTTTTAACTTGAATCATGGGGTGGTGTTTAGTAAATCTACTGTTTGTACTTTTCATACCATTTGTTGCTCAAAATTTCTTCTGGATCCATCTCTAATTTCTCCGCAAAAAAGTCGTCAATTTCAGGGTAAGCCAACTGCAGTTGCTCTTTTGAATAATACAGCTGGTAGGGGAGGTAAAAAGTTCCATCCAAACTCTCCGCTAAATCAATTAGATCGAGGGTGGTTTTTTCTAATGTCTCACTGTCTTTTTCGCTTAGTTTTTGATTGAAGTAGAGAACCACGGCAAAACGATCGCCCTTGGCGTAGGGTAGGGCACTGATTTCATCTTTGTTCACAATACGAATGGTTGCATTCAGTAAATTTGCGTCGTTTTTTTTCACCACTTCACGTAGACCGTCGATGAACTCCACAAAGTGCTCATGTGGCAAAAAGTATTCTTGTAAAATGTCGGTGCTCGGCACATTGGTTTTGAGATAAGCCCTTGGATCGTACATGTTTTGATTTCGGCTGCTTAAACAAATTTGCTCGGCTTGGCTCATGGCCGTATTTCGAGTGCAAGGCAGTTGATAAGCATCCACGTGTTTTTCTAAGATCCAGCGGAACCAACGTCCTAGATTTCCTGTCTTTGAAAAATTCAAAACGAATCGTTTGAAAGTCGTGTGCTCCTCGGGTTGCATGGGGGGTAACTCTCCTTCAAAATCGGTGCGCTTTAAGTCGTGAACCACCGTTTCGGTGAGATAGGAAAAAGGTGAAACCGAAAGTCGTGCAAAGAAGAGTTCACTCTCCTCATCCCCTTCAATATTTGCTTCGTAGTACGCAGGAAAATCTTTGTAGTCCATGTATTCTATTTCATGGTTCAGCATGATATTGGGCACCACTTCCAGTTCTGCGCTCAGAATGATTCCAAATAGCCCGTAGCCACCCAATGTGTGTCGGAATAAGTCTTCGTTTTCCGTGAGACTTGCGGTCACGATTTCGCCCGAAGGAAGCATGACTTGAAGGGAACGAACTGTAGCTCCTACTTGTCCTGGATTGTGTGCTGTTCCGTGAGCATTCACACTCAGTGTTCCTCCCACCGTAAAAATATTGATGGACTGCATTGCTTTCACGGAAAGCCCCATAGGATCTAAAAATTCTTGTACCTCAGCCCAAGTGGCTCCGGACTGAACGCTTAAAGTGCCGGACTCCGTCATCTCCATTGCAGTGAGCCCTTTCATGTCTAAGATCAAGCCGCCTCGAATGAAAGACTGTCCACCCATGCTGTGTTGTTGGCCCGCCAGTGAAATTTTCAGGTCGTTTTCTTTGGCAAAACTGAGGGCATTGAAAATGTCTGTTGAATCCTTAACCGTCACTACGCCATAGATCGGTGTTTGATTGAGACAACTCGCGTCATTGATCATTTCGCCTTCGTAAGTCACCTCCATCTGAGTTGCTTTTGTACCGTCTGTTTCACGGTAATAAATAAAACCACAGTCTTTGTCGCCGCTCGGTTCTACAGAAAACTCCACTGCTTTTTTAGTTCCCCAAATCATTGTTGTTAGCGCCGCTAGAGCGATGACCAGGCTAGTGCGAATTTTTGAACCTTTGCGCATGGGTTTACCTTAGCTATTTTATCTTTAAATTAAAAGACCAGGCCATCTGAATAGGGTTGCTTTGACGTTAGCAGGTAACTATAACTGCCTTGCTTGAAAGAGCAGACCCTACTATAATGGTCTTGTAATCACCACGAAGAGCGCCTTTTAAGGGTCCGTCCTTACTGGGTTCTCTTCTTTTTTGTGTAATGCAGTTTGGGCTTCAGGTCATTAATGAAAGCCAAAAACTCGGAAGGAAACTTTTTTAGAAGTGCGGAATACTTCTTTTGGTTTGGGATCAAGAGTTTTTCAAGTTTATTTTCTTGGATCAAATATTTTGCAAGACAGTGGAAATCTCCGTCACCTGTGACGAGCAGAGCTTTTTGATAGTTCTTGAATTCGATCATGGTTTGTAAAACCAATTCTGCGTCGCAGTTTCCCTTTGTATGGCCGTCTTTATAGGTGAGCGTGGGTTTGAAAATGAGGATAAAACCTGCGTCTTGGAGGGATTTATAAAGATCGCTGTTTTCAGCGATGAACCCCAGAAACAGGAAGGCTTTTGAGACTTTATATTTCTCTTTGAGGTATTGCCTAAATTTTCTGAAATCCAACTTCCATCCAAGTTCTTTAATGCTCAAATTCAGATTTTGGCTGTCGATGAATGCGTAGTTATCCTTTTTCATAATCAGAGCTTACCATAAAAAAGCCCTTGCCACATCCTACCTTAGTGGCCCCACTAGAACTTGTTTATTTAGGGAGCATAACTTTCAAGATCTCTCCATTTTTGATTGTTGCACCAAACTGCCTGTGGAGATGCTCACGAAGGTATTCGAGTTGTCGATAGGGTTCTTGTTCTTTTATTGCATGGGGTCCGACTAGTGAAGCGCGAAGTTCTCCGCCAGGTTTCAATTGTTCTAAGCCGTTTTGTATAAGATGCCAAGTACCAGATAGTGCAGGTGACACAATCTTAAATACTTCATTGCAAAACTCCGCTCCCTCAAAGATTCGGAAATAATCTTCTTCAGTGTAACCATAATTAATCCCTGTTACTTTAGGATTCATTCCATTTTCAAAATCTTCGTAGTGGCTGTTAATGATAGAAAAAGATTCCGGATATATGACGAAGTCAAAACGAGTTCCAAAATCTGGCCAATCACAAGAACTGGCATCGAAAATGTGTCGAGCAAAACCGTTTGGCATTATGTGCTCTTCGAGATCTGCAAGTACGATGTTTTCTGGAGCTACGCCCAATGCAACTAAGAGCTGTTAACATAAGACTTTGAGTAAAAGTGCCACAAGGCAGAGGGAGATAAAGGAGGCATACATCAGGTCTAATTTGTCATAGCGAGTTGAAATTCTTCTGTGATTTTTCATTCGGTGAAATAGGCGTTCAATCTCGTTGCGGTAGGCATAAATGTTCTTGTTGTATTCCCACGGAAATTTCATTTTTGCCTTTGGAGGAACGACTGGAGTTATGCCTTTTTCTTTGCACAGCTCCAGAACTTTGTAGCATGAATAACCTTTGTCCATAGCCAAATGATCTACTGTTTTTGGAAACGAATAATCTCTCAAAATTTGTTTTCCAACTTTCACATCGCTCACTTCACCATCTGTTAAAACAAAGTGCATCCCATGATCTGGATCTCCAGCAATCATGTGAATTTTTGTAGTGTACCCACCTCTACTTCGGCCTAACGCTTGTGGCCCCTTTTTTCATGGCTCCCGCTGCACTGTGGTGCGCTCTATTTGTTGTACTGTCCAGGAAAGCTATTCGCACTTGAAGTACATCTGCTACTTCAAGTGCTCTAAGCATTTGTCCAAAAAGTCCAGATTCGCTCCACCGTTTGTATCTTGTATAAATCGTGTGCCAGTCATTCTCTTTTTCTCTGTAATCGTAGGGCATTTGTCTCCATGCGCACCCTGTTTTAAGTACATAACAAATGGCATCCATGCAACGTTTCAGTGGAATCTTTTCAGGCTTTCTGGGCTTTGGAAAATAAGGCTGGATCAGTTTGAACTGTTCATCCGTTAGCATCTGGTACATGGCGTTAGGGTTAGAGTAACTTCACTCTACACCACTCCTCTATTTATGTTAACAGCTCCTAAAAATCTTTCTGAAAGGGCGGGGCCTGCTCCTATAGATAATAATTTGCTCCCCGCCTTTAGACGTTGGAGCATAACTTCATCCAAAAGGCCTCTTTTTGCAAACCAAGAAGGGGGATAGTGATTGAAATCTGATCAACTGACGTAGTTCCCCGGGCGTAAGCCCGAGGGATGTAGTGGGTGCCCGCATCTTCGTGGTGGTGTAAAGTGGAGGCATGAAGAAGCTACGAAAAAGCTCACACGCAGTTTTCATCTGTGACTATCACTTAGTTTGGCCGACCAAATACCGTCGGAAGATATTCAACGAAGGTGTGTTGGCTTTTCTGCAGGAAGTGATGAAGGATATTCCGAAGTACTATCCGGAACTGGTGGTGAAAGAGGTAAACACGGATTTAGACCATGTACATATTTTAATTTCCATACCTCCACAAATAGCAGTGGGAGAGGTGGTGAGAATAATAAAAGCCAACACAGCTCGTGAGTTGAACATAAAGTTTCCGTTTCTTAGAAAAGTGTACTGGGGGACGAGAAGTATTTGGTCGGCAGGTTACTTTGCCTCCACAGTTGGGATTAACGAGGAGGTCATTCGAAAGTATATCCAACAACAGGGCGAAGAAGATGCGGGCCAAGCGCAGCTTGAACTAGGCTGAAACCCCGAGCGTAAGCTCGGGGAGGTTCATTTTGTCATAGCGAGTTGAAATTCTTCTGTGATTTTTCATTCGGTGAAATAGGCGTTCAATCTCGTTGCGGTAGGCATAAATGTTCTTGTTGTATTCCCACGGAAATTTCATTTTTGCCTTTGGAGGAACGACTGGAGTTATGCCTTTTTCTTTGCACAGCTCCAGAACTTTGTAGCATGAATAACCTTTGTCCATAGCCAAATGATCTACTGTTTTTGGAAACGAATAATCTCTCAAAATTTGTTTTCCAACTTTCACATCGCTCACTTCACCACCTGTTAAAACAAAGTGCATCCCATGATCTGGATCTCCAGCAATCATGTGAATTTTTGTAGTGTACCCACCTCTACTTCGGCCTAACGCTTGTGGCCCCTTTTTTTCATGGCTCCCGCTGCACTGTGGTGCGCTCTATTTGTTGTACTGTCCAGGAAAGCTATTCGCACTTGAAGTACATCTGCTACTTCAAGTGCTCTAAGCATTTGTCCAAAAAGTCCAGATTCGCTCCACCGTTTGTATCTTGTATAAATCGTGTGCCAGTCATTCTCTTTTTCTCTGTAATCGTAGGGCATTTGTCTCCATGCGCACCCTGTTTTAAGTACATAACAAATGGCATCCATGCAACGTTTCAGTGGAATCTTTTCAGGCTTTCTGGGCTTTGGAAAATAAGGCTGGATCAGTTTGAACTGTTCATCCGTTAGCATCTGGTACATGGCGTTAGGGTTAGAGTAACTTCACTCTACACCACTCCTATATTTATGTTAACAGCTCCTAGTCTAAAAGGAGATCTAGGGAAAGATTGAGTCTGTGGTCTGGCTGAGCTAAGGAATTTGATTTATACTTTTGACCATGGTGACTGAAACACAACTCGTGCTTAGCTTTGGAACGGGTTTCTTCCTCCAAGTCTTACGCTTTCTCAATTGGCGGCCGAGTTATAAAAACTATGATTTGATTGTGACCATTCTTATTGGTGTAATGGCTTACCTTTTGACCTCTCTTGGTATTTATCTTAAAGAAGGGGAGTGGCTGTGGGACCTCAATTCGTTTGGCATGATTTTTTTCACCTTGCTTGGTATTTTGATGTACAGTTTTTTTAAGGAAAAACTCATTCAGCCAGTCACGCGCCAAGGAGTGGTCACTTGTTTTGTGGTTCTTTGTTATTGGTACTTGAGTCATATGGACGTCAGTGAAGTTCCTTTTGCAGTGGGCCTTCTTTTCATTTTTCTTTTGCCGCTTTTTTTTGGTGAAGAAGTGTCCTATTTGGATGGAGGTTTTATACCATAGTACGATGCTGCTCAGTCTGGTTGTTTTTGGTTGGATTCATATGAATTGGGATGGATTTTCTGTCTTTAGTCTTCATCCACAAAATGAAGGATACTTGGATCTTTTGAATGCTTTGGTGGCGGGCACTCTTTATGGTTATCTTATTCCTCACAGCTACTTTCTTTTGTCTTTAATTCCGATTCCAAAAAAAGGGCAGTCTGCTTCTGAAAAGAAGCGAGAGCTTAAGTGTTTGACTAAGATTTTATGCGACAACTTTTTTTCGGAGCATCCCAGCACAAAACTTTTGATTGGAGAAACCCTTCTCTTGGTTTTACTGCTGGCTTCAAATTATGTTTATCACTGGGTTCAGCCTCTGATTTTGGTCAATTTGATCCTTTTGATTCTGCCGGTTCTTAAGCCTTTGATGCGAATTTCTTCAAATTAATCTATCAAATCTCTGTAAAAATTTTCACGAGTTCCAATCGCTATAATAATCAGATTGTTCTTTATTTCATAGGCAATTCTATATTGAGTTCGTATGAATCCGAAATGATGCGATCTTAGTTTTTTGAGCTTCCCTGTAAGAGGCTCTCCGAGCTTAGGATTCTCGCCTATTTTCAAGATTTCTTCGCGGATTTTTTCTTTTAGGGGTTTATCAGCTTTTTTAATAAACCGATGTGCTTGTCTGAGGAAAACAATTTGCATTTTTAAAGCTCGGCTTGATTGAGTGTTAATTGAAGGTTTCTTCAAATGAGTAGACCTCACCTGTGCTTTCAAAGTGGGCGAGTTCGTTCAGAATGAATTCCTCTTCCTTTTGTTTGAGCAGTTTTTTAGATCCAAAATAAAACTCTAAAGCTTTATTAACCAGCTTACTTTTATTTTCCTCCTTTTTCAGCTTCGTCCAATTGTTGTCCGTAAATGAAATGGTTGATCGAGCGCTAATCATAAGATCTAGATTGGTTACGAATGTATTATATCGTAACCAGGCTGCATACGTCAATTGGATGTCCGGTTCCATAGTTTCAAGTACACCTCGGGGATGGGGCGAGGGGAGTAGAATAGATGAAAGTAGTGAGCAACTGGAGGTCTCATATTGAGAGATTCATGTGGACGAAGGCAATTATACTCCACGAGCCAATCCGCGAGCACCTCATTAATCTTGTAAATGGGACTGGTTAAGTCCACTCTCCAGTAGAGGTGTTGTTGCAAAGTAAGGTTGAATCGCTCACAAATCGCATTATCTTTTGGTGTTCTGGGGCGAGTGAAGAAGTGCTCAATCCCTTGCTGCTGGCAGGCTTTATGGAAGTACGCCAGGAACTCACTGCCGTTGTCTGTTAAAACAGCTTTAATCTTGGTCTGGAGCACTTCTTCCATCTTTTCCAGCAAAGCTTTGGCCGCCTTGGAACTGTGGTGCTTGGTTACGAGTGCAAAACCTATCCTGGTGGCCACATCCACACAGGTAATGAAGTACAGTTTGTTGAAGGCGCTGTCCACAAACTCAACGATGGAATCTAGGACTACCAAGTCTCCAGGTTTTAAGATTTGGTAGTCCTTGGGGAGTTTCTTTCTTTGGACTTTCCAAGCAGACCTAGGTTTTGGTTTCTTGTGAAACCCGGGGCAGCGATTACGAACCAGTAATCCTTTTGCTGCCAAATAGCGGTACAAGGTGGAAATGCTGTGCTGGTGAAGAAACATGTGAAGCTTCTTGTGGCTCCAATCTGGAAACATCCTTGCATAGCGTTCAATCTCTTGTTTCTCTTCACTGGTGAGATTAAATCCACGTTTGTTATTGGGTCCTGTTATTTTCGGAATAAGACCACCCAGTCCTTCTTCCTTTCTGGCCTTCACCAGCTTTTGTACGTGGCTTCTAGAAGTTTCAAAAGCCCTGGCAGTCTTGGCTTTATTCTTTCCATTATGGTCGTACCAATCCAAAATAAGGATTCTTTCTCTAAGTACGTCTCTCTGCCAGGGCTTTAAAGTAGCTTCGTTAAACTGCCGAAGTAATCTTCTCAGTCCACGAATGCCTTTCGTCATGTTATATTGTTCCATGAGGGAGTTGGGGTGAAGAAGTAAAGTATCTCTACTCTACTCCCTCTTCCTTTTCCCCTGAGCTGTACTTGAAATTCGTGAAACTACGTATTGGATTAGAAAAGACTTTGATAGCCCAACAACCCTATGATCCACCAGCTCAAGGGGGAAAGCAGATTGTTGGTCGCATGGATGAGTACCCCAGGCCATATGCTTTTCACACGCAGAGCTAGCCAAGCCAGCAAAGGTCCCAAGATCAATCCAGTGTAGAGCACCTGGTAGATAAGGGCTTCACTCGAATGGATAGGGAAGTTTTTGAGGTGCCAAATTCCGAATAGAAAACTGCTCAAGCAAATGGCGGTTCTTTTGCTGTATAGGGAAGCGAGTCCACCCAGGATTAAACCACGGAAAATCATTTCTTCGTAGAAGGGTGCAAAAATACTTTGAAAGCTTCCACTGCTGCCAAAGAACTCACCTGTGGCTTTCCAGTGCATGTAAACCCAAACCGTGGTCACGAGGTAGGCGAGGACTAACAGCCCGATTTGCATGTTTGAGGTGAGCCCAGCTAGGTTACGAACTCGGAAAAATTCGATAATCATTTTGATCAATTGGAGACATCAAAACTCACTCCATTCCATTTGAATAAGGGGAGTGCCGGCGGCTTGTCCTCACTGCTTCCTCCTATGATTTTTATTTCTGCTCCTTCTTGAGAAATTTGATGATAGTAGAAGAAGTTTTTTCCATTGTCTTCTACGTCAAAGGCCAAATCCAACTGAGGCAAATAACTTGCGCTGACATCGATCCATTCTCCTTCTTTGAATCGGTAGAAGCTCAGGTATTGTGTACAGTGGGCTGGACATATGTGTTCAGAGTGAGCGATGAGCCAATTTTCATCTTGGTCGATAAAAACTTTGAAGACAAAATCGTCGGTTTGGGTAGCAGGGATGTCGAAGCTTAGGTAGTGATTCTTTTCATCGACGAGAAAATAAGCTTCTTCGTGCTGCATTATTTCTTCACGCTCTTCCTTGGTGAAATGGCTGAGATAGCCATAGGGGAAGCTGTAAAAAATATCGATCATATTTGTAGGACCCTCCAGCGTTTGCTCGAGATCAGCTGCGAATGCATTGGGATTGAAGGGGTCTTCTGCAATAGAAACAGGAGTCAGTCGTATTACTTTGACTTTAATGGGTTTTCCTACCTTTTGCGTATTTGAACACGCACAAAGGAAAATGCAGAGAGCCAAGAGGAGAATTTTTTTCATGGTGTCATTATAGCTTTTATTTGCTTTTTAACCCAGTCTTACACTGCAATCACTTTTTCTTCATTGCCTTTAGCACTTTGAGGTACATGGCTTCTACGATTTTTTTCTGTGCTTTTCCAGTGGTCACGTAGTGGTCGAGTCCAGGAGCGGCGTTGATCTCAATAATGTAATAGCCGTCTTTCTTTGGAGCCTCGGTGATTTCCCCTTGAGTCACCATGATGTCGACCCCGGCTATTCTGAGGCCCATGTCTTTTGTTAGAGAGATCGCTATTTTTTTAAATTTTGGATGGATGGTTTCGGTTACATCTTTTGATTCACCGCCAGTTGAAAGATTGGCGTTTGGCAGTAGGGTTATTTTTTCCTCTTTCGCTAGCACGGTTTTCAAGTTTTTGCCTTTCGATTTCAAGGTTTTTAAAATGCGTGGATCGTGAATGTCGATTCGTGTGTCTCGTTTCTTTTTTTTAAACAGTTTCTGTTTAGCCAAAAGAAGTTCACCAATATTCTTTTTCCCGTCGCCAGTCACTGAAAGTGCAATTCTTTCGTACGCGGAAATGATCTTCCCATCCAGAGTCACCACTCGATAATCCTTTCCAGGTTTGTACTCTTCAACAAGAGCGACACGATCATCCTGAAAAGCGTGGTTCAGTGCGCTCAGCAGCTCTTTTGAATTATGGACCAAGGTGACTCCGTAGCCCTGACTGGAAGAATTTGGTTTTACAATCAAGGGATACCCGATCTTTTTTGCATAGCCAAGAGCTGTTTTGGCGGTATCTTTGCTTCCAATGGCTTTTGCCCACGAAGGTTTAAAAAATTCTTTTCCATTGGCTATTGGATAACCCATTTTTTGCATGAAAAATTTTGCAAACCCTTTGTCCTTTGCGATATCGGATGCTCCGACAGGATTGAGGTCTAGCGTATAAAAACGAAGGTAGCGATTCACTCCATTTTTATAGCGTATTTGCGCCACAATCTTCCATTTTGGTTCAATTATGACTTTTGCGCCCACTTTTGGAGCCAATTTTTGTATGAGTGCTGTCAGATAGGGTGTTCCTTTTTTCATTAACCAGTCCGTTGAGGCTAGTAAACTCTAGAGACTATCTCAAAAAAAGGGAAGGACAAGAACTCAATATGGCCTTTGGAGGGTTTACTTCCATTGTTCATTACGAAAAATAGATTGGCAATCCAGATCTGGATTGCGTGCTTATTAAAAAAGAGTAAATTGGTGCCGGGCTTAAACTTGATTTTTATGAAAAAACTTCTCGCCACCGTTTTGCTTAGTAGCTTTTTCTTAATGGGCTGCACGGGCGCTCCTATGTTTGGACCAGAGGAAGGAAAACTGAAAACAGAAGCCTTTATAGAGCTCGCTAAAGTGGATCCTGAAGCTGCTTATGCACAGACCAGCGATACTCTTCAGGAAATCACTTCCTATGAAGACTTTGAAGCCTTGGTTCAGAGCCCCACTTTTCAAGGATTGAGCCAGGTTACTTTCGAGAGTACCTCTGTTAACTGGGCTCTTTACGATGCAGCCTATGGAGGACGTCATGCCCACATCACCTTGACGGGTTCCAGTATTTTCAGCGATGAAAGTAGGGGCTTAGTGGATGTGATTTGGTCTTACGATTTCAAATCGGACGTGTGGGAACTCGAAGGTATCAACTTCTATCCTGCTGAAGAGTAGCATTCTATTTCTACTCACGGTATTATCTATAAAATGGCTCCCCCAAGCTGGAAGCAATTAGAGCTTTATTTGCATTGGTATGATATTTAATATATAATTTATATACAAATTTGTTAACAAATTTAATTATGTTAAGACAACAGGTTATATCTGTGACGAATCTTAGGACTAAAACGAAAGAGTCTTTGCAGGGTCTTCAGCGAGGGCCAAAATATATTTTTTCCAATAATGCACCTATTGCCGTGCTTCTTGATGTCGAAGAGTATGAAATGCTCATTCGACCCGATTTGATTGAACTCCCCAAGGAAGAGGTGGGCCATGAGATGCTTTCTTTGGCAGAACAGGCTCGGAATACTCCTAAAGAAGAACTGTTGAATTTGTAGATATGCCTGAAGTCCCTAACATTTTTGAAAAAAAGGACGTTCTACCCTACTTGCAAAAGAGGGGGCTTCTTGAACAGTATAAAAAAGCAAAAAGATATCTGCTCGAAGGCAGTGCAGTCCAAGTACGCTTCAAAGAAAGGAACCCAAAGGGAAGTGGCATTTGGTATTTTCGTATCAATCGCCAATTTCGAGCTCTAGGTGTTTTTGATGGACAAGGAAATTTGATTGTTTTCGATGTGGATAATCATCAAAACTAAAGGGTTAGTATGCGAACTGAATGGTATGGCGAAATCTGAGAAATGGGGAAGCTTTTAAAAGTGCCGGTATAATGCACTATTGGCGGGAGCGTGATGGGGGTATACTTGTTTTACTCACTGAATTTTATGTCACATCCAAAACTTATTTCCGGCTTTTTGTTCTTTCTTATTCTTCCTGCTTGTAGCCAAGCTTACGAACAGGAAATGGTGGAGCCTTACGAAGAAGAGGTGAAGGAAGATTATGAGCTCCGAGGCAGAGTCAATGAAGAGGGACTTTTTGTAAATCAAGAAGGTGAATCTATTGTTAATGTTGAGGGACTCAGCTTCACTCTGCCCGAAGGTTGGAATGCTGTAGAGGCTTACATTGGCGGAGCGGATATAGAGCTGCAAAATCAAAAAGAAGGGTCAATTATGGATCTTGCGGTGGAGGGTAATCTTGAAATCACTGATGACGACGAAGAGCGACTTATTGCCTTGCCCGAGCTCACTTCTGGGAAATGGTTTGAGCTCCCCTGTGGATTAGGGGCGTGGTGTTACTATGTGAATATACGAGAGTCAACGTACTTTTTGGTTTTCGGACTTGATTACGTAGAAGCATGGGATCAATTTGAAAAAGACCTGTATAGTTTCTTCAATTCGATGGAGGTTTCGGCGTACGATTCTTCTGACAATCAACTGAACACGGAAGTTTTTGATTTGGGATTTTCTACCCTAGAGGAATATTTTCTTCTCACCGAAGTGATTCAATACGAAAGTGAGTATTCAGCTGGAGGAAATATTACTAATAACCTTGCTCCAGAAGGCTACGTGCTTATCCGTAATGAGGAAGGGGAGCCGAAACGATTCTACCTAGAAAACTCAGACCGTGAAGTGAATTTCATTTCCATCTATGCCGAGGAAGGATATGAAAGCAAAGAGGCAGCCACTTTTTATCTCAATAGGATGGCAGGTCCACGAGTGGAGTTATACGGTCCTTTTTCTGCAAACCTTGCTTCTTTGCTCAAATAGAAGTTCGATCGTCCAACTTGGCTGGGTGCGGTTTTAATCTGCAAAACTAAATGGCTCCCCGTATTTGATGCAATCCGAACTTTTGTGCAGCAAGAACCCAACCCCCTTTTCTGGGGAAGTGCACAATGTGCATGACGTTCATTTTGCATTTTGCTATAATCAAAATACACTAAGTTTATATGCCCATCAAAAACATTCTCAATGCGTTCAGGAAGTATCAAAAAGCTTCTCCCCAAAAAAGAGCAAAGTACATGAGTTCTTTTGAGGAACAGATGATTTATCGTACGACCAAAACTGAAAATCCCGAAACAACGCTTAGAATGGTGAGACAGGTGCTTCGTAAGTTTCCCTCTGTATGAAGAGCAAAAGAAAAGGAGAAACGAGTTATAAAGAGACGGCTTTTGGTATTATTCCAAGATCAAAACTTATTCCTTTGGAAATTGAAGGAATTAAGAAGGCTTGGGATTTTGTTTTGGAATCTCAAGCTAAGGACAAGTTGCTTTTCACACCTGCTTTCTTGAGAGAAGTTCATCATGTGGGGTTTGGATGGATTTCCCTGACATGGCTGGGAAATTTAGAACGATTGAAGTGACCGTTTCAAAGCACAACCCACCCCGTTTCTTTCAAGTTCCCCAGATGATGGAAGATTTTTCCGAAGATTTGAAAATTAGGATTAAATCTTTGCCTGGTTTGGAGGATAAAAAGTTTTTGGATGAGCTTGTAGAGTTTTTAGCTTGGATGCATCACCGTTTTCTATGGATTCACCCATTTTTTGACTACAATGGTCGAATCGGACGCCTTTTGATCAGTATGATTTTGTTGAAACTCAATTTGCCTCCGATTGAGCTGAAAGTGGGAACTAAAGTGGGTAGAACCAAATATGTGAAAGCTCTTGCAGCAGCCGATGGAGGTGAGTCTACTTTGCTCGAAAAGTTGATTCGAGCTGCTCTTGAGGAAACGGTGAAGAAGTTAGCCTAAATGGCTCCCCCTTGTGGACAAGTTCAGAACTCTGAATTGGGCTGCACTCAAAGGAAATCTTCTGTTCAGTCAGGTATTTGCTCTTTTAGGAGATGTTAATGGACCATCCTGTCTCTCATCATCTTATCCAAGATAGACTGAACTTTTTGCCTACGTTTTCTAAAGCGTAAGGCTCCGTAGAATGGATCTTTTTTGAGATCGTCTGCGCTGACAAGAGTTTCCAGAAGTTCTTTTGGAAGCTCGGTTCTCTGAGGCCTTCTTTCTTGGCTGTACTTTCTGTTGAAGGCTTCGGTTGATAGATTAGTTCCACGCTGTGTGAGTAGCTTTTTCTCAATACTGTGAAGCAACTGCAAACCCATGTCAAAAATGGGTAGACCTTGATCATCCAAAGGCACCTGAATTTCTGGACCTACCGTCCATTGTCCCGAGATGTTGTTGAAGTCGAGCAGCCAAATTCCATTGGAGTCAGAAACAACATTCCCTCTTCCAATCAAGTCGGGAAGGATACAGGACTGCTTGTAAGTGTTCTTACAAGCATCAACGAACCCTCTCAGTTGTTGCAAGTAGTGAATCTGAGCGTCTATATCCCCCTTGGCTTGCAGTTCATAAGCGAAACTTTCTGCGCTAGGTACCACTCGATGCAAAGAGGAAGTAACCTCTAGGCTCGTAACCAAATTCCTTACTCTATCCCCGATCCTAGCACGAACGGTTTCAGGATCAGGCAAAAAACTTGTCAGAGGCCCTCCCTTTAGTAGTTCCATCTGAACCGTCTCGTGATGATCTCGTTCAGGATCTCTTGGAACTCGTAAAATTCGTCCATTAAGTCCATCGTGGCCTTGCAAACGATGCACGCGCACTCGAGTTCCCTCGGCAATCGGCCTCGGATCAATTTTATCTTCTGGAATGAATTCACCAGAGAATAGCATGGTTTCTCAGAGTAATAAGTTGGTATTATAAAATAAAATGTTTAATATATCAAATGTGGCTCCCCCGATTGGATTCGAACCAATGACCCAGTGATTAACAGTCACTTGCTCTACCGCTGAGCTACAGGGGAATGTGCGGCACTTGAAAATGCAGAGGGAGTATAGCGAAGCGGTTTGGCTCCTGCAAATGAATTTTTGGGTGAGGGGATCATCCCATTTGCACTTTCCAAATCTCGCGGCTCACCCGTTGATCCTTGCGTTCGAAGAACAGGGAAGGGCGTTCGTGATCGGACAGTGGCACGATGGTGCTGTGCTTTGCTAAAATTTTGGGAAGATGGGGGAGGAAGAGGCGTTCATTGCCCTGGCGATGATAGGGGGCGGTGAAGACCATCACGGTGCCGGCTGGGGCGATTTTTTTCAGATTAGAAAAAAAAGCATCGTAGAGCTTCTCAAGTTCTTCTTGCACATTTTTCAAATGATGGGCGGGGAGGGGCTTGCTGATGGCGGGTCCGAGACTGGTTTCGGAAACAATAAAGAAAAGGCCGTCGGGCAGGTCTGCTTTGGTGAGCTGGGTCGCATCTTTGGTGAAAGTGGGCATGGAGCCTTCGAGTCGATATTCATAATGCAACCAATCGAGGTTTTCCTTGGCGTCTGCGATGATTGCAGCCGAAATGTCTGAACCTTGAGCCTTGCAACCCATGAGCCAGGCTTCTTGTAAAACGGTGCCGCTGCCACAAAAGGGATCCACAATGGTCACTTCGGGCGAGGGTTGGCGGGCGCCGAGAGCCAGGTTGATGAGCACTTGAGCAAGCTTGGGTGGAAACATCCCGTTTTTGGCGTTGCGAGCCGGGCGATTGTAGTCGCGGTGGGAATAGGATTCGAAATCTTGAATAGCTACGGTTTTGGCGAGGTACCACTTTGTTTCTCCTTGAAAAAGTTGCAGTTCAATGGCTCCGTCTTCCAATAAATGCTCATGCCAGGCTTGTACGGACGAGAGGTTTTGGAAGTTCTTGTTCACGAAACGCACGTTGCCCAGCTTGTCTTTGAGGCGCTTTTTGCTGCCAATTAAGATTTTTGTCAGGACTTTTTCGCTTTTGGGGTGCATACTCACTCCATACCTAATTTTTCCTTCTTTGTTTTTGACTTCTGTTTCCACGGCTTTACTCACCCATTCTTCAAAGTTGAGTGGCATGGTCGAAGGCCCGGCTTGTATCACTTCTAAGATGCGCACCGTGCCCCCCAAGCGATTCAAATGGGCGATGGGGTCGGCCCATTCTCCTTCCACTACAAAGCCGTCCTCCACCTCGTCGACAATGGCACTTGGCGTGGAAATGGACTCGATTTCTATTTTGGCCAGTCCCTTGCCATGTCCTGTTTGAAAAATGTATTTTTTTAAATCCTGTTCCATGAAAGTTCTTCAAATTGTTCTCTTGCTTTTGACCCTTCTTTTGGGCTTTTTTTATCTGAAAGCGGCTTTAGAGTACCACAGTCGTGAGCCTTTGGAAGTTCTTTTTACTCCTCTGAACTCCCAAGACGCCGCTTGAACTCAGCGATGGTATTTTTCAAGACTTCTTTAGCTTCTAGAAAGTCCAGTAGGCTTTTTAGGGCCACTTCTCCTGTGATTCGCTCGAAGGTTTTGCTTTCTGGATCTATTTTATTCCGGCTTATTCGAATTTCTCCTGTGCTTGTTAGAGACCATGTTATTAGCAGTGGGTAGTGCCATTTTTTGGATTCTTTCCCATTTTCTGTCTCTTCTGGGAACGCAATCTGAATCCTATCTATTCCAAAATGTGTCACACGAAACCCAGGCTCTTCATTGGTTTCTTTTGGGAAAGCACTCAGGGGGCGACCTTTTCTTCTGGGTTCTTTGTCTCTTTCCTTTTGTTGGCTCTGCACTTCTTCGAGAGTGACGCCGTAGTAAGTACGTAATAAGTCTAGGTACAGCTCGCGCGCGATGGTTCTTATTTCCTGTTCTCTTTCTTTATTTGCAGGTTCTCTATCCTTGTTGGATTCTTTCATTTCCATATTATTTCTGTTAATGAACATTTTACAGTATTTTGTCAAAAATAAATAGATTGCTCTTTTTGCCCTTTCGTGGCTAAAGTAAGGCCGATTTAAACCCCTACCGTTTATGGCGTATTCTCTCAACCGTGCTCAAGTGATTGGGAACGTGACTCGTGATCCTGAAGTCCGTCAAACTTCCAGTGGACAGATGGTGGCTTCCTTTGGTATTGCGACCAATAGCACTTGGATCGATAAGGCCGGACAAAAACAAGAAAAGGCTGAATTTCACAACATTGTGCTTTGGGGCAAATTGGCTGAAATCGCTCAAGCTTACCTAAAAAAAGGCCGAAAGATTTTTGTGGAAGGTCGCATGCAAACCCGAGAATGGGAAGGCGAAGACAGTCATAAGCGCAGCAAAATGGAAATTGTGGCCGAGCAACTCATCCTTTTGGATCGCAGTGGAGCTCCTACTGGGGAAGGCGTGGATGCAACTTATGAACGTTCCAGCAACAGCAGTGCGATCAAGTCTCAGACCCCTTCCACCAGTGAAACTCCCGAAGAGGCTGCTGTGACTCTCGACGACCTTCCTTTTTAATCTTAAATCTTTCACGCCATGAAAGGATTCGCTCCACTCTTACTCGCGCTTTTTTTACTCACTGCGTGCGGCACGGCTCAGGCTCCCACGACCGATTCATCCCCTAATACTTCCGAAGAAACCATGACTACTGAACTCAAAATTGAAGATCTCATCGAAGGCACCGGTGAAGCGGCTAAAAAAGGGAACACCCTCGTGGTGCACTACACGGGAACCCTCGAGGACGGCAGTAAATTCGACAGCTCCAAAGACCGTGGCGAACCATTTGAGTTTCAGCTTGGCCAGGGTTATGTGATTCAAGGTTGGGACGAAGGTATGCTTGGCATGAAGGTGGGCGGCACTCGCAAACTCACCATCCCTTCTGATATGGGGTACGGCGACTACGGCGTTCCTGGAGCCATTCCAGGAGGAGCTGCTTTGATTTTTGAAGTGGAACTTTTAGAAATCAAGTAAGCGGCCGTGGGCGCTAAGGGCGAAGCGCCTTTTTCGGACATCAAAAGACCGGTTCCGTGTTCACATGCGAGTGCCATAGTGGCGAGTGCAGAGGTGGGAGCACCGGTCTCTTGCGTAAGCTCTAGTGGATAGTCTTCTACGTCTCCGGGTGATCGTTTGGAGTGGTCCGAGCGATCAGGGAGAGGAGTCTATTCGTTAGAGCATCCTCGTCTGCTTTTTTATTTTTGTTTTTCCCGAGTGATCGGGTTGACTCCCTTATAGATGCGTTTTTACGCGCGGCGTTGGAAATCTTTTTAGGGTGAACGCAGTCGTGTCCCGAAAGCGTTCGAGCAGAGAGGGAGGGAGACTTTGAGGCTTAGAATTCTTCTTAAGTCCCTTTCTCTTTCTGCGATTTTCCTGTAAATTGCGTCAGAAAAATCTTAATAGTATACCATAGTGGAAGAATTAGTACAAGGGGCTGGAAAGTTGATTCTTATTCTGGGACCATCTGGTTCTGGAAAGGGGACGGTGCTTAAGGCACTTCGTGAGCGTCATCCGGAATTTGCGTTTCCGGTTTCGTGCACCACGCGTGATCCGCGACCGGGTGAAAGAGGGGGTGAAGTGTATCATTTTGTCAGCAAGGAGGATTTTCAGGCTCGTATGCAGCGGGAAGAGTTTTTGGAGTGGGCGGTGGTGCATGGTGAAAATTATTATGGCACTTTGAAAGAGGCCATTTTGCAGCCTCTTCGAGAGGGGCGAACTGTGATTCGTGAGGTGGATGTTCAAGGGCTCCGTTCCATTCGTGATCTGATTCCAGCCAGCCATTTACGGTCCATTTTTTTGACGGTGGATGGATGGGAGACGCTTCAACATCGCATTTTAAAACGCAGCACTTTGCCTGCCGAGGAATTGGAGCGACGCCGTCAAAGTTTTATGAAAGAGATGGAATGGCAGAACGAATGTGACGTGGTGATTGTGAGCATTGAGGGGGAAATTGAAAAGCTTGTCGCAGACACGGAACAGGCCATTGAGGCTCAGTTGCAGTGATCTAAGCGCTTGACTTCCCACAATGGAGGGATACGATGTTGGCTTATTTTTTTGTTTTATGTCTTTAAAAGCAGGTTTGATTCTCGATGCAAAAGATCAAGAGATAGGCAGATGGGATCAGAACCGATTTCCTCATCAACAAGCAGGGGATATTCCAGAGGAGGCTGCTTCTTTGACTTATTCCGATCTTCGGACTGGTCAAACGTTTCAATTGCCCTTAGAGAATATTACAGTTCCTAAATTGCGGATCTATAGGCAGGGTATCTTGAGAGGACTAAGGTATGCATCCGAATTATGTGACCCACGTCATGATGGGCAGGTAGAGGAGGATATCACTAATTTGCACTGCACCTTATCATCATCTCCTTGTTTGGAACTTTGTCCCGACGTCGACAGATGGGTATATGGTCCTCGTAAATTCGACCCCTCTCCTGCGAGAGCATCTACACTGACCTTGCCTGCATCGTCTCTTTATGATGATATGCGTTTAATACCCTCTGTTTTAGGTGTCGAGGCTGTCCGATCTTGTTTGCTAGGTCAAGCTCCACCTGCTCGTGAGGTCTTTTTTCATGCAGATATCCATAACTCTGGCCCTTGGAACTATGGCAGTCATTTAGAGGGTTGGTTGGTTGGGAGTTGGAGAATCTCTACTGAGCCTTATTATCCCAGGAGAGGAATCACTCTTTCTGTGACGGATCTTCAGCCTATTGAGTTCAATAAGGATCAGTCTGGTGAATGTAGCGCGCGAGTACTATGGGCTGCTACTTCCTTAGGAGTGATAAGAGCTCTGTCGGAACAAGTCATCATTACTCAGCGGGTGAAATCAACACGGTGTGGAGACTCTTTTGATAAGCTTCTTCACTATTCTGTTCGTTGGGCAGGTTCCCGCCCTTGATCTTCTGATCTGACTTTTGTATTCTTCCCAGGCTTTGATGGGGCGACCCATCGAAACCGATGGGGTGTCGCCAAGTGGTAAGGCAATGGACTCTGAATCCATCACTCGGGGGTTCGAATCCCTCCACCCCAGCCATTTTGTTCTAAAGTCTAAATCCTCTTCCTTCTTCCAAGGTAACTATCCTTCGTAATAGATAAGATTTTTCAGTAATTTCACTGGTATCAAGCTCTGGAGGTAAACTTCTTGCATGTACCATGGCTTGATTGTCTATAATTAGAAGTTGATGTGATTTCCATTTATGTCGATATAAGAGGGCTTCTATAGCTCGATTCAAGGCACGGTACAGTTCTGGATTTCCATAGCTTGTATAGGTTCTAAAAGGCAATAACTTAACGATTAGTTCGCTCAAGTCGCGAGGCTTTAGCTCTATTCCAGCATCTTTTATCAAATTCCTGAAGCTCTCTATATTCAAAGGGTCTGGTGATAGTTCTTTAATTTCATCTGGGCCAAGCTTATTGATGAAATCAACCATTGCTTTTATTAGTTCTTGGTTGGGAACCGCCACAATAGTATCCGATATTCTTCCCCGGTCAGCACTTCTTAGCGTGATCAAAGGCTTCTCTTTAATACTTACGGGGACATTGTCTTGGTGAAGTCCCTGTTCGTCGCATTTGTAGGCATCCCCTAGTTCACCGAAGGCTATAGGTGGTTTTTCTTCTTCCTCCACTTCAACATTAATCTTATAATCTTCGATTACAACGAAGCCAAATCTTTCAAAGATCTCCGTATTTAATATCCCTTCTCTTAATAAGTCTAGAACTGTTACACCTGGAGTGGTCTGTAAAGAGAATTTAAGTCCTGGCTTTTGCAGATGTGGCGCTACCACCTCAACTTTGTATGGTATTTTGCTGAGATCTAAATTTTCTATTTCTCTTTCCATCAGTAGATTATACCATGGAAACAGGTCTAAGGGTACTAGACCCGACTAGCCAGCCAATGATCTGTACCCCAAAAGTGGACACATATAGTCCGAGAAGTTAAGTCAAAAACCTCAAATAATGTTGTTTGTGTTATAAACAAGGCCTCTATTTATTGTCGAAGTAATATGTTATAATTATGCGATAAATATTTAAAGCTTATGAGAAGCAGAGTTGCGGAATATTATCAGGATAATGTGGGTGACGATACTCTTGGTGATATTGGACCAAATGAGGTGACTACGACTGCAGACTTCACAAGGAGATTTGAGTTAGCATTAGCTGCCTTGGATGAAGAAACTAGTACGCCAAATTGTAGAGGGACTGTACTGTTTTGGATTGGTGCACGTAATAAAGCATACTTTGCTTGGTCACATGATCTGGAGGCTGTGATTGATAGAGATTATAAAATAACTAAAGATCCTAAAATTGGAGATATTGCAGTTTGGTGCAATCCCAATGGCAGGCCTAAAATTCTACATGCCGGATTAGTAAGTAAAATAGAAGGGAATATTTTTGTAAAATCAAGATTGGGTGCTGAAATAGGTTCTCCTATTTTAGAGCTACCTGTAGATGAAGTTTTCAATGATCAACCGGCACAATTAATTTATTATACTAAGTCTTAGGTCATTGATTAACTGTAAATGATGTAATCAAATAGCTTAAAAAGTACTAGACCCGAGTGGCCAGCCAGTTCGGGCAGTTTGAAAGCCTATGACTCACTTTCCTAGGGAGAAGGAAGCGATTGTGGTACTATCTCTGGGAGATGTTAATAAAAATTATGAAAAAACTTCCTTTCCGATTAGGAATAATATTTTTAAGTCTTGATTTGGTCTTTTGGGTTGTATTGCTTTTGGGCAGCCTCATTTCTCCTGAAAATGCAGCGGATGGCCTGACTTTTCTCCCGGTATTTTGGTACTTGCCCGCCAGTTTGATTATGACATCCGTTCCGCTCCCTTTTTTAGCAGGAGCGTCCATGACAACAGATTTGATGGTGCTTGCTCTGCTCGGTAGTTTCCAGCATTTTGTATTTGGTTATTTTATCGGTTTGTTTATTAGTTTTTTACGGAAAAAGGCTTAGAGTACTAGATCCGCTTAGCCAGCCAGTTGTAACCCTTCCAATTTGGGCGCCTGATTCTCATGACTTATCTTCAAAAAATAAGCTATAAACATCCTATGTTTTATAAAAGTATGGCATTTGTAGCGCCAATCATCCCCGGCTATTATGTTTGGTTAGCTTATAAGGATACCTATTTAAATGCTTTTCATGAGCAATTAGACGAGCAAGACTACTGGGGAAGTTTCAAGGGGTTTAAACCCTTTTTATTCTTAATTGCTCTTTTTGTAGAGTTTGCAAAGTTGAGTTTTTTTACTGTTGCTTACTACCTATTCATGGCCTTCATTCAAGGGTACTAGACCCGAGTGGGTAGCCTTACTACAAACAATGGTTCAAAAATACTCCTTGCTCATTATCGCTATATTCATTCTCTTTGCTTCTTGTTCCAAAGAAGCTCCTATTCATGGAAATTCAATTGCTCAAGACAAGGACATTAAGATTTTTTCTACGAGTGATTACTCCTTGGTGCATCCTTTGCAGACGAGCACCCTTTTTGAAGGGAATACTTTTAAGGTGACCAATACTTGTGAAGATTCTACTTGTACTATTCAATTCCTGGACAAGGATGGAGATCCAATGATTTGTCCTGAAGAGGTTCACTGTTCTTATCCTCTCGATGGCTCTTATCATATGAATGAAAAAATTTCATCTGTCAACGAGGATTTTTTCGTATATGGAGTTCATGACGGTTTACCGAAAGGAGTTGATCACGATATGGCCTCTATCAAATTGTATTCTCGTTATACAGATGAAGTCAGCACGCTAGTCACTTTTTCAAAGGAGACGCGTGCCTCGATAGGAAATTGGAGTCCTGATTATGATCAACTGGTGATCACTGCGATCAATGACAATGTTACTGCGGCTTTTCCACACAGTACTCTGATTTACGTTTTAAATTTTCAAGATAGCCATTTTGTTTCAGTGGATCCCTATGACATTGAAGCAATAGAGCCTTATTATAACGTAGGCTTTTCAGCTCAATGGATAGATGAGGATACGTTGAGTTATATCGGTCCTAGTACGGATAGCGATTACTTTTCAACTTTTGCGCTTCATCTAGATACCGGCAAGATTGAGTATCTGTCTAGCAGTAAACTAGGAGCAAATTAGATCAAATGGATCTAATCAACTGACGTAGTTCCCCGGGCGTAAGCCCGAGGGATGTAGTGGGTGCCCGCATCTTCGTGGTGGTGTAAAGTGGAGGCATGAAGAAGCTACGAAAAAGCTCACACGCAGTTTTCATCTGTGACTATCACTTAGTTTGGCCGACCAAATACCGTCGGAAGATATTCAACGAAGGTGTGTTGGCTTTTCTGCAGGAAGTGATGAAGGATATTCCGAAGTACTATCCGGAACTGGTGGTGAAAGAGGTAAACACGGATTTAGACCATGTACATATTTTAATTTCCATACCTCCACAAATAGCAGGGGAGAGGTGGTGAGAATAATAAAAGCCAACACAGCTCGTGAGTTGAACATAAAGTTTCCGTTTCTTAGAAAAGTGTACTGGGGGACGAGAAGTATTTGGTCGGCAGGTTACTTTGCCTCCACAGTTGGGATTAACGAGGAGGTCATTCGAAAGTATATCCAACAACAGGGCGAAGAAGATGCGGGCCAAGCGCAGCTTGAACTAGGCTGAAACCCCGAGCGTAAGCTCGGGGAGGTTCATTAAAAGTGGGTGTGAACGGCGTTTGCTGCACTGCTCTAAAGGCATCGCATGCTGAATTTGCTGCAAGAAGTAAATCCGACACCAGGTCTGTTGCTACTGTCTTTTCATTTTCACCGTAATGGTAGGTGCATCTTGTTGTTACGCCAATCCCATTACAGTCAATGCTATCGATGACTTGTCCATGGTTTCTTCTGATGATCGATAAATTTCCCGTTGTATTTGCTGGAGAAAAATTTACAAGAAGGGTTGAATTTGGTTTTGACGGATCTGCCTTTCCATCCTCGGATAAAGTTTCACCTACTTGAAGCTTGCAACCGGAGCGTTTTAAGGGGTACCACACCGGGGTGGATGTGGAAGCTGGCGATTTGTCCGAGGATGTGCCGGTGTTTTCGATTGCCGATGGAGAGGTCTTTGCGGCAAGCGAAGTGGAGGGTTATGGTGGGGTTTTGGTGCTTCGTTACTCTTTGCAAGGGGAAACTCTTTTGGCTTTGTATGGACATGTGGATCGTTCCTCCTTGACTGTTTCTGTGGGCGATGAGGTGAAAACAGGGCAAATCTTGGGGTTTTTAGGGGAGGCGTATAGCGAAGAAACCGATGGCGAGCGCAAACATTTGCACTTTGCCCTGATTCCTGGAGAGCATTTGAGCTATTTGCAATTTGACTATTGGGACTCTCTGTGAGATTTTTTCCTTATGAAAATTCTTATTTTTGGCCAAGGATACATTGCGCAGCATTTTTTGGAGGCCTTTGCGCCGGAAGCCGTGATTTCTAAAGTTCGGATTGAAGATTACTCCAGTGTAAAAGCCGAGTTGGAAGCCCAAAAACCGGAGGTGGTGGTGAACTGTGCGGGAAAGACGGGGCGGCCCAATGTGGATTGGTGTGAAGATCATAAAATGGAAACCTTGTTTTCGAATGCAGTGGCGCCGGTTATTTTGGCTCGGGCTTGCGAGGCCTTGGGGCTTTATATGGTGCACATCGGCAGCGGTTGTGTGTATGAAGGTTATAAAAATGGCGAAGGGTACTCGGAAGAAGATACGCCCAATTTTGAGGGCAGTTATTATTCAAGAACCAAGGCGTGGAGCGAGCGTATGCTCAAAGATTTTGAGGTTTTACAATTGCGTCTGCGCATGCCTTTTGACAGCGTGCCCGGCGAGCGCAATTTCATCACTAAAATTTTAAAATATCCTAAAGTCATTTCGGTGCCCAATTCCATCAGCGTGCTGGAAGATTTTATGAAAGCCGCAAAGGTGCTCATTCAAAAAAGGGCCACGGGTATTTACAATGTGACCAATCCGGGTGTGATCACGCATAAAGAAATTTTAGACCTTTACATTGAGCTTGTGGATCCGGAATATCGCTATGAGCTTTTCACTGTTGAGGAAATGGAAAAACTCACTCGAGCGAGACGCTCCAATTGTGGACTTTCGGTGAAAAAATTGGAAAGCGAGGGCATTCATTTGCGCCCTATTGCTCAGGCTATTCGCGAATCTTTGATTTTGTACCGTCAATATCTAGAGGGCCTCTAGAAAAAGCTTGAAGGGCATGCTAGGGTGGCATTGAACTCTTTACGCTATGAATCCATCCAAAAATTTAATTCTTCCTGATTTTGCCCGTTATTTTTTTGCTCTTTTTGTGGTGGGCATTTTGCTTTTGTTTGCTTGGATCATTTCTCCTTTTTTCAACGTTCTCATTTATGCCGCCACCATTGTGGTGATTTTTTACCCCTTGTATAAGTGGATGAGGACTTTGCTGCCGCGTCACCATAATATCGCTGCCTTTTTGAGCACGCTCTTTGTGATGATTGTTGTGCTGACGCCACTCGCTTTTTTTATCTTGTTTTTAAGTCAGGAAGCTTTGAATGCCTATCAACTGCTTTCTAGCACGTGGATCACTTGGGATGTGCTCAATTTGCGCTTTGATGGACTCAGTGAGATACCCGTGCTGGGGGCTTTTTTCCAGCCGCTTGCTGAGCGTTTTAGTGCTTCGGATTTTGTCTATAGCATGGTGACTCTCCTCAAAGATCTTACCCAAAGTGTTGCTGGTTTTTTGGTTGCTCAAAGCACTTCTATTTTGGCTACTGTGCGCGATACTGTGCTTGGATTCTTCATTCTTCTTTTAACGGTTTTCTTCTTCTTCCGTGATGGAGAACGTTTTTTGGAAATATTGAGAACACTGAGCCCTTTGCCTGACCGTTATGAGAGTGAAATTGGGAATAAACTCCGTGACACTACTTATGCCATTGTGATGGGAAGCTTTGTTACGGCAATGATGCAAGGGATTGTGGGGGGTATTGGCTTGGCCATTGCTGGAGTGCACAATGTGGTTTTTTGGTCTACTTTAATGGCCTTTGCTGCTTTATTGATTCCTTATGTAGGCTCCTCTTTAATTTGGGGGCCCATTGCACTCGTCACTTTGCTTCAAGGGGATATCTTTTGGGGAGTTTTTATTCTCTTATGGGGAGTGTGTCTGGTCTCTCTTGTGGACAATGTGGCTCGCCCCCTGCTCATTGGGTCGCGCACGCGCACTCATGCCCTCACGACTTTTTTGGCGGTTTTAGGAGGCATTTTGGTTTTTGGAATAAAAGGGATCATTTTTGGTCCGCTCATACTCAGTTTGACCATCACCATCCTCCACATTTATCAGTTGGAATACCGCGACATGCTGCATGACGAGTGAGGCTTAGGCGTCTGAGTTTTTGATCGCCAGCTCAATCAAGGTTCTTAGACTGGCGGAAGTGGCTCCATATTGAGTGGTTGGCGTGGGACGCTCCACCCAAGCGGTTCCAGCAATGTCCAGGTGCACCCAAGGGGTATGATCCACAAAGTTTTTGAGAAAAGCGGCTCCCATGATGGTGCCCGCACGAATGCCGTCGGTGCTGTTTTGAAGGTCGGTGAAGCTGCCTTTTGTGGCTTTAACAAAATCTTCGTCCAAGGGGAGGGGCCATTGACGTTCTTTTACGGCCTTTCCTGCCTCCAATACTTCTTGGATGAAGGCATCGTTGTTGCCCAAAACGCCCGTGATGGTATAGCCCAAAGCTACGGTTACAGCTCCTGTTAAAGTGGCTACGTTGATGATTTTTTTAGGCTTGTAATTTTTTTCCACATAAGCGAGTCCATCGCCCAAAACCATGCGGCCTTCGGCGTCTGTGTTGGTGATTTCTACGGTTTTTCCGTTGTACATGCTTACGGCGTCTCCAGAGTGAATGGCTCGTTCCGAAAGGGCATTTTCTGCAATGCAGAGCACTCCCACAAAATAGCCCGGCACGTGGAGTTCGCTGAGAGCTTGCAAAGTGCCCATGACGGTGGCGGCGCCACTCATATCCAACTTCATGTCTTCGATGTGTCCTGAGGGTTTGAAGTTCATTCCTCCGGTATCGTAAACAATGCCTTTGCCCACCAAGGCGAGGGCAGGGACCTTTGCCTTGCTTTTGTGGCGGTATTCTAAAATCACCATGCGGGAACCCACGGTTGCGCCTTGGCCCATTCCGTAGAGTCCGCCGCACCCCATTTTCTTTAATTTTTTGTCGTCGAAAACGGTGGTTTTCAGTTTATACTTTTTCCCCAATTCTACGGCGGCTTGGGCTAAATCTTCGGTGTTCAAATCGCCGGCACACGTATTGATGAGGTCTCGTGTTCTATTGGAGGCGTGCATAAAGGCCATCGTGCGCTCCAAGATTTTTTTAGCTTCTTTCGTTTCGTTGCTCACAAAACTCACTTGCTCCAAAGAGACGGCTTTGGGATCTTTCTTTTTGTAGCGCGTGAATTCGTAATGACCCAGCACAAAACCGCAGCTGAGGGCATTTAAATCTTCGTTGCTGCACAAAATAGCTGCACTTTTGGCTTTGGCTGTTTTGGCCAATTTTGCCATGGTGGCGCCTAAATATTCGGTGGATTGAGGCATTTGTTTTTCTTTGTCTCCGCGGCCCAAAAGAATGATGCGTTTAGGGCTGCCTTTGTCGGTGAACAGAGTGAGGCTTTGTCCCTCTTCTCCTTCAAAGTCCTTGGCGCTCAGGCGGTCTTCCACGGTTTTTTTATCAACTCCCAGACATTCTTTTTGAGTTTGGCTCAGACTTTCTTTTTTGTATAAGGCAAGGAAAAGCAGATCGGCTTTGGGGGCCTTTGCTTGAAGGAGCAGTTTCATAGGGAGTGTTAAAAAGCGTGTGAGTCTAAGCTACAACACTCTGGTCTTTTTTTCTAGTCCGCTTTAAAGTGGAGGCATGAAGTCTCGTTTTGTTTACTTTGTTTCGGCGGCGCTCTGTGGAGCGGTTGTGATGGGAGTTGAACTCAGTGCTTCACGCTTGCTGGCTCCTTATTTTGGCAATTCGCTTTATGTGTGGACCAACGTGATTGCGGTGGTTTTGTTGGCTTTGGCAGGCGGCTATTTTTATGGAGGCAAGCTGGCGGATCGACGCCCTGAACCGAAGCTGTATTTTTCTTTGATCGCCGCTACGGGTTTTTGGATCCTTTTGATTCCTTTTTTGATTCAATTTTTTTCTGAAGTGGTCGTGAGTTTGTCTCCGAATTTGGCTTTTGCGGTGCGTTTGGGCTCTTTGTTCATTGCGGCTTTGTTTTTTCTGCTGCCACTTTTTATGCTTGGGATGATGGTTCCTTTCACCTTAAAATTGCTTCAACCCAGTGCCGAGCATGTGGCCTCCGTTTCGGGTCGGCTGTCCATGGTTTCTACTTTGGGGAGCTTGGTTGGCACGTTTTTGCCCACCTTTTTCTTGATCCCTTTATTGGGCACCACAAAGACGTTTTTGGTGCTCGGATTCGTCTTGCTTTTCCTTGCTGTTTACGGACTTAAAAACCGACTTTTTTGGGTGCGACGATGCTGCTGCTCAGTCTTTTTTTGTTTGTACCTCACGTTTATGCTCGGGCTGACATGATTGCCGCTGTCGATTCTCCTTATGGTTTTATCTTCATCACTCAAGATGAAAAAGGGCTTCGCCGACTGCATATTGATACCATTATGATCACCCAGTCCGTTTATGATCCTTCTTCATCTTTGCTGGATTCCCATTATTATTACAATTATTTTGCCGTTTTACCCACCATGCTTGAAGACCCTCAATCTGTGCTGATTTTGGGTCATGCAGGGGGCACTTTTACACGTCTTTTCAATGCTTATTACCCTGAACTTGAAATCACGGGCGTGGAGCTGGACCCCGAAGTGAGCGCCCTTTCCAAGGCTTATATGGGGCTGGATTCTGCAAAACTCGACTTGTTCCATTCGGATGCGCGCGCTTTTTTACTCCAGAGTTCACAGCGTTACGATTTGATTTTGGTGGATGCGTATCACGGAGCCAGCATTCCGGCTCATCTTGCCACTCGTGAATTTTTTGAGCTTTGTGCCGAGCATTTGAATGAGGGCGGTCTACTTGCGGTCAATGTGGCTTCTGGTGAAAGTGAGTTTTTGACGGTTTTTGAAAACACTTTAGCCCATCCTTTTGGAGAGGTGTTTAGCGCGCCCATTCCCGGCAGTTTCAACACGCTGCTGCTCACAGGGAAGGAAGCTCGATATGAACCTGTTCAAAACTTGGACCCGGCCTTGCAAGAAAAGTGGAGAGGCTTGCAGCGGGAAGGACCTGAAGTGCGGGCTCACGATTCAGAGGCACCGCTGTTTGAGGACGATAAACTTTCTCAAGTGGAATTGCTCAACGAGGCCATGCTCATGCAACTGCTTGAGGGCTTTTAGAGTTGGCTTCTAAAAAGAGTTCGTCGATGGGTTTGCGCTGCTCATTGTTTTCTTGAATGTGATGCCAATGCGTCACGGCTTCTTCACCCAAGCTCCAGCATAAAAACACAGGTTCGTTTCTGTAAAAACTGGGAAAGTCCACGAGGCCGCGTTCAGGGTCGCGGCAGAGGCAGCCCACTTGTTTGAGCTCTTCAAAGTGATATTGGATTTTTCGAATTTTTTCATCCAGTTCTTTTATGAAAAATCCTTCGGGATTTTTTTGCCATGCGGCCAGGTTAAAGATCAGGGCTTGCAGATCTTCAATCACGGGTTTCACAAAAAGCAGTGCCCGATTCGCTTCTGAGACGGAGAAAGTTCTGCTCATGGAGATTGGATTACGTTTCTTAAAACGATGCTTCCCATGCTTTTGTTACACTTTTGGCAATTCTTGCAAGACTTTTTGAACGTGGCCGGCGGCTTTCACGTTGCGCCACGCTTTCACCAGCACGCCATTTTCATCGATGAGAAAGGTGGAACGCATCACGCCGAGTGCGGTTTTCCCATACATGGTTTTTTCTTTCCACACGCCGAAGGCTTCCATCAACTTTAAATCTTCGTCACTGAGTAAAACAAAGGGCAGTTTGTATTTGCCGATGAATTTTTCATGCGAATTCAGTGAGTCTTTGCTCACGCCCACAATCACGGCATTCAGTTTACTGAAATCGGCTTGAGTGTCTCGGAAGTCACAGGCTTCCACAGTGCAGCCGGGGGTGTCGTCTTTGGGGTAAAAATAAAGCACTATTTTTTTGCCTGCAAAATCGTGCAGGCTCATTTCTTTGCCTTCTGAGGAGGGGAGTTTGAAGTCGGGAACTTTGTCGCCTAAATCGAGTGTCTTTGCCATGCTGCTTTTGTTAGAATGGGCTCATCCCTAACTCTACTCAATTATGGCACATACTGCAAAAGACTTTTCTAGGTTGCTTGGGTCTCTTCAAGGACTTTCAGACGCTCAACTCACGGCTCACTTCACGCTTTATGAAGGCTATGTGAAGAAGATCAATGAGATTGAGGAAAAACTCATGACGGTGGATAAATCACTCGCCAACTATTCTTTTGGTGAATACAGCGAACTCAAACGTCGCGAAGCCACGGCTTTCAACGGAACCTATTTGCACGAGATGTATTTTGAAAACATGAAGGGCACTCCCACCGAAGGGTCTGCGGTTCTCAAGGCGGCGCTCGAAGCTTCCTTCGGCAGCATGGAAAACTGGGAAAAGGACATGCGTGCGGCGGCGGCTTCCACTCCAGGTTGGGTGCTTTTGACCTTCAGCAAGGTGGATAAAAAATTGCACCACTATATTATGTTTGAACACCACATGAACTATCCAGTGCATCAAGTGCCCCTCATGGCGCTCGACTGTTGGGAACATGCGTTCATGATCGACTACGGCATCAAGAAGCCTGACTATTTGAATGCCTTTGTTAAAAACCTCAACTGGGAGGTGATGAATGAACGATTTGCTGCGCTTTAAAAAGTCTGCACCGGCAGATTAGGTCAGCCGTTCTATGCTTTCCAACAGTAAATCAAACCTTGTGTAAGCGGCACTTTGATTGAAATGTCCTGCATTGGGCACAAGGGTCACTGGCGTGTTTAAGTGATGGCTCAGTTCCTCTGCTTTTTCTATAGAGACGTAGGGGTCGTTGTCGCTTTGGCAAATTTCAAAATGAGCACAGTTGTTGCGGATTTTCTGCCAGGCAAAACTTTTTCAGTGAAACTGGCATTTCTTTCATCAAACACTTTTAACCCCAAGGGGCCAATGAATCCTGCAACTAAGAAACAAGCACGAACGGGGTGGGTTTCTAAAAGAGTGAGCATGAAGGCGCCTGCCATGCTGTGGCCTATTAAAATGCTATCGTCGGTAAGGTCTTTTTCGTACTTGGAAAAATGTTCCAACCAAGTGGCTAGGTTGTGCCCTTTGCCATGAGGAAATTGGGGTACGATCACTGAATGCCCTCTTTTTTCCAGTTCCGATTTCATCCAAGGGAACCAATTTTCTTCGGGTGAGCCGTCTATGCCGTGAAAGATGAAAATGGAAGCCATGGCTCAACTTATACCCCAGCTTCGTTTTTCTACCAAGCGGCCTGGAATACTGAAGCCGGCGGCTTTGGTGTGGCCCCCTCCGCCAAAAAGTTGGGACAGGGCAGAGAGATCGATGTCGGGGTCTTGAGTGCGCATGGAGCCTTTGATGATGCCATTGCCTTCTTCGGTGAGCAGCACGCAAAATTTGGCGGGTGAGGCGTGGTTGAGGTAGTTGATGAGTCCTGAAACATCGTCTTTGTTGGCACCGAGTTCTTGAAAATCTTTGCTGCTGAGTCCGGTGACCACGGCTTGTTTGGAATTGAGGCTGGCTCGTTCGAGTGCGCGGCCCCACAGCTTGAGTTGAGCTAGGGAATGAGTGTGAAATTGCTCTTTGATGCTGCGGGAGTGGTCGGCGCCAATGGCTTGAAGCCGAGCCGCGATGCGCAGTGCGGTGGCGTTGGTGTTGGAATGCATGAAGGAGCCGGTGTCGTAGTACAGTCCGTGCAAAAGAGCGGTGGCCATGGTGGGGGTGAGGGTCCAGCCGTAGGTCGAGAACATCAAAAAGAGGATGAAGCAGGTGGCTGGGGCTTCGGGCATGACCACGTTCACGGTTCCAAAATGGTCGTTGGAGGCGTGATGATCGATGTTGAGGAGCAGCGTTTTACTTCGGTCGAGCAGTTCCGGTTTTGTTTCATGAAAAGCCATGACTTTATGTCCGCCACAATCTTGAGTGATGATGAGGTCGAAATCGGCGGGATTGAAGTCTTGGACAAAAGTTTCTGCCTTGTGTAAAAAACGGCAATTTTCTGGGATGGGATCGACACAGGCTGAAAGCACTTGCTTGCCATTGTTTTCCAGTGCTTCGCGCATGGCTAGGTTGGAGCCCACGGCATCCGCGTCTGGATTTTTATGTGCAATAATGACAACGCGCTTTGCCTGATCGAGCAAAGTTTTAGCTTGGGCAAAGTTGTTGAGTGCGTCTGAACTCATGCATAGGGCTAGGTCGTTCATTCTAGTTTTTCTTAGAGTATTTGCGAAGGGCACAAGCGACCTTTTGACTTGCGCAAAAGGTCGCTTGTGGTGGGTTCTGAAATTTGATATATCTTGACTGACTTTAATCTCTCCACACGTGAAAAAAATAATTTTTACTCTCGCGGCTGCTTTTCTTATTTTTTCGGGATGTGGGTACATTGAAGACTCCTATCAAGAAGGAGCCGACGCAGCGCGTTTATCGCACTATGATTATTACATGAATCTGCTGCAGGAATACAAAGAAAAAACAGGCACCTATCCTCTTATGGAGTTGTACGTTGACCAAGATGTCTACATCATCGTAATAGAAGGAGGCATGCCGGATTGGGTCGATGATGGTGGCCATCCCGTCGATTATTATGAAGATGATCTCTTCTTCACTGCTCTGGAAGAAGGACTAGGTAGAGAAGTAGAAGAATTTTACGATCCTCAAAATTATGCTGAAAGTAGTCGGCCCATCTTTTACGTTTATTCTTTGAGTGCAGCGGGTGCGGGCTTCACTGTTCATCTTTATTATGAGGCTCCGGGCAGCTTTAAAGTGATGGATCACTATTATAAGCTGGAAGAGTTTTTACCTTTTGAGTGATTTTCAATCCAGTTCCACGCTGCGTAAAACTTTGAGCAAGGTGAGACGTTCATTGAGATCAAGGGCTTCTCCGGTCATGGAGAGCTTTTCGTTCTCGGAAACGTTCATGAAAATACCCAGCTTTCCTTCAATGGTGTTGCGTGGCAAATAAATGATGGAGTCTTTTCCATCAATGTTTTCTTTGCTGCTGGCGTAATCGGCATTTTGGTCTTTGAATTCATCGTCTACGAAGGCGCCGTAATCAAAGCTCAGGCTCATTCCATCACCAGAAATGGTGCCCGCGTAACTTTCGACGCCTTGTTCAGAGGTCAGAGTCCATCCAGCGGGAGCGAGCACATAAAAGCCTTGTCCTTGAAGGGCTACCCAATCGCTGCTGTCGATTTCAATGTCCACCGCTTTGGTCGGTGTTTCATCGGTGGGGTCGGTTTCTACGGGAGCTGTTTCGGAGCAAGCCGTGAGGATTAAAGTCAAACTGAGGGCCAATAAAAGTTTTTTCATAAGGAGGGGGGTAAGAAATATCTTTTGGAGTTTTTAGTCTACGCCTTTCCCAGCGTTTTTTCACCCGGTTTCCAATTGATGGGGCAAAGTTCACCGCTTTGGCAGGCTTTGACCACGCGAACGATTTCATCTACGTTGCGTCCGATGGCAAGATCATGCACCACGGCCATTTTGAGTACTCCTTCAGGGTCGATCACGAAGGCCCCACGTAGAGCAATGCCCTTGTCTTCAATGAGCACGCCGTAGTCGCGGCTGATTTGGTGACTGAGGTCGGAAAGCATTCCAAATTTCATTATGCCGAGGTCTTTTTGCCAGGCCATGTGAGCGTGCACGCTGTCCACGGATGCGGAGAGCACTTCGGTGTTCATGGCGGCAAAGTCGTCGTAGGCGTCGTTGAAAGCCGTGATTTCGGTGGGACAGACGAAGGTGAAATCGAGCGGGTAGAAGAAGAGCACCAGCCATTTTCCGCGATAATCTTTGAGGGACACGGTTTTTACGCCGTCTTTGAAAAGGGCTTCAGCAGTGAAATCGGGAGCGGCTTTGCCCACTTGAAGGCAAGCTTTTTCTTTACAAGAGCAGGCGGATTTTCCGCAGTTGCAGGAACCGTTGGAGGAGCACATAGGGAGCATGGGTTAGGGGTTAAGCGCGAAGCGCATTTATTGTTTAGCCTTTTGAGCGGAAACGAATTCAAAAGCACGGAAGGCGGCCTTGCAGCCTTCATCCGCACTGACAATGGCTTGTTTCCATTCGGTGTCGGCCACGTCGCCGGCGGCATAGAAGCCGGGTATGGAAGTTTCGCTCATCAGGTTGATTTTAATTTCTCCTTTTTCATTCTTTTCAACGCCCAGATCGTTCACCATGTCGGTGAGGGGGATGCGTCCGATTTCGATAAATACGCCGTCCACATCCATTTCGCTGCCATCGTCGAATTTTACTTTTTGAACGCGCTTGTCTCCGAGAATTTCCACAATGTTGGCCTTGAGGCGGATCGCAATGTTGGGGGTCGCTTCCACCCGTTTCATGTTGATGGGTTCGGCCTTGGTGATCTTTTCGCCGCGGTAAACGATGGTCACTTGTTTGGCGTGTTCTGCCAAAATCAGGGACTCTTTCACGGAGCTGTCGCCTCCGCCTACAATGATCACGTTTTTTCCTTTGTAGAAAGGTGCATCGCAAGTGGCGCAATAGGACACTCCTTTGGAGGCGAGTTCGGCTTCCCCGGGCACGTCGAGTTTGCGATAAGTGGTTCCGGTGGCCAGCAGCACTGTGCGAGCTTCGTGCACATCCACACCAAATTGCACTTTGAAGATGGGGTCTTTGCCAGAGCTGCTTTCTTGCCATACGCGAGTCACGCGGCTTCCCAAGCGGAAGGGTACATCGTTGGCTTTGGCATGGTTGATGAAGGCGTCCGCGAGTTCTTGTCCAGAAACAGACGTGAAGCCTGGGTAATTTTCAACCAGGTGAGTGGTGGTGATGGTGCCGCCGAGTCCTTCGGTGAGGACGACGACGTCCATGTTGTAACGGCGAGCGTAGATGGAGGCGGAAAGGCCTGCACACCCACCGCCGATGATGATCATGTCGTGGAGCATGGAGAGAGATTAGAGATTGGGGAGTTTGAATGGATTGACACTTGGAGGGCTTTGGCCTGAGGTTTCATCTTTGAGTTCGTGGAGGCGTTTTTCGATGCGGCTGGGCGTCATATGGTTCTCAACTTTACCGTCCTTTAAGAAGAGGGACAAGGGACTTTCTTCGTAAGTGCCGATGTACACGTTGGGGCCAAAGTCGCAGTTGGAAAGGCAGCCACAGGTTTCGAGTCGCAGCTTACCGTCGGGTGTGTTTTCGCCGGCTTTGATGCCAAGTGTTTCCTCCGCTTTCTTTAAGGTGTTCGTAGCGAAGTTTCTTTGGCATGACCCTGCTTGGCAGATTTTAATGACTTTCATTAGCGAATTAATTTACTGCATCACGAATGATTTGGGCTCCGTTGTGGGCTCTTTTGAAAATCCCTCCATTTTCTCCTATGATTGCCACTTGAATCAGCCTTTGTTTGAAATCTACGGGCAGCTGGCTTGGATCGATGCCGAATACTTTTAAGATGATTTGGTCTGCTTCTTCACCCAATGATTCTGCTAGAAAATCTGCAAGCATGTCATCTGGGTGAAGTTCATCTTCCCCTTGGCCGTTTAAGAAAAGCATATTTTCTGCCCATTTTGCTTCTTTCAGTTTTTCCATTATAGTTCCCCTTCCACTGCTTAGCTCTTCCTTTGTTACTTTACCAATTTTAACGGCATTTCCTCCCCATGTTCTCCCTCGTAAAGATAAGTAAGCTTTGAAGTCAGTTCGAGCGGTGTCTGCCATATATTGTTGGTGTTCGTCTCTGGCAACTCCGGTTTGCCACGCACCTCGCCAAAGTTGTGAATTGTTCACCTTGGCACCTTTGTAAATCTCTGTCATGTAGTTTTCAGGTTGAGTTAGACCTTTGGTCCGCATGTTTTTCCATTGGTTACTCATTACATCCATGACTTTTAGTTGAGTATCGGTTCGTTGGGTTTTTCCTTCTTGGCTCAACTCTTTTCTTGCAGACTTTAGATCTCTTTGTCCTTCTCTGCTTTGTAATTTTGTCAGTAAAGTACTCATTTTTTCTTCCTGACTCATGTCTTTTAGGTTGTCAATATCGAAAGGATGTTGGAGTTCTCGATTTTGTTTAGCGATTGCCTCTCGCATGAACTTCCTTTTTTCATAGACGTTCGCAGTGAAGAACTTTTGATCATCTTTTAGATGTACACTTAAGTTTAAGTAATCTCTTACCTCTGCTTCTCTTGTAGGGATGAGTCGTCCTAGTAACACTTTGAGTTCTGCTTCTTGTAGCTCAGGCTTGCTTTTCTGAACTGCCTTTCTAAGCTCACGTTTTTCATCGTTGGTGAAGAGGGGATAGCCGTCATATTCAGCAGTCTCTAACTCTGCGATGTATTCCAATGCGATGGCACTTTCTTCTAAGTTCGTTCCTCCTGCCTCTTTGAGGTAAGCCTTAAGAGTGTGAAGGCGCATTTCGTTTGTTTTGTTCAAAATGGCAGTTTTTCTTGGCTCTGGTAAGGCGTTGACCAGTTCATTTCTTTCTTGGTAAACGGCTTTTCTTTCTGGAATTACGGTGTCTTCTAACTGTTCCAAAGCCGTATCCATTTCTGAAAATTTCTTGATGTCTTGGAACCACTTCATGAACTCCCATTGAGCTTCGCGCATTTCACCTTTTGGGGTTTTTACTTTTTTCCCTCCAAAGTACATGCTATTGGCATTTAAAATGCCCTCATAAGCTTTCGTTTTTTTTTCGTGCTCTTCTCTTACTTCTTTTAATAATGCAGCTGTATCTTTTTTACCCTCGGCTGTTTTACTCCCTTTTTTAAATTCAAATTGAATTGAGGAGGGTTCTTTTTCCAAATTCCCTACACTTTTCAGTATTTTTTCTAACAGTTTGTCTTTTGAACCGCTCGTACCCATGGCTCCCAGTTGTCGGAAGAATTCGTCTTTGACATAACTGCTTTGTCTTTTCAATCGATCCCTGCCCTCACGTCTTTCGTCTAAGTGTCCTTGAAGGTTGGAAAGCGCTTCGATGATGCTGGGCTCGTCAGAATCTTCCGTATCTAATGGTTGCTTCTCTATCCAGTCAAAATATATTTTTTTCTCATCGTTCACGAAGGCGGTTTCGCGGTGGTCTATAGGAATGAATAAACCTGATTTATTAATCTGTTCTTTGTAATACTGGATCCCTGTTTTTTTAAATTTCATTTCCAATTCTTTCAATTCACTCATGCTTATGGCTTCTTCAACTCGTGTGATATATTTTTCTTCGTTGATACCAGTCTTATCTTGGAATCTTTTTAGGGCGGTTGTAAGGAATTCTTTTTTTTCTTTGCCTTCTCTGTCTAAAGTGTGATCTGCCAATTCAAAAGTTCTTTTTCCCTCTGCTTTGTTATTATCGTATTGTCTTTGTATATCTAGTCTATCTCCTTCTGTCATTCCTTCTTCTGCCATCGCTCTTTCATTGTATCGTAACTGTAGTTGCCAAGCTCGTTGAATTTCCCAAGGGTCGAAAAAGCCGAGTTTTTGAATCGAGGGGAGACGGTTCATAAGTAGCTAGGGAATTGATCCCCCTCATTGTAAGGCCTGGGGTCTAAAATTCAAAATGGATTTTCGACGTTTGTAGAGTTCATAGCCGCCCCAGGCGCTGAGTCCGGTGATGCTGAGCACCGTACTCCAAGGGAAGGAGCCTCCTTTATCTGTGCTTGTGGCGCTTTGCACGAGTTCGGCGTGCATCACTTCATACAGTTCGTCTTTGAGGGAGGCTTGCACCAGCAGCACGTTGCCGGGTTCGTAGAGCAGCTCGTCGGTTGCGGCGTTGGCCGTTTTGAAGGTCCAAGAGCTGATGCCATCGAAGAGAGTGAGCAGGCCTTCATCAAATTCGGTCACGCTGCCTTTGATCTGTTTCCAAACTGGGTTTTGACTCCCAGGACTGGGCGTGACCCACTGCCATACGGTGAGCACAGGGTTGCCGAGTCCTGACACCGAGGCTTGAGTCGAGCTGACTTCTTCGATTTGAATTTCAGAATAGGATTCGTCTTCTTGGGAGGAGTCAAAACTCACTTCACTCATCACTTCGCCGGTGTGATCGGCCAGGGTTAGGCTTTCATTGGAATTGTTCAAAGAGATGGCGGATTCGGTGCGGTAGAGCACGAGGGTTTCACCGGCTTGAATCACGGTGCTGTCGGGAAAGGTGTAGCTGCGACCTGAGGCATCGGTGAGAGTCCAGTTGCCCAAATTCACTGCTTCACCACCGCCGTTGGTGAGCTCGATCCATTCTTCTTCGTTGTCGGGGCCTTCGGGGTTGGGAAACACTTCGGTCACGGTCACTTCTTCGGAAAGGTCTCCGTTTTGGTAATCGCTTTCATTGCTTTCGCTGGAAGTTTCTTCATCCTCTTCTGTTTCTTCACTTAGATTTCCACTTTGTACGTTTTCTTCACCAGGGGTGGGAGTGGTGGTCCAGGCAGTGCTGCTTCCATGAGCAATCAAACTGCTGCCTTCGTCTGGGTCTGAGTAGGGGTGATCCCATAAAATTTCATTGTTGATCCCGAGCAGACGAACGTGATCTTCGGTGTTGTTGAGGTTCAAATGACTGTCTTGGATGCTGATGAGCAAATAGCTTTCTGCGGGCAGGCTTCCACTGAGTGTGTGAGGGCTGCTGCCCTCTTCGCCGTCGTCCAATTGTAAGCCGTTTAGGTTTAAGGTTTGAGAGTGAGGATTGTAAAGTTCAATCCATTCTTCGCTGCCGTCTGAACCCTCAGGATTGGGCATGGCTTCTGAGAAAGTGGGCCATTCGGTGGGGGTGCTGGCAGGGGCAGAGGTGGTTTGTTCGGTTTGGCTGGCGTTTGTGGTGTTTTCAGTGCTGGAGGTGCTTGCGCTTGCGTTTCTATAAAGAATGGTGCCCTTGCTGCTGCTTGCATAAGTCCAGGTGTCGACTTGGGTGCCGGTGCTGGTTTTTAAGGTCACGGTTTCATTGGAGTTGTTGAGTTGAAAAGAGAAGCCAGTGATTTGTATGGCTTCGCCTGCTTCCAGATTTCCGCTAGCGGCCCAAGGGTTGCCTGTGGCGTCTTCTAAGGTGTAGTTGGCGAGATCTAGGGTTTGAGTGCCGGTGTTCGTCACTTCAATCCATTCGGCTTCACCGGTATTGGGGTTGGGGTAAAGGGCAGAGATTCTTAAGGTTGTGGAGATCGCTCCACTGGAAGTGGTTGTGGCGGGGCAGCCTGTAGAAGAGCTGGCTGGGCTTGGAGTCGCTAAGGCCGTTGGGGCACAGAGGCTTAAAAAAATAAAGAAGCTGAGCAATTTTTTGAACATGGTTTGGGGTTAGACGTGTCGAGCTTAAGCCAAAAACCTGAACGAAATCCTGAAATTTTCATTAAAAACGCATTAACTTTTCCTGACTTACAAAATTCTGAATGGCCATTTTGTGTAAAACTCATTGCTCTTGTCGCTCTTTTCTTTTACACTTCGTTCAGTTCTTTATTATCTCAAGTTCCGGGATACAAAGACGACGCGAATCGAACTTCCTCATTGTTGAAAACTTCTTGAAAACTCTGCTTCGATACACAATGCAATCCGATTTAAAAAAAGACGAGTGATCTGCGTCTCTCTTTGTTATTGCCGGGTTTAACCCCTCGATTATCATGGACTATGTGACCTTGATACTCCTTCTACTTGGACTGGCGGTGGGAGGAGGTGCCGGATTTTTTTTCCGGAACCAGCAGATCAAAGGCGAAGATCTCAAAAAACGCCAACAGCAAGAGAAGGCCCTTAACGAAGCGCACACGAAGGCCAATGACATGATCATGAAGGCCAAAAATGAGGCCATGCGCGAGCGCGAAGAAGCTCAAAAAGAGGAGCGAATGAAGCGTAAGAAATTGGAAGAATCGGAGCAGCGTCTTGTAAAAAAAGAAGAGCAGATGGATGCGCGCGTCGAAGATCTCGACAAAATGAAAGCCAAGCTCGAGGAGCAAGCGGAACATCTGAAAAAAGATCGTGAAAAGGCCTTGGGTCTTGTGAGTGAGCAAGAAAAGAAACTTCAAGATGTGGCCGGGCTTTCTCATGAGGAGGCCAAGCAATTGCTCCTGGATCAGATTGAAAAAGAATTCAAGGATGAATTGGTCCACTATGCTAAAAAACTGGAGCGTGATATGAAGGAAGAAGTTGATCAAAAAGCTCGACAAATCCTTGCCGATGCCATTCAGCGCTACGCTTCTGAAACCACAGTGGAATCCACCACGACGGCGGTGCCTTTGCCTCAAGAGGATATGAAGGGGCGCATCATCGGGCGTGAAGGACGCAACATCAACGCTTTTGAATCCGTGACAGGTGTGGATGTGATTGTGGATGACACTCCGGGAAACATCATCATCAGTGGTTTTGATCCCATTCGTCGTTACATGGCTAAAATCACTTTGGAACGTCTGGTGGAAGACGGACGTATTCATCCGGCTCGCATTGAAGAGATGTACGCCAAGGTGAAGGAAGAAGTGAACCTTCTTATTAAAGATTTGGGAGAAAAAGCAGCTTTTGAAGTTGGAGTGGCCGGTTTGCCTCCGAATTTGCTCAAGATTTTAGGGCGGCTCAAGTTCCGTATTGCCTATGGTCAAAATGTACTCAAGCATTCCTTAGAAGTGGCCTTTTTAGCTGCGGAGCTCGCCGGTTTGATGGGAGCGAATGTGGATCTTTGTAAAAAGGCCGGGCTTTTGCACGACATTGGTAAAGCTGTGGATCATGAGGTTCAGGGTAAGCATGCCATGATCGGGCGCGACATTTTGAAAAAGTTTGGACTTTCGGATGAGCTTTTGCACTGTGTGGAGGCCAACGAAGGCGACGTGGATGCAGAAACGGTGGAAGCCAAGATTGTTCAGGTTGCAAACTTGATTTCTGTGGCGCGTCCTGGAGCCAACAAGGACAATATGGAAAACTATGTGAAGCGCCTTGCAGAAATTGAAAAACTCGCAACGGATCACGAGGGCATCGAAAAGGCCTTTGCGGTTCAAGCGGGTCGCGAATTGCGCGTCTTTGTGAATCCTGAAAACGTCGATGACCTTCAGTCCATCAAACTCTCTCACGAACTGGCTCGCCAGATTGAAAAAGAACTCCAATACCCTGGCAAAATCAAGGTGGAGGTGATCCGCGAGAAGCGCGTGGAGGCGTTTGCGGGGTGATTGGGTTTTCCTGTTGGATTGAACAATGGACCTATGCAGCCTTGCTTTCTGAATGATTTTTCAATAAAATCTTTTCTTAAACATATTATTGTATTATGTCACGCGGTGTTCCCACCAAAGTGCAGGATAGAGCAGATGGCTCATCTTTGTCTGATCAGGTGTTGGCGTTGCGACGTCTGAATCCAAGGGATTTTAAAAACTTTTTGCACACAGTGGGCTTGGTTCCTCAGAGTGATGTCCCTGTTCCCTCTGATGCTGCGAACTTTGAGGCTTTGGTGAGGACCCAATTTGGCGATGCTTTTGAACTTTTGCAAAGTTTTAATCCTGACTACCTGTCTCCAACTCCTACTTTGGACGCGTGCTTGACTGCACTTCGTAAATTCACCGCAGGGCAAATTCAGGAAGTTTTAAAGATGACCGCTCCGGTTTTTGTGATTGAACCTCAGGCCCCGATTGAAGAGTTTGTTGCGTTTGTGAATGCAAGGAATGATATGCGTGGTCGTCCTTTAACGTTAAGTGAACGTCTGAAATATCGTTTGCGAGGTATTACTGCTTGTGCGCAGTTTGGGTACAAGTTGGGCTTTGTTGAAGTGGGTGCAGTGTCTCCTTTGAGCGGTGATGTAAGCTTGCAAACTGGTTTCAGGCACTTGGAGCGGCAGTTGCCAGACGGAGTTACCAGTGTGCATCCTCGAGCTTATATTTTGGCTCAACTGCTTCGACAGTCTCAAGGGCGACCTTTTGATACGCAGGGCTATACCGTTCTGACGTATAAGTCTGACGATGTGGAAAATGGTTCGTCGTCAGATTCATTGCTTGGGGGTGCTTGGGTCGCCGGGCGTGGATTTGATTTTTTCTTGCGTGCCCTAGGAGTGCCTGGTGTTGGTGCTCACTTGATGAGAGAAGTGATGACCACCATGATGCCTCGTTCTGAAAGGGTAGTTTGAGCCTCTTTGAATTGGTTTTGTAGTGGTTTTGCAACCTTTGATTGCTTTGTGCATTATAGGTGTAGCTCATTAAAGTAGTATATTTTGGAGGAAGAAGAACTCATTGAAGCTGCCAGAAAAGACCCCGAGGCCTTTGGGGTGCTTTTTGACTTGTACCATCCTAAGATCCTTGCTTATTTGATTCATCGAACGGGGGAGTTGGCTTTGGCTCAAGATTTGGCTGCGGAAACTTTTTTTAAGGCACTGAGTAAACTATGGCAGTTTCGTTGGCGCTCGGTTTCGTTTTCGGCGTGGCTTTATCGCATTGCAACCAATGAACTACGCATGCATTTTAGAGGGAAAAAGAAGCTGTGTTCTTTGGAAGCCATGATGGAAAATACTGGGTTTGATCTCAAAGATTCCGCTGATTTAGAAGAGGAGCTTCGTTTGGCTGAGGAAGTGCTTGAGCGTCATGAGGAATTTTTACGTGTGCAAAAACAAATCCAGACTTTGCCGCTGCTTTATCAAGAAGTCATTGCTCTCCGTTTTTTTGAGGAGAAAAGTGTTAAAGAAATCGCCAGCATTCTCAATAAAAGAGAAGGCACCGTGAAATCCCTTCTTTCTCGCGGACTGGAAAAGTTACGAGCGTTGCAACCCTTTTAAAGAATTTGCATTGTAACTACGGAAGCTTCCTTTTATTTCTTTCTTTCAAATCTATGGAACGAATTGAAGAAAAACTTGAGCACGTGAACAAGTCCACGCCGGACCTTCCTTTGCACCGTGCCCGTTTACGACGAGCTCTTCTTTCTTCGAAACGGTTTGAAGGCTCATCTTTTAATCTTATGAAAAGACTTTTTCCTATTGGTTTAGCTCTTGTTTTGCTTTTCACATTCAGTGTGCTGCAAAAGCCAGATTCTCATTTTAATGTTAACCCCGTCCCTGCGGTGAGCGCTGCAGAATTGGTTTCCCAAGTTTCTGAGCAGATTCAAGCTTTGAGTGTTGAGGAGCTTGCTGCTTTGGAGGAACGTTTGCAAGTTCCTGATTTGGAACACATTTTATCTGAAGCGCAAGGAGCTCTTGATTTGAGGGATGTAGTAATTGCGGAAGAAACACTGATGGATTCGAATGGAGATGCTTATTGTACTGTTGTGCTTGAGAACTTGCTTGCCATTGTGAGTGAGCAGAGTGGATGTGCTTCTTATTTTTCTGAACGAAGACCGGTGGCGTTTACAACGGCGGATGGGTCCAGTGTTGTCATGTTTGTGGAGGATGATTTGCTCCCCAGTGAAGTGTTTTCTTTTTCTAGTTCTACAGATGGCAATGGACAGGTGCGTGAAAGTACTCTCTTCTTTTCTGGGGAGGAGGACAGTCTGATGCTGCGTTTCAGCATTGCGTTCTTTGATCCTACTCTCAGTCTTGAACAAAATAAAACATGGCTTGGAGATGGACTTTCCACTATGTTTTCTGTCTCTACAGAAGAGGTTTCGGAGGGTGAGTCTGTGATAGAGGGCGTGGTGATTGGTGGAGGAATCACTGCTGTGACTGTGCAAGGTTCGGAAGAGCAAGCTGATGTAGAAGAACCCAGCCAGCCTCAGGAACTCACTATTGATGAAAATGGGTGCAGCAGTTGGCAAAGTGACGATGGAATGATGGGCGGAGGAGGGTGTTAAAGGAGCGCTTCATTTTGAGTAGAAATCAGCACTTGTCTCATGGCGGGTGCTGATTTTTTGATTTATAGAAAATTTGTACGTGGTTTTTACTTTGTTGTTCCTTTGACTACGCAGATGAAAGTTGGCACATGGTATGTGGGTTTTGTTCTGCATGGTCAACAACAAGTTGCTTGTTTGCATCAAGCTCTTTCAGCTTAAAGTCCTCTGCGTTCTTGTCCTTCCCTTTTTTTGAGATAGCCTCTACACTTTTTTCACATTAACCCACTCACGCTATGGGAAAAGGTGAATTTCAGAGAAGGGACAGCAAAGGAAAGGCCCCTCAAAAGTCCAAAGAGGAGAAACGGGCTGCAAAACGAGCAAAGAGGGCTTAAGATTCAGCTATCCCCTGTATTGCTTATTCTGTGAATTTATCTATTTCTTGAAGCCTTCTCCTTTGATTTCATTTTCTCCTGGCAATCGGTAATAGCCAAGGGTCAAGGATAGAGGGTGATTCCATAGTTCCATATTTGCTTCTGTGAACTGGCTTTTTATTTGTTCTAGCCACTCTTTTGCTTCTTCATCGGGAAGTTTTAAATAAGCTTCGTAACACCCTGGTTCGAAATCTTCAATGTTCTGCTCAAAGCGATTGAAGTATGGACTGGCGACAAAGTCTTCATTGGTTTCGAACAAAGCCTTATTCGCTTCGTAATCTAAGTATTCGTAGGACACTACGGTTGTACTGGAACGGTTTTGCACAATTCCATCGTATAGGACCTCGCTTTTCATCGAAATGAGTTGATGAGTTTCTTGGTTGAAGTGAATCGTGATGAGATTTTCTTCCTTCCTATCGATTTTTATTAGATCTTCTTTGCTACTTGAATTGATTGGCATGAAGTCGTTTGTATTTAGAGATATGACGACTTCTTTTACTCCATTGGTTTCGATGGTTTCGTAGGTGATCTGGGGTTCATCTTGTACTTTTTCCAAAATTGCAATGACTTCTTGACTGGAAAGGCTGCCGCTGGCGGCCTCAAACAATTCATCCACTATTTTGTATTTGTTATCGTGTGGGAAGCTCGTTACTATCAGACCCTCCGATATTAGACTGTCTTTATTGATTGTGGACCAAGCGTAGGCATCAAAATCTTCTCCCGCTTCCTTGGTCACACAAGTGATTTGGTTTAAAAATTGTTTGCTCAAATCCGCATCATCGTACTGCTTGCCAGGATGGACATTGTAAATGGGCTCGCCAATGGGCTCATCTATTCCTCCTGATCCATCTGTGGTGCCTGTGATTTGGAGCAAGGTGTAAGGAATGATGTTTCCATAGCTGTCTTTTTTGGATAGGCCTAGATCGGTTTGGTCCACTTGTTCAAAGTCACCGAACTCATTGGGACCATTGAAAGAGCTGATCTTCATTTCCTGCCTTAGCTCTCCGTTTGGTGCTGTCCACATGTCTTTTTCTATGATGCTTACCGTTTGCCAACCTTTAAAGGTTTCGCTTTCAAAATAGTATTCCATCTCTCCCTTGATTTTGGCATGGTAGATTTTCCCTTCAGTTTCGGGATAGCTGGCTTTTGCTTCTTGAATGAAGGCGCTGAGGGCGTTGGTGGAGCTGGAATCATCGCCGCTTGGAATTGCAATTTGCGTGATGATCAAGGTTAAAATCAACACGGAAAAGGGTATGCGTAGTGCTCTAAGCCAAGGATTGAACCGAGTTTTGGGTGGGTATTCTTGCTCAGCACGAGCTATCAAGGCTTCTTTGAGTTTAGCTTTGAAGCTACGGTTTTGTGGTACAGAGGCCGATTGCAGTTTTTTGAGGAATTCGTTGTGATTTTCCATATTAATAGAGGTGAGAGGATAAGCGTGTGCGGACTTGTTTTAGACTCCGTGAAAGATAAGCTGCCACTAGATTTTCAGATCGATTGACGCATTTTGCGATCTCGTTGTTCTTGAGTTCCCCGAAAATTTTAAGGCTACAAATCTCACGTTCTATTGGAGGCAAACTGTGGAGCACTAGAGTGATGCTTTCTTCTAGGGTTTTTCCATGAAGCTCTTCTATGGGATCTTCGTTTCCTGGCGGATCCCAATCTTCTGGGAAAGGGAGTAGAGTTTTACCGTGCTGGCGAAAGTGCTCATGGATGGTGTTGAGGGTGATTCGGAAAATCCATGCTCTGAATACTTCGGGTGCGTTGCTTTTCAAGGTTTTAAGATGAGTGAGGACTTTTTCCCAGACTTGGCTGAGTAGGTCTTCACAGAGGTCTTGATTTTTAACTCTTATGTATACGAAACGATAGAGTGGATCGTAGAACGCCTCGTAGAGATTGCCAAAGGCGTCAGGATTTACTTTTGCTTTTTCGATGAGAGCTGAATTCATGGGTTTAGGATACAGGATTTATGCAAGAGAGATGCAGGAAGGAAGGGAAGTACAACAAAAAATGAAAAGAAGCTTTTTGATTTTTTAATACTCTTTAAAAAGTATGGACCTACGGAAGTGGAAATGGATGGGCAGGAAATGCTCCTTTTGGAAGAAGAGGACATCCTTGCAATTATCGAATAATTTAATTGTTCATGAATAAATAATTAGTTCAATTATTTTTCTCACTAACCAACTTTAAACCATGGCAAAACAAATCATCTTCGACGACAAGGCTCGTCAAAAAGTGCTCTCGGGTGTGAATCAACTTGCGGCTGCGGTGCGCATCACCATGGGGCCCAAAGGGCGCAATGTGCTCCTTGAGAAAAAATTTGGAGGGCCGCTCATCACCAACGATGGAGTGACCATCGCGAAGGAGATTGACCTTAAAGATCCCGAAGAAAACGTGGGAGCTCAACTTGTAAAAGAAGTGGCCACACGCACGAACGACGTGGCTGGGGATGGAACCACGACGGCAACCGTTTTGGCGGCTGCGCTTGTGGAAGAGGGAATTCGCAATGTGGTGGCTGGCGCCAACCCTGTGCTTTTGAAAAAAGGAATGGACAAGGCACTTGCGAAAGTGGTTGAAAAACTTTATACCTTGGCGAAGCCTGTGAAAACCAAGAAAGAAATCGCTCAAGTCGCAACCATTTCGGCTCAAGATGAACAGGTTGGGGAAGTGCTCGCAGAACTCATGGAAAAAGTGGGTCACGATGGAGCCATCACCGTGGAAGAAACCAAACATGGGATGGGCCTTTCTTATAAAGTCGTGGAGGGAATGCAATTCGACAATGGTTATATTTCTGCCTACATGGTGACTGATCCGGCTCGCATGGAAGCGTCGTATGACGATGTGCACATTCTTCTTACCGACAAGAAGATCTCTAGCTTCAAGGAGCTTTTGCCTTTGCTGGAGGCGCTGGTTCAATCGGGTAAAAAAGAGCTGGTGGTGCTTGCCGAAGATGTGGATGGAGATGCGCTCACCAACTTGCTCGTCAATAAGATTCGCGGAGGCTTCAGCATTCTTGCGGTGAAGGCGCCTTCGTTTGGGGATCGTCGCAAGGAAATGCTCAAGGACATTGCCGTGCTCACCGGAGGCACCGTGATTTCGGATGAACTGGGACTCAAATTGGAAAATGCCACGCTCGAACAATTGGGCCGCGCCGGAAAAGTGCTCGCGACCAAGGACCACACCATGCTGGTGGATGGGAAGGGCGATGCCAAGGCCATTGAGGCTCGTGTGGCGGAGATCAAAGCCACCATGGAACACAGCAAGTCCGACTTCGATCGTGAAAAAATGATGGAACGCATTGCGAAACTTTCGGGAGGAGTGGGAGTGATTGAAGTGGGGGCTGCCAGTGAGGTGGAACTCAAAGAAAAGAAAATGCGCATTGAGGATGCTTTGAATGCGACCAAAGCGGCTGTGAAAGAAGGCATTGTGGCCGGAGGAGGAAGTGCCCTTTTACATGCGGCGAAGGTTTTGGAAGGTTTTGAAGGAGCGAATGAAGATGAGAACATCGGGGCCCGTCTGGTTGCCAGCGTGCTTTCGATGCCCACCCGTCAAATTGCAGAAAATGCAGGTAAAAATGGGGAAGTGGTGGTGACGGAAATCCGTCGTGGAAGCAGCGAAACTTATGGTTACGACGCGTTGAACGATCGCTACCTCGATATGGTGGAAGCGGGTATTGTGGACCCCACCATGGTGACGCGCTCAGCTCTTGAAAATGCGGTTTCTGTTGCAGGAACCATTCTTACGACGGGTGCAGTGGTGACGGAAATTCCCGAAGAAAAGCCGGTTGCAGGCGGAATGCCCGACATGAGCGGGATGATGTAAAATGCCGGTCGTTTTTTGAGCTGGCCTCTAATCTAAAAGCCTCCTTGTAAAAAGGGGGCTTTTTTGTTATAATGATGAGATTTAAATTCAAAAAAACGCCATGGATTTTCACGCTCTCGCCCTCCGCGCGTCAAAAAATGAGGTTTTAGCCCATTATTTTGGTCGTAAAGGCGGTATTGAGGAATGGGAAGCCGTGTTTAAACGTTGGCCTGAAGAAGAGTTGCACACTTGTGAACTGATTTTGCGTGAAATTGAAGACATGGAGATGGATGTGGAGAAGAAGGCCGCACGCCGTCATGAAGTGGCAAATACACGAATGAAGCAACAATTTGAATCTGTAAAAATGAATCTTCTGCAAAAAGTGAATTCTAAAAAATCCCAAGCATGACGAACTTCGACGTTCAAAAAGCATTCACAGACAATGCGAAGGAGATCACAGGCTTGGCCTATTTGGTTTTAAACGACTTGCTGGGTCTTGATTTGGATGGACGAGTGAAAGCAGCTTTGGAATCGGATGAAGATTTATTGAAGGCTACCTATGCGCATTTTCATGAGATTGGAACGGAAAATATTATTGATAAGGCCAAGATTGATGAGCTGAAACTTGCGGAATCTTTGAATGTTCAGGCACGTGCTGCTTTGTTGCTCGATGATTTTTTTGGGATGTGGCCCTTTGAAAAGTTTGAAAAGGGAGAATCTTTTTCGTTTGCTGATGTTTCTGAACTCAGAGAGAGCGGCATTTTTAAGGAGCTTAATGAATCCCATCATCTTTTAGCTCCTGCCGACGGGTTGAATATGGATGTGGATTTTTTTGAAAGAAAAGCTCCCGCTTTCCCTTTGCCTACGAAAGCCCGTTTGGTTTTAGACAGAGATTTGTCTCTTTTTGCGATGAATATTTTGAAGAAATCTGCGGCTAAGGCAGGCAAAGAAGTGAAAGTGCTTTTGCCAGGAGAGCTCGCTACCGTCCCCCCTCCTGGACCCAAAGATTGCCACATTGTTTTGTCCCCTTCCGCTGAAGATTTGAATGAAAAATTGAACTGGGAACTCATTGCTTTGTATGCAGCCGCTTGGGAAGAAGAAATTCCTTTGGTGGGACTTTCCTCTGAATTGGTGGCTGCCATTCATGTTTACAATGGCATGAACCCCAATGAAGCGTGTGCATTGGCGCACCTCAATAACCCTGATTCTACATTTTTAGCTTCCCTTCATGCTCCCCGACCGATTAATGAATTTGAAGAAAGCTTCGATGAACCTCAATAAACCCTTTTATGGATATCAATACTTATCTCAAAGAAGTCGTACAAAACAATTGCCCTGATCTGCATCTTAAAGTCGGGCGCGTGCCGCTGGTGCGTTTGCCCAATGGGGACTTGTATGAAATGCAAAATGCAGAAGTGATGACGGCTCAAAATATGAAAGAAGTGATTGATCAGATTCTTTCTGCCGATAAGCAAGTGCTTTTTGAACAACGCGAAGAAATCGATACTTCTTATGCGCTCATGGGTTCGGGGAGGTTTCGTGTGAATGTGTTTTGGGATACGGATGGGCCTGCGGTGGCGTTTCGTGCCATTCCCAGTGAAATTCCTACTGTGGAAGGATTGGGTTTGCCTCCTCTTCTTAAAGGCTTCACTCAAAAATCAAAAGGACTTTTCATTGTGACAGGACCTACGGGTTCGGGTAAATCCACTACGCTTGCGGCCATGGTGAATGAAATCAATCAAAACCGTCGAGTGCACATCATCACTATTGAAGACCCGATTGAGTTTGTGCATTCCCCCAAGATGGCGCTGATGACTCAGCGAGAAGTGGGCACGCATACCAATTCCTTTCCCAATGCCATTCGTGCAGCGCTACGCGAAGATCCCAATGTGATTTTGGTTGGGGAAATGCGTGACCTTGAAACGATTTCGGCGGCCATTACTTTGGCAGAAACCGGTCATTTGGTGCTTGCGACTTTGCACACTCAGGATGCGGCTCAGTCCATTGACCGTATCATCGATATTTTTCCTCCTCACCAACAAAGTCAGGTGCGCACGCAACTGTCCACCACCTTGATTGGTATTATGGCGCAGCGCCTGATTCCTCGCGCCGATGGCACAGGCCGCATCATGGCCTTTGAACTCTTGGTGCGCAACGATGCCATCACCAACTGCATTAAAGAAGGTCAAACGCATCAAATTTATTCCATGATGCAAATTGGAAAAGCGGATGGAATGATCACGCTGGATTCTTCGCTCGCCGAACTGTACAAGCAAGGCCTTATTACTGAACAAGACATGTTGCTTCGCGCACATGATCCTGAACTGATCGCTAACCTCGTGCGCCAATGAATGTGAAGCATCTCTTCATCAATCTCACCGATCCCGTCATCTTTCAAAGTTTTGGAGGGGAAGGGTTTTGGAGCAAAGTGAGTGCCCCTGCTGGCACTGTGATTTTTAAGGAAGGCGAAGACAGTCAAGATTTTTATTATGTTTTTTCGGGCAACTTGTTTGTGGATAAATCATTGAAAGATCAAGCAGGCGCTCAAAAGCGCATTGCTACCTTGGGGACCGGCGATTTTTTTGGAGAAGGAGCTTTGCTTTCGGACAAAACGCGTGCGGCTACCGTTACGGCTCAAAGCGACAGTGTTTTACTCAAACTTTCTCAGAAAAATTTTGAATCTTTGGTCGCCAGTGATCCTCATGCGGCGGTGGGCATTATTTTGGGAATTTTAAAAGTTTTGAATGCGCGTTTTCAAGACACCAATGAACGTTTGGTGGTTTTGCAACAAGTGGCCAAACTGGTGCGAGAATCCAGTGGCAGTGCCGATTTGGCTTTGCGCAGCATTGTGATGCAACTCCAGTCTGTCATTCATCACGGCAAGGCTGTTTTAGCAGGGGTGGATGGAATGTGGAAGGCCGCTTCCGAGGGACTTTCGGCAGAAGAAGTCGCTTTGATCCAAGCCGCCACTCCTCGAGTTTTCCCTTTGCTTTCCACGGTGGGTGCTCCGGAATCTTATGCAGATGCCTCGCATCTTTACACCGCTGTGCATGCGGTGGATGGCAAGTTGATCGGAGCCTTGGTGATTCCTGTTTGTGCCGATTGTATGGAGCAAGATGCACGTCTTGTTTTGACCGTTGCCGAACAAATTGGACACCTGATGTGAAGTTCAGTAAGATACTAGCGTTTTTTCACGCCTTGTATCCATGGACGATATTTATCTGCCTGACGAAGATGAAGAAGGAATTGCGTTTGAGCGAAAGGAGTTGAGTCCCGAGAAAGAAGCAGAGAATTTGCCCTCCAAAAGGGTGAGTGTTTCTTTTGATCGCTTTGTGCTTTTGGTGGCTCAGCACAGTTTTGAAGAAGTGGTGGAGCGCAATAAAGATGAAGAAGTGGTGATCAGTACCAACCTGCTCACAGATTTGGCCAATGCACGGCGCACGGTTCCTCAACAAAAAGGAACGCTGCTGGCTCTTTCGGGAGCGGTGCTCGGAATTTTAATCGGTTATTTTCTTTTCACTTGATCATGAAAAAACGGCGCATTTTATTGAAATTGTCGGGAGAGGTTTTAGGAGGCCCCGATGGAATCGGGGCCGACGGGGCCGCTCTTATGGCGGCTGCTTTGGGCATTCAAAGTGTGGTGAAAAAGAACATACAAGTGGCCGTGGTGGTGGGCGGCGGCAATTTTTGGCGCTATCGAGACAACAAGTCTTTGGCCATTGCTCGCACCACCTCTGACGCCGTGGGCATGATGGCGACCTTCATGAATGCACGTTTGCTTGCGGAGGCTTTGAAAACCCTCAAAGTGAAGACGCGCGTGCTTGCAGCGCATGGCAACTTTTATTTTGCCGAACCTTATGTACCGGAGTTTGGACGAAACTGTTTGGATCGTGGCGAAGTGGTTTTATGTGCAGGTGGAACGGGCAATCCTTATTTTACTACCGATACCGCGGCGGCCTTACGGGCGTTGGAATTGGAATGTGATGAACTTTTAAAAGACACCAAAGTGGAGGGAGTTTACGACAGCGATCCCATGAAGAATAAAAAAGCCAAGCTCTTTTCCAAACTCACTCATCAGGAAGTGCTGGACCGTGAACTCGGCGTGATGGACTTGACGGCCGTTCTGCTTTGCAAAGACAATGGGCTCCCCGTGCGGGTTTTCAATGGGCGCAGCAAAGGCAATTTGCTCAAAGCGGCGCTCGGCAAATCTGTCGGGACCCTCATCTCTTAAAAAACTTAAAAAATTTCAATTATGGCTCATGCCCTCGTGAACAAAGCTCAACAAGATTTTAAAAAAACTCTCGAACATCTTTTGGAAGAATACAGTGGACTCCAGATCGGTCGTGCCTCTTCTTCGCTGGTTGAAAATTTGATGGTGGAGGCATATGGCATGATGCAGCCGGTGAAGGCGATTGCCAGCGTGATGGTTCCAGATGGGCGCACCGTTCAGATTCAACCTTGGGATAAATCCATGCTTGCGGGTTTGGAAAAAGCCATTCGTGAATCGGAATTGAATTTGAACCCTACTAACAATGGTCTGGCAGTGATTTTGACCATTCCTTCGCTCACGGAAGAACGTCGCCGAGACCTTGTGAAAGTGGTGGGCCGCATGGCGGAAGAAGCTCGCATTTCGGTGCGAAACCTCCGTCACGAGGTAATGACTCAACTCAAGCGTATGGAGCATGAAGCTCAACTTACAGAAGATGAACGAACCAAGGCTGAAAAAGATTTGCAAGAAGAAGTGAACGCCATCAATGCTCAAATCGATCAAGAGGCCAAGAAAAAAGAAACGACCATCATGACCGTTTGATTTAACCCTTCTCCATGTCCATCTTCTTTACTGTCCTTGCTTTCCTTCTTATTTTTTCCTTGCTCATTTTGATTCATGAGGCGGGGCATTTTTTTGCCGCAAAAAAAGCGGGCGTAAAGGTGGAGGAATTCGGCATGGGTTTGCCCCCGCGCATTTGGGGCTTTAAAAAAGGCGAAACACTGTATTCCATCAACTGGATTCCCTTTGGAGGTTTTGTGCGCATGCTCGGGGAAGGGGATGCCGGCAAAGAAGCGGAGACCAGTAAGCGCAGTTTTCGCAATCAGCACTTGAGGGTGCAGGCTTTTATTGTGTGCGCTGGAGTGCTGATGAATTTGATGCTCTCTTTTGTTTTGCTCACCATTGGTTTTTGGGTCGGTATTGAGCCGCTGATTGCCACTTCGGATGATTTTTTTTCCAGTCTTCGCAATGGGACCATGCAGGTGGAACCGGGCTTTGTGGTTTCGCAGTCCACTTCCGATCGAATTAAAGAGGGGGATCGAATTTTGGGCTTTGAAACTTTTGAAGAATGGCAAAGCACTTTGCTTGAAGTGGAGGAAGGCACTGCTCCCGAGCTTACGGTACTGCATGCCGATGGCACGCAAAGCCAGGAAGTTTTGAATCCGCAGCTTTTGGATGAAATTGAATTGGAGGCTTTCGCTTTGCCTTCTGTGGTTTATCAAGATCAAGTGGATGCGCTTTTTCATGGTGTCTTGCAACAAGGAGATGTTTTGATTTCTGTGAAAGATCCTGAGGGGCAAGTGCATCCTTTGCTTTCGCTGGAAGATTTTGATACGGCTTTGGACACCTTGGTTTCGCCTCTTGTTTTGAAGGTTTATCGTCCGAATTTAGGGACTTTTGATCTGGATTTAATTTTGCCTACTGAGGCTCCGGTCATTAGTTTTGTGGAAAAAGGTTCTCCTGCGGAACAGGCTGGGCTTCAGGTGGGGGATCGCGTTGTGGGTGTGGCCGAGTTTCAGGTGGTTAAGGCGCAGCAAATTTTGGATTTGATTTCGGCTCACAAGCAAAGTTCTGGAACAGGTGAATCTATCCGTGTGCAAGTTTTGAAGCAAGCGACAGGTGAAACGGTGACGCTGACCATTCTTTTGCGCGAAGATGGCCGCATGGGCGTGGGCCTTGCGGATCTTGCGCCCAGCATTGGAAAAACCTCGGTTTATGAAGGTTATGTCCCTTTCACTTTGATGGGGATGCAGGAAGTGCAATTGGGGCTTTCTGCCCCTGGAGTGGCGCTGCAGGAAATGTGGCGTTTGGGTAAGGTGACAGCGGTGACTTTTGTGGATGTTTTAAAACAATTTGTTACCGCAAAAGGAGTGCCGGAAGGGGTTTCGGGCCCCGTGGGCATTGCTCAAATGACGGGCATCACCATTCAAGATGGTTTTGCGGCCACTTTGCGTTTTGTGGCCATGCTTTCTTTGAGCTTGGGAGTGATCAATATTCTGCCTTTCCCCGCTTTGGATGGAGGGCATTTTGCGGGCATTTTGTTCAAGGCCGTCACGGGCCGTTCGGGCTTGGCTCGTTGGGCCAATCTTGTGAATTTGGCTGGCTTTGTGTTTTTACTCGTCTTTATTTTATACATCACTTTCAACGACGTTTTGAACTTGCTGTAAAGACTAGAGCTTGTTGCTCACTTTTTGGGAGGCACTAAGCTTTTGCAATTGGGAGCTTTTCTGTCAAAGAGTTTTGCACAATTGTGGCTTGCGAGTTTTGCACAATTCCTACTACTATGAGCGTCCAATAAGTTGAAATTTTATTTATGGATGCCGTACTTCCTGGACAGGACCTTTGGCTTCGCATCCTTGAAAAAGTGGAGGGAGATGTAAAAAGGCCTCACTTTCTCACTTGGTTTCAAAACACCGCCATCCTCTCTTATCACGATGGACTTTTGGTGGTGGGAGTGCCCAATATTTTTGCCAAGGATTGGCTGGAGCACAAATTGGGATCTCAGCTGATGCAGGCCATTCAAAAGGTGCATCCTCAGGTGCGTGAAGTGATGTTTGAAGTGGACCCGCAATTGGCTTTGCCCGAAGATGTACGTTCGCTGGATGTCACTAAATTGTTCAATGGCAAAGAAAAAAAATCGCGCAAACTTCCTGGGAGGCAAGAAGTGCGCCTCATTGAAGGGATTTCGAGCAAGTGCCTCAACCCCAAATACAGTTTGCAAAATTTTGTGGTGGGTGGCAGCAGTCGTTTGGCTCATGCCGCGGCCATGGCCGTGGGGCAAAGGCCGGGGGCTTTGTACAATCCACTCTTTATTTATGGAGGGGTGGGGCTGGGGAAAACTCATCTTTTGCAAGCTATTGGAAATGAAGTGCTGCGCAATGATCCCAATAAAGTGGTGGTCTACATGACCAGCGAACGTTTCACCAATGAAATTGTGGAAGCCATCGGACGTCGCAACTCCAAAGAATTCAAGGATCGGTACAGAAGAGTGGATGTTTTGATTATTGATGACATTCAATTTTTGGCGAACAAAGACCGTACGCAAGAAGAATTTTTCCATACCTTCAACGAGCTTTATGACAATGGAAAACAAATCATCATCAGTTCGGATCGTACGCCCAAGGAGCTGGATCAGCTGGAAGATCGTCTGGTGAGTCGTTTTGAAATGGGAATGATTGTGGATGTGCAGTTCCCGGATTTTGAGACTCGCCTGGCTATTTTGCATTCCAAATGTCGAGAACACGAAGTGCTGATTCATCCAGAAGTTTTGCAATTCATTGCGATGAATGTGCATGAAAGTGTGCGTGAGTTGGAAGGGGTTTTCGTTCAGGCCATTGCTCAAGCTCAGCTCGAACACTCCACGCCCACCGTGCGCTCCGTCGCCAAGATCATTAAAAAATTGGGACGCACTCAATTGGAAGGTTTGGAAGAGGAAGGAGAACTCCGTGAAACTCGCAGCATTCATCTTGCAGATGTTTTGGAATTGGTGGCTTCTTACTATCGGCTTTCGACCGAAGACATGCTGGGGGACTCTCGAAAAAGCCATGTGATTTTGCCTCGTCAGGTGGCCATGTATCTCATCCGAAATGAGCTCGGGGCCGCTTATGAACAGATTGGAGAAGCCTTTGGAGGCAAGAACCACACCACGGTGATGCACGCCTGTGAAAAAGTGGAGAAACAGCTCAAGAAAGATAAAAACTTGCTGCGAGACATGAATGCCATTAAGAAAGAAATGGGTCTTTGACACGTTCAAATGAATTATACTTATTATCGTCGTTATCAAGCTTCGTCCAAAAAACGCTCCAGCGGTTTCAAATCTTTTTTTTGGCTGGTGGTGGTTTTGGTCATTCTGCTGCTCTTGTTGCAGGCTTGTGTGACTTTTATGCGCTCCATGATGGAAGAGAAAAAAGATGAGGCCACTTTGACGCTCAATGAAGGAAGCGCCGAAGTTTTGGAGTGGGGACAAACCGAGGCGACTCCGGCTGCGGATGCCCAGATGTTTTTGGTGGGAGACACTGTGCAAACTCAAAATGACAGCTTAGTGACTTTGCGTTTCGCCGATGACATGGAGCTCCGTTTGGATGAAAACACAAAACTCCGTTTTGAAGACGCTCAAGTGTCGGAAGAAGAGACGCAGGTGAGTTTGGAGCTGCTAACAGGTCGGGTGTGGGTGAAGCAAAGTTCTGAAGAGCAAAGCATCGATCTGTTTTTGAAGGGCAAGACCATGAATATGGAATCATCTCAGGGGGTTTTTCTTATCGCCAATCAGAGCACCAAACAGTACGTCTATTCTTTTGAAGGCAGCATGAGAGTCGATTATGTGGATCGCAGTCAAGGGGATTCGGTCATTGAAAGCGTGCGTGTCGAGAAAGGAAAAAAATCCATTTTAACTTCAGAAGCGGAGCTGGCCTTGCTGGCTCGCGAGAGCCTCAACTTGCTCGGGGAAGCCGGGGACGATTTTGTGGGTGATCGTTTTGTGATGTGGAATTTGGGTACAGCCGTTGCCTTTCAAGAAGCAGAAGAACCGGCCCCGGATAAAGAAGAGCTTGCAGAAGAGGAAGTGGATGAGGAAACCGAGGAAACGGATGAACCTGTGGAAGCCGAAACGCCTGAACCTGTGGAACCCGAAACGCCCGTGGCTGGCTTATGTGCCTCAGTGACTTCGCCGGGCCTGAATGTGACTATTCAAAAAGATGCCATTGCCATTGAGGGCAGCATCACGTGTGGAACCGCTGCAACGGTCACGGTGACCTGGGCCGGCAACAACTCTCCTTACACTTTGGGGGGCTTTGCTCCGGGGGATGCAACTTTCCGTTATGTAGCGGATGCCTCTTATGGCAATTTAAAAGCAGGAGTCAATACTTACACTGTTGTGGCGACCGCAGCGGATGGCACTCAAAGTGCGCCGGTCGTGGTGACCATCAATGCGGAGTTTTAGGGGTGGCCTCTACTCAATGTACGCCGCCTTGTTTTCCTCGTGCTCTGCATTGGTGCTTGCATAATGCACGTCTCCTTCGCTGTCGGTGAGGTAAAACCAGTAATCGCTTGCCTTGGGTTCAAGAGCGGCTTCTAAGCTGGCGAGGCCTGGGTTGCAGATGGGCGTTGGAGGGAGTCCGGTGTTTAAGCGGGTGTTGTAGGGACTTTCTTCTGCCAAATCTTCGGCGGTGAGGCTGTGGTCCTCGTCTTTATAGAGAAGAGTGGCGTCGATGCCGAGCGTCCAGTCGTCGTCCAGGCGCTTCCAAATGATGCCGGCCACAAGCGGTAAATCGGGCTGGGTACGCACTTCTTTTTCAAGCATGGAGGCGACGTTCACGAGTTCGTCGAGGGTTCTTCCTGAGGCATCCAAAGTGGCTTGCATTTTCTCCGTCCATTTTTTATCGAAATTTTGTAACATTTGATTGATGAGGCTTTCCACACTGAAAGTAGCGCTGTCTACAAAATAGGTGTCTGGGAAGAGGTAACCTTCTAGGTTTTGGTTTTCGTCGAGGAAGTCGTAGCTGAAGTCACATTGAAGAGTACATTCTTTAAAAGCCCCCGCTTCAATCAGACCGAGTTCGGTGAGTTTTAGGTCCATGTCTTCAATAGTCCATCCTTCAGGTACGGTGAAGGCGAGTTCTCCGGTGCCTTCGGTGGTGAGCACGGTCACCACTTCGCGCAGGGTCATGCTGGGGCTGAGTACGAAGCTGCCGTAACGAAGTTTTCCATCCAGGCCTTCGTTTTCCACGGTTTTTACAAAACTGTTTTCGCTCACAATCAGGTCTGCACTTTCTAGAGCACCGGCGATTTGTTTGGCGCTGGAACCTTTTTCAACAGAGAAAACGATTTTTTCGCTGCTCGTGGAATCCACGGCTTCGTTGAGGTCGCTTTTCCAAAAAGGATTCCAGAAATGCCAGGCTCCAATAAGGAGTACAAGCAAGCAAAGGAATTGAAGGATTCGTTTTTCCATGAGTTGAGTTTGTGACTAAGCTTGAGGGAGTTCGCCTTCGGCTCCAGGCATGGCCATACCGAGGTCGCCCATCATGTCGCGCATGCGCTCTGCGGCCACTTCCTGGGCTTTTTTGATGGCTTTGTTGAAGACGGTTTTGAGTGCGTTTTGCAGCTTTTCTACATTTTCAGGTTTCATCATTTCCTCGGGGATGAACACATCCTGCACCTCTTGCTCGGCATTGATCACGACTTTTATCCCTTCCACTTCGGCTTCAATGTGGAGGTTTTTGAGTTCTTCCTTAATCTGTTTGGCTTTCTTTTGAAGTTTATAAAGGTCTTTAGCCTGTCCAAAGAGTCCCATGGTTTTGCGTTAGAGTTAAAGCGCTGGGATTATACTGCTAGTTTGCGTGTTGTTCCAACATAAAGTGAATTTAAGCTTGCTTTCTCCTTTGGCTCTCGTTAAAATCCCTCCGCATTCTTAGTTTTTATGGATAAAGCAACACTTTCTGCATCTGTTCGAGATAAATCTGTTCTCGCGAAAAACCTTCGTCGAGCGTCTCTTATTCCCGTTGAATACTATGGGAAAGGAATAGAAAACATGAGCCTCACCGTTAATTACGGGGACTTCCGTCGTTTGTACCGCACTGCGGGGATGAATACGGTGATTGAACTCGATGTGGATGGAAAGGGGAAAAAAAATGTGATTGTGCATCGCGTGGACACCCACCCTGTGACCGATGATATTGCCTATGTTGAGCTCATCAATGTGCGCATGGACCAAGAGATTACGGCCAATGTGCCTCTTCGTTTGGAGGGACAATCGCCAGCTGTACGAGATACGGGTGCTATTTTGATCCAGAATATGGACGAAGTGGAAGTGACCTGTCTTCCTGCGTATTTGCCTCATGAGATTGTGGTGAACATCGAATCCCTCGTGGATCTCGGTTCTTCCATCCACGTTTCTGATCTCGTGGCTCCTGCGAATGTAAAAATCACTGCGGATTCTGAAGCTTCCGTTATTTCCTTGACGGTGGCCAATGAAGAAGAAGTGGCTCCTGTTGAGGCAGTGGATGTATCTACAGTGGAAGTGACCACAGAAAAGAAGGATGAAGGAGCGGCCGAAGGGGCTGCCACCGAAAAGAAGGAAGAGTAATTGTTTCGCTTGCAAAACTAAAAAGCCCCGCTTGCGGGGCTTTTTTCGTGCTAAAGTTCACAGCCATACTGGCCTTCATCATCATAACTGCAATTGTAGCCGCAGTAAGAGTGTTCACCTTCTGTAGTTTCATTACCCATTTTTTCGAAAGTCCAGTTTTCACAAGCCTCATTGCTGACGAAACTTTGTGTTTCAAAGCCGTCTTCCGCAGAGCCGGAAGGATAGTAGAAACCTTGCCAAGCTGGGTTCTGGTGGGTGCATGCGGCAAGGGCAGCGGTCATTAAAAGAAAGAAGAAGAGTTTTTTCATGGGAGCAGATTTTTATTGAATGAGCTGTTCCAAAAGCCTCTGCATGGTTTTTGCTTCAGAACTTTGAGCTGTTTCACTGTCTTCAATTTTGAGTGTGAAGCTGGAGCCTACCGTTGCCTCAAGAGGCAAAAGGCTTTTTGGAAAGTAGATGAGTTCGGTTTGGGTGCCACGTCTCAGTTCCAAGATGGCGTGCGAACCTTCCTCTTTAAGATAAGCAGCGTTGTACTTGAATTTGAAAGGATTCCAGGGCATTGAAGCAAGGGCGATAGGAGAGGTTATGCTAGCAAATTTTTCATTTGGAAGAGAAGGTTTTATGTGTGATTGTCGTTGACACAAAATCATTTCAGTTTTTCTTCAGCACGACCCTAAAAAAGAGACCCCCCTTTGGAGGTCTCTTTTTAAATCGTAAAGTTCAAAACGTTTAAAGCCAAGAGTGCATCACAATGATCGGAGCCAGGATGAGGGCTACGGTGTTGATCACTTTGATGAGGGCGTTCAAGGCAGGTCCGGCGGTGTCCTTATAAGGGTCGCCCACGGTGTCTCCGACGACGGCGGCTTTGTGGGTGTCTGAACCCTTGCCCCCTCCGTGTCCGTCTTCAACGTACTTCTTTGCGTTGTCCCACGCTCCTCCGGCGTTGCTCATGTTGATGGCCATGAGCAGACCGGTGATGATCACTCCGCCGAGCATTCCTCCGAGGGCCAAGGGCCCGAAAACGAAGCCGACGATGATGGGACTGAACACGGCGATGAGTCCAGGAAGGATCATTTCTTTGAGAGCGGCCTTGGTCACGATGTCCACGCAAGCGCCGTAGTCGGGGCGAGCCTTGCCTTCCATGATGCCTTTGATCTCACGGAATTGGCGGCGCACTTCTTCAACGATGCTGAAGCCTGCTCGTCCCACAGCTTGCATGAGGAAGCCGGAGAAGAGGAAGGGAAGGGCTCCTCCTAAAAAGAGACCGATCATCACGCGATAATCAGATAGGTTGAAGATGAATTCAGTTCCACTGTTTTTAAAGAGTTCTTCGCCGTAGGCTTGGAAGAGCACGAGGGCAGCCAGAGCGGCGGAACCGATCGCGTACCCCTTGGTCACGGCCTTGGTGGTGTTCCCGACCGCATCGAGTGCGTCGGTGTTTTCACGGACTTTTTCAGAGAGCTTGGACATTTCAGCAATTCCTCCGGCGTTGTCGGTGATGGGTCCATAGGAATCCATTGCGATCACCATACCTGTGGTGGAAAGCATGGCTACGGCTGCGATGGCGATTCCATACACTCCGCTTTCAAGAGTAGAGTGAGCTCCCAGCCAGTAAGACCCGAACATGGCGGCCACGATGGCGATGACCATGGGGAAGGTGGAGAACATTCCTTGAGCGAGACCGGCAATGAGATTGGTTCCAGCTCCTGTTTCAGAGGCCTTTGCAATGGAACGTACAGGGTTGTAGTCCTTAGAAGTGTAGTACTCGGTTGCGACGTTGATCACTAAGGTGAGGGCGAGACCGACGAGGCCTGCGTAGTAGATGTTCATGTCGTTGATCATTTCCTTCGTCACAAAGTAGAATGCAACGGCAGAGATGAGTCCTGTGGCGATGGTTCCACGGTAGAGGGCGCCCATGATGTTCTTCTTACCTGGAGCGAGGCGCACAAAATAAAGACCGATGATGGTCGCGAGTACGGCCACGGCACCGAGTGCGAGAGGATAGGTCACGCCCACTTCACCGATTTTAGTGGTGAGAGTGGAGGCCGCCAAAATCATGGCAGCGATGAGGGTCACGGCATAGGTTTCGAAGAGGTCTGCTCCCATTCCGGCGCAGTCCCCCACATTGTCTCCTACGTTATCGGCGATCACTGCAGGGTTTCGAGGATCGTCTTCAGGGATTCCTTTTTCAATCTTACCCACGAGGTCGGCACCCACGTCGGCCGCTTTGGTGTAAATTCCTCCTCCCACACGAGCAAAAAGAGAGATGAGAGACGCTCCGAAAGCGAATCCGATCAGCATTCCAGGTGCTTTATCCACAGTGATGCCCATGGAAACGGTGAGTATCCAGTAAAAACCGGAAACTCCGAGCAAGGCGAGTCCCACTACAGCGAGACCGGTCACGGCGCCTCCTTTGAAAGCCACATTGAGAGCGGCAGGCAAACTTTGCTTGGCCGCTTCAGCGGTGCGTACATTGGCACGCACGGCAACCCCCATTCCAATATAACCGGCGAGGGCCGAGAAAATGGCTCCAACCAAAAAGCCGACGGCGGTGATCATTCCGTTTTCGGGAAGACCAAAACCGAGCAGTAAAAAGAAGAGGATGGTGAAAAGGGCCAAAGTCTTGTATTGACGGTTGAGGTAGGCCATGGCTCCTTCTTGAATGGAGGCGGCGATTTGACTCATGCGTTCGTCGCCATCGTTTTTAGACAGCACGTTCACGATGAGCACTCCGGCCCAGACAAGTGCGAGCACGCTGGCTCCTATTGCGAGTACTGAAATATCCATAAATAATAAAAGATTAAAGTTCGGCGAAATTTTAGAGGCTATCTCAAAAAAAGGGAAGAGCAAGAACGCAGAGGATTTTAAGATAGCCTCTAGGTGAAAATCAGATTGGCAGCAAATAAGCCCGGGCGTCTTTTATTGACACTCGGGCTTATTTAGTTTTTGTTAATCTAACTTAGCCTGAAAACTACTTCATGCTGGCTAAGGTCTTCATGAGAGCAGTGAGCTCTGCTTTGTTCTCATCACGGTAGATGAGGTATTCGTAAGTGCCGTAAACCAAAATAAAGATGTTCAGAACCATTCCTCCGACGACGAGGGCAAGTATAAATACAATCCCCCCGAGAGTTTCAGAGGCCAATCCAAATCCTCCACTCACAAGGGCTGCGGCCAATGCGAAGAGATAAAAAAACAAAGTACTGACCAAGGAAATTGCACAGTAGTTTCCGAGTGTGCGCATGAATCCGGCACTGGAAATCATTTTTTGACTGATGCGGTTGGCATCGCCACCTGAAATTTTTTCAAGTTGAGAGACTCTAGTGGACTTGGAGTACATCACTGCCTTGTACAAACCTGGAATCACTAAGAGAAGAGACCAAAGGACAATTTTGATCGCTGTTAACAGACTTGTTCCGAGCGTTCCCCAAAAACGGGAAAGCCCGTAGCGGAGTCCCTCTTGAATGTCTAGCTTTTTGGCGCCGTTGTAAAGATCGCTGCACCATTTGGCGAGAGCGCCTGCAAAAGCAACGAGGAACACAATCCAAGCGATGTAAAGCAAGAAAGCGATGAAACTTTTAGCCGGAGATGCGCCTCCGAGGAATACTAAGCACATGAGGAGGCAAACCATGGCACCAACGGCTGTGGGTAGAATCATGAAATCCTTCCAATGGGTTTTTGTGGTTTCCCATGCCATTTTGGCAATAAAGTCGGTTGTATTTTGTTGCATAATGCAAGATAAGGAATAAAAAATACATTCAAATCTAAGCACAGCCTTGCTATTCTGTAAAACAGTTTTACTTCTTTTTTGTTTTTATGAATTTTGCCGACATTGCTTCTGAAGCTTGGCAGATCTTGCAATTGAAAGAAGCCGCTTTGCATTCCGTGGCTCAGGATCGCGGTAAATGGCGCAATGCCTTGCTTTGCATTGGGCTGGGTACGCTGGCTTTGAGTTTGTGTCCTTTGTTCTTTCCCATACGGGTCGAATGGGTGACTTATCGGCCGGATCTGTTCGCCGTTTTGTTTTTTGCACTGAGCGGGGCCTTGGCTCGGATTTTCATCTTGTTCTGTATGGGCTTGGTAGCAGAAAAATTATTCCATTCCAAACTCAGTGCCCAAGGGTTTTTTCAGGTGCTGGGCTATGCCAGTCTGGTGAATGTGTTGGGAATTCTTCCAGGTTTGGGAGGGATTTCTAGCCTTTGGCTTTTAGTCGTCACCGCCAAGCTGCTCCACTCTGAAGGTAAGATGCAGGGGGAAGCCATTTTTATCTTTCTCTTTATTCTTATGGTGATTTTTTGGCTTTTGCCTTTTTGACCTGTTGGATTTGCTGGTTTTGTGTTATAATGAACTGATGAAATTTTAATTTATGGCGGATCACTCTCAATCGTCTCGTCCTGCAGAGGAACCTAAAAATCCAGATTCCCATTCCAAGGAAGCTCCCAAAGAGGAGTTGGAAGTGGATGCTCCGGAAGTTTTGAAACAATTCGACACTTTTGAAGTGCAAGATATGGATGCGAGCAAAGAACTCTTGGAACGTCGTCGTAAGGTGAAAGATCAACTGAAAGAATTGGACATGGATTCCAAAGGAGAATCTGGAGCGGCTGCTTTTTCTGAGGAAGAGGGGGGAGGATTTTTGGATATTTTAAAAGAAGCCGGTTTGGGAGTCCGTCAGTTCAAATTTTGCTGTGGTGGAGTTTTGGGAGTGGGTCTTTTAGCCTTACTGATCTATGGAATTGTTCAATGGCGGGAGGGGCGCGATTTTTCTACAGATGAACCCCGTGAAGTGGAAGATGAAACGCAAGACCCTTCCGAGCCTTCTGAAGGAGGGCAAAGCCGCTATCCTGATGACTCGCTGTGGGCAGGAATGCACCTGGGGGACACGGGCTTGGAAGACGATGAAAGTCTCGATGCAGGGGAAGATCTGGGTTTGGAAGGAAATGGGGACGATGCTTTGCAAAAACACATCCATGATTTTTCTAAAGTCTATGAAAGCGCTCAAGTGGATGTGAATGAACTTTTGAATCGCTCTTCGGATCGACGTGAAGCTTTGCAAGAATATGTGCAGGAACTGAATTTTTATCATCGCAGCGCTTTGCAAAGTCGGGAAGTTCTTTTAAGTGAAGTTGAAACCTTGACCCGAGCTTTTTCGACCGTGGAGACGAATAAGGACGAACGAGAAGCTGTTTTTTTTGAAGAATTGGAGGAATTGGATGCTTATGCCAGCACGGCTGCTTTGGATGCTTTTGTGGGTTATGGTCAAGAATTGATCCGTTTGAGGGCTCATTACTTTGCTCGCGAAAAGTTGCTGGCCTACTATGAACAAATCATTCCTTATGTAGAAAACAAATTGTTGGACATTGAACTCAATGAAGAAGCCCTGGTCAAAGGGATTCGAGTGGTGGAAGTGGAAGGATCGGATCTGGATCTCATTGAAAGTGTTTCGGATCTGTAGACCTTTTTTGCTCCTCTCATTAAGATAGAGGCATGGCTTATTTAGATTTACGCAATATCCTTTCTCTACAAAGGCCGGATCTCAATCTGGCGCTTTTGGATGAGGCTTATGCTTTTGCCAAAGTGTCTCATGAAGGGCAGCAGCGTTATTCGGGTGAGCCGTATTTGGTCCATCCGGTGGCGGTGGCTGAAATTTTGCTGCCTTTGAACCCAGATTTGACAACCTTGCAAGCGGCTCTTTTGCACGATGTTTTGGAAGGCACGGGGGTGAGCCTTGCTGCTCTTGAAAAACAGTTTGGCTCTGAGGTGAGTGGTCTGGTGGAGGGGATGAATCGTCTTTCAGTGGTGAAGATTCGTAAAGAGGACACGGAAGCGGAAAAGTGGAAGAAAATGTTTTTGGCCATGGCGAAGGATGTGCGCATTGTGTTCATTAAGCTGGCTGAGCGTTTACACAACATGCGAACTTTGGAGTTTGTCCCTCAAGAAAAACAAGAGCGCATCGCGCGCGAATCTTTGCTGGTGCATGCCGCCATTGCTTCCCGTTTGGGTTTGTATTCCATTAAAAGTGAATTGGAGGATTTGTGCTTCAAATACCTGTATCCGCAGGCCTATGAAGATTTGCTGGCTCAAGTGGCTTCCCAACGCGCTCGCAGTGAAAAAGGCATGGAATTTGCCGTTTCTAATCTGGAGCAATTTTTAGTCCGGGAAGGCATAAAAGTGGAAAAAATTCAGGGGCGTTTCAAGCACCTCTGGAGTCTCTATCAAAAAATGGAAAAAAAGGAGAAATTTTCTTTGGATTCGATTTATGATCTTTTTGCGGTACGTATTCTTTTGCCGGATCATTATGAAAAAGGGGAGGAAGAATTGAGCTCTTTGTACGCCACGATCAGCCTCATCCATCAGAAATTTGTGCCTTTGCCGGGACGATTTAAAGATTATGTGGCGGTGCCCAAGCCCAATGGGTATCGCAGTTTGCACACCACAGTTTTGGGATTGGGTGGGGATTTGTATGACGAAGCCACAGAGGTGCAGATCCGTACTTTGCAAATGCATCGAGAATCGGAATTGGGCATTGCCTCGCATTGGGCCTATAAAATGGGGAATGGTTCTCAAAAAAGCGCGCTCACTCCTCAGCAGCAAAAAATGGTGCGCGAAACCGTGAGGCGTATCCAGCTCATGGTGAAGGTAGAACCGGACTTGCTGACGTGGGTTCAGCCTTGGTTGGAAGATTTTCAACACATGTTTCCTTCGGATCGAAGCAAGGTGGAAGAATTGCTTTTGAAACGCGGAATTGATGAGGAAAAGCTCACTTGTATTCGCAAGGCGCGCAGCATGGGGCCCTTGCATTTGCATCCTCAGGTGGAGGAGCAGCTGGCGTGGCTTAGAGGTCTTTCGGAAACGGGAGAGGTGAGTTCAGAAATGGACGTGTACCCGGATCGTATTTTTGTACTGACGCCGAAACGCCAGGTTTTGGAATTGCCTCGTGGCTCCACGCCCATTGATTTTGCCTATAGAGTGCACACGGAATTGGGGCACAAATTGCTGAATGCCAAGGCCAATGGGCGTATCGTGCCTTTGGATTATGAATTGCAAAACGGGGACGTGCTTGAAATCACGACGCGTTCCAATGCCAAACCCAATCGCTATTGGTATTCCATTGCAAAAACCACTGCCGCCAAAGCCAAGATTCGCAATTGGTTCAATAGCCAGGACAAAGAATTGAATCTGCTGGCTGGTCGAGAGCTGCGTGAATCTCCTAGCTTGGAGGCTCCTTTGCTTGTCGAAAAAGAGGAGCCCAAAGCGAAGTTGGCTGGGCCTTCCTCCCCTTCTTTTTCTCAGAAGGTTTTGGTGACTGAGGAAGAGAATTTGCCGGTGATTTTGAGCGCGTGTTGCAAGCCCAAAGCCCCTTGTCCCTTGATTGCTTATGTCACTCGGGGGCACTCCATACGCATCCATCGACTGAGTTGTCGTGAACTTTCAGGCTTGGATGGGCAGCGCTTTGTGAGCGCTGTTTGGAAGGAATTGGGTGCTTCTTGAGCTGGCCTCCAGACTTTTTAAGGGGCGTTCCAAATGGCTGCGCAAGAGGTAAGGGATCAGTTCACGTAGTTTTTTGATTTCTTCTTCTTGAAAAACGAGAGAATGGCACTCTTCAAAACTGGCATTTTTAAAATATTCCAGAGCTTTACAGTATTTTAGAGGCAAGTCTTCTCCCTGGGGTGCGGCGCAGTTCAAGCAGTGCAAAACTTGCTTTTCTAGATTCCATTGTGCTTTTTCTGCCAGATGCTGATGACAATTTCCACAGCTTCTAAAACTGGGTAAGACTCCGAGGGCTTCCCCCCATTTCACCAGGCCGATTTCTGCCCCTAGGTGACAGCTTTCTTTTTGATTGAGGTGGAGTAATGTTTTTTCTAAAAGTTCGTACAAGTGAGGGTCTCCGTTTTCGGGCATCAAACTTTGCTCAATCACTTCTAAAAGAAGATAAGTTTGCAAGACACGCTCAAAATTTTGTTTCAAGTGGAAATGGCTTTGTATGCATTCCACCGACTGCAAATAAAGCTGATGGCTGCTTTGATACACAGTGCCTTTGACTTGATTCATCAATTCCAAATGTGCTCTGCGTTTCGATCGAGGGCTTCCTGCACCCTTTGCTACCAGGTCCAGGCGTGTGCCTTCATCGGTCAATACAGAGACGAGGCAGTCCTGTTCCCCCCATTCTTTGCGTTTGATGATGATTCCAGTGAAGTTTTTGATCATGCGTTGTCGAGGACTAAAGAGCGGTGCAAATAAAGCCGTACGGCTAGGGAACTGGCCAAAAGGCCCAGCGCAATGCTGCATAAAAATTCAAGCCCCGCCAAGGTGAAAGGGGAGCTTTTTTGGGCAAAATTCAGGTGAGGGAGCAGTTGAGTGCTCTTTAAAAAAATGCTCAATAAAAGTCCGCTGAAGCAGGTGGCGAGCACACTGTAGAGCGCACCCTCCATCAAAAATGGGCTGTAAATGGTGAAAGGTTTGGCCCCCACCAATTGCATGATTTGAATTTCGGTTTTTCGATTGAAAATGCTCAAATGCACGGCGTTCATGCTCATGAGCAAAGTTCCGATCAAAAAAGCAACCAGCACGCCCAGGATGAGTTTTTGAGTGAATGCAGTGAGATTCAGCAGTCGTTCCGCAATGGTCTGGTTTTCGTTGGTGCTTTCGGTGTCGAGCAAAAATTCTCCATAAACCGAGTCTTGGATGAATTGCAGCACGTCTGCATGGTCGCCGGGGGTTTCGGTCACGATGCGCAAGCTACCGGGAAGAGGATTTTCGATCCCATACTCTTTGAAAGGGTCTTTTTGATCTGGGTACTGGGCTAAAAAAGCTTTGAGGGCATCGTCTTTACTGGTGTATTCCACTTGAACGATTTCGGCTTGAGTCTCGAGCGCATTTGCCAATTCGGTTACTTCGTAAAGGGAAGCTTCATCGGTGAGATAAACGATCAAATCCACTTTTTTACCCAATTCGTCCAGGCTGTTTTGGGCCAGAATATTGAGCAGCAACATCACGTTGAAAATGAAGAGGATCAGTCCCATCATTAGAATAGTGGCGGCACTGAGCAGCCAATTGCGATGGACGTTTTGCAACGCCAAAATCGCTAGTCGGCGAAGAGAGTGAGGGCTTCGGGGGCGCATGGCGTGGCTTTAGAAGAGTCGGGTAAAGGGATGCGAAGGGTGAGTTTTTCTTCGCCTTCAAGTTTGTTTCGAATCAGAGAGCTTTTGAAGGTTTGAGGTTCAAATGCATCCAAGCGCACGATTTCAATGTCCAAGTTTTCTTTGATGAAAAAGTTTTTGAGCCCATAAGTAAAGGCAAATTGATCGTAACCCAAGGCCAAAATGTGAGGTCGGTGTTTTTTGATGACGTAATATTTGTCTTCGGGGTAACCGAGCACCGCCTTGTCCACATGAGTGCAAGCCGCTACATCACGCAGACGTTTTTTTTCATTCATACCTGGAGTGAAGCCTTTTACTTTTTTTACCGTCTCATCGCGGCCCACCACCACAATCAATTGGTCTCCTAAGATTTTGGCTTGGCGTAAATAATCCTCGTGACCTGCATGAAAGTAGTCGAAGGTCCCAAAGGCCATCACGATTTTTTTATCGGAAGAGGGAGGCATCGGGGAAAGCAAAATTAGTAAAAAGAGCAACGCTTAAAATCAAAGCAGAAACGAGGCTGCATGCGATAAAAAAAACTTTCCCTTTGTTCGTGGCTTCTTCCATAGAAAGGGAAAAACGAGTGCTGCCATAGAGCAGAGCGCTGAGTAAAAAAGGCAAATCTAAGCTTTGAGAAAACAGTTTTAGAGTGGCATTTTGTTCTCCTTGTATCCATAAAAAGGTGGCACTGAGGTGCAACCCCCCCGTGAGCACTAAGAAGAGCAGAGATACGGAGGCTAAATTCTTTAATGTTTTTTCCATGTGGCTACTATAGCGTACTTTTATTTGATCTTGAAGCGTTTTTACTCCTCCGTTAGAGTTGGCGCGTGAAACTCACCAAAGAACAAGTACAGCACATCGCTAAACTCGCTCGTCTGCATCTGACGGACGAGGAAATGGAGCGTTATGCCGGCCAGCTCACAGATATTTTGACTTATGTTGAAGTTTTGAAGGAGCTGGACACTTCTTCTGTAAAAGAAACTTCTCAGGTGACGGGACTTTCTTTGGAGGCTCGTGCAGATCAATTCGGCGCTTCGCTTTGCACAGCGGATGAACTTTTGGAGTGCAGTCCACTTCCTAAAGAAGCCCATCAAATTCGCGTTAAACGCGTCATTTAAAAAATTGGTTTATAATAATGGATTTACATTTTTTAACCATTACCGAAGCCCATAAAGGACTTGTTGAAAAGCAGTTCTCTGCCATGGATTTGCTCAAGGCCTGTCAGGATCAAATTGCGCGCTCTGAGCATTTGAACACATTTATTACTCGAACGGATGACTTGGCTCTGGCCGAAGCGAAGAGAGTGGATGAAAAAATCGCTCGCGGAGAGGCCATTGGCATTTTGGAGGGTATCCCCTCAGCGATGAAAGACATTTTCAACACGCGTGGCATACGAACGACGGTGGCTTCAAAAATGCTCGAAGATTTTGTTCCTCCTTATGAATCGACGGCGACCCGAAAATTAAAAGAGGCGGGTTATTCTTTGCTTGGAAAATTGAACCTGGATGAATTTGCGTGTGGAGCTTCCACTGAGAATTCTGCTTTTGGAGTGGTTTTGAATCCTTGGAATAAAGACTATGTGGCCGGAGGTTCTTCCGGAGGTTCCGCTGCGGGTGTTGCTGCTGGACAATTTTTTTATTCACTTGGGACCGATACCGGAGGTTCTGTGCGTCAACCGGGTTCTCTCAGTGGATGCATTGGCTTCAAGCCCACCTATGGACGCATCAGTCGTTTTGGAGTGACCGGAATGGCTTCGAGTTGGGACACAGTGGGGGTTTTCACTCGCAGCAGTGAAGATGTAGCTCTTCTTTTGAATCTTCTTTCTGGGCATGATGATCGAGACCTTACGACTCCTAAAGTCGCTGTGCCGGACTACATGGCGGATTTGAAGAAAGGTGTGAAAGAACTGCGCATCGGAGTCCCCAAGGAATACTTTATGGAAGGCGTGGATGTGGAGGTTAAGGAACGAGTGATGGATGCCGTGAAGGAATATGAAAAACTCGGTGCAACGGTGAAGGAAGTGAGTTTGCCCATGACCAAGTACGGAGTGTCTGTTTACTACGTGACCATGCCCACGGAACTTTCCACGAATTTAGCGCGTTTCGATGGCATTCGTTTTGGACATAAAGCTGAAAATGCCGATGACCTTTTGGACTATTATCGCAAGAGCCGTGGAGAAGGATTTGGATCTGAAATCAAGCGTCGCATCATGGTGGGAACTTTCGTTTCGTCAGCTGGTTATGCTGATGCTTATTACAAGCAGGCGCTCAAAGCGCGCACGCTCATTATTGAGGATTTTGCCAATGCTTTTAAAGAGGTGGATCTTTTGATGGCTCCTACTTCTCCCACCCCTGCGTTTAAGGTGGGGGAAAAGGCCAGCAATCCTCTTGCGATGTATCTTGCCGATGCTCTCACCATTCCTGCTTCTGCTGCGGGTATTCCTGGACTTTCTTTGCCTTGTGGCTTCACTCAAGCGGGGCTTCCTGTGGGTTTGCAGATTCTGGGGCCGATGTGGTCTGAGCCCTTTATTGCTGCAAGCAGCTTATGCCTATGAACAGGCTACGGATTGGCACAAGCGGCATCCTCAATTTTAAGGTACCACTGAGAGCAGGAAACCTTCGAATCGCGGTTTTTAAAAGAATTGTATTTTTTGTAAACGCCTTTTTCATTTTGTAAGTTTTTTTCAGGACTTTTGAAATTTTCTTTGTTACGCTGAGCATCCTTTCTTTAAAACTGTGTATGGCCGTTACGAATCAAATGATCATTCAGGCACTTCAACGCTTGGAGGACAAGATGGATCAAAAATTTGAGCAGATTGATAGCAGATTTGAACGGATTGACGAGCGTTTCGAAAATGTCGAGATCATGCTGGTGGGGCATGACAACATGTTTAAGAATTTGCTCACACGAGATGAGTTCAATGATTTTAAAATGGAACATTTGGGCATGCATGAAAACTTAGCGCTTTCCCTGGAGCGATTGGAACAGGAATTCAGTTCTTTTAGCTTGGCTCACGATCGTTTGGAGGGTCGTGTCGATCATCATGAAAAAGTCTTGATGCAAAATGGCTTGATGCAGCGGTGAAGTTTTTTGAGTTAGCCTTGCTATTCTTGTGATGCTTGAACTTCTCGTAAACCCGTGCTTTCGGCAAATTCCCAGGCCATCATGAAAATGGCGCGTTGAGTGTTGGCCACTTCCTCACTTTCAATGATCATGCCCATGATGGTGTTTTTGCTGAAGGAAACGATGGCGACTTTGTCGTTGTAAATGTTGATTTCATTGGTGAACGAAAAGGGCCCCGCTTTGACCAAACGGATTTCTCGATACATGCTTTCGTTTTGTTGTGCGACTTTTTTTCCGTGTTCGTCTAAAGGGGCGATTCCGCGCAGATAAATTTTAGCCTCCACGCGTTTTTTAACGTATTCTTGATCGTATTTGGGCCAGAATTCACGGATGGATTTGGAATCTGCGTAATTCAAAATTTCAGTTTTGGAGCTGAGCGTGTCTGCATAGATTTTTTTCACGCCGTCCAAACCTTCGTAATAACGGATGTGTGGATGAGAACTTTTCCCTTGTAGGCGACGAAATTCCGGCAAAGCTTCTTTGAAATCCAGATAATGTTTCCGCACTTCCAAGCGGAGCTGGTCCGGTTCCATGGCCGTGAAGCAGCTCACTTTTTTGATCATTTGAGAGCTGACCAGGCCTTCACTGATCAATTTTTCGAGCACGTCATAGGTGGTGACTCGATTGAGTTTGGATTTTTTTGCAATTTCAGACGCAAGGGCCGTGCCCAGCTCCAAGTTCGCCAAATAAACAGCGGCCTCTTTTTTGCTCAGACCGATATTCGTCAGGACACTTTTCAGGTTATTAGACAAGAGAACTTTGGGTTGTAGAAATTTTCGACAGTCGGAATTTGCTACAGCATAGTGCTTGGAATTTTAAAGGTCAAGGCGGGGGTGTAGCAAGTGTTTGACAGTGTTTTTTAGGCTCAAGAAAGCCCTTGTTTGATCTTTATAAAATCCTTAAAAAGGACTTGTTTCTAATTTTAACCCCTTTCCCCATGACCACGGCTACCGCTACGGCCACTGCACCCGCTGCGCTTCGAGGCGTTCGACGCGAGCACATGTACGCTAAGTTTCCTCATAAGAATGTGACTAAAGAAATGGTCCTGAAAATGGCTCAAGAAAATGGAGTGCAATTTGTGGACTTTCAATTTGTGGATGTGAATGGAGTGCTCAAGGCTGTGACGGCTCCAGTGCACAAACTCGAAGAACTCATCGATAACGACATGTGGTTCGATGGCTCTTCCATCAGTGGTTTTACCGCTATTACGGAATCGGACATGATCCTTCGTCCTGACCTCAATACTTTTGCGGTTTTGCCTTGGACGCTCAACAGTGAAGATGTGACGGCTCGTTTGATTTGTGACGTGCATTTGCCCGATGGAACGCCTTATGAGGGCTGCCCTCGTCAAATTTTGAAGCGCCAACTTGCAGAGGCGGCCAAGCTCGGGTTTGAGTACAATGTGGGTCCAGAGCTTGAATTCTTCCTTTTTAAGCGCGATGCAGAAGGAAATGCCGTGACTTTGCCTCACGATAGCGCGGGTTACTTCGCTCAATACGACGACTTGGCTCTGGAGCTGCGTCGTCTCATGGCTTTTGACCTGGATGCGCTGGGCATTGAAATTGAACGTATGCATCATGAAGTGGCTCCTGGCCAACATGAAATCAACTTTCGTTATGCAGATGCGGTGCGCAGTGCCGACAATGCCATCACTTTGAAATTGGCCCTTAAGAATAGGGCTGCTAAGCTTGGCCTCCACGCCACATTCATGCCCAAACCTATTTTTGGAGTGAATGGAAGCGGCATGCACGTGCATCAATCTCTCAGCTTTATTGAAGATGGACGCAATGCGTTTTTTGATCCTAAAGGCACTTATGGACTTTCGGCCTTGGCTCAAAGCTTCATTGCTGGGCAACTGGAACATATCCGTGCGATGAACGCCGTGATGAACCCTACGGTGAATTCGTACAAACGTCTGGTGGTGGGTTATGAGGCCCCTGTGAATGCGGCTTGGGGACAGCGAAATCGTAGTGCTTTGATTCGTATTCCTCGAATTACCCCTGCTACTGCGGCTAAGGGCTCTCGTTTTGAATTGCGTTGCCCCGATCCTTCCAGCAACCCCTACCTTGCCTTTGCCGTGATGTTGGCTGCAGGTCTGGATGGAATCAAGAAAGGCCTTGTGGCTCCGGCTCCGGTAGAAGAAAACATTTGGGAACTCACCGCTGAGCAGATGCGCGAAAAGGGCATTAAGACGGTGGCCTCCAACCTCAAGGAAGCGATTGAAGAATTGGCCAAAGACGAAGTGATTCGCGGGGCTTTGGGCGCGGATGTTTTTGCTAAGTACTACGAGGCCAAGTGTGAAGAATGGGAGTCGTATCGCACCTCCGTTTCCAAGTGGGAAACAGATCGATATTTGGAGTGCTAAGCTTTGTTAGCTGAGAATGATCTTCTCGAGTTGCAATAAGAACGGGTCTTCTTCTCTCGGTTTTAGAGAGATGAGGCCCGTTTTGAGTCGGCGATCTAGAGTGAGCAGATCGGAGAGGGCAGTTTGGAGCTGTTCGTAGGTGAAATTTTTGGCGTAGCGCAGGGTGTTTTGCACCACAAAGGGGTGCACGGCCATGGTGCGGGCAATAGCGGCTGCGTTTTGACCTTGGTCGGCCAGAGCTTTCATTTCGAGCAACAGACGGAATTGGCGCGTGACCATGGCAAAGAGGTAGCCGGCTTCTTCCCCTTGTTGCTCCAGTTTTTTGAGGGTCGCCAGGGCCTCGGCATGTTTTTTTTGAGCGAGCAGGTCGGTGAGGATGAAGATGGATTTTTGGACTTGATCGGCCACCAGTTCGTCGATCATGGCAGGGCTGATGGGTTTTCCTTGGGCAAAAAGGGTGAGCTTTTCGATTTCATTGTGCAGGCGGAAGAGCTCGTCGCCCACCCAACTCGCCAGGTAGTCGGCAGTGCCGGGGTCGATTTGTCCATGCAGGGCTTCGATGTGGCGGCGAATCCATAGATTGAGTTGGGCCCCTTTGGGCTTGAGGAAGAGGCGTTGGGTGGCAGCGGTGGTGAGGTGCTTGAACAGGCTGCTGCGCTTGTCCGGTTCTGTGAGTTCTGCCATGAGCAGAAAGGTGGAGTCGGGCAATTTTTCGAGCACAGGAATAAGCTCGTTGGCCTGCTCCGCTTTTTTCCCACTGAGGAAGTTTTTTAAAATCACCAAGCGTTTGGGGGAGAGGAAAGGCATGGCTTGGATGGCACCGGCAATGGTCTCGACGGCCACGGTTTCTCCGTCCAGCTCTTCTATGTCGGTGTCGCCGTATTTTTCTAGAAAGCCGGATTTCCAACGGTCCACTTCTTCCAGTAGGGAAAAAGTGTCTTCACCGGCCATGAAGTAGAAGTTGGACTGGGGCATGCTTGCAGTGTAGAGGCCATCTCAAAAAAAGACCAGAGTGCTTAAGCTGCGATTCTTTGAATGGCAAAACCGGAGATATTGTCTGTGGAAAATCTGTTTGCATGATTGGCAACTTCACTTAAAAGCTGTTGTGCATCACCCTTTGTTTCATGGAGCGCTTTGAGCTGATCGTAAATCATAAGACCGTCGCTGCCCATGATGAAGCGCTGTCCTGCTGCCAAGCGGTGGATCCAGTCGGGCCCTTCTGGATTGCTTAGACCTCGACTGGTGAGGATGAAGTTGGTGATAGGGGCACCTTTTCTTTCTGGTATTAAAACCTGATCTATTGAGATATCTCCATCCTCTTGATATCTTCTCAAAGCCATATTTTGAGGCAAAAGCTCGTTAGGGACCCAGAAACGCCCCCCGTTAACACCACTTAGGGCTATTTCAGCGTCTCCAAAGCGATGGACATGGATCACTCCATTCGGCAATAGAAGTGCACTGACACCCACGAGTCCTCCTTTTGGAAGTGTATTCTGGATGAAGGCTGTTTTTACTGCTTCTCCTATATGCCGATGCATTTCTTGCAATGAAAATGCTCGTCCTGCTGCTAGGTGAGCTTTTGCATAGGCCAACCCTATTTCTGCGGCGTATTTTGCAACGGGGCCTGATTCAAAGCCATAAGTTGGTTTTCCTGGTTTACCTGTTGAAATTCCATCAAAGACGATGAGCAGGGCTGCCCTGCTTCCCGAGGCACAAGCAACCACATCGTCATTGCTGTGGCCAGAAATTTCTATGTTTGGATTGAGATAAACGGCACCTTTGTAGCCTTCGGGCAGTGGTAGTGCTTTGACTGGACACATTCTATCTCCAAAGATGATCTCTTGGGTGATGGTGTCGCTGGTGGCATCTTCTTCGTGGGCCATTTCTATTGTTTAATAAACCTCATTATTTTCCAATAGAATGATTCTGTCAAATTTTTCTCCCTCCTTTCAATTCACTCCTCTTTGCGTGTCCACGTCCACATATTCAGAGAGGGCGGGGGGGGTGTTCAAAAGGATGCGGCTGTCGTAACGCACCACCACGCTGCCTCCGTCGAGGGTTGGGGGGCCGACGTAGTTGGCGGCGTCGAGCAGAGGATCGACGTTTCCGTAAAGCGATCCATCGAAGGTGAGGGCTCCGTCCACGGCGCTGCGAAGGTCGCCGTCGATGTTTTGATTGGTGTAATACACCCCTGCAAGGTGGTAAGCGGAGTCTTCAATGTAGATGTCGCCTCCTTCTACGACGAAGGCGATGGAAGGCAAGTCGGTGGTGTAGTTTTTGCCGGATTCCGCAGTGCAGGAAGTGGCGTACTCAATGTCGGTGGCAAAGTGTAGATTGGCATTTTGCACGACCAAGGTCCAAGCGCCACAAGGCACCACGAAGGTTCCTGTGAGGGTCACTTTTGAATTCGTTCCATTTCCTTGGAAGTAAAGGATTCCGCTGTCTGGGTTATTGTTATTGGTGAGGGCCGAAGCTAGGGCATCCCAGCCGCTGTACACTTCGTTGGCACTGGCTTGGTTGGTGTCGGCGTTGCGCACGGCTTGGCTCACGTGGGAGTCGGTGGTTTCGCTGACGGTTTCATTCCTCCAAAGCTCGCTCACGGCGCTGACGATTTCACAAACATAGGAGCTGAGGTTTCCAATCAAATTGTCTGAATTGGAGTCGTCACAAATGGAGACCTCACTGTTGGTGTTTTCCACGTGATAGGTGATGTCTCTGTCTTCATCTTCTTGGTCCTCATCGCCGTCTCCGTCGCCGGCGTCCAAAATCACCAGGCCGTCGGTGTTGCTGTATGAACTATAATTTTGTTCGTCATTGATGTAGGCACAGGAGATGTCGGATCCACTGTCCAAGTCGCCTTCAAGATAGATGTCTCCGGCATTTTGGGTCATGAGGTAAGAACAAAGCACCACGAGGGTTGAAGAATCTTCGCTGCAGGCGTTGTCTTCGTCACAGTCGTCGTCGTTTGAAACATCTTCAATGTCCTCTGGGTCGGCAAACACTTGAGCCGAGTTCAGGAACACTTCCGTCAAACATTCATCGTCGCTTTCGTCACATTCGGCGGTGATCCCAGATTCGATCACTCCCACATAACGGATGCGAAGAGTGGCATCGCTGGGGATGGCGTCGGCGTTCAAAATCACGACGCGGCCTTCGTCTTCGGGGCTGTACTCGGGGTTGTAGCAAAGTAGGCCATCCTCACCATAAACGGTTTCCCCGTCTTCGGTGGAAGCAGCACAAGCATGGATGTACGTTGAAGAGTAGGGATCGCTGCTGTTTTCGTATTGCAGGTAAGCCACGAAACTTTGATAACTGCTTTCGGTGAAACCTGAAACGTAGTCGGCGAGGCCTTGGGAACCGGCTTCGTATTCTTCTCCAAAACCAAAGGATTTGATGGTTTGATAGTTGTATTGATAATCGGTGAGTTCAGAAAGTTCTTCTGCAAGCCAAATGTGTCCTTGAGTGGATTCATTGGCTCCGTCACCGAAAACTCCTTCGATTCCATTGCTGTCCCACATGTCGTCGGTGAAGACGAGAGTGTCTTCGGCTCCGGCAGGGGTGTATTCCAAAGTGTAGAAGGTGCGGTCTTCGTCGTGAGTGAAGAAGACGTCTTCATCGGAATTGTAAACTTTTTCAGAGCTGAAGTTGAAGGTGTAGATGTACTTGTTCAGCACGCCCACTTCTTCTTGTTCGGGGCTGTCGTCGTAACAGACTTGGCCGTTGTATTCGACGCTGATTTCGCCGCTGCACACGTTGCCTTCAATCTCAACCTCGTAACATTCACGATTGCGCTCTGCTTCGATGGTGAGTTCACCTTCTTCGCAGTCAATAGGGTCACTGTGATCGGTGTCGTCTTCATCGTAGTAACAGATTTCGTCTCCACTGCTCACAACTTCGATGTCTTCGTCTTCTACGCAGACTTCCATGGAATATTCTTCACAGATTCCTCCGGCATCGATTTCATCTACATCTACGACGTCTTCACAAGTGGGATTGTCGTCATCATCGTCATCATCATCATCGTCGTCGTCCCCAATCACGCGAATGGGAGGCAGGGTGATTGAGTCGGCACAAACGGATTCAGAGTCCACCACTTGCAGATCGAGAACTTGGTTTTCACTGAAGTTTTCCCAACAGAGAGTGCCGGTATAGCTGTTTGTTTCGCTGATTCCAATGGTGGCGGGGTTGCCCACGTAAGTACCGCTGCTGTTCACGTTCAGGGAGAGCAATCCGCTGCTTCGAGTGTTTCGCGTACTGTCGGTGTAAGCGCTGGCTTGCAGGGTTCCGTTGAAGTTGGGTTCCACGTTCACTTCAAAGGGGAAGCAAGCGGTGTCTTCTGCATAAAGTCGTTGCAAGTCGTTTTGACTGCTTAGGTTGATGAGGGTTTGGCTGCCGTCGTCATTGACAATGTAGGGGTCGTCTAAGCTGAGGTCCTCACACACGGCGCCTCCACCCTCGGTTTCACTGGTGAGGGTGTCCACACAAGCGGCTCCACTGTAAGGAGCGACGCTTTGACAGGTGATGCTATCGCCGGGTTCACCGGTGTAAAACACAGTGGTCAAAGGCGTGCTGATGCTGGCGGAAGTGGTTCTGCCGGTGGCATCGCGGAATTGTCCGTTGGGGTTGGAGCTGGTGCACAAATAGGTGCTGGGGTTGGGGGTTCCATCCGTGAGGAAGGATTCCCAAGAAATTTCTACATTGCCGTCTTCCATGGCTTCAGCCGTGATGGTGCCCGTGGGTTCAGTGATTTCCAAATAATCACACGTGGGAGTGGACAGATTGGGGATGAGAATGTAGTAGAACGTGTCGTTACAGAGGCCTGCAACGTCGTCGGATTCGCCATCGCTGTTTTGATCATTGAGGCCCACGCTCACGGTTGCAGAATCTGTGCTGGTGTAAGCTGCAATGGAAGTGTCGAGGGTGACGTAAGGGTTGCTTTGGCCGTCGAAGGTCGCTGCTGGATCGGTGGATCCATAAGTCACGTTGAACGGCCAGCTTTCGCCGGTGCTGGTTTCGGTTTCAATATCGATGGGGGTGCTGTAAGTGTCGCCATGCACGGGGCCGATATAGGGCACGCCGCTGGATCTTACGGGATTGGTGATATTGAGGTCGGTACAGTAGGGCAGTTCTACTTCGGCGTAACAAGAGCTTTCGTAGGAATTCCCTTCGTAGTTGCTCACGTAAACATAAAGGCTGTCTCCAGGTTCAGTGTTTCTGAAGATCACCGTGCTGTCTGCAATATTGGTCGGATTCTTGCTTCGAAGTCGACTGAAAGGGCCGTAGTGGAGGCTGCCATCGGCATCGGCGGCGTCATTGGCGCTGCCGTATTGATTGATGGAATAGGTGAAACGAGAATCCCCTGTGATGTCGCTTCCGTCACTGCCTGTAGCCGTGACCGTGAAACTGACGTCTGAAAACACGTCACTCATGTTCAAGTCGGCTGTTTCGGGAGTGATGGAGAGAGAGGCGCAGGCTGCGGCGTAACACGCAGGGAAGTTGGAAACGGCCGTTCCGTTGATTCCATACCAATAGATGTAGTCTCCATCGGGATCCACTTCATTTTGATGAGCTTGAACGTCGTTGGTATACACATGGGTCCAGTTGTCGGTGTCCATGTAATCCCCATTGGGGTTGGTGTAGAAGAACTCCATTTTGGTCCAACTTGTAGTGGTAGCGGTGCTTTCAATGCTGTAGTCCTCGGCTTCAAAAGAAATACCTTCTACTTTTTGACCTCCGCTTCCGAGCCAAGGTTTGTCATCATAGTCATCGGCATCGGCGTCGGTTCCGTAACGCCAAACCAGTCCCACGGGACTTCCGGCAATCCAATCGAGGGTTTGATAAGTGACGGTCACGCCGTTCCAGTGTCCGTTGGAGGTGGAGTAAACCACGTCGCCCAAGTCGGTGTCTTTATTGAAGCCACAGTTGCGATAGGTTCCGTCCCCGTTGGTACAAGTCATGGTGCTGGTGTCCACGCTATCTAAAAAATCGTCTTCGAAGACAATGGCGAATTCGTGAACCACTCCAATGAACATTCGACTTCGAGTATCCGTGGAATCGTTGTAATGAATGTGTTCGTGAGTGTCGCCGTCACAGGTGGTGTCGGTGTTTTCATCGTAATTCCCAGAGTCGATGGAATCGACTTCTGTAGTGTCTTCATTGCTGGCGTAGGCAATGCCCACGGCGAGCAAGAGACTCAGGGACATTCCTGTTAAAAAGGTAGTGAGGGTTTTCATCGTCATGGATTGAGGAGATTGCTAGGGGTTTCAACTGTACTACCGTCTTCTTTAGGGACTCTGTTTTCTTCGGTTGCGCAGGCGCTTCCTAGGAGAAAACTGAAGATAGTCGTATAGAGTATAATCTTTTTCATGTTTTGTAAAGTAGTTTTTTAAAAACTAATTCAGAGTGTTATCTTTATTTTCGGTTGTACCGCCGTCTTCTTGGCGTTTATCAATCACTTCAACGCTTCCTTGTTCGCTCGGCTTGGGTTCAGGTGCCACTTTCACAGCTGCCGCTGCGCTCGTGAAGTTGTTTCCCAGGGAGCCTGTGGCGCCTTGGTAGGTGTTGACGCCTTTCACGCTGCTTTGGCGCAGGGTCAACGATTTTTCTTTGTAAGCAACCGTGAAATTGCGACAGCTTTCGAGGAAGCCCATCACCATGTGGAAGTCACGAGAGAGTGCGTAACCAGAAGAACTCAAGTAAGTGCCTGTGGTCTCCAATTGATTGAGAGCGTCGGCGAAGATTTTCCAATAAGCGGCTTCTTTATCGATGCTCTTGCTTTCGACTGCTTTCACAAGTGCTTCTGCCGTTTGAGGATCAAAGAGGGCAGGGGCTTGTTCCAAAAGTTGCATTCCCAAAGGTGAGCGGACTCGAGTCATGGGGTCTGCGTTTTCAGAACTGACATTTTTGAGGTGACGGAATTCACTCAATTGAGCGGCAATGAAAGCGTTGGCTTGTTCTTCGCTCATGCCGAATTTTGTGATCAGGTTTTCTACCGTAACCGCTTCGGTTCCGGCCAATTCAGATGAGAATTTGGAGTTGATGCCTCGGCCCAACTCTCCAGTGGCGGTGGGACCGATGAGCGTGTGGAAGGCGTAACCTGTTCCCAAGCTTTCGCTGGGCAGGTCGGCTCCTCCTAAACCGCTGAGTGTCTGGGCATAGTGTTCCATGATGAGAGCACTCATGGTTTTATCGAGTCCATGTTGAGCACAGAAATTGTTCAATGCTTCGGTGTTCCATCCTAAAATGTGCTTGGCTAAGGCCTCGGCACTGCCTGGGGTTTTGGCACGGGATTCCACGAGCAAGTTTTGCAAGAGATAAGTGGCCTCTTCATTGCTCAGAGTTCCGCCCAATTTCGTTTTGGCACCGTCTAGAATGGCTTTGCTGTAAGCCGCGTCGCTGGTGAGCTGAATGTAGCTGATGCTGCGGCTTTTGATGAGTACGTCGATGTATTCATCCAGTTGTTCCACGCGGGGTTCACCCTCGGCGCTTTCACTCTGTTCCAAAATGACCTGGATGCGTTTTTGCAAGGTTTCGCGGGCGGTTTTGGCGTCCACATTGTTGAGATCACCGAGTCCATCCGCAGCGATGGCTGCCAACATTTCTGCTTCGTTCTTGTAAACAGCCGTGCCTTCCACATAAGTGTTTCGTTTGATGTGCATGGCGGTTTCCAAGGTGTTCTTGCCCGAATCAGCAGGGTAGATGTCGGTTTGACGCCAGGTGAGGCGGTCTCCGGTTTGATCTTTGATGCTGCTGGGTGTTTTTTGAGGATTGTTGCTGATGTAAATGTCCACATTTTTGACTCCACCGCCGCCTTCTTTAAAGGCGGTGTTTTTGTCGATGCGCAAAATGCTGAGGGCGTCGTGGTAGTCCAGGTTGAGGTAGCCCATTCCATCTGCACCGATGGAGGCTTGAATGCCAGAGGCAGGATCGATATAGAGGTTCACAAAACCATCTGCATTTTTGACCCTGAGTTGAAGTTTGCTGGCATCGTTGGCGCTGGGCACCAATTCCATGCCTTGAGCGCGGAGTTTCGTATTGATGCCTTCCAAGCTGCCCATTTCTTCGAATTTGAGCATGGAGTTTTCAATGCTGCGCTCTCCACTTTCGGTCATGGTGAGGTTTCCAGACAGGTAGACCACGTCACCCACGCTGCCTTGGGTTTCGGCTGCAATTTGTTCACGCAATTTGGCTTCGGCAATTGCATCCATGTTCGGCGCGTCGGAAGATTTGAAGTAACGCACCACGCGGCGTCCTTTGAAGGAAACTCCAAAGTAAGGGATTAAGAATCCCGTCAAACCGACTCCGGCAGCAACTCCAATTTTTCCAAATTGAATGGCACACATTTCAGAAATGGCTTCATTGCCGCGTTCTTGCAAATAAATTTCAGCAATGCTGGTTGCGAGAATGTGCAAGTATTGATTTTTTTCCACTTCGGACATGCCTTCTGTTTGAGCGTCGATTTCGGCGCGATAGGCGTCCAAGGTTTTAAGAATATAGTCGTTGAGTTCTTTTTCAAACTCAGGATTTTTTTCTTTGAGTTCACGGAATTTTCTTTGAGCTGCTGCGTTCAAATCACGGCCTGCTTCCAGGTAGGCCAATTTCACGGAAGTGCCGCCTTCTTCAAGGCCGAGGCCCACTGCGGCTCCCACTCCGGTTCCAAGGTACCACACGCGTTCGCTGTCTTTTTTGACTTGTATGCCGACTTTGGCCCCCAGGTTCACCTTTCCTACAGAGATGGCTGCTCCCACCGCAGCGGAAGCGCGGTTTTGGTCTTCTTTTCCAAAGCGAGTTCCCACTTTGACATCGGCGCCCACGCTGAGTGTTTCGACGATGCGGAGTTCTTCAATACAAGCGACTCCTACTCCAGCGTTGATGCTGAGGTACCCTTTGTCGCCCATGGGCACACGGACCAATTCTCGGGCATAACCTGCTCCTGCATCCACGTTTCCGTCGCTGACTTTGAAGGCGAGACCGAGGGCCCCTTTGTTTTCACGAATGACGAGTTGGTTCAAGGCTTCTTGTTCCAAGCTCTTGAGCTCTTCTTCGGAGAGAGTTTGACCTGTTTTTTCTTGATAAGCCTTTCCGATGGCTTTGACGGCCTCGGCCACTTTGTTTCGAGCTTCTTCATTCATTTCTTTGAGTTTGATGCGTTCTACGCTGGCGACGTCTGCGGCTTCACGGCGAGAGGCCTCGGGAATCATGCCCAATTGAATGAGCAAAATTTCTTCTGGAGTGAAGGGCTTTTCAGACTGGAGTTTGTTTTCATCCAAGGCTGCGCCTTCAGCGGCCGCTTTCAGTTTTGCAGGCACGGCTTCGGCTGTAATGCCCCATTCTTTGGCTAGGGAACGATTGAGGCGTTCTTGGTCTTTAGGAGCCATTTGTTCGTAAAACAGAAGACCGGCCTTGCGCATTTGAGTGAGCCGAGCAGAGAGCCCTTTGTAGTCCATTTCAGCCCCGTGGGCGAATTCCCCCAGCAGCAAAGCATACGCTCCTGCGGAAGAGATGTGAGTTTCGTAACGATTTTCTCCTTTCATTAAGTAGTCCCGATGAGTGGAATCCATGCTGGCTTCGATTTCTTCGCCTCGCAAAACTTCGCCGAGCGTGCGTCTGGCAAGGGGAGCCGTATCGGTGGGATCGAAGAGTTGAGCCACCAATTTTTTGGCTGTTTCTGGGGTGCCGTTTTCCACCGATCCTTCCACAATGCTGCTCTTGTTTTTTTCTAAAACGCGAGTGGCTTCGAGCAGGCGATAGCTGGCTTCAAAGAAGGCTTCATCGTTTTGAGTGGCTGCTTTGAGTTCGGCATAGGTGTAGTATTCGTCCTTGCTTTCTCCCATGCGGTCTTTCTTCTTGATGTTTGTTTTTTCACTGTCGGATTGAGCGTTTTGCCTTGTTAAGGCATCGCGCATTTCTGAATAATCTTCCCAAAGCTTTTCGGGACTTTGTCCATACACTTGACGGCAGAGTTCTTGATAGGTGATTTTATTTCCATCCAAAAAGGGTCTGAGCAGTTCCATTTCGGTTTTTCCGCTTTGTTTACCGAGCACTTGCAGGGAATCCCAGAATTGATCCATGTGATCGATGCGGTGCTTGTTGGCTTCAAAATCGGCGACGGTCCACTTTTTTAGGGCGTCGGGCAGGCGAGCGCCTTCGCCTGTTTTGAGGCTTTGTACATATTCGTAATCTTTGATGTCGATGCTGCCGTCGTTGTTTCTATCCACTTGGCTGAGGTTTTGGTGGGCTTTTCCGTATTCAGGGTTGGCCACTTCAGCAAGGGTTCCGCCTTCTTCACCGGTGGTTGCGGCTTTTCGCACGCCTCCATAGATCACTCCATTGTCATAAGGGGAACTGTGTTCAGGGTGAACGATTTCTCCTCCTGTTTTGGCGAGGTCTTTGATTAAGTCTTTAAAAGCTTCGCGGTTCCAAGCATAGGCTTTGACGCTTTCTGCGCCGGGCGCGATTCCGGGTAAGTTTTCATCCACAAAAGCATTGACGCCAATGGGGTGACTGGATGTTCCTGTGTATTTGTGTTCGATTCCCTTTTTATCCACTAAAGTGAGGGTGACTTTTTGCAGTTCTCCTTCTCTTCCTTCATAGACGATGGATTTGAACTTTTTATCGGTCAGTTCTTGTTCGCAGGCCGTCTTTATTTCCCCGGCTTTCGAGTCGCTGAGGAAGACTTCTTGAGTCAAAGCGTTCACACCATTTCTCAAGAGCCGGTTTTGTTCGTTGAAGGCTTGTTCTTCTTCGGGGCTGAGTGCAATTTCACTAGCAACTGCTTCGGGCTTGCCGCTTTGAACACCGGCCATTTCTAGGGCTGCTTTTTTATGAGTCTCATTTTGAGCGACACTGCTGCTTTCGGCTGCTTTCGCTTCGCTTGCTTGAGCGTCTTGCAAGCGGCTTTGTGCGGCCTTTTCCATCTTTTGATCGGACTTCATTTCGGCTTCTTGTGTGGCCATTTTCTTGGCTTCATCTTTTCCTCCAATTTCAAGAATTTTTACGCTGTATCCTTGGTAGATGGGGTGATGTCTTTTCTTATTGAGCTTGCCTTCTTCTCGATAGCGTCCGTCGGGGCAACGTAGGACAGTTACCGTGTTGCCTTTTGTATCGGTTACGGCGAGTCTGGTGATTTCTGGTTGATCGGCAAAAATGTGGTGCAGACCAATGCGGCGTTGAGCTTGGCGAGCTTGTGTTTGATTGATGCCTTCCACTCCAACCCCGAAGTTCACGGTGAATTGCTTGCCTTGTTCCAATTCATGGTCGGCCACGTGGTCAGAGAGAGATTTGCCCTCTGTGTTTTGTAAAAACGGCAAGGCGTCTTTAGCCTTCTTTCCAGCGGTGAGTTCTTTAACTAGATCCCCGTATTTTTCTCCTGTGCGTTTGGCTATTTCAGCTTTATTGGTGGCGTATCTCATGCGCAGTTCAAATTGATCTTGACGTTCGTTTTCAGTGGGTTTCCAGTCTTTCACTTCTTTTCTCAGACGGTCTTCGTCTTCAGTGCGTAGCTCGGCTTGCTCTATTTGCAAAAGCAAAGTTTCCTTCCAAGCGGGCAAGGCTTCTGCGCCGCTACTGGGAGCTTCTCCGCTCATGAAGAAGAAGAGATTTTTCTTCCACGGATTGAAGAAGGCTGATGAATGCGGGAAAATTGCCATACGCGTTTTGTTTTGGTTTTAAATCCTTACAGTGTATCATAATTTTTGATTTTTTACAACCGCCTTTTCCTTCCTGTTCATGCCCTTGCAAACGCCCATTCTCATCACGAATTTTAAAGCTTATGAAGAGGCCGTTGGGGCCCGGGCTGTGGAGCTTGCCAAAATGCACGAACGTGTGGCCAATGAAATGGGGGTGCATGTGGCGATCATCGGGATGGTTTTGGATCTTGAAATGTTGGCGGCTGCGGTCAGCATTCCCGTGCTGTCTCAGCATATGGATGGGGTGAATTATGGCGCTTATACAGGTTTAATCCCGGTTGAAGTGGCTCGTTCCAAGGGCATCGATGGCAGCATGCTCAATCATTCTGAACGTCGTCTTTCCGACTCTGAAATTCAGCGGGCTTTGGAACGGATGAAGCCATATAAAATGCTCAGCGTGGTTTGTGCTGAAAATGAAGAAGAGGGGAATAAATTTGCTCAAATGGGTGCCGATTTTGTGGCGGTGGAAGTGCCGGAGTTGATCGGGGGAAATGTATCGGTTTCTTCGGCTCGCCCCGAGCTGATTCAAGAGGCAGTGAATAGGATTGGCCCTGGTAAGGTGATTGTGGGGGCTGGCATTAAAACAGGGGCCGACGTGCGCAAGGCCTTGGAATTGGGGGCAGTGGGTGTTTTGGTTTCCAGCGGGTGGTCAAAGCGGCTGACCCTATGGCGGCTTTGAGGGATTTGTGCAGCGGTTTGAAAGCTTTCTAATTTCCGGATTTTATGAGTGTTTTTTTGAGGCCTTTGCCGGGTGGACTCTTTCCTCGATTGGTGGCCCTTTTGCCCTTACTCTTCCCCCTGTATGTGGTTCAGGGGATTTTTTTAGGGGTGCCGGTGACTTTACCGGAGGTGTTTTTGGCGGCGATCTTGTTTTACTTTTTATTCGAACATGAGTCTTTTCGCCGTCACGAATGGAAGCTGTGGCCTGTTCCTCTTTTTGTGCTGGGCCTCGGGATTTGGACTTTACAATTGGGCTTGGGCTTGGAGGGGCTTAAAACAGTTTTACTTTTCCCTTTGCTTTATTTTGTGATGGCTCGCAGTATTTTTCGTGAAAAAGCTTCCATGCTGCTTTTGTCTCAAAGAGCTTTTATGGTCGCTGCTTTATTTTTGGCGCTTTCAGTGGTTCAGACCTTTCTCTCACGTGGTGGAGGGGTGCTTCCTTTAGAGGCTCCGTTTGGGGGTGAGGGAGCCCTTTTAGTGATTTTTGGCTCCGCTTTTGTGCTTTCATTTTTACGAAGTGTTTTTTTCAGTTCTAAACAAGATTTGCTTTTCAGTTTGGGAGTGCTTTTGATGACAGGGATAGCACTGATCCTGCTGCAAGCTTTATGGGTGTTTTGGGTGGTGCTTTTTTGTCTTGGAATTTCTGCGCTGCTTCGGCTTCCCAAGCGGGTTTGGCGGCTGCTGGCCGTGGGCATCTGGAGCCTCGTCTTTTATGGCGGCCTTTTTTGGCTTCATCAAAAGGGATTTTTACTTTTGCCTCCCTTGCCTTTTTTTGATTCTTTTCCCGGCTTTTTTGCTTTGATTTTGCTGTTTTCTTCCGGTCTTTGGCTTTTGGCCAAAACTTTGCCTTGGATTCAAGAAAGGGATATTCAAGGTCGTTTTGCTTTGGCAACCAGCCTTCTTTGTTTTGGGCTTTTGGCGTTTTTAGAGTGGCCGCACTTGACCGCTTCTCATGCCTTTCTTTTTTGGTTTTTTATGGCAAGCTTATTGTGATGAAAAAAATACTTCCTTTTTTACTGGGGCTCAATTTGTTTTTTTTGCAGTCTTATTTGCTGCGTTTTTCTTTTGGATTCTACCCCAGCAATCTGCAAGAAATCTTGATCTTGGCTGCCTTTTTTTGCCTGGTGGTGGTGAAGGGACCCAGAGCTGTTTTAAAGGGTTTTTTTGGTGAAAGAGTTTTGCTGATTTTTGTAGGACTTTCTTTGTTGAGTTTATTGTGGCTGCCTTTGCTCGATGCGGTGAATGCTCTGCGTTTTGCCAAGTTTGTCTTTTTTGGAACGCTGCTTGCGGTCACGTTTTTGCAGACCTACAGCACTGACGAACAACGTTGGAAAGGGCTTAAAATTCTTTCGTATGGGGCGCTTTGTTTCGGACTTTTTTCTGTGCTTTACAACGCACTTGGTTTCAATGTGATGCTCGATGGGCGTTTGGCAGGTCCTTTGGATTCTGCTGTTTATTTGGCGATTTATTTGATTCCGGCGCTTTTGTTTTTTGCCTTTGAACTCGTGGAAAAACCAAAGCGTTTGCGGCTTTGGATTCCCTTTTTAATCACGGGGCTTTTGATTTTGGCCACTCGTTCTTTTGGTGCCATGGGGGGGGCTTTGGGTGTGCTTGGGCTTTATGGACTGAGGGCTGCTCCGCTGCCGTTTTTTAAGACTTTTTGGTTCAAAGGTTTGGTGGGGGTATTGGGACTGATTTTTTTGATTTTTGCCTTTTATGTGAAGATTTTACCCACACTTCAAACCGACTATTCCAGTTTGGATGAGCGCGGCCAAATTTGGCAGACCACGGCCTTTTTGCTCGAGCAGCCTCGGCATTTTTTCTTGGGCTTGGGCTTGGGTCAATTCCAAATGCATTACGAGCAAAATGTAGCGGAAGTTTTGGGGAGTGAACCTTTGGATTATGTCGTTTTGCAGCCGCACAATGTCTTTCTGCTTTTTTGGGTGAACCATGGGCTTTTGGGCCTGCTTTTTAGCGTGTTCCTTTTGGGGCATTGTTTGTGGACCCTGTTCACGGCTAAAAAAAGCCGAGGAGTGCGCCTTTTTGCGACTTATGTACTGCTCTACTTTCTTATTCACGGCCTCATCGACACGCCTTGGTTTAAAAACGATTTGTTTTTTTACCTGCTGCTTTTTTCAAACTTGAGTTTTGGGGCCTCTAATGTTGAGGCAAATTGAAATAGTCTTTCATAAATTCTTTGAGCTCGGCTTCGCTCAGGTGGTCGGATGTTTCTACGCCTTTGAGTTTGGAGGCCAAAGCTTTGTGTGCCTCGAGTTCGTGTTTGAAGGCGTGTTTGGCGGTGCCGGGTCCAAAAATCACGATTTCGTCCGGGTCTTTGATGAGTTCTAAAATTTCGCGTGAGAAGGCTTTCATCTCATTTTTGCGGCGTTCTTCGTGGCGGTGTTGATTGGTCACGGTGAGGTGTTCGGCACTTTCCCCTCCGTGATTGTGGGGTTCCACGTTGGAGCCCAAGAATTGTAAGGTGAACTCGCCCATTTTGTTGCCTTTGAGAACGAAGGCTTTGGCGTGGTCGATCCAAATTCCATAATAAGTGTACATGAAGCGTGGGGTTAATTTTGGACTGTCTTTATGATAGCATTTTTTTGATGCAACTTATAGGTGAAATCGTACACGGGGCGGGGCGGGGGGCCGCTATGGGCTTTCCCACTTTGAATGTAGAAGGGAACTTTTCAGGTTTGGAACATGGAGTTTATGCGGTTTGGGTCACTTTGAAAAAAGGTCGTTTTAAAGGGGCCATGAGTTTTGGTCCGCAGCCGACTTTCAAAGACGCTCAGGTTCGAGTCGAGGTTTTTTTGCTCGATTTTGAGGGTGAGGTCTATGGTGAACAGGCCACGGTGGAGGTGGTGAAAAAAATCCGGGAATTGCAGACTTTTGAATCCGTGGAAGCTTTGAAGCTGCACATTCAAAAGGATGTGGAAAAAGTCAGGTCTGTTTTAGATTTGTTTTAGACGTGTACAAACAAGGGGTGGACTTTTATAATGGCCCCGCTTGACCCCATGCCATGAAGGATTTTTTCCGCAAGCTTGTTCCGCCTCAGCATCCTTTGCGATTGCTCTATCATAAATGGAAGGCTGTTTGTGCGGCGCTTTTTTATCGTTTTCCTGCGCGAAATATGGTGGTGATTGCGGTCACAGGCACCAAGGGCAAGACCACCACGTGCAATATGATCCATAAGATTTTTTCAACTGCCGGCAAGCGCACGGGTTTGCTCACCACAGTGAATTTTAAAGTGGGAGATCAAGAGGAAGTGAACCTGACCAAGCAGAGCACCATGAGCCCTTTCGATTTGAATCGCAAAATCCGAGAAATGGCGGATGCGCGTTGTGAAGTTTTGGTCTTGGAAGTGACCAGCCATGCTCTGATTCAAAATCGCATTTGGGGCATCAATGTCGATACGGCGGTTTTCACCAATTTGACTCAAGATCATTTGGATTACCATCAAACGATGGAGGAATACATGAAGGCCAAAGGACGTCTTTTTGCCAAGCTCAATGTGTCTCCGCGCAAACCGGGCATGGGCAAAGTTTCTGTGGTGAATATGGATGAAGCTGCCGGGCCTTATTTTAGAGATTTTCCGGTGGATCAAGTCTTTGAATATGGAGTGGTAAAGGGGGCCTATGTGGCTCGCAATTTGGAAACTCGTCCGGATGGGACGCGCTTTTTGTATCGGATTCCAAATGGAGAAGTGAATATTGACTTGCACATTCCGGGACGTATGAACGTCTACAATGCTTTGGCGGCGGCGACGGTAGCGACGGCTCATCGTATCAACTTGCAAAGCATTCAAACGGCACTGAATGCCATGACGCCGGTTTCGGGTCGCATTGAAGTCATTCAAGAGGGGCAGCCGTTCACGGTGGTGGTGGATTATGCTCATACCGAGGATTCTCTCGATCAAGTGCTCAGCATGTTCCGTGAACTCACACCGGGAAAGCTCATTGTGGTTTTTGGGGCCACGGGTGACCGGGACACTACAAAGCGGCCTAAAATGGGGGCGGTGGCTCACAAGTATGCGGACGGGGTGATTTTAACCGATGACGATCCTTTTACAGAAGACCATTTGAGGATTGCTGCCATGGTGCGCGAGGGGATTCCTCGAGAAGAAGGCAAAGGGTTTTGGCAGATTTTAGATCGACGGGAGGCCATACGTCTTGGTTTGGGCCTGGCTCGGGCGGGGGATACGGTGGTGGTGGCCGGAAAGGGAGCCGAGGAGTTTCAAGTGGTGGGCAAAACCAAAATTCCGCATGATGATCGCAAAATTGTGCGTGAAATTTTAAGTCGTCCCATGGACATTGAGGTGCCTCTAAATTGATTTATATGAGTGATTTTCCTTTCCCCTTTCGTGAATCCCATGTGCCAGGTTTTTATTTGGTGGATAAGCCCACGGCTTGGACCAGCCACGACGTGGTGGCCAAACTGCGCGGCCTTTTGAAGGAGAAAAAAATTGGACATTTGGGCACCTTGGATCCTTTGGCAACGGGACTTTTGGTGGTGGCGGTGGGGCGAGGAGCCACCCAGCAAATTTCGCAGTACATGAAGGCAGATAAAGAATATGAAGTGGAAGCGGAGTTGGGCAAAATTTCGGACACTTACGATTCTGAGGGGCAGGTGAAAGAAACAGGATTTGACTTAGGTCAATTGAACAAAAAAACTGTTCAAGAAGTGCTGGCTTCTTTTTGGGGCAAAACTTTGCAAATGCCCCCTGCTTTTTCCGCTAAAAAAATTCAGGGTAAAAAGGCTTATGAGCTGGCTCGTGCTGGCAAACCTGTGGAGTTGAAAGCGGTGGAAGTGGAAATGCAAGGTGAGGACTTGGAATTGCACTTGCCGCGCCTCACTTTTAAAGTTCGGGTTTCCAGTGGCACTTATGTTCGGTCCTTGGTGCACGATTTGGGGCAAAAATTGGGCTGTGGAGCCATTTTAACGGGTCTTCGACGCACTCGCGTTGGTGAATTTAAGCTTTGAAATTTCTAAGCTCTGTGAGATAAATAATCCATGCCTTTTCTTTCTTGTTTGGCTTTGTTCTCAACGGCTTTCGTCAGTACTTTTGGGCTTTCTTTTTTAGCGCATCGTTTTTTCCCTCGCTGGGGGCTGATGGATAGGCCGGAGCGTTACGGTCATGATCGTGCTCCTATTCCTTACCCTGGGGGAGTGGCGGTGGTGCTGGGTATTTTGTTCACCGTTTTGCATTTTTTGCCTTTGAGCCCCTCTGTTTTAGCGGTGCTTTTGGCCACGCTTCTTTTGGCCATCACTTGTTTTTGGGATGATCGCCGTGGACTTTCCCCTTACCTTCGTTTTGCCATTCAAATCGTGGCTGCGCTTTTGCTGGTCTTGGGAGGCCTTGGAGTGAGCTCCATCACCAATCCTTTTGGTCCCGAACCCCTTCTTTTGGATGTGTGGGAGTTCCCCGTAACCTTGGGGCAACTCACGTTTACGTTTACGATTTTAGCCGACTTGTTGACGGTGGCGTGGGTGGTGGCCATGGTCAATGCCTTCAATTGGATCGATGGAGTGCCCGGCATGGCCAGCGGCGTTTCTTCGGTGGCGTCTTTTGTGCTTTTGGTTTTGAGCATGAGGCCGGGTTTTCATTCCGTGGATCAAACCTTGGCGGTGGCCTTTTCGGCCATCTTGTTTGGAGCGAGTTTGGCTTTTTTGTATTGGGATTTTCCTAAACCCAAAATGTTGCTGGGAGACACCGGCTCTATGGTGCTCGGTTTTTTGCTGGCCGTGACGGCTTTCATTTCTGGAGGAAAAATAGCCACCACTTTTTTGGTTTTGAGTTTTCCTTTCTTTGATTTTGTTTGGGTTTTGTTGCGTCGCCTTTTCAAGGGCCAATCGCCGTTTAAGGGGGATCTTTGGCATTTGCATCATCGTTTGCAAAAAGCGGGTTATTCCGATCGGGGCATTGTTCTCTTTTACACCCTCAGCTCTGCGCTTTTCGGTTCGCTGGCTCTGTTGCTGCACACGGAAGGCAAGTTGCTGGCGTTGATCTTGGTGCTGGGTTTCATGCTTTTATTGATGCTTTTGCTTTACTCCAAAAAACCAGCGAGTTAGACTGAGGCTGTCTTTTTCCTCCTCCATGCCCAAAAAACTCTTGTTCGCCTTTTTTTCCCTCTCTTTGCTCGTGACCGCTTGTCAGCCTCAAGTGGACGAAGAACCTTTGGAAGTGTCTAACACGGACTTGCAGGGTGTGGTGAGCCTTTCTTCTGAAGCCGCGATGGAATTGCCACTGGATGCAGCTTTCTCCAGTAAAAATGGCACTTTTTCTTACTCCATGAAATACGATGGAGGTCTGATGACTTTGATGGAAACGGCGGATGCCTCTGTGCCTCACTTTGAAATTTTAGGAGGCAGCAGCCTGGAAGTGATGAGCGATTGGGTGGCTGCAGTGGCTGAAGATGCCGAAAAAGCCGGGGCGCCGGTTCGGGTCGGATCGTATGATGTTTATCAATTTATGGATGCGGAGGGCACTTGCGCGCTGAGTGTGACTTTGGTTCCTTTTTCTGAAGAGGTGCTGCGTTTTGTCTTGAAGACCTGTCCTGAGGCCGATGCCGAGGCTGGGCGTGAAGCTTTGGATCAAATTCTGAAAAACTTGAATATTCAAACTCTTTAAATCATAAAACCTGGAAATCATGAAAAAGCTTTTTTCTTTAGTCGCAGTCCTTTCACTCGCTTTGGTTTCGGCGTGCAATACGGTGGCTCCCGCAGACGAGTCTACCGATCTGTCTTCTATGGAAGAGACTTCGGTGAAACAATATTCCGATGATTTGCTCAGTTTTGATTACCCTGGTGACCTCTTTATTTTCCGTGAAACGGTGGGGGAAGGCTCTTATGGAGAAACCTTGATTTTTATGCAATGGAATGAGGAGGGGGGAGTTTATGAACATGCTGGCCCCGCGCTTGTTGTTAATAGTTTTGGAAGGGAAGCTTTGTCTCCGGCAGAGCAGTATCTGAGTGATCAAAAGTATGACGATGGAAATCCCATAGAAAGCCTTCGAGAGATGGAACTTGCTTCTGCTCAAGCTTTTGAATGGGATTCAGAAGGAGGAATATGTGAGGGCTTCACGGGCCTGGAATTTTTATTTGACCAACAGGGTACCGATTTTTATGGAGTCTTTTCTCCGGCCGCAATTTGCCCTGGACTTCGTTACGAGGAAATCCGCACTTTGTTCAAGGAAAGCGTGGAATTTAAAGCTTTGTGATATAATCCGGCTCTCTAAGCCCCTCAATGCTCGATCCGGTTCAAGAAATCAAATCCAAACTTTCGGTGGAGGACGTTGTGGCGCCCTATGTGCAACTCAAACGCAGCGGCAAATATTTGAAGGCGTGCTGCCCTTTTCATCAGGAAAAAACGCCGAGTTTTTACGTCAGCCCCGAAAAGCAGTTGGCTTATTGTTTTTCCTGCCAAAAGGGCGGGGACATCTTTCAATTCATTCAAGACATTGAGGGTGTGGATTTTCGAGGAGCCCTCGAAATTTTAGCAGAGAAAGCACATGTGGATTTGCCGAAATTTTCAGGATCTACACCTAAAATTTCGAAAGATGATAAAGAGCGACTCAAGGCGGCTCACGAGGATGCGAATAATTTTTTTGTTCAAAAATTGTTCGAAAAAGGAGATGCCGAAAAAGTGCTCGTTTACCTCCAGGGGCGCGGTATGCACGAGGCCACGATTAAAACTTTTGAAGTGGGTTTTGCGCCGGATGGAAAAGACCTTTTGTACCGAACCTTGCTGGAAAAAAAACATGAAAAAAACGATCTTTTGCGCAGCACACTGGTGCTTGCTCGCGATGCCCAAGCCAGTGAAGTGATCGATCGATTCCGTTTGCGGCTGATGTTCCCCATCCACGATGTGCAAGGGGACACAATTGCCTTTGGTGGACGCGCTCTTAAGAAGGGCGACAACCCTAAATATTTGAATTCTGCGGAACACGAGCTCTATCACAAGGGCAGCGTGCTTTACAATTTGAATCGAGCGAAACCCTTTGTGAAGGACGAGGATTTGGCGGTTTTTGTGGAAGGTTACTTTGATGTGATGGCCTCCTGGCAGGCGGGCGTCAACAATGTGGTGGCAACTTCGGGTACGGCGCTTACGGAGGAGCAATTCAAGTTGGTGAAACGTTTTACTAAACGAGTGGCTTTGGCCTTTGATTCGGATGGGGCGGGGCAAGATGCACTTTTACGCGCGGTGCTCACTGCTCAACCGCTGGGGCTTGAGATTCATGTGGTGCAAATTCCAGAAGGGAAAGACGCTGCGGATGCCGTGAAACAAGATCCACAATTGTGGGTGGATGCGGTTTCGGCACGAGTGCCGTATTTGGATTTTTATTTTGAAAAATATCAAAAGCAATTCGACCTTGGTGGGCCGCTGGGGAAGAAGGCTTTTTCGGATGCTTTTTTAGAACTGCTTCGGGGTGTGGAGCATCCGGTGGAGCGAGACCATTATTTGAAGCGACTTTCTAAGGAAGTGGGTACGCCGGTGGAGATGCTTTATGATTATTTGAAGCAGATGAAGGTGAATCCTCGTCGAAGTCATGCAAAGACGGAAGAAGTTCTTGGCAGCAAACTTTCGCACAAAGAACGCTTGGTCACTTATTTTTTGGGCTTGCTCCTTACATATCCAGACCTTTTCTTTGAGTTATGGAAAGGCCTTGATGGTTTTGAAACTTTTGTAAAAAATGCTGAGCAACAAGACCTCATCAAACCTTATTACCGCCTTGAAGAAGGCCATTATTTGGACTTCCGCCAAGACTTTTCGGCTCAACTTGCCAAACTCAGCACGGAAGTGCCTGCAAGTTCCATTTACAAACAGATTGAAGATCACTATAATCGTGCGGGCACGGTGGACGAGACGTTTTGGAGTGGTCTGGAACAGGTTGAAAAACTTCGCGCAATCGCCTTTGAAGCCGAGGTGAAAAACCCCACGAGCGAAGGCGCTCGAGAAGAGTTCGTCAAAGTCCTCACGCTGCTTTACTTCGAAACCCTCTAATCATGGCCCGAACGAAGAAGTTCATCGCTCACTTCTCTGAAGAGAACTTGGCTAAATATCCTCAAGAAGTGCGGGATTTAGTCGATAAGGGTCGTCAACGCGGTTTCGTCACTCAACAAGAACTCATGCATGCCCTTCCCAACTTGGAAGAGGACATTGAATTTGCCGATGAAGTTTATACGCTTCTCATGGAGCTTGGCATTGAACTCATCGATCGAAAAGATGAGATGATCTGGGGAAAGAAAGAAGAAAAAGGAGTGGAGGAGGGTCCTTCGGATGAAGATTTGCTGGACGATGATCTTTTGGAACTTGCGGATGTGGAAGCGGGGCCGGAAGATGAATTTGCTGAAGGGGCAACAGATGGGGAAGATGAACTTGAAGAAGACAAAGCCGCCAAAAAGAAAAAAAAGGACGATGACGACGATGCAGCCGCAGCAGCGGCTGCGGCTCAAAAAAAGAAGGACAAGGCAAAAAAGACCGTCGATCTTTCGGAAATTGCAAACGATTCCATTCGCATGTATTTGTGTGAAATTGGGAAAGTGGATTTGCTCACGGCAAAAGAAGAGGCGGATCTCGCACGCAAGATTGCGAAGGGCGATCAATCGGCTAAGGCCAAACTCGCCGAGGCGAACCTTCGTCTCGTGGTTTCGATTGCCAAGAAATACATTGGACGCGGGCTCAGCTTTTTGGACCTCATTCAAGAAGGAAACATTGGTCTTTTCCGTGCGGTAGAAAAATTCGATCCAAACCGAGGATTCAAATTCTCAACCTATGCCACTTGGTGGATTCGTCAAGCCATCACCCGTGCCATTGCGGATCAGGCTCGCACCATCCGTATTCCGGTGCACATGGTGGAGACCATCAACAAACTCACTCACACCCAGCGCCGCTTGGTGCAGGAACTTGGGCGTGAGCCGCTGATTGAAGAACTTGCGGCTGAAATGGATATGGATGAGAAGAAGGTGCGCCATATTCTTAAAATTTCTCAAGATATTGTTTCTCTCGAAGCCCCGGTGGGCGCCGAGGAAGACAGCAAGCTGGGAGACTTTATTGAAGACGACGATGCACTCAGTCCTTCCGAGCAAACGAATCGCCAGCTCATCAAAGAGAATATCCATGAGATGCTGCAATATTTGTCGCCTCGTGAACGCAAAATCATTGAGATGCGCTTTGGGCTCAAGGATGGTATTGGGCACACGCTCGAAGAAGTGGGCAATGAATTTGGCGTGACTCGTGAACGTATCCGTCAGCTTGAAGCCAAGGTGCTTCACAAATTGCGCGAACATCCCAAGAGCATTAAGATTCGTTCATACTTCTGATTTTAACCCTTAGACTCTTAACAAACCCTTTATGGCAACCGCAAAACCACCAAAAAGCCCAAGCTGCTCAAATGATGAAGCCTTGGTTGTGACCAAAGAAGGCCTCAAGGCTCTTCAAGATGAACTCGAACTTTTAAGCACCACTCGTCGTCGCCAAGTGGCTGAACGTCTCAAGGAGGCCATCAGTTATGGAGACCTCTCTGAAAACTCCGAATATGAAGAAGCTAAGAACGAGCAAGCTTTTATGGAGGGACGTATCCTTGAACTCGAAGAAATGATCAAGAGTGCCAAGGTGGTGGACACCACGTCTCACTCCAAGCAAGTGGTGGAAATTGGAACCAAAGTTAAAATCAAGGATCTAAAGAAAAAGACCGAGTTTGATTTGATTTTGGTAGGTTCCACAGAGGCTGATCCCTTCAATGGTCGCATTTCTAACGAAGCGCCTTTGGGGATGGCCCTCATTGGAGCTAAAGTGGGCGATGTGGTGACGGTGAGTATGAAGGATGGAAAAACCGATTATGAGGTTTTGAAATTGGCCTAGCTTTACTTGCGAGTCTTCTTTTTGGGCTGATATTTATCCACTTCTTTCTTGCTTTCTTTGGCGAGAAGCACTGTGGCAAAGTTTTTGCGGTAGTTCCTCCAAACGTACAGTAAGTAGATGAGCAGGAAGAGGCCGACGGCCAGCATCCATACGCGCATGCCGAGGTAAGGCACATTTTGATCTCTTAAGAAGGTGAAGAAAAGTCCTACGACGGCGAATTCACAAAGTCGATAGGGGATTCCTCCAAAAAAGACGCGCTCCATTTTTGCTTGGGGTCGGTTTTTTAAGTAGCGGGGCAGGACTAAACCCAAGAGAAAAAGCACTAAGAAAAAGCCGTAAACCCAAACGCGTGAAGGAAATTCAGCGCCAGGAAAAGCATCGAAGAGGTAAGCTGGACTAAAGAGTTTTAGGAGATCCATGGTGAGGGTGTTTAAGGCGCTTCCAAATGAAGAAAGCGAAGAGCAGGGTTAAAAAGAAAAAAGCAATTTGAGTGAGGCGAATACCCAAGAGCTGGAGTGTATCATCTCCTCTTAGGAATTCAAGAAAAAAGCAGATGAAGCTGTAGCTGCCTGCAAAGTAGAGGGCGGAGTTTCCGTCTTTTTGGAACCAAGAGGTCTTTTTTTGCAAGCCGCGTTTCCCGACTAAAATCAATCCTATGGCCAAGCATTCATAGAGTTGCACCGGATGAATGGGCACGGTGTATTTCACATTGAAACTTTCATAGAGCACTCCCCAGGGAAGTTCGGTGGGTGTGCCGTAGGCGTATCCCCCTAAAAAGGCGCCCAGAGCTCCGATGCCAAGGCCCACTAGCAAAGGCACCATGAGGGCGTCGGCCCAACGAGAAAGGCTTTCTTCGGATTTTCTCAGCCGAAGGAAAAGCACGATTCCTCCTCCAAAAATGGCGCCCCAAAAAGAAAGGCCTTGGTCCCAAATGGAGAAGAAACTGAAAAAAGTTCTGAGGTCGAAAGCGGGGCGATAGATATCGTGGTTCGTGATGAAAAACAAGGTGCGGGATACAAGGAGGCTCCAAATTAAAATGAAGGTGCTGTGCTCAATGAGCAAAGTGAAATTGACACGAGCTCTTTTGAGTCGCTCAATAGCTAGATAACTGGAGATGAGTACCGCGATGGCCGCGAAGACCCAGAGGGTTTGGATGGAAATAAAACCGGATTCGTACAGAATAGGAATCATAACTTCACAGATTGTACACGAGAGCGGCGTTGAGTAGAACCCCAACTGCAAGAGTTAAAGCCGTTGCCCATTGGGTGTAACGCAAGTGTTCCAGTTTTAAGCTGAGCAGCACATGCCAAATAAAAACACTGAGCAGTAAGTTTCGGAGCAGTTCAGAATCCAGCAGATTGAAATCCCCAGGCAATGGATTGCCGCCCGGCAAGGTTTTGGCGCTGGCATAATAGCTTATGAAATAGGCGGCCAAATAAAAAGTCAGTAGCCAAGCCAGGAAGCCATTCACTTCTTCGGTGATGAGAGGTTCAGGGGTATCCGCTTCATTGGAAGCTTCTTGTTTGCGTTTTCGTACTAAGCTTCGCAATTCTTGCTCCAATCTTTTTTTCTCCTCTTTGAGGCTGAACAAGCTGGCCCTGGCGTCTTCTTTGGTGGAAGCCGGTGCGGTCCATACGATTTTTTGATACGTCCACATTTGATTTCGAATGGTTTTGATCCTTTGCTGCAAGTCTTTTTCTTCTGCTGAGGGAACAAAGCGTTCCAGAAAAGTGCCCAAACTTTGAATGAAAGGGTTTTTAGATCCCGTCCATTGACTGTGCAGATGTTCAATGTTTTCGCTTAGCCCCAATTCCGCTGGTTTGGAGTGCAATTCGGCCATCATTTTTTGAGCCTCCCATTTGAGTTTATCGCGTTCGGCGCCCATTTTTTCTTTGGTCAGGAACAGTTCTTGGTCCTGGACTTTTTTCAGCAATTCTTCAGAAGTGTGTTCAATGTAATCTAAATTTGTGCTGCTCTTGATGCGCAGCAATTTATCCACGTAACCTTGAATGAGCTTGAGAGCTTCAGGCTTGAGATCTGAAGCGAAGGTGTTCACAAGTTCTTTGATTTTGCTCAAGATGAAATCCACTTTTTTGAGGAGTTCTTGGCGTTTGACTTCGAATTCGGCGCTCATTTTTTCACTTTGAGCTTCGGCTGCATCTTTTTGTTTTTGCTGGGCCTCATATTCGGCTTTTAAAACGGCGAGCCCTTCTTGTTTGGCTTTGAGGCGATCCTCTTCACTGGCTCCGGCGGGCACCACATAAGAGACTTCAAACTGATATTCCTCCATGAGTCGCTTGAAGGCCTTGTAGCCGCTGGTGGCGGGAATGGTTCCCAGCACTTTTCTTCCGGCTTTGTCATAAGCTTCGAACTCAAATTTGGGCAACTCACTGCTGGTGCCGGGTTCGTGAGTGACGGTGGCGACGGGCGTTTCCCCCATTTGATCAATGGAGAGCAGCGAAATACCAAAGGTGTTCAATTGTTTTCGAGCGTCGTCTTCGGTGTTGGCGCCAATGATGCCGGAAAGTTTTTTCCCGGAGGCGTTAACTGCTGTGTACTGAAATTGAGCCATTGGGCGTGGGGATGGCTTTTAATTCCTTGGCGGCTTCAATGAATCCGGCAAAGAGCGGGTGAGGCCGATGAGGGCGAGATAAAAATTCAGGATGAGATTGAGTCCCGATCATGAAAGGGTGGTTTTTGAGTTCGGCCATTTCAACCAAGTTGCCTTCTTCAAAAATTCCGGAAGGGGTCCAGTCGCTGTCTTTCAGTTTTTTTACAAAGTCGTTGTTGATTTCGTAACGGTGGCGATGGCGTTCCATGACCATGTCTCGGCCGTACAATTTGTGAGCGAGCGTGCCTTCTTTGAGCATGCAAGGGAAGGCCCCGAGGCGCATGCTGCCGCCTTTTTCTTTATTGCGGTGTTGGTTGGGCAGAAAGTGGATCACATATTCGCCAGGATCAAGCTCTTGTGATTCATCGAATTCCTCGGAAGTGAGAGCAGGGTTTTTGAGTTTTGTGCGGGCGTATTCAATGGTCATGATTTGTAAGCCCAGGCAGAGTCCCAGGTAAGGGATTTTGTTTTCACGGGCGTACTTCGCGGCGAGAATTTTGCCTTCGGTTCCACGGATGCCAAAACCTCCGGGTACCAAGATGCCTTGAGCGGAGCGCAGTTCGTTCCAGGTTTCTTCGTCTTGCTCTTGTAATTTTTCAGCGTCGATCCAATGCAGATCCAGCTCTAGATCTTGGTGGTAGCAGGCAATTTTGAGCGATTCGATCACAGAAAGATAAGCGTCGTCGAGGTCGGTGTATTTGCCCACGAGGGCGATGGCCACAGGTTCGCGTTTTGCCAAAATTTTGGAGACGAGGGTTTGCCAGTCTTCGAGCATGGGGCTCACGTTGCCGAGATGCAATTTTTCAGCGACCAGTTCAGTGATTTGATATTCGTTGAAGTTCAAAGGCACTTCATAAATGGATTTGGCGGTCACGGCAGGAATCACGCATTTGGCTTCCACATCGCAGAAAAGCGAAATCTTTTTGAGCAGTTCAGAAGGGATGTTTTTGTCGGCGCGAGCCAGGATGATGTCGGGTTGTAAACCGATGGAGCGCAGTTCGCGCACCGAAGCTTGAGTGGGTTTGGTTTTGAGCTCTTTCGATGCTTTTAAGTAAGGGAGCAGGGTGAGATGAACAAATAATGTGTTCTCCTTCCCAAGCTCGTGACGCAGTTGACGAATGGCTTCCAAGTAAGGCAAGCCCTCGATGTCTCCGACAGTTCCTCCAATTTCCACCATCACAATTTTCGCTCCGCTTTGTTTGGCCGCTTCTTTGATGCGCCCTTTGATGGCTTCGGTGATGTGGGGAATGATTTGAATGGTTCCGCCCAAATAGTCTCCACGGCGTTCCTTTTGTAGCACTTCGGTGTAGATTTTTCCTGTTGTAACAGAAGAAAGCACGCTGAGATTTTCATCGATGAAGCGTTCGTAGTGACCTAGGTCTAAGTCTGTTTCGGCGCCGTCGTCGGTCACAAAGACCTCTCCATGTTGGAAAGGACTCATGGTTCCAGGATCCACGTTCAAATAGGGGTCGAGCTTCATGGTGAAGACTTTAAACCCCGCCGATTTCAAGAGAGCACCGATGGAAGCTGTGGCAATTCCCTTGCCCAAACTCGAACAAACTCCACCCGTGACAAAGATGTACTTGGTCGGCATGGCTACAGTATAGCGAGCTCCCGAAGAATCGCAAATGAAAAATGGGGGATTTTTACTCCGCGAGTTCCGCGAGGTAGGCGCGGTAGATCATGGCCAGGGCTTCGTCGCGGCTGACCGTTCGGTAGGGGCGAAAGGTTCCGTCGGAATAACCTTCAATGACGGGTACTTCATCGTTGTCATCATCGTAAGGCACGTCCACTTCCATTTCGCTCAAAATGTCCACGGCGTAAGCGCAGTATTCGTCTCCGTCCATGTCGCTGAAATCCATTTCGTAATTGTAACTTGTTCTTTCAAGGGCACGCACAATGTTCAGGGCCAATTGGCAACGAGTGATTCTTTCTTCAGGAAAGAAATAGCCTCCGAAGTCTCGGGTACGAATGATGTCTGCTTCTTCTGCCAGTTTCACCCAGGGTGAAAACCAGTCGTTGTTTTTGACGTCTGTAAATCCTTCACTGAGTCCATAGGCATCTTCTTCCTCTTCTTCTTGCAGCAAACCTACGATCATTTTGATGGCTTCGGAATTTTTAATGCCGTCGTTGGGCACGAAAAGATAAGGAGGAAAGCGTCCTTCCACAATGCCGGCTCGGTACATACGGCAAATGATTTCTTCGGCCCAGATGTTTTCGGTGTCGGTGAAGCTGTCGGTGCAGGTGTAGTCTTCGCTGGAAAGGATGGTATCACGAGAGCTGGAAGAAGAGCCTCCAGATCCGACGTTGATGTTGGCGGAGTCTGAATCGTCATCATCATTGTCATCATCGTCGTCGTTTCCTTCATTGTCTGTGCTGGCTTGAGTCACCACGAGACGATCGTTACAGGCACTTCTTTCGCGGGAGAGGTAAGCGTTGATGATGTCGCCATTTCCTACGGTGACCAAAAAGTCCATGCTCACGTCGTCACCCGTGGTGGTGGAAAGGTCCACACGAAGAGGGTTTCCGGTGGTGCCTGTGCTGCTTTCAAAGCTTTGGCCTCCACTGGAACTTAAGATAAGAGTATCATTCCATTTGATTGGGGAGCCACTGGGCCTGTTGAACTCCAAGGTGACGCGAAGGGCGACTTCTTTTTCATTTTCATTGGCACTCAACTGGTAGCCATTGGGCAGCAGTTCGAGATCTGCACAAGAGTAGGGAGTGGATTCGGTTCCAGTCGAGTCGGTGTCTTCATCTTCATTACTGGGATCGGTTTCCTGAGAAGGGGTGTCGCTGTCTCCTTCCTCATCTGCTTCCTCTTCATCGGGCGTGGCTACTACTGGCGTTAGAGTGACAGTGGCGGTTACGGAAGTCAGGCTGGTGCGGGTGTAATAACGGCTGAACGTTCCAGAAGCGGAGCTGTAACCGCTTTTGCTGACGGTGTATTGGGCTCGAGTGGTAGAGGAAGGAGCAAGGGTGCATCCGTATTTGTTGGTTTCGTAATTCACGCAGGGAGTTAAACTGGAACGAGAGGCACTTATTTTGACACTTGCCCCTGAAATACTGCTGCCTGTGTTGCTCACTACCGTGATCACGTGACCATAGGGCAATTCCAAGGCCTCAACAGATATGGTGTCGTCTTCCTCTTCAGCACTGAAGGTTCCGCTGCGAGTGATGTAACCCGCTTCTTGAACGGTCACTTCGTAATTGCCTTCTTCGGCGACTTCAATTCGGTAATAGCTGTTTTCTTCTTCAAAACTTAAAAATTCTTCGTCGCTGCTGAACTGATTTTCACTCAACCCTTCTATAAAATCTCCATTTTGACTTTCTACACTCAGGTAGATATAGACGGGTGTATCGTTTGAGCCCGTTCCACTGGGTGGAAATAAGCCACCTCCGCCAAAGTTTGGATTCACGGGTAGAGTGCCGCTCCCCCCTGAGCCGGTGTCGGTGGGCACCTCTTCTTCGTCGGTTTCTGTCCCGCCTTCAGAAGTTTGATCTGTACCTAGACCTCCTGATCCCGCGGTACCCCCTCCTGGATTTTGTCCAAAAGTTCCCTTAAGCCAAGTGCTTTGACTTGCAGCGAAGGCAAGACCTCCTAAAACCACGAGGCCGAATAAAGCGAAGACTATTTTTTTGGATTTGGACATTTTTGTTTTTGTATGAATCTCTCTATTCTACCCGAAAATGAGCTTTTTTTCAAGCGTTTTGGAAGAGTTTTTTAATTGAGTACCGTGGTTAAGGCGTTTACCAAAATTTCGCAAGCTTCGGCTCGGGAAATAGGGTTATTTGGGCGAAAACTTCCGTCTCCATATCCTTGAACAATGTCGTTTTCTAAGGCTAAGGCCAAGGCGGGGGCAAACCAATCTTCGGCAGTGACATCGTAAAATTGGTGGTTTAAATTCGTGGTGTCGGCACTGGAGTGGCCCGAGGCATTCATGAGCAATTCCACTGCTTCTGCCCGAGTGATGGGGGCGTTGGGATGAAAGCTCCCATCTGAATAACCCGAGATAAAGCCTTTGGACCGGGCGAAGCTCACCACGGCGTAGTACCAATCTTGAGGATGAAGGTCGGTGAAGGCGGCGCTTTGAACCGCATAAACGTGGTATCCCAAACTTTCGACGAGAATTTTAACGAACTCGGCGCGGGTCATTTCAGTGTTGGGGCTGAAGGTTTTTTCGGAGTAGCCGCTCACCACTCCCAGTTCATAGAGCTCGCAGATGGAATTCTCACCCCAATGGTCGGTGAGGTCGGCAAAGGGATGGCTGCAGTCCAAGGCACTGCTCTCTGCCAGGGATAAAGGAGCCGATAAGGTGAGGCTTAAGATAAGGGCGAGGAGTTTTTTCATGGGGCATGGGGTCAATCGAGGCCTATTTTTTTGTAAACCAAGTGCATGGTGGCTTGAGCGAGCGTGCGTGCTTTTTGAGCGCCAAGCTCCATGAGTTCGTCAAGTTGAGGAGAGCTTTCGAGTTCTTTACGACGAGCTCGTGCTTCTGCAAAAAAGTGCAGTACTTTTTCAAAGAGAGCTTCTTTGGCCTTTCCGTAGCCGAAGCCGCCAGCTCGATAGTTGGCTTTTAAGGCGTCGAGTTCTTGTGAACTAGAAAATTGTTCATAAAGTCCTAGAATGAGATCATTTTCAATGGGCATGGGGTCTTTCAAATCGATGCTGGCGGTTTTGATGCCCATGATCTGTTTTTTAATGACAGCTTCGTCGTCGAAAATAGAGATGGTGTTCCCGTAACTTTTGCTCATTTTTTGTCCGTCGGTTCCAAGGACAGTTGCCACGGATTTCTCGATGCGAGGTTCAGGAAGGGTGAAGGTTTCTCCGAAATGTCCATTGAATTTTTCGGCAATGTCTCGTGCTATTTCCACGTGCTGTCTTTGATCTTGGCCCACAGGGACTTGGTTGGTTTGGTAAATCAAAATATCCGCTGCCATCAGTACTGGATAAGTGAAGAGCCCCACATTCATTTCCCTTTGACCCTTGGCGAGAGCGTCTTTCCAAGCATGGGCGCGTTCCAGGAGCCCATGAGGGGCGATGCAGTTTAAAATCCAAGCGAGTTCGGCATGTTCGGGAACAGCGCTTTGGTAAAAAAAAGTCACTTTGTTGGGATCGAGTCCAAGGGCGAGGTAGTCGAGAGCCACTCCGCGGCGAAATTCTTTGAGATCGGCCGCGTTTTTCACCGTGGTGAGGGCGTGGTAATCGGCCACAAAATATAAGCATTCATGGCCTTCATTTTGCAGGGCAATGTGCTCTCGCATGGCGCCCAAATAGTTTCCAAGATGAGGTCGTCCGGTGGGTTTGATTCCAGAAAGAATGCGCATGGGCTATTTATAGCTTAATTTTTGTTTTAAAAAAAGCTAAGATGTGAGTACACTCCTCTATATGAAAAAAATTCTTTTATTTATTGCTCTTTCTGCCCTTCTTTTGAATGGATGTGTTTATCCTGAAGATGTTACAGTCACCATTGATGCTCCCAGTCGGGTACAAGTGGGTGAGACTTTTGATATTGTTCTGAAAGTTACAAATGAATCCACTGAATCTCAAACTTTGACCAGTATTGATGTTGGCCTAGATTACTTGGAAGGGATTCTTATGGAAGAGTCGGTTCCTGCCTATGTTGAAAGCTGGGAGTTCGACTTTTTTGGCTTTATGAGTTTTGATTACAAAAAGAACTTGCCCCTGGGGGAGTCCTTGGAGATTAGTTTCCTTATGGATCCGATCACTCCTGGAGATTACAGTGGTGCTTTAGATGTCTGCGTCAATACAGAAATGGCTTGCATTTATAACACCGTGAGGACAGTGGTAGAAGAATCAGAGTTGGAGGAACCTGAAACAGAAGTGACGGAGTGAGTTTAAATGCAAATCATAGGGTCCACGTCGATGCGGGCCCCTTCTAGGAGTTCTTTGGGGCAGTTTTGGATCAGCTTGCGAGGATGAAGGCCTTGCACCAGTACATTCCATTGGATTTTGCCTTTGGTTTTGTTTAGAAAAGCAGGGGCAGCGTAGCTTTTATGAGAGAGGTCGTTTTGTAAAAATTCTAAGAGGGCTTTGGCCTTTTTTTCTGAGAGTGTGGCACTTTTCTCTAAAAAAATCACTTTAACGATTTTTCCAAAAGGAGGAAGTAAATCGATTTCTCTTGAACATTTTTCTTGTTCGTAAAAGCTTTCGTAGTCGTGATTTTGCACGTAGTGAATCACTGGATGTTCAGGATTGTATGTTTGAACCAGCACCTGGCCTTGAGTGTCGGCGCGTCCGGCCCGGCCTGCCACTTGAGTGAGCAGTTGAAAGCCTCGTTCTGAGCTGCGGAAATCGGGAATGTTGAGACCCATGTCGGCGAGCAAAATACCCACGAGGCTGACTTTGGGCAGATCCCAACCTTTGCCGATCATTTGAGTGCCGATGAGAATGTCCACCTCCTCATTTTTCATTTTTTGATGCAGAGCTGTGAAGCTGTCTTTTTTGCTCATGGTGTCTTTGTCGGCGCGAGCCAATCGGGCTTGTGGGAAAAGGCGCTGCAATTCGTTTTCCACTTTCTCGGTTCCTCCACCCAATTGTTTGATGCGCACACTGCCGCAGCGTTCACAGTGCTCGGGTAAAGGCACTTGCTTTCCACAATGGTGGCATAGCAAAAGAGGTCGATAGAAGTTTCGAGCATGGTAGGTGAAAGGGAAATGGCAATCGGGGCATTCGCAGACTTTGCCGCACTCTCGGCAGAGGGTGGAGCTGGCGGAGCCGCGTCGGTTCAAGAAGAGCAAAACTTGTTCTTTGGCGTCGAGAGCTGATCTAATTTTTTGTTCAAGCTTTTCGCTGAACATGCTGAAATTTTGTTTTTTCAATTCGTCGCGCATGTCGACGATTTCTACCTTGGGTAAAGGAGTTCCTAGGGCCCGCTTGAGCAAGGTGAAGTGGGTCAATGCTCCTACTTCGGCCTGGGCACGACTTTCGAGGCTGGGAGTGGCGGAGCCGAGGACCAGGGCACAGGAGCTCAGTTCTTGTATTTTTTCCACCACGGTTCGGGTGTGATAGCGAGGACTTTGATCTTGTTTGTAGCTCCATTCATGCTCTTCATCCATCACAATCAGTTGTAAATTTTTAAAGGGCACAAAAGTAGCGGAGCGGGAACCGAGCACAAGATTCAGTTCTCCCTTTTTGATTTTTCTCCATTGCTCGGTACGCTCGCCTTCACTCACTCTGCTGTGCATCACGGCGAGGTCAGGGAAATCTTCTTGAAAATAATGGATGAATTGAGGTGTGAGTGAGATTTCAGGCACCAAGAGCAGAGCTTGTCCCCCTTCCTTTAGTGTTTTTTGGATGAGCCGTTTGTAGATCTCGGTTTTGCCAGAGCCGGTTACCCCTTGGATGAGGCTTTTTTTAGGTTTTTTTTGGAAGAAAAAATCGAGGATTTTTTGCTGCTCTTCATTGAGTATTTTCTCGTTTTTTTCTTGGGTATTTTTTTTGTTCATAACTTTCTTAGCCCGGCTTTTTTTAAAGATGTTTTTGGGTAAAAAGAGGCGTAGGGCATCCCACAATGAACAAAAATAGTATTCACTTATCCATTGTGCCAGTTCCCTTTGCCAAGGAAAGAGCAGCGGTTGCTCTTCGAGAAGAGAAGTGATTTCTTTGACTTTGAAGGAAGGGGTTTCTTGATGGATTCGCAGCACCAGGCCCAGTTTTTCTCCTTTTTGAAAGGGCACCAGCACGCCGTCTCCGGCTTGAAGGTGCATTCCTTCTTTGATTTTATAAACGAAGGAGGCTTGTTTGCGAGAATAAGGATGCTGAACGAAAACGTCGGCGTAGTTCATAGGGGGATTTTTGTCTCACTATAAAGGGTTTTACAAAAAGTGCGAGTCTGTGTTTTAATGAGGCGCCTGCTTCACGCCTTCTTATATTTTATGAAAAACCTTCGTTACGTCCTTCCTTTTTTTGTTCTTTTACTCACACCTGATTTTGCTCAAGCGGTGGAGTTGGGGCATGGTCTCATCAAGCAGTATTCCTATGAAACGGAGCATTATCGTATTGAATTTTCTGAGCTTTTGATGGAGCAAGCGGATGAAGATGGCAATGATCTTCCTGATATTGTGGACATTGTGGCTGAGTCTGCCGAGTATGCGTATGGAGTTTTAATAGAAGACCTTCATTATCCAGACCCCATGGAAGAAGGGGAGCTGCTTTTGATTGTTTTGGACGATACGGATCAATATCTTGCGTCCGGGAGTTTGGGGGTGACCAGTTTGCTCAGCAATGGGGACCCTTATGTGGCTTTGGATCCGTGGCTTTCTGAAGAATATTTGCAGGTCACGACGGGCCATGAAATTTTTCATACGGTTCAATTCGGTTATGGAGTGAGTTTCGCCTACACTTATCCTGGCATCAACTGGGCTGAGGCCACGGCCACTTGGGTGGAGGATCTGCAATACGATTCCATCAATGATTATGTGAATTATTTGGCCGACTTTTTTGACTATCCGGATTATTCCATTTTTGCCTCGTTTGTTCCCACGGGTTCTTTGTTTGAATACGGACTCAACATTTGGCCTCGCTTTCTGTCAGAATACTATAATGACAATGTGGTGAAAGAAATTTGGGAAGCGTATATTGCTTCTGAAGTGGAATATGAAAGTGACCTTCGACTGTATGAAACTGTTCGAAGTGTGGTGGCCGCTCGGGGGGATGAATTCAACGAAGTGTTTCGTCAGTTCACGCTTTGGAATTTGAGCCTTGAACCTTATGAAGAAGGAAATTTATATCCTTCGGTTTTGCTTTTGGAAGGGGAGACGGGGACGGATTATCAGCAATTGGATTCCAACTATGCTCCTGCTTTGTATGGCAGCAATTACATCTATTTTGAAAACACGGGTTCGGATTCCAGTTTTTATTTCCATATTCAAAAACCTGAAAACATCCGTTTTGCGGTCACTTTGGTGCCCTATGACGAGCAGGGTGCAAACTTGCTCCGATCTACTTCTCAAACGATAGGTCCCGATGAAGTCATGGAGGAGGCTTTGGAGCTTTCCGATTTGAGTGGCGTGGAAGGAGTAGTGGCGGTGATTTCTCCTTTGGATGCGGAGGCGTCGCAACTCAATGGAGTCACCGATTTCGATGAGGGGCATCTTTATAATTTTTGGGCTGAATTTGGGGCTCCCAATGCTCAGGTGGAGGTGGAAACGACTCATACTGATGAAGATGCCGGTACGAAGGAAGGGGAAATTTCTTCGAGCGATAAAGGAGAGCTCAACACCTTGGTTTTGAGCGTGATCTCTTATGATGAGGATTCCGTTTCTTTGGATTGGAATCGTTTGGTGCGGGACTCGGTCTTTTCGTATGAAGTGCACTATGGAACCGAAGACGACGATTTGGAATTCACTCAAGTCATTCCTCATGCCTACACCACTTCTGCAACCATCAGCGGTTTGGAGGCGGGGGAAACCTATTATTTTGAATTGGAAACTTACAATGAAAATGGAGTGGCCATTGTGGATGCGAGTTCCATAATTGCCGTAACTCCTGAAGCATGGATTTTCTCGGATGTTTCTTATCTTCATTCTCGCTATGCCGAGATTCATGCCTTGGTGGAAGGAGGCGTTTTTCAAGGGTATGCCGATGGAAGTTTCAAACCTGAGGTCACCATCAATCGTGCAGAACTTTTGAAGATTTTGATCGAAGGTCGAGGTTACACTCCTGGAGCTCATTACAATAACTGTTTTAGCGATGTGGGCACCGCGTGGTACGCTAAATACGTTTGTTATGCCAAAGAAGAGGGGTGGGTGAATGGTTACGCGGATGGCAGCTTTAAGCCCGGGGAACCGGTCAACAAGGTGGAGGCCTTGAAGATGCTTTTCAATGTTTATGAGGCCGGCCTTCAAGAAGGGACGGTGACGGAGGAATTGCCTTATGAAGATTTGAACTCCCATGCCTGGTACTCCATTTATGTGAGTGAGGCTTCGGAATTGGGTATTTTAGAAGAAGAACCTGGCACTGTTTTTGAAGCCACTGAAGGGCGCTCTCGATCTGAAATGGCCGTGGAGCTTTACCGTTACTTAGTGGTCATGGATTTGATACGCGAGTGAAGATTAGGGCTTCCTATCCGTTGGTTTCCAGTTCATAAGTTTGAAAATTGAGCTTAAAACCTTGTCTGTGATTGCGAGCAGTGTTTCCCCTGCGGTTTCTTTTTTTGTTAAAAATCTCCATTTGATGGAAAGCTTTACGTCTTCTTTAAGCTCTGCTTTTACGATGCCTTCTTGGGTGCAGGTCGCTGTGGAACAATGGTCATTAGGACCCGCTACAGTGCTGAAGACCGGTTCTTGTAAAATTCCAGCCAGCCAAACGTAGTCCTGTTTCATGGCGGACCATCCTCCATGTTTGTAATGAAAATGCAGAGTCACTTTAAAAGATCGCTTTTGTCGTATCCATTCTTCTACCTCGGCTAAGTCCAGAGTATAGCTTCCAGCTGTTTCAATGGGTTGGCGGTATTCTGTGGTCTCAGTTTTCGTTTCCATGCGAACCTTATTAAGAGTCTATTTTACTCTTTTGGCAAATGTTTGACAATGAGTTTTTATCATGTTTTAATTGCATGGATTTATGGGCAAGCCTGAGGAAAAGTATGGGAAATCTGTTCGAGCTCTCAATCCGTTGAGGAGAGGCTCCTCATCGAGGGATGTCCCTTCTGCTTCCAGTAGAGGTTTTTTAGATAAAATCCGAAGTCATTTGAGAAAGGGGCTCGTATTGGCAGCTTTTGGTGGTATTGGTACGGGAGGAGGTATCTTTTTAGAACAGAGGCTCAAGCTTGGTACAGCGATTGCCGCCCTAAGCGAACATTGGGGAACTCCTACGGCATCGCTGCCTTCTTCTGAAACTGAGATAGAATCGGTGCAGGAACCAGAGTGTGGGGCATCTGAGTGGGAGTTGACGCCTCCTCCTCAAGCGGAAGCTTTGGAGCCTGCTTTGGCGAAAAGGGCGCTGCAGTCTGCTTTGGAATTCCGTTTTCCGAACGATGAGGTGGAGGCTGGGCGTTGGGCTAACGCTCTTGTGAGTGCCATGGAAAAGGAAAGGTATCCACTGACTGTAACTAAGATGGCTTTGTTATTGGCCTTTATTGAAACAGAATCTGATTTCCAGGTGGATCCAGCATTTACATCTGGACAAGTACGGAGTGAAATTTCTGACACTATTGAGGCAAAAGAGAAGCAGTATCCTGGGGCTTTGCAATGGGCTAAAGATTTGGGCATTTATGACGATTATGAACCTTTTTTAGACCGTGCTAAAGCTGCTAAAAGTGAAGGGAGTGTGCTTAAAATTTTGCATGATGGGATTGATGCTCTTAAAGCTGAAGGAAAGGAAAATACGCGTGCTTTAATTGTGCAGCGGTTTGGTGAAGATTGGGAATTTTTAGCTTTGGGCTTGGTGCATTCGCTTGGGCCCACTCAAATCAACGCATGGAATACTTTTTCTTTAGAAGAGCGGAAGACTTTGACTCCTGATCAGTTGCGCATGCGTCAGTTGGAATTGCTTAACTCTCCTGAAACGGGCATTCAATACACCGTACGACTTCTCAAAGCATTGCAAGAAGTTTATGGCAATGATTTGCCATCTGTGATTGGGGACTATAAAGGTGGGCCTTTTGCTCACTTTAAGGCTAAAATTCAGGTGATTTTGCAGGGTGTAACTCCTGATTTGGAAGTGGATGGAGATTTGGTTTTTTATACGGCTAAAGGTTTGCCTGATTCAACTAGAGATTCCTCCACTTTACTGGCAGCGTTTCAGTTCAATGAAAAGCATGAGCTGGGTTTCGAAGATGAGCAAATCCGAGAGGCTTTTGCGAAAACGGGTAAAGATTTGATGGAAGATTGTGTGGTCCGAAGTATTTTACAAGAAGGTCAAGAATTGGGAGTGGACTTGAATGTGCGTTTGCAAACGAGTAAAGGGGAGGGCAGTGCCAAGGCTAGACAAACGGTTGAAGAATATGTGGACCTTGTGACGGGACGTTATAGGGAATGGCTTGAGCGTCTCAAGGCTGCAAAATTTTCGCATACTAAAGCTGTAGAACCCGTGGCATCGGCGAAAACTTCTGGTTCAACTAAACCGGCTTCAACTTCTTCATCGAAGGCTAAAGTGATAAAAGCCAGTGCTGTGAAACCGGAGGCGCCGAAGGAAAAGGAAAAGGCTGTTCCTACGCATACAATGCCTTCGGAAGCGCAATTCAATGCTGCTTATGCTCTGCATAGGGGTAAGTGTGATCCTGGTTTATACGTATACTATTTTGATGGAGAGAATGGAGAGAGTGGTGAAGTTCGGGTGAGTTGGGAGATTGCTCGTTCGCAATTTTCTGGATATGAATATGTTGTTAGACTTACTCCAATTGATGGAGATAATTCTCGAAGAGCAGTCGCTCTTTACACGTATTATGATAATTACTTAATGAAGGCTCAGCGTAAAGTTTTTTGGTGATGATCGAGAATATGCAATGAATTCTCAAGAAATAATGGATGGCTTTGAATATTTTGTGGAACAAGTTTGCACAGTAAAAAACTGATCCACTTTCTAAGCAGTAACTGGTGCACCCAGAGGGAGTCGAACCCCCAACCCCTGGTTCCGAAGACCAGTGCTCTATCCAGTTGAGCTATGGGTGCATTTTTTTGATTTCCTTCTGAAGATCTGGGCTGGAAGAGAAAGCCCCGCCAATCTGGCGGGGCCTAGTGTAACATAGGTTTTTATTGCACCCAATGGCTTTTATCGACGTTTGACGGCCCAGTTGTTCCACCAAACCATGAGAGGGCTGGCAATGAAGATGGAGGAATAGGTTCCGGCCACAATACCCACGGTCAGCGCGAGTAGGAACATGCGAATGCTTTCGGGGCCCAGAATGAGCATGGCCACGATGGTGATGAGCGTAGAAATGGAAGTGTTTATGGAACGCGCCAGTGTTTGATTGAGGGCTTTGTTCGCGGTTTCCATCAAAGTTTCTTTTTCACTGCGGTGACGCAAATTCTCGCGAATACGGTCGAAAACCACAATGGTGTCGTGCACCGAGAATCCCATGATGGTGAGCAGCGCCGTGATGAAGAGGGCGTCCATCTCTACTCCGTAATAATGCCCGAGCACCACGAAGACGCCAAAAACAATGAGCACGTCGTGGATCAAGGCCACAATAGCGGACATCCCAAAGCGCCAAGGGCTGACCTCTTTAGGGATGCGTCGGAAGGCAAAGGCAATGTACAGCACAATCATGATGGAAGTGAGTCCCAAGGCCAGAGCTGCTTTTTGTTTGAGCGTGTCTCCGATCACAGGGCCTACGGTTGTGAAACGGATCTCCTCTAAATTGGGACTGCTTTCTTTGAATTTGCTCATGAGGGCGACACGGTCTTCTTCAGAGATGTGTTTGAGACGAATGATGAAATGGCCTTCGTCGTTGGAAAGCACTTGCGGGGAGCCCAAATCTTCGCCCAGAGCGCTGGCCACTGCTTCCACATCGCTGATCACTTCTTCTTTGGTTATTTCAGGGTTATTGAGTTTCACTTCCAGGCTGGTTCCACCGGTGAAATCGAGGCCGAGGCGTACTCCAAAAATCAGCACGGCCACAATGGCCACTACGGCGAGCAGGCCAGAGAGAGCTGTCCAAAGGCCAGAGAACTTCATGATAGGCCAAGGTTTGGGTTCTTTTTTGATGTTGCTGCCCCAGAGCCCCATTTTTTTAGAAAGGCCGCTTTCGGCAGTGAAGAGCAACAAGGTGCGTGTGAGCAAAATGGCGCTGAACATGGAAACCAAAATACCGAGCGCTAGGTTGGCTGCAAAACCACGAATGATGGAGGAGCCAAAGTAGAACAAAATGCCACAAGTGATGAGCGAAGAAAAGTTGGAGTCGCGGATGGACTCCCAGGCTCGCTTGAACCCTTCATCGATGGCACTGTGTAAGGTACGTCCTTCTCGGAGTTCTTCTTTCATGCGTTCGAAAATGAGGATGTTCGCGTCCACGGCCATTCCAATAGAGAGCACGACCCCGGCGATGCCCGCTAAGGTCAGGGTGATGGGGCTAGCCAGTACGGAAGCCAGGAAGAAGAGTCCAAAACAAGCCACTACAAAGGCGATGCATTTTTCTCCTAAAGAATCACGACTCTTGAGGATGAGGTAGACGAGGTAAGAGAAGATGCCCAGGCTGACCAAGATGGAGAGCAGTACGGGGACTGAGCTTTTGATCACGAAGATGAGCAAGGCCGAATAGATGGCCAGAGCGACAGAGGCGATGAGTCCTGGCAAGCGGTAGTAGAGAATCATGAAGAGGGCCAGCACGAGCACACCAATGAGTCCTGCGTGTAAACTTTGATTCAACGCTTCTTCCCCAAGGGTGGCGCTGATGTTGTGTTGTCCCACCAGTTCAACGGGGGCAGGGATGGCTCCGGTATTGAGATCACGAGCCAGTTCTTGAGCTTCTTCAATGGTGAAACTCCCTGAAATTTGTGCTTGTCCACCGCTGATTTGAGCTTGAACCGTGGGAGCGGAAATCAGTTCTCCACCCACGAAAATGGCAATGCTTTTATTGATGTTTCTTCCTGTGAGTTCTTCAAAAATTTTACCTCCTTCTTCATCGAAGGTGATGCTCACAAAAGGTTGATAAGAGCCGTTGAATTGAACGTCTGCGTGTTCAAAATGTTCCCCGGTGAGGACGGCTTCTTCTTTCCAAGGATCGGCGGTGGTGTTCCAGATGATGCTGTTCACATCTATTTTTTCGATCTCCACTGTTTCGGTAGCGGCTTCTTGTTTGTCGTAAACTTGAATCAGGTGGTAACCAAAATCGCTTTCTATAGGTTCAGAAATCTGTCCCACTTCGGTGCTGAATGCCGTTTCTTCAAAGGCTTCCACCATGGCTCCACGACCAAAAGCTCCCAGGTCGCCTCCTTTATCTTTGCTGCCAGGATCTTCAGAATATTCTTTGGCGAGTTCTTCAAAACTTTGCCCTTCTGCAAGTTTGTTTTGCACTTCTTGAATGCGGGCGAGGGCTTCTTCTTTACTGCGTGTTTGCTCCTCATTGATTTCATTCCAGCTCACTAAAATGTGGCGAGCACTGACGGTTTCTGGAATCTCTTTTTCTTCTGTTTCCATGTGACGTGCTCCCACTTGGATGAGACCGGTTCCGCTGAAGGCACTCAAATTTCCTGTTGAGTTCACCGTGTAGGCTCCTGTCAGATCCAAGGGACCCACGAGACTGCCTTCACTTTTCCCTTCGATAGCCGTTTGGAGGTCGGCAGGCAAATCTTCTATTTTAGAGCCGGTGTGCGCTGTGAATTGCACGTTTTGTTTGTTTTCGTTGCGTTCTTTTTCTCCTAGGCTTTGAAAGTTTTCACCGGCATTCACTTGGCTTAGGAAGTTTTTAGCGGCTTCATTGGCCCAAGCCACTTGCTTACTGTTGTCCGGGTTTGGCTCTTCTTCTCTGAATTCCAATTGTATGGTTTTCCCTACGATGGCTTTGGCTTCTTCTAAATCTTGAACACCGGCCAATTCTACAATCACGTGAAATTCATCTCCCACTTTAGAATCATAAATGCTGGGTTCAGCCACCCCTAGGCTGTCGACGCGGCGGCGGATCACCTCTTTCACCCCTTCCACCAGCTGTTTTTGGTCGGCAAGGGCCACTTCACTCAGGTCGATGGAGTAATCGAGTTGAGTTCCCCCTTTGAGGTCGAGCCCCAGTTTGAGATCGGTAGTGCTGTCGAAATAAGAAAGCAGACCCGCGAACACCAAAATGAGCAGAGTTTTTGCCGCGAGCGTACGTTTAGAAGTCCACGCCATAGGAAAATATAAAGGATAGTTTGCGGCGAAATTATACGGCCAAACTTCTTTAAAACAAGCCGCTCAATTGCTGTCGACTTGTCAAATTCTTTTTTTGTATTCTCACCCTGCGTTTTCCGCATGAGTATGCGCTTGGGCGGGTAGGCAGCCATCTGTGGCGCCGGTGCAAGAACTTTCGTCGGGAGGCGTGCCTCGTTCGGGGCATTGTTCCGAATAAATGCAGGCTTTGTCGCCCACACTTTGAACTTGAATTTGGAGCTCTTCTTCTGTTTCATCTCCATAAGTGAGCAACAGGCGATCTAAATCGCCGAATTCATATTGATCAAATTTCTTGTTCAACTTTCCGTTCACGAAAAATTTTAGGGTGTTTTCCGCGTCGTTGCAGTAGGTGGTGCCGTTGTCTAAGGTGAAGCAGGTCTCGCTGAGCTTCATTCCAATGGATTCAAAAAAATCACCGAGAGTGATGCCACTCATGTGTTTGTGAATCACCGTTCCATCCCCGTCGTGCAGGTGGGCGAAGGGACTGAGTGGGGAGCCTTCTTCAGACATGTATTTTTCTTGGGCAAAGTCATAAGCGGTTCCGTTTAGGTACACTTTGAAGTCGGCGTGGGTGTGGATGTCGCCGACCAGAGGTTCAGGTTTGGAATGGATGTAGAGCCCAAAGGCTGTTCCCGCGAGTATCGCGAGTAGAATGAAAAGACGGACAAGGTTTGAGTGGGGTAGGAGTGGCATTCGGCTTTTTCTTTTATATGATCAAATGTTCCGTTTATTCTTTCTTAAAAATACGTTTTAATAAAAAGATTTCTGTTAGTATTAGAATTAAAAGTATGTATGTAACGATTTTTCGTTCTCCTGGTTTAGGTCCTTCCAGTACTTCATCAAATGGAATTGCATGACTTAAGGCAAAGAAAAAGAATAATATTAATATCATTACTGTAAATACTAGGATCCATAATAATGTTTTTTTTACCTTCCTATTCATAAATTATTTTAAACCTAAATATGTTACTCCTCTGTTGTGTGAGGTAAAACAGTCTGACTTTACTCCGCTAGAGGGTGGTTCTCTTTTTCTTCTTCTCCAAGCGCTCCGCCTGGAATGCCAAGGGCATCTATGCAATAGCCCGTTTCTTCGTCATAAGTATAAAGAGGCCATTCTGCGTCTCCATAGGTTTCGTCTGGGCATTCGCAAGTTTCATCTGAGAATCTACCTCCTGAGTCTTCACAGGCGACTTCTTTTTCTGAATCCTCAGGTGCACCCTGATCATGATCCCCCGTTGTTTCGTGGTCATTTGTGATTTCACTTTCAGTTCCGCTAGGTTCTGAGGTGGAACAGCCAGGAAAGGCTAATAATACTAAAGCCATTATTGTAGCTAAGTTTTTCATGTTCAGTGGGTTACTTGTACTACGAAAATATACCGTTTGTTTTATTTTTTACAACGGTTGTATAGATGGTGAAGGGAAATATGTCTATTCTATCGGGACTTTTCATAGTTTTGTTTTTTTAAACTGTAATGCTTACATTCTAGCATATTTTTCGTACAACGTCCAAGTTTGAATATTGTAAAATATGCACGAAGTGTAAACCCTGGTTAAATTTCCGCAACCACTCTAACCGGAGCTGCCTCCGCATCAAATTTAACGGGCAAGGCAGTGACCGTGAATGGCTCCTGCCCCAACAGAGCTTCTAAGTGGGTAAGATTCTCAATGATCAAGATGTCGCTTCCTAGCAATATTTTGTGAATGGCAAAGGGGGATCGATCTGGACTTGGCGTGTCTGTACCCACAATATGGACACCCAGTTCCACCATTTTTGAGGCGAAGGTTTCGCTTATCTCTGGGTAAGATTCGTAATATTCAGGGGTGCCAAAGATTTTGGAAAAGCCTGTGAGGATGAGAACGATGTCTCCTTTTGAAATGGATTGTCCTTCAAGCAAATCAAGATCTATCGCTTTGCCTCGTGCATCTATGAGATGGCCTCTGCCAAAAAAATGATCCACGTCATACTCATTGATGCGTTTGCCATTGGGGAGCATGTGCAAAGGGGCGTCCATGTGAGTGCCCACATGCATACTGGTTTTGAGCTGATAATGAATGATTTTTCCACCTTCGTAATCATCAGCCGTTTCGATCAATTCTGGCTGTGAATCACCCGGGTAAACGGGCATGTCGTGCGTGAAGGTGTGGGTGAGGTCGATACGTTTCATTTCTGAGTGGTTTTTATTTTCTTAGTTTTTCGTATTCTTCTACGGAAAGCTGAATATCGTTAAAATTTTTCACTGCTGGGATTGATCCGATGAACATTCCATCCTCATCTTGCTCGATGTAAACTGTGCTGTTTTCATAATGGAAAATTTTAAGCGAGCCCATTTTATCACAGGATGAAAATAAAACAAAAAGTGAGCCCCATAGGCCATCGCAACAATCACTTTTTAATTTTTCCAAGGATCAATTCTATGTAGCCACCATATTCTCCGGTGTGCAGTATTGTGTAATGTCCAGAATTGAGTTTTTTCTTTAATTCTTCATTGTGCTTTGAATTTTGATCTGATCTTTTAGCTTCATTTTGTCGAAAAAACAAGGTTCTTTCAATGTCATAAACATTTCGATGTCGCCACCAACCCCATATTGCAACGGCGGTGGAAACGACCAATGCTGTTATTGATATTAATAGTGCGACTAAGTTCATGGGCTTGAATTGAGGATTATTTGGCGAGCGAACCAGCCCTGCAGTGCTAGGCAATGTTTCACAAATTTTCCAGCATTTTATTCCAATTTGTTTTCCCAAATTTAACTACGCGTGAACCCCTTGTGACTTTTCCGATGCTGATTTTTAGCCTTTTGAAATGTCTCTTTGTGATTTACCTTCTATCAAAGCTTGAATAACTCTGACTTTCTAGCCAAGCTTGCATCGTTTTCAAAATCGTTGCCTTTGCCGCTACGGCCGTAGTCGTCTGACAGTTTTACAACGTCGTCTAAGTCGTTCGTGGAGACCTCGAAAATTTCGGAGTCTTCCAAGGCTTCCGCGCGGTGGATCACACCGGGGTGCACGTCCAGTTTGTCGCCGGGGTTCAGAATGATTTCATCGAGTGCATCCACGCTGTTGCCCAGGTAGAATTTGATTTTGCCCTTCATGAGGTATTGCGTCTCCTTCTTTTTTTCGTGGTATTGCAAAGAGTAGCGGTGGCCTTTTTTGAGGCAGAGGATTTTCCCTACATATTCGGGCTCGACGGCAAACCAGAGTTCCTTGCCCCAAGGTTTAAGCACTTCTTTGATGGGAGTTTGATTGTTCATTGAAAATGACTAAGTTTTCTTACTTTAAAGGCTTTCTAGTTTACTTAAAAGCTCTTTTAAATCGTTGCTTTTTTCCTTCGAACAAATCAGGGTATGTCCGCCGGCGTTCACCACGACCATGTTTTTGAGGCCGAAGGTGGCAATGGGGTCGGAGCCTTCGTTGTAGAGCACGCAGCCTTCGTTTTCTACGGCGATGATTTTGCCTTTAATGAGATTGTCTTTGGCGCTGCGGGCGAGTTCTTCGTGTAAGGAAGCGAAGGTGCCGATGTCGCTCCAACCGAGGTCGGCTGGAATGATGCGCACGCGGGAGGGATCCACTTTTTCCATCACCCCATAGTCGATGGAAATTTTATCGCACTGAGGGTAGGCCGTTTCGAGCGGGGTGCCAGAAGCGATCGACTGAAGTTGCTCGTAGGTCTTGGGCAAGTGTTTGGCGAATTCTTCTAGGATGGTGGAAACTTTCCACACGTAATAACCGGTGTTCCAGAGGTAGCTGTAGGAAGAAAGGAAGCGTTTGGCGGTTTCGTAGTCAGGTTTTTCTTTAAAAGCTTTGAACTCATAAATTTCGATGCCGTCTTCTTCGTGCAGCATGCGTCCGATGCGCACGTAGCCTAGATTGGTGTTGGGGTACTTGGCTTTCACTTCAATGATGTTCAAGGTGTTTTCGGTGGCGGCAAGTTTTTCGGCAGCTCGCAGTTTGGCTTCGAATTCAGCGACGTCTTGCACCAGATGATCTGCGTAAACAATGGCCATTACAGCCTCAGGGTCTTTTTTGGCGATGAGTGCGGCGGCCAAGCCGATGCAAGGTCCGGTGTCTTGCATGCTGGGTTCTAGGATGAGGTTTTCGCTAGGCAAGTCGGGCAGTTCTTCGCGCACATAGTGGGCGTATTCGGCATTGGTGCTCACATAAATGTCCTCAGGTTTCACAAAAGAGACACGGTTCCAGGTTTCTTGGAGCATGGTTTTATCGGACACCAATTTTTGAAACTGCTTGGGCTTTTTCTTGGAGCTCATGGGCCAGAGGCGCGATCCGGCTCCTCCGGCTAAAATGACAATTTTCATAGTGCGCTGAAATAGAGGGAAAGAAGTTTTTCACCCCAAACGAAACTTAGCACAGTTCCCAACATGAGGAAAGGGCCGAGGGGAAGTGCGGTTTGACCGCTGGCTTTTTTAGTGGCGAGCAGAATGAGACTTAAGAAACTGCCCAAAAGATAACTCGAAAAAATTCCCACCAAAATGTGAGGAAAGCCGAGCAAGGCGCCCATGAAGAGGCCGATTTCAATGTCTCCGCTGCCCAGCCAGCGTCCGCGTGAAAGCACGAATTGAAGGCCAAAAAAGAGACCGCCGATGGCGAGGCCCAGGCCAGTGCTTTCCCAGCCGTATTGAGTGAGTCCATAAAACACGGCATAGAGTATGCCGGGAAGTAAAATCGCCTCGTGAATTTCTTTGTAACGTAAATCGTACAAAAAAATGAAAACGGCAACAAAGAGCAAAGGAAAATGCAGCGCGTAAAATTTGGGTTCGGGGTAGAGTAAGGCTAGGCCGATGCTGAAACTCAGCAGGGCGAGCTCTGTAATCGGGTACCAAAAAGAGATCTTTTTTTTGCAGTAGCGACAGCGTCCTTTTTGAAAGAGGTAAGAAAGCAAGGGCAACAAATCGATGGCACGGAGTAGGTGTTTGCACTCAGGGCAATGAGAGCGTCCGGCAACAATGCCCTTTTCGCCCTGGTGTAAGCGTGGAATCAGCAGGCTCAAAAAACTTCCAAAAATCAGTCCGAAAGCAATGCTGAGAGGCAGAGAGCTCATTCACTCACGGGGGTCATCAAACGGTTGTAGTTTTCAGCGGCGCTCACGTTGATGGGATCGCCAGCTTGACTGAGTTCGAAGGCTTTTTTGTATTCCCACTTTGCCCCTTCCATATTGTCTTGTTTTTCACGGATGAGGCCCGCAATCAAATGCGCTTCTGGGTCTTTGGCGTTTTGTTTGAAGGCCATTTGAATGGAAGTTTCGGCTGCTTCCAACTCTTCTTTTTTAAGATGAACGCTGGCCAGTAAACTGTGGCTAAGGGCTTCACTGGGGAAGAGATTTGTTCCTTTTTGAGCCAAGGTTTGAGCTCGGTCCAAGTCTTTGACTTCTTCTGTTGCGATGCGTATGGGTTCTTTAAAAAGGGTGATGGAATGAGGGTCGACATTGATCATGGCTTCGTAGGCGGAAAGGGCTTCGTTGTATTGCCCGAGGGCGCTGTGACTTTCGGCCATTTTTTTATAGGCTTCTGCGGCGGGTTCAAAATTGTAGAGCAAAGCCAATTCCATTTCGTTGATGCAGTCGTCGTACTCTTTTTGCAAGTAGTGAGTTTTGCCCAGCAAATAATGCACTTCCGGTTTGATGGAGTCGATTTTTTTAGCCGCTTTGAAGGAGTCTTCGGCTTCGGCCAGTTGATTCAATTCCAGTTGTGCATAGCCCAGTATCATCCAAAGATCTCGGTAATCACTTTTAATTTTGAGAGTGCTCAGGGCCATGTTTTGGGCTAAACGGGGTTCGTTGGCATCCAGCAAAGCTTTGCTCAGGAGGGCACTCAGATAAGTCTGGCTTGCACCTTGGGCGCTTTCATACGTTTCATAAGCACTGAGAAACCCTTGAATTTTAGTGGGCAGCACAGGTCCACTCAACTGTAGGGCCTCTTGAAAAAAAACTTTTCCGTCGGCCCCTTCCGCAAGAGCCAAAAGGCCTTTGACGTAGGCGAGGCTTTGATCTGGAGTGGAGGAGGATTCGAGCAGCGCTTTGGCTTCGTTGATTTTGCCGGAATTCAATAGAGCATGGGCATAAGTCGCGAGATTCTGTGGCACGGCTTCTAATTCATAGGCTTTTTTTGCATTTTCTTCGGCTTTTGTGGGGTCGTTTGATGCGGTGTAGGTGGTGCTCAGTTTGAGGTAGGGGGCTGCTTGTTCGGGTTCCAGTTGCATGGCGTAAGCATACTCGGAGGCGGCTTCGGTGTAGTGTCCGGCCTGGAACCATTCGTCTCCTTTTTGGAGACGGGTTTCGTAAGACAAACTCGTGGGGGCTTTTTCATCGGCGTTTAAAATGCTGCTTTGGCTGAGTTTGTTTAGGCTTTGAAAGGCAAAGAGCCCAACGCTCATCATGAGCAGCGCTGAAAAACCAATGATTCCAAGTTGAGAGAGGCGTTGATTCATTGGGCCCATCTTACTGTAGCCGCGAGCGTCAGGGCAAGGCTTACGGCGTCGGCGGCGTCATCGGGCTGAGGAGCCGCGCGCAGCCCCAGTTCGAGCATCACCATTTTTTGGATGTTTTTTTTGTCGGCGCGTCCGTCACCCGTGAGGGCGCGCTTCATGGCGCTGGGCGAAAATTCAGTCAAAGGGATGCCGTATTCCTCCAAACATAAAAGTAAAATGCCGCGAGCGTGAGACACGTTGATTCCGGTGGTGATGTTCTTTGAAAAAAAATTTGTTCAACTGCACAGTGGTCGGGTTTCAATTCTTTGAGCAGTTGGCCAAAATCTTGATGAATTTCTTTGAGGCGAGCCCCTAGACTCGAGTGAGCGGCCGTGCGAATCACTCCGCAAGTGAGCAGTTTTTTCCCGCCCTTTTGGCAGTCTAAAAGTGCGTAGCCGATGGTGGCGAGGCCGGGGTCTAAACCGAGGATGCGCATGGAGAAGGGCTAGGCCTTCATCTTAACGGCCCAGTTCCATCACCACAAGAGAGCGTTTACTTTTCCCTAAACGTAAAAAGACCAGGCGTTTTTTGCTTTGAAAATGAGGATGTTTACGCAACTTTTCTCGCACTTCTTCTGCACGAAGGCGGCCTTTTATAAGGAGAACTTCATTCACTCCCCAATGAAAATGCAAGAGGCGTGCGCGGGCGGCTTCATTGCTCACAATGACAATGGGGCAGTTGGGGCGGTAACGCAAAACGGCTCGAGCGGTGTAGCCTTGTTTGGTCGCAATCACCAGGGCGTCGGCTTGAATGTCTTCAGCGAGGCGCCAGGCTTCTTTGGCCATGCGGTGGTCTTCCAAAGTTCCTCCCATAGCACCGAATTCTTGCACTTGAGGCAGCAATATTTGCTTTTTCTCAATGGCGGCTTCGGTGCTTTTGGCCACTCGAAATAAAGTTTTCACGGCTTCTATGGGATGTTTCCCGGTGGCGGTTTCGTTCGACAGCATGAAGGCGTCGGTTTGCTCAAAAATAGCAGTGGCGGCATCGCTGATTTCGGCGCGAGTGGCCACGGCGTTTTCAACCATCGATTGCAAAATTTGAGTCGCTACAATGACGGGCTTGCCTTCGGAGCGGCATTCTTGGATGATTTGTCTTTGCAACAGCGGCACTGCTTCGGCGGGGGTTTCTACGCCTAAATCACCGCGAGCCACCATGACGGCGTCAGCGGCTTTCACCAGTTCATGCAGGTTTTTCAGGGCTTTGGGTCTTTCGATTTTTGCGATTAAAAAAGTGGGCTTTTTGCTCAGGCTTTGCACTTTTTTTCGTACGCGCTCCACGTCTTCGGCTTCTTCCACAAATGAGAGGGCGACGGCGTCGACTTTTAGAGTTTTTATTCCGAAATGCAGGTCTTTTTTATCTTTGGCAGTGAGGGCCAGTTCGTTGGGTAATTTGGAGTCGGGAATGTTGACCCCTTTGTGACTTTTCAAGAGACCACCCACTTCCACTTTGAGTTCTAGGAAAGGCCCTTGAATGCGAGTGACCACCGTGCGGATGAGTCCGTCTTCAATGAAGAGACGGTGGCCCACTTTGAGCACTTTGGGCAAAGGGGCATAAGGCAGAGGCAGGGGCTTTTGAGCTTGATGGATTTTACTGCGCGTGTCCAAATGTAGCACTTGGCCTTTTTTTACGACGATGCCTTCGGGTGGCAAGACGCCGAGCCGAATTTTGGGACCCTGCAAATCTTGAAAAATGAGCACGGTTTTCCCCAATTCTTTTTCCAGTTCACGCACCTTTTTTACGATGCTTTTGAACTCTTCATAGTTGCCGTGCGAAAAATTCAAACGCACAATCGACATTCCAGCCTGAATCAGAGCTCGGATTTGATCTTTGCTTTCTGAAGCAGGGCCTAAAGTGGCGATGATTTTAGTCTTTGGCAGCGGCATGGATTCAATATACCACTAATTCCTCTTTTTGGGTTTTCGCAAGGAGAGGCCCAGGGTACTCAAGATGGCCAGCACCGCAATACTTCCGAGCACAATGAGGCCCATTTGAGCTCCATTGGTTCCGTTCAAGAAGGCGGCATTCGTCACTGTGAAGGACAATTGTGTGGCTTCGCTTTTTTGATTGTCGCTGGGGTCAACGGCATACCAACTGACGGTGTGTTCGCCCCATTCCAAGTTCTCCATGGGCTTTGCGTAGACTGTTTGATCCGCACTGTCTGCAATCAAAACTTGACTGTAGATGGTGCTCCTCCATGAAACCACAATCATGTAATTGTCGGTGGCTCGCAAATCGAGCGTGGGTCGACGTTCAGTGAGATTGGATCCATTTTGAAGGTTCAAACTGATGTAGTCGGGTTTGCCCGTGTATTTCACCACTTCCACATGGAAGGGGTTTGAAAAGTCCAAGGGGCGTTCTTGAGTGCCTGCAAGGGCAATGAGAGTGTGTTTTCCGGGGCTCAATTTTTCTTGGGTGAGCAGGTTGAAACGACCAGCTTCATCCGTTTCGGTTTCCCCAAGGGGCACTAAAGTTCCACCACTCAGCATTTCAAAGAAAGTGATTTGGGTTTCAGCTGGGCCTTGTCCCATGTAGAACTGTTGTCCTTCCACCATGACTTCGTTGTTCAAAGCATTGACGATGCGCAGTCCTCCCACTTGGAAAGCACTGGTGGCTTTATTGGGATCGGTTCCATATTGAGTCCATTCGTCTCCGTCGCTCAGACCGTCGTCGTCGCTGTCTTTTTGCAAGGGATCGGTGCTCAGGTAGAGTTCAAACAAATCTGCTAAACCGTCTTCATCGGAGTCGGTCATCCCTAGGGGAGTGCTGATTCCTTCTTCGGTGACATGAGCGCTGATTTCTTCCTCGCTCACGCGGTTTTCAAAAGTGTTGAAGTTTTGAGGTTCGGCGTCGAGAGTGTCGGCCAATCCGTCATGGTCTGAATCGTAATGCGCAGGATCGGTTCCTTTCACGAAGATTTCGTGAATATCGTCTTCCCCGTCCTCATCGGTGTCGGTGACCAGGGGGTTGCTTCCGTATTGAATTTCTTCGCCGTTGGTGAGTCCATCTCCGTCGTTATCTTGGTTCACTTGATCAAGCGTGAGGCCCCTGTTGGCCAATTCCCATTCCAAGTAGTTGAGAGGATCGAATTCAGCGGTGAAAGCGGCTTCGATGAGCGGATCTTGAGGCAAGCTGTCGCGGATGTTTTTGATTTTAACAGGTTCAACGACTTCGTAGTAGAATTCTTCTATGAAGTTTTTGACGGGCTTGGAGCTTTCTGTTTGAGCACTGGGGGTTTCCGAATTCATTGGATTTTCTTCGGCGGGGTTAGAAGCAGGGTTTTCTTCTGTTTCTTCCACGACTTCTTCATCCCCAGCCATGCTGCTGGAATTGTCAGGAGCTCCATCGGTATCGATGATGATTTGGCTGTCGGGGTCTACGATGTTTCCAGTTTCGGGTTCCTCGGATTCCTCGGGTTCCTCGGCGTCTTCATTACTGGAAGAGTTGCCTCCGTTTGAAGCTCCGCCGCTGGTGGCAGCGCCCCCGCTGCTTCGGCCCAAAATGCTGACCGTTACGGCTTCAGACACGTTTTCCATGCCGTCCACCAGGGTTATTTCAAAAGAATTGTTTCCAGCCAAAACCGTCACGTCGAATTCAAAATTGCCAAATTCATCCACAGCTGCTTCGGTGTCTGCTCCATTGGAATAGACTTTGGCCCCTTCTTCACCAGTTCCAGAAATGCTCACGATGCTGCCGGGCAGGGCCGTGCTTTGACTGGGACTGGCGGTGGGGGCAGCTGGGGCAGTGACATCGGGGCTTGCCGTGACAATGGCAGGGGTTCCAGAAGAGCCTCCTGTTGTATTTGTTGCTATAACGGTGAAGCGATCAGATGTGCTGTCCACGGTGAGGTCAAAAGCACCGTCCCCTGTGGCTGTTCCCGTATCGACCCACAGTCCATCGGCATACACATCCACGCGGAAGCCACTGCCGGTGGTTCCAGTGAGCGTAACGGTGGAGCTGGAATCTTGAATCACAGAAGTGAGCACAGGGTCTTCAATGTTGCTGTTCGCAGGTGCGGCAACTTCGGTGAAGGCTTCCCCGGCACTCAGATCGAGGTAGTTGTTTTTGCTGAAACGATTGTCATCTCCAGCCGTATTCAAAACGTGAACGGCAAAATTTCCAGGCATTCTTTGGTGGAGGGTGTTGGCTTCGTTGTCGCCATCCGCTCCTATAATGTTGTCGCTGGCAGTGGATTCGATCAAAATCGCATCATCCATGTTGATGAAAGCGGCGTCTTCGTCGCAGTTGCCGTCGGTTCCAATGCAGTTGCCCATGAGGGTGCTGCCGGAGGCTTCAATCGAAACTCCCGATTCGTTGTTGCCGGAAATCACGTTGCCTTCTCCGTTGGTGCTTCCACCCACGGTATTGATGTTAGAACTGAGCAGAATTCCTGAGCCGCCGTTTTGTACGACCGCGCTGGCTGCTGCATTGAGACCTATATAGTTTCCTTGAATGATTGTTCCATCGGAATCGACTTTGATTCCGTCTTGTCCGTTCCCAGAAATGATGTTTCGTGTTGAAAGCGTGCCTTCTCCAATCACAATGCCGGTGCAACCCGTGTCCACGTAAATTCCCATTTGATCGTTGCCTTGGTCGGTGACCCCATCTTCATGGAGTCCAATGTAGCTTCCTCGAATGGTCACGTTGTCGGCGTTCACCATGTAAATTCCATTTTGATCGTTGCCAGAAACCACCACACGTTCACTTTCGCTGGTTCCTCCCACCACCACGTCGGTGGGGTTGGACATATTGATTCCGTTGCCGGTGTTTGCGGTATTGGTTCCTACAGAAGTATTGATGATAGTGATGTCGCTGCCGTTTCCAAGATGGATTCCGTTGGTGCAACCGTCCACTTCTATTCCTCCTTCAGCCGTGGCTTCTCCAATTTCAATGCCAGAGCCGCCGTAGACGCCGATGCAATTATCTCCTCCACTGACTCCTATCCCTTTGATTTGTGTGGAAGTTCCTCCAGAAACCCCGAGTCCTTGAGTTCTTCCTGTGGCATTTAAGACAATGTTGGGTCCAGCTTGAACGGTGGTCGTGGCATCGACCGTTACCGAGTCGCTGATGATGGGCAAGTCTGAAAGCAGGGTGATGCTGCCGGCTACGCTGAAACTGATGAGGTCTTCACCAGGGCTGGCGTTTGCGTCTGTGATGGCTTGGCGTAAAGATCCTGCCCCTGCGTCGTCAAGGTTGCTCACCGTGAAGGTCGCTGCTTTCACAGTGGGAATGGTGAGGCTCAGTCCACGAGGCCCGACGGTCGTGAAAAGAACCATGAAGCCGAATAGGGCTGCGAAGCTTTTTTTAAGAGGTAAAGGATGCGCCATACGTTTTTATTTATGTTTTAAAATCCTTTTATTGTACCAAAAAAAGCCCCCTTACGCAAGGGAGCTGAAATGGGCGGTGTTTTTAGCTCTACAGAATGCGAAGCTTTTCTTTCACCATATTCCATGGAATATGGTTTATATTCACATCTATCTTCTTCTCTTGGATCGTAGCTGGTTTAGCTGACTGCTGCTCAACTCCTTCTTCAGATGACTTTTCCCCTAGAATTGTTATGCCTTCTTCATTGGCTATTACTACGCCAACTGAAACCCAGTTTCCTTCGGTGTTTTTTCTTTGTAAACGCTTCTCTTCAGCGAGACCATTTAGGGCATTCTGTCGGTCTTCTGTAGATAGCAGAGTCAAAACAGCTTCCAAGGTTTTTGGGGTTTCAATATCGGCTTCATTTTCGAGACTCATAAGAAAGGGGTTATTTAACAGTAACAGATTTCGCGAGGTTGCGAGGCATGTCGGGGTCGGTTTGACGCGCGACGGCTAGTTTATACGCCAAAATTTGAATGGGAATCAAGTCCAGAATGGGGGAGGCGTTGCCGACGCTAGGCACTTTGATCCAGATGTCGAAAATTTCGGCGTTGTCGGGCGAAATGCCAATGAGCAGTGCGCCGCGCGCTTTCAACTCCATGGCGTTGGATAAGATTTCACTTTTATATTCGTCGTTGGGGGCGATCACAATGCAGGGTGTGCCCTCTGAAATCAGGGCGATGGGGCCGTGTTTCAATTCGCCACCGGCAAAACCTTCGGCATGGATGTAAGACACCTCCTGCAATTTGATGGCGGATTCAAGGGCGATGGGAAAATTCATGTCGCGCCCAATGATCATGATGTCTTTGGCATCCTTGATTTGATCGGCTACCGATTCAATGTGGCATTCATAACGAGGGTTGAGCAGATCATTGAGTTTGGCTTCTGCTTCAATGAGCAGTTGCTTGCCTTCGTCCGCTCGTCCGGCCACGGCGTAAGCCAATAAGGTTAAAATGGCGATTTGAGAGGTGGTGGCTTTGGTGGAAGCCACGGCTTTTTCGGGTCCTGCTTTTAAGGGGATCACAAGGTCCGACAGGCGGGCCATGGTGGAGGTTTCTACGTTCACAATCGAGATGATTTTGGCTCCTTTGCTTTTGGCGATTTCCAGCGCTTCGAGGGTGTCGGCGGTTTCCCCCGATTGAGAAATGGCGATGACCAGGGAACGTTCTGTGAGGAAGTGGCGGGCGCTTTTGAATTCGGAGCCGAACTTCACATTCACATGGCGTTTGGCAATGTTGGCAAATAAATATTCGCCAATCATGGCTACTTTTCCGGCGGTGCCGCAGCCCACGAGGGTGGTGCCGTAAGCGTTTTTGATCATTTCTACGGCTTTTTGGATCAAGGCGGGTTCCGAATTGATGGCTCTGGTTAAGGTTTCTTTTTGCTCCATGATTTCTTTGATCATGAAGTGGGGGTAGTCTCCCTTTTCGGCTTCTTCTTCTTTCCAGTCGATGGAAATGAGGCGTTTTTGGATGAGTCGGTCGCTGTCCAGATCATAAAAATGGGTGCCTTCGGCGTCGAGCACAACCATTTGATTGTCGTCGAGGTATTGGATTTTTTTGGTGTATTCCAAGAAGGCGGGCACGTCGGAGGCTACGAAAAGCGCTCCATTATCGGCTTTGCCCACGATGAGTGGGGAGCCACGGCGGGCGGCGATGAGCTTATCCTCTCCTTTGTGGAGAGCCAAAATGGCGAAACGTCCGGTGACTTTGGCGCAGGCTTTTTTGAAGGCGGTTTCGAAGCCAGAAGCGATTTCTTCTTCAATGAGATGGGCAAAAATTTCACTGTCGGTTTCTGAGCGGAATTGATGACCTTTTTCGATGAGCGCCTCTTTGAGTTCCAAATAGTTTTCAAAAATACCGTTGTGCACCACCACGATGTCTTGGTTTTCGGTGGTGTGGGGGTGGGCGTTGTATTGCGTGACGCCTCCGTGAGTGGCCCAGCGGGAGTGCCCCATGGCGAGGTGTGAGGGCTGAGTCAGTTTTTCGCTGAGATTGATGACTTCAGAGATTTTCCCCACATGTTTTTCAATTTTAATGTCACCCCCTGCAACTTGGGCAGCGATACCCCAGGAGTCGTAACCGCGGTATTCCAGTTTTTTTAATCCTTTGAGCACAATTTCTGCTGCTTTTTCATTGGGTCCGAGATAGGCGAAGATGCCGCACATAAAACTTTTTTTATTACCGGGGAATTGTAGCAGGCCATGGGGATGTGGGCAAATCAAGCTGAAAGTCTGTTTTTTGCCTTTACTCTGCGGAAAAAGCTCATTAGTTTTTCCTTATCTTTTTTAAAAGTATGGAAGTTCATCATGTTGATGATGCTAGGATATTTATGCCTTCTCAGCCTGGGGACAGGCCAATGAAAGCCCTTATTATGGGTAATCCTCATGAAGCTTTGGATGTGCAGCTCTCTCAGATGGGTATTCTTCCCATTCGGACCCAAGCCAATAATTCTTATTCAGGTGCAGCCTTGGGTGAGGTTTTACGGAAAGAAGGTGCTCAACTGCTTTTTAAAAGAAGTGGTGGTGTGGTGGATGATGCTGCTTTAAAGGGTACTGATCTGGCTTATGTTGGACTTTGTTGTGTGGGTGAAGAAAGTGTTTCTCCGGATGATGCTTTTTCTGCAGGTGTTACTTACCAAAATGCACCCGGTGCCAATACAAATTCTGTGGTTGAAAATGTGGAAGCCGCTTTGGGGCTTTTGGCTCGTGGAGGGCATGTAACGAATGCTGCTGTTTTAGCAGGACGATTTCCCAAAGATGCAGGAGAGGAGCCCGACCTTTATGAGGCTCGCGAAGTGGAAGGTTCTGCTGCTGGGCTTATTGGTTTTGGAAATGTGGGTTCTGCTCTGGCTCGTCGTCTTTTGGCTAAAGGAGTTCGAGTTGGTTTTTATGATCCTGACCCTTATTTTGATGATCCACGCAATGTACCTTCTGGTATTTGGCGTTTTCGAAGCATTGAAGAACTGATGAGAGGTAGTGATATCGTTAGCGTACATGCTTCTTTTAGAGATCCTCATGGAAAGAAGAATGATGGTATTTTAACAGCGCGCTCTTTTGAACATTTTGCTGAAGAAGCAGAGTTAGCGGATGGGAAAGAACCTTTGAAATGGGCGTTGAACTTTGCTCGTGCACCTCTTTTGCGGGTAGAAGAGGCTCGAGATGCTTTCCATGCGGGTCATTTGAGGCGAGGGGCCTTTGATGTTTATGATCATGAGCCTAAGACGGCGGCGGAGAGAGGCAACTGGCATCCTGCCTTTCTAAGTGACCATGAGTTTACTCGTGCTTTTGTTTGGTCTCCTCACAATTCTGCTTCCACTCGCGAGGGACAGTTCAAGGTTTCTAAGGTTGCTGGGCAAGTTTTTGATCGTTTTCTGAATTCTGGTGAACTTTCTACGGTTTATCACAACCATATGTTGGTGGGTAGCCGAGACCCTCGAAGGGTTCCTTTTCAGCTGGATCGGTCTCATGCAGGCTTGGGACGTTTGTTTATTGTTCACAGGAATAAACGTGGTACCTCTGGTGCTATTTTAGGTGCGGTCTCTAAGGAGCTCTCTGGCAATGTCCCTGAAAACAAGGGTACAGATTGGATCGATACACGTGGACCCATTGGTTTTGGTACGACGCTTCTTGCTTTGGATGCGAATGGGCACAGCGCTTCTCTAACTGTGGATAATCTTCAGAATTTTGTTCGATCCATTAATTCGGAAAAGGTCCTGGAACCGTTCGTTCGGTTCGGTGGATCCCTCCAAGAGCATCGATTTAACTTTTATTTCTCCACCCTCATAAAATTCTCATAGCCTGTTTTTGTGACGCGGCCGCAGTCTTCGATGCGCACGCCGAACTTGCCGTCCAGGTAAATGCCGGGCTCTACGGTGACCACCATGTTTTCTTTGAGTACGTCTTTGCTGCTACTTGAGAGAGAGGGGAATTCGTGCACGTCGAGGCCCACACCGTGGCCAAGCGAGTGGCCGAAGAACTCTGCATCCTTGCCCATGGAAGTGCGTGCGATTTTGTCGAGTTGGGCACAGCGGACACCTGCTTTGAGAGCCTTGATGGCGGCTTCTTGAGAGTGCAGTACTTTTAGGTAAATGCTTGCTTGTTCGTTTGTATAATTGCGAGGCAGAAAGGTGCGGGTCATGTCGCTGCAATAGCCCTCAAATTTCATACCCATGTCGATGAGCACGAGGTCGCTGGCTTTCAGTTTAGTGGCTGTGTTTTGATGGTGAGGCACGGCGCTGTGTGGTCCGAAGCCCACGATGGGTTCAAAGGAAATGTCTTCGGCGCCGAGCTCGTGGCCGATCACTTTGATTTTCCAGGCGATTTCGAGTTCAGTTACGCCCGGTTTGAGCAGTTTTCGCACGGCTTTTAAGGTTGCTTCATTGATCTGTTGGGATTTTTTGAGTTTTCGAATTTCATCTTCGGTTTTGAGATGACGCTGCTCCTCGATCGTTTTTTTAGCCGGCACAAAGCGGCTCGTGGGGAAGCGTTTTTTCCAGTTTTCCAGCTCGCTGATGCTCATGTGATTAGCTTCAAACTCTATGGTTTTATTCGCGAAGCATTTTTTGAGTTTGGCTTTGCCCTCTTCGTCGAGTTCTACAAATTCAAAGGGTTCTTTGATGGGATGAGCGGCAAGAGCGCTGGCGAAGCCACGGTAACGAAAATCCGTAAAAAAGAGGTTTTTAGTGGGAGTGAGCACCATGAAACCCGCCGTGCCCGTGAAGCCGATGAGGTAGCGAAGGTTCGTGAGGTGAGTGAGGAGGCGCATGGTCTTCAGCTTACGATTCTGTGGAGTGGAAGTCCACGTGATCCGCTCCCATTGTGTAGCGGACATGGATGCCCCGGTGTCCAGTTTGAGCTCTGCCATTGCATTCAGAAATCACATCTTTGGTGATTACTGAACCCAGAGGTATTTCTATCCCAGGTATGACTTCTACCCTCGTGTGCAAACGAAGATTTTGAGTGCGTGTTAGTGGTTCTGGTAGTTGAAAACCCCTCTTAACCGATATCAACTTTTGTAAGGGTGTGCCTTCTCGTGCACGCTCTCTAAAATGAGGATCAATGCTGCAGATGGGTCCAAGGGAAATCCATTTGGAAGCTGGAGTTTCACTTCCATGAAATAGGCTTCCTGTAACTTCAATTTTTTGAGGTAACCAGAGGGTTGATGGTTCGAATTGAGGGGCAAGATGGGCTGTAACAGCCCCTTGTGGTTCACGCAGAAGAGCTGCCATCATGACTTCAAGTACCACAATATCTGGCCTTAGATGGCCCCAGTTCCCTACAAGAAGATTTCCTTGTTCTAGAGTCTCTATGTGCCCTTTAAGTTTGAGCTTTTCACTCAATCTTTCTAAAATTGCTAAGGACTCGTTATGAATATCGACAAGGAGTAAGCGGACTTCTTCCGGTTGAAAAAGACTGGCTACGCTCAGAGCAATGGGCGCTAAAGGGCCGCAGCCCAATTCTGCAATGCGTACGGGTCTGTTTGGGTATTTTTGTCGAAGCTCGTTTACTTTTTGGTAAAGACCTCGAATCAATGCACCGGTTCGTTGGCTCTCGTTCCTAATGGTGCAATGAGCAGCTCTTACAGGGTCGAGAGCATCTCCATATCCAGTATTAGTGCCCCCTGTATCGCTGGGCGAAATGGAGGCCATTCCAGCCTCATCAAAAAGACCTTGTGTTAATTGAGCGAGTGCGTGTGGGTCTCCTCCTATCGATCGCCTAGTTCTTTCGGCTAACTGACCGCGGGTCATATGCTTAGATTAGTCCCCTTCAGCCACTCTGTCATGACCCATTGAGCATTGGGGTCGGTAAAAATGCCCCAATGATGTGCATTGCCCGTTGTGATCGCATGCACAAATGTATTCCATCTCCCCCACTCAGGTTCCAAAGTGAGGTTTGTGATGTTTTCTCCTTGAGGCATCCACCTTCCTGTCAAAGGATCTCCTTTGATGGAAAGGCCCAATACGCGGCGTGCTCTGCTTCGGTAAATTCCTTCAATGGCTTCTCGATCCACCTTCATGCCTAGGGTTTGGATGATTTTGTTTTTGGAACTGATTAAGCCTGCTCCCATTTCATCGAGAGCGGGGCTGAGCATCATCACGTCGAATGCTCCGCCTTTGGCTTTGAAGGCTTCCAGTTTTCCTTCCTGTTCTGCTTTCTTTAAATAATCGGTGAGCACTACGGCGCCGAAGCTGTGGGTTTGAAAGCAAATGAGACCTGGGTCCTCTTGAGCTAAGTAAGGATCTATCGTTTGGCTCACCATTTCCATGACTCGTTGTTTGTACTCAGGGTCGTTGTAATAGGCATGACAATTGGTGGCGATGGCCAGCCCAGGGATTTGAGGGAGGGAGGCTTTGACTTTATTCCAAGCCACATGGACTGTTTCTGTTTGTATCCCTTTAGCAGCTAAAGCTTCGAAAGGTTTTCCAGCCGCTTCCTTGTTGAAGTATTTGCTGTTCAAAAATGGAGTCTTTGCCTCGTCTAAAACTCCATTTCCAATGCCCGGAAATTGGATCAGAGTTATTTTGCTAAAGCGCTCTGGTGTAGCCGGCTTTTTTCTTGTTTCTGATAAAAATCCATCTTCAAGCATAGGTCTTTTTGGGTATGTCCAAAATCATACTCCATTTGTTCCTTTAGTCAAACCGCTAGGCTTTTTGCAAGAAAAAACGAATCGCTTCTTCGCTGCTGAAGGGGGCGCCTTCGTAGTTGCTCAGCACTTTTTGAATGTGGTGGCGCTTGTAGCCCAAGCTTTCCAGGGCGGCAACGGCATCTTCGTCGAAGTCGGGGCTTGAGGCCGACATTTTTCCAGAGGAGTTGAAGGTGTCCGGATTCACTTTGCCTTTGAGTTCCAAGATAAGGCGTTCGGCGAGTTTTTTGCCCACACCGGGGCTTTGCGTGAGCTTGGAAATGTTGCCGGTGAAGATGGCATTTTGAATGATTTCGATGGGTTGATCTAAAATGCCCATGGCCATTTTGGGTCCAATACCGTTCACGGTGATGAGCAGTTCAAAGAAAGCGAGTTCTTGTTTGTTTTCAAAACCGAAGAGGGCCAAGGTGTCTTCGCGCACATGAGTGTGGATGTGCAGCATCGTTTCTTGGCCATTTTGCAGGTTCAAGCGTGCGGGGATGCTCACGTCATAACCCACACCGTTTACCAAGAGGGTGAGGGCTTTTTCGCTACGATCGATGACAATTCCTTTAAGGAGACGAATCATGGCACGGATTTTATTTATGACGGATCTACTTTATGCTTTTAAATCTTTTCAAGAAAGCCTTTTTAAAGTTTAGAAAGTCTCTTACGGCGATGTGAACGCCAATTTGTTCCATTAAATATAAGAGCAAGGCGATGTTGTGCAAAGTCAGTAGACGGATGCCCAAGAGCTCGTTTTCAATCATGAGGTGGCGCAGGTAGCTTTTTGAAAAATCGCGAGAGGCGTAGCAGGGCAGTTCGGGGCAGAGCGGCGTTTCGTCCAACTTGTAGATTTCATTGCTGATGTCGTGGCGCCCATCGAAATCCCAAAAGGCTTTGTGGCGGGCAAGGCGGGTGGCCAGTACGCAGTCGAACATGTCGATGCCGCGTTCCACGGCTTCCAAAATGTCGTCGGGAGTGCCGACGCCCATCAGGTAACGAGGCTTGTCTTTGGGCAAAAAAGGGATGGCACAATCGATTGCATAAAATTTTTGTTCAAAATCTTCTCCCACGGAAACGCCGCCGATGGCAATACCCGGTGTATCGAGGCTCGCCATGAACTTGGCAGATTCTTCGCGCAATGTTTTGAAGCGGCTTCCTTGTACAATAGGGAAGAGCGCTTGATCTTCGCGGGTTTTGGCGGCGAGGCAGCGTTTGGCCCAGTCGTGTGTGCGTTCCATCGCCTTGCGAGCATAAATTTCGTCCACGTTTGCGGGGGCACATTCGTCAAAAGCCATGATGATGTCTGCTCCTAAATTTTCTTGAATGCGAATGGCTTCTTCTGGGCTAAAAAAGTGAGTGCTGCCATCGAGGTGCGAGCGAAATTCCACGCCGTCGTCGCTGATTTTGGGTTTGAAAGTGCCCGCTTCGTCTGCGCCCAGCGAGAAGACTTGAAAGCCACCGGAATCGGTCAAAAGAGGATGAGGCCAGTTCATCCACTTGTGGAGGCCGCCCATTTTAGCCACCAATTCAGAGCCGGGACGCATGGCCAAATGATAAGTGTTGGCCAAGATGATTTGAGCGCCTAATCCTTCTAGGTCTTTGGGGTCGAGGGATTTGACCGTGGCTTTGGTGCCAACCGGCATGAAGACGGGTGTTTTGATTTCCCCGTGTGGAGTCAAAAAACGGCCCAAGCGAGCATTGCACTCTTTGGAGGCCGTTTCTAGTTTGAATTCAAACATGTTTAGTCTTCTTTCTTCGCGAGTTTAGCCTTTTCTTTGGCCAATTGAGCGGAAAGCTCTTCGTTCACACGCTCTTCCAAAGTCTTCTTCTTACGATCCTTTTTAGCCACCGGTTTTGCAGCGGCACGTTTTTGTTGGAATTTGTCCACGCGTCCTTCGGTGTCGATGAGCATCTTTTTACCGGTGTAGAAAGGGTGGCAGTTGGAACAGATTTCCACTTGAACCGTTTCCTTGGTGTTTCCGAACGTGAATTCCTTTTTGCAGTTTGCACACACGGTCACTGCGTCTTGGAAGTATTGAGGGTGAATCTCCGTTTTCATAAGCTATTTTTTAGCGTTTTTCTTGGGTTTTTCCCCAGAAGCCCGCCGATTATAGCGATAGATAAGGTAGAACGCAAGTAAAAGTAAGACGAGGCTGAAGGCAATGGCTTTGACGAGGAAATTTTGTCCAAAAACATGCACTTTAACTTCCAGAGTGTCCGATTGTCCTTCGGCATCGTACACGGTGAGAGTGGCCACTTGAGCGCCTTTTTGTTCAAAGCGATGGGTCACCGTTTTGCCTTCCACCACCTCCTCTCCAAAGGTCCAGGTGTATTTTACAATTTCATTGTTGTCCATGGAGGCGCTGGCGTCGAAGGTCACTTCTTCATCTAAACTTGTGAGGATGACTGAATCGTTCACTGCTGCTTCAGGTGCGGGATTGCTGGGATCGGGATCGGTTTCGTTTAAAATTCCATCGTTGTCGATGTCGGGATCGCTGTTGTCGCCGATGCCGTCTGCATCGAGGTCTGCCCATTCGGTTTCATCAAGAGGGAAGAGGTCTATGCCATCCAGTACCAGATCTTTGTCGCTGTCGGCTTCTGTTGTGATGGTGCCTTGGGCGGTTTCTTCTTCGTTTGAAACTTGGTCTCCATCGATGTCTTCATCCAATTCATTGGGAATGCTGTCTCCATCTTGGTCTTTGGTGTAGCGGGAATCTTCCGGCAAGTGATCCTCTGTGTCGGAGGTGCCGTCGTTGTCATCGTCTGTGTCGGCGCTGTTGCCTTGGCCGTCTCCGTCACTGTCTTTGTTTTCGTTTCGATTGGTTGGGAAAACATCGTCGCTGTCGGGGGTGCCATCGTTATCGTCATCGCTGTCGCTGCTGTTGGCGACTCCATCGCGGTCGGTGTCTTGGCCTACGGTCACTTGTTTGGAAACGCTGTTGTTGGAAGGATCGTCACCTGCATTTTCCCAGGGGCTGAGATTGGCTGTGAGGGTGAAGGTACCATAGCTTGGAGGGGTCCAGTTCAAAAAAACTTCATCACTTTTCCCTGCAAGGGCGGAAACTCCTTGATCCGAGCCCACTTGTACCCCGTTTGCGGTGAAGCGCACGGAACCCAGCAGGTCTTCTGTGCTGTTGTTGCTCACTGACACCCAAATGCGAATGCTGTGCCCTTCCAGGCAAGAATCGGCACTGAGTTGCAAACTGGAAGCGTTCAAGGAAAGGTCTCCGGCTGCAAAAGCAGTGGAAGAAAATAAGACCAGGCTCAAAAGAGCGAGAAGGGCGCGGCGCATGGAGGGCAGAATAGGTGGCTGCATTATGATAGGGAGGTGGCTTTTTTGCAAGAGGAGGATTAGACCGAAATTCCATTTGTGCTAAAATGTGGATATGAGACCAAGAGAAGTTGTTTTACTTATTGTGGTGATTGTGACCACTGGGGCTTATGGAATTTATTCCTATGTGAACCATTCAAATTGGATGATTTATGAAAATGAGGAATATGGCTTTTCTCTTGCATACCCAGAAGGTTGGGAGTTGGATGAAAGTAATAAGACGTTCAACAAGTGGGGTATTGATCTTGTCGCGGGAGCTCAGCTCAGATTTGATGCAGTGAATGAATATGTAGGCACTGATACTGTAAACTTCGGTATTACAAATTTGAGTAAGGAAGAAATTGTGAAAATAATATCAAATTATGAATTTTCTGTACCTGGATTAAATCCTTTTGAGGAGTTTGATTTTCAGCCCATAAATGAGTCCACTATTCAAGGTTATAGATTTTCGGTGGCAACCGACATTGGTATTCCTGATATTTTTCATTACTATCCAATTTCACTGGATAAGGCTTTAGTTTTTATCTACAGAGAACCTCATCCATCCGATAGGAAGAAAATTGAGTCCGTCATCAAAACTCTTTTAGTTGAAGAAGAACCCGAGTTGACTTTGCAGTACCTCTACAGTTCTAATGCAGGTCTGGCTGGTTTCTTCAATAATGGTCGGGCTGTTTCTTGCCGCAAATGTGATCTATTCGAAGAAAATATACAGGCTTTGTATGAACTGACTTCTTATTCAGATTATTTTATTCAATCAGACCATTTATTACTGAATGACGGTTCTAAAACAGACGCTTCCTCTTTAGGTATATTCCCATATTATTCTAACGATGCATTGGATAAAGGATGGCTGATTTTTAACTTTAAAAAAATACGTTAATTTTTTAGCTTCGGATTTATAATAGCCTTTTTGCAAAGAATCGATTGTTCCACATTTCCTGCACACTTCCTTGCAATGTCGAGTAAAAGACAATCCCGCAATCGAAAATCACCAGCTTTCGCTGTCTTTGGAATGGCAGTAACTATCTGAAATAGTTCTGCGAAGTCCTTTGCATGCGCTGCATTCTTGTCCGAACTAAAAGCCATGGTTAAAAAACAAGCTTCACAGTGGTCTATTTCTTGGACAAGAGGGTATTTTTGAAGTATGCTCTTAAGCAACTTCTTCGCTTCTTTGTAAGTTATTTTTGAGAAATGGGGTGCCAGAGCCGAGTACAACTGAGTCTGGCTAAAAGGAGCTTTTTGACACAACTTCAACCCAAGGTCGACACCAAACTTATCAGAATAATGTGAAACAAATTTACACTTAATCAGTCCAATCCTATTCTGCTTTTTTTTAGGTTCAGCCTTTTTATAAAAGTGCAGAAAATGCTCTAAATCTGCCTCACCTGCATAATAATCCAATAGCAGCCTGTAAGCTCTATAACTTGAAGATTTTTCAACATAGGGCATAGCCTCTTTGACCCCTTCATTTTCAATTGTGAGTTGAATCAAAAACATCAGAGCATGTAGCTGCATGGTCTCGGAAAGAATTTGTTTAACATAGTGCCACATGGTCGCACTACTTGGTAAAGGCTGGGATGTTTTAAACGCTTGTTTCAGTTGATATATCCAAGTAAGTTCGGAAAGGTATTGATTATTCCGAGTGTAATGTCTATATATTTCCGCTGGTAAAACCCTCTTCGAAATAGCCCGAACCCGCCATCTATTTAAAAGATTGAGCTTCTTCCTTGAGCAAAGATTGATAGCATCAACGATGCTTTGAATCTTGTCTTGCATGGTGACCGTTGTTTAAAGGCTTGAAGATTGAAAATCCAGATCAGATGTTCTAATCTTTGACTATGCATTTGAAGGATTTGTTTTTCAGACAAAACATAAAACATTTCATTTTACGAATGGGGATCACTTTTTTCAGTAGCTGGATATTCCATACTTACATATTAGCATTCAAGTTAGACGGATTCCATTACCAGGTTGATAATTCTTGGAGTCAATATGTTACCACTGATCAATCCTCTTTTTTGATCTATTTAGTATGGTTTTTATTTGGATTTTTGTTTTGGTCTACAATGGACAGTATCTCTTACTATGGTTTGAAGAAATATTGTCATCTACTCCTAACTACTCCATTTGAGATCATTCGAGAGATTTTTCGACTTGATCAAAAAAAACTTTTCTTACTCTTTGGGTTCATTGGTGCTTCATTACTAATCGGCAAATTTTTAGGACAAGCTTTTAGTTTTACTTTGGGTCTAACAATCATCTTTGTTATTGGGAATTTTTTCGGGGACTTTCTATTAAGGTTTTTGTTTTGGAATCTTCATAAGATGTTAAAGTATTTTCATAAGAGTACACTTCTCACAAAGTCGTTCACAAAAATTTTGATTTTCATATTTGGTATCACTTTAATAGTGAGTGCTTTCGTCCCATTGAAATGGCTCTTGGGCTTCGCTTTAGTAGGTGCTGCCAGCATGTTCTTTTTTAAGAAAAATAACTCTCGTGTAGCTCATCTATTTTTTTGGGCTATAAATGGAGTGGTGTTTATTTCCCTTTTAGATGCGCATTATGTTTCTGCTGATGATGGTGGTTGGAGTGAGGCGGGTGGTTCTTTTGGAAAATGGTTAATGAGTGATGGATTTTTAGATTTATTGGAAACCGGCTTAAACCCTAGTCTCTTTTGTACCTTTGGAGCTTTTGGGGCTGGTGTAGCAGCAAAAGCTAAAAGCATTGGAAATGATCCTTGGGGACCTTCTTCTACTTGGGATCCTCGTAATGTTGACCGCTTAAAAGACTGTCATCCAGACGTCATACAAAATGGCATTGATTTTATTAATCATGTAGAAAAAGATATGGGAATTAGACTGCGTGTTAATTCTGATGGACATTTTCGTACTATGAATCAGCAAGATGAAATTCGGAAGACTAACTCAAAAGCAACGAACGCTAAAGGTGGAAAAAGTTGGCATAACTATGGACGTGCTATAGATGTTTCTGCTTTTGATAATAAGGGGCAAGTGATCACGTTTGATGATGCGGGCAAAAGACTGCCCAATGGAACGTGGCGTAAAATCAGTGAAATCGCCAAACAACATGGTTTTGATGACTGGGGTGGAGCTTGGAGTAATAAATATGATCCAGGTCATTTCGGGAACACCGGTGGAAAAACTCTAAAAGGATTAGAAAATGCATATAAGGAACAAAAAAAATTACATCCTAACAAATCTGACAATGAAATCATTCTTGGTTTCTAAAAATAGAGAATTACAAGTAAGAGCTGCTCTTTGGTTTTTGAGCTTTGGTTCTATCTTTACTTTACTTGGATTTCTATATGGAGCTGCTCCCATGCACGTGTTGGGTCGATGGGTGCTTTTACCCAGCCTCTTACTCATTTCTTTGCTATGGTTTTGGGCTTATAAGAAGGGTTTAAAAAGTATTCACGAAGCAATGTTCTTAGGATTGATCGGTGGATTTGTGGGCACCTTGGGCTACGATTTGGTGCGCATCCCCATGCATTTTTTCGGCTTTAATCCCTTCCCACCTATTCAGTCTTACGGAATGTATTTGTTGAATGTGCAGTCCAGTACTGTTTTGAGTGATCTAACAGGACTTTTTTATCATTTCTCAAATGGGATCACTTTTGCATGGATTTACTCCTTAGTGATGAAAAATAAATCCATTGGGTGGGCTGTGCTGTGGGGTCTTCTCCTCGAAACCTTAGCCGTTTTGACTCCTTTTGGAGCTATTTATGGCATAAGAACAGCTTACAAAGCCTTGGCCATTGCCTATGGTGCGCATCTTTTCTATGGATTTCCGCTAGGATGGTTTTGTGAGAAGCCTTTACTTTTAAGGCAACGTTTGAATCGTATTTTCCCTTACATAATGCTTGCGACTCTTGTCGTAGGACTTTTCTTTTGGGAGGCCTGGCACTTAGGGCGTGGAGAACAGGTGCCCGCCAATACCATTTTAGTGCGGGAAGATTTTATCAGTGAGACGTGGACTCGTAGCGAAGTGGGCCAAATGCTCACTGTTAAAAATGAACTTGAGGAAGTACTCGATTTCGAAATTCTAGGGATCACTGAACGCATGAGTCTTTCCCCCGGCGATTCTGTTGCAATTGAAATGGATACGGTCGGTTTACACCAATTTCTTGTTCACAACCCTCTTTTACGCAGTGTAATGATTTCTGTTGAGAAGGGGGGATTTCCTTTTGATAGGAATTGAATTTTGATAAGATTGCCTTATGAATATTCAAAAACCAGTTTTATTGTTAGGTCGTTTGCTTTTAGGTGGAGTTGCAGTGTGCATAACAGGATTTTTCCTCTACATACTAGCAAGTTTACTTATAGTCGTACTTGCGCTTGTACTCGAATTTTTTGGTGGCCCCGTGGATGGCAATGAAGTCGAACGCATCGCGGATGTTGCTATTCCTGAAAATATTCTCGTGTTAAGGAATGAATCTGACTATAACTTTCAAAGCTCTAGTGTTCATTACGACATCCGCTTCCTTGACGAGATGTCTGCAGAAGGCATGGTTGACTCCATTTTACAATCAAAGTCTACGTTCCTGACGTAGACCCAGTCGATGCGCTCGGAACTGAGGCAATCTGGGGGCCAACCGACTATGGTTATGAATTTGTGCATTCTGAATTTTTAGGAGGGCATGCCTGGAAGGTTTACACGATAGAATACCACCTCGACACTCGGGAGCTTTATTACGAAGATCGCTACACGCAATAAAATGGATCATTTTAAATTAATGTCTGAAGTTGAAGTTGGCATGAAGGAAATTCAGTTTGTAACGACTGAACATCACTATCATGCCAATTCTTTTGGAAGTTGGTACTCTCTTGTTAGATATAAAGGTAGGGAATACAGTTTGGTTTTTGATGGACGCGATTCATCGCTTGAATTGCGCACCAAAGATGATCTCACTGAAGCAGTGATTTTGAATAAACCAAAAATAGGATTAAATCCTAAAAATATTATTTCCTTTCTAAAAGGTTGCGAAAATATTTTAGATTCAAGCCTCTAACATCTCACCGTCACTGACTTTGCCAAGTTGCGGGGCATGTCGAGGTTGGTTTGGCGGGCGACGGCGAGTTTGTGGGCGTGGAAAGGGTGGCCTGGGTTTTACACAAGAGCCGTCTGTTCTTCTGTGGTTTCTTCTTCTTCGGTGCTGCCTTCGCCTTCTTCTCCTTTCTCAATGAAGGACATGGAAGCGACTTTGTCGTCGCCCTTCACACGCATCAGGTAGACGCCTTGGGTGGCGCGTCCTCGAGCGGGCACGCTGTCTAAACTGCTGCGGATCATCACTCCTTTTTTGGAAACAATCATGATGTCGCCTTCGGTGCCGGGTTCAATGACTTTGGCGCCCACGAGTTTGCCGGTCTTTTCGGTGAGGTTGGCGGTTTTCACGCCGGACCCTCCGCGTCCTTGGAAGCGATATTCCTCAAGTGGAGTTCGTTTTCCAAGTCCATTTTCCATCACGACCAGTAAGTCGGAGCTCATGTCTTTGACCACATCCATTTCTACGACTTCATCTCCAGCTCTGAGTTTGATGCCACGCACTCCCATGGAAGCGCGTCCCATCGGGCGAGCGTCGGCTTGATCGAACTGGATGCATTTTCCTTCGCGAGTCACCATCATAATATGGTCTCCTTCAGAACTTTGTTTCACCCAAGAGAGGCAGTCGTCCTCGCGGAGCTTGATGGCGATGAGTCCTGATTTGCGCACATTTTTAAAGTCTTCGACAGGTGTTTTTTTCACGGTTCCTTTTTCGGTGGCCATGAAGAGGAATTGTCCGCCGAATTTTTCGTCCACCACCACGAGCATGGCGGTAACGGTTTCATCTTTGGTGAGTTGGATCAGGTTGATGAGCGGGGTTCCCTTGGCCTGGCGAGTTGCTTTGGGCAATTCGTAGACAGGCAGTTGGAAAGTGCGCCCGGTGTTCGTAAAGAACAGCAGTTTGTCGTGGTTGCGAGCGAAGCGCAAAATGGCGATTTCATCCTCTTCTTTGGTGCTCATGGCGAGTTTACCTTGACCTCCGCGCGCTTGGCGAGTGAAGGCGGAGGGGTGCACGCGCTTGATGTAATTTTCTTCGGTGAGCACCACCACCATGTCCTCGTTCGGAATGGTGTCTTTTACAGAGAATTCACCGAGGGCGTGAGGCACGATTTCGGTGCGGCGTGCATCGCCGTAATTGTCTTTGATTTCCTTGAATTCAGCCTGCATGATTTTCAAAACCTTCTTTTCATCGGCCAAAATGCCTTCGAGCTCTTCAATGAGGGCAATCTTTTCTTTGAGTTCGTCTTCAATCTTATTGCGTTCCAGGCCGGCGAGGGTTTGCAGACGCATTTCGAGGATGGCCGTGGCTTGCAAATCGGAGAGCTTGAACTTCTTGATGAGGGCGGCGTGCGCTTCTTCTTTGGTGTCGGCGGCACGAATGGTGGCGATGACTTCATCGATGTGGTCGAGCGCAATTTTGAGCCCTTCTAAAATGTGAGCGCGAGCTTTAGCGACTTTGAGTTCGTAAACCGTGCGGCGAGTGATGACTTCTTTTCGGTGCAAGATGAAGTACTCCAGCACTTGTTTGAGGTTCAAAAGGCGAGGTTGGATGCCATCCACCAACGCAATCATGTTCACGTTGAAGTTGATCTGCAACGGGGTGAGCTTGTAGAGCTGGTTCAAAATCTTGTTGGGGTAGGAGTCTTTTTGAGTTCGATCACAATGCGCATTCCTTCACGGTTGGATTCGTCGCGCAGGTCAGAAATACCCACAATTTTCTTTTCGGTCACCAGTTCGGCAATTTTTTCAACCAGACTGGCTTTGTTGACTTGGTAAGGAATTTCCGTGATCACAATGCGGAAACGTCCACTTTTTTCTTCTTGAATTTCGGCTTTGGCGCGCACAGTCACTCCACCGCGTCCGGTCGTGTACATTCCTTTGATTGCTTCTTTGCCGTATAGGGTTGCCCCTGTGGGGAAATCGGGTCCTTGGATGTATTCCATGAGGCCATCTATTTCAAGATCGGGGTCTTTGGAAAGCGCGATGAGGGCGTCCATCACTTCGGTGAGGTTGTGAGGAGGAATGTTGGTGGCCATTCCCACGGCGATTCCCATGGTTCCGTTGAGGAGCAATTGAGGGATGCGAGTGGGCAGCACGCGGGGTTCTTGATAGCGTCCGTCGTAGTTGGGTAAAAAGTCCACGGTCTCTTTATCGATGTCGGCCATCATTTCATCCGTGATTTTTTCCATTTTTGCCTCGGTGTAACGCATCGCTGCGGCGTTGTCTCCGTCGATGGAACCGAAGTTTCCTTGTCCGCGCACCAGGGTGTAACGCAGCGAGAAATCCTGAGCGAGGCGCACCATGGATTCGTACACCGCACTGTCCCCGTGGGGGTGGTACTTAGCAAGCACTTCTCCGACCACGGCTGCGGATTTTCGATACCCGGCGCTGCTGCGGAGGCCGAGTTCGTGCATGGCGTATAAGATGCGGCGGTGCACGGGTTTCATTCCGTCACGCACATCTGGCAGGGCACGAGAAACGATCACGCTCATGGCGTAATCGAGATAACTTTCTTCCATTTCTTCTACAATGTGGCGAGGGAAGATTTTTCCGGCGGCAAAGAGTTCGTTGGAGTTTTCGGGAGCAAGTTCAGCTTTGGGTTCGGGCGCGCTTTCTTCTGAGGCTTCAGGCTGGGTTTCTTCGGGTTCGAGTTCGTCTGAATTTTCGTCTTCGGGCAGTTTGTTTTCGTCGGGCATAGAAAAGTTAAAAAGAACTTCGCGCGTAGTTTAGCACAGCTTATTTTTTAGGCATGTGAGATATGCTTGACAAAGTTTTTTTTTCGTTTATTGTTAAACATACTTAATCTGTCTCACGTATGCCTGAAGAATTTCTTTCTGAGAGCGCTCGACTCTACTACGATCACCTTGGAGGGGCAGAGAATCCCAAATTGAAGAGAATCATTGATTCTTTCAGGAAAAGCAATGGTGGAAATGACCCTGTACGTTCGACCATACGATCGTTGCATCCAGCTTTGCCTTTTGCAGGTCGTTTTTCATCTGCTTTGTGCGATCCAACGTGGGGGACTGAGCTTGATCCCAAGAGCCAGGAACCTTCGATTAAGGCGCAAATATCGATTTTTTCTTCCGCAGATGAGCTCGAAGATAGGTTCTGTATGCCTACTCATCCCGTTCGTTGCCAAATCTCTTTGCCTCAGCTTCCTGATTATCCTTTCTTCGTTAACCGAACTTTCTGTAACCTTCCAGATCTCTGTGGGTTTGCTCAGAATTTAAATGCGGGTTTTCAGAGCGCTGTTGAGAGCGCTGTTGAGAGCGCTGTGTCTAAATTTGGTGTTGTTCCTTATGTAGAGCAGAGACATTGGGAGTATGATCGTAACTCTCGATCTTTTACGGGATGGCCTTCTCCTGAAGTTCTCCGAGAGCTTTTAAAAAAAGATTCCCTGCAAAAAGTTAAATAGGTTTGAGCAGCTTACTCTAATAAATCTCCAAACATCCTAGTTCTTCGTCTTGGCAGAAGCTCATGATCGTTTTTAGATTCTTCGTGAGGAGCATTTTGATTTCTTTGCTTCTTCTATTTCCACAACGGAGCCAAATTATTTTAGGGGGATGGCCAAATAATAGACCCCTTTCGTTAAAGTCGGAATCTTGGGTGATAATCGTAAATTCCTCCCTCTCTGCATAATCCCAAATCTCTTCATCACTTGCTTCTTCAAGACCCAGTAAGCGAACATGCTTTGACCCCGGGAAAAGATCAGCGAGCTCGTTGACTAGTTTGTACGAAAGGTTTTGATCAAACAAGAGCTTCACTAGACTATGCTGCTTAAATTACGTTCCCGTTCTGCAGCATATTCCATGCAGGCTTGTATGTCTTCTTCTGTTAATTCTGGAAAATCCTCCAAGATCTCATCATGTTTCATCCCAGAAGCCAGCATTTTGAGTACATCATAAACAGAAATGCGCATATTTCGAATACAAGCCTTTCCGCCGCGTTTTCCCGCCTCTATGGTGATGATTTTTTTATACTTTGGATTCATAATGTAGTGGGTACCTTTATTCTATCATCATCTAGGCAAAGGTCTAGTAAATCTGGTCATTTCGTGATAAGATGATAAGATAAAAAGAACCCCATCCATGGCCGATAATACGACGCCCATACAAACCGCTTCAACAAGCCCTGCAGCCACCGCTGCGTCCAAAGTGAACACCAAGGCCGAAGCCGCCCCGGATCGTGCAAAAATTTTGCAAGCGGAGAAACTGTTTCAAGAAGGCATTGCCTCCATTCGCGATTTGATTGCTCCTTCTTCTTTTGAGACGGCTTATGATCACCTCAAAATCGATGGTTTTTTTGCTCAAACTTTTTTCGTTTACACCTATCCTCGTTATATCGACACCAATTGGCTCAGCCCGGTGGTGAATTTTGATGTGACCATGGATGTTTCGCAGTATATTTATCCGATTTCTTCGGAGGACATCATGAAGGTGCTTAAAACCAAAGTGGCACAACTTCAATCTTCCATTCGCATGGCTTCAGAGAAGGGAAATGTGCGTGATCCGGCTTTGGAAACCGCTTTGGAAGATGCCGAGACCCTGCGTACTGAGTTGCAACGAGGTCAGGAGAAATTCTTTCAATTTGGACTTTATTTCACTATTTATTCTCCCAATGAAGAAGAACTTAGGCGTGCCAGTAAGGAGCTACAAAGTTTATTGGCCGGAAAATTGGTGCTTTCTAAACGTGCCGACTTGCAAATGGAGCGCGCTTTTAATTCCACAATTCCCATCTGTTTAGATGAGCTTTCGGTGCAGCGCAACATGAACACCTCGCCGCTGTCCACCACTTTCCCCTTTATTTCGGCAGAACTCACCTCGAACGACGGAATTTTATATGGACTCAATCGGCACAATGAATCCCTCATTATTTTTGATCGTTTCTCGCTTGAAAATGCCAATTCCACGGTGTTTGCCAAGTCCGGGGCCGGGAAGTCTTATGCGGTGAAGCTCGAGATTTTGCGTTCGCTGATGTTTGGAACGGACGTGATTGTCATTGATCCTGAAAACGAATACAAAGCTTTGTGTGAAACAGTGGGCGGAACCTATTTGAACGTGTCACTCAACTCCGATCGACGCATCAATCCTTTTGATTTGCCTACGCCGTTGGAGGGTGAGGAGCTCAAACCAGGTGATTTACTGCGCAGTTCGGTGATCAGCCTGACGGGTCTCATGCGACTCATGCTCGGGCAGATTTCAGCTCAAGAAGAAGGCATTTTGGACAAAGCCCTCATCGACACTTACGCCACAAAGGGAATCACTATGGATGTGGTGGACATCTCGACTTACGCCGTGCCCACTATGGCAGATTTTTACAGCGTGCTTTCAGCCATGGACGGAGCCGCCGATATGGCTCAGCGCATTGCTAAATACGTGACAGGGACCTACGCCGGAGTCTTCAATAAAGAGACCAATGTGACCTTGGACACCGGACTCATGGTCTTTTCGGTGCGCGATTTGGAGGATGAACTGCGACCCGTCGCAATGTACATCATTTTGAATTACATTTGGAATCGTGTGAGGTCTTCGCTCAAAAAACGCATCCTGGTTATTGATGAAGCCTGGTCACTCATGCAACATGAAGACAGCGCTAAATTCCTCTTTGGACTTGTGAAGCGTGCTCGTAAATATTATTTGGGTGTGACCACTATTACTCAGGACGTGGAAGATTTTGTGAGCAGTCCTTATGGAAAACCCATCATCACCAACTCTTCGCTTCAACTTTTGCTCAAGCAGTCGCCTTCGGCCATTGAGCCGCTTTCTAAGGTTTTCAATCTGACGGAAGGGGAGAAATACATGCTGCTCAACTCGGGCGTGGGGCAGGGACTTTTCTTTGCCGGACTCAAGCACGTGGCTATTCAAGTGATTGCTTCGTTCAGTGAAGATAAAATTGTAACGACCAATCCTGAAGAGATGCTGGCCAAATCCAATGCCAGCGCTGAATTTGAAACGGAAGAAACAGTTACAGAAGCCGAAACACCCGAGCCGGCTCCCAGCCCCGCTGGTGGAGAAGAAAAGAAGCTCGAGGCTGGTTTCACTGAAAATGTGGCCAGCGTGCTGGATCATGCGATTGAAGCGCCTAAAACGGTGCTGCCGCCTGGGCCTGTTGCTTCTGCCACTCCTCTGACTCCGCCTGTGCAAGACATTCCCGTGCAATTTCCAGAACAAAAATAATTTGCTAGGCTTGAACTATGCGCAGTGCTCAGTGGCTGGAAGCTCAACTCGATTCGCTCCTCAAAGGTTCTTTTTCGGACTTGTCCGTTGTGAACCGCTTGGATGTGCATTGGGGACGCCGGGCGCAACGCCGTTTTGGCTCCATTAAAATGCGTCCAGACGCGCGAGTGAGTGTGATCACGGTCAATGGCCTTTTTCGCGACGAAAAAATTCCGGAACAGATTGTGCAAGCCACTTTGGCGCACGAACTTTCGCATTATGCTCACGGTTTTTCTTCGCCTTTGCCGCGCAAGTATAAGTCGCCGCATGCAGGGGGAGTGATTGAACGTGAATTTCGTAAGCGTGGACTGGGACTTTTGAGTGCTTATGAAAAACAGTGGACCAAAAATCATTGGCCCAAGGTGCTGGAAGAAGCCTTTCCACGGCGTTCGCGTTCATTGGCTTTAAAATTCTTGAAATTTGTGCTACAATGAACAGATAGCTAACAGATTAAATGAAAATTAGCACGCTTCTCAACAGTTTGACACTCGGTGCTCTGGCTTTGGCCGCTTCCACGTGGACTCTGTTTTTTTTGCAACCCTCCCAAGCTTCCGTTGAAAAAGGCATTGTTTATGAAGGTCATTTGCCTTTGAATCAAAGCGTGGAAGTCAAGGACTACAGTGCCTTCACTTTGAATGGCAAAGATGGCGTAGCGATTTTTCCTGATTCTAAGGTGGAACTGCAATGGGATGAGCAATCTTCTGATGTGGATTTGCTTTTAGAAGAGGGCAGTGTGCTTGTTTACACCCTTGCCGATGAACTCAGTGTGGAGGTGATCACTCCTCATGCCACGGTGCTTTCGCAGCACAATTTGCTGGTGGTGAGTGTGGATTCCGAAACGGAAGATTTGGTGGTTTATGCCGTGGAACATCCGGCTTTGTTGACCTTCACCCAAGAGGGCGAGCTTTTGAACGCTTTGGATGTGCCTGGGGGGCATCGTATGAAGGTTTCGGCTCTTAAAGTCAACGAGGTTTTGGCTAAACTTCGCCTCGCCAAACTTTCGAAAGAATTCCCTATTTATGCGCTTTCTGATGAAGATTTAAGTGAATCCATGAATGAGGCTTTGCTTTCTGTTAAAGCCCGTTATGAAGAAAGCACTTTGGCTTTTTTGAACGAAACTCAAGAAAACAGCGATTTTGGCCCTGCTCTTGCAGGTCTGGGTTCCCAGGTTTCCAATGGTTATGAGTCTTTTCAACAGGTGGTGACGGTGATTCCTAGTGCAGAAACCCGGCTGGAAGAAGACCGCAAGGCGGCCGCGCTCACCTATGCCATCAGTCATTTTCTTTATGGAGATGCCAACGCTGCGGCTTATTGGTTGAGCGAATGGAAGAGCTATGAACAAGATCCGCTGGAGTTGCACGACCTTTATTCCTCCTTGTTTTTTGTTTTACCTGGGGATGAACTTTACCCTGTTAAAGAAGCGACGGCACAGCTCCTGTTCCCTCATGAAGAGCCCCTGCTCGCTTTGCGCCGTGAATATGCCCAAATTGAAGATTTGTTGGGACGAGCTTCTCAGGTGGAGGCGGAGCAAGCTTATGCTCGTTATCAGCTTCGGTTTGAAGCGTTGCTCGACAGCGGCGCTTTTGATGGGGCGGAGCATTTGGCTGAAATCCATCGAGAATACATTCTTTTGGAACTGATGCTGCGCAGCAATTCTGTGTTTTACAGCACGGATGCCACTCATTTGCTCAAAGCCTTGGAAGAGAAAATTTTTGCCTTGGCGGGAGCAGAAGAAAACTTGGATGAAGAACGTCAAACTTTTGTGCAAAGCAAATTGCGCTTCCTTTCTAATCTTTTCAACTATGTTCTTGAGAAAAAAATCACGGTGAAAGAAGCCAGTGCTTTGGCCGAAGAACTGATTTATGAATCTGAAACTTATATGAATGGAATCCATTCTGAAGTGGCGGTGAAGGACTATTTTGAATCCAAGCTCAAAGAATACACTTTGTCGGTTCAATTCATGAATTCACCAGAATTTTATTCTTATGATTCTTTTGAAGAAGGCTTGGTGGATTATAAAAAGAAAGTGGCCGATCTTGAAGACCTCAATGCTTATTTGCAAAACATTCGAGAAGGCCAAACTGAAGCAACGGGGCTGACTTTAGAGGAAGCAACCACGGAGGCTAAGGATCAGCTTTACACTCATAATATTCAATACAAAGATGTGGAAAGCTTGGGCGACAGTGCCCATCGGCTTTTTGAGGTCATAGGAGGGCGCACTGCGGGGTACTCTTTTACTGGAAAATACGATAGGGAAGGGCAAATCCTTTATGATGTGGTGGTGGGCGAACTGCGTTTTTCAACAGGTTTGACCTTGGAAAACGCGAACAAGGTGATTGAATCCGCCATGGCTGAACAAGCTCCTGTTCCTGATGATGAGGACCTTGCTCCTGTGGAAGAAGTTCCTTTGACGGAATCGGTGGCTTTGGAGCTCATTCAAAGCCAATTTGAAGTGGCCGGACTCGAGGTGAGCGCCTTCACTTTCACCGTTGTGGACGTGGATGAAAATACATTCACTTTTGAAGGAGTCGCCTCTGCGTTCAATCTGCCAGTTTCAGGGACTTACGATGCGGATGCCCATCGCCTTTCTGAAATCGTTTGGGAAGTGGGCAGCGAGCTTCACACCTTGCCCGATTTGAATTTGGAAGATTTTGAAGGAGCTTTAGAAGCGAGTTACATTGCGATTACGGAATAAAATTTTCCCTAGTCAAACACATTCTCTGACGGAATCGGCTTTCTTTGTTAAAATACCGCCGGTTTTTTACAATTTATGGCCGAAACATACTCAGCAGATCAAATTCAGGTACTGGAGGGACTTGCAGCGGTACGAAAACGTCCGGGAATGTACATTGGGACCACCGATGTAGCGGGTTTGCACCACATGGTGTGGGAAATCTTGGACAACGCGATTGATGAAGCCATGGCGGGACATTGCCGCAACATTAAGATTGATATTCATGCTGATGGCAGTGTGCGCGTCGAAGACGACGGGCGTGGTATTCCAGTGGATAAGCACAAAGGAACGGGTAAATCTGCTCTCGAAACAGTGCTCACAGTGCTGCACGCTGGAGGAAAATTTGGTGGAGGCGGTTATAAGGTTTCTGGAGGTTTGCATGGAGTGGGAAGTTCTGTCGTGAATGCCCTTTCTGTACATCTCAAAGCTGAAGTCAGTCGGGATGGAAAACTCTATGTGCAAGAATACAAGCAAGGGAATCCGCTTTCTGAAGTGAAAGAGGCCGGAAAATCGACGCATACGGAACGGCCATCACCTTCACTCCAGACCCTGAAATTTTTCCTGATCGCAATTTTGATTATGCGACGGTCGTCAACCGTGCTCGTCAACAGGCTTATCTCACCAAGGGGGTGACCATTCGCATTCACGATCACCGCGATGGGGAGCGAACAATGTTTTATTTTGAGGGAGGAATCAAATCTTATGTTCAGCATCTCAACCGCGACCGTGAAAAAATTGGAGATGTGATTTATATGGAGCAAGAGGTGCCTGAGGGACTCATTGAAATCTCTTTGCAATACACTCAAGCTTTTCAAGAGACGGTGGTTAGTTTTGCCAACAACATTCACACACCAGAAGGAGGAATGCATCTCACTGGGTTCCGCAGTGCTCTGACTCGTGTGCTCAACAATTACGCTCGCAAAGCTGAACTTTTAAAAGAAAAGGATCAAAACTTCTCTGCTGAAGATGTGCGCGAAGGGCTCACGGCTGTGATTTCTGTAAAACTTGGCGATCCTCAATTCGAAGGTCAAACCAAGAGTAAGCTTGGAAATGCCGAGATGCGCACCGCTGTGGAAGCTGTGTTTGCAGAACAACTGGAGACGTATTTGGAAGAAAATCCTGCCGATGCTCGCGGCATTGTGGCGAAATGCTCCCTTGCCCAACGCGCTCGCCTCGCGGCTCGCGCGGCTCGCGACACCGTGATTCGTAAAGGAGCCCTTGAAGGAATGACTTTGCCAGGTAAACTCGCCGACTGCAGCAGTCGCGATCCCCACTCTTCTGAACTTTACATTGTGGAGGGAGATTCCGCTGGAGGAAGCGCCAAGCAAGGACGAAACCGTGAATTTCAGGCTATTTTGCCGCTGCGTGGTAAGATTTTGAATGTGGAACAGGCTCGCCTCGATAAAATGATTGCCAACAACGAAATCAAGAACCTTGTGATTGCCTTGGGGGCCAGCATTGGCGAAACTTTTGATATCAGCAAGCTCCGTTACCATCGCGTAGTGATCATGACGGATGCCGACGTGGATGGGGCTCACATCCGTACACTTTTGTTGACGCTTTTCTACCGTTATTTACGTCCCATTATTGAGATGGGCTACCTTTACATTGCCCAACCTCCTCTTTATAAGGTGGCGCATGGCAAGACCGTGCATTATGCTTATTCCGACAGGGAACGTGACGAGCTGGTGGCTACTTTTGGCGAAAAGAAGCCTTCCATTCAACGTTACAAAGGTTTGGGAGAAATGAATGCCGATCAGCTTTGGGAAACCACTATGGATCCGGAAACGCGCACCATGCTGCGAGTGAGCATTACCGATGCCGAAAAGGCGGACTATGTGTTCGAAACCTTGATGGGAGGGGAAGTTTCTGCTCGCAAAAAGTTCATTCAAACCCACGCCAAACGCGTGAAGAATTTGGATATTTAGAGTTGGCTTCTAGTACGGTGATTTTCAAGGAGCCTTGGTCTTGTTTTTCCTCGATTTTTTAGGTATAATTACGAGATTTAACGTCTTTCATGATTGAGCTCGGAACCTTTAAGGATTTACAGGCATTGGTGAAACTTCTCAATACCGCGTGGGGGGACTTGGAATATCGGCTTGAACCTGTTGAGGGGGATAAAGGTTCCTATTTGTTTGTGGAAGATCCCTTGGATCAGGACACTTATGAATGTGGAATTGTGGAAAAAAAAGGAGCCAAAGCCTATGCCCTTTCTTCAAGCGTTTATGAACTGATCATTGGGGCTTATTTGCGTTATAAAGAGGATTTTATTAAATGAGGTTGACGAAGGCAGTGGCTTTTCCTTATACTCCCTTCGCTTAAGTTTTTTACATGGCTCGTCAAAGCAATTTCTGGGTTCGTGCGGATCAAAATGAATCTTCTGAGAAGCGTGTTGCACGCTTCAAGCAATGGTTCAATCGTTCTCGCATTGGGGATCTTGTAAAAGGTCGTCGTTACCGCGAACGTCCTCTCACCAAGCGTCTCGTTCGTCAAAGTGCTTTGATGCGTGAAGATTTCCGTACTGAACGGGAACGCAGCAAGTTTTATCAATAATGCGCATCGCTCAGATTCTGAGCTCGGCCCAAAAAGAACATCTCCGTCTCGAAATGGAGCTTTTTTTATGTCATTTGCTCGGTAAAGTTCGCCTCGATTTGATTGCGCATGGAGAAGAAGAAGTGCCGGTGGAAAAAATGGCCGAATTGCAGCGGGCTTGGACGGAGCTGAAAGCCGGAAAACCTGTGGCTTATTTGACGCATGAAAAGGAATTTTATGGCCTTAACTTTTTTGTGAATGAGTCGGTTTTGATCCCCCGACCTTGCACGGAACTTTTGGTGGATTGGGCGGCTTCAGTGGCTGAGAAGGCTGTTTTAGAAATTGGAACAGGCAGTGGAGCCGTTGCCTTGGCTTTGAAAAGCAAGCGGCCTGATCTGCAGGTGATGGCTACGGATGTGAGCTTGGATGCGCTCGCGGTGGCTCGCAAGAATGCGCAGCGCTTGGGGCTGGAAGTGGAATTTTTGCAGTCGGACTTGCTGGGGCAGGTGCCGAGGGAAGATTTTGATACTTTGCTTGCGAATTTGCCGTACATTGGCACGGAGATGCATGCGGCGATCGATGAAAATGTTTTGAAGTATGAGCCAGTCTTGGCTCTTTTTGCAGGCCTGGATGGACTCGATTTGTACAGGCGTCTTTTTGTGGAGGCAAAAAATTGGGATTTCAAATTCATTTTAGGAGAAGTCGGTTTTACTCAAGGGTTTGCGATTCAAGAACTTGCGACGGTTTTGCTGCCGGCTTATCGCTTCACTTTGCGACAAGATTTGGAGGGGCTTGACCGGCATTTTCTCCTGGAAAGAAAAGAAGAAATCTGATACAACCACTGCATGAAAGAAAAATTGCAAAAAATGGCAGCCGAGTTTGATGAGCTGGAAGTGAGAATGGCAGATCCTGTGGTGATTGCGGACCAAACGGGTTATCAAAAACTCCTGAAACGTCGCCGTGAGCTTCAAAGGGCCGTGGAGTTGTTCCGAGAGCAGGAACGTCTTGAAAAACAGATTGAAGGCAGTGAGCAACTTTTAGAAGACTCCGATGAAGAACTTCGAGAAATGGCTAAGGAAGAGCTCAAGGAAGCCAAGACGGCGCTTGAAAAATTGGAAGAAGAATTGAAGCTGGAACTGGCCCCTAAAGACCCGAACGATCAGAAGAATTGCATCATGGAAATTCGGGCGGGTACCGGTGGGGATGAGGCGGCTCTTTTTGCGGAAGAGCTCAGTCGTATGTATTTGCGTTATCTCAAAAACAAGGGCTATCCAACGGAAATGATTTCGGAAAGTCCTGGGGAGCGAGGGCTCAAAGAAATGATTTTTAAGGTGAATGGAGAGGGGGCCTATGGTCGGATGAAATATGAAAGTGGAGTGCATCGCGTGCAACGCATTCCTGAAACGGAGGCCAAGGGCCGGGTGCACACTTCAGCGGCTTCGGTGGTGGTTTTGCCTGAGATGGATGAAGTGGAGGTGGAGATTCGCGATCAAGATTTACGTATTGATGTGTTTCGCTCTGGGGGGAGTGGGGGACAAAGTGTGAATACGACCGATTCTGCGGTGCGCGTGACCCATATTCCTTCGGGATTGGTGGTGCAGTGTCAGGATGAAAAGTCTCAGCTCAAGAATAAAATCAAGGCACTGGGGGTTTTGCGGTCCCGTCTCTTTGCGCTTGAAGAAGAAAAACGTGCCAAAGAACTGGGAGATGCGCGGTCTTCACAGGCGGCAACGGGGGAACGCGGTGATAAAATCCGCACCTATAACTTCCCTCAAGATCGTGTAACCGATCATCGTTTGGGACAAAATTTCAGCAACATTCCAGCCATTATGGACGGTGAAATCGACGATTTGGTGGATGCGCTGATTTTGAATGACCAGATGCAGCGTTTGGCTCAGGCTGGAAATTAATCCTCTTTTTATGTGGATCGACACGCATTGTCATCCTTTCTCTGGTGCTTTGAAGGCGGAAGAAACCGAAGCGTTTGAACGTGCTCGGGCAGCAGGGGTTTCTAAGTTTATTGTGGTGGGTTATGACCCCGCTGCCAACCTGGAGGTGCTTCGCCTCATTGAGGTTCATCCGGATGCGTGGGGGACGGTGGGAATTCACCCTTGTGAGGCTGATTTATTGACGGAAGAGGCCTTAGCTTTGCTGCGGGAGCAAGCGGCTCATCCACGCATTGTGGGTTTGGGGGAGATGGGGCTGGATTATTACCATAAAGATACGAGTCCAGCCGTACAGTTTGAGGCTTTCCGTCGGCAGATTCGTCTGGCCAATGAGCTGGATTTACCTTGCATCGTGCACTCTCGGGACGCTGCGGAAGACACTTTGCGGATTTTGCTTGAAGAAAAGGCCAAGCGGGCGATTTTCCACTGTTACAGTTATGGGCCTGAGTTTGGCCGAAAGGTTTGGGAGGCGGGTTACATGACCAGTTTCAGTGGAGTGGTGACGTATCCGAACGCCAAAGAAATTCAAGAAGCCGCTCGCCTTGCCCCGGCTGATCTTATTTTGACTGAAACAGATTGCCCGTGGCTTGCACCGCAGTCTGTGCGAGGCCAGCGAAATGAGATGGCTTATGTGGTGGAAGTAGGCCAGAAATTGGCGGAGCTTCGAGGGGTTACGCCTCAGCAGTTTGCGGAGCAGGTGAGGAGGAATGGTGACCGTTTGTTTTAGCTGGGATATTTTCTCTACATGCTGTTAGCATTTTCTCCACTACCTCCATATATTCATAAAGAGCTGGGTTTTCTGCTGGACGGATGACCAGTTTTGCGATTTCCATCAACTGTGTGAGTCGATAAAAAATGTGGTGAGAGGGATGTTTTAAATTGTAATGTGAATTGACCCAGGTCTCTTTGACTAAAATGCGATATTCCATTCTGACGGTGTGCAGTTTACCATTTGCGATTGCCCACTGGCGTTGTTCGTCATCCTTTATTAAGACCATGCCTCCGGATGGCGTTTCACACATTTCGAGGTGTAAATAGAGTTTTACGTTGATGAACTCAACGCTCTCGCGTTTGTTGGGTTGCTCTCTTTTCACTTTTACAACTGCTTCTCTTGGTTTTAGCTTAAAATAATCAGTTGTAGCACTGGGTAATATAGTACACCCTAAGTGCTCCCCCAGTCCTTCCAGGATGGTTATAGCATCTTTAACAGCTTGTGAACCCTCTATAAAATCTTGAGGGGAGATGTCTATCATTAATTCCCCCCGTCCTTCATCCACCAAAGCAAAAGGATAGCCTTTTGTATTTCCTTGCATGACCTTCCACAGGGCTGCTGCTTTTCTTTTCACGTCCAGTGTTTTTTCTCCTACATAGATTAAGTATTTGTTATCACCTACAGTTATTTTTCGATATGTGATGGGCTCCTCATTTCCATCGATTTGTTCAAATTTATCTTGTGTTTTATCTCCATGAAGATTGTTTTTGATGAAATTTAAAACTTCTCTACTAAGAACTTGTCTGATTTCTGGTTTCAGATGAATCGATCTCAAATTCAATAGGAAAAATACTACGGTTAACCAGAGTATCTCTTGAGTGTGATAGAGGTCTAGAGCTTCTTTTTCACTTTTATCATGATCTCCTTCTTGAATTCCTTTGAGAAAGTTGAAGGCCAAGTCGGTGAATCCGTGAGAGCCCACTGTGTCTCCATCTAAGGCAGTTAATGGATTTTTAGGTGGCAATTGTAGCTCCGTGTCGCCGGTTAATTCTTGGTACATTTCTGCTACTTTGGGTCCATTTTCGTATAAGTCATCTCCCAGTTGTTTGTATAATTTTAAGGCATCATTCAAGGCTTTGCTTATTTGCTCCCTCATTGAAGCAGGATTTCCCCTTATGTTTTCAGGAATATTATCTCCTACGATGGCTTGTATCAGGTCAATAGAGGTTTGTGCTTTGACTTCTGTTTCAAATATGCTTGCTGGCATTCCTTCTGTTGGATTTGCCATTTTTTTGTCATGCTCTATCTTTGCTGAAGCTAAAATTGTTTTTAATTTATTAAAGTTTAAGTCCATTCCTGGTAAGCATGGCAAATCTTCAAAATTTTTAAGGCCATTCCTTAAAAGATAAACAAAAACACTACGAAGTTGATTGACTTGCTCAGGTATTTCCAGTTGGATTGCAGCTTTTCTGGCCAATTCCCATAGATGCACGTTTTCTGCGGACTCATTTAAATGTAACCCTGGTGTGAGCCCCACTGCTGTCGGTTTGACACTTTCTCTTCCCATCACTGCTCTGTCTAAAACAGTGAGCAGGGGGGCTATGGCTGTAAAAAAGCGTTGGGCCAAATTGATCTGTCCAGTTTCTAATTGTGTCTTGTGCTTGTAGATTCAGTGAGAGCCCATCTTGGTTGTTTGGCAGATCTTTTAGTGCGGTCAGCCCCACCTGCAGTGTATTTTCTGCTCCGTCTTCGTCTGTTTTGTCTGTTGACATGTTTGAATTATATACCAAACCCGTCTTTTCTTCAATATTTTCTCATCTGTAAAAGAACATATTTTGAAATTGGAGTCCCATCTTCTCCGCAGCCTTCAGTCTTTCTTTGTCTTTGTATCCTTTGCGAATTTCGCCGGTGAGGCTCATTTCGCCCCAGAAAACGGCGTTTTCGGGGAGGGGCTTTTTTTGGAAGCTGGATACAATGGCGGAGCATACGGCCAGGTCTGCGGCGGGGTCATTTAAACTTAAACCGCCGGTGATTTTGATGTAGACGTCTTGGTCTGCGAGGTCAAGGCCTTTGTGTTTTTGCAGTACGGCGATCAGCAATTCGAGGCGGTTTCGGTCGAAACCGCTGGCCATGCGTTTGGGGTAGCCAAAATGAGTGGTGCTGACCAGGGCTTGCACTTCCATGAGGAGGGGTCTATGGCCTTCCATGCTCAAGGTGAGGGCACTCCCGACGGCGTTTTTGGGTCGATTTTCAAGGATACGCTCGCCTGGATTTTTCACTTCTTGTAGGCCTTCTTCACTCATTTCGAAGAGCCCGATTTCGCTCACGGGTCCGAAGCGGTTTTTCACGGCGCGAAGCATGCGCAGTTCTTGGTCCCTTTCCCCTTCTAAAATCAGTACCGTGTCCACGAGATGCTCCAGCACCTTGGGTCCAGCAATGTTGCCCTCTTTGTTCACATGACCGATGAGCAGGGTGGGGATGTGAAGGGTTTTGATGGTGTTCATCAAGATTTCGGTGCAGTAACGCACTTGGCTCAGACTGCCGGCCACTCCTGGAATTTCATTGGAGGACAGCACTTGAATGGAGTCGATGACTAAAAAGTTGGGTTTTTCTGCCTCTATTGTGGCGAGGATGTTTTCTAAAGTGTTTTCGTACAAAATGCGAATGTTTCCGTGCTGAGCTTTGAGACGACGTGCGCGGTCGGAAACTTGCTCCACCGATTCTTCACCCGTGATGTAGAGTGCTTTTTCTTTTTGCCCGGCCATGCGATCTAAGACTTGCATGGTAAGGGTGGACTTTCCTATGCCAGGTTCCCCGGAAAGCAAGAGGAGACTGCCCTCCACAATGCCTCCGCCCAGCACTTGATCCCACTCTTCAATGCCGGTTTTTGCGCGAGCTTTAGGGGCCGCTTGTTCATTGAGATTTTTTGGGGCTTCTCTTGGCAGTCCACGAGAGCTGACCCTTTTTTCGGCTTTGCCCACATTGATCACATCTTCGGCAAAAGTGTTCCATTCCTCGCAAGAGGGGCAGCGGCCTTGCCATTTGGAGCTTTCTTGGCCGCAATTTTGACACAGATAGATGGTTTTGAGTTTCATAAGCGTTGGATGAGCCTAGGGTAGTGTATACTCACCCCACATGCAAGAGCAAAATAGCATTGAACCTTAAGGCCTATTTCGTTAATATCCTGCCCGTGGATCGGTAGCTCAGTTGGTAGAGCAGAAGACTCTTAATCTTTTGGTCGAGGGTTCGAGTCCCTCCCGGTCCACCAGTTTTGGGGCAAGGTGGCGGAACGGTCACGCAGCGGTTTGCAAAACCGTACCAAATGGGTTCAACTCCCATCCTTGCCTCCAGATTTTTAACACCGCGCCTGGGTGGTGAAATGGTAGACACGCGAGACTTAAAATCTTGTGGCCGCAAGGTCATGTGGGTTCGATTCCCACCCCAGGCACCACCTAAAACTCATACCTATGACTTTCCCTTCTAAAGACCTCATGTTTTTTAAATTCATTCTTGCGACTTCCGTCGTGGTGTACGGCCTTTTGATCGTGCTGCTTGAGAAATTTATTCTCTCTGAGGCGGAAGGTGGATTCACCAATGTCCCTTCCGATCCCCTTTCTCAACAATTGCTTCTTATTTTTGCCGGAGTGGCTGTCTTGAGTGGGATACTTCAGTTTGCGCTGCCCGCACGCATCAAAAATCCAGAGGCGGCTTTCTTTATTCGTCTTGCGCTCTGTGAAAGCATTGCTTTACTCGGTTTCTTCCTCTATTTGCTCTCTGGGTTTATTACAGAGGCCTACCTCTTTATTGGAGTTTCTTTCCTCCTGATTTTATTTGGAAACCGAGCCCAAAAGACCCTTTGAGTGGGCGAGGATCAGAAGGCCCACTGCAAAGAAAGGCAAACTCAGCATTTGTCCGGTGGTGAGATTGAAGAAGTTTTCGTGCAAAGGGAATTCTTTGACAAACTCCACGGTGAAGCGCATTGCGAAGTAAAGGGTGAAGAAAAGTCCCACGAAAAAGCCGGGATTCATGTCTTTGTTTTTCTTGAGCCACAGCGGGTATAAAATTACAAAAAGCAGGGCACCCATGCCAAATTCATAGAGTTGAGAGGGATGACGAGCCAGATTGTCGATTCGACTGAAAGTCACTGCCCAGGGCAGGTCGGTGATGCGGCCATAGAGTTCGCTGTTAAAAAAATTTCCAAGGCGAATCAGGCTGATGGGCAGGGCGGCCACTACAACGATAATGTCGGCATAATCAAAGGTTTTGACTTTTTTATTGCGCCAGAGGAAAAGGGCGTAAGCCACCAGTAGACCAATCGCGGCGCCGTGGCTAGCGAGCCCCCCCTGCCATATTTTGAGGATTTGCATGGGGTTGGACAGGTAATAATCCAGTTCGTAAAAGACAATGTGTCCAAAGCGTGCGCCCAAAATGAGTCCCACGATGAGGTAAACGGTCAGAGAATCGAGCTTTTCAAGCGAGAGGTCCTTTTTTTGGACCAGCTGCCGTGCCACTTGGTAGGCTAAAAAGAGCCCCAGGGCAAAGAACACGCCGTAGTAACGAATTTCCAAGGGGCCCAGGTGCAGGAGGACGGGATCGATGTTCCAAATCATGGTGGAGGGATTAACAGTTTAGCGAAGTTCAAAGGATTTGAGCATGGTGAGCATGCGCTCGACGGTGAATTCATCTTCGCGTGGGTCGTAAGTGGCAGTCACGATGTAAGCCTGCTCCCCTTTGGCGAGGGCCAATTGCATGAATTGCAGCGGTTCGCTGCTGCTTTCATTCTTCCCTGAAAAAGTGAAGAGCGTGGTTTTGCTTTCGCCGCCACCCACGCTGAGGGTCAATTCTTCTTGGGTGAGCAGGGTGTAGTCCAGCAGGTGGTCTTCATGTTCGCTGAGTTTTTCTTGCAGTACATCGAAACTGGTGAGGTTGTCTTCGTTGGCTTCGCGGATCACGGTCACATTGGCTACAAAATCACCGTCTTTAAGGTTGTCTCGAAAGGCCACGCGAATGCCATCGGGATATTCGGAGGTGAAGGAATTGACGGTTTCCCAATCTTCAGGCTTATCAATGAGGAAGTCACTGGCTTTGTATTCCACAAAGCGATAAGTGTCGCCGTTGCTGCCGTCGTCACTGCCGCTGTCCGATCCGTTGCAGGAGGCGAGGAGAAGACTTAGATTTAATAAAAAAACAGTAAATTTTTTCATAGTGAGTTCATTGTATCAAAGTATTCTACTTTTTAAATGCTTTTAACAATGACTTGTCCATTCGTATCCATACCTTGAGTGTGGAGCAAAAGGTACGCCAATCCCATCAAATGCCCTTGCCGTATATGGGCTTTTTTCTGTTCTTTTATCCTCTATATATGCCTTGACGGCTTCTGATTCTGCTAAGATGTTTAATGCCATCTTCCACCTTTTGGTCGAGATCAGGTGGTCAAAAGAAGGAATCTGCTTTTGTGGAGCCACCCATCTTTTGTTTGGTCTTCCAATTAGGGCAAAATTTGTACTTTTTATACTTGTAACGTGGCACCACCACCCCAGAAAAGGCGTGAATTCTGCATCGTCCAAAATTCCATTAGGCTCCCCAATACGCTTGACCTTGAGTAGGGTATCTCCCAAACATTTTAGCGAAATTCTGTCATGGATGTCTACGATAGCTAACAATAGACCTACTCTTGTTGTGTGGTGGCCATTGTGTTGTTGCAATGCATTGCTGTTGCTTAACTCTGCTACTGGGCAGATGGGGTTGCTGAGTCCTCGATGCACGATGATTCTGTGGTCTTTTTCAAGTGGTAACATGCTTTTGATGATGAATTCAGGGTCGGCATATTGACATAAGTTAAAAATATTTTCAACAAGCGGGATCAACTGTGCGAGTTACATTTCCCTTTTGTGATGGGCTGAGTGAGACGGAATGGCGAAGAGAGCCGGTTCTTACGCGTATTGTGCGTGTGACTGGCGTGGATGTGGGGAACCCATCATTGAGTTCGCCGTTTCACGTTTTTAGAGATTCGGATAAGTAGAGGCTATCTCCGAGTTCGATGAGCGTGGATTCATGCAAACGCGCCCACGGATATTGCTGAGGGCGTACGGCTTCTTCCGGAGAGGCATTAACGTTTCATGATGATGCCGTCGATCAGTCCGTAGTCTTTGGCCTGTATTGCGGTCATGAAGTTGTCGCGCTCGGTGTCGTCCTCCACTTTTTTCAGTTTTTGCCCGCTGTGTTTGGCGATGATTTCGTTCAAAAGATTTTTGGTGCGGATGATGTGATCAGCGTGAATGCGGATGTCGGTGGCCTGCCCTTCGGTTCCTCCAAGAGGCTGGTGGATCATGATCTCGGCATTGGGCAGCGAGAAACGCTTCCCCTTAGCTCCACCGGTGCAGATGATGGCGCCCATAGAAGCCGCCATGCCCATCACAATGGTGGAAACGTCGGGCTTCACATATTGCATGGTGTCGTAAATGGCGAGTCCCGCGGTCACGTGTCCCCCTGGGGAGTTGATGTACATCAAAATGTCGCGCTTGGCATCTTCGTTTTCAAGGAAGAGCATTTGGGCGATGAGCAGGCTGGCCATGTTGGATTCGACTTCGGTGAACATGAAGATCACACGGTCTTTCATCAGACGAGAGTAGAGGTCGTAGGCACGTTCTCCGTCGTGAGACTTTTCGAGCACCGTGGGCACCAGCATGTTGGTGATTTCGGGCGCGAGTCCGCGATTGTTTTTTAAATGTTTGGCCTGATTTTTGAGCAGGCTGGATCGAGTGAAGTGGAAAAAATTAGACATTGGGCGGGATTAAAACTGAGCTCAGTATAGCATTTTTAGGGTCTTGTAACTCAAGGTCATTTTTCTGAGCAGAGTATTTTTGGATCTGCGCCAACTCCCCATTGCGAGTGACTCGATAGCCGTAATTTAAAATGGCTGTGGTTTTGAATTCGTTTCCTTCCAAAAGGAGCTTGAGGCTCTGGCCTGTCTTTGCTTCATAATGTTCTTTAATGGCGGAATAGGTTTCACTTTGGAAAAAGTGATCTCGCTGCTCAACAATGAGAGCGGTGTCTTTTTTGATTTGGGCCTCAGTCAATTCAATGACTCCTTGTGCGGTGAGTGCTTTGGCTATTGCCTCCCAATAGTCGGCTGTGCTTTGCGTGTCGACTGCCGAATTGAGTCCTTGCAGTTGTTCTGGAACCTTTTTGTCCTCGCGAGCTTGGGCTTCAAAGTCAACGGCGCTTAAAGACAATCCAAAAGCATCGCTTACTTTTTGAGCTTGATGTTTCATCAGTCCGTTCAATACTCCTCTGTATGGGCGGTTGTACAAAGTGCATAGAGCAGCCATGTAACTTTGACTGCGTTCATTCACGGCTTCAGAGTTTTGCGTGAGATAATGATCTAAACTGCCACGGGCTCCTTTTAAATTTTCGAGGGCTACTTTTGCATTCAATTTTGGATCTTCTATCAAGGCTTTTTTATAGGCATTCATATCTTTAAAACCGAATTTTTGCATTTGTTTTTCGTCCAGGCTCACTTGGAATAGGCCTACTGTATTTCGGTCGGAAACCCAGGATCGATTGATGAGTCCGCCGCTTCGTTTTTGTTCATTCAGCAAAATCAGCAGTAAACCCGTTCTATAAATAGGGTTATCGGTCACTTCTTCGACGAGTTGTTTTTCTTCGGGGCTTATGGCCACTTGCTCTAGGGCAGGGCCTAAAAATTTATCTCGTACCACGGGCATGCTCTCTGGAATGAGGATGCGGGCAGTGATGCGATCTCTCACTATTTTTCGAGTGAGGGCCTGGATGAGCTCATCATTGATCCATACAAAACTGCCCAATTCGAATTTTAGGTAGCCGGTGTTTGTTTTTCCTGTCTCATCACGATAAACAAAGGTGCGCAGGTCGATGCTGGAATTCAGGCGATCCAATTGAATCAACAATTCGTTTCTTTCTTCTTTAGAAATTTTACCCAACTTTTCAGTGAAAAAGGGTTCTATCATTTGCCAAGGTGTTTTGCCACTTTCAACAGGCAGCAGGTGTTCTCCCGGGTGTGTTTTTTCGTAATACAGGGCTTGTATCTGACGTTTCTTTTTTTGCAGTGCGTCGAATCCGCCTTGTTTTGCTACCCAATTCTTCATGGCAATGAAATCAGGAATGGGAATTCCTTCCATTTCAAGGCGAATTTGATTTGCGTCAAAACCCACTTGATCCCAATATTCTTTGGCGAGTTTCCAGTCTTGTGGATCTTTGGAAATCTGTTCGTTGAATGCTGTTTTGAGGTCTTCCCCTTTCTTTAAATAAAGATGCTTCATCAAAGCAACTGCGGGCATTTCTCGTGAACGAGGCATGTTTTTCACCTTCTCAGGTTTGATCCTTAAAATGTCTACTACGTCGTATTTCCCGCTGGCGATCAAGGCCGTAAAGCTGTCATTTTGAGCGCCCTCCATGTGATGGGCAAAATAAATGTCTTCCAGAAGCACCTTTTGATTTTCTTTTAAGATGCATTTTTGACCTGTGTCGTCTCTAAAAGCATCGTCTTTATGGGTGTAAGCTTTTCCATTTGCCCACAAAGTTATGGATTTTAGCAGGTAAGTCTTTGAAGCGTCTACATTCAAACTTCGCTTTACATAGGTCGTGAGTTCTTCATTGGCTTTAGCTGCTATTTTGATCGGTCCTTTTCCTTTGCCTAGGCATTCTAAAATGTGAGTGTTTAAACTGCGTTCTGAAGGATTTTTGAGTCCAGCATTGTAACGGGCCGACTTGCCCGCATAGTCGGAGTGCCGGTAACGAAGTGTCAAAAGGTGCGGCGTATCCGCTGTTTTTGAGTCGCTAAGGCTTTGCTCCAGTTGGTTTCGGAATTGGAGCAGGTCTGTTTGGTATTCAGGTGTGTTGAGCCTGTGATGGTGAATGGTACCTTTTCCTATCGAGAGGTAACCCTGCATGGACGCTAAAACATCCACACTGTTTTTCTTCATCAAATCCCTTTTGAGCTGCCAGGCGTGATGTTCCCCATTGAACCCTATAGCCACTAAATTTCCCCATCCAATGCGTTCCGTGAGACGACCCGCTACATAGGCCATGCAACGCACTTCTCCTCTGAGTTCAGAGGGAAGTCCTTCAGGGGCTGATCCATTTTGAATCCAATAACTTTGAGGGATGCGATACGGTGCTTCGTAGGTGGCGGCCAGAGAAGGCACCGTAATGTGTACGGCCTGACTGTCGTCGGTTTTTTCGGCATCTTGGCGGCTTTGTTTGAGCGCCAGACGGGCGATTTCTTTTCTAAGTTCTTTGGTTTGCTTAGCTGTTTCGGTGTGCGTACGCAGTGTGTTTAACTTTTTCTGAACCTCTTCTTTTAGAGCCTTTTGACGCTCGGATAGTACTTCCAGTCTCAATACGGTGGCTGAACTGTTTTCCGCGTAAAAAGATAGAATGCCTTCTTTCATCTCAAAACCTTGCACACCAGTGCTTTTTAGGAAATCTTCCAGTCTGTCTAGGGGAGGGAGCTGGGGGTCTTTTTTTAAATGATCTTCTAGTGCTTGTAAGGTTTCATACATAGCTGCTTCTGCTTCAAGCTCTTTCACTCCTGCTTTTATGAACGCACCTTTTAAATTGCCACTGATCCCTTTGTTTTTGTTGTATTCAAAAGGAGTGGGAGGCACGATGATTTGATCTGTTCGAACTTCTTTTTCTCCGTTGAATTGAGCATTTAAATGCCCGTAGTCATAGGTTTTGACCTCCTCATGATAGTTTAGGAAGGGACTGAACTTTTTTTGGAGATGATTGTAGCGCGGATACATCTGTAAGTTTAATTTGTTCATTATAACAGAATGCGTCTTGTTCTTCAAGGTGTCTCTAAGTCGTTTCTTCTCTTTAGGAGCAGTCTTTCTAAAATTCTATTGACTCTAGTTCTAGGAACGCTAAAATCGTCAAGCACGTTTCCTTATGGGAAGCGAGCGCTTGATTGACCTTTGACAGTTCGAACCTAATAGAGAGTTCCCAAAATTCAGATTTTAATTTTGAAATTTTGAACTCTATTCCTTTTTAAGGAAAACAGAGTCACTCAAATTCTACTTTTTTGGAGAGTTTGATCCTGGCTCAGGGTGAACGTTGGCGGCGCGTCTAATACATGCAAGTCGAGTGGGTTTAGACCCACGGCGGACGGCTGAGTAACACGTTGGTAGCTGCCCCCCATTCAGGGATAACCTTTCGAAAGAAAGATTAATACCGGATAGTCCCGCAAGGGTAAAGATTTATCGATGGGGGAGGCGCCTGCGTCCTATCAGTTAGTTGGTGAGGTAACGGCTCACCAAGACGATGACGGGTAGCTGGTCTGAGAGGACGACCAGCCAGAGGGAAACTGAGACACGGTTCCCACTCCTACGGGAGGCAGCAGTAAAGAATCTTCCGCAATGGACGAAAGTCTGACGGAGCGACGCCGCGTGCAGGATGAAGGCCTTCGGGTTGTAAACTGCTTTTCTGAAAGAATAATTCTGAAGGTATTTCAGGAATAAGTACCGGCAAATCTCGTGCCAGCAGCCGCGGTAATACGAGAGGTACAAACGTTACCCGGAATCATTGGGCGTAAAGCGTCCGCAGGTGGTTTGATAAGTAGGGTGTTAAATCTTGAGGCTCAACTTCAAGGCTGTGCCCTAAACTATCTCACTAGAGATTAGGAGAGGTGAGCGGAATTCTGCATGTAGGGGTAAAATCCGTAGATATGCAGAGGAACACCAAAAGCGAAGGCAGCTCACTGGCCTATATCTGACACTCATGGACGAAAGCGTAGGTAGCGAACGGGATTAGATACCCCGGTAGTCTACGCCGTAAACGATGATCACTCGGTGTTGGGAGTTCGACCCTCTCAGTGCCTAAGCAAACGCGATAAGTGATCCGCCTGAGTAGTACGATCGCAAGATTAAAACTCAAAGGAATAGACGGGGACCCACACAAGCGGTGGAGCGTGTGGTTTAATTCGATAATAAGCGAGGAACCTTACCAGGGCTTGACATCTCGGGAATCCACTGGAAACAGAGGAGTGCCGCAAGGAACCCGAAGACAGGTGCTGCATGGTTGTCGTCAGCTCGTGCCTTGAGGTGTTCGGTTAAGTCCGTAAACGAGCGCAACCCTTATCCTGTGTTGTATTTCTCACAGGAGACTGCCTTGCATAACAAGGAGGAAGGTAGGGATGACGCCAAATCAGCATGGCCCTTATGTCTTGGGCGACACACGCGCTACAATGGCCGGTACAACGGGCAGCCAAGGAGTAATCCGGAGCGAATCCCCAAAACCGGTCCAAGTTCGGATTGAGGTCTGCAACTCGACCTCATGAAGCTGGAATCGCTAGTAAATGCGTATCAGCCACGGCGCATTGAATATGTTCCTGGGTCTTGTACTCACCGCCCGTCAAGTCATGAAAGATAGGGGTGCCCAAAGGCCCTGCTCAGCAGGGACTAAGGCAAAACTATTGATTGGGACTAAGTCGTAACAAGGTATCCGTACGAGAACGTGCGGATGGACCATCTCCTTTTAAGGAGTTACGAGGATCTCGTAAGAGACTGTGTAATATATTCCCAGGTCGTCTCTGCTTTATGCAGAGCTGAGCTACCGCGAGGTAGGCTCACCCTGATTTTTTGCCTCTCTATTAAGTTCTGATTGTCATGGTTTCTCAAATGAAATGCTCCCTTCGGGGAGTTTTTTCGTTTTTCGCTTGTAGATTTTGACAAACGACTATTTTATGAAATAAATTAACACTATGGCAAATGTCAAGCGAAGACCTGTCTGAATTGGGTAACACCGCCCTTGTAGCGGAAGAAAATCTTCGTGACGACCTAACTGAAGATGTTCTTCAGCAAGAATCTTGGGATCTTGTCCTTTCAAGAGATTATGGAGGGGAAGTTTTTAAGGCGATGGATGTCGTTGCTCGACTCCAATTGTTTAGACGAGTCATGGATGCTATTAATTTTCAGGAGGTACACGAGGGTCAGCACTATTTATTGAAGGGTCTTTTTATCACCCTGAATTCTATTCATGGATTCAACGCATGGATTCATTCACTGAAGAGGAATGGGCGGCTCAATCCTTTGAGACTTTTAATAGCCTTTGCCTTTCTTATCAAAACTATTTGAGGACTTTGTTTAGGCCCTTGAGTCTCTTTTTTAGATCACGGAGTGATACACTTTTGAGTGAAAGTCTTGTAGCAGCTACGAATCCAGAGGGGGAGACTATGGGTGATGAAATGGCTTTTTTCAGTAGTTGCTTTACTGGATTGGCCTGGAGGATTTCAATGCTAGGGAAGCATTCACCTGAACAAATTAAAGAACTTGTGAATATTTTGATGGGTCATATCTATGATTTTTCTTGCGATAACTTTACGACAAATCCTAATCCTCTCGGGAGAATAGACTTTATTGAATATGTCTTGGGAGATTCATTGGAGGGTGTGCCTGCAGAGAAGTATTTCGCAAAGTGTTTCTCTTGTCTGACTGAGGATGGTGAGGTGGCTTCTCATCAGCCAGATTTGTTCAAATTTATTGCGGCTTTTTTTAGAGCAGCACAAAGTTTTCATACGTTCTCCCAAAAAGTTGGCAATAGACCTCGGCCTTTTCCTCCTTATTCTCGTCTAGGGGCCCTAACCTCAGGAGCGCTTGGAGCTAGGAATGTGACGTCTTCGAGGACGATCGTTCCTGCTTTGGCTTTTGACTTAGCGTCGGGAACGCTTGTGCCACCGCCTGGTGAAGATGGAGCCTCGGAGGAGGCAGCAGCGACGAACATTAGGGATTTGATTAACGATCCAGAGCCAGGATCAGTGAGTGCGGGTTGTCCACCTTCAGTTTCACCTCCTCCGCTTGTTATGCCTAGGGCATCTTTTTCAGTAGCTCAGAATGTAGCAGCAAGTGAATTTGTTGCTGTAAGTAAACCTGTTGAAAGGGAGGTGTCGCCTTTGCCTTTGAGACAGCAGTCCCTTAGGTTACCTATAGCTTTGACTCATGCTCTTCTTGTGGCGTGTTGTTTTTTGAATGGGGGCACGCGGGCGACTCCATTCAAGGAAGGTGATGCACAAAAGGAACTTGCTTTTGCACGTCACCCGGCAACGGATGAGAGTGAGGGTCTTGTGTCCATATCGAAAGTCCAAGTGCTATCTGTTGTAGAAGTGGATTCAATCCCAACTGCTTCCACTGGTCCTTTAGAGGTCCATCGTTTTTTGGACCGCCATACAAATGCTGACGCAGCACTTGTTTTTCAGTGTAATCCAGGCCTTACAGAGTCATCGATTCTTGCTCGTAGTGGTGAAGTGGATGTTCAGCTTGAAGAACAGCGTCTTGTTGTAAAACTGGGGGAATGGTCGGTGGCAAGATCTTACCCTCTACCGGACTGCAATTCGCTTTCGCTTTCTACACCTTACATAGTGCCTTTATTTCGAGAAGATCCAGCTCTCAATTAAAGGGACTTTACACTTCCACCCTGCTTGATCAACGGAAGGCCATTGCAAATGTCCCCCGTGGTGGCGTTTGAGCTTTTGGAGATGAAAAGTTTTCCATTTTCAATTTTAAACTTTCCATGGGCGGGAATCTTGTCCACATTCATCTTTTGCTCGGTCAAATAAGCAAGGGACATTAAAGCTTCTTTGTGAGCTAGTTCTTTGACGGATGGATTCGTAGAGTAACATTTCCTAAAAAAATCAACCAAAATCAAATAAAGAGAATCTCTTTTTAACAGGTCTCCTTTCTTGTCAAAAGATTCTTTTTTAGGATCATAGGGATCTATCGGTCCCTCCAGCAATATTTTTCTTATTTCTTCTGGGTTTTGATAGCCTTTTTCTTGGAATGCCTCTTGCGCGCGCTGATTGTGGTCGACTTCATATTTCAATTCTAGAGCTCTGTATGCTGTTTCTTTAGCACTTCCTTCTACGAGTTCATGTGGGTTCTCCTTGCTGACCCCTCCGTGGTTTGAATGAAAGACTTCATTGTCTGACATAGGCTGACTGTTATTCGGATAAAATATGGCTCTAATCTGTTTATTTTAGCATGTTCTTCGTAGTATGTAAATGACCTCTTTTGGGCATTACAAAACTGGTGGGCGATCCAAGACTTGAACTTGGGACCTCGACATTATCAGTGTCGCGCTCTAACCACCTGAGCTAATCGCCCTCAAATGGGTGTGGTTCCGAATTGGAAAGTGGTGGAGCTGAGGAGAGTCGAACTCCTGACCTCCTCGGTGCAAACGAGGCGCTCTAGCCAACTGAGCTACAGCCCCACTTCCGTCGCCTTCGAAAAGAAAGCAGGGAACTTATATCATTTTGCGAGGAGCGAAATCAAGGCGAGATTTTAGATTTGATCTTCCTTATAAAACTGGGCAGACTGGAAGCAGTTTTAACGACGCCACGTTCATGCAATATCTTCAGGGTTTTATTGGGATGTTGATCGGCCTTCTGATTCTTATTTATAGGCCCAAGATCAAAGATTTTACGGGCGATATTGCTTTTGCCGAGCGCTATTTGGGCTCTGGGGGAACTTGGACTTTCTTCATTATTCTGGGTGTGGGCATTTTTATTTTGAGTCTTTTGTGGGCGACCGGAACTTTTCAAAGTTTTACGTCGGATCGTTTTTCGCAGTTTCTGTAAAAAAGAGGCGTTTTTGACGACGTGCTTGACAAAACAACGTGAAGCGCTTTAGTTTAGAGTACTTAGTATTTATTTTTCTTATGGGACGTCCTGATGTTCCAGGTCAAGTGCTTGATCTCAAAGATGTTCTTGGCAAAGGTCTTCCGGTTTTGGCTTTGAGCGCCGCTTTACTTTCTGTTGCCGTGAGTTCTTGCATGGAAGAACGGACGTTCCCTTTCGCCGACCAATTTCGAGGAGCTTTGGTTGGTTTGATGGGAGGTTTAGAGGGCAAATGTGAATCTATGGGTACCGTTTTGCCTTCAGTGCAAAAAAGAAAACTATTATTTGCAGAGCACCCTGGGATGGTGGATTTTAGTGAGTGGATTTGTACTGCCGTTGAGGATGGCTATAAGCTTACCGTCAATAGGACGGCTTTTAGTTTCGAGGGTGTTTCGTGGAATGCTGTTTTGGACAAAAATGGGAATGTCCAGTTCCATTCTGATGGGTTTTGGACTGAATTCTTTTCTGGCCCTGCAGAGGGCGACTCTCTTCTTGCAAAAAGGGAATAAGCAATGGAGTAAAAAATCTCTTGACTGAGCTCCCTCCACTTCCTATAATGCCCCAGCCTGCTTCGTTAGGTACCTTCTTACTCTACTAAAGTACTGAATGGTTCTACTCCATCAACTCCAGAGCATCAAACACTAGTCTTTATGACGGTTTGGAATTCTGGAGTGTATGGAGACATACACTCTTTTTGTTCCTTGAAAATTCGGAACTGATCAAATTATAGAAATCAGTCTTTTCAAATGAATAGTTATTATCTTTTCAGATTGTCATAAAAGTAATTGGAAGATGACGTTACAACATTGTAAAAAAAGCATAGAATGGATGCCTTGACTCAAAACTCCGATGAAGGACGCGGCCAGCTGCGATAAGCTTCGGCGAGCTGCTAAGCAAGCTTTGACCCGGAGATTTCCGAATGGGGAAACCTTACAAGAGTTATGTCTTGTAACCTCGAAAGAGGTGGACACTAGGGGAACTGAAACATCTAAGTACCCTGGATAAAAGAAATCAATAGAGATTCCCGTAGTAGCGGCGAGCGAACCGGGATCAGCCCAAACCTTATCCTTCGGGATAGGGGGTTGTAGGACCTCAATACGAGGCCTTCTCCTATTAGCCAAACGACCCTGGAAAGGGCGGCCAAAGAGGGTGATAGCCCCGTCGGCGAAAATAGGGAAGATCTCCAGAGTGTTCCTGAGTAGGGTCGGACACGTGAAATCCGGCCTGAATCTGGGAAGACCACTTTCCAAGGCTAAATAAGTTTTGAGATCGATAGTGAACAAGTACCATGAGGGAAAGGTGAAAAGCACCCCAGATAGGGGAGTGAAATAGAACCTGAAATTCTTTGCTTAAAATGAGTCGGAGCCCTTCGGGGTGACGGCCTACTTTTTGTAGAACGGACCAACGAGTTAGCTGTATGATGCAAGCTTAAGGAAGTTTAAATCCGTAGGCGTAGCGAAAGCGAGTCTTAACCGGCGCCAAGTATCATGCACTAGACCCGAAACGGGGTGAGCTACCCATGGGCAGGATGAAAATAGGGTAAAACCTATTGGAGGTCCGAACCAACCGGTATTGCAAGACCGGTGGATGACCTGTGGGTAGGAGAGAAATTCTTATCGAACTCCGAGATAGCTGGTTCTCTTCGAAATAGCTTTCGGGCTAGCCTCGATTATACGTTTGGGGGGTAGAGCACTATTTAGGCTAGGGGGCAAAATCCGTCTACCAAACCTAGATAAACTCCGAATACCCAAACTTGAGATCGGGAGTCAGACGGTGACAGCTAAGTGCCATCGTCAAGAGGGTAACAGCCCAGATCGTCATCTAAGGTCCCTAATAGAAACTTAGTGGTAAAGGATGTGAGGATGCGTATACAACCAGGAGGTTGGCTTAGAAGCAGCCATTCCTTTAAAGAGTGCGTAACAGCTCACTGGTCTATGCGTTCTTGCGCCGAAAATGTAACGGGTCTCATGTTTCTAACCGAAGATGCGAATTTATATTTATATAAATGGTAGAAGAGCGTTCGTAGCAGCAGTGAAGTCAGACTGGGAAGTCTGGTGGAGCGCTATGAAGTGCAAATGTTGGTATAAGTAACGTCAGGAGAGTGAAAAACTCTCCCACCGAAAACCCAAGGTTTCCCAAGCCACGTTAATCGACTTGGGGTTAGTCGGTCCTAAGGTCCAGGCGAAAGCCGTAAACTGATGGACATCAGGTTAATATTCCTGAACAAGATGCAAATCGTCCAAGCAAAGCTGGATTGACGATATTCGTGAGTCAAAGCCCTTCGGGGCCGCGATGAATGAACATCCGATTGAAAGTGGCGCTAGATCCGGGGGGACGCCGCAGGATAATCCGAGCGCATTAAGAATTTGCGTTCAAGTGGTAAGCTTATGCTTGTGTAGGTAAATCCGCACAGGTTCGCGATCCATTATGTAAAGGCGCCGCAAGGTGCTGATTCGGGTGAATTCAGCGGACGAGAAAATCCTCGTTTCGAGAGTTGCATCTTACCGTACCGCAAACCAACGCTGGTGGGTAGGTAGAGTATACTAAGGTGATCGAGATAACTGCGCTTAAGGAACTCGGCAAAACAGCAGGCGTAACTTCGGGATAAGCCTTGCCTGCACCATGAGATTATATCAACTCGGTGTAGGCCGCAGCGAATGAACTCCTGCAACTGTTTATCAAAAACACAAGTTCGTGCAAAGTCGTAAGACGATGTATACGAGCTGACCCCTGCCCAGTGCCAGAAGGTCAAGAGGAGAGGTGTATGCTTCGAATCTAAGCCCTGGTGAACGGCGGCCGTAACTATAACGGTCCTAAGGTAGCGAAATTCCTTGTCGGGTAAGTTCCGACCCGCACGAATGGGGTAATGATGGGAGTACTGTCTCGAGCGCAGACTCGGTGAAATTACAATACGGGTAAAAATGCCCATTAGATATGGCAGGACGAAAAGACCCCGTGCAGCTTTACTATAGTCTGACATTGATTCAGGGCACTACTTGTGCAGCATAGGTGGGAGACGTTGAAGCCAGGGCGTAAGCCTTGGTGGAGTCATCAGTGAGATACCACCCTTGTTTTGCTTTGAATCTAACCCCCACTGGGGGAACAGTGTTTGATGGGTAGTTTAACTGGGGCGGTTGCCTCCTAAAGAGTAACGGAGGCGCGCAATTGGTTCACTAAGGTCGGATGGAAACCGATCTCGTCGTGTATTCGCACAAGTGAGCTTGACTGCAAGGCCTACAAGCCGAGCAGGTACGAAAGTAGGTGAAAATGATCCGGTACCACCATGTGGGTGGGGTATCGCTCAACGGATAAAAGTTACGCCGGGGATAACAGGCTAGTCTGGTCCAAGAGTCCACATCGACGACCAGGTTCGGCACCTCGATGTCGGCTCGTCGCATCCTGGGGGTGGAGAAGCTCCCAAGGGTTTGGCTGTTCGCCAATTAAAGCGGTACGCGAGCTGGGTTCAAAACGTCGTGAGACAGTTTGGCCTCTATCCGCCATATCTGAAGGAAAATTGAAGGAAGTTGTCCCTAGTACGAGAGGACCGGGATGAACGAACCTCTAGTGTACCTGTTGTCGCGTCCGCGGCATTGCAGGGTAGCTATGTTCGGTCTGGATAACCGCTGAAAGCATCTAAGCGGGAAGCCAGTCCTAAGAAAATTTTCCCTATGAACCTCCTTGTAGACTACAAGGTTGATAGGCCGCAGGTGTACGCACAGCGATGTGTTCAGCCGAGCGGTACTAACAGGTCACTGATGTTGTTAATGTCTTCTTCCAGACTTTTATGACATTCCGAGAAGATAATGCTACTCAGAAAAAGAGGTTTCTATATAAACGCTTCCGAGTTTTCCAGAACTTTAAAAAGCGATTTGGTCCAGGCAATTTTAGAGAGAAGGTCACACCTGTTCCCATTCCGAACACAGCAGTTAAGCTTCTCATCGCCGATAGTACTGCAACCTGAGTTGTGGGAGTGTAGGACGTTGCCTGGACTGAGTCGCTTTTTTGTATGAGGGCGTTTTTTTGACATATCTGTTTTTTGTATTTATACTTCCCCTCTTAATAAGCGAGCGTAGTCATTATAGGCTCAAACTCTAAACCTTATTTTCAAATGGATAGGCTCCCACAATACAACAATTTTGCAAGACAGATTAAGTCCATAGATATGGAGACTTTTCGAGTGCAGTTTTTGACTGATTTTGATGTTGATGTTGATAACCCAAAAACTAGAGCTTTACTTAAAGGAGCGTTGATGGGAACCACTGTGTCCTTGGAGCGGATCGAAACCTATCGTGAGAGGGTAAAAGAACTTCTAGAGTCTCCTGGCCTCTTACCTGAAGAAGGTTTGTATTTGGAAGAAGGCTTAGCACGGTGGGGAGATGGCTCTACAGATAGAGGTGGAATGTCTGTTGATGCAGGCTTGGGAGACCCAACGCGATTCAAAACAGTTTTGAGCTATTTGGACAGACGCGATCCTGACAAGAGTCATTTTGATGCGGATTTCCGTTTAGAGATTGTTCGATCGCACCTAGGCCAGGCCTTTCGCGATGCACTACAAGCGTTAGAAGATATTTTCTTGGGAAAGGGATTCTTTTCAGAAGCGGAGCAAACTAATGCATTGAAGCGTCTCAAGGCTTTAAAATCTGACTCCATTAAAAATTCGTTTTCCAACTTTTGGGTCGATAATGGTGGGGTTTCTGATCAGTTCCCTCCCATGTGGGCTGCTTACTGTCAGACCATTGATGAATACATAAAAAAGTGGGAGTCTTTGGCAGCCCCTGCGAAAATGGAGGCTCAAAGGGATAGAGTAATGAAGTATTTTGATACAAGAGGTATTCAGCGACCTGATGCAGGCAGATTGATCGAGTTAATACACGCTCGCAGAGACGAGTTACTTAAAAATCTGGGAGAGGACTGTCTGCCTGATGAACTCTCTGGGGAACCGGCGCAAGTTGTCGATCGTATTCGAAATCGTGTTGGTGAGATATTTGGAGTAGAACCAATAAAAGGTGCCGTTCATTTTGACTTAAAGGTACTCAGTGGGACACAGCAAGAAGGGGTTATACGTCTACCAGAGCCAGAGCTGTGGACTCCAGATAAGCGCCCTCTCATTGGCATGTTGGTTGCGCATGAATTTGCTCACACTCTGCAGCACACTGCTGGTGAAAAGGGGAGGCCTTCCCCTTACTATGGAGGGATCAGAGGCATGGGCCACTGCTTTTGGACATTGTTTTGGCGAGGCCAATGGTTTAAATAAAACGGTGAATCTAGATCGCTTAAAGCTCTATTCCTTCTTGGAAATTGCTGTTTTATTTCATCTCAACAATGCATCTGAAGATGATATCACAAGCGCATTACTAAATTATAAGCACTGGGAGCAGGATGTGATTAAAAAGCGTATAAATTTCGTTGTGAATGGAGCGGGTCTCAGGCCTATGCGTGATGCCTATTACTTTTTTGGTGGCCCTGCAGTAGAAAGGGCTATGCAAGACAGTGGCCTAGCTTGGCAGGAGTTCTTCAGACAAGAATATAACAAACATGGTTTACTAAGACATCCATACCGGAAGGGTACGGGTAATCTCGATCTAGAGGTTTTGTTTGCCAGAGGAACGAATCGTTCATGATCAACCCGGCACACTCGCAGTGCCGGTGGAGGTTTTTGAGTCTTGGTCTTGTTCTAGGGCGAGCTCATCTTCCAGCTCCACTTTTTGACTGCGAGAGGTGAGGGGATTGTAGGTTTCGTAAAAGAGTCCGATGAGTTCTTGGGTTGTGAGAGGGTCCACACGAAGGCCACAGCTTTCAAGCCCGGCACGAACGGTGTTCATGCGTTGAGTGATGCGTTTTTTTAGCTCAGCGAATTGAGCGTGGCGTTGTTTGATTTTTGCCACGGTGTCTCCTGGGAAAAGAGATTCGAGAAAACTCTTGATGAAACTGCGGCGTTCTTCCCCAATGGGGTCTTGAGGGATCACCACGTAAAATTGTTTTTCCATGATATCGGCGTATTCCACCAGACGACTGATGTATTCGATGTATTCAAAAGTCTGTTTTTGCAGGAGAGGATTGCCTTGTTTGACACCTATTTTTTTGAGTTTTTCAATGTAATGCTCCAAGTCTAATTTTTTGCTGCGAATCACGATTTGGATGGGAAATTCGAGCGAATTTAAAAAGTTTTGATAGGAGTAAATCACAGCGTTTTGCTCCTCCTCTGACTTCAAATTTAGATTGATGCTGGAGGTCTTGAGTACGGCGCGAAGCCCACCGTTTTTAAGAATGGCCACGTCGTCACGAATTTCAGAAACCTTCAAGTAAAGCTGAGTGCTGAAGCGCTTGTCTTTTTTAGTTCCTTTCACCGAATCTTTAGAGGTGGGAGGGGGAGTCATGAGGTTTGAGGTTTGCCGTAAGAATCCAGCAATTTGGAAATTTCTCCAATCTTTTGAAGGCGTTCGTGGTCGCGTTCGCTCTTGCCGCTGTCTTCGGTTTTAGTTTGCACTTTTTTTTCTTTTTGAGCAAACAAGGTGGCGGCGTAAGTGTCTCCGGCTCCCATTACAAAGGTGCGTTTATTGGGCATTAAAAAATATTCCACTGTGAGCATGCACCATTTCCCAAACGTGATTCCGTTGGGGTGAAAGAAAATGCTCAAAAGCGTCAAAATGGCTGTACTGAGCGGTAAAATGACCCAAAGGCCCATGTAATAACGGCTCCCGAAATAACTGTAAAGGGCATAGGTGAGTCCACCGCCGATTCCGGCATAAATGAGTTGGCGCAGAGTGAGAGGCCCGACGATTTTGTCTTCAATCTGTACGTTTTGCGGGATTTTGTATTGCATTTGTTCTTTTTAGACGCACTTTTTATCCGTTCATTATAGCAGAAAAAGTATGGAAAAGAAAGGGTTGGGCTCGGGTGTGCTTGTTTCTCGTCCAAGCTGTTGCTACACTCCCTCCGCATGAAAAACATCCGTAATTTTTGTATCATTGCACACATTGACCATGGTAAATCCACCTTGGCGGATCGTTTTTTGGAGGTGACGGGCACCCTGACAGAACGAGAAATGAAGCACGGTCAAATGCTCGACACCATGGAACTTGAACAGGAACGAGGCATCACCATTAAACTTCAGCCCGTGCGGATGAACTGGAACTACAAAGGTGAGGAGTATCAATTGAACCTCATCGACACCCCCGGGCATGTGGACTTTTCTTACGAAGTTTCTCGCTCGCTTGCCGCCTGTGAAGGGGCAATTTTAGTCGTGGATGCTACGCAAGGCATTCAAGCGCAAACCTTGGCCAATTGTTACATGGCTCTGGAACATAACTTGGAAATCATCCCTGTGCTGAATAAAATCGATCTGCCTGCGGCGGATGTGGAGGGGCGCAGCCGTGAAATTGAAAATGCGCTTGGAATTCCGGCTTCTGAGATTTTGTGTATTTCTGCCAAAGAAGGGACCAATGTCGATAAATTATTGGAGTTGGTGGTTGAAAAAGTGCCGCCCCCTCAATTGAAGGATGCTCCGAAGGAAACGCGAGCCCTCATTTTTGATTCGATTTACGATCCTTACAAAGGCATTGTGGCTTATGTTCGCCTCATGAGTGGCTCATTCAAGCGTGGAAATCGTGTGAAACTTTTAAACACCAAGGCCGAAACCGAAATCACAGAAGTGGGTTGTTTCAAACCCAAATACCAAGCTTTGCCTGAAATTTTTGCGGGAGAGGTGGGCTATATTGTTACAGGAATGAAAACAGTTGGAGATGTGCGTGTGGGGGACACGGTATGGCGGCACGAAGATTGGCATTTGCGCGATGAAATGAAGCCGGTGCCGTTGCCCGGTTACAAGCGTGTGACGCCCTTCGTTTTTGCAGGTGTGTTTTGTACCGATACAGATGAATACCCGCTGCTACGAGATGCGCTGGAAAAATTGAGCATGAACGATTCCTCCCTGACTTTTGAACCGGAGCAATCTTCGGCTTTGGGTTCGGGTTTTCGTTGTGGATTTTTGGGACTTTTACACATGGACATTGTGCAAGAGCGTCTGGAAAGGGAGTATGGTCTCGATTTGGTGATTACGGCGCCGAGCGTGTCTTACCAAGTAAAAAAAACAGATGGTGAAATGATCACTATTTCGAGTCCTGCACAGCTCCCTGAGCCTGCCCATGTGGATGCGATTTTGGAACCTTGGATGAAGGTGGAAGTGCTCACCCCCCACAGAATACATGGGGGCACTCATGCAGATGCTGGCGGATCGTCGCGGGATTTCAAAAAATGTGGTTTACCTGGATGAAAAACGAGTGAGTCTGCACTATGAAGTGCCGCTGGCTTCGCTGGTGGTGGATTTTTATGACGAACTCAAGAGTTTAACGGCTGGGTATGCTTCCATGAGCTATGAATTTTTAGAATACCGCACTGAAGACTTGGTACGGCTCGACTTTTTGGTGCATCATGAACGCATGGATGCGCTTTCCATCATCATTCATCGTAGCGAGGCTTTTCGTCATGGAGGGCGGTGTGCAAGCGCTTGAAAGAAATCATTCCTAAAGCTCAATTTGAAATTCCCATTCAGGCGGCGGTGGGGGCCAAGATTTTGGCTCGTGAAACCATTGCAGCTTATAGAAAAGATGTGACGGGCTATTTGTATGGTGGAGATGTTTCTCGTAAAAATAAGCTTCTTGAAAAACAGAAGAAAGGAAAAAAACGCATGAAGATGTTTGGGAAAGTGGAGGTGCCTCAAAAGGCTTTTCTTGCCGTTCTTAGGAAGGACGTTTAAACTGTCCACGCCATGAAACGACTCCTCGCCTTTACGCTTTTCTTTGCGCTTTGCCTGACTGGATGCGCAGAATTGAGTGACTTCAAAGCGCCGGCTCCTCGTTTTGATACGCTGAGCATTGCCTATGCCGAGCCTCTTTTGGACTATTCTCCGCTGCGTTACAATTCGGCGGATCGTAAATATTTGGGCAATATTTATGAACCTTTGCTTCGTTTCGATGGCAGTTTCAACATGGAATCAGCCTTAGCAGTTTCGTGGGGACGTTTGGATGAATACACCTGGGATTTTCAATTGCGACAAGGCGTGCAATTCCATACGGGTGAGACCTTTGATGCCGACGATGCGCTGTATTCTTTGAGCTTGGCCAAAGCGCAAGGGGATTCGGAGCTCGGGGCCCTGCTATCCACGCTTTCGGAGGTCCAAAAAACGGGCGATTATCGCTTCACGCTTCGCACCACGCAGCCCGATCCTTTGCTTTTGAATAAACTTTCGTATGTGTACATGCTTCCCGAAGGCTATGTGGACTTTAAACTGCCCATTGGAACGGGGCCTTATCGAGTGAGTGCATTTTCGCAAAATACTTTGACCTTAGAACGATTTGAATCTTACTGGGGACCTTTGGCTTTTTTCCCTTTGTGACTTTGAATCATGTGCCGGACCCTGAACAGCGCTACAACGGATTTGTAGACGGAAGCTATCACGTGCTTGCGAATGTGCCTCCGCAGTATGTGGAAAATTTGCAGGAAGAAGCCTATGATTTATTGGAATTTCCTAGTTTGGAAGTGAGCTATTTGATGATGAGTCGGGAAGGTGTTTTTGCCAATTCCAACTTGAGAGAAGCCGTGTGGCATGCGCTTTCCACCGATTATGCTTCCTCTTTTGGCGGTGGGTTTTTAGAAGATACGGATCAATATGCGGCTCGGGGTATTTTTGGTTATTTGCCAGAAAGTCCTGCACGTGAAACCGATTTGCTTGTGGCTCAGCGTTTTCGGGATTTGGTTCCCGGTGAGGTGTCGGTCATCTTGGACTTGCCCGTGGGTCTGGAAGTTTTGGGTGAGGCCATTGCTCAGGATTTGAGTCAAATCGACGTGGAGGTGACGGTGAATGTCTTGAATCCTCAGGATTTAGAAGAGAAAATTCAGGCGGCTCAATCGGAGTTTTATTTTTTTGGATGGAAGTATGAACTCGCCGATGTGGCGGATTTTTATGAATCCGTGGTGCATTCTCAAGAGGGGGCTTATGGGGAATTCAATGGCTTGGCTTATGCCGATCCGGCTTTGGATGAGTGGATTGAAACGGCGGCGACTTCTTTGTCACCAGAGGAAAGGCGCTCGGTTTTGAATGCGGTTTCACAGCGACTTTTGGAGGATAAAAATATGATCCCGCTCTTTGAGGCTAAAACGCTTTATGGTTTTCAGCCGGGGCTTTATTGGAAGCTTCGTTTGGATGGCCAGCTTTGGGCTTCAGAAATCATTGAAACTGTGTTATAATGATCAGATGATTTAAAGGAGTACGGCATGTTTCGTTCGCTCAAGTCAAAATTCATCTTAGCCTTCGGTACTTTGATCTTGCTTCTTTTTACCGTGCTCGGACTTTTTTTGGTGGATGCAAAAACTCAAGAACTTTCCTTGGATATTTCGGAGGGCAGTCAAAGTTTTTCTGAGCTCACTGCTGCAAAAATGGTGGAGGCTTACGAGCAGTATCTTAAGCCTGGAAATTATTTGGCTTTCAGCCGGGAACTTTCATCTTTGCTGCGCCAAAACACCTCCATCTCAGACGTGCAAATCACCAGCTATGGAGGGGTGGTTTTATACGTGGCTTCCCAAGAGCAAACGTCGCGTTATGAAGGCTCTTTGCGTACCGTGACTCAGGCGTCTGAAATTGAGCGCATCCAGGCCAATAAAATGTCTTTGCTTCTCGATAGTGGTCGCGTTGTTTATGTGAAAACCGATGAAGACAAGCAGGTTTCTTATGTGAATTTCAATGAAAACCCGGTGGAGGCTCCTTTGCCTTCGGAACGGGTGCTCGACATTGTGGTGCCTTATGGAAACGCTTATGCCTTGAGCTACCGGGTGACTTATGAACTCATGGAGCAGCGTCTTGCTGCGGCCAAAATGCAAATCGGCATTTTTGCTCTGGTGGGCATGTTATTGACTTTATTGCTTTCTTACATGCTTTCTGTGAGTGTGACACGTCCGCTCAAAGCTCTTAAAGAAGGGGCTTTGAAGTTGGCCACTGGCGACTTCACCACTCGCGTTTTGGTGAAAGGCAAGGATGAAGTGGGAGTGCTCGCTTCCACTTTCAATCAAATGGCCAATGATTTGGCGGCGGCCTTGGAAGTGCGTCTTTACAAAGAACGCGTGGTTAAAGAACTGGAATTGGCGGCTAAAATTCAGGCGGATCTTTTGCCCAAAGAGCGCGTTGAATTGCCCAGCTTGGACTTGGCGGGCGGTTTGGATCCTGCTACGGAAATTGGAGGAGATGCCTTTGATTTCATTCCCACCGCTTCGGGGGAAACCCTCATTTACCTTGGAGACGTGAGTGGGCATGGAGTGCCTGCGGGAATTTTGTCTTCCATTGCCAATGGGCTCATTTATTCCTTACGGGATGAATCGAACCTCAAAACCTTGGCGCTTTCTTTGAATGAGGTGATACGAAAAAAATCTTCCAGTGCCATGTTCATGAGCATGGGGCTCACTCGTTGGAACCCTGTAACGGGTCGCCTTGCTTATTTGAATGCCGGTCATCTCCCTCTTTTGCATTACAGTGCTAAAGGTAAGAAGGTCACCGAAGTGAAATTGCCGGGCATTGCGTTTGGAATGGTGGACGACATTGAAAATCTTCTTCAAGTTCAAGAGCTGATTTTAGAGACGGGCGATGTCGTTGTGCTTTATTCGGATGGATTTCCCGAGGCTCAGAATGAACATCACGAGCAATATGGCATGCAACGCCTGCGCCGCATTGTGCAACAGGCGGGGGATGATCTGCTCACGGCAGAAGGAGTGAAAAACGCTGTCTTTGCCGATGTGCTTCAATACATTGGCGAGCAAAATCACCTCGACGACATCACGATTGTGGTGATGAAGAGGAAGTGAAGGGGGGCCATGGCTTGCAGGTTTTCTTGTTTTTGTATAGAATAAAAATGACAGGACTTCTGTGAGCGCCGGCCTAGGCCCAAGCTGAACAAATGGAGTTTAGCAAAGTGGATTTACAAAAGTCCTGAATAAAACCTGAAATGTGCGTCAGTTTTTTGTCAGGACTTTGTTCAAAATTCCTAAGCCTCAATCCCTGGTACCGGAAAGCCCTTACAAAGTTCCTTCACTTCCCCGAGCACCTTGGCTTGAATGGCGGCGTCGGTGGGGGTGGAAACGACCTCGTCGATCCAGCCTGCGAGGATGCGCATTTCATTTTCCTTCATGCCGCGTGTGGTGAGGGCGGGGGTTCCGATGCGGATTCCAGAAGGATCGAAAGGAGAGCGAGTGTCAAAAGGTACCATGTTTTTGTTGCAGGAGATGCCGGCGAGTTCCAGAGCTTTTTCAGCATCTTTACCGGGTGCACCTTTGCTGGCCATGGTGTCGATGAGCATGAGGTGATTGTCGGTTCCTCCAGAGACAATTTTGAAGCCTTTGGCCATGAGTTCACTGGCAAGCACCTTGGCGTTGGCGATCACTTGGCGGCTGTATTCCTTGAACTCAGGCTTCAGTGCTTCGGCAAAGGCCACGGCCTTGGCGGCATTGATGTGGTCGTGAGGTCCGCCTTGCATTCCGGGGAACACGGCCTTGTCGATGGCTTTAGCATAAGCTTCTTTGCACATGATCATGGCTCCGCGAGGACCGCGTAAGGTCTTGTGAGTGGTGGTGCTCACGATGTCGAAGTAGGGCACGGGATTTTCGAGTTGTTGACCGGCGATGAGTCCGGCAATATGTGCGATGTCGGCAAAGGTGATGGCTCCGATTTTATCTGCGATTTCTTTGAAGCGCTTCCAATCCATATTGCGAGAGTAAGCAGAGAAGCCGGCCACAATCATCTTGGGTTTTTCACGCAGGGCAATTTCTTCCACCTTATCCATGTCGATGTAGCCGTTCTCTTCCACGCCGTAACGCACGAAGTCGTAGAGCATTCCACTGAAGTTCACGGGATGACCGTGAGAGAGGTGTCCTCCATGGTCGAGGCTGAGTCCGAGCACTTTGTCTCCGGGTTTGATGGTCGCAAAATAAACGGCGGCATTGGCGGGAGAACCGGAGAGGGGTTGAACGTTCACATGGTCGCAGCCGAAGAGCTGTTTGGCGCGTTCAATGGCAAGGGTCTCGACGGTGTCGATGTTCACTTGTCCGGCGTAGTAACGCTTGCCCACGTAGCCTTCGGAATACTTATTGGTCAAAATAGTTCCCATGGCTTCAAGTACCGCAGGGGATACATAGTTTTCAGAGGCGATCAATTCCAGTTCTTCAGCTTGGCGCTTGGACTCGGCCATGATGGCGCTATAGATGGCGGGGTCTTGAGCTTGGAGGTGAGGGAGCATGAGGGAAGGGGTTAAGGGTCGCGAGGCGACAGTTTAAAAAGTGAAGGAATGGGAGTCCGTAAGCAGCAGATCTAAAGGCACGTCGTGTGCTTCCACGGGCAGGTCGTCGGCCATTTGTTCGTCGAAAGCGAGGCCCACTTTAAAGCCGTGCACTTCTTTGAGCAAGCGGTCGTAGTGGCCTTTGCCGTGACCGAGCCTGTGACCGTGCTGGTCGAAGGCGATGCCAGGAATCACGATGAGGTCGATGTGGGCAGGATGTGAGGGGCTGGTGGGCTCGCAAGGTTCTAAAATGCCGAATTCGCCAGGTTGAAGTTCTTCGAAACGGTTGAGTGGGCAGATTGCTAGAACTTCCCCTTTGATCTTGGGCAGGTAGACTTTCTTACCGAGCGCGAGGGTCTCTTGAATCACTTGATGAGTATCGACTTCTTCGGGCATTGAGACGTAAAAAAGGACGCTTGTGGCGTCTTTGTATTCTTTGAGTTCGAGAAGTTTGCGAGTAATGGCGAGGCTTTTTTCCCCGGCTAAGTCTGGAAGCAGCGCACGGCGCTTCTCCCTGAATTGCGTTCGAAGGAGTTGTTTTGTCATTGGGTTGAAACCGTGCACAGTGTGACGGCTGGGCTTTCTTTTGTAAAGCCAAAAATAGTGCCGGAGGCCATCTCAAAAAAAGACCAGAGTGCTTAAGACGGCACTGCGTTCTTGCTCTTCCCTTTTTTTGAGATGGCCTCTAAAATTTGTGTACTTCTTTTAATGATCTTTATGCTTAAAAAAGTTTTCCTTCTTTCTTCTTTTGCTGGAGTCTTTTTTGGGGCACTGGGAGGGGGGCTGGTGGCGGCTTTGATTTTCCATGGGACTGAGCCTTTGTCCAACCCTTCCAGCGAGCTGAACTTTGATGGAACCTCTTACGCTTCCGTGATTGAAGAAGCGGCTCCGGCGGTGGTTTCTATTGTCGCTTTGAAAGATTTATCGGAATATTACAATCAAAATTTATTCGGTCCATTTCCATTTTCTGAACCTACTGAGCCTGATCAGAATGAAGAGCCTGAGCTTTCGCAAGTGAGCAGCGGCACGGGTTTTGTGGTGAGTCCTGAGGGTTTGGTGGTCACTAATAAGCATGTGGTTTTAGATGAAGAAGCCGAGTATGTGGTGATTTTGGATGACGGTACTGAGTTGGAAGCACAGGTGCTGGATAAAGACAGTTTGAATGACATCGCTTTGGTCCAAATTGTGGGGGAGGACGAACGTTTGGGGGATTTACCTCACTTGAATTTTGCTGATTCGGATGCGCTGCAGGTGGGCGATCCTGTTTTGGCCATCGGAAATGCCTTGGGTGAATATTCCAATACCACGACTTTGGGAATCATTTCTGCGCGCGATCGTCAAATTGTGGCCAGTGGAGCTGGTTTTGGATCCGAAAATTTAGTGAATCTCATACAAACCGATGCGGCCATCAATCCCGGCAACAGTGGGGGGCCTTTGCTCAATTTGGCTGGAGAAGTGGTGGGGATGAATACCGCTATCGACAGCACGGCCAGCGGCATTGGCTTTGCCATTCCTTCCAATGACATTGCAGTGGTGCTCAAGTCTTACCAAGAGCATGGAGAAATTTTACGGCCTTTCTTTGGAGTGCGTTATGTGCCTGTGACACCTGGTTTGCAAGAGCATTTTTCTTTGGGTGTGGAGCATGGAGCCTATGTGATTGGCGACCCTGAATCGGGCCCGGGAGTGGTGGAGGATAGCCCTGCAGATGAGGCTGGAATTCAAGAAGGGGATGTTTTGCTTTCGGTGAATGGGAAAGCCCTCACGGAATATTTTTCATTGCAAAATGCCATTGCCGGATATTCTATTAATGATCTGATTCAGGTTGAAGTCTGGCGCAAGGGGGAAAGTCTCTCTCTTCAAGTTCGCTTGGCGAAGAGTGAGTTGTAGCGGGATAATGGGTTTGTATGAAACTCACTGCAGATTCCAAACGTCATCACATCATTGCGGCGGGCTCCGTCATCACTTTTCATGAGGACCCTTTGACGCTCACTTTGCCTTTGGAAGGCGAAGACTTGGTGTTTATTTTCAGTTTTCATTCCGAAAAAATCGACCCTCATCGTCCACGGGTGGAAGTGCTTCCGTGTGGGGACCGTAAATTGGAATTGCAGTTTGTGAATTTTGATTACGATTTAGGTACGGGAAATGTGAGCCCCATTGAACTCGGTATGATCGATGAAAAGCCTTTGTATTTGAATTATCGAATCTATGCCTTGGCGGATTCTGATTGCCGCTTGCTTCACTATACTTTTTATCAAGCCAAATCATGAGTGTACTTAAAGTTCCCAGTTCCATGGAAGACCCTTCGGTCAATTTGGCTGAACGCCGTTTGCAGGCTGGAGTGTTGGGTAAACTTTTTGGTACGGGAACCAACGCGGCTCGCAACATTGCCGGGCTTATTATTTTGATTTTGATTTTGGGGGCTTTGATCGCTTATTTTTTACAAGGGAGACCAAGGCAGTCTTTTCGAAATGGTTGTGCCCATTGTCACTTTGGGTCTTGGATATTTGTTTGGTGAAAAGATGGCGGAGTTGGGGCAGCGTTGACTTTTAATCTGCTAACCTTCTTTTTATGGATACATACTTAGGTTTTCGGGTTACGAATCCTTACCGCAGCCGTTCTCGCAAGGAATACGACCCTACGCGAGGTCATACTGGGGTGGATTTAGGGGCACGTTTGGGCAGCGATTTGACTTTCCCCATTCCTTTTAAGGTTTTAACGTTGCGTGAACAGCCTCAAATGGGCAAGGTTTTATATGGTCAAGATGTGGAAGGGAATATCTTGGTTTTTGCACATTTGAGTGAGTTTTTAGTGAAAGCGGGTGATTCGGTGAAGGCAGGGTCGGTTTTTGCACGTTCGGGCAACACAGGCAGTGTGACCAGCGGCCCTCACTTGCATTTTGAGGTGCTGGCGGCACAGCCTGAAGCAGGTGGGGAGGTCATGCGCCGCACGGAGTTGGTCTATAAGGGCTACAATATTGATCCTTTGGCTTATCTTAAAAAAGTCACTGTGCCTCCTCATTGGTCCGACAAGGCCATGGATTGGGCTCAGCAGCGTGGACTCATTCAAGAAAAACGTTCGCCGACCCAGGCCGTAACCTGGGGGGAACTGGTGGAAGTGCTTTATAAATGGGAGGGTGGGCGCTGAGGGATGACGCTCACAGGATTTTCGCAGACATCGCAAAGCCACCCGACCTGAAGGCCGGCTGTCTTTCCGAATCTGGTGGGCGCTGAGGGATTCGAACCCCCGACCCTCTCGGTGTAAACGAGATGCTCTAGCCAACTGAGCTAAGCGCCCACATGTGTGGGGTGTCCTTGGCAGTGAGGACGGAGAGATGGTGCGCAGGAGAGGATTTGAACCTCCAATCCCGTAAGGGAGCTACCACCTCAAGGTAGTGCGTCTGCCAATTTCGCCACCTGCGCATTTTTCAAAGTGCCCACGCATTTTAGCGAATCTTGCGGAAAGGGCAAGATTTTTCTATCATGATTTTTAGACGCCGCCTTTCATGCCTGAAACTTTCCTTTTTTTTCAAGATCTTGGACTCGCTCTTCTTATGGGAGGGCTCATTGGTTTGGAGCGTGAACGCAATCACGGGCAAACAGAGCCTGTTCATGCTTTTGGAGGGCTGCGTACCATGGCTTTGGTGTCTCTGTATGGCTTTTTGGCTTATCGCCTCTTTTTTGATCACTTATTTTTGTTTGTTTTGTTTACGGCGGCTTACTTTTCTTTAGTGATCGCTTCTTATGTGATCTCTTCCCTGCAAAATAAAAATTTAGGAGCCACTACCGAGCTGGCTGGTTTCTTTGTTTATATGATCGGGCTTTTGGTTGGGCGGGGAGGAGTTGGGGAGTTGTATGCCACGGTGATCACTTTGGTTCTTGTGCTTATTTTGTACTTTAAACAACCCTTACACCGTTTTGCCCATCGTTTAGGGAAGACGGAGCTTTACGATACCCTTAAATTCATTGCGGTGGTTTTTGTGATTTTGCCTCTTTTGCCCAATCGTTCATATGGGCCTTTGGACATTTTCAATCCTTATGAAGTGTGGTTTGTGGTCGTTTTGATTTGTTCCATTTCGTTTGCCAGCTATGTGGGCATTAAGTTGCTTGGACCCAAAAAAGGCATAGGACTCGGTGGTTTTTTGGGTGGACTCATTTCTTCTACGGCCGTGACGTTGAGTTTTTCTGCTTTGAGTAAAAAATCTCAAAAACTTGTGAATCCCTTTATTTTTGGCCTTTTGCTTGCGGCCTCGGCCATGTTCATTCGTGTGCTTTTTACAGTTTTGGTGCTCCATCCTGCACTGCTTGAACAGCTTTTGATCCCTTTGCTGGCCATGACTTTATGCGGCTTTGCTTTGGCCACCTATTTTTGGTTTCAAAAAAAAGAGCCTTTTAGCGACGTCCTGTCCTTGCAAGAACTTCCTTTAAAAAGTCCTTTTCAGTTGAGCACGGCCATTCAATTTGCTTTGATTTTTTCAGTTTTACTTTTTGCTTCCAAATTTGCTGCGGTGAGTTTTGGTGAGTTGGGGCTTTATTTGACTGCTTTTTTCTCGGGAACTTTTGATGTGGATGCCATTACGGTTTCAATGACACACTTGGCTCAGGATGGCAGTATTTCCAATTCTATGGCGGCCATGGGGGTTTTGATTGTGGTCATGACCAATACGCTCTCGAAGGGGTTTATTGCTCTTTTTTTGGCTTCACGGCAGGTGGGTTTACGTGTCTTGCTTTCAATGATCCTTGTGGTTCTGGTAGGATGGGCGAGTGCTTTAATCCCTGTGAGTTATGGTGCTTTTGCACTCTAAAACGCTTCCTTTGGGCTCCTCGGCTCCTGATTTCAAACTCAAGGGCATTGATGGAAAATGGCATGTTTTAGAGGATTACGCTTCAGCCAAGGTGCTGGTGCTTATTTTTATGTGCAACCACTGCCCTTATGTGCAGAAAATTTGGTCCGAGCTCGTAACTTTAGATAAAAACTTTCCTTCGGAAGTGCAAATGCTCGGGATCAATTCCAATGGAGCGAACACTGCTTACCCTGAAGATTCTTTTGAAAAAATGAAGCACTATGCCCAAGAAAAAGGGCAAAGTTTCCCTTATTTATACGATGAAGATCAAAGTGCGGCGGAGGCTTATCAGGCGGCGTGCACGCCCGATATTTTTGTCTATGGTCCCGATCGTTGTTTGGCTTATCACGGGGCTTTTGAGGGTTTGAAAACTGCGGTGGAAGCGCTTTTGGAAGGGCAGGCTCCTTCAAAAGAACAAATTCATTCCATGGGCTGTTCCATCAAGTGGGCGTAGAGGGCTTCTAAGCGAAGCGCAACAAGGTGTATTTGTCTCGTCCCACGCGAGCGAATTGGTTTTTGTTTTTTAAATTGAGGTAAATGGTGATGGTTTTCACATGACGTTGATCGAGGACTGCTTTGGTGATTTCTTCGCGGCTGCGAGGCACTCCGTCGGCTAAAATTTCGGTGATCACGTCGGCTACGGTGCCTGTTTTATAGCCCCATTCTTGCAAGGCGTAAATTCCGCGCCCAATCAGAATGAAATTTTCATTGCGGATGAGTTCGTTGTGCACGGCCTGTATATTGGTTCGTTTTTGATCGAATTTGCTTTCTCGAATCAAGTTGGTTAGTTTTTCAAAATGCAGAGGCCTTTTTTCGCGATTCAAGATGTAGATGATTTTGTCTTTTAGAGTTCGTGGATTGATGTGTCTCCAGTTGTAAAGGCCTATTCCTTGGTCGGTGATTTTGTATTCTCGAATGATGCGGAATATGTTTGTGATCTGATTTATGCTCAGTGGGTTTTCGCTGTTTTCATTGATTTTTTCAGCCAATTGTTCAATGGGGAGTATGTGACTTGTTTTACTGAGGGTTTTGTTGCTGATGTTCCCCACTGTGGCGATGGAGTTGTCGTTGAAGCGAGCGGTTCTCCAATAGGGGTGATTTTTTAGAGTGTTGGGCTCAAAGTGGATGTCTCGATCGAGAGAAAGGGCCAAATGCAGTTCTTGAATCTCTTCAGAAGTGATGTTGGGAAGGATTTTTAAAAGTTGCTCTTTGAAGTAAGAATCGGCGGCGATGCCCCCTTCTTTTTGGAGGAGGGCTTTGGCGAACTCGGTTAAGATTCTGATGTTGGTGTTTTGGGCATTGCGTTCCAGTTTTCGAAGGGCGGTTTTTTCAATTTGCCGCACCCGTTCTCGAGTCACTCCAAACTGTTGTCCGATTTGTTCCAGAGTCAGTTTTTGAGGAACATTCAGGGCAAAACGACTTTTGATGATGAACTTTTCTTTTTCTGAGAGCACGACCAGTAAGTTTTCAACGAGTTCGTGCAATTTGATATCTTGAGCGGAAAGTTTTCGATCTAGTGTGAAATTTGTGTTAAGCATTTTGACAAGTGGATGAATGTTGAAATCAATTTTTTTGATATTTTTCTATTTTTTAAATTTGCTAACCCAGATTCTCTAACAATTTAGGAATTTGTAAAGCGTAATATACCTATTTGCTGTTGTCAAAAATATTGACAAACTGGACTTCTCGATGGGTTTTTTATGTACAACAAAACTGGGGTGAATGATGGGGTTCGAACCCACGACCTCCAGGGCCACAACCTGGCGCTCTAACCAACTGAGCTACACCCACCGTAATAAACCCATTGCAGGGCGGGCCAATTTTAAGAGTTTCATCTAGAAAGAGCAACAGCAAAGTGTTAGCATGTTTGCGTGACGCCTTCTTCCTATAAAAAACATTATCGCGTTTTATTCGTCATAAACCTGTTGGCTTTGGGCATTGCTTTGCATCTGCTGCATTTGCATTTTAGGCCTGAACTCGGTGATGTTTGTAATTTAGGGGAACGTTGGAATTGCGATATCGTGAACAAAAGCATTTACTCCACACTCTTTGGCCTTCCGGTGGCGGGCCTGGGGGCTGCTACGTATTTTTTCTTAGTGCTTTTCAGTTTGCGTGGACTCTATGTCGACCAAAAAAAAGCAGTTCCTTGGGTCTTTGCGGGGCTCACTGGGGCTTTGGCTTTCTCTCTTTATTTGACGGCCGTGGAGGCTTTTGTACTCCAAACTTTTTGTATTTTTTGCATGAGCCAGCAAGTGCTGATTCTGCTTGAGTACGGGGTTTTTATTTCTCTTCTTAATTCTTCTAAATCTCAATGATATGAAAAAAATCTTCGCTTTGCTTGCCCTTATGGCTGTGTTCTTGCTCGGTTGTGCTCGCGACACCACAAATGATGCCTTCGCTACGTGTATTGCCAATAGCGGAGCTACTTTTTATGGAGCTTTCTGGTGTCCTCATTGTTCGGATCAAAAGAAGGAATTTGGAGATGCCAAAGATTTGCTTCCTTATGTGGAATGTGATCCCAACGGGAAAAATGCCGATGCAGGGGCTTGTACTGCGGCAGGGGTGGAGCAGTACCCCACTTGGATTTTTGCAGACGGAACGAAGGTGACGGGAGTTCAGAGTTTTGAAGAACTCGCTGAAGCCACTTCTTGTCCTTTGCCCGGGGAGGAAAGCATTTTGCTGAAATAGATAGCCTTTAGAGGCATTCTAATCAACTGACGTAGTTCCCCGGGCGTAAGCCCGAGGGATGTAGTGGGTGCCCGCATCTTCGTGGTGGTGTAAAGTGGAGGCATGAAGAAGCTACGAAAAAGCTCACACGCAGTTTTCATCTGTGACTATCACTTAGTTTGGCCGACCAAATACCGTCGGAAGATATTCAACGAAGGTGTGTTGGCTTTTCTGCAGGAAGTGATGAAGGATATTCCGAAGTACTATCCGGAACTGGTGGTGAAAGAGGTAAACACGGATTTAGACCATGTACATATTTTAATTTCCATACCTCCACAAATAGCAGTGGGAGAGGTGGTGAGAATAATAAAAGCCAACACAGCTCGTGAGTTGAACATAAAGTTTCCGTTTCTTAGAAAAGTGTACTGGGGGACGAGAAGTATTTGGTCGGCAGGTTACTTTGCCTCCACAGTTGGGATTAACGAGGAGGTCATTCGAAAGTATATCCAACAACAGGGCGAAGAAGATGCGGGCCAAGCGCAGCTTGAACTAGGCTGAAACCCCGAGCGTAAGCTCGGGGAGGTTCATTTATGTTTTGAAGCCGTTCGTCCATAGGAACGGGATGGTAAATAGGCGTTCTATATCGATGCCATCCAAGGCTTCTTCAATCACTGGATCTTGCCATTCGGGAAGCCAGTCTTCATCGACAGCGACGATTTCCTTGTATAGATTTTTGAAATAACTTGGATAATCTTTGTCTTTCCAACATAGGGTGAAATTTCTATCGATGATTCCTTCGATTTGACGAGCATGGTCATCGGGTTCCAGGTCGTGCTGAATGAGCAGTTGGAAGACATTGTGTTCCAGGGCCACGAATTTTCTGAAATCGACTAGATCTTGTCGGTAAGCTTCTGAAGTGTAGTCCACAGGGTCGTTGTCGTGCAGCGTGCGGATTTGCTGCGCGCGTCGTTCCACGGAAGCACGCCAGTGCTCGGGCCATTGTTGATCCCAGAAATCCAAACGAGTGGGGTTGAGTGTTCCAATTTGCAAGTGAGTGTCGAATTCTTCCATGAAGCTTTCCATCACGGCATCTTTGTCCTGTTCCATGCGGAAGCTTTCATCGAGGCTAGAAGGCACGGCGTATTGTTCAGGGTTTGCGAGCCATTCGTCAAAGGATTTTAGCCCTTCCAATTTGCCGCGTGCTTCTTGGTAGGACACTTCTTTCAATTCTAGGTGAACTAGAGGGAGGAAGTAGTGGAGCACGTATTCTTTTGCCTTTTCCTTGCTCGCGGCAGCGTTTCCGTTTTTGATTTTTTCATAGTAAAGATCCATTAAATCTTTAAGATTTTCTCCTTTGTTTAAAATTTCAGAGGCTTTCCAAGCTAGGTTATTTGAAAGATTCGAGTAAACCAAACGAGTGGCCTCTTTCCATTTTTCTTGGTTGGTTCCGTTGAGTTTCTTTTCGATCAAGAGGTCCGCTGATTCACTGGTGTTGAGTCCTCGATGTTCATTGGCTTCTTTACTGGCGTCTGCGTAATGCTGCTCAATCACTGCATCTACTTTGGATTTCATGGGGTTTCTTCCCAAAGCTGTGATGGCGGCAACGACGTTTTTTTGCCAGCCCTGAAGCTTTTCTTGGTAAAGCGCCTCTTGATTTCCGTCCATGCTGAGGAGGTGTTTCATGGGTGACAGGGCTTCTTCCATTCGTTCTTCCGCTGCTGTTTTCATTCGATTCAACTCTTCATCCGACAATTGAATGTCGTGTTCTTTGCCAATAAGGGTATCGATTTGGCTTTCATAGCCCTTCATGAGCATTTTCTTTTCTTGTTCGTACTGGGTGCGAGGGAGTCCCTTTTGCAGGAGTTCCAGCAATTCTTTATTCATTTGAACAATCATGCTTCCGAGATCTTTGTCCATTTGAAGTTCTGTTTCTTCTTTGGCTCGCGCTTCCACGGTGTTTCCGGTCCAGTCGTTGCTGTCCAAAAGTGCATTGAACATTTCAGAAGCGGTTTTGCTTGCAGTTCTGAAGAGCCCCGCGTTGTATTCGATACCAGGTGCATTGCTCACCAATCCTTCGGTGGCAAAATTTTCAAGGCGCAAGTAAAGGTCAGGATCTATGCCTTTTGCTTCCACAAGTTTGTCTTGAATTTCTGCACGTGAGAAGAACTTCACGATTTCTTTTTGCACTTCCATTTCTTGGCGCTGGGCCAGTTCGGTACTTTGAGCCAAACGAGTGGAGTCGAGCACGCCGTTTTTATAAGTGAGTACCCCGGTGTGTCCTCCGTCATAGTTGAGGGTTACGGTGGTGGTTTTTTCGTCGTCCGTCACGCTTTCCACTGAATAAGGGATGTCCACCAAAAGATGACCCACGTCGCGATTCACCAGCTCGGGGAAGACGTTTTGTTTGTCGTAAGCTTTTTGCATTTCTTCCAAACTGCCGAAGTATTGATCTTTTTTAGCTCCTTCAAAAGTGATGTGGAAGCCTGTTGAGTCTGCGAAGAGCAGAGTAGAAATGCCATCGGTACCGGTCTTGAGCCCGCCATGAGTCAAACGAGGCATCCGAGGTACTGTGCTCCAATCTCCACTTTCGAGGTATTGAAGTTTGGCTTCGGTTTGACCTTTGAAAGCTGCAAATGCTTTGTTCACTTTGATTTCTGCTTCAGAAGCTAAAGCGGCAAGGCGTTGGTTGAGGTCCCCAGATTCTAAAGCATCGGGAATCACATAGACCGAACCGTCTAGAACATCGGTGAACACGTGTTTTTTTGATCGGAAAAATTGTATTTATAAGGATACCCTTTCACGAGCACTTCTCCAGTGGGCAAGGCCCTCAAGGTGTTGAGTGCAGCAGGGTTTTCAGCCCAAACTTTTAAGGAAGCATTTTGTGGGAAGGCCAAATGTCGGTCGAAACTCTCAGCTCTAGACATTGGAGCGCCGGCAACTTGCTCGCTTTTATGAGAAGGAATACGAGAATCCAGTCTCAAAATGGTGGAGGCTTCAGCAAAACTTTTTCCTATGAAGTGAGCCTTTGAGTAGGCAATACCCGCTCGAATTTTTTGGTCTTCTGAAAGTTTTGAAAGGCCACGCTCACCCAATGAACGCTCGGCACATTCCATGTAGAACGAACGCAGGCCACGGTAAAGGTCCGTTCCATCCATATGACTTTCACTTTTTGTATCTACAGCGTCTTTTCTATCGTCAGCTTGTTCTCCCAAGAACTTCCTGGTATCGATGCTGGTTTCATGTTCATTCACAGCTTGTCCAAAGACATCGTTCACTCGACTCATCGGAACATTGAAAATTCGCATCATTTCATCTGCGCTGTCCCTGTCTTTCTCAGGAAGATAAGGGAAGTGTTCTTTTCTATAACTCTCTAAAACATTAGGAGCCAAAGCATCACTGGGTTTCCATCCTAGGCGATCAAAAATACCTCGATGTTCTTTATCCAATTTCTCCATCAAAAAGTCGGCAGTGTAAACTCCGCTTCCCAGAAGGGCCAAGCCTCCCACGACATAACCCACCTCTTTGGTGAAGATTTTATCTCTAAAAAAGTAAACACCCGCTAGTACTCCAGCCATGGCTGCCATGGCACCGGGATTTCTTCCAAAATCACCAATCAAATCGCCAAACTTGCCCCACAAATTGTCTTGCAAAGAAGCTCTTTCCAATTGTTTAAGGGCAACGTCAGTCTTGTCCAAGGTCTCTCGGTATCTTTCAGAGGTCTGCAGTTCGCCTTGGCGTTCTTGCAGTTCAGCCATCACTTCTTCATATTCAGGGGACTCGGGCCCTTCGGCTAAAACTTCTCTATAATAGGCCAGAGTTTCGGGATCATCGGCAAAGGCCAAGGCCAAGGCACGGTCTCTTTCAGGCCCTTCCATCCCCAAATGAGTGGGTCTGAGACCCGCTTCTCTGAGTTTAAACACCAACTCTTTGTCGGTCTTTTCTACTTGTCGCTCAAGACGATCGGTTCGCTTGTCCATGCGACGTTCCCATTTTGCACTACGGCGGTCTCCACGCGCTTCCCAGCGCGCTTGTTTTCGTTCTGAAGCTCGAGTGCGTCCACCGTGTTTGATGTCCCGTGCTTCTTGGCGGCTCTTTTTACGATCCATGCGACGTTCCCAACGGTCCATGCGTCGGTCGACTTTTTCTCCTGTTTTTTCCTCATCCACTTCTTCCCGATCCATTTGTCTTTCGTTTCGTCTCATTTTTCGCTCCAAGCGAGAGAGGAAGTGATTTTTTCGAGTTTCCACTCGTGCACTGCGTTTTTGATTCACGCGGTTCGATACTTTTCCTTCGGCCCATTGAGTGGCAAGGGAGTCGATTTGGCGGTCGATGAGGGCGATTTCCACTTCCACTTTTTGTACCTGCTCATTGTCTTCTGAAAAACCACCGTCTAGAAGCCCGGCATATTCGGCTTGAAGATCCATTTTTTCATAAGCCAGATCCATGGCTTTCTCATAAAGGTCGCGAGGTTTTTCAATCTCGCCGAGTTCGAGGTTTTCATTTTTTGGAGCGGACAAATCCATAGCCATACGTATTTGTAAATCTTTGAATTATAGCAAAAAACGGAAAAAATTGCAATACCCTATAAGGTCAAGTATTCTATGCCAAGTTTTTTTACCCCACTGCATGAATATCGAAGTTGAAAAATTGGCCAAATCCGAAGCCAAGCTCACCATTGAGCTCACTGCTGAGGAAATGAAGCAATATGAAGAAAAAGCCACGCAGGAGCTGCAAGAACATGTGAATGTGCCCGGTTTTCGCAAGGGACACGTGCCTGTTGAGGTTTTAAAAGACCATGTGGGGGAACAAGCTTTTATGGCTCAAGTGCTCGATCATGCCATTGGAGTCAGTTACGAAGCGGCCGTTCGCTCCAAAGAACTTCGTCCAGTGGCTTATCCTAAGATCCAAATTTTAAAAGATCAGCCTCTCAAATATGAGGCTTTGGTGGCGCTACGCCCCGAAGTGAGTTTTAAAAAAGACCCTAAAAATCTTTCCGTGAAAATGGCGAAAATGGAAGTGAACGAAAAAGAAGTCAAAGAAGTGATCGACAATTTTTTGGAACGTTTTAAAAACTGGAAGGATGTGACTCGTGCTGCGAAAAAGGGAGATCGCGTTGAAATCGATTTCGACGGTTTAGATGAAGATGGAGTGGCCTTGGAAGGCACTTCTAGCAAGAATCATCCTGTGATTTTGGGTTCAGGCTCGCTGATCCCTGGTTTTGAAGAAGAGGTGGAGAGCATGGAAATCGGTGAGGAAAAGGATTTTTGGATCACTTTCCCCAAGGATTATCACAAGGCTTCTTTCCAAGATAAAAAGGTCAAATTTCACATCAAATTGAATCGTGTGGAAGAGTCGGAGGCGGCTACGGCGGACGATGCGTGGGCGAAGCAGGTTTCTGGAGACCCTGAAAAAACATTGGAAACGATGAAAAAGGACATCCATGCAGAGCTCATTGTTCAGAAGCAAATGCAAGAAGAAGGACGCCTTGAAAATGACTTTTTAAAACAACTGGCTGAGCATGTGGAAGCGGAGGTACCGGAAGCCTTGGTGGAACGTGAGATTGATCTGATGGTGGAACGCATTAAAGAGGATGTCGAAAAGCGCAAAGAAAGTTGGGAAGCTTATCAGGAAAATCTAAAGAAAGAAGGGAAGGACCTGCGTACGGAACTCAGAACCACGGCAGCCGAGCAGGTGCTGGTGCGCCTTGGCTTGGAAAAGCTGTTTGAACTTGAAAATCCTGAAGTGAGCGAAGAAGAAGTGGAGCAAGAAGTGGAAAAAATCTTAGGTCGTTACCCTGAACAGTTCCGCGAAATGCTTCGCGGTCGCTATGCGGCGGGGACCGAAGAGCGTGAATACATGAAGCAAACGGCTCGATTCAAGAAATTGGTTCGTGGACACACGCAAAAATAAGTGCCTTCAAGCGGTGTTCGAAGGAGTCGGAAGTCGAGTAAGTAAATTGTTCATAGCCTGCTTAGGAAGCACATTGCGATCAAATAAATTGTTCGCTAAGTCTATGCCGACCGTCCCAAGTCTCTAATCTTAAAGGGGGCTTTTTGGGCAATTGAACTTGCAATTTGAATTAAAAAATTATACATTGCGGGAAGTTTGTATAAAATATGTGTACATGCTGAAACATCTGTTCACTTCGAAAGCACGCGTCAAATTGCTCACTATTTTTCTTCTCAAGCCCGATGAAGAATACTTCGTGCGTGAACTGACTCGTGAGCTGGATGAACAGATCAACTCGGTGCGCCGTGAACTGGACAATCTCAAGAAAATGGGCCTTTTGAAGAGTCGAGCGAAAAATCGTCATAAATTTTATTCAGTGAATAAAGACTTTGTGCTTTTCAATGAATTGCGTCGCATCATCATTAAGGCGAATCCCTCCATTGATGCCGTTATAAAGAACATTCAAAAAATGGGTCAGCTGGATTTTTTATTGGTTTCAGGAGTTTTTTTAGAAAAAGAATCGCCGGTGGATTTGCTCATTTCTGGAGACATTAATAAAGAACAATTGGAAAAGTATTTAGATACGCTTGAAAATCAGGCTCCCATCAAGTTCAGCGTGCTTAAAAGCGATGATTTTTTGTATCGTTTGAAATGTCAGGATAAGTTCATCCTCAGTTTGGTGGAGGATCGAGACAATATGATTGCCATTAATAAACTCACTTCAGGGCAATAGGGATCCCTCTTTTTTAAAGTGGCCTCTAAATGCTCTTGCCAAACGGATTTTGCATCCCTATAGTACCCAAGCCATTTTGAATTCAGTATGTCACAAGCACTGTTAGCACACGTTTCCAACTCTTCTGTTAAGAAGGATGTTCCCGTTCTTAAACCCGGTTATGTGGTTCGCGTTCATCAACGGATCAAAGAGGGTGAAAAGGAACGCGTTCAAATTTTTGAAGGATTGGTGATCAAGCTCAGTTCTGGTGCTCGTGCGACGGATAAGACTTTTACCGTGCGCAAGGTTGTGGAAGGTGTTGGAGTGGAAAAAGTATTCCCTCTGCACAGTCCTCTTCTTGAAAAAATTGAAGTCATGAAAAGCGGAAAGGTTCGCCGTTCCAAACTTTATTACATGCGTACTTTGGAAGGAAAATCCACTCGTCTTCGAGATAAGAAAGGCGGAGTGATTGAAATGCTTTTGGCGACTCGTGCCGAGGAACAAAGTGCTTCCGAGCCAGCTTTGGAAGACGTTGAAGCGGTGGAAGAGGTGAAGGAAGAGGCTGTTCCCGAGGAAACGCCAGAGATTCCTCCAGAGGAAGTTGTGGACGAAACGCCTGAAACTCCGGTGGAAACTCCTGCTGAAGAAAAACAAGAAAAACAAGAGTAGAGGCCCTCTCAAAACCCAGGAAGGAGCTTTTTTGTCGCACGAAGCTCACTCATTTGCTTCCCTTTTTTTGAGCTAGCCTCTATGCTTTTAAGGTGAAAAATCCTTCTTTTGATGGCATTGTTGTTGGCATGGATGAGGTGGGCCGTGGTTCCTGGGCGGGACCCGTGGTGGCTGCTGCCGTGATTTTACCTAAAAAGCTGCGTTTGCCGGGTTTGGATGACTCCAAAAAACTCACGGTCCAGCAGCGAGAATTGCTTTTCCCTAAGATTTGTTCGACTTGTCCTCATGGAATTGGGGTCGCCAGTGCGGAGGAAGTCGATGAGAAGGGCCTTTTGCAAGCTACTTTTTTGGCTTTTTCTCGTGCCTTGGTTCAGCTTGAAGCTCCTGCGGATCACATTTACATTGATGGACGCGATGCCTTTCATTTTTCTTTGCCTCACACCTCCGTCATTAGAGGAGATGGTATTTATCGCTGCATTGCAGCGGCTTCCATTTTGGCCAAAGTTACGCGCGATCGTTTGATGGTAGAATGGGCCAGTCGGTTTCCACTTTATGGTTTTGAATTTCATAAAGGGTATGGGACGGCACGGCATCAGCGGGCGCTTCAAGAACATGGTCCTTGTGACTTGCACCGTAAAACTTATAAACCTCTTCAAAATTTAAAATGTCTGCAAGAAAGCTTCTTATAATCGGAAATTATGGGGCCGGGAACCTAGGTGACGATGCCATTTTAGGGGGTATTTTGATGGATTTGGAGGCTTTAAAGTTCAAAGGGGGGCTCACGGTCACTCATGGGGGTTTGCGCAGCAGTACGGATTTGTATAGGAATTTGAAGAAAATCCCTTTTGCTCCGGCTGGGTTTCGGAGTCGTTTCAAGGCTGCTGCTCTAGAAAAACAGTGGGCAGGGCATGATTTGGCTCTTTTTGGAGGGGGAGGGCTTTTTACGGATGCGGAGTCCTGGAAAGCACCTTACATTTGGTATCGTCAGGCTAAAATCTTGCAAAAACTTAAAATTCCTTATGTGATTTTGGGACAAAGTGTGGGGCCGCTTAAAACTCCTTGGGCTCGCTGGTGGACTCGAAAGGCTTTTCAGGGGGCTCGCGCTATTCATCTTCGAGATGAAACTTCGCTCAAGTGGCCTCAAAGATGGGGTTTGTCGGCTACTGTGGGCACGGATTTTGCTTTGTCCTACCTGCAAGCTTCCCCTAAAGTGGCACGACAAGAGCTGCTTTTATTGTCGTTTAGAAAATGGCCGGGTTTTTCGTTGGAGCGACTTTTAACGCTTGTGAAACCCATCAACGAATGGGCAAAAAAGCAGCATTTGAAACCGATTCTTTTGTCCATGGAACCCTTAAAAGAGCGAGAATTTTTACAGGCTTTCCCTTGGGAAACTTATTATCCTTCCTCTGCGCGGGAAGCGTTTTTAGCCTTTCAAAAGGCCAAGTTTGCAGTCACCTTCAGGTTGCATGCGGGCATTTTTTCCTTGATGGCTTCCACTCCTTTTTTGGCTTTGGCCTACAGTGAAAAAGTGACGGCTTTTTTTAAAGCCTTGGGGGTGGATCAGGTGATCTTAGAGCCGTTGGAGTGGGAGGAAGAGACTTTGCGTGAGGCCTTGAAAGGGCTTTCTGCTCCTGCATTTAAGGCTGAGGCTTTGATTCAGACCAACCGAGCTTTTTTAAAGCAAGCGCTTGAGCTTTTGTGAGCGAGTAACCTTGAGCGAAGGGACTTTCTACCACTGCTGCGCCTAAAATGGCACCCCATTGGATGGCTTTTTGAAAAGGGAAGCCCTTTAGGAGGGCGGCCAAAAAGGCGGCTCGGAAGGCATCGCCGGCCCCTGTTCCATCCACAAAACGAGCGGGGAAGGCCGCCCATTCAAAACGGCCTTCTTTTTGAAGCAAAGTCCCTCCTATAGCCCCGTGAGTGAGAATGAGCGTTTTTACTTTTTTTAGAATGTCTTTTTCTTTCAAAGTGGTTTTGGACTGAAGTAGGCTCCACTCATATTCGTTCAAAAAGAGGCATTCGGCTCCTTCCATCCATTCTAAAAGTTCTTTTTTTGAAAAAGTGTGCAACAATTGTCCTGGATCTAAAAAAAGGCGCAAGTGAGCTTTTTTCGCTGCTTGTGCCGCTTCCATCATGCGGTTTTTATTTTCTGGTCCCAGTAGAAAAATGTCGTTTGGCTTAGCATTTGAAGGTAAAATGAAAGCTTTTTCTTCTCCAAAAGCTCCTGGATTGAAATGCGCGATTTGTGCCCCTGTAGCGTCGCTGGTGATGGTGGCTTTTGCGGTGCGGTATTTCTTGCTACGAGCAACGAAGCGCGTGTCCATACCCCAAGTTTTTAAGGTTTTGGCATAGCTTTCTCCATCGTGGCCCAAGTTTCCAATCACCACCGCCGAGCAGCCGAGCAGACCGAGGCCATAAGCCACGTTTCCCGCACAACCTCCCAGGGATTCTGCTACTTCTTCAACAATGAAAGAAAGGGACAATTTTTCTGGCGACCCCGTTTGCAGCAAATCTTTAAAACAGCCTTTGAAATGGCCCAATTCATCCAACGCTAAGGAACCAAAAACAAAAAGCTTCATGTTTTAAAACCTTTTTGAAGTTGCTGAGCCACTTCCATGAGTCCGTCGATGGATTCTCCACAATCCCCCCAAAAACCATCTAAAATGCTGTAGCTGAGATGACCTTGTTTCACGTAATGGTCGTTCACATCTGAAATTTCCAATTCTCCTCGGCTGGAGGGTTTCAGTTGTCGAATGAGCTCGAAAACAGCGGGACGATACAAATAAGCGCCTGTTATGGCAAAGGAACTGGGAGCCACTTGAGGCTTTTCAAGGATTTCAACGATTTTTTCATTTTCAAAACGAGGCACTCCATAACTTTGCGGACGAGCCACTTTTTTCAAGAACAGGTGAGCGTCTTGATCCCCTTTTCAAAAGCTTCTGCGACGGATTTGAGATCGTCTTCGAAAATATTGTCCCCTAAAAGCACGGTGAAGGGCTCGTTTCCCACAAAATCTTCTGCAAGGCTTAAAGCTTGAGCGATTCCGCCGGCTTCTTCTTGAACTTCATAAGCCAATTTAAGGCCAAATTCATTTCCTCCTCCTAAAAGCTCCAAAAAGTGACCTGCGTGGCCTCTTCCAGACACGAGTAAAACACTTTCAATGCCCATTTGCTTCATTTTTAGCAAAGGGTAATAGATCATGGGCTGCTTATAGACCGGCAGCAGATGTTTGTTCGTGACTTTGGTGAGTGGAGCGAGCCGAGATCCGGTTCCCCCCGCGAGTAGGACTCCTTTCATATGTGCTCAGTGTATACCATTCTACGGTGCGGCGCATCCCTTCTTCGAAATTCATTTTTGGACTCCAGCCCAATTCGGTCTTTAATTTTGAAAAATCGATGGCGTAACGTTCGTCGTGCCCTTTGCGATCCTCTACAAAGTGGATGAGAGATTCTGGCTTTTTTAAGATTTGCAAAATGTTTTGAGCCACTTCTACATTTTCTTGTTCGCTGTCCCCTCCAATATTGTAAATTTCTCCAATTTTTCCTTTTTCTAAAATGGTCAAAATGGCTTCGCAGTGATCTTCCACAAAAAGCCAATCTCTCACGTTTTTTCCGGTTCCATAAAGAGGTAGAGCGCCGCCTTCTACTGCTTTAGAGATGAGCAGAGGAATGAGGTTTTCAAGGCTTTGATAGGGGCCGTAGTTGTTGGAACAACGGCTGAGAGTCACAGGCAATCCATAGGTTTTCAGGTAGGAAAGCACTAAAAAATCGGAGGCAGCTTTGCTGGCTGAATAAGGGCTGCTGGGGCGGATGGGTGAGTTTTCGTTGAAACGCTCTTTTGAACCGAACCCGAGGTCTCCATACACTTCGTCTGTGGAGATGTGGTGGAAGCGCTTTACTTCGAAATCGCGAGCTGCATCCAAGAGAGTTTGAGTCCCGACTACATTGGTGAGCACGAAGGCAGCAGGGTTTTTGATGCTGCGATCCACATGGCTTTCGGCGGCAAAGTGCACCACAAGATCGAAACCCACCGTCTCGAACAAGTCTCTCACAAAGGGAACATCCTCGATGCGACCTTCTATAAAGTGTACTCCTTTGGCTTCGGCTTCTGCTAAATTTTCACGATGTCCTGAATAGGTGAGTGCATCCAAGACCCAAAGCTCATCTTGCGGATGACGCGCCAAATGAGCGTAAACGTAGTTGGTGCCAATGAAACCGGCTCCACCGGTTATAAGAACTTTCATAACAAAACTTAAAGGGTCTTCATTTTCTTTTCTTCTTTCCAAGCTTCTAAAATGTCGCCTTCTTGTAGGCTCACTTTTCCTTGATAACGCGCTCCACATTCGGTGCCTTTTTCAAGCATCTCCACGTCTTCATTCACCAATTTGAGTCCGGTGAGCTGTCCTTCACCGATTTTTTCACCTTCTCTCAAAACTCGTAACTTGGCTTTCTTTTCCATTTTGCCTTCTGTAATGGCTCCTCCCACCACCATTTCATTTTTTCCGGTGTAAAAGATCTTCATGACTTTGAATTGGCCCAGTTCAATGTGGATGAGTTCGGGTTGTAACATGCCTGTCAAGATCTTCTTGAGGTCGTCGATCAGTTCATAAATGACTTTATAAGTCACCACTTCAATGCCCATGCGCTCGGCCAGGCGTTCAACCTGTAAATTGGCTTCGGTGTGGAAGCCCAGCACCAAAGTTCCGCGACTGGCTGCAGCCATCATCACATCCGATTCAGAAATGGAGCCCACCCCGCTGTGAATCACGCGGATCGCAACGTCGTCATTTTTCACTTTTGCGAGCGCTTGTTTGATGGCTTCTAAGGAGCCTTGAGTGTCTGCTTTCAGAACTACTTTTAAGAGTTTGAGGGTTCCTTCTTTGATGCGTTGTAAAATTTCTTGCATGCCCATTCCGGCGCTGATCATTTCTTCCCGAGCCATGTTGTGCACTTGCATGGCTTTTTGGCGAGCAATTTTTTCAGTGTCCATTACCTGTAAAATTTGGCCGCTTTCCACAGGATCATTGAGTCCGGCAATTTGAGCGGTATCGGAGGGGCCCAGCGTTTTAAGGTTCTTTTATGCGCGTCTTTCATCAATTTCCACGCGTCCAAAGGTTTGCCCCACAATGAAATTGTCTCCTACATTCAACGTTCCCGTGTTCACAAGTAGGGTGGCCACCGGACCTAAACTGGGGTCGAGGTGAGATTCCACCACACTGGCGACGGCAGGGCGCTTTGGGTTGGCTTTTAAATCGAGCATATCTGCAACCAGGAGCACACTTTCCAATAATTCATTGATTCCTTCCTGTTTTTTGGCAGAAATCGGCACCATGATGGTTTGACCTCCCCAGTCTTCGGATTGTAGGCCGTGTTCAACCAATTCAGCTTTGATTTTGTTGGGATTGGCATCGGGCTTATCCATTTTATTGATGGCCACAACTACAGGTACACCGGCTTCTTTGGCATGATTGATGGCCTCGATGGTTTGAGGCATGATTCCGTCATCGGCAGCCACGACCAAAATGGCTACATCGGTCACTCGAGCTCCACGAGCACGCATGGCGGTGAAAGCTTCGTGTCCGGGGGTGTCCAAAAAGGTGATTTTTCTCCCCTTATGCTCCACTTGGTAAGCTCCGATGTGTTGAGTGATGCCTCCTGCTTCCGACTCCACCACATGAGCGTCTCGAATAGCGTCCAAAAGAGTGGTTTTTCCGTGATCCACGTGACCCATCACACAAACAACAGGGGGGCGTTTTTCTAAAATGGCTTCATCATCTTCTTCGAGGAGTTTTTCTAAATTTCCCTTAAAAATATCTTCTGCAGTTGCGCTTTCGTGCGCTTTTTTAAGCTGCACACCGAGGTCGGCCGTGATGATCACGGCGGTGTCGTAGTCGATGACTTGATTGATGTTGGCCAAAATTCCATTTTTCATCAAGGCTCCAATCAGTACGGCAGCGCTCACACTGGTTTTCTCTGCCAGTTCTTTTACGGTGATGCTTTCTGGGATTTCAACCGTTCCTTTGCGCACTTCCATTCGTTCAAAATTCCGAGCGGGGGCTTTTTTTACGATTTTCCCTGCTTTTTGTTTGCGTTGGCTTTTTACGATTTCTTTTTCTTGTTCTTCAGCGATTTTTTCATCATAAAATTCGGCGGCACTTTTTTTCACCTTTCCCAGCACTTCTTCAATGATGAGTTCGGCTAAGTCGTCTTCCAATTTTTCGCTCACGTCAAAACCAAGTTCAAGGATTTTTTTTTCCATTTCGGCTTCTGTAAAACCCAGTTTGGAAGCGAGTTGTGTAAGAGGGATGGCCATAAAGCCCACCCACTTTAGGTTAAAACAGGTTCAAAGGCAAGGCTTAAGTCAGGCTTCGAATCGATCATGGGTTTTAGCGAAAAAGCGGTCCCAGTACACCTGCACTTGCTTGCGATCTGCGGCTGCTTCTTCTTCAGTGGCCTGCTCAATGCAGCGTCTCCATCTAGGTGCGGCCTTTTGTAGCTCTATTTGGGCCCGTTCGTCCCCGTAGCTTGCGGCGCGCATCCAAAGTTGTACTGTTAGGCGAGGTATTCCGTCATGCCTTGCTTTAAAGAACTGCGCATACGGGTACAAAGCCGCTACGGACCCTCCATTGATGGCCGTTTTGAACAGGGTTTGGATGGAGTCGGGAGGCATCCTTTGCATTGCGAATGCTGTTTGAGCTGTTCTGAAGTAGAGCTCCGGATCTTTTAAGCCTTGTGAATGGGCCGCCTCATAGTAGGCCAAGGCTATTGGATGCTGATTTCTAAGGTAGGCAATATCGCCCAAATGCATCAAGATTTGTCCCCTTACGGCGGAAATAGGTTCTTTGCAACAATCTAACGCTGCTCTGAAATTGGTTTCGGCCTGTGCTAGTCTTTGAGGATCGAAAGCTAGAGGAGTGACTTGGCTGTCGATCAAAGCCAAGCGACCTTGTCCAAGGTGTGGTAAGTTTGGAATTTGAGCTATTTGTTCTCGGAAAAATGGAATCAGGCCTAGGGGGCCAAAGTGAGCGATTTTTTGGAGTAAGTTCGGTGAGGTGCCCTCCACTTCTACCTTTTTGCCTACCTGTTTTTCTCTTAAAAGATGTCTGTGAAGGATAACGAGAGGGTCCATGAGAGAGTCGAGTATATGATTCATTTCAGTATAGAATGAGGTGAGGCTCGTGCCGTGAGAGAGAGCTTTCAATTAAACCATAAATTTTATTTAAAGCAAATGGCTTGACTGAAAATTGAAAACGTTCTTAGCTTTAGAAGCTATGAATAATGAGGATAGACTCACTTCTAATTCTGAAGGAGGAGGCCCGACTCCAAAGCAAGCCGAAAAGAAGGACCTGCTTGAAGCTTTAACTCATGAGGAACTTTTGGGCCTGGTGCAAAGGGTCAATGAAAAAGTACAATGTTTAATGGAAAAAGGCTTGTCTGAAGGAGATGACTTAAAGAGTTTTCTTGTCCTTTATGAGCAGATTCAGGCTTTGCAAAGGCAGAATCTGCTCTATCTCAGTCCTGATATTCAAAGAGAATTGAATCGCTTCTCCAAGGGTTTGCATCAGGGCTCTGTTTTAGAGGCTATCTCAAAAAAAGACCAGAGTATTTAGGACGGCACTGACTTCGTGTCCGTCCATGCACTCTTAAAGGCAAGAACTGGATTATTTTGCTTACAAAAGCTTCATCCTCAGTCGACTTAACCCAGCTAAGCCGACTTCGTCTTCAGCTCTTTCAGCTTAAAATCCTCTGCGTTCTTGTCCTTTCCTTTTTTTGAGATAGCCTCTAGTCTCAAAGACACCCGCTCAGAAAACTTAATTCTCCTCTAAGGGCCTTTCTTCCAAAAGCAGGGCTTCGATGTTTCCGCCAACTTTTCCGTCGCTGAGTTTATAAACGTCTTTGTCGATTTTTTTGAATTCACGAGAAGCCGTATTGTAAGTGTTTACGGTGGTACCCAATTGTTTACCGAGTTTTTGCATGTATTCATCGTAAGCGCCCACATGCTTACCTAAGGTTTCAATGTTTTTGAGGACTTCTTTTACGGATTCCTCCATTTTCATGGCCTTCATGCCTTGAATCACTGTTTGAAGATAGGCAAAGAACGAGGTGGGGGAGACGATGATCACTCGTTTTTTAAAGGCGTATTCCAGTAAGTTTTCAGTATTCACATGCAGACTTCCCACCTGAGCCACCATCAGGTTGTAATAAACGCCTTCTGCTGGGATGAACATGAAGGCGAAGTCGGTGGTTCCTTCGTTGGCGTGAATGTATTTGGAAGTTTCATCGATGCGTTTTTTTACATCTGTTTTGAAGGCTTTTTCAAGTTCTTCGCGTCGAACGGCATCCAATTCTTCCATCATTAAATTGTATTTTTCCAATGAAAACTTTGCGTCGACGGGAATCACCATTTGATTGTAAAAAATGGCTGCATCCACAATTTCGCCATTGGCCATTTTGAATTGCATGGAATATTGACCGGGAGCCAATACATTATTCAGCAAAGTTTCTAAAAAATATTCCCCTAAAATGCCGCGCTGTTTTGGGTTTTTAAGAATGTTTTCTAAACTTTTCATCTGTTCTGCAAAACCCACGACTTGTTTGTTGGTCTCCTGAAGATGGGTGAGATTCTTGGTTACTTCTTGAATGATGGCCGTGCTTTGAGCGAATTGTTTTTGCAAGGTTTGAGTGTTGTCGCTTTGCTGTTGTTTGAGGAGCAAAGTCATTTGGTTGAGTTTTGCCTCCAGTTCTTGCCGATTTTTTCCATGGCCTTCGCCCACTTCTTTACGAAGATCGGCCATCAGTTGAAGCATCAATTTTTGTGAGGAATCATCGGCAGGAGTTTTCAGTTCATTGAACTTCTTATTGATGAAAAAAATGAGTCCCCCCACTGCCAGAATGGCTAAGACAAGAGCTAGAATAGTATTTGACATTCTTAATTAAATGTTGTATAGTTTTATGATGACCTTTGAAAGAAACGGTGAATGAAAGAAAATTGTCAGGGAGTGGCTTGGTTCAACATTGCCATACGTAGACGAGTCCCTCCTTGGCAATTTTCTTCCGCTCACCGGTAAGTATAAACTCACCCCTTTAGCTCATCAATATCATTTATTAAAAAGCTCTTTGAAGAAAAGAGTTTTTATTTTATGAACACTTCTTTGTACGAAAAAAGAGCCCCCATTTTTGAGGGCTCTTCTCTAGAGTTGGACTAAGCATTTTCCTCTTCCCCTTCTTCCTCCTCTTTTTCGTTTTTCTTAGCCTTTTTCTCCTTTTTTTCAGTAGGAGCAGCGCCTTCTTCGAGCAAAGAAAGCCCGACGCGTTTTTCGTCTTTATTGATTTCGATCACCCGAGCATCCACGGCTTGGCCCACTTCGAGAGCCTTCGCAGCGTCATCGGGGTTTCCAGGAATTTCAGAATTGTGGATGAGGCCGGTGATGTCTTCTTCGAGTTGAACAAAAGCTCCGAATTGAGCTAGGCGGCTGATTTTGGTTTTGATCACGGTACCAATCTTATATTTCTTTTCGATTTCTTCCCAAGGATCAGGAGTGAGTTGCTTCATGGACAGAGAAATTTTATCTCCTTCGATTCCGATGATTTTCACTTCCACCTTGTCTCCAAGGCGAGCGAAGTCGTGAGCATCGGACACATGTCCCCAAGCGATTTCGGAAATGTGAACGAGTCCTTCGAGACCGTCGAAAGCCACGAAGATACCGAATTTCACGATTCCACTGACGGTTCCTGTGACCACACTGCCTGCTTTGAGAGTAGCCAGAGTGTCGAAACGTTCGCGTTCGAAAGCTGCACGTTCAGAGAGGATGAGTTTTCCGTTTTCCTTGTCGATGCTGATGATTTTCACGGTGAATTCTTGTCCGATGAGTTCTTGGAGGCGAGACAGAATTTTGGCACTGTCGGCTCCGTTCACGCGAGGATAGTGCAGCGGCGCCAATTGAGAAACAGGGATGAAGCCCTTGATTCCATCGACTTCCAGAAGCAATCCTCCTTTGTTGGCTTCTTTAGGACGAACTTTGAGGGATTGATTGGCTTCGTAAGCTTTGACGAATTTGTCCCAAGTCTTGTCTTGGCTGGCACGGCGAAGAGAGAGGACCACGAGTCCATCTTCATTTTCCGCTTCGAGTACACAGGCAGACACGAGGTCTCCAATGTGGAGTTCTTCTGTAGTGCCCATGGAATCTTTCATTTCTCGGCCGGAGATGAGACCGGTGAGCACACCCCCGAGATCCACGATGATGTGTTTTTTACTGATAAAAGCCACCTTGCCTTCTACGATTTGTCCAGGTTCAGGAAGGGTAAAAGCAGGGGAATCATTAAGAAGCGAGTCCATAGGGACTACAACGGTTTGAGTTGAGTCACTCATAATAAGGTTTGCACAGTCTGGAATAAGGAGTAAAACCCGCCCCTCCGTTCCATCTGTGGCTGACACAAGCGGAAGAAAGCGAGCGGCTGCACTTTACTTAGTTTTTCTTAACCTGTAAAGAGGATTTTGAGCTGCGCTTTTTAATCCCTGCGTTGGATTTTCCTTGAGCGGTGCCTTTTTGAAGCTTGATGCTGTCCCCTTCTTTGACGATTTGAATGAGGATCCTTCGGTGAATTCTCCATCCAAAATGCCTTGAGCCAGCGGGTCTTCAATGAGCTCTTGAACCTTACGGCGCACAGGGCGTGCTCCGTAATCGGGATCGGTGCTGAGGGTCGCCAGAGTGTCGAGTGCTTCGGGCGTCATTTCAAGGGCGAGATGTTTGTCACGCAAGTGCTTTTGCAAGTCCTGCAAGTGGATTTCAACGATGCCTTTGATGAGTTCGTGGGTGAGGGGTCGGAACACGATGATGTTGTCGATGCGATTCAAAAATTCGGGTTTGAAGTGATCTTTGAGATCTTTCATGACTTCGTCACGTTTGTGGTCAAAATCTTGCATGGCCACGTCCATGGCCTCGGAATTGATCTTGAATCCGATAGGAGCGGCTCCTTCTGTGAGTTTGCGAGCTCCAATGTTGGAAGTCATCACAATGATGGTGTTGGTGAAGTCCACTTTGCGGCCTTTTCCATCGGTGAGATGACCGTCTTCTAAAATTTGAAGCAAAAATATTGAACACGTCGGTGTGTGCCTTTTCAATCTCATCGAAGAGGATCACGCTGTAGGGTTTGCGGCGCACTTTTTCGGTGAGTTGACCGCCGTCTTCATAGCCCACGTAACCTGCTGTGGTACCGGTGAGGCGAGAAGTGTTATGGCGTTCCATGAACTCGCTCATGTCGATTTTGATCAGCGCTTCTTCGTCGTTATAAACCTCTTTGGCGATGGTTTTTACGAGTTCGGTTTTACCGACTCCGGTGGGACCGAGAAAAATGAAGGAGGCGATGGGGCGTTTTCCACTGGAAATACCGGTGCGGGAACGACGGATGGCACGAGCCACTTTTTCGATGGCTTCTTCTTGTCCGATCACGCGATTTTTCATGATGTTTTCTAAATCTTTCAGACGATCGGTGTCTTCTTTCACGAGCTTGGTCACAGGCACGCCGGTCATGCGAGAGATCACCCGAGCGATGTCTTCGCTGTCGATGCTGCCTCGCATTTCACGAGGAATTTTGACGTGTTTTTCTTCCTCAATTTTTCATTCAGAATCAGTTCTTGTTGACGAAGATCGGCGGCTCGTTCGTAATCTTGTTCTGTTACGGCATGTTCTTTTCTTTGATGATGCGTTTGAGTTCGCGTTGAAAATCTTTCACCTTATCGTTGTCTTGTTTGGCCACCATGCCTTTTAAGGCTGCGGCTTCATCCATCACGTCGATGGCTTTATCGGGTAAAAAGCGGTCGTTGATGTAGCGTTTGGAAAATTTTACCGCAGCGTCTAAGGCTTCATCCATGATCACCAAATTGTGGTGGTTTTCAAAGGACTCTTTCAGTCCTTTTAAGATGGCGACGCTGTCTTCTTCGGAAGGTTCATCCACCATTACCGATTGGAAACGTCGTTCCAATGCGGCATCGGGTTCCACGTGTTTGCGGTATTCGTTGGTGGTGGTGGCTCCGATGACTTGCACGCGTCCTCGAGAAAGGGAAGGCTTTAAAATATTGGCTGCATCTAGGCTTCCTTCGGCACTTCCAGCCCCGATCACGGTGTGCAATTCATCAATAAAGAGAATCACATTCGGTTGGCTGGCTGCTTCTTCTAGGATTTGTTTGATGCGTTCTTCAAACTCTCCGCGATATTTGGTGCCGGCCACGACAGAGGCCATAGAAAGACTGAGGATGCGTTTGTCGAGCATGGCGTCGGGCACTTGTTCGCGTACGATGCGTTGAGCGAGCCCTTCCACCACGGCGGTTTTACCCACGCCCGGTTCCCCGATGAGCACGGGATTGTTCTTGGTTTTTCGCAGCAAAATGGCGATGCAACGTTCGATCTCTTTATCTCTTCCAATCACGGGATCCATCTTTTTTTCTTGAGCCGCTTCCGCCATCATATCGGTGGTGAAGTAATCCAGCGCGGGAGTGGAAGATTTACTCTCCTTCTTTTTCGTGTCGAATCCGGTTTCTTTGGAGTCTTGTCCTGCAAGCACTCCTTGAAGGCCATTCAAGAAGAATTCTAAAGGATTGACATTTTGAGCCGTGTGCATCGGCCCTCCATTGTTGGGCAGAGGAGCATTTTTCATGCGTTCAAAAGTTTGAATCAACTCCTGGCGCAAATCTTCAGGGGAAATTTTCATGTTTTCTAAGATCACGGTTGCGGCTGTGTTTTCTTGAATCACCAGGGCGTAGAGCAAATGCTCGGTGCCCACAAAACTGTGAGAAAATTCGTGTGCGCTGCGAATGGCGTCTTCAATGACTTTTTTTGCAAAGCCGGAAAGTCCGCCAGGGTTTTTGCTTGAGCGTGATGAAACTTGAGTGCGTCCTACGGTTTTGAGCACCAAATTCACATTTTCTAAAGTGACTCCAAAATTTTGTAGAACGGTGGCTCCGAGGGAAGCTTTTTGAGATAAAATTCCAATGAGCAGGTGCTCGGTTCCCACATAGCTAGTCCCTGTTTTTTTAGCGACTTCTTGAGCCACCAACAGGGCTTGTTTGGCTTCTCGAGTGAATTTATTGAATTGATCGGGGTTGTTCATAAGGAGTGGAGTGGATGAAAAAGTTTCATTTCATTCTAGCAAATCTAGCGCTTCTTAGCATTCAATTGGCTTTGATTTATTCTGCTTTTATGGTCTGGATTGAATCGAGCATGGTTTGCATCACGTTTTGATACTCAGCTGAACCTGTTAGGGTGAAGCTTCGGCTATCCACTTTTTTTGTGACGGATACCAAATTTCCATTGTGTGCGACTCCTTCTGCTGCGCCGGTGTTGAATTCCATCCTCACGAGGGCTTCTGCCGTGACTTCTTCAATTTCGGCATCGTCGAAGGAATAACCGGTGCTGCCACCCACGTAATACCAAGCGGCGGGGTAGGACATGGTGAAGCCAAAATTGCTGCTGAGAGTGGCAAATTTACTGATTTCAACTTGGCTCACTGAGGGGCTGCTGGGGGCGGGAGAGTCGGGAGTTTCGGCAGGGATTTCGTCCACGGTGATGAAGCGGAACTCATTGAGCACGGCGCTGAATAGGTTGGTGTTTTGAACGCGCAGGGTTTCATCGGTGTATAAATAGTGATAACTCCATTCGAGGAGGTCAGAGCCGCGAGGGATGAACACATGAATGTTTCCGGCTGAAGTTTTGTAGCGCAGGCCCATGACGGCATCGATGCCCACGGTGATTTGTTCTGGCACGATGTTGGCGAGATCGGCGTAATTTCCAATCACATGGTTTTTGATGTCGGTGCTTCTTTCTTCAGGAGTGGATTCACTGGTGCTGCTCAAAACCTGGCTGAACTGTATGAGGTCGATGTGGTCTTCCAACACTGGGGTTTCGGGCGTTTCGGTTTCTTCTGTTTCATGAGGAATTTTGAAGGAAATCAAACCGCTTGCGTCATTGATTTCCACTTGCCAATTGCTATAGATTTGAGTGACGACCCCGAGTTCACTATTGCGGTATTCTACTTTTGTGACTTCTTCGGCTTCGATTTCTTCCTCTTTGGCTTCGGTCAAACGAGTGATTTCGTAAAGTGGTTTGTCGAGCTCTTCGTAAGTGCTGACGATGCCATAAGCATCCATGGCCTTGGCATATTCATCCAGGTCGTAACGTTCGGAAAAGGCATAGAGTACATCGCCTTCTTGAGTTTCAAAAAGGTGAGTCACGATGGGTGAGACTTTAATGCTTCCCAAAGAAGTCAAAGTGCCCGTGTAGGACTCGTATTCTCGGCTGAGAGGGGCGCTCAATTCGTCGCTGCTTCCGCAAGCGCTCAGAAAAAGGCTGAGGGTTAAAAGGCTGATTTTTAAAGTGGAAAGTTTCATTGAGAAAGGGGGTTAGCGAAAGAAAGACCCAGATGGGCGTAAACCTTTTCGGTGAGTAGGCGACCTCGAGGGGTGCGTTGCAGAAAGCCCAGTTGCATCAAAAAAGGTTCGTAAATGTCTTCGACGGTTTCTTCTTCTTCATTGCTGGCGGCTGAAAGGGTGGAGAGACCCACGGGTCCACCTTTGAATTTTTCTGCCAAGGTGAGAAGTAATTTTCTATCTGTGGCATCCAGGCCGAGTTCGTCGATTCCCAGCAGTTCAAGGGTGGCGAGCACGGTGTCATAAGCAATGAGAGGGTGGTTGTTCACATGAGCAAAATCGCGCGCTCGTCGTAAGAGTCGATTGGCCACTCGAGGGGTGGATCGCGAACTTTGCGCCAAGCGCTGGGCAGCCGTTTTTTCAATGGAAATCCCAAGTAAGTCGGAGCTGCGTTTTAAGATGGCTTCAATGTCTTTTTGACTGTAAAATTCCAGTTTTAAAACGTTTCCAAATCGATCACGCAAAGGTGAAGAAAGAGAAGAGAGTTTGGTGGTGGCTCCGATGAGGGTGAATTTGGGCAGGGTGATGCGCATGCTGCGTGCGGAAGGGCCTTTTCCTACGACTAAATCGAGGCAAAAATCTTCCATGGCGCTGTATAAAATTTCTTCAACGGCGGGTCGCAGGCGATGAATTTCATCGATGAAAAGGACGTCGTTGGGCTGTAGATTCGTGAGCAACGCGGCTAGGTCGCCCGGGCGCTCAATAGCAGGACCACTCGTGTTTCGGATTTGTACGCCCATTTCTTTGGCTAGAATGAGAGCGAGAGTGGTTTTTCCCAGCCCCGGACAGCCGTGCAAGAGCACATGCTCCATGGCTTCACCTCGTTTTTGAGCTGCCGCCAAAAAAACATCTAAGTTGCGCTTGAGTTCTTCTTGACCTACGTAATCTTTTAAGGATTGCGGACGCAGCACATTTTCACTTTGATTTTCCTCCGGCATTTTTTGAGCTTGCGGGATGCGAGTCGCTTCGTCTTCGGTTGAAATGAAAGTGGGATCAATCATGGGGAGAGTCTTTGGGCTTTCAATGTAGCAAAAAATTTCTTATAATGCGAGCCATCCTAGCCCCTTCACGACGGTGGAAACCCGCTTTGAATTCCGAGATTTTCTCAAGGTTTTTGGCACTGCTATTTTTTTGTATGTGATTTTTGTCTACCTCTTGACCTTGGTTCCTGAAGTGGACGTTTTTTTTATCACTTTGCATCCGTCCATTGCTTTTTTGATTCAGTACCTTTTGCAGTTTGTTATTTTGTTTTGCCCTCTTTGGTTTTTTGTGGTCGCGAAATACAATGCGCGTTTGGATGATTTTGGGTTTCAAAAAGTTTCTTTAAAATGTTTGGTTTCGACGGTGCTTTTGGCTTATTTTGCTTATGTTTTGCTAATGCTTGGCATTGTGCTGACATTGTATATGACAGGAACGGCGCTGCCGGGTTATGAAGCTCAGGAATCGCATTTGCCTCTCTTTGGTCAGGATTTTTGGGGCATTTTGATCGGTTTTGTTCTGGTGGGCGTATTCGCACCTTTTTTGGAGGAATTTCTTTTTCGTGGATTCGTGTATCGCGTGTTTGTAAAGATTTGGCCTCTTTGGCTTGGAAGCGTGCTCAGTGCCGTTTTATTTGCTCTCATCCATGTGCAATTTCAGACTTTTATTCCTCTTTTTATTTTGGGTTTAATTTTGAATGAAACCTATCGTCGAACAGGTTCAGTTTGGACCTCGGTGGCCTTTCATTCTTTCAATAATATCCTTGCCTTTGGCTTGGAAGTGTATTTAAGTTTGCATCCAGAGGCTTTGGACAGCATTGCCGAGCTGCCTCATTTCCTTTATAATGTTCAGATTGGATGAATCCGAGCTCCGGTAGCTCAGTGGATAGAGCAGCAGCCTTCTAAGCTGTTGGTCGGTGGTTCGATTCCACCCCGGGGCACCATTTTCGCTTTCCTAAGCTAATTGAACTGTTTTTACTTTTCCGAAAGTGCATTTGAGCTCAACTTTGTTATTTGCTGTTGTTAAAAATATTAACAGTGTCATTGACATTGACATTTTTAAATTAGTTTCTATTATCACATTGTTTATTCTAAAATTTTTAGTGTGTCAGTTGATTCTGAGATGCCGTTGTTGGATGAGGCTCGTGCACGTAACATCATTTCTACTGCTCTCAATCAATTTAGAGGTGAAGGTGTTAGAGGTTTCTTACTGAATCAAGAGGGAAATATAATTGTGGACCGTCTTTTTAATCTTTTTGAAGGGAATCCTCAGCTGATCCTTGATAGAATTTATCCGGAAGTACCTAAATTGTTGGAGAGACTGATACGACCTGAGACCGAAAGAGATTTTGTCGGTTCTTCTAGTATGATGGAAACCACGGTTTTTGGTCTTTCTGACTTATTCCCTCTCGCCAATCGTGTTTTAAGTCCTAGGGAATCTCGTCGAAGCTTGCAATTGAATGTAGGGATTGGAACCGATGGTAGCTCTTTATCACCTACTTTTCCTGCATACGCTGAATTAGGCATACAACGTTTGAAGTCTGTCTTTGAGGTTTTATCTGATGTTCGTCTCAGAATTTTTAGTACAGCGAGTTTATCTACTGCTATTAATAGAACAGATTTAGATCAAGCTGCATTGATTACTGGTCAGCAAAGAGCATTCTTAGAAGATTATCTTTCTGCTTTCTATCCTTCTCAGTTACGTGACAAGATTGATCTATCTGATATTAAGCTGGATCGGGAGGATATAGATATGAGAATACAAGAAATGGAGTCAGAGAGTTTTCGTGAAAAATTGACTGTCCTTCGAGAATTGATGGACAAAGATACTTTAGATGTTTTGGCAAAGAATTCTAGGCGTTACGCTAAAAGTACTGATCTGACATCGGCTTTAAGTTACGCTTATTACCATACAATTTCTCAAACATTCGGCGATGGGGGGAATGAATCTTGTACTGTTTCTATTGGTGGCTCTAGCGAGTATCCTTTTAATGTTGCTCGTTGGCTTACCTCTCATTATTCTTCTGATCAACACCGTGTTGGTTTTATTATCTCTGGTTTGATTGGACGTACCCCTCCTTATTTGGATAGAGCAAGATTTTATGATTTCTTACCCAGTGATATGCAGGTTAACATGTCTACAGTTGCTAGTTTACCTTTCACCGATTTAGTGGATACACGATCTCCTTCAGCAAAAGAATTAAGATTTATGGGTGTTTGTGTGGGTGGCTTACGTAGATTAGAGGAATTTTTTAAAGATAATAAAAACGCTTCTTGGGCTGCTTCAACTACTTAACATTTGTTTAAATATGAGAATGAATACTGATTTTGACCTTATTGAAGTTTTAAACATGGTGGGTTTGACTGAAAAAGAAGCTTTAGTGTACGTAACCCTTCTTGAGTTAGGAGAATCTTTACCTAGCTCTGTTGCTAGAAAATCTTTACTTAAACGTCCTACTGTTTATGTTATCCTTGAGCAACTTAAAAAAAAGGGATTGGTTAGTCATGTTATAAAAGGCAAGAGCCTTTTTTATAGTCCTGTTGACCCTACTGCTTTAGTGGAAGACCAAGCTAGAAAATTGAAGAATCTTGAAGTGATTTTACCTGAAATGCTTAGACTCAAGCATTTATATGATATAACGCCACAAATGTCTATATTTGAAGGGAAAGAAGGTATTATTCAGGTAATGGAGGATACGTTGACTACTTCTGGAGAAATATTATGTTGGTCTAATACAGATTTAGCAGTTAATACTCTTTTGAAAGAATATCATCCTCACTATTTGGCTAAAAAAATTCAAAAGAAAATATGGACGAGGTGTTTATTTCTTTATGATTCTGTAGGACTTGGTTTCAAATTAAGAGCTTCTGAAGAACTAAGAGAGGTTTATTTCATCCCTAAGGATCGCTTTTTATTTGAAAATGAGATTAATATTTATGATAATAAAATGAGCATTATCTCTCATAAGGATAATGTTGGAGTTATTCTCCAAAATGAAGCTATTGCTAATACCCAACGTTCAATATTTAATTTCGCTTTTGAGTATGCTCGGTTGATAGAAAAAGACTTGCTCTCCACCGACGATAAAAAGAGCATCAAGAAGACTTCACTGAAGTCTTCTTGATATTTGGTTTATACTGTTTTTTCACCTGTTTAAATACAAAATTAAAGATCGCTTTTTGACTGTCTGCAATGTGTTGATTTTGAATGATGACCCCGATTTGGTCTTCATGAGAAATGATGGCGACTTTGTCGTCATAAATGTTGATTTCGTTTTTAAAAGGGAATTCGTCTTTTGGGGTTAAATAGATTTCACGCAATTCTTTTTTCCTCTTTGTTGGAATTTTTTCCGGTAGCATCATCGCAAAAATGCCTCTCACCCAAATTTTTCGAGTGACTTTTTTCTTGATGTAGCGAGGGTAGTAATCTTCTAGGCTTGAAAAGGCTTGATCTGCATTGGCCCAACACAACAAATCTTCTTTTGTGTTTAAGGTTTCTTCCATCACTTGAATGAGGCCCTCTTTTCCGTAGTAGACGGACATTTGCGGAGTGGCCGTGTATCTTTGATGCAGGCTGAGCAGTTCGGGTAAGGCGCTTGCCAAATCAGTGAGGGATTTTTCTATTTCTTGGGTTTTGCTACGTTCTCTTTCAAGGAAATATTCGGGTTTTATGGCTTGGAAATGGATCAGGTTTTTCTTTTTGACGCTGGTGACCACTCCTCGGCTGCGTAATTTTTCTAAAATCATGTAGCAGTTGGGTCGTTTTTGGCCGGTTTTTTGGGCAAGGGTGCTTGGAATTGCCTCGTTGAGTTCCAGCAAAGTCAAATAAACGAGTGCTTCATTGCGAGAGAAGTTCAATTTCTGTAGCAGTGAAATGAGTTTGGATTTGTCGATCATACGCCAAAATGAGAAAGGGCCAAGTTTAAATCTTGAGACAGCGGTGCGTCAAAGGTTTTGCCATCGATTTCCAAATTTTTTGCGTGCAAGAATTGCCGCTTGAGCTCTAGTTCTTTTAAGGCCCGTGCGTTTACAGGTTTGTTTCCATAGGTTGTGTCTCCAAGTACGGGGTGACCAATGCCAGCGAGGTGGAGGCGAATTTGATGGGTGCGTCCCGTCTCGATGTTCACCTTGAGGAGGCTGCACCAGCCGTAGTTTTCGAGGACTTCAAAAGTGGTCACTGCATTTTTACCTTGGCGATGCATGGCCATCTGCTTTCGTTTATGGGAGTCTCGTTGAATCGGGGCACTGATTTTTCCGCTAGTGGTTTTGGGGCAATCCTTCACCAAGGCAAGGTAGCTTTTGTGAACTTTGCGGTTTTGGAAGAGACGGGAGAGATGGTGGAGGCTTTCGGGCGTTTTGGCGATGATGAGGGCTCCGGAGGTGTCTTTGTCCAGGCGGTGAACGATGCCAGGGCGAAAACCTTCGAACTTACCGGTGAGATGAGCTTGGATTGCATTGGCGATGGTGTTTTCGTGGTGGCCAGTGGAGTCGGGATGCACGACGATGCCCGCAGGTTTATTGATCACGAGCATTTTCTCGTCTTCGAACAGAATTTCGAGTTTGAGATTGCTCTTTTTAAGTTTGGGACGAGGGAGTCCGGCGAGGGGCATTTGTACGGTATCGCCGGTGGCCAGTTTTACTCCGGTTTTGTGGGGACTCACGCCGTTGATCTTCACACGTCCAGCCAGAATTTGCTTCTGCACGGCGCTACGTGTCTGGCCTGTGGCGTCTGATAAAAATTGATCCACGCGTTTTCCGCTGTGTTCGGCGTTGACTTGGGTTTCAAATTGCATTTGAGTGTGGGGCTTGTTACTCTGATCGCATCCAAGTTTACTTCATTTTTTAAGACTATGGCAGTGATTACCGATGAAAAGGCAATTGACCGCGTTTTGAACCTGGGAGTGGCGGATGTGATTGTGAAGGAAGACCTCAAAAAGAAGCTGATGAGTGGCAAGCAGCTGCGCATCAAGCTCGGCATCGATCCCACGGGTTTTGATCTGCACCTTGGACACATGGTGGTGGTGCATAAATTGAAGGAATTCCAAGACCTAGGGCACCAGATCATTTTGCTGTTTGGAAATTTTACGGGACGCATCGGGGACCCCACGGGCAAGAATGAAACTCGTCCCATGCGCACCCAGGAAGAATTGGAGGCAAACGCCAAGGATTATATGAAGCAAGCAGCCAGTGTTTTGGATGTTTCGAAGGTGGAAGTGCGTTGGAATGCCGAATGGCTCGCGCCACTCAACTTTGCAGATGTGATCACACTGTCTTCTCAGTTCACGGTGGCGCAGATGCTCGAGCGCGATATGTTCCAGGAACGCATTAAGAATGATCAGCCGATTTCCATGCATGAATTCATGTATCCGCTCATGCAGGGTTACGACTCCGTGGCTCTCAAGGCAGATGTGGAACTCGGTGGAACAGATCAAACTTTCAATTTATTGGCAGGTCGCACTTTGCAAAAAGCTTATGGACAAGAACCTCAAAACATTTTGACGGTGCCCATTTTGGTGGGGACGGATGGCAGCATGAAGATGGGAAAGAGCACCGGCAATTATATCGGTGTGGACGACAAGCCCGAAGACATGTACGGAAAAACCATGTCCATCCCCGACGATCTCATTCTGATCTACTTTGAACTCGCTGGACGCAAGGATGGAGCATACTTGGCTGGCGTTGCGAAGCGTCTCAAGGATGGTGAAAACCCCCGCAATTTGAAGATGGAACTCGGTTACGAACTTGTGAAGCTTTATAAAGGGGAAGAGGAGGCCAAGCGCGCGGAGGAGCACTTCAAGACCGTGCATCAAAAGAAGGAAATTCCGGATGAAATTGAGGAGGTGACTTTAGGAGCTGGCTCTGGCGCAAACGGTGCTTGGAACATTGTGGATTTGATTTCTGAACTTGGGCTTGCCGGTACGAAGAGCAAGGCGCGCCAGTTGATAGAAGGTGGGGGGGTGAAGTGGGAAGGCGAGAAGGTTGAGGATGTGAAGAGGGAGGTGGAACTGACGGGCGAGGCGCAGCTTTTGCAGGTTGGGAAGAGGAATTTTAGGAGGGTGAGAGGAGACTAGCCCTTATTTTCAATGTGCTGATTTGTGCGAAAGCAAACTTATATGCTACGGTTGGTCTTTCATAACTCTCATTTATGGCACTTATAGACGTATTTGAACGCGATTCCGTGAAAGACTCAGAAATTTTGGAGGTTTTAGACAGAGGCTTGCAAGCAGCAGAAACAGGAGCATCTGAAGTTCCGTCTGGCGTTGAGGATTTAGCTTTACTATTCAAACAAGGTTTAGATCGGCCTGGGTTTTTGGATCATTGCAGCCCAGCACGTCAAGCAATTTATGATACATGGCTTGCAGCTAATCGAGCTAGGGTAGATGCCGTTCTAAATCCTAATGGCAAACCTGGACTTCCTTGGAGAGTTTAGAAAACCCCGACCCCTATGCTTTTGGTACAGGGATGTTTAGAAAATCTGCCGCGGTTAATATTTTCTTGTAGTTCTTTTGTGCAGATATGATTTTTGCACAAGCTACGCCTTTTTGATCCTCTGAAACCAAATAATCTGCACTTATCCCGTCAAAAAGATGATCATCTTTGTAGGAATTGGAAATATCCTTTCTTGCTTATCATTTCTATTAACTTATTAAAATCTTGACTGTTAATAAGACCTTTCCTAGCCAAAGATTCTCCTGTTTTTTTATATTCTTCGAAAAGTAAGGAATTCATTATAGCTGGCCGTGACAATTTGTTGCGTATTGTTTTTCATAAAAATCCTGACAAAAACCTGAAACAAAATCTCTAGCATGGCGATTTTCTTTGTGAGAAAATTCGAGGTCCAAAGATTACCCCAAATTCCATGCCCAATATGCTTTCCATTTTTGAAGGCCGCACGATTCGAAAGATTTTCTATGAAGAAGAATGGTGGTTTTCGGTTGTGGATGTGATTGCTGCTCTTACGGAAAGTGAAAACCCTAGAGATTATTGGTATAGAATGAAAGTTCGAGTTGAGACTGAGGATGGAGCTGAGTTGTCGACATTTTGTCGACAACTGAAATTAGAATCTGTTGATGGTAAGAAATATATGACCGACTGTGCTAACACCGAAGGTATTTTTCGTATTATTCAATCTATTCCTTCTCCTAAAGCGGAACCTTTTAAGCTGTGGCTCGCTAAAGTGGGGTATGAACGGGTTAAAGAGATCGAAGATCCTGAGTTGGCGACAAAACGAACGCATGAGCTTTATAAAGCCAAGGGCTACAGTGAGAGTTGGATCGAAAAACGAATGCGTGGGATTGCGATTCGAGAAGAGCTGACCGACGAATGGAGCAAACGTGGCGCTAAAGAAGCGAAAGATTACGCGATTTTGTCGGCTGAAATTTCTAAAGCTACTTTTGGGATGACGCCCCATGAGTATAAGAAATATAAAAGTTTGAAACGGGAAAATTTGCGAGATCCTGATGACTGATTTAGAGTTGATTTTTTCCATGCTCGGAGAGCGGGCAACGACAGAAATCACTGAAGTTAAAGATACTCATGGCTTTGATCCTCTTAAGGAAGATGCGCAGGCGGGCGGAAAAATTGCTGGGGACACGCGAAAGGCTTTGGAGCTGAAAACTGGCAAAAAAGTTTCAAAGAAGGTGAACTTTTTGAAAAACAAAGAATCTTCTGATCGTCGTAGAAATTTCCTCCAAGCTTAGCTATTCTCTAGCTATGCTCGACCACCGACTCGATTCCAAACTTTTAAAGACCCGCGATTCCTACATCTTGAAACTCAAGGAGATGGACATCAAGACATTGCGCGATCTTTTGACCTATTTTCCGCGGGCGTATCGCGATGAGCAGGAGTTCACGAGGATCAATGAGATGCGCACGGATGAGGTGAATGTGATTCAGGTTAAGATCAAGTCCATGGTGAATATTCCGACGAGGGCTGGGGGAGTGGTGACACGCGCGGTGGTGGCGGACTCCACAGGCGAATTGCCGGTGATGTGGTTCAATCAACGTCATCTCAAACAACTGTTTTTTAAGGGAAGCGACATTATTTTGACAGGTAAAATCAAGTTCGAGAAGGGGAGGAGCATGATGATGAGTCCGAAGTACGAAAAACCATCGAAGGTGCTCTTGCACACTGGGCGCATTGTGCCGGTGTATCCAGAGAGTGAGGAAATCACGTCAAAATGGCTTCGGGAAAAGATTTATAGCCTCTTGCCGTATGCAAAATTCTTCGATGAATATTTGCCGCACTGGGTGCTCGACGGGCAGAGGCTGATGAGCTATTCGGATGCGATCTACCATGTGCATTTTGCCAAAGATGAAGAATTTTTGAATAAAGCGCGCGAGCGATTGGCGTTTGATGAACTTTTCATGCTGCAATTCATGGCGTTGCGCCGCAAAAAAAGGTGGCAAGAGGGCTTCACGGGTGACAAAAAACTGCTGACGCCCGAACTTGACATGCAGGCTTTTTTCGATGCGTTACCCTTTGAACTCACGAGTGCACAGAAGCGCACCATTGAAGAAATTTTTGGTGATCTGAAGCGCGACTTTCCAATGCTACGTCTGATTCAAGGTGACGTGGGTAGTGGTAAGACGGCCGTGGCGGCTGCAGCGATTTTTGCGATGGTGAAGAGTGGTTACCAGTGTGTGCTGATGGCACCGACTGAAATTTTGGCTAAGCAGCACTTTAAGAATTTGACAACCTTTCTTTCACGTTTTGGATTCAATATTCAACTGCTCGTGGGCTCGATGAGTGCGAGTGAGCATGAAGACACTGTGCGTCAACTTGCGACGGGCACCTGCGATCTAGTGATTGGTACCCACGCGATCATTCAAGAAGGCGTTTCATTCGCGCGACTGGGCCTTGTGGTGATTGATGAACAACATCGTTTTGGAGTGAAGCAGCGTGCCAAGCTCAAGGCTCAGGGGTTTCCGCATCTTTTGAATTTATCGGCGACCCCGATCCCGCGCACCATGGCGCTCACTATTTATGGTGATCAGGACTTGTCTATCTTGGATGAACTGCCGCCAGGACGTACACCGATTGTGACGCGGCTCGTGCCCGAGCATAAACGCAGTGACGCGGAATTTTGGGTTTCGGATCAAGTGGCGAAGGGGCGCCAGGTTTTTGTGGTTTGTCCGTTGATTGAGGAGTCGGAAGCGGTGCAAGTGAAGGCTGCGACTTTGGAATTCGACCGATTGCGCACTGAGGTTTTCCCGAACCATCGGTTGGCCCTCTTGCATGGCCGCATGAAGGGCGATGAAAAGGCGGAAGTGATGCAAAACTTTGCTGTTGGTGACATCGACATCCTCGTTTCGACTTCGGTGATTGAAGTGGGCATCGACGTGCCGAATGCGACCATTATGATGATTGAAGGCGCGGATCGATTTGGTCTCGCACAGCTCCATCAGTTTCGGGGGAGAGTCGGGCGAGGTGCACATCAGTCCTATTGTTTCTTATTTACAGATTCAGGCTCGGACGAAGCCTTGCGTCGTTTGAAATATATGGTAGAATTCAATTCTGGTTTCGATTTGGCCGAAAAAGACCTCGAAGTTCGTGGTCCTGGAGAAATCTACGGCGTGAAGCAAAGTGGAATCCCGGACCTTAAAATGGCAACGTTCGGCGACAAAGAACTTTTAGATCGCGTTCGTGCATGCGCTCAGCGCCTTGTCGACGAAGATCCAAATTTGATCGGATACCCAGTGCTTGCCGAAAAAGTGGCCAAAGCAGAGGCGCAAATGGAAATCACAGACCAGGCTTAAAGCCGTCTTTCAAAAAATAACGCGTATAAACGCAAGTTTGTGGCCCTATGATTAGAAGAGTCTTAGATATCGCGAGTTATGATGTTCAAACGGTTCAGAGTGATTCAATCGAGCCAGATGATGGAAAACTAGTTGAATTGTCTTGGATACGACACCGATTGCGAATGGTGAGGATTATTGAAGAAAGGAGGCAAAGACTTGTAGAATTGGTGAGGTTGATGGATAGCTATGATGAAGAGGAAGTTCTGGAGGAATTGGGTTTGGAAAGCTGAAGATTAACTTTACACAAGATACATTGTGCAGAATTAGTTAGGCTTCTTTCCAAGTTGTTACCACCTTTCCCTCCCTGCCCTAGGCAGCGGCCTTTGGCTCCTCTGTTGGGATTTCTGGCATTTCAATAGACGCAAATTCAATTTCTTTTGCATCACGAGTGTCGTACATTACCGTATAGCCCATGAATGCTGCTGTTGCTCCTGCCATTGCGTATCCGGTTCCCCTAGCAACTTTTTGCATGCGTTCGAGCAACTGTCGATAACCTCCTACTTTACGTGCGAGTTCTGTTAAACGAGGGACGAGTCGTGTGCCTGTTTCGATGAGATCATCGCTGGCTCCAAGGCCACGAAGACTGAGACGCACGGCTGCTTCTACGGCATTGGCGCTGGCGTAGACTCCTGCTCCGGCCGTTCCTGCGGCGGGACTGCTGGCAATAGCAGCGAGTACGCCGACTGTATCTGTAAAGGCACTGTAGGTTCCCATTCCAAGACGAAGTGCACGTTCCCAGCCACTTAATTTTCTATCTGTTAAAATTTCTTCTGCCATGGCTGCACTATAAAAGTCTGTGAGTCCAAATGGGCATAGCACGTTGATGATGGTTTCGAGCGTTGTCCAACCCATTTGTTCTCCTAATGCGGTGAGTTCACCGTCGATGATCATGTCTTTTCCCGCTTCATTCGCTTTATATGTTTCATAAACTAGATAGCCTGTTCCGATGACGACGGACATGATTCCGCGGCCTTTCACTTCTTTGGCTACTGCTTTAATTCCTAGGCTGGTACTCAATTCTTTACGGACGATTGCATTGAGTGCGACCTTTTCTTCATGAGAAAGCGTTTCTTTGCTGAGTTCATCGAGTAATGTTTCTGCTTCTATGCCTGAGGTTTTTAGGTGTTCTCGAACTTGAGTGTCGAACGCATCTAACTCGGGTCCTCGAATGCCGCGTCGAACCATATTTTCCCGTTCTTCAATTGCGCTGCGCATGTAGGAGTCTGAACTAGTGGCCATGCTCCTCAATCGGTTGATTTTAGCTTGAGGTGTTTCTACCCCAGCGGGTCTGTTCGTTGCTTCGCTTAAAGCGCGTAAGGAAGCGGTTGTTTGGCTTGCTTTTATTTCTGCAAGAAAACGTTTGGCCTCTTCCGCTGGAGCGGTTAAATCCACTCCACTTTTAGCGTAGTGCCAGGTGAAGTCGTCTGAGAGATTGGCTGCTTTGAGGTATTCCTTTCGATTTCTTAAAAACCATTCTATGTAACGAGTTCGTAGCTGCTTTACGTTTTCTGGAAGCAGTGTAGATTTGACTCGAGATTTGATTCCTTCCATGTCCCAACCGGCGATTTTTTCGAAATTGGCTTCGTCGAAAGTTTTAAAAATTCTTCAGCAGCCCAGGCCGCTCTGGCTCGTTGATAGACCAGTTTGTTGCTTGGGTCTGCCAATTCTTTTGCTGTGAAGAAGAGCAATTTAGCTTCATCCGTCGCCCATTGAGCTCCGGCATAAACCGTTTTTGCACCTATTGCGGTCCCCTTGAAAATATTGAGAGGGGCAATGATTCCTCTTCCCGCTCCTTTTAAGGCTTCAAAAATTACGGACCCACTTCCGTTTAATATGCCTGCTTTTTGAAGACCTGCTATGGCGACTCCTACCGCCATTCCTCCTCCCACGTAAGTCAGTCCTCCGCGTTCCAGAAAGCTAGTCACCACACTGCCCGCAGTTTTTTCTTCCGTTGCAGCTGCTTCAGCCACGTCGCAGACGGTGTCTACGAAGAAAGAACAACTGGAAAGCACCATTATGCTGCCCCCTGAAAGGAGATAAAGTACCCCTTCATAGCAGAAAAGCTGTCCCCCGTCTTTTGCGGCTGCATCCACAAGATCCCCTGCTTTCTTTTCGACGGAGCTTGGAGTCTGTCCTTCTTGAGGCTCCTCTCCCCATGATTTGATAAGATTGCTGGTGTTTTTACCTTTTTCTTCTAAAAGTTTTGGATCTTCTGAAATCAGAGGCTTCTTAGTAAGTTCGGGTGTAGTTTCAGGATGTTCTCTTTGATCAATCGTTTGTAATAGTTCGCCAATGGTTTTCTTTTTTCGCTCCTCTTCGGTGCTATTCGCTTCAATGTAGATTTGGATTTTGGCGTCTGCATTGGCTTCACGAAGGTCATCGTCAGCGTTGGTGAATGGAATATTACTGGATAGGTCAAAACCCACCATCTCAGCGATTTGCATCGTGGCGTAGCCAAATTTTCCAGAAATTTGTCCTTTTCGATGTTCTAAAAATGTTGAGTAACTCACATCTCGTAAATTGAGTATGTATTTTCTTTCAACACTGATGGTTTCGGCCATGCGAGTCAAATAGGCTTCATCGGAATCGAGAGTCAGTTCGGCGAGGGCATCTTTCATTCCTTTTTCTTTGAGCCTTGCAATGAAGCGGTCTACCGTTTCTTTCTTGGCATCGAGCCCCATCTTATCCTTGAAATATCCTGGAATAGCCTCCTTCCCTACGAGCCAAGCCACTCCCCCGAGAGTGGCTAAACCGATTGCTTTTTCGGCTGTACTGAAGAAAGCTTCTTTGTCTTTTTTTCCTTCTTTTTCATCGACTTCTTTGGTCCAAAGTTTACTGAACACTTTCCAGCTTAAATAAGCCGTTCCTAGCCCTACTCCTACCTTAAGGGCAGTGGGCATCCAGCTCCAATCACGAGGTTTTTCTCCTTTGTCCACCTCCTCTTTCAATTTTCTTGCACGATCTAAAACAGGTTCTGGTGGAGTTTCTTCCATAACTGTCATGGCTAAATCGGCACGTTCCTTTTTTTGATCGGAGAGATTCAAGACCTCTAGAATCTTGTCTCCCCACTTTTCGGGGACGGATTGAGATTGAGCGGAAGATCCTTGCGATTGGCGTGCATTCATTCAAGAGAATTAAATCTCTTTATTATACCTGATTGTTGTGTGTTTTGGAAGTGCCTTTTAAAGAGCTTTCGTCATATAAGTCCCTTCGAGCTCATAGCCCCATTTGCGATAGTAGTTGCGGGTGCCCACTCCAGCGATGATGGCCATTTTTTTAAATCCGTCTTTTTTGGCCAATTCTTCAGCTTTTTCGAGCATGCGGCGGCCGAGTCCGGCGTGCTGAGACGCGGTTTTTTTAGTGCTACCCACGTTCACTTCTGCTCCGTAAACGTGCACTTCACGAATGAGTGCGGCACCGTCGAGTTCAGGGATGAAATGAGTTTTGCCCTGAAGTGAGTAGGAGGAGTAGCGCATGCGTAGTAGCGAACAGAGTTTGTCTTTTTGGCTTAGCAAATCCTTTGGATCCGCTTGGTTGAAACTGATGAAAAATTCTTTGCCGTCACTGGCGTCGAACTCATGAATGCGCAAAGACGTGGCGTTGGGATCGTAAGACTCGCCGCGGATTTCACGACAACGGATGCAGCGGCAGAATTTTCCGTCGGCTTTCATACGCTCTTCGAGAAGTTGGCGCATATTGGTCTTTTGGCTGCCTTCCAGAATAGACTCCCCTGGAATATCGCGGAAAAGGCGCTCGACCCGTACGTATTCGGGCAATTCGAGTTGGATTTTGTAAAGGAGATCCATGAGCACTTCGTCGCTGTAGGCCTGGTAGCGCCCCTCTCTCCACCACTCTTCCAGTTCGGCATAAGGGGTGACCACGCAGGGGTAGATTTTGACTTGGTCTGGTTTAAAAGCGGGATTTCGGAAGAATTCTTGTACCACCCAGAGGTCGAGTTCAGGAGTGCTGCCGGGCAGGTTGGGCATAAGGTGAGTAGCGATTTTGAAGCCCGCGTCACGGAGCAATTTCATCGCGTTGATGGTGTCTTCAATTTTTTCGCCGCGCTTGTTGAGGTCGAGTACCGCTTGATCGATGTGCTGGACGCCGATTTGAACCTTGGTGCATCCGAGACGGCGCATGTTCAAAATTTCGTCTTCGGTGATGTGGTCGGGACGGGTTTCAAGGCTGAGGCCGATGATTTTGTGTTTGGCGGATTCGTTGATGCGTTGGGCCTCTTCAAGGGAACGTCCCGTGGGGCCTTTTTCTTTTGGCAAGCCCTTATTGCAAGCATTGAAAAGAGCGCGCACGAAGTCCGTTTGATAGCGGCGGTTGTAGGCTGAAAAAGTGCCACCGAGCACGATCATCTCGATTTTTTCGGTTTCGTGACCTTGGCGTGTGAGGCTGTCGAGGCGAGTTCGAACCTGGTCCTGAGGGTGAAAATCGTCAAGCACAGCGCGCATGGCTCCGGGTTCATTCGAAAGATAGGACTTTGGCATGCCGGGTTCCGTGGGGCAAAACACACACTTGCCTGGGCAGGGATAAGGTTTGGTCAAAACGGTGAGCACGCTGACGCCTGATAAGGTCCGGATTTTTCGCTTACGAATGAGACGTTGCAAAACTGCCTCCCCTTTCCATCCTTCTTTTAAGAGTTCCTCGTAAGCGGTTTGCAGTTGAAAGTTTGTGGGCAAAGAAATTTTGTAGTCCCGGGCGAAACGCTTCTTGAGTTTGTGAAGTTCCCCCTCCGTTTTTTCAGGGAGTTTGGACGCTTGTTTGAGCAGGTTTTTAAGGATATTCTCTTCTTGAATGATTTTCATGGGATTCGTTAACACTCAGCCTACCATGCACTCTAAGAGAATCCGCGAAAAGGTCAAGCGGGACTACAATTCGATCGCGGAGGAGTTTTCGGAGACGCGCCAAGCGAGTTGGAAGGAGTTTGAGGATTTTGTGCCATTTTTAAGATCCGGCTTACGAGTTTTGGACTTGGGCTGCGGCAATGGGCGTTTGCTCGGTTTTTTACGAGACAAGCAGTTGCATTCTTACGTGGGTGTGGATCAATCGGAGGCGCTACTTGAGCAGGCACGCGGATGCGTCGACACTTTTGCGGATGGTGTCATTGACCCTGCGAAACTCCGCTTTGTTCAGGCGGACATCTTGAACTTGCCGAATCTGGGAGGGAAATTTGATGCTGCATTTATGATCGCTTCGTTTCATCACTTACCGCCCAAGGATCAACTTGTGTTTTTGAAGCGGCTGAAAATGCATTTGAAACCGGGTGCGTTTTTGTTTATGACGAATTGGAATCTGTGGTCGCTGCGTTTTTGGAAGGCGTGGCTGCGGAATGTGCTGTGGCCGAATTATGGGTTTCGAGGACTGCTCATTCCCTGGAAACATCGAGTGAAACGGTATTACTATGCCTTTCGCCCTAAACAGCTTCGCGGTTTATTAGAGAAGGCAGGCTATACAGTGCACTATGAAAAACAAGATCGAAATTTAATCACCATTGCTCGCACATGAAAAATGGAACGACTTTTTTTGGAGTGAAAGTGGATGCTCTGACTCGAGTTCAGGCTCAAGCTCGTTTGGATGAAAAACAGCTGATTTTTACACCCAATCCAGAAATTTTACTTGAAGCCTCTCGGAACCCTGGGTACCGAAAGGCGCTGCAAAAAGGTACTTTGATGCTGCCCGATGGGAATGGCCTTCAATTGGTGAGTACCTTAATGTTTCTGCCCCGTTGGCTTCGGGTACTTGCCTTCCCCAATGCGCTTGTGCTCTATCTTTTTAGAAGGCGCTACTTCCGCTGGGTTTTCCCTGAAATCATTCATGGTGCGGACTTTATGGTGGATGTGATTGAAAAAGCGGTTGAAAAAAATTGGTCCATATTTTTTTTAGGAGCTGCACCAGGAGTGGCAGAGAAAACAGCGGCTTATTTTCAAAAGCGATGGCCTTCTTTAAAAGTGGCCGGCGCTTCTTCTGAGAATCCTGGGAAACAGGCTTTTGAAGAAGTGTTAAAAGCAAAACCTCAGATTCTTTTTGTGGCGTATGGTGCGCCTAAACAGGAACTTTGGCTTTCGGAATATTTTGAAAAACTCCCTTCTCTTCGCATTGCGATGGGAGTGGGCGGCTCCTTTGATTTTTATGCGGGGGTGGTTAAACGAGCTCCTCTTCTCTTTAGAAAATTGGGCCTGGAGTGGCTGTGGAGGCTCTTTTTAAATCCGATTCAACGTGGAAAACGCATCTGGAATGCGGTGGTGGTGTTTTCCTTCAAAGCGCTGTTAGCTAGAAGCTAGAGGGCATTTAATCCCTCCTCTTCTTCCCTACTTTTTCTTGGGCGGATTGAATGAAGGGGGAAACAAACTCGATGATGCTTTTGGTGAGCAAAATGGGTTTTGTGATGTAGGTGTTCACTTTTTCAACGAGGTCTTTGACTTGATCGGTCACTTTTACCACGTCGCGTAAAATGAAAAGCAGGTAAATGAGAGTGATGGAAACGAAAACGGTGAGCAAGGTGATGCAGACCGAAAGCGTGAGGTACAGAATGTCGAGAGATTGCATGGCGGTGGAGTTAAATTTTATTCTTCCGTTTCTTCGACGGGACAGATCAGTCTCAATTCTTCGAGTTCATCTTGAACTTTGAGTTTTTGATCGATGGTGCTGGCGATGCGCAACTTGAGTTCATTGTACTCGCTTTCTTTCACGGAGTACACAGCCCATGCTGTGAGGCCGTTGCTGGCAAGCAAAAGGAGGAGGAAGAGAGTGGCTAGAAAAGGAGTGCTTTTGAAGAAGGTCTTGTTTTTCATATTAAGATAAAAGTTTAGTGAGAAGTTCGTTGACCATTTGAGGGTTGGCCTTACCTTTGCTTTCTTTCATCACGCTGCCCACGATGGCAGCCATGGCTTTGCTTTTCCCTGCTTTTACATCGGCTACAGCTTCGGGATTGGCTTCGATGGCTTTTTTACATAGTTCTTCGATGGCTGTTGTGTCGCTGACTTGAGAGAGGCCCAGTTCTTCTACGAGTTGAGCGGGCATTTTTCCACTTTGCATCATGGCTTCGAAGACGCTGGATTTAGCCACGTTGTTTGAAATTTTTCCGGCATCGATCATTTGAATGAGCTGAGTGAGATGCTGAGCCGTGATGGGAGAATCGGCAAGAGATTTGCCTGCTTCTTTGAGACGGCTCACCAAAACAGTGCCCACAAAAGAGGCTGCTGTTTTTGCATTTTTACTGGCTTTCGCCGTTTCTTCAAAAAGTCGGGCGAAACGTGAATCTTCTGAAAAAAAGCGAGCTTCGGCTTCATTCAATTGGTATTCGCTGAGGAAACGTTCATAGACCGCTAAAGGAGATTCGGGCACTTCTTTGCGCCACTCAGTAATCTGTTCTTCACTGAGCTCCAAGGGAGGTAAATCGGGTTCAGGAAAGTAACGGTAGTCGGCGGCGCTTTCTTTTTCACGGAGTAAATGAGTGTCACCTTTGTCTTCATCCCAGCCCACGGTGGTTTCTATGGTGGGGGGTGTGCCAGCCTCCCATGCTTCACTTTGTTTGGCGATTTCACGTTCGATGGAGGCTTCTAGAGAGCGAAAAGAATTGAGGTTTTTAATTTCGGCGCGAGGGTAGAGTTTGCTGTCCCCTACAGGTCGTAAAGAGACGCTGGCGTCGAAACGCATTTGTCCTTTTTCCATGTCGCAGTCGCTGCTTCCAGAGTAGCGCACAATTTTCTGTACGGACTCGGCGTATTCTTTGGCTTCTTTGGCGCTGCGCAGATCCGGCTCTGAGACGATTTCCATGAGAGGCTTCCCCGCTCGGTTGAAATCGAGCAAGGTGCCTTGAGTGCTGTGGGTCAATTTTCCAGCATCGTTTTCAAGGTGCAAACGGCGGATGCCGATGCGTTTTTTCTTCCCTTCTACAAGGATTTCGATATGGCCGTTTTCAGAAACGGGCTCGTCGTACTGAGAAATTTGAAAACCTGATGGTAGATCGGGGTAAAAGTAGTTTTTTCGATCGAATTTGGAATGTTTTTTAATTTCGCAATTGAGAGCCATCGCCGCGATGGCTCCTTTTTTAATGCTTTCGACATTGGCCACAGGCAGCATGCCCGGGAAACCCATGCAAATGGGACAAACGTTGGTGTTGGGCTCTTTGCCAAAATTATCATTGCTGCAGGCGCAAAACATTTTGGTGCGAGTGTTCATCTCTGCGTGAATTTCTAATCCGATGATCACTTCAAGATCCATAAGAGCTCTTTAATTCAGCTGCATTTAACCGTTTTTTATGTTCGAACGCAACAGAGTTGTGAGCAATTCTTTCAATTGACCGTGATCCCGTACGGCTTGGTGGTGGACGAATTTGCTTTGATTTTCCATGATGATGCGCTCCACTTTTTGGGGCAAGGCTACGTTTTTTAAAACGATAGGATTGGAAGCTACGTTGTCGATTTGCAGATTGCCAAAACGAAAGAGCGTTCCCCAAAATCCATGAATTTCACTGGTGGTGGTTTCTATGGTTCCGAATTCGATGCGATTGGTGGATTTGCTGAAGGGCGAGTTCCATTCAAAGTTGATGACCGACATATTGGTGACGATCCACGCATCCATGTACCATTGGGTGAGCCGATAAAAACAAATCATTCCTCCTAAAATAACCCAGGCCAGCCAGACGGCGGGCATCATCGGGAAAATCCAATACCCTAGAGCAGGGATCAGGAGTCCAAAAAAAGTGGATTTGAATAAAATTGGATAGACAATGAAGGGATGGATATGGGCGACATAAACGATTTTTTCTCCTTCATCCAGGAGACTTCCAAAGAGGAATCGATCGAGCACTGTTTTCATTGTGGAGGGAATATTTTCTTGCTAGACTTCCTTTGTATTTTACACCCTTATGCAAGAAAAAACGACTAAAGATTTTAAATTCGCGCGTTTTTTTTTGGACATAGGATTGGACATTGTGATCGTGGTCGTGCTGGTGCTATTCATACAAAATTTTATATTTGCTCCTTTTCGGATTCATGGGCCTTCGATGTGTGACACTTTCAACTCTTTCAATGGAGAATGTTACAACGGAGATGGAGAATTTATTTTGGTTTCACGCTTCCCTGTTTGGGACCTTTTTGGCTGGTCCCCGACCGAGCTTGAGCGAGGCGATGTGATTGTTTTTCAAGCTCCTTACTCTGAAAAAGGGGAATATTATATCAAGCGAGTGATAGGTCTGCCCGGGGATACTATTCTGGTCAAGAATGGGTTGGTTTATTTGAAAAATGAAGAAGGGCGTTTTATTGAATGGGATGAGCCTTATTTGAATGCCGAAAACACTGGAAACACCCATCCTCATCGCTCCAGTGCCGAAACCTATGAAGTTCCTGAAGACAGTTATTTTGTGATGGGAGACAATCGCATCAAAAGTAGTGATTCGCGCCGTTGTTTTCAGCAACTGGGTTGCTCTGAAAACAGCTCCCCTTACTTGGATGAATCGTTCATTGAAGGAGAGGTGAAATTGGTACTCTTCCCTTTCACGCACTTTCGTTGGGTGAGTGATTTGGATTAGAGCTCGTCTTTTCCGCTGAAGTAAAATTCAATGAGCATGATGAGAGCGACCAAAAGCAGGCCGTTCCAAATTCTTAAAAAACCGAGCATGAGTAAACCCAGACAAAGCACCGTGCAAATGCTGAGCAAGACTCCTTGGCGTAAGGAAATCATGATGTGTTTGAAGTAAATTTGATCTTTGTTTTTCCATTTTTTTAAAAGAGTCAGCACGATGCTGAAAGTTCCTGAAAGTGCTATGAAGGTGGTGATGAAAAAAAGCGATAAAGAGAGACTGGGACTCAAAAAAGGGTCCAATTTGTAGAGGACTAAAAGCCAGGCTCCCCAGGCTAAAGCTGTGCCAAAGCCAAAATAAAGCAGCGTTCGATACTGCGGAATGATGAGGTAAGGATGTTTTTTTTTCTCTTCGTTCATAGACGTGTCTTCATGTTACAATTGCTTCGCTTCCCCTGCAACCTTATGAATCCTCTTCGTCTTCTTTTCTTTTCCAGCAGTCCCATCAGTTTGCCTTTGTTTCGTGCTTTATTGAAGGATAAGCGTTTTGAAATCATGGGTCTTTTTTGTCAGCCTGATAAGCCTGCAGGGAGAGGACAGCTTTTGACGGCTCCTGAAACGAAGCTTGTGGCGGAAACGGAGGGCATTTTGGTTCATCAAATGCCTCGGCTTTCGGAAGCTAAAGAACTTTTGGATTTTCTAAAAAAAGATCCGCCGGATTTTTTGCTCACTTTTGCCTATGGTCAAATTTTATCGAGCGATTGGCTTGAGCTTCCTCGCTTGGCTCCTTTGAACGTACATGCATCTTTGTTGCCTTTATACCGTGGAGCAGCTCCCATACAAGCGGCTCTTTTGGATGGGCAGAAACAAACGGGTCTTTCGCTCATGAAGATGACTGAAAAAATGGATGAAGGTCCTGTCGCTTTTAAGCACCCTTTTGATATTGAGGCCACCATGAACAGTGAAGATTTGTTCGATGCGCTCGGGTCTTTGGCGGCGGAGCGCATTCCTGAGGATTTGCTCCAATTGAAAGAACGTTTGGTTTTTGAGGAACAAGATCCAGCCGCAGCGACGTATAGCTCCAAAATAAAAAAGGAAGATGCCTCTGTGGACTTTCATAAAGATGCTGAAACCCTGCTGCGTCAGTTTCGCGCTTACACTCCGTGGCCGGGACTTTGGACCACTCATCAAGGGCAGAGGCTTAAGTTTTTGGGTTTGGAAAAAAGTTCCACTTTATCCCTTCAACCGGGCGAGCTGAGCTATCGTGATTTTGCCTTTTATGTGGGAACTCAAAAGGGAGATTTGAAACTCACTCGCTTGCAATTGGAAGGGAAAAAGCCCTTGGAGGCGAAGGATTTCATTTTGGGTTTTCCAGATTGGGCTTCAACTTTTTTGGGGACTTGAGGGCTTTGATGGGCAGCGGGTCTAATAAAAAACGTGAAATGGAAGCCAGAACTGTCATGGCTAAAAAGCGGCTGGATTCGGATGTGAGCCAATAATGATCCAAGAGCCCCGTACAAAACATGAGCAGCCCCATGGAAAGGAAGAAATTCTTTTTACTTGTTTCGTGTTTTGTTCCTAAATTGTTTTTTTGTTTGAACAATTTTTGCGTGAGCTTGAAAAGTAGAAGTAAGAAGGCAAAGAGGCCCAGAACCCCTATCTCTACCAATAGAAGCAGCAAAATATTGTGGGTGGGTTGGTAGTCCCATGGCATCCATTCTTGTATTGAATTTTCATCTAAAAAGAGAGTTTCAAGGCTCCACCCCACTCCAAGAGGATGAGCGTAAAAAAGCTCTGCGGCTCGTTTGAAACCTTCCATTCGTTCGTACCAGGCGTTGTCGGAAAGCAAAGGAGAATGAATCAACAGTATGCCCACTTCTAAAGCGATTAAAAAGAAGGCCGAATAAGTGAAGATGCGATGACGTTTCTCTTTGAGAAAAGGAACGGCACGGTAGCCCAAAAAAAAGAGAGCGAGTGTGAGACTGAAAAGAGCGGATCTTGAAAAACTGGTGATGAGGCCTAGGATTTGTAGTCCCAAAAGCAACACAGTTATTTTTTGAGATTTGGGCGGATAAAGGAGTGTGCCCAAAATGCTGAGGGCTAAAAATCCCCCTAAAATGTTGGGGTGAGCAAAGGTACCGTAGGAACGGAAAAATTCCCAAGTGGAGAAATTTATTTTTGCCAAGTGAGCGGTTGCGCTACTGAGCACTGGCTCCCCTAAAAAATTCAATCCCATACTGTGACCCAGAAAGAATTGCAGAAGGGCTAAAACTGCTTGAAGACTCAGACTTATCGTTAAAATACGAAAAATCGTGTTGACCTTGATTACTTTGTTCACGATCAAAAAATAGATGAGCAGCAGTTCCAATAAACCGGCGCTCAAAAAGAATTTTAAGAGGGAATCGGAATGCGGGCTGAGGAGCAGTGAAAAACTGGCGCAAGTCAAAGCAAAGAGTAGCGTCCAAAAAATGCTTTTCTCCCCTACTTGAAAGGCTTTATTCCTATTTTCCAACAAGAAAAAAAGAGAAGCGAGCAATAAAAATGCTTCTGAAATGCTGAAAGAAATGCTGGTGTAAGGGTTGAAGAACCCTCTTCCCCAGGCTGTTTCGTAAATGAGACAAGCCGTTTGGAAGGGAAGTGTGAATAAAAATGCTTTGAAGCAGAGGGAGCTCCCTTTACTCCTCAGGAGTGGGTGGAGCCACGTAGGTGGGTTTGATTCCACTGGATGGGATTAGTGCTTGAATGTCTTTAGAAAGTTTGAGCAGCACTTCTTGGCCGCGGGCGGTTTCTAGAACGTCAGTGATGGCTCCTAAAAACAGGGTCTCGTAAGCTTTGGCATCACTCATGGTTAGATCGGTTGCGAAGCCCACTTGAGAGGCGAAAACGCCATAAATGGGATCTTGCATTTGTTCATTGATGAGGCTGCGTAAGGCGCTGGGCCTGTGAGTGTTTTGGTTGTAAGTTCTGAGCAAATCCGTGGAGCTCATGCTCAGTAAAAAGTCCCAAGCCACTTCTGAATTTGGACTGGTTCTTCCCACCACGGGTACAAAATAATTGGCGTAAGCGATGCGACTTTCCGCTGATGTTTCGGGGTCATTCACTTGAGGTGCCGGAGCGATTTTGATGTCTTGCCAATTCATGGTTTCCTCCCCTTCTTGAGTGAGGCGATTCACTTCGTTGATCAAGTCTTCATAGGCATAGGAATAAGCAAAAATCATCGAGACTTTTCCTCGGGCAAAGGTGCTGAGTTCTTGCTCGGGACTTTCGGCATCTGCAAGGTATTTGTTCCAACTGTAGTTCTTTTGACTGGGCAGTCCAAAGCTGGTGTAGAGCTCTAGAGCGGCGAGGGCGTTCGGATCGTTCCCAAACAGCACTTTCGTGTAATCACCGGTGTAGAAACTTGTTTTGTGTTGAAGCATCATTAGGGCGAGCACATCGAAGGCTCTTAAAATATTGTCTCCACGGCCCAAGGCGATGCCTGAACGAGCGAACCGTTCAAAACTTTGATCCTGTTTATTCAGCAGAGCCACGTCATTTTTTAGACCTTCCCAGGTGGTAGAGGGCTCCCCTTGTGCGGGCAAAACATCTTCGAAATGAGAGTCGTTGTAGTAGAGCGCCAAGGTGTCGATGTAAAGTGGCATGCCCCAAATTTGCTCCAGGCCTTCCTCATTCGGAATGATGAGGTCTTTGGCGGCGATGTCCACAAAACTGCTCTTGAAATTTTCCACACTCACCAAGCTCTCGGGTGCGGGTGTGAGTTTTTTATAATGCTGAGGGAAGGCGGTGTTGCTCAGCATGAAAATGTCGGGTCCTTCCCCTTCGGCCAGCTCGTTTACGATCAGGTTCATGTAGGCTTCGGGATCGGTGAATTTTTTATATAAGATGGTCACATTTGGATGGGCGCTTTGATAGCTTTGAATGAAGGGCTCCATCACGCTTTCATTGTCGAAGAGGCCGTAAAATGTCAAAGTTACTGGAGGCAGATCTCCGTTTTGAGTGCTTTGACCTTTGCGCTCACAGCCGCTGGTGAGCAGCAGCAAGCTGAGGATTAAAATCGAGCAAAAAAGTTTTTTGTGCATGGCGTGGGAGTGGTTTTATTTTAGCAAGGAGCTGGCTTCGAGAAAATAGCGTTTTGAAAGAGCGTACCAATATCCGTTTTGTGCTTTGCGGCTGATTTTTTTAAAAAACTTCAAAATCCAAAGCGAAGCACGACTCCCGATGAGATGAAAAGCTAGTTTTTTAAAACCACGTGGCAAGACTCGAATCGTGGGTTGCAGTTTTTCAAAAACAGCTCCATTTTTTGCTAAACTTTCCATTTTTCTTTTTAGGTCGTTTTCGTTTAAGGGGTGGCTGTGGTGAGCCAAGGCGGCAGGGGTAAAACGGAGGGACATGCCTTCCTCTTTTTCAAGACGATAAGCGATTTCGATGTCTTCCCAGCCGTAACCTTTGAAGCTAGGGTTGAAATTTTGCTTTTTTAAAAGAGCGGTTTTTAAAGACAAATTGGAAGTGTAAAAGTGCCAAAAACTTGCCTTTTGATTTTCTTTAAGTTTGTCGTAAGCGAATTGATAACCTCCATGGGTCATCCAATGCATGAAAGGAGTGACTTCTTCGTTCGGGTCCCATTCGGTGAGGCCCAGACAAGCTTCTTGAAGCTCTGGATGAAACTCGTGAAATTCATAATGCTTTTTAAGAAAATCCTTTTGTACATAAATGTCATCACCAATGAAGAGCGTGATTTCTCCTTTGAGTTTTTTTAAAGCGGCGTTGCGCGCCACTCCCTGCCCTTGGTTTTTTTGAAATAAAGCGTAACGGTCTTTTTTGATCCAGCTTTTTAAAAAAGTTTTGGTTTCGTCTGTGCTGCCGTCATCCACCACCCAAATGTCATACTGAGCTTTGTTGAGGCTTTGCTTTTCCAAATGCTGCAAACAAATTTTCAGCTTTTTTAATCTATTATAGGTGGGGATGACGACACTGATTTTCATATCTTCAGCCTAGAGGCTGCCTCAGAAAAAGACCAGCTTTTTTTAGGCCAGCGCCAACTCTTTTTCTTCTTGGTTACTGAGCTCTTCGGTGTGAACTCGTTCTTTTTGCCACTGTAAAATGGTGATGGTGTTGGCCACTACTTCTGTGATGTAGTGAGTGATTTTATCCTTTCCTTCGTAAGAACGATTGGTCAAACGTCCTTCTAAGAAAATAGGAGACCCTTTGCGCAGGTGCTTTCCACTGAGTTCAGCCAAGTGATCCCAGGCCACTACACGGTGAAAATCCACGCTTTTTTTGAGTTCTCCTTCACTGTCGAACCATTCGTTGTTGGTCGCGATCACAAAAGAAGAGACCCGTTTTTTATTTTTGGTGGTTTTAACCTCGGGGTCTGCTACTATGTAACCAAGGAAGGTTACTCGATTGATGCTTTTCATAAAAATAAGGGTTAATGAATAAGCCTTTCTTTTTTAGACCAGCGACCTGAATAGAATCCTGAAATTTTCATTAAAAACGCATTAACTTTTCCTGACAAATTCAAAATGTTCACCGGACTTGTTCAAAACTTGGGCAAAATTGTGAAATGCACTCCATCAGATAAGAATTTGGAAATGCTCATCCATAGCAGTTTGCCGACCAAGCACTTTAAAAAAGGCGCCAGCATTGCCGTGGATGGAGTGTGTTTAACTGTTGAATACTATAATTCTGCTCAAAAAAACTTCAAAGTCACAGCGGTTGAGGAAACTTTGTGCAAAACTACGCTTGGAGGCTTCAAAGTGGGGCAAAAGGTCCATTTGGAGGCGGCTCTCACCTTGCAAACTCCTTTGGGTGGACAATGGATGAGCGGGCATGTGGATGCGATGGGTATCGTAAAAAAGGCCGGAGCTCATTTTGAGCTCCAAATTCCTGAAGAACTTTTGCGTTTCATAGCCGTGAAAGGGTCTTTGGTGGTCAATGGAGTGAGTTTGACTGTAGCGGACGTGGAAGCAGACCTTGTTCGTATGGCTCTGATTCCCGAAACTTTGAAGCAGACGAATTTGGGGCTTTTGAAGGCGGGCGACAACGTGAACCTTGAAGTGGATCTGATTGCTCGCTATCTTGATCGCCTTTTAACGTTTCGCACATGAATGCTTTGATTGTTTATTCTCGATTCAATGAGGACGTGACTCAGGCTTTGGTGAAAGAATGCCTGCGTGGCTTTGCGGAACAGAATATCGAAGCTAAGGTGCTCGAGGTGCCGGGAGCGGTGGAAATCCCCCTCATGATTCAAAATCAGCTTGAGAAGGAGGCATTCGACTGCGTGGTTGCGCTGGGCTGCGTCATTGAAGGCGACACCGAACATTATGAGGTCGTTTGCCAGATGTGCAGTCAGGGCATCATGGAAGTGATGCTGAAAACAGGGGTACCGATTGTTTTTGAAGTTCTGATGGTGGATGAAAAACAAAAAGCCTTGGATCGAATTTCTAAGGGGTATGAGGCGGCCTTTGTGGCAACGGAGATGGCTCAAAAAATGCGCTAGAGGGCCTCTAATCTAAAATTTTTCGGATGAATTTTCGCCACTTTTTAATGGCAGATTTGCAGATGAACCAGTTGAGCCCGGCAAGAGCGAGCGGTGCGACCCCTGTGCCTGTGGCTAGAGTATCGGAAAGGAGGACTGAAGTGGTGTAATTGTTGGTGTAAACCATGTTTTCAATCCCGTAAATGTAGAGTTCGTAGGTCACTCCAATGGCAAGCACGAGGATTAAAGCGGTTCCCGTGCCGCTGAGTAGGTCTATTTTTAGGTTCTTGAAGGCCATCTTAGGATTCTACCATTTTTTTCAAGCTTTGTCACGCATTTCTTTTTTCTTATTCCTTGGGTTACCTTAAAATGAAGGTGATTTAATCTTTTTTATGCAGCTTCGTACCCTTGCCCAAACTTCGGTGGATGAAAAGACGATTTTACTTCGCGCAGATTTCAATGTTCCCCTTAAAAATGGAGAGGTTCAGGACAAGACTCGCTTGGTGGAAAGCCTGCCCACGATTCAATTCCTCCTTGAAAAAGGCGCCAAAGTGGTGCTGTGTTCTCATTTGGGCCGCCCCAAGGGGCAAGTGATGGAGGAACTTCGTTTGGATGCGGTGGGTTTTGAACTTTCTAAATTGCTTGGTAAGCCCGTTTTGAAATTGAACGATTGCATTGGTCCTGAGGTTTTGACTGCCATTTCGGCAGTCCCTTTTGGCACGGTTTTGCTCTTGGAAAATTTGAGGTTCCATCCCGAAGAAGAGGCGAACGATGCAGCTTTTGCGGCCGCGCTCGCAGAAGGAAAAGACCTTTATGTGAGTGATGCGTTTGGCACCGTGCATCGGGCCCATGCCAGTACCGTGGGGGTCACCAAATATCTCCCTTCGTACGCGGGCTTTTTGGTCCAAAAAGAAGTGGATGTTTTGAGTGGCATTTTGGAGCACCCTAAAAAACCGGTGGCTTTGGTGGTTGGAGGTGCAAAGATCGACACTAAAATTGGGATTTTGGAAAAGTTTTTGGACATTGCCGATGTTTTTGTGATTGGAGGAGCTTTGGCGAATACTTTTTTATTGGCGCAGGGCTACTCCATTGGGACTTCTTTGTGTGAAGTGGAAAAAGTGGAAGTCGCTAAACGCTTTTTGGCAACTGCGGCAGGCAAAACAGTGCTGCTGCCTACGGATGTGGTGGTGGCTGCGGACATCACTCCGGGACTTCCCACTCAAGAAGTGGCTGTGAATGCCGTACCTGCGGGGCAAAAGATTTTGGATTTGGGCACTCAAACCCGAGCTGCGTTTGCGGATGCACTTGCGAGCGTAGCCACTGTTTTGTGGAATGGTCCCATGGGGCTTTACGAGGTGGAGTCTTTTGCGGCGGGAACTCGCGAATTGGCGGAGGCTCTGGCTGAACTCCCAGCTGTGAAAGTGATTGGCGGCGGAGACACCATCGATGCCCTCACCCACTTTGGAGTGCCTATCGAAAAATTCACCCATATTTCTACCGGCGGAGGAGCCATGCTGGAATTTTTGGAAGGAAAAATGCTGCCCGGAGTGGAGGCTTTACTGGCCCAATGAACTTAAAGAAGAGAGATGGGTTTCGAGTAAGATTTGTGCCGCGCGGCTGTCATGGTGGCTTTCCTTGGTTTGAAACCCATGTAGGTTTTGAGCGAACTGGGTGCTGAGACGCTCATCCATGAATTCCATAGGTAGGCCGAGAGTTTGAAGTGCTTCAGCAGCTTCTTCAACAAGGCGAGTTTGTTCGGTTGCTTCTCCGTCCAATTTAGTGGGGCGACCGAGTAAGAGGCCAGTGAGGGGCTCGGAAGTGGCCAGTCTTTGAATTTGTTCTAAAAGTTCCTTAGTGTTTTTATGCTCGATTTCAGGCCTTGCAAAAGCCACCGTTTGTTTGACGTCGCTAATGGCCACGCCGGTGCGGCGAGTTCCAAGGTCGAGGGCAAGGATTTTTCCTTGAATCGGAAGAAGCACGGAGCAGGGGTTAAGCGGCGTGGACCTGCACTTGAATTTGTACTTGAACGTCTTTGTAGAGCTTCAAAGTGAGCGTGTAAGAACCGGTGCTTTTGATGGATTCCATTTCAATTTGCTTTTCAGGAATGTCCACTCCCAGTTGGGTTTTTAGGGCTAGGCGCAGTTCTTTTGCATGGAGGGCGGCGTACAGTTCTTCACCTTCACTGCTCTTTCCCTTCAGTTCTACTGTTTTGCCCTGTACTTTTGCTTTCACGGCCAAGGCGCTTTCTTTCATGTTTTCCAATTTTTCTACGGCTTTGGCTTTTTGTGCCGTGACCAAATTCACTTTCCCAGCAGTGGCCATGACCGCAAGTTTGCGAGGAGCCAAGAAATTTTGAAAGTAACCGTCTGAGACGTCTTTGATTTCGCCTTTTTGGCCTACTCCTTTGATGTGACTGGTCAGAATGACTTTCATAAGCAATCAGTTAAAATCCCACTCCGTTATATTGACCAAACGGTCTTTGGGAAGCAAGAGTTTTCGATATTCTATGCCGGTGACTTTGGAATCCACTACGTAATAAAAGGTTGGGCTATAAAGGAAAACAGCGGGAATGTCTTCGGCTATGGTGCTGGCCAATTTTTTAAGCAGATCTTCGCGTTCACTGGAATCAAAACTGCCGCGGATTTTTTCGATGAGCAGGTCGGCAGAGGGGTTTTGATAATTGGAAAGATTGAATCCAGTTTCGGTGGCTTGGCTGGAATGCCAATAAGCAAAGGTGTCGAGGTTGTAGCCTAAACTTTGACCATAAAGCAGCATGTCGTAATCTCGTGCCAAGATTTTTTGACTGAGTTCTTCCATGGGATAGGCTTCGATTTGAACCTGGATACCCACGCTTGCGAGTTGCTCTTTTATAAGTTCTGCTGTTTTTTCAGTCACCTCTTCTTGAGGTGGATTGGTCGTGGAAAAATCGCGACGAAGGAGTCTGAGACTCAAAACGGTCCCTTCTTCATTGCTTCGGAATTCATCGCCTTCGGTCCATTCCCAACCGGCGTCGAAAAGAGCACCCATGGCTTCTTCTTTATTCCATTTGTTGATCCATTCTTCTTGATCCAATTCCAAAAGCGGAGTGTCTATTTGTGCGCCCCCTCCAATGGCGGTGATGATTGCCTCTTTATCGATGGCTTTGGCGAGGCCCAGGCGTTCTTTGTTTCGAGTGAGAAAAGGGGCATCGGTGTTGAAAAAGAGAGCGGTGTATTGAGGCAGTTCGTACTCGTAAGGCGTGAGGTCGGTTAGATCCATTTCTTCGAGTGAGCTGGCTTTGATACGGGCGGCTCCATGCCAGGTTGATCTGTTTTCAATGAGGTCGGTGATGGTGGGGTAAGCCACAAAACGGATCTTTTTTAAGGAGGCAGTGTCCCCGTAATAGTCTTCGTTTGCGGTGAGGGTGACAGTGCTGCTTCCGTCTTCGTTCAGAGTGTAGGCTTCTTCCACTTTATAAGGACCGGTTCCGATGGGAAATTTGTTGAACTCATCTTCGTCTAGATCGGCCACGGGAATGCCCCCCAGCAGGTGTTTGGGTAAAAGACCCACGGTGAGAGAAGTGAAGAAGAAAGAATTGGGTGAATTGAGAGTGAAAGCCACCGTGCGGCTGTTGCTTGCTTCAATTTTTACTCCATCAAAATTGGATTTGAGCAGAGTGTTGCTGAAATCAGGGGACTGAATGACTTCGGCGAAGGTGAAATAAACATCGTCGGTACTGACGGGCGTTCCATCGTGCCAAAATAAATTGTTTTTTAAGGTGAAGGTGTAGGTCAGCTTGTCCTCACTCAAGGTGTGGGTGGCCATGTCTTCATCAAAACTGGCCTTTTGAGGATTGTATTTGACCAATCCTGAAAAAATAAGGCTGGAAATGTCTGCATCTGCTTCACTGAATTCAGTAAAAACAGGGTTTAAGTGAGTGATTTCTCCCACAATTCCTTCGGTATAAGTTTTGCTTTGCCCAGGATTGAAATCGAGAAGGGTTTGAAAAATCAGGGAAAACAAAGTCCCCACGAACACCAGAAGGAAAGCTCCGGCGACCCATCGTTCCTTTGTAGAAAAGGACTTTAAGGTACGTACGAAGAGATTCATTAGATGAAGTTAAGCGTGAGTGAAAGTCCTAGGAAAATGAACAAAAAAAGCACTGTGGTGCGGGACAAAACCTTTTCAGCCCCCCGTTTGGTGCTTTGATAGGTGCCTCCTACTCCTCCAATGGCTTCCCCAAGGCCACTTCCCTTTTCTTGAATCAAAATGAGCAAGATGAGCAGTACGCCGATAACCTGTTGAATGATGAGAATGGTGGTTTGCATTTATTCGTCTTTTAAGAACCAGTGAATGAGCCAATTTGCGACGCCAAAGATAGCTGCCGCAAGCAGATAGGTCAAGGGTTTGTCCACGCTCATGGAAAGGCCGGTGAAATCCATAACGGTGAGCAAATATTGCGCCAGATAGAGAATGAGAGCGTTGATGACGATGAGGAAAAGCCCTCCTGTGAAGAAAATAAGAGGGAAAGAAAGGACTTTTAAAATGGGTTTTAGAATGAGATTCAAAAGGCTGATGAGAGCCGCTACAATCAGGTAAGTGGGAATTCCGCCCGTAAAAGTTAAACCGTCCAAAATTTGGCTTGCGAAAAAGAGGGCGAGTCCGTTGGCGATGAGGGTATAAAGAATGCTCATAAAGTGGATTAACGTTTCTTCACCGCAAGTGTAGCAGAGAATCCGTCGATTTCGAAAGTTTTTTCGAGGTCGTAGTCCATGTCTCCGCTGAGTTGAAGATCTTCAGTCAAGGTTTCGGTCTTGATGAGGTCTTGCCAGGTGATGATGGCGCTTTCAAGTTTGCCATTGGTTTTGAGTTGAAGTTGGATACGATCACTGACCTCGTAACCGGCTTCCTTGCGGGCGTCTTGAACCAGTCGAACCACCTCACGCATGAGGCCTTCGGCATAGAGTTCATCGGTGACTTGAGTGTCGAGCGCGACGACAGTTCCTTCTTCGGATTCCACGTCGAAGCCTTCTTTGCCTTTGAAGGCGAGTTCGATTTCAGTGGGCAGCAAAGTGAATTCGGCTACTTTTACAGAATGGTCAGGCAGCACCTCGAATTTGCCGGCCTTGGCTTCTTGGATGATGCGTTGAACATCTTTGCCGTATTTGGGACCGAGCAATTTGGCGTTGGGCAGGGCTACAAATTCGGCCACTTCCCCAGCGTCTTTGAGGATTTCAAGATCTTTGACGTTGAGTTCTTCGAGAATCACCTCTTTTTGGAGCAGCACCACCTCGGGGTTTATGGATTTGGGTAAACCGACTGTGACTTTGGCCAGCGGTTGACGCACGCGGATTTTTTTAGCTCCGCGAATGGCATGACCCAAATTTACGATGCGACGAGCCAGCGCGATTTCTTTATCCAGTTCCGGTTTGATTTGAGCGTTGTTGACGGTGGGCCAGTCGGTGAGATGCACGGATTCTGCCCCCGTTAAGTTGCGATAAATTTCGTCAGAAAGGAAGGGCATGAAGGGTGCCAGCAGCTGACTGAATTTCACCAGCACCGTGTAGAGCGTTTGATAGGCCTCGACTTTGTCTCCATCATTTTCGGATTTCCAAAAACGACGACGGCTGCGGCGCACGTACCAATTGGAAAGTTCGTCCACAAAATCGATGAGCGGACGGGTGGCTTTGGTGAGATTGTATTCCTCCATATTTTTTGTGGTCTCTTCCATAATGCCGTTGAGGCGAGAAAGAATCCATTGATCGAGTTTGTGTTTGGGCTCCCCTTCCATGAGAGTGGGCTGCACCTTGTCGATGTTCGCATAAGTCACGTAGAAACTGTAGGTGTTCCAGAGAGTGAGGGTGAATTTTTTCATCAAATCTTCTACAGCTTGCTCCGAAAAACGCACGTCTTCGGCGAGCGGAGCGGTGGAGCTGTAGAGGAACATGCGAGTGGTGTCGACGCCTTTGGACTCGAAAAGGCCACTGGGGTCGGGATAATTCTTTTTGCGTTTGGAGAGTTTTTCTCCGTCGGCGGCCAGCAAAATTCCATTCACAATCACATTTTGGAAGGCGGGTTTGTCGAAGAGCAAAGTGGCGAGCACGTGTAGGGTGTAGAACCAGCCGCGAGTTTGATCCAGCCCTTCGGCAATGAAGTTGGCTGGGAAGTTTTTTTCGAATTCCTCCTTGTTTTCAAAGGGATAGTGGAGTTGCGCATAAGGCATGGCTCCGGATTCAAACCAGCAGTCGAGCACTTCAGGAATGCGCTTCATGGTTCCGGGACACTTTTCACAAGGCAAAGTCACTTCGTCGATGTAGGGTTTGTGGAGGTCGAGCTGACCGTCTCGCTGAGGCAGTTTTCCGCCATTGCGCTTACCCAGTTCTTCCACAGAACCGATGCAGTCTTGAGCTTTGCAGCTTTCACATTCCCAAATTGGGATGGGGCAGCCCCAAAAACGGTTGCGTGAAATGTTCCAATCCCGCACACCTTCGAGCCATTTTCCAAAGCGACCTTCTTGAATGTGGTCGGGTTGCCAGTGGATTTTTTGATTGTTTGCCAAGAGTTTATCCTTGATTTCGGTCACGCGCACGAACCAGCCTTTGGTGGCAAAATTCAGGAGTGGTGTGTCGCAGCGCCAGCAATGAGGGTAACTGTGACGATGGTTTTCTTTTTTGAAGAGTTTTTTGTGTTCCTCCAGCCAAGCGGCGATGTTTTGCTCCTGGCCTTTTACAAATTTTCCAGCAAAGTCAGTGACTTCAGGTTCGAAAAGCCCGGCCATGTTCACGTGTTGAATCACGGCAATGCCCTCTTTTTACCCACGAGGTGGTCCTCTTCTCCGTAGCCGGGAGCGATGTGCACGATGCCTGTTCCATCTTCTGTGGTGACGAAGTCGGCCGCAATCACCTTCCAGCAATTTTCGATGCCAGGAAGTTTGGCATTTTGGTAGTAAGAGAAAAGCGGTTCGTAGGTTTCACCCACAAGCTGAGAGCCTTTGACTTCCTCTTCAATAGTGAGGCCGTCGAGTTCAAAGTGTTTTTCTAACAGAGCTTTGGCTAGGATGAAGGATTTTCCATCTTTGTTCACGCGCACATAGTCGATGTCGGGGCCCACTGCGAGGGCGGCGTTCCCGGGCAGAGTCCAAGGTGTGGTGGTCCAAGCCAGGAAGTAAAGATTGGGGTCTTTCTTGGACTGGAATTGTGCGGTGACGGTGAGGTCGGTCACATCTTTATAACCCAACGACACTTCAAAATTAGAGAGTGGCGTCGCGCAACGGGGACAGGTGTGCATGGACTTGAAATCCTGATAAACCATTCCCTTTTCCCAAATGGTTTTGAAAACCCACCAGATGGATTCCATGTAATCGGCATCGAGGGTGGCGTAAGAATCGTCAATGTTCACCCAGCGAGCGATGCGGTTCAAAAGTTCTTCCCACTGAGCGGTGTAGCGGAAAACGGATTCGCGACATTTGGTGTTGAATTGCTCCACGCCCATTTCGAGAATGTCTTTTCGTCCTGAAAGTCCCAGTTCTTTTTCGATTTCGTATTCCACTGGGAGTCCGTGGCAATCCCAGCCGTTGGTGCGAGGGACGTAATAGCCGCGCATGGTGAAGTAACGCGTTACGGCGTCTTTGAGGGCGTTGGCCATGATGTGGCCATAGTGTGGCAAGCCATTGGCGAAGGGAGGTCCATCAAAGAAGACGTATTTTTCGCATCCTTTTCTTTGCTCAACAGAGCGTTCGAAAATTTTGGCAGCTTTCCAGTATTCTAGGTGTTTGTGCTCGACGTCGGGCAGGTGCGTTTTAGGATCAATAGGACGGTACATAGACTTGTTTATCTTTTGCAGAAGAATAACAGGCTTCCTTTTAAGCTAAAATCGCTTTCAAAGCAAACGCCTTGACAAGTTTAGGGTTTGGATTAGGATGATGCCTTGCCTTCCGGGGCAACTGGATTGGGTGGTGATTCTAAATTTTAGTTCTTTATGTCAAATATTTTAAAAAACAATGTTAATGTCAATGATCAAATCGATGAAGTAAAGGCCTTTCTTAAAAGGCATGGATCTTTTCTTGAACAATTGAGAGAGATTGGATTCCAAATCCCCCCTTATCCTTCGACAGAGGAAAGTGTTCAGACTTTTGCAGGTCAACTTCTCAAGGAAGTGAGAACTTATTGGGGGGAAAGTCGTCCTCGAGTTGAGAAAGAAGTGGGCTGTTACCCTAACTTTATTCACTTAATGGAAACGTATGGTCAGTTTTTTCGTGGTCCTAAGCGGAACTTTGCCGATAAAGACCTTCGCTATACGCGTTTAGCAGAGTTTTATGGCTTTGATGATGGACTTAAGAAGTTATTTTTGGCTTTTTGTGTGGATGTTCAACAGCTTCGATTTAAGCCAAAGATTGCAAAAACCGCCCGTCCTAGGAGGATTCTCTCTTCTAGAATGAAGGTAGATAATCAGGTTGATACGGAGTCCGTTCTTCCAGAAGGTATGCCATCGAAAGTTGATGTTGATCAAGTTTTGAGAAAAACTCGAGATCAGTTATTGTTAGCTCTAAACGAGATAAATTCAGCTCAAATTCCTCTTTTAGGAGAAGATCGTGATGAAACAATGCTAGAGATTTTAAATGCCAAACGTCAACATATTCTTGATGCGGTTGCCAATATAAACCGAGCCCTCAATGTTGCTGCTACGGTTACTCCTGAGTGAGTTTTCCTTCACACCAATAACATCTTCATGCAAGCGACGGAACCGCCGGCTTTTAGGAATTCTTCGGTGGGGCTGACAATGACGGTGAAGCCACGATCTTCCAATTCTTGGATGACGCGTGGGCTGCGGCCGTTCATGATGATGGTTTTTTGATCCGCTAAAATGTGGGAATTGCAGGTGAAATTGCGGCCTTCTTCTTCGGTGAGCTCAATGAGGTCTGAGAAGTGAGAACGGATGAGTTCTTGAGAAGCTTCGTCGAAAGCCATAAGGTTGCAGAGGGCGAGCTGAGGGGTGATCGGCGTGAGGCAGGTATCCAGATCGTAAAACCAAGGATCGATGAGGCGGAGGGATTTCACTTCCAGACCAGTGATTTTTTCAACTTCACGATGGGTTTCGACTTGAGTGCGGAAGCCATGTCCTCCCCATAAAAAGCTGCGATCGGCATTGTATAAAATGTCTCCTGTTCCACTGCAACTCAAATGAGCAGGCAGTTTGTGAATTTGATACCCTTCTTCACGGAACCAATTTTCAATGTGAGGGCTTTCGCCTTTTCGTTCGTCCTTGGCCATGTTTGAAATGAGAACGCAGTTTTCGCCGCGCAGTCCTTTGAACGTTAGGGCGGCGTTGGCGGTGAAGACCATGTCTGGCAGGGCTTCTTGTCCTTCTATTACTTTGTAGTCGACGCCGAGTTCATCGTAAATACGGGTCAAAGCGTTCCACTCTTCAAAGGCGCGTTCTCGGTTCACGTTTCCGAGTCCCGCTTCCATATAAGGATTGATGACATAAGAAACATCGAAGAATTTTGGCGTGCAGCGCAAGATTTGCATAAAGGCGTGGTCAGGAAAACTGCTCTTATTTATCACATTTTCAGATGCTTTTTCAAGTTGAAGTAAAATGATATTTTGATGCCGTCTGTTTTATGGTAGCTTCAGGCCACTTAATCTTTCTTCATGCGCCACAGCCTTGTTCATCCTTCTGCTCATCTGCTCCGTTATGAAATTCGTGAAATTGTGGATTTTGTGCAGCGGCTGACGGAGTTGGATCCTAGTCTGAAGATTGAAAATGAAAATATTGGGGACCCCATTGCGAAAGGTTGGCCGGTGCCGACTTTTATGAAGGAACTCATCAAAGAAGAAGTGGATAAACCTGGTGATTTAGTGTTTGGTTACACTCATTCACGCGGGGCCATTCCCGTTCGCAAATGGATTGCTGATTATTCTCGACGTTTTTCCCCGAACAGCGAACTCGACTACGAGGATGTGCTCATCACTTCTGGTTTAGGAGCGGCCATTTCGATGATGTACCAAATGCTGCCAAAAGGAGCGCGCATTTTACAACCCAGCCCTGCCTACCCTACTCATGGGGCTTTTGAATCTTTTTCTGAGGGGGAAGAGGCGCTCACTTACAAGTTGGATCCAGAAAAAGGATGGGAGCCTGATTTGGCAGACATGGAAAATCAAATTGTTCAACACCCTGAGGTGGCGGGTATTTTGATCATCAATCCTAACAATCCCACGGGTGCGATTTATAGTGCGGAAACTTTGGAAAAAATCGTGCAACTCGCTGAAAAATATCAGCTCATGATCCTTTCGGATGAGATTTATTTCCGCATGATTTATAATGCTTATGTTTTCCCTCAAATCACGGAAATTGCCAAAAATCGTGTGCCGCTGATTGTGATGCGTGGGCTTTCTAAAGATGTGCCTTGGCCCGGTGGGCGCAGCGGTTGGGTGGAATTTCACAATGTAAACTTGGATGCCGATTTTAAAAAATATGCGGACAGTGTGAAACGGCGTGCCCTTTTGGAGGTGTGTTCTACGCACTTGCCACAGGTGGTGATGCCACGTGTTTACGATCATCCTGAATTTGCTGGATGGCTGAAGCAGAACAATGAACTGTTAGAGCGCAACAGTCGGGTGATTACGGAAAAATTAAGCACCGTGAAAGGACTTAAAGTGAATCCGGCCAATGGAGCTTTTTACATGATGCCCATCTTTGAAGATGGCGTTTTGAAGGCCCATCAAAGTTTGCCCATCGCCAATGAAGAGCTGCGTAAATTTGTGGAAGAAAAGACGGCTGATCCCGACATGGCCTTGGATAAACGTTTTGTTTACTATCTTGTGGCGAGCACTGGTATTTGTGTGGTTCCGGCGACCGGTTTTTTCAGCCCCTATTATGGATTCCGCGTCACAACATTGACACGCGATCCCCAAAGATTGGATGCGATTTATGCAACGCTGGCAAAAGCTATTGAGGCGTATTTGGGGAGTTAGAGCGGGCTGTTTTTATTTATTGGACATTCTCCTAGGAAGGGTCTATGGTTCTACGCTTGTCATTTAAAAAACTTGTTATATGTATAGAAAATTCAATCAAGAGAATCGCGACTTTGGTTCAGAGCGAAATTCTGGAGGGAAACGTCATTTTAGCCGTCCTTATGGAGATCGTCCTAATTTTAGTGGTGGGAATGGAACGGGTAAGCCTCTTTTTTCTACCCATTGCTCTGATTGTGGCAATTTTTGTGAAGTGCCTTTTAAACCTGTTAATGGGCGCCCTGTTTTCTGTAGGGATTGCTTCAAACGTCAGGATCAAGATGGTTTTGAACCCAGACGCTTTGAGCCAAAGGCTCCACGGTTTGCTCCTGCCCCTGTTTCTGAGCCAAAAATGACGAATGAGCAGTTTAAGACCCTCAATGCGAAGATGGACAAAATCTTGGAGATTTTGGAAGCTGCTATGGAAGAAGAAATTGATTTTGAAGATGACGAAGATTTTTCAGATATGGAGGAAATGGTTGAGGAGGTCACCGAGGCTCCTGTTGCTCCAAAGAAAAAACTTACTCGAGGTCAAACAAAGCGAGCTAAGCGAACGGGTAAAAAGCTCTAAGCGTTTGAGATAGCCTCTAGTTTAGTGTCACCCCAGACTCTTCCGCATCACGGCGGCTTCTACAAGATCTTCCTGAAAGTCGAGGCCTAGCTCTTGTTTGTAAAGAATGCTTGAGGTGAGGTTGCGGTGCAGAAAATGATTGGGCTTTTGAGGTCCGAGTTCGATGCCTAGTATCTCTTGGCAAAGGTGTACGTCTTCTAAAATTTCCTTAGCCCAGCTCTCACTTTTGGCATAGTGCTCTAAGTTTTCTATGTTCAGGTATTTGCCGGCATGGTGCAATTCAGAGCGGAGAGTGAAGAAATGTTGTTCTAAGAGGTCGAGAAGATTTTGGGCTTTTGCCTTTTTGAGTGCTCGACCTGTTCCAATGAACTCGGGTGGGACGCCCAAAGAATAGCAGGCGGCTGTGAAGGAAATGGCTCTGGGTAATTTCACCTCTCCTACTCCTCGATTGTAACCGAAGAGACCTACGTGCTGCACACGTTCACGGCGAGCTGGCACGTGTTTGGCCATGGCGTTGATGGTGGGTGCGAAGGCTTCGAGGGTGGGGTGATAGACATCTTTGAACAAGTGCATCAGAGTTTTGAGTTTTTCGAAAGTGGCATCATCAAAGTCGGGCGCTTTTAAGCTTGGGAGTGTTTTTTGGATGTATTGAAGCGCTGTTTTTACTTCCTCTTGAGGATAGTCGTAACGGAAAGCGGATTGAATGGAAACGGTTTGTACTCCTTCATATTGAGGCAGCACTTTTTCTAAATTTTCAGGATTGATGCCTCCGCGAAATGGAAGAGATCCGCTGCCGATGATGGGATACATGGGAATACCGGTTTCTTTTTCCATGCGAGCAATTTCACGCAAAGCCAAACGAGAAGCTAAAACGGCAGGCACGAAACCGGCGTTGAGGGCTGGGTCTGAGCGAGCGATGAATACGCGTAAATAAGGAGGGTCTTTTTTGAAGTGTTCACGGTGCAGGCGTAAAAATTCGGTGAGGACTTCGGCGCAGTTGGCCAAATCATCCACGCTTTCAAAAAGAGGAATGATGTGAATGTAATCTTCTCCAAAACGATTGCAAGCGCTGGAGTCTTCTTCGCAGAAAATTTGTTCGTGAAGTTGGGCTGTTTTTTGAAAGGTTTTTTGAATATGCAAGAGTTGATCCGCGCTCTTGGTCATGGGCAAAATGAGCTCGAAAACGGGTGGCGTATACAGATTCAGCGATTTCATGAATTCAGCAGCAGACAGCACGCTCATGTAGGCACGAGCCAGTTTGAACGTTTTTTCTTCCCAAATGTTGGGGATGCGCAAAGTGATGAAGCGATCGCGACCCAGTTGCTCCTGCTTGAAGGCTTCGAAGTGGTTGGTCAACAGGCGTTCGATCATTCCTTCGTCGGCGAATTTGCCTTCCCAATCCCACATGTACTCGTCGCAGCCGAGGCCGAAGAAACTTTGATAAATTTCTTCCACTTCCAGGTGAGTGTTTATGAAAGGAGTGTCCGACCAAAAGGGTGCACAGGCATTGTCGGGATGCTGAGTCGCCATGAGCGACGGGATTTTGCGGTCGTGGAGAAGATTGAACATGGCTTAGGCGGCCAATTTAACTTTGTCGAACTCCGGATCGATGGTGAGGCGACTTTCTTCAGGCAAGGATTGGCCTTGGTATTTGGAGCTGGCTTTTTTGTTGTAAGGGACGTCGGCTGGACTGCTCATTTCTTCAAAAGCGAGTTGGCACACGCGCATGCCTGGGTAAAGGGCTACGGGCATACGGTTGATGTTGGTGATTTCAAGAGTGATGGTTCCTTCAAATCCGGCGTCGATGAAGCCGGCCGTGGAGTGTACGATGATGCCGAGACGCCCGAGCGAACTGCGGCCCTCTACACGAGCCACGATGTCGTCGCCGAGTTTTACTTTTTCTATGGTTACGCCGAGCACAAAGTCGCCTGGGTGAACGATGAAGGGTTCTTCAGGATTTGTGATTTCTACGAGCTTGGTGAGTCCTTGAAAGCTGCCCATTTTGAGGGGATCGAGCACGGGAAATTTACTGTGCTCATACACTTTGAACCATTTGCCCAAACGTAAATCCATGCTGGAAGCATGAATATTTTTTTCATGATCATTTTCCGGCGATTCAACGGCAATGCGGCCGCTTTGAATGGCAATTTTGATGTCGTGGTCGGAGAGGATCATTGGAAAAGTTAAGCGGACTCAATGTACCTTTTGATGAGCCGCATCCGCAAGCGCTTTTGACTACCATGATATTTTCCAATCTTTCTGATCCTTGTAGTCTGGGATTCTATTATTCGCCAAAGCAAACTCCACATTTCTTTTTTGAAGTTCAATAGTTCCTGCCAAACTTCCATCAGGAGAGTTTGGTCTTGGCCCCACCCATTCAACGAGTTTTTCCTGAATCGAGGCTTGGGTATCCATTGTTTCTTTTCTCAATGCTTCACATCGAGCAATAGTCTCGAGATGTTCAGTAGTTAAATCTTGGTTTGGATGAGAAACAAAGTAACCTTGAAATTCAACCTTACTAAAGTGCAGTAATTGGTATGGAAAGCTAGCAGACCCAAAAATTGGGTGAGGAGAAGAACCTCGGAACTCCTGTAATAAAGCGTCCCCTAGACGCGTTTCGCTCATAGCACAATCTAAGGCTTCCGCCTCTAAAGTACCCAATTCTTTCTGTTGAGCGGGGCTGAGCTGTTCTAACTTTTGATTGTATTCAGTAAGTCTAACCTGAAAAGCATCCAACCTAGTTTGCTTCTCTTTAATTGATTGATCCTGTTTCTCAATATAAGCCAATATATCCCGACTAAGGGACATTGCTCTTATTGATCGATCTGGCTGATTTAGTAATCTAATCCTGCGTATTGCATCTAAAGCAGAGATTAATTTAAGCTTTTCGTTTTGATTTAAAACCGCTTCAAGATTTTCTTTTTCAGTCGCTTCCATCTCTACTTCTGCCAATTGTAGGACTTCCTCTAATTCTTCTGGCTTTAGGAGCTGTTAACATAAGACTTTGAGTAAAAGTGCCACAAGGCAGAGGGAGATAAAGGAGGCATACATCAGGTCTAATTTGTCATAGCGAGTTGAAATTCTTCTGTAATTTTTCATTCGGTGAAATAGGCGTTCAATCTCGTTGCGGTAGGCATAAATGTTCTTGTTGTATTCCCACGGAAATTTCATTTTTGCCTTTGGAGGAACGACTGAGTTATGCCTTTTTCTTCGCACAGCTCCAGAACTTTGTAGCATGAATAACCTTTGTCCATAGCCAAATGATCTACTGTTTTTGGAAACGAATAATCTCTCAAAATTTGTTTTCCAACTTTCACATCGCTCACTTCACCACCTGTTAAAACAAAGTGCATCCCATGATCTGGATCTCCAGCAATCATGTGAATTTTTGTAGTGTACCCACCTCTACTTCGGCCTAACGCTTGTGGCCCCTTTTTTTCATGGCTCCCGCTGCACTGTGGTGCGCTCTATTTGTTGTACTGTCCAGGAAAGCTATTCGCACTTGAAGTACATCTGCTACTTCAAGTGCTCTAAGCATTTGTCCAAAAAGTCCAGATTCGCTCCACCGTTTGTATCTTGTATAAATCGTGTGCCAGTCATTCTCTTTTTCTCTGTAATCGTAGGGCATTTGTCTCCATGCGCACCCTGTTTTAAGTACATAACAAATGGCATCCATGCAACGTTTCAGTGGAATCTTTTCAGGCTTTCTGGGCTTTGGAAAATAAGGCTGGATCAGTTTGAACTGTTCATCCGTTAGCATCTGGTACATGGCGTTAGGGTTAGAGTAACTTCACTCTACACCACTCCTCTATTTATGTTAACAGCTCCTAGTTCTTTAATATCATCAAAAGCCTTTGACATGGAATAGGAGCCTCTCCTGATGCTAGAATCAAGTTCTTTTATGAAAATTGCTCTGCGTAAATCTTCTCTTTCTTGATCGGAAACTGCTTTAACGAAGAGTCTAAACATCAAGAAATCTTCTTTAAAAGCATATTTGATTTTTATATTTTCATCTTCAGCAGCTTTTTTAGCATTTTCAATTTTTTCCGATTCTTCCAATCCAGTAAATTGTCCACATGTTTTTTGAGTATTTACTGTAGTAAGGCTACCATTTTCCCCAAATGGTTTTTCTTCATATGCTATCCCCTTATAGGGCAATTCCATCTTCCCTTCCCCTCTTTTGTATTTTATGGTTGGCACGAAGATTTCTTCTAGAAATGCCTTTTCATTCAGTCTAAGCAAGGCTACGGTAAAGGGCTCTTGTGGGTTTGGAGCAATGGGTGACTCTTTCGGACCAAAAACTATCGAGATGTAATGTAGAAAATCTGCTTTAAGTGAAGGGTCCTTTTCAAGGTCCTCCTCTAAGGTCTGTATTCCTAGATTGTTTAACATATCTTTGTAGCTCTCTTCTGTTCTTTCTTCAAATCTCTTTCTCATCAATTTTATTAATTCGGAGCGCCTGGTATCGCTCAGAGATAGAGACTCCCCCATATCTGTCAATGGACTGAGTTGGTACCCTCGCGCGACTTTTTTTGCAAAAACAATTGGAGCAGTTTTGGATCTGGTGCTAGATCTAAAGATCTTTTGGAATTCTTCTTCAGATAGAGGAGGTATTTGCAGATCACCATTTGGTGCTTCAGTTAATTCACCCTTAGGAATGTTGAATTTACGTAATAATGCATTTGCGCTTGGATATACTTCTGCTAAATCCTCTTCTTCTCTTTTGTCTTTTCCCGTCCATCCTGCTACGGCTGCATCAAATTGAGTTCGATGGCGAAGAAGTATGCATGCAAGTGTGTCCTCTAGGTTTTGGGAGAGGTCAGTATCTATTTCGTAAATAATATGATCCTCATATCTTTGATATAGGGGCAATCCTGCTATCATTGCTAGATTCGATAGGAACTTTTTTTGAGCTTGGTTAGCTCCCAATGCTAAAAGGTTATAGATGGAAATCTTCCCGCTTTTTGCATCTACGTGAGCCAGTTTTTCCTCTCCATTCGCATAAATGTATCCTTCTCTAAAATATAAGAGCCCTCGATCGACATCTAATCAACTGACGTAGTTCCCCGGGCGTAAGCCCGAGGGATGTAGTGGGTGCCCGCATCTTCGTGGTGGTGTAAAGTGGAGGCATGAAGAAGCTACGAAAAAGCTCACACGCAGTTTTCATCTGTGACTATCACTTAGTTTGGCCGACCAAATACCGTCGGAAGATATTCAACGAAGGTGTGTTGGCTTTTCTGCAGGAAGTGATGAAGGATATTCCGAAGTACTATCCGGAACTGGTGGTGAAAGAGGTAAACACGGATTTAGACCATGTACATATTTTAATTTCCATACCTCCACAAATAGCAGTGGGAGAGGTGGTGAGAATAATAAAAGCCAACACAGCTCGTGAGTTGAACATAAAGTTTCCGTTTCTTAGAAAAGTGGACTGGGGACGAGAAGTATTTGGTCGGCAGGTTACTTTGCCTCCACAGTTGGGATTAACGAGGAGGTCATTCGAAAGTATATCCAACAACAGGGCGAAGAAGATGCGGGCCAAGCGCAGCTTGAACTAGGCTGAAACCCCGAGCGTAAGCTCGGGGAGGTTCATTCCTTCAAGATATGCTTTAAACGCATCGAAATTTGAAAATTCTGTTGGAAGAACTGTGACTTGATTTATTCGCTCAACATGGGCAGCTCGAGCCGCTTTTTGCTCCTCATCTTTTTGCCTAATCGCACCTTTCTGAATTTCTATTACTCCTAATGCTCTCCCAATTTCTTCTGTGTCGTTTTGTACCGTATCGCCTAGTTTTATACCTGTTGAATCAGCCATGTAAAGAATTCTAGATCCTTAATTATAACACTGTTATTCTAAAAGTAAAGCTGATATTTTATAGCAAAGCTGCAAGTCCGATGTACTTGCTTGGAGTGAGTTCCAGCAAGCGGTTTTTTGCATCCTCGGGAATGGTGAGGCCTTCCACGAAGCTGCGGATGGTTTCTTGGTTCACGTCGGTGCCACGAGTGAGGGCTTTGAGTTGTTCATAGGCGTCCTTAACGCCGTAGCGGCGGAGCACCGTTTGGATGGGTTCGGCGAGCAGGGCCCAATTGGCATCGAGGTCGGTGGCAAGTTTAGTCTCGTTCACCTCAAGTTTATCGAGGCCTTTGAGCAGGCTCTTGTAAGCGAGGAGGGAATAACCGAACGCGAGACCTATGTTGCGGAGCACGGTGGAATCGGTCAGATCGCGTTGCATGCGGCTGATGGGTAGTTTTTCGCTGAAATGTGTGAGTAGGGCGTTCGCAAGACCGAGGTTCCCTTCGGCATTTTCAAAGTCGATGGGATTCACTTTGTGTGGCATGGTGGACGAACCCACTTCCCCCTCGATCACCTTTTGTTTGAAATAGCCCATGGCGATGTAGGACCAAAGGTCGCGGCTGGCATCGAGGAGTACGGTGTTGACCCGACGCATGGCATCGAAAATCTCGGCCATGTAGTCGTGGGGTTCTATCTGGGTGGTGTAACGCTGCCAGGTCAGTTCGAGATGTTCTACAAATTGTTTGCTGGCGGCAATCCAATCCACTTTTGGGTAAGCCACGAGGTGGGCGTTGAAGTTCCCTGTTGCGCCGTTGATCTTTCCAAAAAATTCGGCCTTGGTCAAAAACTCATATTGGCGGAAGAGACGCGCGCCGATGTTTTTGAATTCTTTTCCGACGGTGGTTGGTGTTGCGGGCTGGCCGTGGGTGTGCGCCATCATGGGCACTTTGCGATAGGTTTCCGAAAGTTCTTTGAGTTTGGCGAGTACTTTTTCGAGGGACTTGAGGAGTACGCTGTTCAGTCCCGCTTTCATCATTTGGGCGTAGGCCAAGTTGTTGATGTCTTCGCTGGTGCAGGCAAAATGGATGAAGGGCACGAGGTCTTCGCGGCCCAGCACCTTGAGAGCTTTTTGCAAAAAATATTCCACGGCTTTCACGTCGTGATTGGTGGTCTTTTCGAGTTCCTTCACTTCTTCGGCAAACTCGTCCTGGAATTGAATGTAAAGTTTGCGGAGCGATTCCACCTCCAATTTTTCAAGATGGCCAGCTCCTTCTAATTTGAGGGTGTTGCAAACGAAGATCAGCCATTCGACTTCCACCGCGATGCGGCTGCGAATGAGTCCCGCTTCCGAGAAAATTTCGGTCAATTCGGTGACTTTTTCTGAGTAACGGCCGTCGAGCGGAGAGAGTGTTTTATGCATTTTTGAGTAGGTGACTACAGTGAGACAGGTTTGATTTCAAAGGAATTTTGAACGACTTTGATGTGATTTTTCACTTTCTTCGCGAGGTCTTTGTCGGTGAGCGCGAGGATGCGCACGACGGCTTGAGCCGCATTCTTGGGGTCCACTACGGTGATGGCGGGGGTTTCACCGGGCATTTGCAAGGTGGAATGGATGTTCGCGAGATAGTCTGCGTAATCCTTGAATGGAGGGCAAGCGAGCACTGGAAAGTGAGAGTTTGCAGAAACGAGCCCGCTGAGCGCGTTGCTGCGTCCGGCCATGTTCACCCAGACCACCGTCTCTTTCTTTTCGTTGAACTTCTTGATGATTTCGAGGGTCTTTTCGGGCACCTTGTGGGCGCTGGATACATAGATTTCATACTTCACGCCGTAGTCATCGAGGACTTTGGCGATGTTCTTCGCGTGGTCGAGGTCGACTTTGGAACCGAGGAGAAAGGGTACAATCATGGGGTTCGGGGTTACTTGATGAAGTAAGGAGTGAGGTTTTGTTGCAAACGAGCTTGAACGTCGCCGGGAGTGGCTTCGAACTTTTGTCCAGTGATCATTTCGTAGGCTTGCATGTATTTTTGGGCGGTTTCGATCAAAATTTCCTGAGGAATCACGGGCATTTCTCCTTCCCCACGGTAACCTTGATTGGAAAGCCAGAGGCGGAGGAACTCCTTGTTGATGTTGTCGGGTTCTTCGCCCGCAGCCATCTTGGCTTCGTAGGTGTCTGCGATCCAGAAACGGGAGGAGTCTGGCGTGTGGATCTCATCGATCACCACGATCTTTCCATCCGGCATACGGCCGAATTCGTATTTGGTGTCCACGAGAATCACTCCTTGTCGAGCGGCCACTTCCACTCCACGAGCGTAGAGTCCGAGGGCGTAGTTCGCGAGTTGATCCCATTCCTCTTGGGTCACGAGTCCCATTTCAACGGCTTGTTGAGGTGTCACGTTTTCGTCGTGCGCTCCGTGAGCGGCCTTGGTCGTGGGCGTGATGATCGGCATGGGCAAACGCATGTTCTTTTTGAGTCCTTCGGGCAGTTCGTTTCCACAAAAGTTGCGCATGCCCTTTTCGTTGTAATTATACCAGATGGAGGTGGTGGTGGAGCCGGTGATGTAGCCGCGCACGATCATCTCGATCATGAGCGGCTTGCATTCGGTGCCCACGATTACGTTGGGGTCTGGGTAGGATTCGATGTAGTTCGGGCAGATGTCCTTGGTGTTTTCAAACCAGAATTTGGTGATGGCATTGAGCACTTCCCCCTTGAATGGGATGAGCGCGATGATGCGATCGAAGGCGGAAAGACGATCGGTTGTGATGAGGATGCGTCTGTCGCCCTGAGTGTAATTGTCTCGCACTTTTCCTTCGTAACGGGTTCCAAGGTTCGTAAAATTCGTGCCTTTCAGAACATGCGGGATCTGAGAGGCAATGACAGCAGCGTCGAGCATCGGGGATGAGTTAGGGGTAGTTTTATTTTAGGGAAGGATGACGGGAGGGGCAAGCTGAAACTACTCTGACTTCTTTCTCTCAAACTCTATGTTCAATATTTTAAGTTTATTAGCATGGGGGACTAGCGCAAATACGGCCAAGGCACCCAGGAGTGTTAATCTTTCGAAGCTGACCTCGATATAATTAAAAAAATCAGCTAATAAGACTAGCAGCGTCAGTACGAATAAAAGGCTACAAATGTTCCTTATTTGGTCTCTAGTTTCTTTCCTCTTTATGCCTAAAATTTTCTCTCTAAGAACCTCAAAAGAAGGCAGTGAATCTATAGGTACGAAAGTTCCCTTTTCATTATCTTCTTTATCGGGTACAAATTGAGAAAATTTAAGTGTTGAATTAGAAAGACTAACAATAAAAAGAATAACCTTACTGAGTCGAGCTATTTCTGAATATTTTTTCAGACTATCTCTTAAGTTAGTGCTGGTCGCTATAATAGGGTTTTGAATTTGAGTCTCAATTACAGCTATTAATTCATTGGTTGTATTATCCACCACTGCTAAATCAAAAATATAACCATCTTGATTCCAACATGTAGATAATGTTTCTGGAGGGTAACCCTTTTGTATCAAGTTTTCCATGACCGACTCTAGTACATGAGTTTCAAAAAAACTATCGGTTGATGTTCTTTTATGATTTTTTACCATATAGATGGAGACGGTAAGTTATTTACACTATAATTAACAATATTTTCGGTATTCAGGGAAATTTGCTTTAATTTGCTCCAATATCCACTGCGTCTCTGAATGTTTTTTATCGCAGTGATCCTTACCGTAGACGAGTAAAACTTTAATTTTTACCGCATTAATGGAAAGAGAAAAAATCACCCGATTTCCTGATGTTTTTGGAGAAAAGTTTGTTCCAGCAACTCTAAAATCAAGTTTGAAGATTCCTACCCCATCTTCTTGGGAGAATTTTAAATTATCAATTAGCCCAGTATTTTGAAAAGCATAGGCACGTTCTAAGGTAGCTATAATAGTTTTCCTCGTTTCAAGCCACTGACGTGTTTTATATTTTTTTAGAAAATCTTTACAGAAATGTCTTTCGCAGTATGAAGAAAATTCAATTTGATAGGATAAATCTTTAATAAACATTCTCTGGAGCTTCGTTATTGATGAGTTGATACGGAATGACTTCCCTATCTTTACACATAGCCCAAGGCATTTGTTTATGAGTGAAATCTACAATCTGTTGAGTGGTAGCCTTTTTCCATTTTTTGCAGACAGCTTTAATAAGTTCTAATTCTTCTTTATTAAGAACAGTGTCATCTGGTTGTTCCACTAAAGAGACCATTACTGCAGTGCCATTTTTCTCAGCACTAAGAGATTCATCGTTATCGATAATATCAAAAAATTCAATTGCTACAGGTCCTCTGGCGAATCTACGGTATTCAAATCCAGAAATTGGTTTTAAAGTTTTGTAATAGTTCGCAAAATCACATAGATATACTAGTTTTGCCAGTTTAGTTTTTGTAATTTTCCCATCAGTATCAGCTCCATATTTAATACATTGAAGAATAAGATTCTGAAACTTAATAAAAGTTTTTTCACTAAAGTTTTGCGCCTCTATTTTTTGAGTTACTTCCATTTCCTGATCCAGAATTATCTCAAGCGGAATGTCGAAAATTTCCGATATTTGTTTGAGTTCATTGAGAGTGACGTCTCTTTCACCCTTCTCTATCGCAACAAGAGTGGGTCGCGAAAACCCTAATTTTTGAGCAAGCTCTTCTTGAGAAAGTCCTGCAGACTTGCGAAGCTTGGTAATAAAATCCTTCATGAGCGAGTGGTTAAGGCGATTCATCTACATGATACTTCGATCTACTTAAAAGTCAAGTATTCACACAAATTATCTATTTTAGCTCGTTTTTATTGCATTTTGTAATAAATTCTTTACAAAACTAAGCTCTCTTTGGTACGATTATCCCGTGATAAAACACCGAGTTCTTCCTCCTCTTGAAGACTCGCGAAGGTTGGTCGAGCCCGAGATTCAAAAATGAGGTCTGAAACCTATGAGCACGGCTAAAACATTCCTTATTGGACGCAATGCCCTAACGGGAAGATTGGTACCAGTTGAGAAGGCAAGGGGGAATCCAGAGAAATACGTTGTAGAGCGCATGCCGAAATCCGGCAATGGTGACACAAAGTAGTTGATCTGCCCGAAAAGGCGGTTACGGAGTGGTAGCCGCCTTTTTAAATTTTTATCACAAACCTCCACTCCTTCCTTGCCCATTCTTTCCCCGCATAATCCACTCCAATCCGAGGGGTTGCGAGGATCTGATCCACCTTTTCGCCGCGGTCTTCAAACCACAAATCTGATTTAGGAGTGGCTGGTTTGCCGTAAAAACTCTTATCGATCTGAAGGGCTTTGGTGAGGCGGGCGGGGCCGCTAAGGCCTTCGAGTCCGCGGATGAGGACGGCGGATGGGAAATCTGTGGGGCCGGTGACGATGTTGAGGAGCCAGTGAATGCCGTAGACGAAGTAGACGTAAAAGTGACCGGCTTCGCCGAACATCACTTCGGTGCGGGGCGTGCGTCCTTTGGAAGCGTGGCACGCGAGGTCCTCGGGTCCGTCGTAGGCTTCGGTCTCGGTGATGCGGTAGGCGTGCTCAGTGCCATCCGGAAAGCGGCGCACGAGGTATTTGCCGAGGAGGTCACGGGCGACGTCCACGGTGGGGCGGTTGAACCAACGGAGAGGGAGGGCTTTATTCATGTTGCCATTTTATACTGCTTTGTGTTATTCTTAAAATATCCAAGGGCTGTTCAGCTACAGTAACTCGCGGGTGACGCAAATACTCCTCTTCTGAGGGGTTTTTTGTTTATCAAAAAACCTGAAAACATTCTGCTAAAAATGTACCGCAGCGCTAGGCTCCTTAGTGGGCTTCTTGATTTTAAGCAGAGTGGCCAATAGTAGCGCAAGTCCAGAAAAGAGAGTTCCGGCAAAGAAAGCGGCGTGGTAGCCACCCAGTAAGGCCACCATTTCTTCTGCTCCTGAGGCGAGCAAACTGGCAGAACGAGACGAGGCGAGACTGGCTAAAATAGCGAGTCCAAGCGCTCCACCCATCATGAAGGAAGTGTTGATCATTCCCGAGGCGAGGCCGGAGTCTTCTTGTTTCACATCGTTCATGGCAGCGAGCAAGAGCGGGTTGAAGGCAATTCCTCCTCCGAGGCCAAAGAGGATCATGCTGGGCATCACGTTCATCACAAAAGTTCCTTCCATTGGAGCGAGTACAAAGAACCCCAGTCCTGCTGTGATCAAAGCGAGTCCGACCATAAGCGTGGGGCGGATCCCGAAACGAATGACTAGCTTGGCAGAAACACCGAGTGACAAAATGGCCATGATGATGTTGCATGGGAGGAAGGCCAGTCCCACAAAGAGCGGACTGTAACCGAGCACGAGCTGTAGATAAAGAGCGGAAAGGAAGAACCATGAGAACATAGAAGCCGCCCAAAGCATGGCCATGGCATTGGCGATGGTCATGTTGCGGAGTTTGAAGAGTCCCAGCGGCATCAGTGGTTTTTTAACTTTGAGTTCAATGGCAATGAAGATGAGCAAGAGTACTAAGGCTCCCCCCAGTTCGAGCCAGGTTTGTGCAGACCCCCATCCCACTTGATTTCCATTCACAATGGCATAAACCGCGAGCAGCATGGCTGAGGTGATGGTGACGGCACCGGCGGCGTCCAAGTGACGTGGGGCACCGCTTTCTTTGTGGAGTGGAAGCAGTTTGAGGCCCAGTACGAAGACCAGAATTCCCAAGGGGACATTCACTAAAAAGATCCAATTCCAACTGAACGAGTTGGTTAATATTCCACCGAGCAAGACACCCAGTGTTCCTCCCCCGGAGTTCACAAAACCATAGACGCCCATGGCTTTGGCGCGTTCTGTCGGTTCAGTGAAAAGATTCATGACGAGAGAAAGGGCCACGGCGGCAACGATCGCCCCTCCAAACCCTTGAAAGGCACGGGCAACGATGAGCAGCTCTTGAGTGCTGGCCAATCCGCACGCTAAGGAAGCTAGAGTGAAGAGTCCCAAGCCCATGAGGAAGAGTTTGCGGTGGCCAAAGAGATCGCCGAGGCGTCCCCCGAGCAGCAAGAAGCCTCCAAAAGTGAGCATGTAGGCATTCACCACCCAAGCGAGCGTGGACTCGGAAAAGCCAAGGTCGTCGCGGATGGAAGGCAGCGCCACGTTCACAATGGTCGTGTCGAGTACGATCATGAGAGAGCCAAGACAGAGCACAATAAGGGCGATCCAACGGTGATCGCGTAGGGCAGAAGACATGGAAAAATGGGGCGAAAGAGTGCCGGTATACTACGCTCCGTGTGGATAGCGTTCAAGCACAGTATAAACGGAGCCTTGGGGTGTGAGTTCCGACTGGTAGAGGGCGGTTTCGGTCACCTCGAAGCCACTGAAGTCGATGGGCTTGAAGGTCAGTGCTTTGCCATCGATGGTTTTACGGAGGCGTGCGAGTGTGAGGTGAGCGATGGATTCTTTCACTTCAAGGTCTGGGAGCGTGTGTTTCAAAAAGAGCAGCAACTCAGAGCAGAGTTCTTGAAACTCGAGGCTGCGTTCGAATTTGGTCCAAACGATTTTGGCCTTGCCCATTTCGGGGTACAGCGTCACGCGCTTGGGCTGCAGGATGAATTTAGGAATTTTGGCGCAAACGCCGCGGGCCAAAGATTGTACTTCTGGCACAAGGGAGTCGGGTACTTCTCCTAAAAAGAGGAGAGTCAGGTGAAAATTTTCGGTGGGGATCCACTTGGCATCTTTGAGAGCAGAATGAGTTTTATACGGTTCGATAAAAGCCTCGAGTTCGCTGGCAAGTTCTTTTGGAAATTCTAGACCTAAAAACAGTCGTTTCATGGTTCAAGGAGGGTGAAATCAGTATAATCCACAAAGTCGTCGCTCCATTTTATTTCCACTTTTTCAACTTCAGCAAGGTCAGGTCCACGGTGGGTCCAATCCAAAAGTTCTTTTAGATCTTTGTCGGTGCCCTCTGCTTCGATGTGGACGCGGCCATCTTCCAAATTTTCAACATAGCCTGTGAGTCCGAGTTCTTTGGCTAGGCTTTGTGTGAGCGAACGGAAGCAGACCCCTTGGACTTTGCCGGAAATATAAAGCTCCATGTGTTTCATGGTTTTAGCTTAGAAAATCTCCCTAGTAAGTTCAAGCGGCTTTGTTTAAAATAGCCGCGATTTACCCTTCCTCACATGACACGACAAGCTTTCACCGTTATCCTGGGCGCTCAATGGGGCGACGAAGGTAAAGGGAAACTCGTGGATGTTTTGAGTGCAAATTTCGATATTGTGGCTCGTGCGACGGGCGGTGCGAATGCGGGTCACACGGTGTATGTGAAGCAAGGTGAGGAAATTAAAAAATTTGTGTTTCACCTTCTGCCCAGTGGACTTTTGTATCCGCATGTTCAGTGTGTGATTGGCAACGGCGTGGTCTTGCATGTGCCCAGTCTGTTTGAAGAAATTGAAGCGATGAAAACTCAAGGCTATGAGGTGGAGAGTCGCGTGAAAATTTCGGATCGTATTGCTCTTTTATTCGATTATCACAAGCTTATTGATGGAGCTCAGGAAGACTCTAAAGGAACTCAAAAAGTGGGGACGACTCGACGTGGAATTGGGCCTGCCTATGCCGATAAAATCAATCGACGTGGGCTTCGCCTTTGCGATTTAGCTCACTGGGAAAGTTTTGTAGAAAAGTACAAGGCCAATGTGGAGTGGCATCAAAAAAATTATGGATTCGAATACGATGCTGAGGCAGAATTGGCTGTCTTACAGGGGGTTCGCTCTCGGCTTTTGGCCATGATGGTGGATGGTGCTCTCGTGCTCGATCAAGCTTTGGCGGCGGGTAAGAAAGTGCTCGTGGAGGGGGCAAATGCAACTTTGCTCGATATTGATCATGGAACTTTCCCTTTTGTGACTTCCTCCAACCCCAGCATTGGAGGTATTTTCACTGGAACCGGTCTTTCTCCTCGCGATCTTGGCGACAATATTGGAATTGTGAAAGCCTATATGACTCGCGTGGGCAGTGGTCCCTTCCCAACCGAACTTGTGGATGCACTCGGTGACTCCATTCGAGAGGCAGGGGGTGAATATGGCTCTACCACGGGGAGGCCTCGTCGCTGTGGATGGTTCGATGTGCCGATGACGAAATATTCCGTACGGCTCAATGGCTTTACGGCACTCAATTTGACGAAGCTCGATGTGTTGGACGCGCTTGATGAGGTGAAAATTGCGGTGGCTTATAAATTGGATGGCCGCAATTTGGACAGTATTCCGGCGAGCCTCGAAGACCTAGCACGCGTGGAAGTGGAATATGAAACTTTGCCTGGTTGGAAAAGCTCTCTTAAAGAAGTGACTTCGTGGGATGCGTTGCCTCAAAATGCCAAAAATTATGTGCTTCGACTGGAAGCTTTGCTTGGCTGTCCTCTGAAATACGTGGGGGTTGGGCAACGACGCGACCAACTTTTGCTGCGCTAAACGCGAACGTAGTTTTCTTGGTGAGCTTGATACTCTCTTTCGAGGCTGGGAACGGCGTTTTTATAGTAAAATCCGAGGGCTTTTTCGATGTCTTTATCGATGCGGTGCTGAATTTTAATCAAGAGTTTGAGTATTTTTTTTTGCTTTGGATCACTGCTTAAAATTTCGTAGCAGGCGTTTTCTGCACCTTGTAAATCTCCTTTTTGCATCATTTCTTTGACTTGTCGCTCCGCCTTTTGATAGAAATTTTCCTTGGCTTCTTTAGCACTGCGTTCGATTTTTTTTCTGGTTTTTTCCAGCAGATGATGCAATTTCTCGGAGCTTGGAAAGACCGAAAGCAGCTTGAGATAAATGGCCTGCAGTCCTTCCCAATCCTCTTTTTCTTCCAAAGTTTTGAGCAAGTCTGAATGCAGTTTTTCGTTCACATAATAAGCCTGGGCGTCGCACAGGGCTTCTTTTAAATCTTCGTCGCTGGGATAAGCGTTTAAAGCTTCTTTGGCACTCAGCAGCATCAAGTCATAATTTTTTTGGGACTTGGCGACTTGAATTTGTTTTAAATGATCTGTTTTGAGCATCTCATCATTCTAACTCAAAACGCGCGTTTTTTCAAGGCTGTTCACTTTGGATGTGGCTTTAGTTGCCGTCCACAGTGAGCTCTCTTCCATCGGTGGTCAATGTGCAGGTTGGGTCGCGGGGAGGAAGATCTGCTGCGTCAGCGAACCAGGTGCAAGCTGCGCTTTCTATAGGCTCATTGAATGCTACTGTCCATCTAAAATCATTATTACAATTGTTATAAACATGCATTTCACAGGAACCTATTTGATTTGATGCGCAGGCGAAAGCTACTGTGTCTCCATTTTCACCTTCAGTTCCCTCTTGAATTTCTCCTGTAATAGAAGTTTCTTCTCCAGATAGGGCCATTTGAATGCTAATGGCAGTTGTGCCATATTCTGCGAGAAGGTCTTCATCTGACAAACCGTCTGCTTCATCCGCTGCGACATCGCCGTTCACTCCTACGGTGGTGCAATCGTCTGTTGGTGCATTTTTTTCAGGCAGACAGCCCCATCCTGCTAGGGTGCCTAATAAAGCCAATTCTTTGAATTTCATATGCGATTGATTATAAGAGTTCAATTTAGCACTTCAGCTCATTTCGTCAAAGTTTTGAGTTGGGTTTGGTGTTTTTCCAGTCGATTTTTGCTTTCATTCAACTTTTCTTTTTCTTTCGTTAAAATTTCTTGAGGAGCATTTTGAACGAAGCCGGGGTTTTCGAGTTTCCGCTCAATGTTTTCAATATAGCGTTCTAGTTCCTGAATCTCTTTGGTGATGCGTTTTTGCTCCTGTTCAAAGTCGAGGAGATCGGCAAGGGGTAGAAAAATTTCAATGTCTCCTACAAAGGCCGCCAAGGCTTTTTCTGGCTTGGGACCGGTTTCGCTGAGTTCGAGCTCCCCCAAGTTGCCGAGGCGTTTGATGATGTCTGCTTTGTCTTGCATGAGCTGAAGATCTTCGTGGGCGTAAACAATAGCGTGGATTTTTTTTGTGGCATCCACGTTGGCTTCGGCTCGCAAGGAGCGGATGGAGGAAACCAGTTCCATCACGCGCTGAACTTCGGCTGTTTCTTCTGCAAAATTCCACATTGGATTGGGGCGTGGCCACTCAGAAGTGATGAGCAATTCTTTGGGCTCCAATTGTTCCCAAACGGCTTCGGTTACAAAGGGCATGAAGGGGTGCAAAAGTTTAAGTGTGTTTTGGAGCACGTGTTTGAGCACCGCTGGATTTTTATTGACCTTGCTCATTTCCACATACCAGTCGCAGTATTCTCCCCAAAAAAAGTCATAGACGCTCATGCCTGCTTCCGAAAATTGATAGGTCTCGAGTTCCTTGCTGGCTTTTTCAATGATTTCGTTGAGTCGCGTTAAAATCCATTTGTCCGCACGGCTGAAAGTGGAAGGATCGAGGTCAGTACTGGCGGAAGGGTCGAGGTTTAAAAGCACAAAGCGAGCGCCGTTCCAAATTTTGTTCACAAAGTTGCGGAATCCTGAAATTTTCTCTTCATAAAGACGCATGTCGTTGCCCGGTGTTCCCCCAATCACCAGGCTAAGGCGAATGGCGTCGGTGCCGTATTTTTCGATCATATCCAGTGGATCGATGCAGGTTTCGGGATGGGATTTGCTCATCTTTTTTCCACGAATGTCGCGGATGAGGCCGTGCAAGTACACGTCTTTAAAAGGAAGGGATTTTTCTTCTGAAAAGCCAGTTTTGCGAAGGGCGTAAGTGGATTGTAAAATCATGCGAGCCACCCAAAAAAACAAAATGTCGTAGCCCGTCTCCAGTACGTTGGAGGGTGTGAAGCGCAGTAAGTCGGGCGTTTTTTCAGGCCAACCTAAGGTTGAAAAAGTCCAAAGTCCGGAGCTGTACCAGGTATCGAGGGTGTCTTCGTCTTGGATCCAGCCTTCGCCGGGCGAGTTTTCGCTCACTTGCACTTGTTCGTTTTTGTACCACACCGGAATGCGGTGGCCCCACCAGATTTGGCGAGAGATGCACCAATCGCGCAAATTGTTGATCCAGTGGAAGTAGATTTTGTCGAAACGATCGGGCACGATGCGGATCATGCCGCTGTGGACTACATCTTGAAGCACCTCTTTGATGCTGCTCATTTTCCCTTTCCAATCGATGACGGCTTTGTTCACGTCCACGAACCATTGTTTCATGATTTGAGGCTCCACTTTTCCTTTTCCACGGTAGCTGACGGCCACGTTGTGGACGTAATTTTCGTCCGTTTTCAAAAGCAATCCTTTTTCGGCGAGTTTTTCTACAATTTTTCCGCGAGCTTCTTGGATTTTCATGCCTGCAAATTCACCCGCAATGGGCAAAAGTCGCCCGTGTTCGTCGATGACTTGGATTTTTTCAAGTTTATGGCGTTCGGCAATTTCGAAGTCCGTCATGTCGTGCCAGGGGGTGATGGTCATGACTCCGGTACCAAATTCCATGTCGATGGCTTCGTCTTTGATCACAGTGGCGGTCGAAGGTCCATTGATCCACTCAAAAGGTCCAATCACTTCTCCATGCTTGTATTTTGCATAACGCGGGTCCTCGGGGTGCATCACCACCACCTTATCGCCAAATTTGGTTTCGGGACGAGAAGTCCCAATCTCGAAAGGGCCGTATTTAAAGATGTAAAATGGGGATTTCTCTTCCATGTATTCGAGTTCGTCGTCGGCTACGGTGGTTTGCATTTTGGGGTCCCAATTCACAATGCGATCTCCACGATAGATGAGTCCGTCGTCATACATCATTTTAAAAAGTGTATTCACCGCGTGATTCATGTCATCACTGAAGGTGTAACGCTCGCGAGACCAGTCGCAGCTGGTGCCCATTTTTCGAACCTGATTACGGATGGTGGCTTTGCTGTTTTCAACAAAAACTTTGATCTCATTTAAAAGCCCTTCGCGTCCTAAGGTTTCGCGCGGATTCTTCATTCCTTCTTCTTGTAATTTTTTAATCACCACGCTTTCGGTGGCAATGGCTGCATGGTCGGTGCCGGGCAAATAAAGCGTCGCGTGGCCTTTCATTCGGTGGTAGCGGACCAAAATATCCTCAATGGCCAGCATGGTTGCATGCCCCAAGTGCAGAGTGCCGGTGGCATTGGGGGGCGGCATCATGAGGGCGTAGGCGGGCTTTTGAGGATCGGAGTCCGGTTGAAAAGCCCCGGATTCTTCCCATTTTTTGTAGAGACGTTCCTCAAACTCTTTGGAGTTGAAAGTTTTAGCAAGTTCTTGCATGGCAACGAAAGTTTATTAACCTTTAAAGAAAGACGATAAAGTGTTATAATGTTAGGATTGCATTATGAGTCACAAAAACAATTTTTCCAATACTAAAGAGCAAGTCCCCGAGGGTTCTTCTGTTCAGGTTCGAGTCCTGGAGGGAGATTCTGGTTTAGCCGAAGCTGTGGACAGTGTCGGAGAATCCGTGAGTGAAGTGGCTTCCGGTCAAAGTGAAAAAAAACGAGATTCTTCTTCTCAAAGCAAGCAGTCTGCTAAAACCACGAAAAAAGGGGCGCTTTTGGATGAAAAACTTTTGCTTCGAGAACGGCTTTTAGCGAGTGCCCCCAAAGTGCCAGCCATGCGTCAAGAAGTGAAAAAGGTTTTGGAGGCCCGTAAAATCAAAGTTGAAAAAGAAATCCGAACGCTCCGCCGCAGTAAGCAATACGACCTCCTCAGTCAAGCCATTGCGGAACTGCGCCGCCTCGTTCGACAAATTGAACTGGTGGCCCATGCCAGTTATGAGCTTTTAAAAGAAATTTGGCTGAAGGTGGTGCACCGTTTTGCTTAGTTGGAGTTAAGCTCGAGGTCAATGCCACCCCATTAGGTGGAGGTGCAAGTGAAAAATGACTTGTCCGCCTTTTTCACCCACATTGAACTGTAGGCGGTAGCCTTCGCATTTGTACTCTTCAGCAAGTTTTTGCCCCACGAACATGAGGTGTGAAACCAGGTCTTTATCGGCTTCAGTGACTTCAGCAAAGCTTGGAATGAATTTGCGAGGAATGATGAGAAAATGAACCGGGGCCTTGGGGTAAAGATCTTTGATGGCCACGCAAAGATCGTCTTCATACACAAAATCGGCAGGGATTTCTTTGTCTATGATTTTTTGAAAGAGAGTTTTTTCAGCCATGGCGTTGGCGGGAAATTATTTCTTTTTCTTGGAAAGATCCAAACTGTAAACGGCACGACCCACACGAGCGAATTGAGGGTTCTTTTGCAGGTTTAAAGAGATGGTTCCTTTTTTTACACGGCGTTGTTTGAGCACGCCTTTGATGATGTCTTGCTTGCTCAGAGGACTCTTTTTTGCGAGCAAAGCTTCGATGATGTCGGTCACGGTTCCATCTTCATAGCCCCATTCTTTAAGAGCATAGAGTCCACGTCCTACTAAGACGAATTGAGGGTAGCGGATCAATTCATTATGCACGGCTTGCACGGTCACTTTTTTGGAATCGAAACGGTTGTCGGTGATTTTTTTAGCGATGTCCACGAAATGCAACGGTTTTTCTTCCTGACGAAGCACAATGAGGGCTTTGTCTCGGATGCTCTTTGGGTTGATGTGCCTCCACACCACCAGTCCGTAACCCTCTTCTACTTTCTTGGTGCGTTCATCCATGCGAAGTGCGGCCAAGAAAAACTCGTCGGTGAGCTTGAATTCTTGAATGACTTTGGTCTTGGACATGGCTCTGAGCAGTTCTTCCGCGCTCAAAATATCTTTGTGTTGTTTGAGGGCATCGTGTGCGGCTTCGCTCACGGCTGCAACGGCACTTTCGGGAATACTGTTCAAATGCCAAGACAAACGGTAAAGATTGTTTTTTTCGATGGATTGAATGCCAGGACAGATGGTCAAAGCCAAACGCACGATTTGAGCGTCCACATCCACGGTTTTTTCAATGAGATTGAGAATGTTCTTTACCAATTCGTCCTCAAGAAGCAAGCCTCCATTTTCACGCAAAATGGCTTCGGCCACTTCATGAATGTAATGCAGTTTGCTGCTCGTAACGGTGCGGCGCAGTTTTCCAAGAGCAATTTTTTCGATCTGACGCACGCGTTCTCGAGTCACGTTAAAGCTTTGTCCAATGCTTTCTAAGGTGCGGCGCTCCTTATTGTCTAAGGAAAATCGTTGGACCACTACTTTTTTTTCTTTATCGGTGAGTACCATGAAGATATCTTCGATGATTTCACTGAGATTGAGCTTGAGGATAGGGGTACCGAGCTTAGACGTATGGGTCATTTTTCTTCTGTTAAGTGGGCCGGAAAACTGAACTATGTATTCCTACGATATTGTTCCTTTTTGTAAACGTCAATAGAATATTTATCCTTCATTTTTCAGATTTTCCAACTAGTAAGGGCTTAACATAAGACTAAAAAATGGTTTTGTCAATAGTTGCGTCAACACTTTCTCCTCGTTTAGAATCCCCATGTGCTCGGGTGGCGAAATGGCAGACGCGCTAGCCTTAGGAGCTAGTACCTTCGGGTGTGAGAGTTCAAGTCTCTCCCCGAGCACCAACCCCTACAACCATGCCTCTCTTCCGTAAGAAAAAGTCTTCTGTTTCGGTGGCCGATATTCACTTCAACTTAGAAAAGGAGAAAGAATTTTCTCTTTTCATCCGTTATCTATCTCATCCTTTGTCTATTGCATGGAGGAATTTTTTAGCTGGAACCTTTCAAGGTCTGGGCATTTTATTCGGCACTGCTCTTTTTTTATCCTTAGCGAGTTTCATTCTTAAACAAGTTTTAGGGGAAATCCCCTTCGTTTCTGATTTTTCCGTAGCGATTCAAACATGGATGGAAAGCGTGTTACACTCTGAATAATGAGTTTCGTTCATCTTCACAATCACACGCATTACAGCATTTTGACAGGTTTGGCGAAGCCTAAGGATTATGTGAAATTGGCGAAGGAGCAAGGCAGCCCTGCTGTGGCCCTTACCGACAGTGGAGTTTTTTATGGGGCTTTGGAATTTTATAAAGCAGCCAAAGCAGAAGGCATTAAGCCTATTTTAGGAGTGGAAGCGTATGTGGCTCCTTTGGGACGTCACCTTAAAACCCCTGAAAATCGCTATTCTTCTTTGGTGCTTTTGGCTAGGAACAACGAAGGTTATCAAAACCTGCTTAAATTGTGCAGTGTGGCTGCTTTGGAGGGATTTTATTATAAACCTCGTATTGATGAAGAGGTTTTGGAGAAATACAGCTCAGGGTTGATTGCTTTGACGGGAAGTTTGGGGGGATTGATCCCTAAACTCATTCTTGAGAATCAAATGGATGTGGCTCGAGAAAAGATTAAAAAATACCAGGAAATTTTTGGAAAAGAGTTTTTTTATTTGGAATTGCAGCATCATCCTGAAATAGCCAACTGGAGCATTGTGAACAGCAAATTGATCGAACTCTCGAAGGAAACGGGAGCTCCCTTGGTGGCAGCCAATGATTGCCACTATTTAAAACCTGAAGATGCCGAAGCTCACGATGTGCTCATCTGCATTCAAAATCAAAAGACAGTGAAGGATGAGCATCGCTTCCGTTACAATGGGAATTTTTCGATGCGTTCACCTGAAGACATGAAGGAATCTTTTCGTTTTTGTCCGGAAGCTTATGAAAATACTTTGAAAATCGCGGAAATGTGCACAGTGGACATTAAATTTGGAGAACATTTGATTCCTTATTTCGATACGGGTTCAGAAACCCCGGAAGCTTATTTGAGGCAACTCTGTGAAAAAGGCTTTAAGGAACGTTATGGAGATTCACCCCCGGAAGGGGCTTTGGAGCGTTTGGATTTTGAGTTGGAAACCATTCATAAAATGGGTTTTGATGCTTATTTTTTGATCGTGCACGATTTCATTCGTTACGCCAAAGAAAATGGCATTGTGGTGGGACCCGGTCGTGGATCGGCGGCAGGTTCAATCATTTCTTATTGTTTGAAAATTACGGAACTGGATCCTCTTCAATACAAATTGCTGTTTGAACGATTTTTGAATCCGGAACGCATTTCCATGCCCGATATTGACGTGGATTTCGATGACCTTCGACGCGATGAAGTTTTGAAATATGTTACCGAAAAGTATGGAGAAGATCATGTCGCTCAAATCATCACTTTTGGAACCTTGGCTCCCAAGGCCGCCATTCGAGATGCAGGGCGGGCACTCGGCTTCAGTTATTCTGAGGTGGATCGTGTGGCTAAAATGGTTCCCCCGGCCATTTTAGGCAAATATGCCCCTTTAGAAGAGTCTTTGACCGATGATCCTGAACTTTCCAAACTTTATAAAGAGGATGAACATGCCAAAGAAATTTTGGACACAGCCGTGAAATTGGAGGGCACCATTCGACAGGTTGGGACTCATGCGTGTGCCGTGATTATTTCTCGCGATCCTTTGGACCTTTACACTCCCCTGCAAAAAGCCACGGGCGACGGAGAAGGAATAGTGACTCAGTATTCCATGAAACCTTGTGAAGAATTGGGCCTGCTTAAAATGGATTTTTTGGGGCTCAGCAATCTGACTATTTTGCAAACCACTTTGGGTGTTTTAAAACGAACGAGACCTGAATTGACGGTGGATTTGGCCGGCCTGCCCATGGATGACAAAAAGGCTTACGAGTTGCTTCAACGCGGGGAGACCACCGGAGTGTTTCAAATGGAATCGGCGGGCATGAAGCGCTATTTGCGTGAACTCAAGCCTACTGAATTCACCGATATCATTGCCATGGTTTCGCTGTATCGTCCCGGCCCCATGCAGTTCATTTCGAGCTATATTGACGGCAAACACGGCAAGAAAAAAGTGACGTATTTGCACGAATCTTTAGAGGCTGTGTTGAAAGAAACGTATGGCATTGCTATTTACCAGGAACAGATTTTGGAAATCGCCAAGGTTTTTGCCGGGTTTTCACTGGGTGAAGCTGATCTTTTGCGCCGAGCCATTGGGAAGAAAATTGCTTCTGAACTGGTGGCTCAACGTGAAAAGTTCATTCAAGGAGCTGTGGCGCAAGGGCGTGAAGCCAAACTGGCATCGAAAATTTTCGATGAAGTTGTGGAGCCTTTTGCAGGTTATGGATTCAATAAATCCCACGCTGCGTGTTACGCCTACATTGCCTATCAAACGGCTTATCTTAAGGCTCATTACCCTGCTGAATTCATGGCAGCTTTATTGACTTCTGATGCCGATAACACCGATCGCATCGTGATTGAGATTGAAGAATGTCGCAACATGGGCATTGAAGTTTTGCCCCCGAGCGTCAATGAATCGCGCGCTCACTTCACGGTGATTGATGATAAAACGATTCGTTTTGGGCTGATGGCCATCAAAGGAATGGGCGATGGCCCTGTTTACGAGATCATTCGTGTGCGTGAGGAAGGAGGGCCTTTCAGCTCTTTGGAAGACTTGGCGAGACGAGTTCCGGCAAAAATTTTGAATAAAAAGACCATCGAATGTTTGGCTTATTCGGGAGCTATGGATGAATTGGGCGAACGTGCTCAGCTGGCGTCCAATTATGATGAAATTAACACTTATGCCAAAAATATCCAAGCCTCCAGTGCCGAGGGGCAAACCGACATTTTTGGTATGATGGACGATAGCTCCATTGAGCCCTTGCATATGAGAGAGGTGCCTCCTGCCGACAGTGCTCAACGCTTCCGTTGGGAAAAGGATTTTGTGGGGCTTTATGTGAGCGGCCATCCTTTGCAAGGAATGAAGCGTTATTTCCAAAGCAAAGGCAAACTCATCGGTTCTTTAACTGAAAAAGAGGTGGATAAAAAAATTCAGCTCACCGGTTTTGTGACACAAGTTCGAAAAATCATGACCAAGGCCGGAAAATACATGGCCATGGGGGAAATAGAAGACCCCACGGCGCGAGTCCCGTTTGTGCTGTTCCCTCGGGCTTACGACGCTTTTGGCCAAGAATTGGCTGAGGAACGAGTTTATACCATGGAAGGGCGTTTGGATAAACGAGGGGAAGATTTTCAATTCATTTTGGATTCGTTGAAAACTCTTTCGCTTGAAAACATGATCAAATCGGCGAAAGAAAAACAGGTTTTTGATGCCGAAGATCGCATCATTGGCGTGCCTCCACTTCGTTCTGAAAATGCTGTGGAAGAAAGTGAAGTTTCTGAAGTCACCGAGGGCTTGGAAAATGCCGCACCTGTAGAAATAAGAAATGAACCTTTTATTGTCTCGCTGAATGAAGGCAGTTCGCCTGAGCTTTTGAAAAAACTCAAAACCCTGCTCGAAGAAAATAAGGGTGAAACGGTGGTGGAAATTCACATTCCCAATGGGCAAACGTTAAAACGCATCAAAGTGCCTTTTGGAGTGGATGTGCATCCCTTGCTACAAGAAGAAGTCAAAAAAATCCTCCAATGAGAATTCAATTGGATTTTTCTTCCAAGACCTCTAGAATAGGCCCACTTAGTTTCTTTATTGCCTATGTACAGAACACACACTTGCGGTGAACTCCGAAAAGATCATGAAGGTCAAACCCTCACGTTGAGCGGTTGGGTGCATCGCCGCCGAGATCACGGAGATTTGGTTTTTATTGATCTGCGCGATCGCTACGGATTGACTCAAGTGGTTTTTGATCCGTCCACTGCCCCTGAAGCTCATGCAGCTGTGAATTCGGTGCGCTCGGAATATGTTTTGAAAGTGACGGGAACCGTGCGTCCTCGCCCGACAGGCCAGACCAATGCCGAATTTGCTACAGGAGCCATTGAAGTGCTAGCGACGGAGCTCACGATTTTGAATAAGGCTAAAACTCCCCCGTTTGAAATCGATCAAAATAAGGAAGTGAATGAAGAAACTCGTCTCAAATATCGTTATCTCGATTTGCGCAAGGAGCGTATGAAGAACAACCTTGTGTTCCGCCACAAATTCATCAAACGCCTGCGCGACCTCATGGATGAACGCGGTTTTTGTGAGGTGGAAACTCCCATGCTCATGAAAGGCACGCCGGAAGGATCCCGCGAATTTATTGTGCCCGCGCGCCTTTACCCTGGAACTTTTTATGTTTTGCCCCAATCTCCTCAACAGCTCAAGCAACTTTTAATGGTGTCAGGAATGGATCGCTATTTTCAAATTGCACGTTGTTTCCGCGATGAAGACAGTCGTGGAGATCGTCAACCCGAGTTCACCCAGATGGACTTGGAAATGTCTTTTGTGGAAGAGGAAGATGTGATTTCACTGAACGAAGCGGTTTTGACCCAGCTTTTGACCGAACTTGTTCCTGAGAAAAAAATAATGCAAAGCCCCTTTCCTCGCCTGACTTGGAAGGAGGCGATGAGTCGTTTTGGAACCGATAAACCTGATATGAGATTTGGCATGGAAATTGTGGATGTTTCTGATCTTGTGAAAGACTGCGGCTTCCAAGTGTTCACCGGTGCCCTTGCGAATGGCGGCGTGGTGAAGTGCCTTCGCGCTCCAAAAGGAGCTGAGTTCAGCCGCAAAATGATCGATGATTTGACCGAAATCGCCAAAGTTTATGGTGCGAAGGGCCTGGCCTACATCACTTTGGAAGAGGAAGGCATCAAAGGACCCATTACGAAATTTTTCAAGGAGGAAGAATTGGCTGCTCTCGTGGACCGCTGCGGGGCTCAAAAAGGAGACATCGTCTTCTTTGCAGCGGATGAATTTGAAATCGCGTGCAACGCCCTAGGCTATGTGCGTCTTGCCTGTGGAGATCATTTTCAACTGCGCGACCCCAACGTGCTCGCACTGCTTTGGGTGGTGGACTTCCCTCTTTTTGAGTACAGCAAAGAAGAGAACCGCCTTGCCTCTGCGCACCACCCCTTCACTTCGCCCAAGCTCGAAATGCTGGATATGCTCGATACCGATCCTAAAAATGTGCTCGCCAAAGCCTATGACATTGCCATGAATGGAAGTGAAATCGGCGGGGGCTCTATTCGTATCCACTCCCCTGAAGTTCAGAAAAAAATCTTTCAAGTGCTCGGCATTGAAGAAGTGGAAATTGAACGCCGATTCGGTCACTTGCTGGAAGCCTTTTCTTATGGAGCACCTCCCCACGGAGGCATCGCTTGGGGCCTGGATCGCATTCTGATGTTGCTTCGTGACGAACCCAATATTCGCGAAGTCATTTCCTTCCCCAAAGACTCTAAAGCCAAGGATCTGCGCACGGGAGCACCCTCTTCTTTACCAGAAGCAGCAGTGCGCGAAATGCACATTAAGATTCTTGAAAAATAGTTACTGGTCGAGATTCAGCTTCTGTGTTAAGTTGTTTTCGACATGATCTACGCCTTCATTGTTTTCCTTGTACTCGTGACTCTTTGGGGCACCCTGTGGTGGCTGCACCATCATGCTGACCACCGCCGATCTTTGAATATGACTTTTTTAAAGATTCGTATTCCAAAGAAAGAATCTAAAGAGGATCGTGAAAGTGAGTCGGACTCCATGGGTGCGAATCGAGATTTTAAGGATACGGCGGGTATTATGAAGCAGTTTTTTGAGGCTTTGGCGGCGATTGATGACTCCACTTGGCGCTATCATTTTTTTGGAAACGATTTTCTTTCTTGTGAATATGTAGCACGAAACAATTTGATTGATTTTTATCTTGTGGTGCCCCGTCCGCTCATTGTGCTCGTGGAAAAGCAAATCACTTCATTTTTCCCTGACAGTTATGTGGAAGAAGAATCGGATTACAATCTGTTTCAAAAGGGCTCCAAGGTGGCGGCTGCTTACTTGTGTTTGGCTAAGCATTACCCCTTCCCCATCCGCACTTATCAGCGCATGACGGCGGACCCTCTCAATAACATGACCAATGTGCTTTCCAAGCTGGAACCTCAAGAAAGTGCCGCCATTCAACTCATGCTTCGTCCACTTAAAAATGGCTGGCAAAAAAAGGGCCGTGAAGAAGCTAAAAATATTTTAGAGGGCAAGCATGGTGGTTTCTTTCATTCTCTCAATCCTTTTGTTTGGTTCGGAGACATGCTCAGCATTCTATTTAGAGGGGAAGCTGTGGCCGGTCACGACAGCCCCAATCGCTCCACGCCGATGGTGGATGAACAGGTGAAGGCGATTGAAGAGAAGAACACTCAAATCGGTTATGAAGCGGTGCTGCGCCTGATTGCCGTTTCCGATTCCCATCATAAGGCGGAGGCTCTGCTTTCGAGCATGAAAGGGGCCTTTGCTCAGTACAGCACCACCGACAACAATGCTTTTCATCATAAAGAAAATTACATTGGCCCCATTGTGCAGCGTTTTTTGATGCGAGACATGCGCAAACCTTTTCATGTGCATAAGATGATTTTGTGTCCGGAAGAAATCGTCAGCGTGTTTCATTTGCCCAATATTCGTTACAATAAAGCACCCACCATCAATTGGCAGAATTATAAGATTGCCCCTGTGCCTGCCAACGTTCCTAAAGAAGGGATTTTATTGGGTCACAACATCTATCGTGGAGTGAGCACCGAAATTCACATGAAGAATGAAGATCGCTTTCGTCACTTTTACGTGATTGGACAAACAGGTACTGGTAAATCTTCGATTTTGCAGGTGATGATTCGCCAAGATTTTAAGAATGGAAAAGGCTGCGCCATCATTGATCCGCATGGGCAGCTCATTGATGACATTTTACCTTTCATTCCTCGTGAGCGTGCCGATGATGTGATCTATTTCAATCCAGCCGATTTGGAGCGACCGATGGGCCTCAACTTGCTTGAAGCAGAAAGCCCGGAAGAGCGCGACATGGTGGCACTGGATGCGATGAATATTATGATCAAACTTTTTGACGAAGAGATTTTTGGCCCTCGTATTCAGGATTATTTCCGCAACGGCTGTCTCACGTTGATGGAATATAAAGACGGAGGCTGTCTCACCGACATGGTGCGTCTCTTTACCGATGACGACTTTCAATACGAACGCACCAAAGATTTGAAAAACCCCATTGTGAAATCGTTCTGGGAGCAGCAAATGGCCAAGACCGGTGCTCGTGAAAAGCAAGAAATGATTCCCTATTTTGCGGCCAAATTCGGTCAATTCGTGACCAATGGATTGATGCGCAATATTATTGGTCAAACCCGCAGTGCCTTCGATTTTGCTGAAATCATGAATAAGGGCAAAATTTTGCTCATGAATCTGTCCAAAGGGGAAACCGGAGACATCAACAGTAAACTGCTCGGTATGATCATTGTGTCCAAATTACAGGTGGCTGCCTTGCGTCGTCAGCGCTTGCCCAAAGAGGAGCGTCGCGACTTCTTTCTTTACATCGATGAGTTCCAAAACTATGTGACCGACTCTATTGAAGTGATTTTATCTGAAGCGCGTAAATACCGCCTGGGGCTTGTGATGGCCCATCAGTATCTGGCTCAGTTGGAGCAAGACAAGGGCAAGAAGGGCGCAAACCTTAAAGATGCCATCTTCGGTAACGTGGGGAGCATGATGGCTTATAAAATTGGCGCCCAGGATGCCGAGTACATGGCCAAAGAAATGGCCCCGGTCTTCAGCGATCAAGACTTGATCAACATAGATAAATTCAAGGCTGTGATGAAACTTTCCATCGATACTCAGCCTTCAAAGCCGTTCAGTATTATTCCTGTGAACCCTTATTTGGAGAAAGGCGATGCCGAGGCCGCCGAGGCTTACAAGCAACTCTCTCGCCTAAAATTTGGGCGCGATAAGGAATTTGTGGAACGTGAAATCTTTAGAAGATTGGGGACTTTGGTTTAGAGACCCTCTCAAAAAAACAGAGTGAAGCAGGGAATATTTGAGCATTTTCCTTATATTTGTCTACAGTACTTGGCGGCAGAGAAGGGAGTTTTCTGCTATAATTAGAAGAAATTCAAAAATAAAACCAAAACAAAAATGAAGTTCAAACGAAGCTCTGCACTGCTCTATATAGCTGCTGTACTCGCCCTGCAAGTTTGCCCGGGCGTTTTGGAAGCGACTGCTCAGGCTACCGAAGTGCCTCCTCCACCTGCAGATCAACCGGATTACACCGTGCAAACCTTCATCATTACGGCTTATTACTCGCCTTTACCGGGTCAGGAATATTATGTGACGGGCTCCTATGAAGGTGATATTCGCCTCAATGGAAATGGAACCAACGGAGCGGATGGAACTCCGGTTTTCCCAGGAATGATTGCCGCACCTAAAACTTATGCTTTTGGAACGAAAATGTATATTCCCGGCATTGGTCTGACCTCTGTGCACGATCGAGGAGGGGCTATTGTGACGGCTGGGAACCGAGGGAACGGTTATGACCGCCTGGATGTTTGGATGGGAAAGGGCGACGAAGGCCTTAGAGACGCCCTGGGTTGGGGGAAACGCACTGTGGAAGTCTATGTTTATGGAATGAATGAAGAATTGGAGGAACTGGTCTATTTTGACGCCTATTCCAGTGTTGAAAACTTGGCCACTCAAATCTTCTTAAGCCCTTTGGAATTCCCCGATGATCTTTATTTTGGAAAAAGCAGTGAATCCATTCGAAAGATGCAAACTCATTTAAAAGAGTGGGGTTATTTGAACATGGAACCAGATGGATTTTATGGCGCATCCACGGCTGAGGCCATTTATGCCTTTCAATTGGATTTTGGGATCGTCGCGGGCCCCGATGAACTGGGTGCCGGCCATTTTGGCATCAAGACCCGTCGCCAATTTGATGCTTTGATCAAAAATCCTGAACAAGGCGCGAATCTTTTGGAAGAAAAACAAGGAGAGAATCTGCTCATGAAACATCATGATTTGTATGAGCAAAAAATCCTCTTTTCGAATGCGCTGGGCTTGGGAGATTCTGGAGAAAGTGTGACTTTGCTTCAGGAAGAATTGAATCGCTTGGGCTATTTACGCCTAGCTGCCACCGGCTATTTTGGGGAAAGCACCGAACATGCCCTCTTTAAATTTCAACAAGCTCAAGGTTTAGTGGCGACTAAAAGTGATGCGGGTGCTGGTTATTTGGGGCCTCAAACGCGAAGCCTTTTGAATGCTATTGTTGAGGCTCGTTACTCGGCTAAAATGCAGTTTGCTTATCAACGCGAAGAAATTTCCACTGGACGAAAGACGCTCTCTTTGCCGAATGAAAGGATAGCCGCGCTTAAGAAAGAAGAGTGAGCTTCAATTCCCGCTCCGTTTCGCCTTGATGAGTGAATTGAATTTCGGCATGCGGACGATTTTGCCAACTGAGTAGGCGCTGAGGCCATTCAATGAACAATGTGCGCCCGGCTTGCAGATGCTCTTCCAATTCTTGGTTTAAGAAAACGTCTTCTTCCTGTAAACGATAAAGATCCACATGCACCCAGTTGTCGTGCACTTCAATGAAAGAAAACGTGGGGCTTTTAACCTGATTTTCTGGGCTTCCAAAAAAAGTAGCGATGCCTTTTACAAAGCAGGTTTTGCCCGCCCCCAAGTCCCCTTTTAAAAACCAAAGCTTTATTGTGGGGTGAGCCGCGATCCACTGCCGAGCCAGGGCTTTGGTTTCTTCGGGACTGTGGGTCCTTTGTAGCATTGAAAAAAAAATGGAAATCCGCTATAATTTATAGATTTATATAAACAAAAACAAATATGGGAAAAGTCCGCCTACTCTTAGCCACCGCAAATCGCCGTCATTGGCTGGGAATTTTGTCTTTGCTCGCCACTTCGGTTTTTACCGTGAGTATTGGCGGCGGAGACAATTATCTCAGCTCTGTGAGCAGCACGGTGAAGCAAGATCCTTTTGATGGCACAGTGATGCCCATACAAAAAGTGCCCGATTGGAGCAATCTTTCTAGCGGGCAAAATGCGCTGATTTATTCTGAACTTCCTTCCTCCAAGTTTTTGGCTCTTCCAGAGTATGACAATGACGTTTTGACTGTGCCTTTGGAAGGTTTGAGTTGGTCTGACAAAGATAAGAAAATTCGCAATGCACAAATCACCTATTCGGTGCCTTATGCCGGGAACTATGAGCTCAATTCGTGTGGAGAAGACTGTGGAAGTCATCCCGCCGTGGACATCAAAACTCTTAAGGACACTCCGATTTATGCCATTGCCAATGGAGTGGTTGAGACGGCCAGTAGCTCCGGCAGTTGGGGGAATTATGTGGTGATTCGACACAGCGGTGTACCCAATCCCGACAGTCCCAGCCAGACCACCACGCTTTTTTCGACCTATGCTCACTTGGATCAAATTTTTGTGAGTGAAGGCAGTAAAATCAATAAAGGGGAGATTTTAGGAGAAGTGGGAGATACCGGAACGGCAACCACTTTTCATTTGCATTTTCAAATCGACAACGACTCTGCCCCTTGGCACCCTTACTGGCCTTTCACCAGTGCGCAGGCCAGTGCGGCTGGCTATGATTTTTGGGATGCGGTGAACTATGGAGTGGGGCAAGACAATCTTTATGCGTATACAGAAAATCCGATGGAATTCGTTCAAGAGCACTTGGACTCTGAGGCGACTTTTGACGACGAACCCGAAGTGAAGCCAGACGAAGAGGATGAGGTGCAAGAGGAAGACCCTGAAGAACCCAAAGAAGAAGAGCCGCAGGCTGCCCCAGAACAAATCCAAGGGGAAGATTTTTCTCGTTTGCTGATTCAAGTGCCTTCTTTGATTGAAGTGGGTGAGCAAGAAACCGTGCACCTCTATTTGCTCGATGAAGAAGGAGAAGTCGTTGAAGACGACGCGACTTTTGAGGGAACGGTGAATGTGAGCCTCTCAGACAGCTCCGTGGCTTCTTTGAATCGCAGCAGTTTGGATCGCTATGCCTTTGATGATGGTGAGGCCACCGTGAAAGTGTATGGAGATCGCAAGGGCAAAGTGAGCGTGAGTGCACATTTTGGAGGCATAAGTGTGGACTCTTCGGACATAGAATTGCTGGCTGAAGAAGGGGATTTTGACCACTTTTCCATTGTTCACGACGGAACTTTTGTACCCGGTAAAAATGAAATCATCCAAGTTCAAGCTTTGGATAAAGATGGAAACCGAGTGGTGAATTTTGAAGAATATGGAACCATTGAGATTTCTTTGCTCCAAGGAGATGGGACGCTGGAACCCGACCAGGTGCGCAATGAAGATTTTGATCGCGGCGTTGCGGAAATTCGTTTTGTCGGGAAATCGAGCGAAAGCGTGATTCTTCAGTTCAAACATGGACTTAAAACCGGCGTTTCTGAAGTATTGACAGCTCGTCTTTTCAATGATTTTTCAGAAGACGATGATTTTTATGAAGCCGTGAATTATTTGTACCGTCAGGGAACCATTCAGGGCTACCCCGATGGCACTTTTCAAGCCAGCCGCACGGTTTCGCGAGTGGAGGCTTTGAAGTTTATTTTCTCGGGCTTGGAAGAACCTGTCAGTTCTAAATTGAAGGTTACTTTCTCAGACACTCAAAAAGGAGAATGGTATTACCCCTACCTCGCGACTGCCCATTCTTTGGGCGTGGTGGAAGGATATTCGGATGGAAGTTTTAAACCCACTCAAGGGGTGAATCGCGTGGAATTCCTTAAAATGCTCTTCAATGTGCTGGATGTGAATGTCGATCCTGCCGTTGTAGAAAATCCTTATGAAGATGTGAACAAGCTCTCTTGGTATGCTCCTTATGTGGCTTATGCCAAAGAAAAAAACATCTTCCCCTTAGAAGGATCCACTTTTGAACCTGCTGAGCCCATGAGCCGTGCAGAGGTTGCCGAAGTCATTTATCGCTTCATCACGGTTTTGGACAATGGTGAAAATGCTTATTCCCCTTTGAATAAGCCGAGTGATTATTAGAGCTACACTAGAGGCCATCTCAAAGCGCTTGCTTTTCCCACAAGCTGTGAAAAATCCCTTTCTTTTCAAGCAAGGATTTGAAAGTTCCTTCTTCCAAAATTTGACCTTTCGATAGCACTAAAATGCGATCCATTTCTTTGAGTGTGGAGAGGCGATGTGCAATGACTATGGCCGTGACTCCTTTAAAAAATTCATGCAGAGTTTCCTGAATTTTGGATTCCGATTCTGCATCTAGATGAGAAGTGGCTTCATCCAAAAAAAAGCAGCTCAGGATTTTTATAAACGGCCCGTGCGATGCCCACTCGCTGCCTCTCGCCCCCCGAAAGTTTCACTCCTTTTTCACCGATCAAAGAGTCGACCCCCTTGGGCAATTTGTGAAGAAAATCTTTAACGTGAGCGATTTCGATGGCTTTTTTAAAATGTTCTTCATTCACTTCCTGATCCAAGGCCAAGGTGATGTTGTCTTTTAAAGAAAGGTTGAAAAGTTCTGTTTCTTGAGGAACGTAAGAAAAATGCTGCAGGTAAGATTCTCGCTTTATGTCTTTGAGCTCCTGTCCTTCAAAAGTGATGGAACCTTCATAGCGGTCGTAAAGTTTGAGCAGCAATTTAAAAAGAGTGGATTTTCCCGCTCCCGAAAGACCCACTATCCCTATTTTTTCACCGCGCTTCACGGTGAAAGAAAGCTCTTTTAAAACCTTGTTGCTTTCGTAGGCGAAACTCAAATGGTTCACGGTGAGTTGACTCCACTTTTTAGGAAACGCTTCTGTGCCGGAAAGTTCTGCAGTGGGAAGGGCATCGAGCATTTCATGAAAACGCATCAGGGCAATGCGGCCCAATTCGAATTGATAGGCCACTTCCGAAAGTTCACTGGCGGAATCGGTGATTTTTGAAAATACAAAAGCACAAGGGCGATGCTGCCCACTTCCAAATGGCCTTGAAGAACCTGAAAAACTACGTACCAAATGAGGCATTGTCTAAACGCTTCTCTCCATAAATTGAGAGTGGCGGAACGCGTGCGATACCAAAAAATGCGGCGGCGAATGGTGGCATACAGGGTCACTGATCGTCTTTGCAGCCAGGCCATGATGGGTTTCCAAAATCCAAGCGAACGAATGGTGGCGATGTTGTTCACTGATTCAAAGAGCACGCCTTCGTATTGTTCCCATTCCACATTACATTCCAAGGAACGCTGTGAGGCTCTGTGCATCATTTTGCGCGAAATTAAATAATAGGTCAGAAAGAACAGCAGCATGATGCCTCCCACCCAAGTTCCCATTGTTAAAAGAACGATGGTGATTCCAATGACGTTGATGGTGGATTCGATGCAAAGATCCACGTAAAGCCGCATCATTTGATCCAAACTTTCACCTGCTTTGTGGATGCGCTGAATTTTGTTTCCACTGTTTTCTTTTTCATGCCAATCGGGATCTAATTTAAAAATGTGCCGCACTGCTTTTTGAATGGCATCGAGACGCATCCGTTCTGAGAGTTGATAAATGAGGTACTTGGCTCCGTCGTGCGTCAAATAATGATAAACGGCCAAAATACAGACGCTGGCCCAGAGCATCCAAAATTCTTGCAAGGATTGGCCGGACTCATAAGTGGTCGCAAAATTGATGATCTGGCTGAGCGCCCAAGGTGGGTAAAGCCAAATCACGTCGCTGGAAATTCTTAAAAAACTTCCCGCAAAAAAGCGTTGCTTGTAAGGTTGAATGTAGGTCCAAAGATCGGCAATGAGTTGGCGTGTCTTGTAGGGCATATTTCTATGCATTTTTGTTCCCAAAACGTTTTCGCTCGTTCTCGCTTAGGTATTTTTTGCGAAGACGGATGTTTTTTGGTGTGATTTCTACAAGTTCGTCGTCCTTGATGTACTCGATGGCCCGTTCCAAAGTCATGGGGATGACGGGGGTCAGGGTGAGGGCTTCGTCGGTACCAGAAGCGCGCACGTTGGTGAGTTTCTTGTTTTTGGTCACGTTCACCACGATGTCGGTGCCTTGGTTGTGTTCTCCAATGATCATGCCTTCGTAAACTTCAGTTTGAGGTCCAATAAAGAAAGGTCCACGTTCTTGAAGTTTCCAGATGGAATAAGCCATGGCGGTTCCCGGTTCACCCGAAATCATGGAGCCCACGCTGCGCTTGTCGATGGTTCCTTTGTGAGGTGCAAAACGTTCGAAAGAGTGGTATACGGTTCCTTCCCCACTGGTCACAATCATGAACACGGAGCGAAAGCCGAGCAGCCCACGAGTGGGCACTTCAAATTCAAGCAGCGTGTTTCCATTTTCAGAACGCATGTTCTTCATTTCTCCTTTTCGTTTCCCCATCATTTCGATCACTTTTCCGGCCATCTCATCGGGCACGTTGATCACGGCGGTTTCAATCGGTTCCATGAGTTTGCCTTCCTCTTGGTGCATCACGACTTCGGGCTGAGATATTTGAAGCTCATAGCCTTCGCGACGCATGGTTTCGATCAAAACGGCGATTTGCATTTCTCCACGTCCGTAGACCTTGATGGTGTCGCTGTTGTCCACGCCTTCGATTTTGAGTCCCACATTCGTCTCCATTTCGCGTTCGAGGCGTTCCTTGATGTGGCGGCTGGTCACGAATTTCCCTTCTTTACCGGCAAAAGGGGAATCGTTCACCATGAACTCGATGGCGAGGGATGGAGGATCGATTCCGATGGAAGGAAGGGCTTCGGCAGTGGCTTCGCTGGCGATGGTTTCGCCCACGTCAATGTCAGGGATTCCGGCCATCGCTACAATGTCTCCGGCTACGATTTCTGACACTTCTACACGTTGGAGGCCCTTATAAGTGAAGAGTTTGCTGATGCGCGCTTGGCGGCGTTCCCCATCTCTGTTGATGATAGTCACCATTTTTCCGGTTTGAATTTTTCCTTCGTAGACGCGTCCCACCCCCATGCGACCTAGGAAGTTGTCGTAGGCCAAGGTAGCAGGTTGCATGCGAAAAGCTTTTTCGAGGTCTGCGGGTGCGGGCTTCACGTGTTCGAGCACGAAGTCGAGCAAAGGGGTGATGTCCTTGCGTTCATCGGTGAGCTGGCGGATGGCCACTCCTTCACGAGCGATTGCGTAAATGTAAGGGAAGTCGAGCTGAGCGTCGTTGGCACCAAGAGTCACGAAAAGGTCAAAGATTTCGTTGAGCACTTGATCAGGGCGAGCAGTGGGTTTATCGATTTTGTTGATGACCACGAGCACTTTGAGTCCGAGTTCAAGGGATTTGCGGAGCACGAATTTGGTCTGAGGCATGGGGCCTTCGTAGGCGTCCACCACCAGGACTACAGCGTCCACAGTGCGGAGCACTCGTTCCACTTCCGATCCGAAATCGGCGTGGCCTGGGGTGTCCACGATGTTGATTTTGGTCCCTTTGTAAGAGATGGCACAGTTTTTAGCATAAATGGTGATGCCCCGTTCTTTTTCTTGGTCGTTGCTGTCCATCACGCAAATCTCTACGGTTTCATGGGCTTCAAAGGCACCGCCGGCTTTCAAAAGTGCATCCACGAGGGTGGTTTTACCATGGTCTACGTGGGCGATGATGGCGATGTTTCGAATTTCCATTGAGGGTGCTTTTAAAGAGGCTGCCCAAAGACTCTACAGCAATTTTATGGTTTGGCAACCTAAAAGCATGAGGGAAGTCCAAATGCAGCTCTACTCCTTCTCACTCTGGGAAAGGAAAGCTTCCAACTTGGGGATTTTCTTCCCGTACTGCTGCCAATTTTGGCAACTTTGATGGGTGCCTTGGTCGAAGTGTTTTTTAGCCTCTTTTACCACAGTCAAGGCTTGCTTATAATTGTCTACGATCACCACAAAATGCAGATCTTTGGAATCGAGATAATGATCTTTGAGCGGATTGTCTATAACCCATTCCACAAGCTTTCTCCACATTTTTCCCACCAGGACAATGGGCATTTGACAAATGTGACGCACTTGCAAAAGTTGCCAAGTGTAAAAAAGCTCTAAACAAGTTCCAATGCCACCGGGTGTGACGATCACGACGTTCGACAGCAGCATGAATTCATCCAAACGGGTTGAGAAGAGTTCATGATTTTCTACGTATTCTAAACCTGGATTGGGTTTTTGTTCGAAGGGCAGCACGATGTTGATCCCAATGCTTTTGAATTTATTTTCCTTATCCCCGGCCTTGTGTCCCATGCTGGCCGCCTCCATCAGGCCTGGGCCTCCTCCTGTGATCACGTCAGCCCCCATTTCCCCTACCCCTTTAGCCAGATTGAAAACGTCTTTATAAACGGGGTCTTCGGGTTTGACTCTTGCGGAGCCAAAAATGGTGACGCGAAATTCGTTTTGGAGCAATTCTTCTTGCAATTCAAAGGGGAGTGGATCCATGGTGATGAAATTAATCTTTTTATTATAGCAAAATTTAGGAAGAAATGCTATGGTCAATGTACCTCTCATCCCGTGCCATGAAACTCTTTTTAGACACTGCGAATTTGAAGGAAATTGAAACGGTTTCGGCGTGGGGCATTTTGGATGGCGTTACGACCAATCCTACTCTGCTTTCTAAGGAGGGGAAAGTGAATGTGGAAAAGCATTTGAAGGCCATTTGCAAGCAAGCCGTGGGGCCCGTGAGCATGGAAGTGCTGAGTGAAGATGTAAAAACTATGGTGGAAGAAGGCAAGAAATATGCCAAATGGGCTGAGAACATCGTGGTGAAGGTGCCGATGACGGTAGAGGGGCTCCAAGCCGTGAGGGAGTTGAGGCGTTTTGGAGTTTCGACCAATGTCACTTTGATTTTTTCGGCGAATCAGGCACTTTTGGCAGCAAAGGCGGGGGCTCGTTATGTGAGCCCTTTCATTGGACGGCTGGATGAAAATGGAGAAGATGGACTGAGTTTGGTCTCTGAAATCATCCAAATTTTGACAATTACGGCTTTGAAACTGAAATTTTGGTGGCCAGCGTGCGCCATCCTCGCCAGGTTACGGAGGTGGCTCGCATGGGTGCAGATATTGTGACCCTTCCCTATGGTGTTTTTGAAAAACTCTTGCACCATCCTTTGACCGACGTGGGGCTTGAAAAATTTTTAAAAGATTGGAAATCCACCCAACGATGAAACTGAAACTCGACGCCCTCATTGAACTTGGTTTTCATGGCCTTCCTTGGTCCAAATTGAAAGAAGAGGAGGCCAAAATCCCTGTTTTTTTAGAGAATTTTTTCAGACGAGAACAAAGTTTTCATCAATTGCCCAAAGTTAAAAGCGCTTTGCTTTCGAGCTTAAAACTGGCAAAGAAACTGGAGGTCCGTTTTAAAGACATTGTGGTGCTTGGCATTGGCGGAAGCGCCCTTGGAGTGACTTGTTTGCGCGATGCGCTTTTGGGTTCTTTTTGGAATTTTGGAGCGGGACCTCGTCTTTTTGTGCTCGACAATTTAGACACCGTGGGGGCGGTGGAAAGCCTTTTAAACTTAGATAAAACTTTGTTTGTGGTCATTACAAAAAGTGGCACGACTCCTGAAACCATGGCTCAGTATTTTTATTTTAAAGAAAAAGTTTCGAAGGACAATTTTGTGTTCATCACTGATCCTGAAGAAGGTGAGCTGCGCAAAATGGGACGAGCGCTGGGGATTCCCATGCTCGATATTCCCAAAAGTGTGGGGGGGCGCTTTTCTGTGCTGAGCCCGGTGGGCCTCTTCCCTGCTGCTCTTTTAGGTCTGGATGTGGAAGCACTTTTGAAAGGAGCGGAAGACATGGAGCGAAACTTTGAGGCTCACGAAATGGAATTGAACCTGCCCTTTCAAATGGCTGCGGTGCAATATTTGCTGGAATGGGAACGAGGCATCCCCATGACCGTGATGATGCCTTATTCTACGCGGCTGCACAGTTTGGCCGATTGGTACCGGCAGTTGTTGGCCGAAAGCATTGGTAAAGAGGGGCGCGGACTCACACCGGTGACGGCGCTGGGTGTGACGGATCAACACTCTCAACTGCAACTTTATAATGAAGGTCCGACGGATAAACTGTTTTGCTTCCTCGAAGTTTTGCATCAAGACTCTCCTCTTATTCCAGAAGTCGACAATACTAGAATGCGTTATTTGTCGGGACTGCGTTTTGCAGAACTCATGGCGACAGAATTGAAGGGCACACGCCAGGCGGTTTCAGAGTATAAAAAGCCCAACCTCACGATTGAAATTCCGGAAGTGAATGCTTATGAACTTGGCCAGCTCTTCATGTTTTTTGAATGTAGCATTGCCTTTTTGGGCGAGTATTATAAGATAAACGCGTTCGACCAACCGGGAGTGGAGCTCAGCAAAAAGCTCACTCGGCAACTCCTCACTTAGGCCCTCATGACTCCCCTTTCCTCCGATCAAATCGCTTTCACCCAGGCCTTCGCCAAGTCCTGTCGTCAAAGCATTCTGAGGATGGTGGCTCAGGCGCAATCGGGGCATCCGGGCGGCTCTTTGTCGTGTATCGACTACCTTTCGCTGATTTACACCCAGCGCATTGCGGAAAGCAACGAAGCGGTGGTGGTTTCGAACGGACACATTTCACCGGCTGTGTATTCGGTTTTGGCGGAACTCAAAGTGATTCCGAAAGAAAGGGTGATTTCGAATTTCAGACGTCCGACGGATATTTATGAAGGGCATGTGAACCGCAAAATTCCTGGTATTTTTTATGGAACGGGGCCGCTGGGGATTGGCGCGAGCGTAGCGAGCGCTTTCGCCCTTGGAGATCAACTCGCGAAGCGGGAGGGAATGGTATTTTTGCTGATGGGTGATGGGGAGCAACAAGAAGGCCAAGCTTATGAAATGATGAATTTTGCTGCGAAATACAAGCTCAACAATTTGCTGCTCTTTGTGGACTATAACGAAGTGCAACTCACGGATTCACTGGAGGCGATTATGCCGATCAACATTCGCGGTCACTATGAAGCGGCCGGGTGGCACGTGCAAGAAGTCGACGGCCATGATTTGCAAGCGCTGTGGGCAGCTATTCAAGAGGCAGAGGCAGTGACGGACCGACCCAGCGTGATTTTGGGCAAAACCGTGATGGGTAAAGGCATCGAATTCATGGAAGGCAAAGGTCTGGAAAAAAAATCGGACTGGCATGGAAAATCTCCTAAAAAAGAGGAAGCAGCTGCGGCGGTAGGGATCATTGAACTTTCAGCAGAAGAACAGGGGGTTTTGGATAGAGGGCTTGCTGGCTTGAAGATCGCGATCAAAACTCCTATGGACGTGGAAGTGGCGCCGGTGAATCCAGGCGAAGCTAAAACCTATGCCGCCGATGTGATGACCGACTGCCGCGGTGCGTATGGAGCAGCACTGGCTGAGCTTGCGACTTTGAATCCGCATGTGCTGGCGATGACGGCAGACCTTGCGGAAAGTGTGAAAACCGATGGTGTGAAAAAACTTTTCCCGCAGCGGCACATTGAATGTGGCATTGCGGAGCAACATATGGTCAGCGCTGCGGGTGGACTTTCACTGCGCGGCTTTGTGCCCTTCTGCAGCACTTTCGGTGCCTTCATGACGAGTCGTGCTAAGGATCAAGCGCGTGTCAACGACATCAATGAAACCAATGTGAAAATGGTGGCCACGCACTGCGGACTTTCGGTTGGCGAAGATGGACCGACCCACCAAGCGATTGATGACATCAGTTCCTTTGCTGGATTTTTTCACACTCAGATTTTTGAACCCGCCGACCCCAACCAATGCGACCGCATTATTCGTTACGTGGCGAGTCATCCTGGCAATGTTTATGTGCGCATGGGGCGTTCCAAAATCCCTGTGATTTTGCGCGAAGATGGCACTCCGTTCTTTGCGGGTGACTATGAGTTTAACCCTGGCAAGGCGGATGTGCTTAGAGAGGGCAAGCGAGCGACGATCGTCGCGAGCGGACCCATGGTGATCTATGCGCTGAAGGCGGCAGAACAACTGGGTGGCGACATCGAGGTGATTGCTGTGAGTAGCTTCATCCCTTTTGATTTCGAAACAGTAGCGGCCAGCGCTAAGAAAACGGGACGCGTAGTGACGGTGCATGATCACAATATTGACACCGGACTCGGCAGTTTTGTGCAAGAAGCTTTGTTTGAAGCGGGAGTTCTGGTACCCGTGAAGCGACTGGGCGTTTCAAAGTATCAACTGTCGGGAAGCTCGGATGAACTCTATGGGAAAGCGGGACTCGGGATTGAGGCTGTTGTGGAAGCCACTAAAGCCCTCTTTTAAGGGCAAAAAAACACTTCCGTAGGTACTTTTGCGGTGAGACTTTTCAAAGCTGTGAGAGGAAGAATGGGTTCCCCTTCAAGGGTTTTCAGTACAGATCTTTTTTCCTTCCCTTTCAACAAGAGTAGCCCACGAGTGGAATGACTGAGGATTCTTAAAGAAAGAGTGAGTCGTTGAGTGGTTTTATATTCAGCTGGAGCGTGCACTGTGTAGGCCAGTTCCTTGGTGTGCAAATGAGGATCACCTTCAAATAGTGAAGCGATGTGACCGTCTTTGCCTGCACCTAAAATGAGCAAATCGAAGAGGGGCATGCGAGCCTCTTCCAAACGCTTAAGTTTTTGACTCATTCCTATTGTGGCTTCTTCAGGACTCAAAGTGATATCAAAAGTGACTTGATTCTCATGCGGAATGTGAGCAGGCTCAAACAGAGCTTGGCGCAGCATGTGCCGATTGCTCTCTGGATCTTCGTCGGGCACATAACGTTCATCCACTACAATCCATGTGATTTTTTGCCAGGGTAAATTTTCTTGAGCCAAGTCTTCGTAGAGTTTTTTAGGCGTGCTTCCTCCGGCTAAGCCGATGCGCACTTGGCCGTGCTTTTTCAATGCCTCTTCAATGATTTTCAAGCTGCTCTTCAAAGTCGCCTTCCAAAAGTCATTTTCGTCGCTGAAAGAATGTAGGGTCATTTTTCAGGGTTAAACCATTTAAATCCATCTTTTTTGAGTAGCTGGTCGGCGGCTTTGGGGCCCAGCTCGCCTTTTTTATAAATGTGCAATTTGCAGTGGTCGCGTTTCATACGATCACAAGTTTTTTGAATGGGATCGACGATGCGCCAAGCTTCAAAAATTTCTTCAAAATTGAGAAACAGATCTTGTCGTCCTTCGAGTACATCTAGGAGCAAACGCCCGTGTTCCACCAAGCAATCGCCGCTGCAATAAATAGGGCGACCGGTGGTGAGTTCATGGAAGTCGAATGTTTTTCCGCCCAATTTGGTGAGCAAATGAAATTCAATTTTTTCATAGGGCTGAAGTTGGATCACGATGCGATTCGGTGGAAGATTGGGCGTCTCTCTCTGAGCTTTTCTGGGCTTGAATTCAATCGTTACTGCAGTCCATTTTTGGCTCAAGGATTTTCCACTACGAATGTAGATGGGCACGTTTTTCCAGAGTCCATGTTTGAGCTTGAGTTTGAGCGCCGCGTAGGTTTCGGTTTGCGAGTGGATCGGAACCCCTTTTTCTTTGTATAACCGCGATATTGTCCACGCACGACGGATTCATCCAAGGGATACAAAGTCACACCTCGCAGCACTCGTGCTTTTTCATGATGAATGGCAGCAGCCGTTTTTTCGCGTGGAGCGTAAATGGCAAAATATGCCAAGACCTGTAAAAGGTGAGATTGGATCATGTCTTTTAAAACCCCAACTTGATCGAAATAGTTGGCGCGACCTTCAATATCTTTGCTTTCAAGCGCTGAAATTTGAATGTTGGCGACGTATTCGGAACTCAACAAGGAAGTGAGAATGGAATTGGCATAACGCAGCGAAAGCAAGTTGCTGACGGCCTCTTTGCCCAGGTAGTGATCCAGCAGGAAAATTTGTTCGCTTTTGAAGCGTTTTTTTAAAAGTTTTTGCAGAGTTTTGGCGCTTTTCAAATCGGTGCCAAAAGGTTTTTCGATGACCAGACGCAAGGAGGTCTTGGGTGTGTCAAAATTAACCTTGGCCAAATTTTCAAACACGGCCGGAAAGACGGTGGGTGGCACTGAAAAATAAGCGATGCGGATGCGTTTTTTTTCTTGTTCTAGCGACTCCAATTCTTTTTTAAAATTTTGATAATCCTCAGCGGCTTCGTAAGATCCTGAAAAATAAAAAACCTGGCTCAACAATTCTTTGAGCAGTTTTTCATCCACGTTAGAATTGTGTTCATGAATGGATTTTGAGAAAAAGGCTCTGAATTTTTCATTGCTCATGGGCGTTCGGGCATAGCCTACAATTTTGAATTCTTTGGTCAGACGTTTTTCTTTGAGCAATTCATAAATGGCGGGGAACAATTTGAGCCTGGCCAATGAACCCGAAGCGCCAAAAATCACCAAAGTGAATGGCGTTTTAGCGATTTGAAATGGGATTTCTTTTTTTGGCATTTTTACCATTGAGCGTGAAAGTGACCGGGCTGATCGACACGTTCAAAGCCGTGCGCACCGAAGCGATCTCGAAGCCCTTGAATGAGACGAGCCGGAAGCACCGCGCTGCGCAAAGCTTCTGCATAAGTCAGATTGGCTCCGAGCACGAAAAGTGGAATGCCACGAGCGGCAGCGGTGGAGACGATTCGCCTTAAATTTTGTAAATTTTCTTGCATGGTTTTTTGGAACCAAGTCGATTGCAAAAGAGATTCATTTTGGAGCAAGGCTTCGTGCATGTCTTTGAGCCGCTCACAACGAATGATGCATCCCCCTTGCCACACGCGAATGATTTCTGGAAAATTCAATTCATAGTCGTATTCTTGATTTGCAAGTCGCAGCAGTTCCAAGCCTTGAACAAAATTCAAAGTGCGACTCAAAAGCAAAGCTTTTTCCAAGTCGTTTACAAAATCTGAAAGCAAAAGGGAGGGCGCTAAGTCGGTGCTTACAATTTTTTCAGCCAATTCGAGTCGCAGCTCTTTTAAAGCGGACAAACTGCGGGCGAAAACAGCCTCGGTGAGGGCGGGTGTTGGCGCACCTAAAGCCAAACTTTCTTCGCTGGTCCAGCGACCCGTTCCCTTTTGCCCCGCCTTGTCTAAAATCAAATTCAGCAAAGGTTTCTCTCCTTCTTTTTTCTCTAAAACTTCAACCGTGATCCCGGTTAAAAAAGAATCCAAGGGGCCACGGTCCCAGCTTTGAAAAATGTCGATCAATTCTTCCTGAGGCAATTTGTAAATGCGTGTCAGCAAATCATAGGCCTCCGCAAGCATTTGCATTTCGGCATATTCAATTCCGTTGTGCACCATTTTAACATAATGACCGGCTCCTCCCTTGCCCATGTAGGCCACGCATGCTTTGCCACTGAAATCTTCTGCGGCGATTTTAGAAAGGATTTCTTCAAAATGCCCATAGGCTTCTCGCTCCCCTCCGGGCATGAGGCTAGGACCGTAGAGTGCTCCCTGCTCTCCGCCTGACACACCACAACCCAAAAAAATAATGCCTTGCTCCTTCAACTGGGCCTGGAAACGCTCCGTGTCTTTGAAGTGCGCATTGCCTCCATCCATCAAACAGTCGCCTTCTTCCAAGGCCCGAGTCACGTTTTGAAGAGCTTCTTCGGTGGGCGCACCAGCAGGCACCAGCATGATGATTTTTCGAGGTTTTTCCAAACTTTCCACGAAATCTTCGATGTGTTCGGCTCCATAAAAAGATTGATCCCCGTATTTTGAAATGAAATCGGTGACTTTTTCGTGAGAGCGATTCCATACGCTCACTTTATAACCGCGCGAGGCGATATTGCGTGCCAAGGCAGTGCCCATGGTGCCTAGACCCATGATTCCGATGTGAGAAGCCATTTGCGTGGAGGTTAATCTTTGAGCGGAGTTTCAATGATTTCGATGTCTGATTTTTCTTGATTCATTGTCCGAAGTTTGAGGAGCACTGTTTGAATGCTGAGCAGTGCCACTTCACGGATTTTTTCTTCAGAGAATTCCAGTCCGTGACGGTGGAAGTATTCCTCAAGTGAAAATTGGAGCAAGTCGAGGATGAGCGATTTGAGTTTTTGATCGGGAGTGAGCACCCCTTGCAAAGTTTTGCCAGGCATGAGCAGACCTGCTTTTAGAATGGCTTCACCCCAAGCATTGAGTTCTTTTTTTATGGAGTCAGGAATTAGAGCTTCCCCTGCAAATTGAGTCAGTTCAGCCGCATCGCTGTTTTTCTCAGTTGAGTCTTGGTTTGCGTCTTTTAAAAGTTCTTTTCCAATTCCGAATCTGAAATCAAGAGCATGGCAAGCACGAAAGCTCCTGGAACATTTTCTTGCAAAAGCTTGATGACCAAAAAAACGATGTCTGCTTTTTTGGGATCTTTCAACATTTTCATCAGCACTTTTGCGAGCTTGTCTTCTTGCTTTTTTTGGGCAGCCTGATGCGCTCCGATGGCGGCTGCGGCTTTTGCGCTTTCACGCATCATTTCCTGAAACGCTTCGCGCGATTCCGCACTACCCGGAGCTGTTCCTTGCGTGTCTAAACCGAAAAAGGACTCCAAAGACATTTACTTGAGTTTTTTAACGAAAAAGTTGTAAAGCCAAACCAAAACGTAGACCCCAATGAATCCATCTAAAAAGCCCCAGACCAGGCCAATAACGGCCCCTTTTGGAGACAATTCATACCAAGGATACACGTCTTCCAAGATATGCAAAAAGTTGCCCAAAAAGCCCGTTTGAGAGCCGATGAGTGTCATCACAAAAAGGCTGATCGCCCAAGCGACTCCCATCGAAAGGGCTGCAGCTAAAGGATTTAGAGTTGTTTTCATGGCGTGAAACGTTAAAAATCCCTCAAAGAATACTCATTTCCAGGAGGAAAAGCAATTATTTTGTGAGGATGCTCACCACCGTGTTGAATTTGCTGCGACGGTCGAATTTTTTAAGGCGTTTTTCAGCGTAAGACACCACTCCGTCGGTCAAAGCAAAGAGCGTAAAGTCGCGCCCCACTCCCACGTTTTCACCGGGGTGCCATTTTGTTCCTTTTTGACGAATCAAAACCGTGCCCGTTGTTACCGTTTCCCCTCCAAAACGCTTCACGCCGAGGCGCTTCGCGTTTGAATCGCGTCCATTTTTACTCGAACCTCCAGCTTTTTTGTGTGACATAGTAGGGAAAAAATAAGTTTCGCTTCAATAAGCGGGTGGATTTTAAGGGTATTTTGAGCGTTTTGCAAGCTGAAATTCGTGCTACACTGCTCCCATGTTTCAAGACGATCTTTTATCTTGGTTCAAAACAGAGCAAAGAAAGCTGCCTTGGCGGCTTCATTACGAGCCCTATCAGGTTTGGATCTCAGAAATCATGCTGCAGCAAACCCAGGTGGCGACCGTGCTCCCCTATTTTGACCGTTGGATGAAGGTTTTTCCAAACTTGGAAGCACTGGCGGCGGCCCCCGAAGAACAGGTGCTGAAACTGTGGGAAGGGCTGGGTTATTATTCCCGCGCTCGCAATTTGCAAAAAGCAGCGAGGCAGATTGTAGAAAAACACGGCGGTGTTTTTCCTTCGAATTTTGAGGTGGTTTTGTCCTTGCCCGGCATTGGACCTTACACCGCAGGAGCCATTTGCAGCATCGCCTTCAATCAAAATCAAGCGGCAGTGGATGGCAATGTGGTGCGTGTGCTCAGTCGTCTGGAAAATTTTAAAGGAGATGTGAAGAAAAACATGAACTTTTTTTGGACTCGAGCAGCAGAGTTATTGCCTCCGGGTCAGGCTAGGGATTTCAATCAAGGACTCATGGAACTCGGAGCCCTCATTTGTGCACCTAAAAATCCCAAATGCTCGAGCTGCCCGGTTCAGGCACATTGCAAGGCTTTTGAAGCCGGCACGGTAGTGAGTTTGCCAAACAAGGGTCCCGGGCCCAGCAAGGTGAAAATTCAAGTGGCGATTGCGATTTTAGAAAAAGAAGGCAAAGTTTTTGTGCAAAAACGGCATGAAAAAGGTCTGATGGGTGGGCTTTGGGAATTTCCAGGTGGAAAAGTGGAGCCCGGTGAGAGCATTGAAGAGGCCTTGCGACGTGAAGTTTTAGAAGAAACGGGCTTGAGTTTAGGTCCTTTGCGCTTCCTCATGAATCTGCAACACGCTTACACTCGCTATCAGGTGGATTTGCACTGTTATTTGGCTGAACCTCTTGGCGACCAGGTTCGCCTTACGGCCGCCAGCGAGTGGCGCTTTGTGCCTCCTCAGGAATTGAAAGATATGGCCTTTCCGGCGGCGAACGTGAAATTGATTGAACGTTATTTGGGACTGGGTCCCTTGAATTCCTGAGGTATTTGTGTTATCATCAACAGATTAAAACACAAATGAAAAAGATCTTTGCTATCGTCGTGATTTTGGGGCTATTGCTTTCCCTCTTTGTCCCTCCTGTTCGAGCTGATGAGGCGGAAGGCGTGAGTACACAAACTCTGACGGGCATTGTGGAACAAAACACTTTACTGCTGCAACTCAAGCAAAAAGTGGCTCAAATTCAATATCGCTACACCTTATTGGAGGAGAACTTGGAGACCGCTCAAAAAACATGGAGGAAGCCCTTGAATCCATCGCCAATTTGGAAAAAATTCTAGAGAATTTGGAGGAACAAATTGAAGACACGCAGCGTCAGATTTTAAACGTTAAAACTCAAGAAGAAGCCAAGAATATGGAGCTGCAAGATTTGCAAAATAAGGTTAAAAATTTGGAAATTCAAAGGGAAGAAGAAAAACAAATCGTAAAAGAGCTGATGATGCTCTTGTATATGAAACGCGATGTTTATTACAACAAAGAAGGGGTGAATCCAGTTAAGATTTTGGCCAGCCCCGACTCGGTTTCACAAACTTTGCAAGAAATCACTTATTTGAATGTCGTGGCCGGAGAAACCAAAAAACACATTGGAAATTTGACGGCACTCACCCAGGAATTGGGTGACCATTGGGAGGCCATCCGTCAAAAACAAAGTGAACTGAGTGAAAGTGAAGTGAAATTGATGGAAGAATTGGCCGCGCTTGAGGTGGAAAAAATGCATCAAAGTGAAATTTTGGATGAGACTCAGGCTGAAAAATCCATTTTGGAGGCCATGCTCGGCTCTGCGGATCAACGCGAAGGCGATTTGGAAAGTGAGATTCGCATTTATCAAAACAATATTGATCTGCTTGAGAAAAAACTTGCAGACTCCAATGCCTTGCTTTCGGAAGATCAAAAAGCTGTGATCGCTCAAATTCAAGCAGACATGGCAGCGGAATTCAGCGTGACCGATGCCTCCAACATATTGGATTTGGATTGGCCCACCCCCCCGGCGGGCGGTTTGACGGCTTTTTTTCATGATGGTGGGTATCAGGCTACGTTTGGAGTGGACCATTATGCGCTCGACATTCGATCCAAACAGGGGTCTTCCATTTTTGCTCCGGCAGAAGGAGTGGTTCAAAATGTGGTTTACGATCCAGAGTCCACGCGTTACGCCTATATTACGGTGGCTCATCGCATGGGAGTGGTCACTTTGTATGGACATATTTCTGCGCCGGCAGTGGCGATTGGCGATTATGTGACTCGAGGACAGTTGCTCGGGTACAGTGGCGGGAATCCGGGCAGCATGGGTGCCGGAGCGCGAACCACAGGACCTCACTTGCACTTTGAGGTGTGGCAGGATGGGGTGCGAGTGGACCCGCTGAAATATTTGCCTTTGGAGGAATTGGATCTTTCAAAGATTCCTGCGGATTACATGAATCAAGTTCAATCAGCCTTAGAATCTCAGATAAAGACCTTGATTAGGAATTGACTTGCCCCCTCCCTTTGTTTAGATTGTCACCGCACTTTTTAGTGCCCGCTTCGGCGGAACATGGTGGGGCGTCGCCAAGTGGTAAGGCAGCGGGTTTTGGTCCCGCCATTCGTGGGTTCGAATCCTACCGCCCCAGCCAAATAGGGCACTATTAGCACTCAATACCCATGCACCTAGGCAAAAGGGCAGGCGGATTTTGTGTGACTGGCCTCTCTGCTGAACTATTTGGAAGCCTTATAGGGTTCGCATCCCGTGAACCTCTGTGTGTTGGGCAGTATTGGCATTAGCTCTGCTGGTATTCGTTTATCAGTACTTTTGCGTAATTGTAGCCAAAAGACTCCATAATAATTTTGTTGAAAAGTAGAATTAGTGTGAAGGCTACCAGCATTACTGCAGAAACCTTAAAGGCGAAATCATTATGATTGATTTCATCGAAGAAAATTATATTCCATATTGAGCTTAGAACTCCAAGGATCGAGCCACCAAGCAAGTTTCTTACAAAACCATATTCAATATTGTGCTGTAAAACGAGCCTTCCATTTTTTACCTTCAATCTCACTTGCCCCATAGCCTCTACGATTTTCTTTCTGGCCAATTTTTCATTCCCAGCTTCTTCAGTTTTTCCCAGAAGTACTATACCAAAGTCATGCGTTATCTTTCTATGTAAGGCTTCTTTTAAACCGTCCGTAAGAAACTTGGTTGAGAATAGCATTAAATTGGTCGTAGGCATGTGCAATTCATCTTTAAATATCCTTTTTTCAAATAACTCCTTGGACGTGAAGCGATTAAGTTGAACCACGAAGTATATGGCGATTGCTGGTATTGAAACGTTGCTTACGACGAGCGAAACACCATTGAAGTCGTTGAGAAGGCCTGCGATGTAGGGGCTTAGATAAAAGTAGTTGAATACCACGATTGGTAGAATCGATATAACGGCCGGAAAGTAACGTGCTTTTAGGGAGTAGTTCATGGATTTTTATACTGATGCATATTCCCGAACGCCACCCTCTTTGAATCGAATCCAAATGTGTCCATCACTTCTGGTCGTTAGTACTTTTCGGCTCGAGCCCCTGTTAAAAGCAACACCGTCACCAAGGACTCGATTTGAATAACGTTGGACCATTCCTTCCTGAGTACCGTGCATAATTTTTTTGTCAGATAAAATTATGCATTCTGGAGAACAATGTTCGAAAATTTCCTCAGCATAACCATTTTCCCGACCATGGTGGGCCGCAACATAAATATCGGTTTTTTGGAGCCATTCCTTGACTTCTCTATCCATTAAGATTTTTTCCCACGCTGGCACTTCCAGATCACCAGAAATACATATCGTGCTTCCTCCATATTCCACAAAAACAACCTGGCTAAGATGATTCGTGTTGATTTCTGCGCCGGGGAAATCTTTTTTCTCAAGAGAAAAAGTGCTGATTTTATAGGGTGGCACGTGATTTTCTGCGCTTCCCGTGTAGGTTCGCTTCAAATGGCACACTTTTTCTAGTGCCTCTGTTTTCTCCGGTTTAATTTTCTCCAGCTCATCTTCGTGAATATTCTTGGGCAGTCTTACCGTCCAGATATTTGTCTTTTCCAGAAGGTATGGCAATCCAGAAAAATGATCATGATCGTAATTGGTAAGGGTCAAATTTCCTAAAGTGTGTACGTTTTCATTCAAATGGATCAAATTTGCCTCAAGCAAAAAATCTAGTGGGTGAAAATCCTGTGTATGTCCGCAGTCAACAAACATTCCATACTCAGGATTATTTCTTGGGTAAAAGAAAATGCTTTGCCCCAGTTCAACGTTGAAAATAATTACATCAAGCATGGAGCGATTTTAGCACTCCCGTTTATTGATTGCTAGTAATTGTGCTGGATGTCACCTTTTATTAGAAAAAGCTTTCCATTTACGCACCTTAACAGATCTCTTTTTTCCTCAGCTGTGCCATTTTTAAGGATATAAGCGATGTAGTCTTGTGTTGTTAATGGATTGGTCATAGCATCGCCGGAAATTTTCCTTAAATCATTGAGCTTCTCTACCTCTCTTTCAACTCTGGAGCTAAGCCGAAAGTGATCTGCGCGGAGTTGATCAACAAGTTTTGCAATGGATTCGATCAGGTTTTCTTCACGAATGTATTTTTCTCTGCATCTTCCTCTACCGCCATATTTATTGCATTTGTAGTAAGTGTAATGTTTACCGAAACGATTGACCCTTTCTTCGCCAGTTATTCCAGATCCGCAAGTTCCACATTTGAACAGTTTACTGAAATAAAATTCTTTCCTTCCCCATTTACCTTTGGGAGTCGTTTGCAGTCTTTTGTTTGCTTCAACGAAGTCTTCCTTTGTGATGAGTGGAGTATGAGAACCTTTGTACCAATTCCCACTGCCTCTCGGAAATTCAAACTCACCATAATAAAATGCCTCTTTAAAGACTCGATAGGTTGCGCTTAAGGCCATCGTTTTCCCACTGCTTGTTCGAAATCCTTCATCTGATAGAAATTCATTCACTTGTCTTCCGCTAAAGTCATTTTTAATCACGTATTGAAACATCTTTTTCACAAAAGGAGCCCTCTCTTCGTCTACGATGATTTTACTTGATTCCCTGAAGTTCGTACTTCGGATTAGTTTATAGCCTATTGGAACCCCACCAGGTCTTGTTCCACGCTCACACTTTGCTCTAAGGCCTCTTTTTACATTGATTCCACGATTATCATTTTCTAGTTTTGCCTGGCTACAGAGGATCATCAGTAAGAACTTTTCGTTGGGGTTATTCGTGAAAGTCTGCCCAAAAGTTCTGATTTGTCTTAGAAAGCCACGGTCCATTAAATCTACCAAAGAACCGAGGTCACCCGCATTTCTACTTAATCGATCTGGCTGCCAGGTTAGTATTGCATTGAATTCCTGCATCTCAAGCCCCTTGATCAACTCGTTAAAAGCTCGACGTTCTCCAGATCCTTTAGCTGACTTACTTTCTCTTTTAATGTCGACAATTTTAATGTTTTCTCTTCTAGCTAAGGTCTCCATCTCAGTAATTTGTGAATCGATCGACAAGGCCTGTCTTTCATCTGACTCCGAGGATTTACGGGCGTAAAGACAGTATTTTAGATCTACCAAGTTGTCTGTCATATCTTATATGGGTTAAGGTCTGCCCACATAGATGACACAATGGATCGTGATAGCTAGAGCTAGTGGTTTAAGCATAAATCTGCTACACATATGATTGCCTAAAAAATATGATTACTCTACCCAGTCAAGCAGAGGTTGCCGCATTTGAGATTGCTTCCATCCTTCAAAATCGAAAGGAAGGCCGTATTTATGCTTCAGATTTTCCTGGTGGAGGTGGCAAGTATATAAGTGTTGTATTTGATGAAGGAACTGATCCCTACGATGTAAAGCTTCAAGTCTCCAAAAGGGTCGAGCTTCGTCTGACTTATATTTTTAATGACGAGAAAATTACAGGGGTCCAGTTGACTAAAGCTACTGGGAAGACTGTTGAGAAAATGAACTTTTCTACGATGGGTTTCGAAAATATTTTAGCTCTACTTCAAATTTTCAGTGGACTCGATTTAAAATCAATCGCAGATAAATCTCTCATTCTTGATGCAAGCATCATACAGGATGAGGCGGCGCTCAAGATGCACCTTAAGACAATACTAGCGGACACTAAGGGGCAAAGGATTTTAGCTGAACTTGCCACAAACAGCTCTGTCCAAGAAGGGGATGTTACCAACATTGCCCATAAACGGTCTGCGCTTGATACTTTTAAAGGGCTTCTTACAGATGATGTTTTCTTTGAGGCAAAGAAAACTGAGTGGGGAAAATCAAAAGATGAAGATGTTTGGCAGCATTTTTTCGAAGAAAATAAGTGGATATTTGGCTATGGTTTAGAATATGTCTTTAATGCTCCGATAGAAAAAGGCAAATTTGAGCAGGTGCTAAGAGGTGCAGATTTTAATGATCCTGGAAAGAGACCCGATGGGATATTGAAAACATTGGGACTTATTAATTTTCTAAATATTGTTGAAATTAAGACTCATAAAACTCCTCTTTTGGAAGAGAAGATGTATAGGACTAGCAGAGTATGGGCACCAAGTTCTGAACTTATCGGCGCAGTGTCACAGTGTCACCAGTATGTGAGAATATCTGAAAATCATTTAGGTGAGATCGTTGATCTGAAAGATAAAGATGGCAATCTTATTGGACAGCAAGTTTTTCAATTTAAGCCAAAATCCTTTCTCATTATAGGCACAACTGAGAAGGACTTCTTAGATGCAGGTGGGAAGGTTTTAAATCCAGATAAATTATCTTGTTTCGAGCATTTTAGGAAAAACCTGTCCTCACCTGAGATCATCACATTTGATCAACTCTACCAAAGGGCAAAAAACATCATTGAGCTTAACTCTTAGAGTTATCTTTAACAGATTAATATTGACTTTCTTTTTTAGTTGTACCTGCTACACTTCTCCTGTCGCTCTACAACACATTTTTTCAGCTCCTACCGCGAGGCTTGTTGCTCGTCAAACCCAGATATTGGGCAATGACGGGTACCTAGCCAATATCGGCTACTCCTCGCGGAGCAAGTGTTGTTGGGCGACCTAGGTGCCCTTTTTTGTTTCCTAACCCCAAATCCTATGGCACAGGTCTATAAATATCTTAAGAAAGGCTTCCTAGCCGTTCTTATGACGGCTCTTTTTATCCCTAACACATCAGCCTCTAGTTTTGAGGATGTCGCTTCCAGCAACACCAATTACGTTGCCATCGAATACCTCGTCAGCATTGGGACTTTAGAAGGCTATTCAGACGGCAGCTTTAAGCCAAATCAAACTATAAATAGAGCGGAACTTATGAAGGTTTTGGTCTCAGGACAAGGAATAGAACCAGATGCAAACATCTACAAGAACTGTTTCCCAGATGTCACCACTGATTGGTACGCAAAGTACGTTTGCTATGCCCATGAAGAAGGGTGGGTGGATGGCTATCCTGACGGAAACTTTGCACCTTCTAGTACGGTGAATAAAGTAGAAGCCATCAAAATGCTGGTGAATGCTTTGGGCTTAAGTTCCATGCTTCCCACTACTGTTTCTTCGACCCTATTTAGCGACACCGACAGCTCCGCTTGGTACGCTCCTTACGTCTATGTTGCAAAGGACTTAAACCTACTTGAAACGACCAGTGGAAACTTCAGTCCTTCAGGAGAGATGGATCGTAGCGGAGTGGCAGAAAACATTTATCGTACCTTGGTGGTACAAGAAATGGCTGTAAGTGAATTTAGCGAAGCTGCTCAAACTAACTTCCTGACAGTGAAAGGCCTCACTTCTTTGATTGAGACTGAAGAAACAGCCCCAGAAGAAACTGACACACCTGAGGAACCTGTTGTTCAAGAGCCAGTCATTTCTATTGAAGATATCACTTTCTCTGGTTCTGACTCTGAGGTAACTGGATCTTTTGACCTCGAAGAAGGCCTGGCTGTTGTCACTCTCACTTATAATGGAGATAGCAATTTTATCGTTCATCTCCTTTCTACTACTGAAGATACAACAGAGTATCTCTCAAATGAGATTGGCGATTACGAAGGTGTGACTGCCGTCTCTATAGAAGAAGCTGGGGAATATGTTTTGGAAGTTGATGGAGATGACGGTTCATGGACAGTCAAAATTGAACAGCCGCGAGACACTTCAAATGCCGAATATACCAAAGAGTTCAGTGGTGAGGGGTCAACCGTCACCGACTTTATTAAGATAGAAGAAGGTCTTTCCGTTTTTAATTTCACTCACGACGGAAATTCCAATTTCATCGTTCATTTGCTTGATGAAAGTGGCGAGACCGTTAGCTATCTTACCAATGAGATCGGGGAGACAGAAGGCTCTGTAGCAGAATATGTGGATGAGCGTACTTATGTCCTTCATGTTGAAGCGGATGGAGAATGGACATTTGATTGGGACCAAGTCGACTTCAATGACAGCACCTCCACTTCAGAATTCAGCGGAGAAGGGAATGCTGCCACTCAAGTCTTCCATATTTCGACTGCTGGCCTTAAAACATTCAATTTGAGCCACTCTGGAGATAGCAACTTCATTGTTCATCTCTTAGATTCTGATGGGGATACCGTAGCTTACCTTGCCAATGAGATTGGTGATTTTGACGGAGACACCGCCGAATATCTAGATGCAGGAGATTACATTATGAATGTGGATGCCGATGGGGACTGGGAAATCACGATAGACTAAGTCTCTACCTTAAAAGCGGGCTGGATACCCAGCCCGCTTTTTTAAGCTTTCTCATCGTACCAGACCTCTCTGGTGCCACCATAATCATCTGTGTATTCCACATGATCTCGATATACAAGTTTAGATGAGCCATCCATATTCCAGAATCCAAACAGTAAATTTGATTTTTCTTGTTCCTGAGATACAAATGAAATAAGCATCGTTAGTGCATCCACTAAATCATCATGTCTCTCTAATCCAAAATTGAGTAACTGTTGAATTAAACGCTCGCAACCTTGCTCAGGAAATAGTATTTGCCCTCTTTCAAAGAGATAGGAAACCAAAGTGAGGCGGGAGCTTTTATCTCCTTTTGGAGTAACGCCTTCAACGATGCACCCTCTTCCTTTCAAAGTCTCTATTGCTGCTTTTTGATAGGCTACGTCTTCAACTATCAGCGTGGATTTATGGTTGTCGTGAAGGCCTTTAGCAGTGTTGATTGTTTCTTCAAACGTTAATCTTAAATTGATTGGATTCGGTAGAACGTAAATGATCATTTCTTCGCCATAGCCATGCACCTGTGCCGTCACCATTGCCGTGCAGTCTGCCCTGTCGTGCTGAGAAATAGCCAAATCTACTGAAGTATAAAGTTTTCTGAATTTACTTTTTCTACCGCTTTTCTCAGGAAGTTCTGGATAAGTATGAATCCACTCTGGGAAGATGATCCGATCCGTACTTGTCACAATGTTAAGCATGTATTCCCGCTGCCATGAGGACTCTTTTCCGCTTCGCGTCTTTTCATCTTGAATGCTTTCTTGGTTTGGAAATTTCCCAGGCCATAGACATTTATTAGCCTCATCAAGTAAGGGATAAGCACGAAACTCGCCATTGAAATCCTTATTCACGATTCGTTTCCTTAAACGCATGATGAACGAGTCTTCATGTAGAAGGTTCCCAATCACCACAAGTCGTGTCTTTGGGGTACCAGATGGGATGATTTCACTGGTAATCACTTCATCCACCTTGTCTCTGCTTTCTAAGGTTTTTGTGGAACTTAGATCTTCTACGTCATCGCATATGATGAGGTCTGGTCTATACGCCCCATGTCGAATGCCTCGGATACTTTGATCTACCGAAACGGCAGTGATCCTTGCTCCTAAATTTGGAATTTCTAATGTGTACGCACTCCATTCGTTTTCAATCTCTTTGAAGGGTCCCAAGTCTTTTCTTAGCAATTCGTTGCTCTCAAGTTCCTGCTTTATATTCTTTAAATGTCTCTTCGCTTGGTCTTGGGTCAGGCCCACAATAATCACGTGTTTGCACTGGGGTTTGCCTAAGATGGACCACAGGGGAAGGCTCGTATTCATGATGGTGGACTTACCCGATCCTCGAAAGGCTACAACGACGATGTTTTTCACCTTTGGATCTTCTGTCAGTGCGAACATCTCTTTTTGAAAATCTGCCGTGGCATGTTCGATATAATGGCTGAAATAGACATGGAAAAACATGAAGTGACTTTCAAACGTCATAGCTCTTCGTAGCTTCCTATCTTTAATTATTGTTTTGAGATTTTTTGGAACGTGATTTTTTGTCATATTTATAGTGTTTAGAGTTGTAATAGCCTCCGTGACCGAGGGCAGCTTTTATCTGCGCTTCTTCCTCCGCAGAAAGTTTGTTCTGATTTTCTAATTTCCCTGAGACCTCAACTTTCGTTTTGTAATCTGGATGGTTGTTTTTGAGCCAGAAGATAATCCCAGTCATGTTCCCGTCCCTCACTGCCTTCATGAGTTGTGATTCGGCAATGTCGTTGACGATCTTTTTTCCCGCAGATAAAGCTTCATCTGCCTCGTCGGCGAAGTTTTCACCTTCTTTTCTCCAGCGGTAATAAGTGGCTCTGGCTATGCCAGTTTTCTCACAAGCAACTTGTACAATTGGAGTTTTCTTTAGATGCTCCAAAAGAGTCTGCTTATTTTCTGCCGTCTTTAAGGTGATTGAATCTTTCATAGATGAGGGGCTAATTTTATCGCTTTCGAACCTGTCATTTTTTCAAAACGATCGATAATGACTTTGCAATAATCTGGTTCGATCTCAATTCCGATACATCTTCTTTTTGTCTGCTCGCAGGCTATAAGCGTTGACCCACTTCCTAAGAAGGGATCGTAAACGGTGTCTCCTCTCGTGGTGCTATTTAAAACAAGCCGTCGCAACAAAGAGACTGGTTTCATCGTTGGATGAAGATCATTCTTAAGCGGCTTTGGTGCGACTAAAACTGTCTTATCTCTTCCTTTTAATGCTTCATGAGTTCCAAGCCAACCATAGGCAATGAGTTCATGCTGTGGGTTGTAGTCCAATCTTCCGATCACCGCTCCCGTTTTCACCCAAATAAGGAGCTGTGACATCTTGAACCCCTGACTTTTAATCCCTTCTCGGAGGCTAAACAGCATCCGGTCACTGTTGAAAATGTAGTAAGAATTTTTAGCCTCCAAATAGGGCTTTATGGCCTCGAGCCAATGGCTTGAGAAATTGGAATAATCTTCTTCGGATTGGAGATGGTCATTTTGTATCACCTTATGCTCTTGCTTTGACTTCTCCATTCTTCCTTCGACATAGGCGACACCATAAGGTGGGTCTGTAAGGAGGAGTCTTACGGTTTTTCCTTTGAGAAGAGTCTCTACATCTGACTTTTTTGTTGAGTCACCACATAGCAAGGTGTGTTCTCCGAGCTGGAAGAGATCACCCTTTTTAATTGAGTTTTTTTGCGGTTTGTCCTGTGAGTTTTTCATAGCGTTTGATGATTAATGAGCAAAAGAGGGGGTCTAGCTCTACTAGAAAGCAGCTGCGTTTGAGTTGTTCTGCTGCGATGAGGGTTGAGCCTGATCCGCCAAAGAGTTCTAAGATAAAATCTCCTGGCTTTGTGCACCGTCTAATAGCTTTTTCATAAAGAGTCGGTGGTTTTGCCGTTGGATGTTCATACGCGTTTGAGGGGAGGCGTTTTTCGAGCCAGACACTCATCATGTCTAAAACATCTCCATGGAGTTTATTTCCTGTACCCACCTCCTTGTTCATCACTTCGTTGAAGGCTGTGTGGTACTGGGATAGGAATGGGTCTCCTCGAATGCCGTAGATACAAGGTTCAAAGACTTTATGAAAAGCCACCTGTGGAGTGCTCATTTGATTGTTCTTCAGCCAGATGCAAACTCTCTTGTTTCCTATTTCTAGTTTTTGATAAACCCTTTGGATCAAGCCGATGTACCTTTCGTCCGACCAACAAAAGAAGTGGGCATCAAGAAGAGTGTGGTCTTTCGCATTGCTTAGGCAGTTTTCTAAAAACTCTTCATATTGAGTATCTGTTTTATCGTCATCCACTTTGGTTCCGCCATACTTTCCTTTGGTCCCTATGCCTTTGTTGTAATCCAGTCCGATATTGTATGGAGGATCCGCTGTGACGAACCCCACCTTTCTTCCTTCAAGAAGCTTGTCTAACGTTTCTTTGTTTGTGGAGTCTCCACAAATCAATCTATGGCTTCCAAGCTCCCAGAGGTCACCATCCTGAACGAAAGGCGTAATATTCTTGAGTTCCTCATCTACATTAAAGTTGTCGTCTTCCGTTTCTATCACGTCGTCCCATATGTGTTGGAGATCTGAATCATCAAATCCAACATCCAATAAGAGTGAGATATCGAAATTCCGTAGTAACTCCATATCCCAGGCTCCTTGATTCCTATTGAGTCGAAGGTTGAGTTCCCGCTCTCTTTCCTCCTCTGTGATCTTAATAAAGACCACAGGCACTTCTTTGTAGCCCAATTCCTTGGCTATTTTCAGTCTGAAATGACCTCCGATCACGATGTTGCGTCTCTCGGTGGCGGAATTAACGAGTATTGGATCTATGAGTCCAAATCTTTTTATACTGTCCGTAAGATCTGCTTCTGCCTTTTTGTCCCATCTACGGGGATTGTAAGGGGCAGGGTTGAGGGCCTCTACGTCTATGTGAACGATTTCTAACGGTATTTTTTTCTGCATAGTAAAAATTAAGACATTTTGAACCTACATCTGTCTTAATTCCTGATCTAAGAAACAAGTGACCTACACTTGTTTCTTACGTTTTTTTCTTTCCAATGAGAGGAGTTTTCCGACTGTGCCTACATCTATATCTGTTCCCAATACAGTCTTAATGAGTTCTGCAATTTCTTTTAGAGGCTTATCCTGATTTTCCCAAACTAAGTTGGCTCTTTTTTTTGTTAATGTCATTTTTTGGCGGCTTTTCCCTATAAAAGAATCTTCGTTCTCATACTTTTCTTGTAGAGGCTTAATCTCAGTGGTAAAAATCCGTTCGATGTAATCCAAAATGTCTCTCTTCGAGGCATATGGACTAATCAACAACCCTACTGGATAGGCGATGATTAAATCCTCCGTCAAATCTTGTCCTAAGGAATCTTTTCTTGTTGATATGTCTGTGACATAACACAGGTTATGAGAGTTTGGCTCTTGTGATAAGAATATCTTATTAAAAAACAAGTATTGTTCGATCACAAATTTCCAGTCTTTATTGGGGATTTGTTGGTTTTCACAGAATTCTTTTATAACAGTTTGAACTTCTCTATGTTCAACACTCCACATTTCACTTATCCATTCTTTTGGAGGTGTAGTCCAAGTACTACCTTTAATTAAGAATCCATTTGGCGGAATTTTGTATTTCTCTCTTAATCCCAAGATAAACTCTTGGAATTCTTCTTTCTTCGTGAAATCCTCGAAGGAATTTAATAATTTCCGAAAACTTTGCGATTTGTAAAAAGCCTTTGTATTACGGTCTATATGGAATTGATCTAAGTGCGATGGATATGACATGGGCTATTTATTGATCAATTTTGAACGGGGCCAACTTGAAGTCACCTACTGACCTGAGGGCCCTACATTTTTTAGCGACCTCGTCTAACAGAGTATTCCAAGCATTACCAAGTGTATTGGCTGAATGTAAATATTCCCTCAAACTTTCTTCGCTCAACAGAGAAAGAGTTTCAGATTTTTCCGTCTTTCCGTTCACAACCACTCTCCTTAATTTGTATCCATGTACAATCTTATTCCTCATGCCCCCGATCTCTCTTAAAGAATCCTTGATAAGTTCCAGCGACTCTATGTTTTCCCCCTTAGCGAAGAAGAAGTTCGTAAAAAAGCTTACTTTTTTACCTACATACATTTCTTCTTCCTTTGAATCCCATTGCTTAAATAAATCTGGATTTTTGAACTCAAATTCCATTTCCATTATTTGCCTCATATTTTGATGGAGAAAACACTCAATATAAATTTGAAGGAAAATTAATGTAAAAATCAACATTTCACTCCTACCATCTCTTTCATAAGCCTCCTTGTATTTCAGAAATTCATTTAAATAAATAATCGAGCTTATCTCAGTTGTGATTTTTATACTTTCCTGTATCTGAATGACTTCCGTTAAGCCTATTTTCATAATAAATAGTTTATATACCGAAGGTGCGGGTAGTTTTTCTGGGCTCTGATTCTGTGACTTCAAATGAATGCTCTTTTTTTAGGAATTCATATAAATTGGCTAAATTTACTAATGCTCTAAACACCAAGCCGAGACTTTTATGGAAGCCAACTTCAAGCATATGGGGCATTTGTTTTATTATTTCTCTTTTATCAGAATCTGCTTTCACATATTTGCCATACATATACAAAGTAAACGTGTTTAGTTCTTTATGTTTGTAATTTTCCTTCAAAATCTTTTCAGATTTTAAGAGTTGGCTTTCATGTTTTTCTTTCTGCGCATCGGGTTCAATTCCAATAAGGTCCCGTAAGATTTTTATGATCTTTGAGTAGTGATCGTCCGTCAGGAGAAAGGGACGAATTTTAGAACAGATGTGACTCGTCGATTCCTCGTTAGGAAGCTCACTTTTTATCACCGTATTAGTCAATATCTCTTCGGTCATAGATATATGACGATGTTCTTCGTTGTATTTTGAGGCAGCAGCTTCTTTCATAACTTCTACGAATGTTTCCATTCGTATGTGTTCATCCTTGCTGATTTTGATTTTGGTCACGTTTTTATGGTAATCCTGCTAAAATATACCACGGTTTGTTCACGCCTATGACCAAACACACCAAAAACAAGGACAAGGACAGGTTCAATGTGACGGTTACTTTTTGCGAAGACGAGAAAGAATGTCAGGAGGCTTATGAAAAAACTATTAGTGCTGTTTTAGGGCTAAATTTATTTCATTAACTTTTAACCTCTATGAAATTATCTGATGAAGCTGTCCGTGAATTTCAGGAAATTTATAAAAAGGAGTACGGAAAAGAAATTTCTCATGCTGAAGCTTACGAGTCTGGAAGTAGGCTTTTAGGCCTTTTTGAAGTTCTACTCAAAGGGGCTCAGGTAGAGCGTGCTAGAAAACTGAGGCTGAAAGATGAGCCTAAAGGCTTCCATATCAATGGTGGCCCATATACTTGTTTCATCTGCGGTCAATATGTGAGCGACGAAGAGACTTGGTACGATAAATATGGAATCAAGTGCTTGGTCTGCCAGCGTGCTGTGGAGAAGCGGGTAGTGCCTGGGAAAATCTGTCAGGACAAAGACTCGTGGTACTCAATGTGGGAACTGGATCACTACTTCAAGATTAAACATCAAACTGTGCGGAAGCTCATCCGACAAGGCAAGTTGAAAGCCAGAGTCATCACATCTCAAGGCGACGCCGCTTACTGTTTTGTTTTTCTCATCAAGGAGAACCCAATCCTAGGCTCAAAACCGAAGTCCATCTTGGTCAAACATGAAAACGGTTTTTTCAGTACTCGTCAGGAGGAAAGAACTATTCAGTTTGATTAGAGATTCATTCTCAATCGTGCCGAAATTGTAGCCAACTCATCAGGATTTTTATTTGACGTTGTGGTACTTAGAATGGGCTACATCTCCATTTATAGTTTTCGATACTTGCGAGAAAGATGTTCAGTAGGAGGAAGCTCCAAGCTGCTAAATAGAAATCGATCTTGATCCCAAGGATTAAACCCAGCCCAATAAAGATAAAAATGAAGCCATCGTACATGGGGTTGTTCAGAAAACTGTAAAGTGAGCCTGTGATTTTTGTAGCTTTTTCAGGCAAGAAAAACCTAATGCCCATGGCTTGATGGCGTCCAAGGAGTATTCTTGATTTTACGCTTAAATACAGGCCTGCTATTAGCGTAATCAATCCAATTACTCTCATCCATGAAGGGTAAACGCTGTGAAGTGCCGTCCATTGAAATAGTAAAATCCAGATTAGTAAGACTACCCACAAAGAGCCGTTTATAAGAGAGTGGATCTGCCATAGTTTCTCCCGCTTTTTATAAGAGTAGTTCTGTTGAGATTTTGCCAAGAGCAAGGCAGCCCCGTGACTTATCGTCACTAAGGCGGAAAAACTAATAGTGGAATGATTTGATTCATCTTGTATTTAAAATGAAAGGACTTTGTCGCTTTCTTTCACCAATTCATATAAATCTTTCATCGTTGACATCGGACACAGGTCAGAACCTTCCGAGTCGCGGGATTTCAAACAAGTGCCGCAAGCAAAAATTTGCCCCTTGTGGTCGACAAAAGATTTTGCTAGTTCTTTGATGTTAAACTTTTCGCCATCAAGCGATTCGTATTCGACTCCTTTTGCCAGTAGGAAAACCTTAACGTCATCCCCTTCCTTAAGTGAAAAATTTGCGAAACGGAAGGCGTTCCAGATCGTTTCGTCGTCGTTTGAATAAATTACGATTCCTAGTTTCATATTTTGAGGTTAATGATACAGTTTTTTGATCATGGGCCAGAAATGTCCCAGAAGAAAAATACCCAGCCCGATCACAAATACTATTGTTAATTTTCCGCTCGCTTCTCCCGACACTAAAAGCACTATCATAGGAACAGCGCACATTAGCATCATCCAGTCCATATGGTTACCATGTGTTTCGTTGTGTTTGTGCATAAAATAAAAGTTATAGGCTCTCCTTAAATAAGCTCTCCTTTTTTCTCCAACATCATGTGGTGAATCGTTGCAATCTGAGCCCAAATTGCAATCAGGATAAGAATGGCCGTACAAGCTAAAGCGTCTGCTTTTGTAATTCCGAACACAAGGTTATCAGCTCCACCGAGGATGGCAGCGGCAAAGCTGAGTACCCCGGTGAGTCCCACTAAAACACTGATGATATGTAGTAATTTTGAGAATTTCATATTTTTAGGATTAAAGAATTAAAGTGAGGAAACCTTGAATTCCAGCATCATGCCACTTTCAAGATGCTCGGGGATGTGACAGTGAAGCATCCAGTCGCCCGGATTGCTCATTTCCACCAGAAGGTCGACCGTACTTCCAGCTGGGATAAGAGTGGTGTCTTTCCAAACTAAATTGCCTGAAGGCTCACCGTCGGTGGATAAGATAAGAAATCGTTGCCCATGAATGTGCACAGGGTGCTGCATGGGGTGCATCGTGTCGTCCGGATTTGAGACACGAATTTTTACAAGGTCACCTTGTTTGAAATTCCAGTCATCGATGTTTTCGTTTGTTTTTTCGGTCTCCTCATCCATGAGCTGCCACTCCAATGTGTCTGTGTTGGACGTGCTGTTCATCATGCTCATCGTATCCTCCCATTCGATGGGCTCACCGTCGCTCATGCTCATCATGGAGTCTTCCATCATTCCCCCTCCGTGCATGGAGTGCATGCCTCCCATACTTTTCATGTCTAAATCAATGGTTAAAAATTTATCTGGTTCATTGGAGAAGCTATCTCGGTAGGGATCAATGCTTGCGATAGTGCTTTGATGAGTCTTGAGTGTATTGAAATCAGCTGCATAAGACTCCGTGACTTCTTCGTCGGAAACAAGAAACTTGCCCATGGTATAGTTTTTTTCAGGAGTTTTGTGCACGATCGAAAACTCGCCTGAGTCTGCAAATAAAACTTCTACAATTGCACGTTCGGAAGGCCCAAGCAAAACTTCGTCAGTCCATTCATCGCGCTCGTAGAGTCCATTGTCGGCTCCGACCAATTTCACCTGTGCGCCTGGAATACTCAAGTTGAAAACGCGTGTGTTTGCCGTGTTGGTGATGTAAAAACGCAGTACCTCTCCTTTGTTAACGTTTAAGTTGTAGTCGGTGCTTCCGTTGACGAGCATCGTGTTTCCAAAACGTCCCATGAGGGTATGAGTGACTTCTTGAAGTGAATAAGGGACGATTGAGTCGTCGTCGATAAGAATATCATCCACGATAAGCGTCTCTTCTCGGTTGACTGGAGACCATTCGTCTTTAGGGCCAGACACCACGATATAATTTCCATAAAGACCCATGTCTTGTGCGTAATCCTCTCTCAAATGGGGGTGATACCAAAATACTCCAGCATCATCGAAACGCATTTCATAAGTGAAGCTTTCTCCAGTTTGAATGGGTTCCTGAGTCACATCGGGGACACCGTCAAAAGCATTGTCGAGACGTACGCCATGTGAGTGAAGCGTGGTTTCAATATCGGTGTTGTTTGTGAAGTTGACGGTTATGGTCGAGCCTTGCTGAACTTTGAGGGTTGGTCCAGGAATGGAGCCGTTGTAGGCGAGCATTTTATAAACGGAACCGTCGATTTCCTTTTCTACAAAAGAGGCTTCGAGATTGTAAGTGTCTCCATCTGCTAGTTCTACGATGGATGTACTTGAAGCCAGGGGCAGTTCGGTGACTACTTCGTCCTCTGTTTTATTGGTACTCGTTTGACAAGCGGTGAGCAGGGAAATACCGAGAAGGGCGATGAAAAGCGGTAATTTTTTCATAGAGTTAAAAAGGGTTAATAGATTTTCTCCCATGTGAGTCCGCTATCCTCACTTTTGTAAATTTGGTTGTTTTCATCGATGGCATAAACCGTCTCAGGATTGCTTGCTGAAAAGGCGATAAAATAAAGAACCGCATTGGGCGCGCCCGCTAGTGAGGCCCAGGTTTTCCCACCATCACTACTTGAGGCTAGACCTAAGGTGTCTGAAAAGCTTAGCATTTGAGCCCCATCTTTTGGATTTTGCGACAAAGAAATGACTACGCTGGATTTGAGTTGACCGGAAAGTTCGTTCCAATTTTCACCGCCATCCGTGCTCACCCAAATCCCTTGCTGAGTACTTACGTAGACCGTTTTTGCATCAACCACGTCTGCTACAAGCGCGATGATTTTTTCTGGTTGATTATTCAGGAGCGTCCACGATGTCCCTCCATCCGTACTTTTTTGTATTTGCCCACTGAATAATCCATAAACTGTGTTTGAATCAATAGGACTCACGGTCATGGTATGAAAATCAACCGGTCCATTTATTCCGTCTGATATTTTTTGCCAAGTTTCTCCACCATCCATTGTTTTTTGAAAACCAATGTTTCCTCCGTAAGAGGGATGACCGCTGATGTAGAAAGTTGTTGGGTCCTTTGCGTCAATGGTGAAGCCCATGAGATCATTCGTGGTTTCTCCAATTCGATACAAATCTTTTTCGTCTTGGAGTAGAAGTAGTCCTTCATGGGTAGCGATATATACTTTATTAGAGTCTTCGAGATCCACCGCTATACCGTGGGGATGGGAAATGGAGTCAACTGGGGTCAGTGAAACGGATGGTTCACTTATATCCCTTTCCCACACGCTGACGCCGTTTGGGGCTTCACCAATGTCGATGGTCTTAATTACTTGATCGGTTTTAGTGTCAATGATGGAGAGGTCTCCACTCACAATGTTCGTGATGTATGCTTCGGAGCCATCGGAGGAAAGAGCCACGCCATGAGGTCCTTCTCCTGCGATGATGGTGGCAACTACTTCCTTAGATTCTAGGTCGATTTTGTAAACTTTATCGCTTGTAGGCTGGTCAAAGTAGTAACCTTGGTCTGCCACATAAGCATAGCGAGAATCGGGAGTTGGGTAGACTTGAACAGGCCCCTTGGCATCAGGAAGGAGAACCGTGCTCGTTTCTTTTGTTTCTACATTATAGATTCCCAATTGTTTGGTGGAGTACAAGGAAGCAAAGGCGTATTTGCCGTCCGGAGTGATTCCGGTTTGTACCACGGCGTCTCCAAAATCAACGATTTCAAACGCTTCGGTTTCTAAATTTAGAATGCCCATGCCTTTGGCACCCATTAAAGCAAGGTAAGCTAAGTCGCCTTGTGGATCTATCCGCAGGCCATGTGGCTCTGCATCTTCAGGCAGTTCAATTGTTTTTTCAAACGTATAGGTTTGTGCATTCACTACAAAAACTTTATTTGCTTCTTGTGCGTTGGCGTAGGCCCATGCACTGTTGGGGCTTAAGACTACGTGAGCCAGATGAAGGTCAGCACCCAAATCTATTTGCTGAATGATTTCGTCCGTTTTTGTAGATATAACTATAAGTTGGTCTTCTGTTCCAAGAGCGTCGTCGTTGCCATGCATTTCAGCTTCGTCTTCTTCCATTGCATTGACCGTCACCCAAACCGTTTCTCCATCTGGAGAAACTTGAACATTGTGGGGCATTCCTGAGAGTTCAATTCTTGTTGTCACCAGGCCAGATACAGGATCCACTACCGCTACTTGATTATCATTCTCTACGGCAACGTAGATTTTTTTGTCTAGTGAGCTTTCTTCTTGTGGCTCGTCTAAAGGTTTTGTTTGGCAAGCACTCAAAAATAGAGCGGTGCCAAGAAGGAGTGAAAGTGTTTTTTTCATAATGAAAAGTTAGATTTTTGAATTTTCAAGGTTCATGCTTCTTGAGTTTAACGGTGTGAAGAAGTATATATTTCTATAAGTTCTTTGATGGCTTTTTCTTGCTGTTTTTTATCTTGCATTTGATGTTTAACGTGCGAATTCAAATGATTTTCGAGCAGAAGTTTGTCCAGGCTTTTAAGAGAGCTTTGTATGGAATGAGACTGATGGAGGAGTTCCGTGCAATATTCTTCGCTTTCTATACTCCTCAGTAAGGCCTCAAATTGACCCATGAGAATTTTTACACGATGTATCGATCTTTTTTTAATAGTTTGATTGATCATAGGAAGTGGTTAATAGCCAATACCCCTATACCCTATTGCGTGTATCACCGTCAAGTACGCACGTTTCGCAAAAATTCAACTGCTTGTCGAGTAATGTTAAAGCCATGAACATTAGTACTAGGCTGAGTATTTTAAATGCTAGGTTGTAGGTTGTGAGAAATCCTAGACCCACGGCAAAGCCGAAAACAGATATCACTGGAATGGTGCAAAGCGTACAAAAGACTGTGAAGAAACCAAGCAAGAATCCAAATCCCATTACAGACCCAGTCTTTACGTTTTTGATCATGGATTTCCTTTTTAAATAGAGGCGAAATAATCCAGATATTATCAAAGCTGTCAAAAAACTGAGGAGGGCGGAAAAAATAAGATTTTGAAGAGTGAGTGACCCTCCCACGAGACAGGCTGGAGTGCTGCCAACCCCTGGTAAAAGCCTCATTACTAGATAGTAAGAATAAAAAATAATCGCTGCTAAAGTTATGGTATACAGCCACTGCAATGGTTCTTCATGAATTTTTTGTAGGCCTTTCATTATTCAAATTTTACGAGAATATTTTGCTTGTCTTGAATGATGATTTGACTTGGATCTGTGTAACTTTTACCATCCACTTCAAAACTCACTTGGCCAGGGGTGCCAGTGTTTTCACAGATGTCACCGTTTTTATATTCTTCTAGGTTTGCGCTCGTAATACTCAAACCTGCATTTTTAAAGAACTGAACTAAGGTGATGTCTTCTTCACTTAAAACGAGTCCTTCGACGTGAACTTGATCATCATCGTGACCATGGATGATGCTGTGACTTCCTGAATCGCTCAAATTCAAAGTTTCTCCGCATGCTTCATAGGAAATCGGAGCATGCCAATGAACTTCGGCACCTGTGACCGGATTTGTAACCTTTTGAAAACTTCTTACTATGCCAAAAATAATGAGAAAGATGACGATTCCGATGGTTCCATAAACAAGCGTATCCTGGACCCACCGTTTTTGAAAAAATGATGACATGAAATTTGGATTAAATTTTTAGAGGCTTTGCAACGTTAATGACTTCAATGAAAGTTTTTTATAAACTGCAAAACTTATAAGCACTATTCCTAGCGCTCCGACAAAAGGCCGGATAGGTTCAAAGTAGGTGAGCAAGAGTCCGGAACCAAAGAGTAATAAAAGCAACTTATTACAAACAGGACACGCGAAGCCCAGGAACCCAAACACACCTCCGAATCCTGCTTTTTTAAGCGCACAAGCAGGTGCATTTATCCCCCAAAAAAGCCCCATCAGCATGGACTCCAGACCTAGGAAGACATAATCAAACCAATACAAAGGAGTCATGCGTTGGAAAAATGGATTTTCATAAACTGCAGTCACTGCACCCAGCACAAGGAAGACTGCCGCTGAAATTAGGATGATTTTCACGAGCTCTTTGTTTGTCATGTTCATTTTAAAAGATCGTTAAGTACTTGCTCAAAAGTTTCGTAAGGATAGGCTCCCACCATGATTTGCCCATTAATGACAAAGCTTGGAGTCCCGTTCATTCCTGCCGCTCTGCCTGCTGCAGAGTCTGCCGCAATTTCGTCATAGTACTTTTCCCCCTCTTGGCATTCCCTAAAAGCATCTTCATCTAGACTCAGCTCCTTTGCGTAGGAGTAGATACTCTCTTCTGGAATTTGAACGGTTCCGTATCCCAGCTTATTTTCGCCCTCGAAAATAAGGTCGTGGTATGCAAAGTAAATTTCATCCCCACCCTGTTCTCGCGCACACTCTGCCGCGTTGGCTGCGGGCAGTGCGTCCGTGTGACCTAAAGAAGTCAGCGGCATGTCTCGATAAACAAATTTCACCAAACCTTTGTCGATATAATTTTCCTTTATTAAAGGCAGCGTTTCATCAAAAAAGCTCCTACAAAAAGGGCATTGATAATCTGAAAATTCTATCATTGTAATTGGGGCATCTTCTGATCCTATGAAAGGATCATTATCAGCATCCGGTGGATTCTCCACTTGTGCAAGCGAAGGTGCTTGAGCTTGATTTGTAGTTTGGGCAACTTCAATCACTTGTCCGTTTCCCAATTGCTGCCCGAGCAAAACACCAATCCCAACTAAAACGGGGACTGTTAACAGCGGTAAGATTTTTGAAAACTGGTTTTTACTTTTTTTCATCATAAAAGGCGTTAAATTTAAAGAGAGTAGAAGTCAAAAACTTCACTCCCTTTGAACTACGCCTTTTGAGAAACGAGCCAGTGAAAGTGCTAATGGAGGTGACTCGGAAAACTTTTCTCTGAATGTTTTTGAGAGAAGTATTAAACCTGTGAACAAATAAACAGGAACCCAAGCGAGAACTATTTGTGGAGTAAGATTATTTGGCAATAACTTTGTTATTGATGGGCTGTGCAGTGAGTCACAACAATTTTGCTCGAACGAGGTAGAATCCTCCAAGGCTTGGCTGTGCATTCCCTCCATGGATTTGACACAGAAAAATGAACCAAAGAGTCCGATAAGAAGGAATAGTAGAATTTTTTGTGTCATTTTTTTCACCTGTTTATTCTAGCTTTTTTTGGTTTTAAAGCAATTTCAATAAGTAGCGTGATCTGCTATCATCCATTCAAAAATGGAAAAACATCACCACAGTACGGAAGGAAACATCAAAATCGCTTTTGGTATCAACATCCTGTTCACTTGCATCGAACTGGTGGGTGGGCTTTATACCAACAGTTTAGCCATCCTTTCGGACGCCATGCATGATTTTGGCGACAGCATTTCTCTCGGCACATCTTGGTATTTTGAAAGAGTCTCCAAGAAACCTCGGAGTGAGTCTTTTACCTATGGATATAAGCGTTTCTCTCTGATTGGAGCCTTCATCTCCAGCATTGTGCTCATTAGTGGCTCGCTGCTTATTCTTTCAGAAGCGGTTCCTCGTTTGCTCGCACCCGAACACACCGATGCTAAGGGTATGTTCATTTTGGCAGTCGTTGGAATACTGCTCAATGGTCTCACTGCTCTTCGATTAAGGTCAGGTAAGGGACTCACCGAAAAGGTTCTTACATGGCATATGATGGAGGATGTTTTGGGCTGGGTAGCGGTGTTGGTGACTAGCATCGTTATGAGCATTCAAGACACCCACATTCTTGATCCAATTCTTTCCATTTTAATCACGTTGTTTGTCCTTTCTAAAGTTTTAAAGAACCTCAAAAGCGTGGTAAAAGTTTTCCTGCAAGGAGTGCCAGATAACCTGAAAATCAAAGAGATTGAAAAGAGTCTGCTCGGTATTAAGGGTGTTTTGACTGTACACGATTCTCATGTATGGTCTTTGGATGGAGAGGAAAGCGTTCTAACCAGCCATCTCATAGTGGAAAATGCTCTTTCTGAAGAGCGTGTGTTTGAAGTTAAGTGCGACGCCAAACAATTACTCCTCCAATCTTATGGCATCCCTCATGCCACGCTGGAGCTTGAAAGGGGCAAGGAAGAATGTAACCTAGAAAAATGTTGATATGAAACACCTTTTGCAAAGAAAAGCTCGGTTCCTTTCGTACTTCACGGTCATTTATAACGTCGTGGAGGGTATTATTTCTATTGCCTTGGGCATCGGGACGGGAAGCATTGCCTTGATAGGCTTTGGTGCAGACAGCTTCATTGAATCTCTTTCAGGCAGTGTCATGATTTGGAGATTTACCCAGCGGACGGTGAGTGAAGTAGAGGAAGAGAAGATCGAGAAGAAGGCAGCAAAGCTCGTTGGGTACAGCTTCTTCCTTTTGGGGGCTTATATCCTCTTTGAATCTTTGAGAGACCTTTACCTTGGGGAGGGTCCAGAGCCGAGTGCGGTTGGAATTGTAATTGCGGTTTTGTCTTTGATCATCATGCCGTGGCTAGCCCACTCCAAACGAAAGGTTGGAAAGCTACTCAACAGTAAAAGTCTTGTTGCAGATTCACAGCAGACCTTCATCTGTACCATGATGTCCGTTGCACTTTTTGTGGGTCTGGGACTGAATTACTTCTTTGAGCTATGGTGGGCAGATGCTTTTGCAGGCATTTTCTTCACCGGTCTGACCTTCAAGGAGGGGTATACCACGCTGAAGGAAGAAAAAATGTGTGACTGCTAAACTATGAATTTACTGCACGCACTCATTTTAGGATTGGTTGAAGGCTTTACAGAGTTTCTTCCCATATCTTCAACCGCGCATCTCGCTCTTACGGGCAAATTGCTCGGACTCGATCAAAGTGAGTATTTGAAAAGTTTTGAGATCATCATTCAATTAGGAGCTATCTTAGCGGTGGTCTTTCTCTACTGGCAGAGCCTTCTCAAGTGGGAGGTTATCAACCGCCTACTGTTGGCTTTTCTGCCTACAGGAATCTTAGGCTTGCTATTTTATAAACTGGTCAAGCAGTATCTTCTCGAGGACTTCAACGTAATGCTGTGGGCACTGCTCGTTGGAGGACTACTTTTGATCATCTTTGAGAGAACTCATAGGGAGAAAAGTACAGAAACCCAAGAACTATCTTCGATTCCCTACAAAACTTGCATCCTCCTAGGTCTTTTCCAGTCGGTAGCCATGATCCCAGGAGTTTCTCGATCAGCCGCTACCATCGTAGGTGGTTTACTCCTTGGTCTACAAAAGAAAACCATCGTTGAATTTTCCTTCCTGTTAGCCGTGCCCACAATGCTTGCAGCCACCACCTTGGATCTTTATAAAAACGCTCAAAGTTTCACATCCGACCAAATCGCGCTGCTAAGCGTGGGGTTCTTCACTTCCTTCCTCATGGCACTCGTGAGCATCAAGTTCCTGCTCGCTACGCTGCGGAAGCAAACCTTCAGTGCCTTTGGGTTCTATAGGATAGGCATAGCGTGTCTTTTCTTTGTGCTCCTCTACCTTGGGTTTTAACAGTCGCAAGCGATACGGAGTCTTCGATCCATCAAATAAAGGGCAGCTAGAATAAAAAGAATGCTTAATATCTTCAGTACGCCTCCGTACGATGTAAGAAAGCTCAAACTGACCCCAAGCCCCAAAAAAAGCGAGGCTTGGAAATACGCAAAGGGTACAGAATGCACTCAAAAATGCGAGCATTGCAGAAAGACTGAAGGCAGAACCACTCAAGAGGCTTCCTTTTCTTTTTCGTTTGTAGGAAAAGAGGGAAACAACCACGAAGACACTCACGAGGAAACTTAGAATGGCCCCGTATATTAAGTTGAAAGGCGTAAGGTTTCCTCCCTCCATGCATGCGAGACCATTCGGATCACTGCCTGGAAGTGTGTCAAGAAAGTACGCATAGAGAGAGGAAAGCAAAACACCCAAAGCTAAGGTCAGAAAAACAACAGAGGGCTTCTTGTAAAAAGAAAATATGCCTCGCATGTTATTTGAGTTCAGCTTCGATTAAAGCCTCGAGTTCTTCAACACTTGGGATGCCATCGAGCTTTTGCCCGTTGAAGAAAATGGTGGGAGTGCTGTTCACTCCCAAGGCTTTTCCATCGGCTTGGTCCCTTAGAATCTTGTCTTCGTATTTGGTGCTGTTTATAACTGCTGTAAAGGCTTCAATGTCTAAACCGAGTTCTTCAGCATAGGAGATGAAAAGTTCGGTTTGAGGAGTGGTTTTTTCGCCCCATTCCATCTGGTTTTCAAAGAGAAGGTCATGCATCTCCCAGAACTTCCCTTGCTCTCCCGCTGCTTCAGCCGATTTTGCTGCTAGCACAGAGTTGTTGTGAAAGGGAAAGTTACGGAACACAAAGTTCACCTGACCTTCATACTCATCAAGAATTTGTTTCAAGATGGGATGGGCAATTTTACATGCCTCACATTCCAAGTCAGCAAATTCTACAATGGTTATTCGATCATCACTGGCTTCGATCTTCTGGCTGTCTTCACGGATTAAGAGAGTAGTATCGGCTGGAGGAGTACTGGCGACTTCCTCTACAGAGTTGGAGGCCGTGTTTGAGGTGAATAAAAACATGCCGATCACTATGAGTGCTGTGAAGGCTAAGATTCCTGTAATGACTTTTGAGTCTTCTGACATATTATTTATGGTTAAATTTTCTGAATAAAAGCATGCAAACCGTTATGACGGTGAATGCGGTTAGGGACATGAATGGAATAGTAATGAAGCCAAACCATTCAAAGAATTTGGTGGTGCAGGAAATGCCTGCCTCACAAGGCGCAACACTTTCAGGGAGGATTTGCCAATACAGAAGGTTATGGTAAACGGCGACGGCAAAGCCCAAGATCGAGAATGGGAGGACATAAAGGTGCAAGCCCTGATCTTTTCTTAGCATGCCAATGGCAAAAATGAGTGCGAGCGGATACATGAGGATGCGTTGATACCAACAAAGTACACAGGGTGGCAAATCCATGACTTCACTAAAGTAGAGGCTTCCTACAAGGGCGAGCAAGGATTGAATCCAAGCTATGTAGAGGAAAGTTTTGGCAGTTAGAAAATGCTTCATAACAGACATTTTAAGGAATAAGAAAGCTGGTTTGACTTTCTATAACCTTAAAACGATGTTTTGAGTCTGAAGCAAAAAACTAGAGAGTTCTCTAGGGTTTTTAATTAAAAGTTTGGGTTCAGCGTAGGTTAAGTAGTCACCGTCGTCGAAAGAAGTAGCTTTATCAACAGGATCGGGCGGATTGAAAGTATTGAGTGCTGGACTGTCTTCGCCACTGTGAGCCAAGCAGTGTTCTACAGGGCAGTGGTCCCCCATGTCTCTAGCATGGTTCATTGTCACGCTGAACTGCATCAGGCAGAAAATCTGGAGGAAGAGAAAGGCGACAAGAAAAACTCTAAAATTTCTCATGGAAGTAGATTAGCCAATTTGGCATCTAATTACTAGAAATAAGAGTCTCTCAAATGTCATTCCTTCTCTAAAATAAGGTTGAACCAAAATGGATTCATTCTTTTTGCTACAATCTTAAAGCCATTTTTCTTCGTAAAATCCAAAAGCTCTTCTCGTTTGTACATCTGCTTATAGGGATGATCCAGTAGAACCCTTAAAACCCATCCTAAGAGTGGCAGTTTGAAACTTTCTATCGATAAATCTTCCAAAATGAACAGTCCCTTTGGCTTTAGTACCCGATGGACTTCCTTTAGCGCATCTTCCCAGTTAGGGATGTGGTGGAGTATTCCGAAGTCAAATACTGCATCGAACTCCTCTTCCTTGAACCTTAGGGCAGAGGCGTCCCCTTGTTCAAAGTGAATGTGTGAAAGCCGAACTTTTCGCTTCGCTCTTTCAACCATTTTTGGATCAAGATCAAGGGCAGTGATTTTCCGAGGCTTAAAGAGTCGGACGATCAATAATGTCCCCACTCCTTGCCCGCATCCTATTTCGAGGACTTCTCCACCCTTGAAGTCGGTCATATGGCGCATGCGGCTTGCTTCATATCTTTGAATGAGCGCGCGGATGGGGTTGTTCATGAGCCAGAACTCAATTCGATTCATTATCATAGGAAGTTGTTATAACTTTTTAGCCTTAAGTCGTAGTGAATTTCCCACTACAGACACACTGGAGAACGCCATAGCGAGTCCTGCGAACACGGGGCTTAGAAGCCACTGGAAGATGGGGTAGAAGGCTCCAGCCGCTAAGGGGATGCCTATGATGTTATAAAAGAAAGCCCAGAAGAGGTTTTGCTTGATTCCTCGCATGGTCATCTTTGAGAGGTGGATGGCTTTCACCAGTTTGGAAATGTCTCCATGAAGGAGGGTGATTCCAGCCGACTCAATCGCTACGTCTGTACCCGTTGCCATCGCAACACCCACGTCCGCTTGAGCGAGGGCTGGCGCGTCATTCACACCGTCTCCCGCCATAGCTACAATTTTTCCTTCTGCTTGGAGTTTCTTAATGGTGTTGAGCTTATCTTCGGGAAGCACTTCAGCGACCACGGTGTCGATTCCCGCTTCCTTGGCTATAAAGTTGGCAGTGTTTTTATTGTCCCCCGTCAGCATGACCACTTCAAGTCCCATCTTGTGGAGCTGGGCTACTGCCTTCTTCGCTTCTGGTTTAATAGCATCGGCAACAAGAGCTATTCCAAGGACTTCCTCTTTGCTTGCAAGAACGATGGGTGTTTTGCCTTCTGCGGTTTCTTTCTCAATCACATGGAGGTCAAAAGAAAGTTTTAGATCGTGGATCAGCTTTTCGTTTCCTGCGTAGTAAACCGTGCCGTCAATCGACGCTTTGAGACCTTTCCCTTTGATCCCTTCAAAGTCCGAGACCGTGTGCATAGTCAGGTGTTTCTCGGTCGCAGCACTCAAAAGAGCATGCGCAATGGGGTGCTCCGATTTCTTTTCGAGTGAAGCAAGAATCGTGAGGAGGTCGTTATCGCTTTTCTTGGAAAAGTTGAGGATTGAAATGAGTTCAGGTTTGCCTTTGGTGATGGTCCCTGTTTTGTCCACCACCACCGTATTCACCTTATGGAGCTTTTCAAGGGTGGCTGCGTCTTTGATTAAAATTCCTTCCTTGGCTCCTTTCCCCACCCCCACAATGATAGCGGTTGGGGTTGCCAGTCCAAGCGCACAAGGACACGCAATGACGAGGATGCTTACAAAAGAAACCAGCCCGTAGGAGAGGGCTTGTGAGAAGCCAAGATACTGCGTTCCAATAATGAGCCAAGCTGCAAGGGCAACGAAAGCAAAAACAAGTACCACGGGTACAAAGACGCTGGATATTTTATCTGCTAAGGCTTGAATAGGCGCTTTGCTGCCTTGAGCCTCTTCCACCATCTTGATGATGTGCGCGAGCATGGTTTCAGCTCCCACTTTGCTTGCCTTGAAAGTGAAAGACCCGCTGGTGTTCATGGTTCCTCCTACTACCTTATCGCCGATGGTCTTATGCACGGGCATGGGTTCTCCTGTGACCATCGATTCGTCAATGTAGGAAGAGCCTTCGGTTAGCTCGCCATCCACGGGAATTTTACCTGCAGGCTTCACAATAATCAGATCCCCATGAAGCACTTGGTCGATGGGCAGCTCGACTTCTTTGCCGTCACGGAGCACAAGGGCTGTTTTAGCCTGAAGATTCAGAAGTTGTTCAATGGCATCTCCCGTTTTCAGTTTTGAGCGTGCCTCCATGTACTTACCGAGAGTAATAAAAGTAATCACAACGATGGTCACGTCGTAGTAGCTATGCTCGGTGTTGATGTACGCGGAGAGAGGTTCCTCGAAGGCGGCTATGATGAAGCTGTAGAGGTACGCAGCCACAGTTCCGATTCCAATCAGAGTGTCCATATTGGCTTTCCCGTAGCGGAGGAAGCGGTAGAAGCCCAGTAAGTACGGTTTACCGACCACAAATAGAACGTAGGTCGCCATCAAGGGCAAAAGATGATGGAAGAATTCCCCCCAAATTTCGGGCATAGCTGGAAGCACTTCAAACTGGATAAGGATTTCCCAAGTCATGAGCACAATGCTGAAAGCAGCCAGAGGGATGGCTGAAATGACCTTGTTCTTTAGTTCGGATAGTTCCTTCAGTTTGTCGTCTTTCGATTGTCCGATCCCTGTATGTTTAGAATGGTCTTCTAGAACTAAAGAGTAGCCCAAGGGTTCGATCTTCTTGGAAAGGTCGGTTGCATGCACTTTATGTTCGTCAAAGGCTACCTTTGCGGTTTCCGTGCCATAATTCACTTCAGCGGAGCTAACTCCCTCCGTTTTCTTAAAGGTTCGCTCAATGATTCCAGCGCAGGAGGCGCAGTGCATGCCTTTAATCTTGTAGGTTTGATGAGTCATATTACTTTTTTGATTTCTTAAATGCTAAAAGGAGTTCTTGAATGATTTTCTCCTGTTCTTTTTCATTTGAACTAGAGAAGGCTCGCTTTCCGCAGGTGTGGAGGTGACTGTCTAAGGCGAGGGAAGAGACGGAGGCGAGTAGTCCCTCCACGGCACTCACTTGCTGCAAAATATCCATGCAGTAGGCTTCCTGTTCAATCATTTCAAGGACTTTCTTGAGCTGACCAAGAGCTTTCTTAGTACCAAGCTCTGCTTTGGTTTTGTAGGGGTCCATCATAAATAAGATTTGTTAAATAACCTACTACCTAGGTTAGTGGTTATACTATGAACTGTCAAATAAAACAAATTTGAGTCGCCCTTTTTATACTGTCTCAAATGTCTCATTTAGCCTGAAACGCCACAATTGTGTCTCACGGCAAGAATAGGTAAAATGAGACAGTCCCAAGGGTACTAGACCCGAGTGGCCAGCCATCAGTTGCATGACAAAGCCTTGTGATCCGCAAGGCTGGTTTGGACGTGCATGCGGAGCCTTCGCTGGTTTTACTCCTTATGAAGTGCTAGTACCGCAGTGTCAATCTGTTCTTCGAACTGAAATAACCTCTTGTTTTATCTGTAAAGAAAACATAAAATAATCCCCATTTTGATCAAACTGGTATGAGTGATTCTCCAGGCCGTTTCCCAGCACTGCAATCAAGGAATGTTTCTGATCTTCTCAATGAACGCGCCACTCTTGCCACTCTTGCCCGATCTATTGGGACACCGTTTCATGTGGTTTTCCCTGAGCAAATTGCAGAGAATATTGGTGAATTCAGAAGTGTTTTGCAGGAAGAAGGCCTACCTGGAGAAGTTTTTTTTGCTGCCAAAGCTTTTTTATTCATGTGGCGATCATATCTATTTGGTCTTTCTGGCATAGTCTGTTATTAACAGGTTAGGAGTTTACCACTCTTTGCTAAAAGAATAAAGTGGATGCATGCATCCTTTTGAGACTGTTCACATCTTCGTCACCGATCTGAGTTTTTCGGATTATTTGTACTTGGATTTGTCACAAAAAATTGGGTCGGATTTTACTGTCCCTGCAGCTTCCAAACAATGGATTCAAATCGACTTACCGCTAGAGGTGGAAGCTCCCGCTGGCTTTCGAAAGCGGCTTCTTTTTATTGAGAAAATTCCTCAAGTCCATGTTGTCAGTCCGGAGATAGTTCCTTTGTCTGATGTTCGTCAGTTCAAAGATTTGCTTTTTGAACAGCAAGCTTTTCACTATCAATTGGATACTGAGTATTTTGCTGATCCGGCGGTTTTTGAAATCGATGCTTACCTTGTAGAGATCGATGAAAAACTTCAAGACGGGACGGCGGCGGCTTATGGGGTGTTTGAGGCTGGAGAGTTGCTGGGGTTCAGCGTGGTGGAACTGGAGGACGATGGCTCGGCTTATCTTTTGGAACTCATGGTGCTCGAAAAAGTTCGCGGCAAGGGCTATGGAAAAAGTCTTTTGAAGTCTGCTGAAACCTGGGCTGCTGAACGGCAAGTGGGGCGATTTTGGACCAGCGCTGCTGTGGGGAACGAGTCTGCTCTGCATTTTTATGAGCGACAAGGATTTAGACCTACCAAAGTTCGGTGGGCGGCTCGTTCTTCCTAGCTTTTTTATACTGTCTCAAGTGTCTCATTTATCCTGAAACGCCATAGTTGTGTCTCACGGCAAGAGACACTACAATGAGACAGGTCAAAAGGGTACTAGACCCGAGTGGCCAGCCATCACGTGCAGTTTGTATTTCCCATTGAACGATCCATGTGGGAATTTTTAAACTTTCCAAAAGTCAACGAGTATCCTATAAAGATACTTTCAATCCTGAGAAAAGGTGTTAGTTTTCTTTGATTTGCTTCCTTGAACTCAAGACCCAAAAAGCCAATGCGGTGATCCCATTTAAGGCTAAAGTAGCCCACACCCATAGAGGCAAGCCCCCCCATAAAGTAGGAGTCTGACTCCAATTCCAAAAATCTAAGGATAAAGCAAAAATCCCTGTAAAAAAGCATGCCCCAAATCCAAGTGGACTTAGGCACTTTGGGTAGGGTACGAGGTTTTGCCTTCCCAAGGTAACTTCCCAAGACCAAAATCACTGTGGTGCATCCTAAGATGGGAATAACTGATAAAAAGCCGCCCGTTGGTAAGAGTTTGAAATGGTACAAAATAACCAAGAGTTCTCCCATCAATATCGAAGTGCAAGCAGCCCCAGCATGGGTACGTGGCCAATATAAAATGGCCACTAAGGCTGGGAAGAGAACTGCAAGCCCTGTGAAGGTTTCTGTTGTTATCTGCAGGATTGAGCTCGGGTTGAAGTAGGCAATGAGCAAACCCAGGCCAGCTAAAAGCACACTAAAAGCTCGACCCACACCATTGCCCTTCACTGGCCGACCGGTGAGTGGTTCATAAACATCTTTAGTGAACATGGAGCTGAGGGTGAGCATTTGTGAATCCATAGTGGACATGAGTGCTGCGAGACCTGCTGTTACAATAAAGGCCGCAGTGACCGGAGAAAAATGCAGCTCTGCGAGCATCGGGAAAATTCTATCGGCTTCTTTGCCCTCTAGGCCGGGGATGCTCAAGTGACCTAAAACTCCTATCACCATGGGTAGTAAAAAGAAAACGCCAGTCACGAGGGGGTACCAAATCATCGTTCGGTTCAAAGCTTTTTTTTCTTTAGCCACAAAGAATCGTTGGAACAGTTGTGGGAATAGAGGGTCACAAAAAAACCAAAGAATCATGTAACTGAACCATAGCGCCGGAGTATAAACTTCACCGGCACCGGGACGGGAAAAAAGCTCCGGCATTTTTTCAAATACCGCTGTGTTGGCTGCCACAACCCCCCCCTCTGCTTCCGCGATGCCCCACACGGTAAGCAGCATAACCGTGAGCATAATTATGCCTTGTGCCACATCGGTCCACGCAACGGAGCGATATCCTCCCCAAAATGTATAAAGAAGAATCATACCCGTTACTAAGCTTGCTCCCAAAAAATAGGGAATGCCCAAGAGCGCTTCTAGGGTGTACCCTCCGGCGATGGGCTGAATAGCGATATAGGGGAGAGAGAACACAAGCATCACCAAAAAAACTAAACGGCGGAGCCAAGGGCTCTTCATCTCATCTCCCATGAGCTGAGGGGGGGTCATGTAGCCTTTTTCTTTTCCCAGTTCCCATACGCGTCTACCGATAAAATAAAAGGTGAGTGCCATGAAACCCGTTCCAAAGGCCATGATGGGGAAAAAACTATAACCTTGGCGGTAGGCCGTTCCAGAAAATCCATAAATGGTGACGGCGCTAAAATTAGTGGCCGCCATGGTGAAGAGCAGTACCAAAGTTTTGGTGGCCCTTCCTCCCAAAAAATAATCTTCCGCGGTTTTTTTTAAAAAGCGGTGACTGTAGGCACCTATGAGACCTATGACTAAAAAGTACCCAAGAATAACTAGAGCGGGGGCAAGTTTATCTGAGTTTAGAAATGCCATCATTTTTCGTGGGATGGGTTTGAGAAAAAACGTTGGCATTCTAGCAGGACATTCTCTTTGGATGGAATAGATGTGAAGGAGCATTAGCAAGTCCTTGTACGAGACAAACGTCCCATTTAGCCCGAAGTGCCACAATTGTGTCTCCCCGCAATGCCAGCTTGGGTGTGCATGCGGAGAACTTTGCTGGGTTTACTCCTTATGGAGTCTCTGGGAATAGCTCCTATTACTAGACCCGAGTTTTTTATTTAGGTTTAATTCCATTATGAATGTTGTTTTCCTCACTGCCCTTGGCCTCAGCATGGATGCTTGTGCTGCTTCAATAGCTTTAAGCTCCAAATATAGATCCTTCCCAAAGCTTTTTTTTGCTGCGATCAGTTTTGCTGTTTTTCAAATGGTGATGCCTGCCTTTGGCTATCTTCTGGGAATGCCCTTTGAAGGATGGATTGCGCCTGTGGACCATTGGATTGCCTTTTTTGTTCTAAGCGGCTTGGGAGTAAATATGATATTTGATCTTAAAAAAGAGCATGAAATTGAAGAAAAGTCAGGGCCTCTCTCTTTTGGAACAATCGGAGTATTGGCCTTAGCAACCAGCATTGATGCCTTGGTTGTAGGAGTTGGATTTCATGCTCTTGACCTCGACTTTATGAGTAGTATTTTGATGATTGGTGTGGTCACGCTTTTGATGTCTTTCTTAGGACTTTGTTTGAGTCGAGTATTCCAAAAAACGCTTTCCTCTTATGCAGAAAAGCTTGGAGGAATCATCTTGATCTTTCTAGGGATAAAAATTCTTGTCACCCATTTGCTTGGATACTAGACCCGAGTGGCCAGCCATTACGGGCAGTTTGAAAGCCTATGACCCGAGTAGCTATGGCGATAGATACTCGAATTTTCGTTGTACGAAGTAAAAGATCACCCCTGTTTAAGGATGATCTTTCCTTGGAAGTCCAGCAAAGGGTTCAATTCCCGTTCCCCTGAGGCGCAGTGGCATTAGGAGAAATCTGCAAAAGAAAAGCTTACATCAAATAACGAAGATAAATATAAACCGTACAAATAAGCAACGCAACCAGGGTTAAAGGAACGGCGATTTTCATATACTGAAAGAAACCAATGCGATGACCATGTTTACCAGCAAGCCCACTCACCACCACATTCGCAGAAGCTCCCACCAGAGTTGCATTTCCGCCAATATCCGCCCCTAAAGCAAGGGCCCACCAAAGAGGCATCACGTCCACTCCGGGAGAAAATTCCCCAATACTTTGAATCAATGGGATCATTGTGGCTACAAAGGGAATATTATCGATAGCGGCAGAAAAGAAAGCAGAACCCCACAGCACAGAAAGGGTGAGAGGAACCTGCTGTCCATCCGTCACCTCCACTAACTTTTCTGCCAAAAAATGGATGACACCAACCTTCTCTAAACCCCCTACCAGAATAAACAATCCCAAAAAGAAGAAAATGGTGGTCCACTCCACATCTCTTAAATGATGTTCAGGATCATTCAAGGTGAGTAGCAATAATAAAGCTGCTCCTCCCAATGCGATTGTAGCTCCCTCAAAGTGCGTCATGGAGTGCGTGAAAAAACCAATCAGAACTAAGGCCAGTACAAAAAGAGACCTGTAAAGAAGAGGATAGTCAGAAATCGCGTCTTTAGGATTAAAACTCAGAATAGACAGCTGAGCTTCTTTAGTAGCAACTAGTTCTTTCCTATAAATTCCATAAAGCATGGCTAAAGTAACAAAGGTTACGATTAAAATCACTGGTCCAAGATGAATCAAAAAATCATTGAAGGGAATCTGAGCAGCACTTCCGATTAAAATATTGGGCGGATCTCCAATAAGCGTGGCAGTTCCTCCAATGTTCGAGAGGAGGATAGTCCCAATTAAAAAAGGCATAGGATTGACTTTTAGGTTATTACAAACCACAAAAGTCACAGGAACCATCAAAAGAACGGTAGTCACGTTATCCAAGAATGCCGAAAAAAGTGCTGTAATAAAACCGAGTAAAAGAAAAATGGAAATGGGCTTCCCTTTTGCTAAACGAGCCGCCCACAGGGCTACAAACTGAAACATGCCTGAATCCTTCGCGATTCCCACAATCACCATCATTCCTATAAGCAGACCCAAGGTGTTAAAATCTACTGATTCAAGAGCCAATTCTTGATTGATAATACCCAATAAAATCATGAGCACGGCCCCAAAAAGAGCCAAAACAGTGCGGTGAATTTTTTCAGAAATAATCAGGCCATAGGTAGCCACAAAGATTATCAAAGCCGCAATCAGAGTAAAATCCAATGTCATAGCAAAATGGATGTTAGAGAATGTTAAGAAAGGTGAAGCACGTCTCCGATAGCCTTCTTGATATCCGTACGATTCAAATATCCCACAAGAATTCCATTCTCATCGACAACCGGCAATTGCCTAATTTGGAATTCCGAAAGAAGAGTGGCTGCTTCTATGAGAGAATGTTCCGGACGAGTGGTATGAACATGACTGGACATAAACTTAGAAACCGAATCATTTTGGATCTCTTTTACACGCTCCTCAAAAACATCCCCTGCTTCAAAAGAAGCAAGATGTTTATCGTTCTCCAAATAATCTGGAACTAAATAAGCAATGACATCCCAACTGGAAAGGATTCCTAATACATGACGGCTATCATCGATGACCACCAACCCATTCGTCTTATGATTCAGCATCACTTCAACGGCGTGTTTAACAGTATCCGTAGGATTCAAAGTAACAACTTTGTCCCGCATGTAATTTTTGACGAGGTATTTTTTCATGAATATAAGTGAGAGGCAAACCGGATTCTAAGAAGAAGCTGGAGGCAGCTCAAGCGCCTTGTATTGCAATGTAAAAAAAATATGTCTTAACACCCAAATGATGTCTTTCCTGCATTTACCCCTCAAATGCACCACTTGGATGAGTTGAAATAAAGCGCAGGTTCTTTTGCATGATTTTATAGGGGGTTTGGTAGTTCAAGCATTTTCGTGGGGTGTGGTTTAACCAGTCCTCAACGATTTGTACGTCTGCAGCTGAATACTTGGACAGATCGGCTCCCTTGGGAATGAACCTACGGATTCTTCCGTTGGTGTTTTCAATCGTACCTTTCTCCCAAGAGTGGTACGGACGGCAGAAGTAGGTTTTAACAGTTTATTGGGTCACTCCCGAGTGCCAATTCTCATGAAGTATGAAAAATAAACTTGATGGTTAAAAGGTTTTCATGCATGCTCTCAAAAAATTTTCCTTTCTCTATGGTTTCAGCCATTCTGTTCATTCTTGGGTTCCCTTTACTGATTAAGGGGGCGGATCTTTTGGTAGATGGAGCTTCTTCAGTAGCTCGGAAATTCAATATTTCAAGCTTGGTGATTGGTTTGACTATTGTAGCATTCGGAACTTCTGCACCGGAGTTGATTGTGAATATCCTAGCGAGTGCGCAAGGAAATACAGAAATCGCTATTGGAAACGTACTTGGGAGTAACATTGCAAATATATTCCTTATACTAGGGATTGCTGCTGTAATCTATCCACTGGCGACTAAAGAGAATACGGTTTGGAAAGAAATTCCCCTCAGTTTATTGGCCGCTATTTTATTAGGCATACTCGCAAACGATGCATGGATTGACGGGGATCTTAACTCGGGACTGACGCGGATTGATGGCCTCGTGTTCATCGCATTTTTTATTATTTTTTTGTATTACACCTTTGGGATATCAAAGGTGACGGGCCCAGTCAGCAGTGAGACGGATATCAAGAAACTCAGCATATTAAAATCTTCGCTATATATTCTTATGGGCCTCTTGGGCCTTTTAGTTGGAGGCAAGTGGATTGTGGATGGAGCGGTGAAAATGGCTGAAGCATTCAACATCAGTCAATCTGTCATTGGTTTAACGATTGTAGCGATTGGAACCTCGTTGCCAGAATTAGCTACTTCAGCAGTTGCGGCCTATAAAAAACAAACTGATATTGCTATTGGGAATGTCGTTGGATCTAATATTTTTAATATATTTTGGATTCTGGGTTGTAGTGCGCTCATTCGTCCTTTGCCCTTCAGTGACAGTTCTAATTTTGATATTTTGGTGGCCATATCTGCCAGTTTGGTTTTGTTCTTGATCATGTTTGTTGGAAAAAAACACGTTATAGAACGATGGCAAGGAGGTGTCATGATCTTTATTTATCTTTGTTATTTGGCGGTTTTGATCACTGGCAAAGCCCCTTTTTAGCTTTAGATGCTGTAGCTTGTGGATCAAAAATCGATGTGTCTAAGTTTTTATGGAGCAGGAAATCTGAGACCCTCTTCCCACCAAAAATAGAGGGGAGGATTCCCACTCCATTGCAACCCAGATTATAAAGCAATACTGGATTCAAGGGTTCGGGGCCCACACAACGTAGTCCACTCGGGGTGTATCCCATGAGGCCATGCCACTCATACTTAAAGCGTAGTGTTCCTTTGGGGACAGGGGCGTAATTTTTTTTAAGCCCATCACTTAAATCAGCAAGCGCCATTTCTGGATAAGCATGATCTTGAGCATGATAATCTTTTTTGTCTTCCAGACGAGTTTCTGGACCGCCAAGGCACACCAAACTATTTTGCGCTTCGTTTCCATGAGGCCGACGCGTCAAATAAAAATAAGGAACGATTTCTGCATCACTGCGTGTTTTGATTGAATCTGTATCATGATACGTGATGGCCGTGGCCTCGTTTTGTACATTTTCCACATAAGCGGCCATATACCCTATCACCCCATACACACTTTCATGAAAATGTGTATCTAAATCTGATTGGCCATGATCTAATATACTGATATTTTCGAATCCGTTTGTGCATAAAACTACTTTTTTAGCTTGCACATGATGTCCATCGCGAACTTCTGCCACCGCGTCATCTTCTCTCAGTTTCAAACGGTCCACTATGCTGTGTTCAAAAATCTTGAAACGATCTGGATACTTTTCCGTTAAGAAGATGGCGAGTTCTTCGGTGAGATGAGCGCTGTTGGTCACTCCAGCTTTGGCAACTCCTGCCGCAAAATAATTTATGTTTTCTGTTTGCAAGAGATTCATCAGTTGTCCAGGTGGTACACATGCAAATGTAGAGGCGTATTTTTTTGGAATGGATTTGAGGCCTTTGTATTCACTGGAAATCAATATTGCCTCTGTTTGCAGACCTGCCTCCTTGAACAACAAACGGTTCTGCATGTAACCATACAGCTCTTCCTTTGAACAGATCCCTGCATACCCCGTAAAAATATGGATTGGAGTTTTGAACTGGACGATTTTTTGTACTTCCTCTAATAGGTCCCACGCGCTTAAAACATCTTGATACGCTTTAGCAGCCAAGGTGAGTCCATAGTTTTGAACAAGGCGATAAAAGTCTGTTTCAAAGTAAGTCACCAGCTGGCCAGCATTGTGACCTGTTGCCCCGTGAGCGACTCTGTTTCCTTCCAACAAAACCACATTTTTTCGTGTTTTTTGAAGCACAAAAAAAGCAGTCATAAGCCCGGCAATACCCCCTCCTACAATTAATATTTCCGTTTCAAGATTTTGAGACAACTGTGCTGATTGGCGCGTGGACCTCCAGTTTTCTAACCAGGGCGAATTAATCGATTTGATCGAGTGCATGGATGGCAGGATCATATCGGATGTTTGTGAATGCGACAAGTTGAATACTATTGCAAATAGGTTGCAATAAGTGCTTTAACGTCAACCCTTTTTACACTGTCTCAAATGTCTCATTTATCCTGAAAGGCCGCCGTTGTGACTCATGACAAGAAACGCTAGGATAAGAAAGTCTACAATGGTACTAGAGGCTATGCATTTATATTTTTCTAGAATCATAAGCCCAATGCAAAATGGCTTGTCGTTGTTTTGGTCTGCAATTTAAATCGCCTTTTAGGCAGTTTTTTCGTACCTGTGCGATGTGTCTTTGGATGGCTTTCCATCTTTTGATTTGTCTTCGGTCTTCCTCCTCAATGCGTCGTCCCATGTAATAACGGCAATACCACTGGAACCATCCGCGAGGATCTAAAGGATAAATCCAGCCTTTTTTCTGCCAAACGGAAAGAGCTTGTGACGCATTTATTCCAAAGTAATTTAATTTCGCTTCATGATGGGTTGAGCAAAGTTTTGCTTTTTCAAACCAATCTGCGGGGAATTCATTTTGACAATCGGTCATATATTTACCTCCAAAAACACCAAGTTCCAGCATTTGTTTCGGAGTAAGTTCCGGCTTGAATTCGGGATCAAAAATTTTTCCGACAGGCTCAGTTAAAACATATTTGTAATTTTTTTGCATCTTGTCATTCACAATGACTATCTTTTTCGCATATCAGTTTTGATTCACCAGATAAAAGACAAACAAAAGCAGCCCTCCCCACCAACCAAGATCGGAAACAATCAAGCTTACCACGATTTTTCTCTGTAATGATTTTGGAAGCAGTGTTCCGGCTTTTCCTTCTTTTTCCTGCTGCAGAAGAAATGGGCTGACTTTGAATGATAAGAAAATTCCGTTTAAAATTAATATCACCGCGATAATTGCGTGCATGAAAGGCACACCCGTAAAGGATTGATGTCGATACAAGATCGCTCCTCCTATGATCGCCAGTATTATTCCAATCCAGATCAACGGTTTGGTCACTTTGTGTGTTCGTGTGGTTGCTTCGGTCCAATAGGCGGACTTTCTTCCCAGAAAACCATGAATATCAATGACCGTTACCGCCCCGAGGCCTATGACAAACCCGGCAAGAAAAATAAATAGGCCAATGAAATCGAGTGTTATCATATTTAAAAATTATTTTAGCTCCGCCCAGACCTCCAGTCGGCGCATAAAAGGCGGAGTCCAGGGTGGATTATAACCCGCCCAAGATACGGTGGAATATTCCAGGCCATCACGATCCAGATATTGTTTGAGCAGTTGTTTTTTTTCATTAATTTTCTTTTCAGAATAAAAACCGCTGAAAGTGAGAACCGCTATTTTTTTACTTTCCACTTTTTTTATGGTGATCCTTTTATCCAATGGCTCGGGTAGTGTTTCCATTGTGTATTCGGCCGGCATGACAAATGAAAAAATCTTTTGATTTGCCCCCGAATCTTGTTCAACAACCGGGGCAGTCATGGCGATCTTTTTGTATTCATTTTCAACCACCGGACTGGTCATACTTATGGATTGTTTCTTTTCATTGTTCCCGAAAATATATCCGGCCAGAATGTTAAAGGCCTCCCCGCTGGCGTCGTCAAAATTGCCGCTGACCGTGGTTTCGGCAATGATGTGCTCCGGCAGCTCTCTGATTTCATATTCTTTGTCGCTGCTCAAAACGGTGTAAGAGAGTGTTTCTACGCGGCTTCCGAAGTAACCGAAGGCGACCCAGACCAAGAAGAGAGCAGCCGCGATGATGGCTATCATCCAGAGTATATTCATTTTTTTATGATTAGAGAATAATTTTTTTGGCATGGAGGCGCGGCTAAAGGATTTAATTGTGAGCTTTGGAGTAAGTTCCGGTTTGAATTCGGGATCAAAATTCTTTACTTCTGGCTCAACAAGTTCATAGGTATACCCTTCTTGTATTTTGCCATTTACTTGTACTAGAGGCTATCTCATAAGTTAAGTTGCCATATTGAAAAATTGAGGACGGTTGCAAAACTTACCCACAGAAAATATGGGGCTAGCAGTGCAGCGGAGGGTTTAGATATCTTGTAGAAGTGGATTAGTGTTAGCAGGATGAAAATCCATAGAAAAATAATGACGATCAAACCCATGGAAGTGGATCGCAAGCCAAAGAAAACCGGAGACCATATTGCATTCAGTAAAAGTTGGATAAAGAAGAAGAGGAAAGCTTTTTGTTTTGTCTTAGAAGGGTTAATCCATACTAAGAATAGAGACAGACCCATAAAGAAATAGAGCGCCGTCCATACCGGACCAAATATCCACGATGGTGGATTAAAAGAGGGTTTATTGAGGGCGTCGTACCAAGTTGGAATAGCTGACGTTGTAAATCCAACACCTATAATTCCAGCCGTTTCGCAGAGGAGTATTGACGCAATTAGTTTAATGGTTTTTCCCATAGCGTTTTAAATTTAAAATATATCTGTTACTTTTTTCGTCTTACAATAGCCATTACTATCATAAGAACGATAACCCCTTTCCAAATGAAATAATCATTTGGCATAAGCACCATTTGGGTTAAAGGGGTCTCCTGCTTAAAAACGTAATGAACAATAAGGCTTATCGGTAATATCAAATACATGAATTGCTCACGAGAAAGAGGAATTCCAATTTTTTTCAAATATGGACCGACTGCATAGGCTATTAAGTACGTAAGAGCAAAATCAAAAATCGCGAATGGCCCTATCCTGAAAGAGCGAAGAAAAGTTATTATGTTCATTTAGGGGGCAAAGAGTTGGCTCAGTTTAGCACATGAAAAATAATTCCACCACTTCGATTCATCAATAATCCATCTCCTTTTTATACTGCCTCAAATGTCTCATTTAGCCTGAAACACCACAATTGTGTCTCACGACAAGAGGCACTACAATGAAACAGGCCAAAGGGTACTAGGAGCTGTTAACATAAGACTTTGAGTAAAAGTGCCACAAGGCAGAGGGAGATAAAGGAGGCATACATCAGGTCTAATTTGTCATAGCGAGTTGAAATTCTTCTGTAATTTTTCATTCGGTGAAATAGGCGTTCAATCTCGTTGCGGTAGGCATAAATGTTCTTGTTGTATTCCCACGGAAATTTCATTTTTGCCTTTGGAGGAACGACTGGAGTTATGCCTTTTTCTTTGCACAGCTCCAGAACTTTGTAGCATGAATAACCTTTGTCCATAGCCAAATGATCTACTGTTTTTGGAAACGAATAATCTCTCAAAATTTGTTTTCCAACTTTCACATCGCTCACTTCACCACCTGTTAAAACAAAGTGCATCCCATGATCTGGATCTCCAGCAATCATGTGAATTTTTGTAGTGTACCCACCTCTACTTCGGCCTAACGCTTGTGGCCCCTTTTTCATGGCTCCCGCTGCACTGTGGTGCGCTCTATTTGTTGTACTGTCCAGGAAAGCTATTCGCACTTGAAGTACATCTGCTACTTCAAGTGCTCTAAGCATTTGTCCAAAAAGTCCAGATTCGCTCCACCGTTTGTATCTTGTATAAATCGTGTGCCAGTCATTCTCTTTTTCTCTGTAATCGTAGGGCATTTGTCTCCATGCGCACCCTGTTTTAAGTACATAACAAATGGCATCCATGCAACGTTTCAGTGGAATCTTTTCAGGCTTTCTGGGCTTTGGAAAATAAGGCTGGATCAGTTTGAACTGTTCATCCGTTAGCATCTGGTACATGGCGTTAGGGTTAGAGTAACTTCACTCTACACCACTCCTCTATTTATGTTAACAGCTCCTAGACCCGAGTGGCCAGCCAATAGCTTTGGAGAGTAATCCCCAATCTATGCGAAGTTGGTTTACGAATTTGTGAGTTCAGTATAGCATGGGGCTAGTATTCTTTATTTTTTCTATGGCACCCTACGTTGATGGCTTTGTCTTGGCTATTAAAAAGGATAAACTCGATGCTTATAAACAAATGGCTTCCCTCGGTGGAAAGATTTGGATGAAGCATGGCGCTCTGGCGTATTATGAATGCGTGGGTGAGGACATGACGCCTCCTCAGATGGAGATGCCTGAAGACCATCCAGACATGGGCAAGATGATGACTTTTCCTGAAATGCTCAAAACAAGTGTAGAGGAAGTGCCTGTGTTTTCATTTATCATTTTCAAGTCACGCGAACATCGTGATGAAGTGAACGCCAAAGTGATGGCCGATCCTGAAATGAGTCCGGAGCAATACAAAGACATGGAAATGCCGATGGACATGAATCGCATGGCGTATGGAGGGTTCCAGAGTTTTGTGAATCATCAGGTTTAAATTACTCTACTTATGAACACTTGTGCTTCCTGTTCCATGCCTCTGGATGAGGCGCACGGTTTTGGCACCGCTACTGAGTTCGGTCAGGTTTGCCAGTACTGTTTAGGCAGTGACGGCAAAATCAAAGACTGTGCCGAAATCTTTGAAGGTGGCATTCAATTTTTCATGACGATTGAAGGAGTGAGCGATCGAGCCATGGGTGAACGTCTGACTCGAAAAAATATGAAAAATTCTCCTTATTGGAAAACGCATCCCAATGCTTGTCTGGAGGGAGAGGAAGCCAGCGACGAGGAATTTTATGCTGTTCTTCTAAGCTTTAATTCAGAATTTTTATGAAAAAACGCGTTTTTAAGTTTTTCATCCCTTTGGTTCTTGCCTTTCTCCTTGTATTGAGCCTTACCCATTTGCAAATCTTCCCTTGTGAAACTTTTATTTGGGACTCCACTCAAGGATACTATTTTTCTCTGTGCGCTTTGATTGATGAAGACGGAAAATTCCTTTTCCCCGGGGACCCTTACTACGGCCCCATTCTTACGATTTGGACTTGGCTGAGTGCCTTTGGGATCCTTTTAGTGCTTCCCTATCTTCTGGCTTTGGGTTTAAATCGCATTCTGAAAAATTGACTCGCTCTATTTCCTCAAAATCTTTTCCATGGCCTTCCCTTTGGCCAATTCATCGATCAATTTGTCCAAATAGCGGATTTTTTGCATGAGTTTATCCTTCATTTCTTCCACACGCCAACCGCAAATAACCCCTGTGATTTTTGAGGCGTTGGGATGGATCTGCGGTGCCTCTGCAAAAAAGGTTTTGAAATCAAGCGCTTTGTTGATTTGCTGCTCCAGTTCTTGCTCATTGTAGCCCGTCAACCAGCAAATGATGGCGTCCACCTCTGCCTTTGAGCGGCCTTTTTTCTCTGCCTTTTTAACATAAAGCGGATAAACGCTGGCAAAGGAAATGGCGAAAATTCTTGTATTGTCCATGGGTTTTATAATACAGCAAGTTTATATCTTTCCTTCATGACTTTTAAGGAAGCTTTGATAAGTTCCTTTAATATTCCCAGATCAATGTCCGATAAATGTTTGATGTAAAGGCAGGACCCGCCACTCACTTTGTGTTTTCCTATTTTTTTCAAAAACTTTTCTTGGTCTTTGAACCCGCACATGATGTAGAGGGTGATGTTTTTCTTTCTAGGGGAGAATCCCGTCAGTGGCCAGTCCCCTTCTTGCTTGCTTCGTTCAGATTTGTAATGGTAAGAACCAAAGCCCACAATGCTGTCCCCCCACATGGCCGGTTTTTCCTCTGTTATTTCTTCGAAAATTTTCGCTAGTTCTTGGCAGTCTTTACGTTTTTTCTCATCTTCCACTGCAGCCAAAAATGCAGAGACACTTGCCTTGGTCTTTTTAGTTTTGAGTTCTGCCATACGTGAGAGGGTTAAAATCTAATTGTTTCACTTTTTCACTTTGATATAATACTCTAGTCCACTCATAAAAATGAATACTATACCCATCCTCTCCATTGTTTTGGAGCTTGTCATCGCTATTTTGGCGCTCTTCATTGCTGTGCGCGGACGCTTTTACATGATGGGCCTTGCCCTCACCTTTGGCATTTACGTTTACTACGATTTGGCCCGTCTTTATGAATGGCCTGTTTCGGAATCTGTGCTTTCCGTCGTATTCTTGGTAGCCACCTTGGCCGCTTTGATTTCGGTTATTGGGATTTTTAGAGGCAGTTCAAAAGGGTATTAGTTCTGCGGAGAAAGCACCTGCGAAGAAAAATTTGACATGTGGTTCGGTTGTTCTATACTCAAGGATAAGCTAACCGTTTGTGTATGGCATCTGCTTTGGATAGTCATGTTGAGGACGGTGGGAGGGGTCAGGGTGAAAGACCGGATGATCTTTTGGTTTATGCGAAAATTTTGGGCGCGTCTCGTGATGCAGTTGAGGCTGCTTTGGAGGAGCTGGCAGAGAAGATGGCAAAAGATCCTTCGATACAAGGAGTAACTTTAGGAATGATTTACGCTCAAATCAATGAAATAAGACTGAGGGAAGGTAAGGAGTCTTTATCTCCTACTGAAAGATATTTGAGTTTTGAAAATACGCGAAATAGATTGGCTACTGCTTTAATAGAAGCGGAAGGAGATAGTGAAGAAACAGGTGTCTTTGGAGGTTTGGAAGGGGATGAAGGTCTACTAGGGAGAGGTGTAGTGGGACCTGATGAGCCTACTCTAGTGATGTCGTTAAAAGCTCCGGCTCCCAAGACTACAAATTTAAGAGGAAGAACTCCCCCACCTATCACAGCGGTTTCACCAAATTTATTTAACCTAGCCGGAGCATACGCATTGCTAGAAGAGGAAGTCCCTGGAGATAATGTTCTCTCACTGGATACGGTGGAAAAATTAGCAACAGCAGGAGATACCGATGCCATAGAACTTATGAGAATCAGAAAAAACTGTGCTGACCGCACCTCTAATCCTCAACCCCCTTCAAACCCTGCATCTCTTACAGATGATCCTGAACCTTCTCAGCCGAGTCTCCATGGGGCTCCACTCCTTCCTGAACAACTCACGCCTACAAGGTTCGAAGCTTTACTAGAAACGGTTGAACAATATTTGCCAACATTCACTGCTGCATTGCGCAAAGTAATGGGGGAAATTGATGATTTTTTGCGACTTTAAGAAAATGCGTCCAAGCTCAGTTGCTATCCACTGTTTTTTACCTGACTGCACAAGTAAGAGGTAAGGGTAGTTTTATTTCATCTCTTAAGCTTGAATTGGTTTCTACATGCACACTCACCGAGGGCATGTCTCTCAAGGGAATTGATAATAAAGGTCGGTAAGACTCCACCAATTGACTATTCATCCTCTTATAACTGAGAATAGATTTGTCTACTAGCTCTGCACCATACACCAATCTCACGCACGGATCTGTTAGATTAGTATAAGGATACACTACTAGGCTTTCTCTCTCTGAACAATAAATTGCCTCCCGTCGCCCAAGGGGGTCTATAGCAGGTGTTAGCATGTTGAAATAGACAGCAGGCTTCAAATATTGATGCCAATCAGGTATAGTGAACCCAAACTCAGACAATGCACTTATTGGATCAACGCCAAAGGAGCCCCATCCGAACTTAAGGATATCATCATTCTCAAGAGGAACCCCCAAGTAAGAAGGCTTGCCGCAAGCTAATATTGAAAGCCGGTCTTGCCTTAAATGAACGGGCTGTGGCCCCCAGCCCATTCGAGACATGTAAGCGAGACGCTCCCAGTTTTCCCTCAGAAATTTGTCCTACGATTTGAGTTGCCAGATTGTTTGGCTCGACTCGATCCCACTCTGCTCCATAAGAACCAGATAGCAACCGCCTTGAGAGACTTGTATCAAGACGCTCAGGAGAGGGTAAATGTGTGTGCAAGAAATATAAAAGCTTGCCTCGAAAGCTTTCTCTTATCCGTGGAATTGAAGATCTAGAAGCTTTTAATTCAGCCCGAGGAGATGTCCAACCAAATCGTTCAATGACCATGGCATGAACTGGATTTTCCGCTTCAGGTGTGGTCAATGGCTTTTCTGACTTAACGAAACAAGCTGAGAAGAATCCTCTATGCTGAGCTTTTAATGCTTCCAATCTCTGTATTGCCCGAGTAAATTGTACCGATTGCATGTCGTCTATTATTGCTTTAACCCTTGGATCCACTGGTTTGACCACTGATATTTCCCCTTCCGGAGTGTCAACTGAACCAAGTTGGTGAACGATTGGGCTGTTTCTTAATTCATCTATTTTGCTTTGCAGTTGCGTTACCTCTTCTAAGTCACTTGAATTCAAGGGGCGACGTTCGAGGATTAAAGTCAACGGTACATGATCATCTTCGCATTTGTTAATCATAGTAGAGGATGACGAGCAGCGACCCGATCTGTCGTGACAATACTGCTCATAATGGAACAACGTTTTTCGTGTTAAGATTAACCTACAGTCTGTTTTTAGTTCTACATACATGGGAACTCTTGCATCTATTATCTCATTATTGGAATATATTTCACGCATGATTCTGTTCAAACACACCCAGGCCGACTGTGGATTGGTGATCGATTCAGCTAGAAACCTCTTCTGAATGACAGCAACACCAGAATGGTCGGGCATAGGTCTAGGTTTTGGAATGCAAGTAATCCCCCACGTTGGGATTGCAGCGTAATGACCCCAAGGTGATAAACCAACCAAAGTTGAAACTTCATCTAAACCAGCTAGCATGGAACGCTGTACCAAGATCCCCATATAGCTTTTATTGTGCTCTGGATGAACAGACCAATTTACAGCAAAGCCAAATAGTCTCTTCCGCATTTCTTCCCCTCGTCCCAATGGGGTAAAAAGTAACCAAGCTTCTCCCTTTTGAAGATTTTGATAAACATTCTCTGGCAATGCAGTTAAAAACTTCTTTAAATCTTCTTCTGTTGGTGGAGGGCAATCTCCCTGTAAGGGTTTCTCTATGATAGGCTTAACTGCTTCCATACCCTCTGCATAAAGTTGGTTCAGCAATTTTTCTGGAATACCTTCTCGATAACACGGTTGGTCTTCATGGTTGTTACCCTTCAGAGCTGACACGCTACTTATTAATGTTCGAACTGTTGCAATAGGTGAACCATGTTGAGCAAAATTATCGTTAAAAGGACTATTGGTTGGAAATACCTGTGGACATAACAAAGATCTTAAAATCCTCTCATCATCAGTTTGAGGGAAAAACAGTTTTCTTAAAGTGCATGTAAGTGTTTTTGGATTCTCATCCGGATGTATACCTCCTTCACGAAGCCTGTCATTGAATTCTTGAGATTTCATAAGTTAATTTTTTAATTACTCCGCCCAAATTACATAAGCCGCGCCGGCATTGCTATAGCCTGAGTCGTCATTAGCTAGTGCTCCAACGATGAAACAAAGATCGTTATTGATCAAAGTTCCTCCAAAAGAGACGCTGGATCCCGCTTGGTCACCCGTAAGCTCACCATTGAAAGCAGTGAAAAGAGGGTCTGTGGTGGCCATTGCGCTAAAAGCAGCGCTTTGACCATATAAAAGATAGGCAGCACCCGCATTGGTTCCAACAGAGGAGTCTACACTACGGCTACCGAGCAAAATCTCCCCATAGCCGTCTCCATTTAAATCACCCAACCCTGCCAAATCACCTTCACCAAGGCGTTCTTGCAGGTCAACTCCCATAATCTCTACAATGGAGCTTGAACCCAAACTTGTCACTCGAGTGGCATTTTGCCTTGAAGTTCCATACACTAAATAGACCGCACCCGTCTGATTCAAACCACCATCGCTATTTAGTGGAGCGCCCACCAAAATTTCTCCATAACCGTCACCATTCACATCTCCCGCAAAAGCAATCTCATCTCCAGCGTTATCTCCCGTATTTTCACCCACAAATTTATAAACAGAGGTGGCAGATAAAGAACGAGAAGCAATGCTGGCACCTCCGTACACCACATAAACAGCACCTCTACCTGCTGGAGCTCCAATGATGACATCACTGTATCCATCGGCATCAATGTCACCCCCAGCCACCGAAGTGCCTGAAAGGCTGTCCGTGGTGGCTCCTACAAAACGTTTAATAGAGTTGGCACTGCCTAAAGTTCTATCTTGATAGCGCGTACTTCGTCCTAAAACCAAATAGGTGGCTCCAACCCAACCATTGGTATTGCTGTAATAAGGGGCTCCAATAAGAAAATCTTCATAGCCATCGTTGTTCACATCACCAGCAGCCGAAACTGAAGTTCCAGCTGAACTTTCAGCCTCCCCAAGAAAACGAACGACAGAACTAGAGCTTAAGGAAACAGAGGTATAACGGGTGGATTGCCCATACACAAGGTACGCTGCCCCTTCGTAGGTTTCTTCTCCGGAGGAGTAAGCGTAAGCGCCAATCACAAAATCGTCGTATCCATCCGCATTGACATCTCCTACGCCCGCTACGGATGAACCTGAATAAGACGACTCCGCTTCACCAGAGAATTCTGCAACTATTGAGCTACCACCCAATAATGGAAAATTGGGTATGCGAGTTTCGTTAGCCGTTTGGTAAATAGGGCCATACACTAAATAAGTAGCCCCTGCATTAGTAGCGGCATCACTATTTTGAGGAGCACCTACCAAAAAATCATCGTAACCATCACCATCCACGTCCCCTGCAGCTGCCACACTGGCTCCAGCAAGATCAGAAGTCCATTCTCCGACAAATTCTTGAATGGCGTAACCACCCTCTGAGGTGCTGGTCAAAGAAACCGCTTGAACCGGAAGGACTAAAACGAAACTCAAGGCCAAAGCAAAGAATGAAAGGCGTTTTTTAGTTTGCATAAGAGGTGTTAAAGACTGAATCTTAGCATAAAGTCAGTCGGAGTCAAATGCATTGTCCTCGTCCTTTCTTTGGCTTTAGCGACGGCGACGATGATGGGAAGCTCCACGAGAGCGAGAAGGTCTAGATGAAGTTCCGGCGGAATAACCCCCTCGAGGATTGCGTCGAAATTTAGCTCCACGAGAACGAGGAGCGTGCGCTTCAAAGGGAACTCTAAAATGCACGTCCAATTCCTTTCGAATCAGGCGTTGAATGAGTTCTAGATCTTTGCGTTGATCAGGTGTGGCAAAAGAAAGTGCAACCCCTTCGTGGCCTGCTCGGCCCGTGCGTCCGATGCGATGCACGTAATCCTCTGCATTTTCAGGCAGGTCGAAATTCACCACCATTCCAATTTCCTTCACGTCGATGCCACGAGCGGCAATGTCGGTGGCCACTAAAATTCGATAATAACCTGTTTTAAATCCCTCCAAGGCCTTTCTCCTTTGACCGAGCGTGCGGTCGGAATGAATTTCAGCCGCTGTGAATCCGGCGTCTTGCAAAGCGCGAGTGAGCTTTGAGGCTCCGTGCTTGGTGCGAGTGAAAACTAAAACAGTCTCTTTAAACGTGGTGAGTAAAGCTCTGAGTTCTTTGATTTTCTCCTCTTTAGGAAGCACTAGAAAAGCTTGTTCCACCTGCTCAGAAGCGGTTCCCGCAGGGGCCAATTCAATGCGGAGTGGGCTCTTCATGTAAGAGTGTGCCATTTGTGTGAGGTTGGCGGGCATGGTGGCCGAGAACATCATGGTTTGGCGTTCTTGAGGTACTTGTTTTAAAATTTCACGAATTTGAGGTTCAAAACCCATGTCGAGCATGCGATCCGCTTCGTCCAAAACCAAAATGCTCACCTTGGCGAGATTTAAGTTTTTTTGCTTGAGATGATCGATGAGTCGTCCAGGCGTTGCAATAATAACATTCACCCGAGCTTTGAGTTGACGCTTTTGTTTGAAAATGGGGGCTCCGCCAATGAGCAAAGCGGTGCACAGTCCCAAATGTCCGGCCACTTTAAGAAGGCCTTCTTCCACTTGAATGGCCAATTCACGGGTTGGAACTAAGATCAATCCTTGAAAACCAGTGCCACCCATCAAGCGTTGCAACATGGGCAATCCAAATGCAAAGGTTTTACCCGTACCGGTTTGCGCAATTCCTATCATGTCTTTTCCGGCGGTTGCCACAGGAATAGCCTGATGTTGAATCGGCGTAGGAGTGCTGAGTTTGAGGCGTTGAAGGGCGTCGAGGAGTTTGGGATGGAGTCCTAAATGTTCGAAGCTGCTGTTTGATTCTGTGTTGGTTTCCATATCCCAGATATTAGACCAAAAAAAAATCTGCAAGTCAATAGCAAGAACCAGGAAAAGTGTTTTGCCTTAGCCTTTAGAGGACCTTTAATCCTTTTTCGCCGTTTTTTTAGCTGCTGGTTTCTTAGCCACCGTCTTTTTTTCTACCTTTTCTGCTTTAGGCTCGGCTTTCACCTCTTTGTCTTCTTCTTCTTTTGCTGGAACAGACGTCTTCCTTTCTACCGCAGAAATTTTCAAGACTTTAATGGCCGTGAAAGCTTGACGGTGCCCTTGAGTTTTGTGATAACGCTTTTTGGCTTTCATCTTGAACACACGGATCTTTTCACCCAAACCTTGTTCCACCACCTGGCATTCTACATGAGCCCCAACCACAAAAGGCATGCCGAGCTTCACTTCACTCCCATCTTCTTCCGCCATCAAAAGCACCTCGTTGATTTTGAAGTTTTTTCCCGCTTCCAAATCTAATTTTTCCACTTCAAGCTCATCTTTTTCACGAACTTTGTACTGCTTACCTCCAAAATAAACGACTGCGAACATAAGAATTTAGATAAATGCTGGGTTACTTTAAGGAAAAATATGGGCCTTTGCAAGCTTATTTTATTTTACGAGCCATTCTTCCATTTGCAGACAGACTTTGGGAATTTCATTTTTAAGCACGCTTTCTTCTTCTTCGGTAAAAGGAGCCAGAACAAAGGCATCCAGGGGCATTTGCTCGGGAGCGCTTTGACCTCGAGATTCAATGCCGATGCGCAAACGTGGGAAGTCGAGGGTTGCGAGATTTTGAATGAGCGATTTCATTCCATTGTGAGTGCCCGCAGAACCTTTTTCACGATAACGCAAGGTGCCGAGTGGCAAATCGACATCGTCGTAAACCACAAGCAAGTTTTTGGGTTCCAGTTTATAAAATTGTAGCACTTCTTGAACCGCTTCGCCTGAAAGATTCATGAATGTGACCGGTTTGAGCAGCAGAACTTTTTTAAAACCTTGCCCCTTTTCAGAGATCCAGGCTTTGCCACGCAATTCAAAAGGTGGAAATTCGTTTTTTTGAGCAAAAGCATCCAGGGCACGAAAGCCCACGTTGTGGCGAGTTTTTTCATATTTTTCCCCTGGGTTCCCCAGGCCGCAGATCACTTTCATGGGTATTAAAGTTCGTGAAATTCGTAAAAGCGTGGCCCTATTTTAACGAAATCTCCGTTCATGGCTCCTTTTCTAATGAGCATTTTATGAATGCCCATTTTTTTAAGAACGTCGGCCACGCGCATGATGGCATCGGGGTACTCTGGACTGGTCATGCGGGAAATTTGTTCGATGCGTTTTCCTGTCACTTTATAAAGATTACGCTTGGGCAAGGTCTCGGCATCTAGAATTTGACCTAAGACGGGTTCTTCAAAAGTAAGGGCGTCTACTTCGTACATTGCTTCGACGTCAAAGTTGTTTTCATCCACAAAACGTGTGGGCACGTATTCCATAAAATCTTCATTCACGGTACGGGGTGTTTCATTTTTTTCACGCGTTTCGCTGACGGTTTTTTCGAGTTCAAAGATGAATTTTTCCAAACCTTCCCCACTGACACCCGAAATGAGTCGGAACTTGGATTTGAGTTTGGGATAAGCTTTGAGGAATTCTTTTTTAAGAGCTTCACGATCGGCTTCAGGGATGGAATCGATTTTATTCATGACCACGAAATAATCTTTTTTAAGCAGGGCTGGATTGTGAGCTTTGAGTTCTTTTTGTAGAATTTCAAATTGCTGAATCAAAGTGAGGTTTTCGTAACAGAAAGGATCGAGCACAAATACAAGGGTTGCGGTGCGCGAAATGTGTTTTAAAAAAGCATCTCCCAGCCCCTTGCCTTCGGAAGCGCCCTCAATGATTCCCGGCATGTCGGCGATCACAAAACTTTGCTGCTCGCTGCCGCCGAATTGACTTAGGTGCACCACTCCAAGGTTGGGGATGAGGGTGGTGAAAGGGTAAGCCGCCACTTTGGGTTTGGCTGCTGAGACGTGAGAAATGAGGGTCGATTTGCCTGCGGAGGGAAAACCCACTAGACCCACATCCGCAACCAAGCGGAGCTCCAGGCGTACACTGCGAAATTCCCCAATGTCTCCGAGCTCCGCAAACATGGGGGCTTGCCGTGTACTGGAACCAAAGTGTCCATTCCCGTAACCCCCTCGCCCCCCTGCGGCGACTTTGAGTTTGAGACCATTTTTATCGAGATCTGCAATCACTTCGTCCGATTCTTTATCGTGCACAAGAGTGCCCACGGGCACCTTTAAAACCAAGTCTTCCCCTGCATGGCCGGCCATATCGTTTTTGAAGCCATTTTCTCCATTGTGAGCTTTGTAATGCTTCTTCCCCATGAAGTGCTGGAGGGTGTTGTAGTTTTCATCCGCTTCTAAAACCAGGCTGCCTCCATTGCCCCCGTCTCCTCCGTCAGGCCCGCCGGCTTCCACGTATTTTTCGCGGTGAAAAAATAGGGCTCCATTGCCGCCTTTTCCTCCTTCCAATTCTAGGGACACTTCATCGAAAAACATAAGATTCGGATTAAATTTTGATCTTGATTTAGCGAAGGGCCTTGATCACGGTTTCGAAGGTTTCATAAGGCCAAGCTCCCACCAATTTCTTTCCGTTCACGAAGAAAGTGGGCGTACCGCCTATGCCATAACTCCTACCCGCTACATAATCGGCTTCCACTTCTGCTTGCATCTCTTCTGTATCGAGACAGTTTTTAATGTCGACGTCCAAATTGTCTTTAGCTAAGGCAATGAGTTGCTCCTTGGCGTCGGATTTGCCGGACCAAGCGGTTTGATTGTTGAATAAAAGATCGTGCATTTCAAAGTACGCGAGGTCTGGATCTTCCTCCATAGTATAAGCCCTCACACATTCAGCCGATTGAGCGGCCAACTTGGCTTCAGGGTGGCTTCCCGCGGGGAAGTCCCGAATCACGAGGCGCACAATGCCTGCATCTACATAGTTCTTAAGGAGAGAAGGAAGCGTGTCTGCATGGAAGCGTCCACACCAGTAACATTGAAAATCGCTGAATTCAATAATGGTTACGGGTGCATCATCAGAACCGATGGAAGCGTCATCGTCTTCACTGACGGAAACTGTTTCCAGTTGTTCCACATTCACCGTCTCGTTACTTTCTGTGCTTTGACTGTCGACGACCACTTTATTTGCGAGCATCAGGCCTAAGATGAGACCGACGGCCAAAAAACTGAGACCGATTACAAGAGTTTGAGTGTTGTTGGACTTTGAAGCCATAGCGAGTGGATAAGTGTGCGGGCAAGATAGCACAATGCTTCTTGTTTTGCACGGAAAAATGCTGTAATTTTGCGCCCGTGCCGAAATGGCGAAACTGGCAGACGCGCGGGACTCAAAATCCCGTTCCCTTCATCGGGAGTGTGGGTTCGACCCCCACTTTCGGCACCAAAACTTATGGCTACGATAGAAGACCTACTGTCTGAGATCGATCAACTCAAGGCCCGCAATAAAAAAGTGGAGGCCGATAAGGCATGGGAAACGAGTTGGACGCGCAAAGTGCTTGTTTTGATTTTGACCTACACCGTGATGGTATTGGTGTTTTGGACGACGGGGATTGGAAATATTTTCGTGAACGCCATCGTGCCGAGTGTCGGATTCTTTTTGTCGACGCTCACGATTCCTGCGGTGAAAAAAGTGTGGCTTAAAAGGAACGTTTAAAGTTCCTCTTCCACAATCTTCTTGATGAGTCCTCCATCCGCCTTGCCTTTGAGCTTGCCCATCAGAGCCCCCATGAGCTTTCCAAGGCCACTTTTGTCGGTGATACCGAGTGCTTCTTTGGTGGCTTTGACTTCCGCACGAATGGCGTCTTCGGACATTTGCTCGGGCAAATAGGCTTGTAGAAGTGCGATTTCTGCTTCTTCCTTTTCAGCGAGTTCGGGGCGACCACCATCTTTGAATTGCTGAGCGGCGTCTTTGCGTTGTTTCACCAGTTTTTGGAGAGTATTTTGAATGATTTCTTCGGTGATTTCGGTGCCAGATCCATCCGTTTGAATTTTCATGATTTCAGCCTTGAGCATGCGAAGCACAGAGGTTTTGAGCTCATCCTTTGCGAGCATGGCCTGTTTGAGGTTTTCTTGGAGTTCGGTGAGGTTCATAGGATTGGTTAAATTGCCTTCAATATACTTCGTCGTGAGAGCCAATGTCCACCGGCACAATTTGATCATCTTTAAAAATAAAGTAAATGAGAAGTCGGTAAGAAATATTTATTGATACGCTGAAGAGTCCTTCTAAATTTCTTTTGAGCTTATGGAGTCTCAATGAAGGATGTCTAGGGTTGATGCACAAAAGCTTTAATGTTTTTTCATATGAATTGAGAACTGTAGGATTTTTTGCAAAAAACTTCTTAGCCTTCTTTTGATATGAGTCCGTTAGAAGTAATTTAAGCATGTCTCAATTCTTTGATGTGATCTTCTATACTCTTGATCTTAAAATTACCCTCAGAGATATCTTTTTCAGTTGCTGCTAAAGCAGCTTCCAATTCACATTCCCTTAGGTGATTGTAATGTTCTATGGTTAAAACCACGTAAGTGTTTTTCCCGCGGACGGATACAACTGCTTCTTTAAATCTCTTCGTCCTTTCCTTTAAAATTTGTGTGCCTTTGGTTTTTAGTTCTTGTGCGGTGAGGGTGTTATTCATAATACTGTATTTAGTGCTTTTAATAATACTATGAATAGTACTATGAATAGTACTAAACATCAAGCTCTTCATATAATTCCTCCAAAATCTTCCCTGCCAAACTTTTGCCCACCACACTGGCGATGTCGGCTTCACTGGCTTTTTTGATCTGTTCGACGGAGCCGAAGTATTCCAGAAGTTTCATTTTTCCGACGTCCCCGAGGCCACTCACTTTATCCAGGGCGGATTCAGTGAGGTGTTGTTTGCGGGTGGAGCGTTGGAAGGTTATGGCGAAGCGATGGGCTTCATTGCGGATGCGCTGCAAAAGGTAAGAAGCTTTGGAGTCGCTCGGCATTAAAATCGGAAAAGGTTTGCCGGGCACAAAGACCTCCTCTTCGCGTTTGGCGAGACCGATCATAGGGATGGTGCAAGCGAGTTCTTGGGCACTCTCTTGAGCGTGACTGAGTTGGCCCTTTCCCCCATCGATGACAATGAGGTCAGGTTTAGATTCAAAAGAGGCATCTTTGTGCTTGGTGGGGTCGTAAGCCAGCAGGTATTTTTTGACCTTCATATAGGGTTCAGTCTCGAGTTGGAGTAGAAATTCTTCAGGTATTTTTTTGACTTCTTCGAAGCCAAAATCTTTGTAGTACGCGCACCTATCTTCGTCGCAGCTCAGGTAAACACGTTTGGCTTTTTTGTGGTCGAAGGTCCAGCGCATTAGGGCTTTGGCAATGCCTTGTTCACGTTCGCTCGGCAGCACGTAAAGCGATTTTTGCAGGTAGCAAGCTGGACTGCTTTCGGTGAGGCGAAGGAGAGCTATCACTTTTTTATCTTTGAGCGCCACTGTGAATTCACTGAGTTCATTGCCCACGATTTGCGGTTCTTTGCGCCACTCCGTGAGCAATTCTTCGATGCCCGCCTTGTGCGTTTTGGCGGCCTTTTTAAAAGTGAGGCCGGCGGGTGCCCGGTAGAGATAAGAAAGGCGGCGATACAAAATTTCTTTCATGGATTTGAAGTCGTCGATCTCCCCTTCTGCTAAAGATTTGAGATGAAATTTACGATAATCGCTCTTTTTGGATTTTCCATTTTCAAAAACCACCATACTCGCCACGGTGTCGGAACCACCCAGGTGGGAAATGTCATAGCATTCCATGCGCTTGGGTTTTTTGGGGAGGCTGAGGTATTTTGCCAGTTCCTCCAAAGCTTCTTCATCGCGTTCTTCAAAGCCTTCCCAGCGAGCTTTGTGCTGCTTTTGAAAGCTGCGGGCGTTCTTTTCGGCAAGTTCGAGAAGTTGGTGCTTGCGACCCCGCTCAGGCACTTTTACATAAACGCGGCAGTCGGCTTGGCTGCTGAGAAAATCTTCGAGAAAGTCGGGCTCTTCGAATTCGTGAGGAATCAGCACCGTTTGGGGAAATCGGTGGCTTTGCCATAATATTGGTAAAGAAAAGCTTCCATGACTTCCACGGCTTGCTCCTCCTCCCCAGGCTCAAAACCAAAGGCGTCTGCAATGAAGTTTTCTTGATTGATGAGCTTGCCTTCACGCAGCATGAAGAGGTTGAAATAGGCCTTTCCCCCTTCGAGCACAAAGGCAAAAACGTCCATGCTGTCCTGTTCGGGTGAAGTGACCACCTGTTTGTTGGGCACCATGAGCTCTTGAAGCGCAAGGAGTTTGTCACGGAGCAGCGCGGCTTTTTCAAACTGTTTTTCAGCGGCGCAGAGGGCCATTTGATCCTTGAGTTGCTGTTCGATTTCGCTGGATTTTCCTTCGAGGAAAAGGCTGATTTTGTCGATGGATTTTTTATAGTCCTCCGGCGTGATTTTTCCGATGCAAGGGGCCGCGCAGCGTTTGATGTGATAATCCAGACAGGGGTAGGCGATGGTTTTTTTTGTGACGGTGGCGAGGCCTTTTTCGGGAAATTCGCTGTCGGGAGTCCAGGTGATGCCCAGGTCGCAGCTGCGAAACATGAATAGTTTTTGCAGGAGCATGAGAGTTTTGCGCACGGTGCCGGCGGCGGTTTTGGGGCCAAAGTAACGCGCGCCATCCTTTTCCACCTTCCGCACCAGTTGAATTTGTGGGAAATCTTCCTTAGTGATTTTGATGTAGATGTAGTTTTGTCGTCCTTCATCAAGATGTTGTACTTGGGCCGATATTCCTTGATTAGGTTGGTTTCTAGGAAAAGAGCTTCGAGATCGCTGCCCACTTCGATCCATTCGAGGTCTGCGATGCACTCCACCAATTTTTGCGTGCGCATGGGGCGATTTTGCTGTTTGCGAAAGTAGGAGCGCACACGACGACTCAAATTTTTGGCTTTGCCCACGTAAAGGATACGCCCCTCCTCATCCTTCATTTTATACACACCCGGGGTTTGCGGAAGTTTTTCCAAAAGTGATTCAATGTGGGACTTTGCCATATACCCATGGTAAAATAAGAACCTCGTGTATGGCAATGGAGCTTCCTAAACAATTGACGGTGAAACAGTCGGTGCTGGCGACCCTCGCCTATTTTGATCTTTTTGAAGTGCCCTTGACGCGCGAGGAACTCAGCGACTATTTGCTTTTCCAGAAGCCAGATGAGCGAGCCCTGGATCTTTATTTAAAAGACAGCTCTTATGTGATGCGTCGCGAGGGCTTTTTGAGTTTTCACTGGAACCCTGAGTTTTGGAAAGAGTGGGAGGAAAAACAGGCGCGCACTCGAGCCGCTTTTGCGAAAGTGGCACGGTGGCGGTGGCTTTTTCAACTCTGCCCTTTTGTGCGACTCGTTGCGGTGTGCAACAGCGTGACAATGGGCGACACGCGCAAAAACAGCGACATCGATTTGTTTGTGGTGGCTGAGCCGGGGCGACTTTTTACGGCCCGTCTGGCTTTGACGCTACTGACTTCTCTTTTTGGACTTCGGCGGCATGGACAGAAAATTCGCGAGCGCTTTTGTTTGAGTTTTTATGTGACGGAAGAAGCGCTGGATTTGAGCCCCCTGCTCTTGAAACCTTATGACATTTACTTAGGGTTTTGGGCGCAAAGCTTACAGCCTGTGGCGGGAGATTATAGTGTTTATGAGGATTTTATTGCGCTCAATTGGCCTTGGCTTTCCACTTATTTTGCTGCGCCTGTTCGACGCAAACGCTACTTTAGGGCAAGCCGCGGATGGGTTAAACTTGCACATCGCCTCCTTGAGTGGCTTCTCGACTCCGACAAGGTGGAACGTTGGTGCCGGGAAAAACAGTGGGGACGCGCGCTGGCGAAGTTTCATGAGCTGGAAGATAAAAGGGGTACGGTGATTTCGGACTCCATGCTCAAGTTTCATGACAAAGATGCACGGCTTGAGGTGCGTGAGGCGTGGCGTGCGAAGGTGGAGAAGATGATTTAGGGCCGCTAATTCTGCACAATATCATTTCAGCAAAACCATCTTCGATGGTGCCCCTTGCATGAATCTGCGATTCATGTTTTATTCAGAGACTTTTGACAAAGGCTTTGCTAAGCTCGATTTGTTCAGTACGGGGCTAGCTCTGGTGACTCTGGGCGGATCGGCAAGTTCATTTTAACATTTCAGGAGCCACCTAGGCAAGAGACTGTCGCGTACTGCGCCACAAGTATTCCACTATCTCTCTTTTCCCTTGAACTGTTTGAACCGAGTGGACAGGGCTCCTAGACGGCGCAAGAAGCGCGCTCTTTTCTTCGCGCGTCATTGTAGACCACTTCAGGCCTTCCTTGTCACGAATCTCATTGACCAGGTCCTCATCTATTCGGTTTTTTTGACCATGTACCAGTTGGTCCACCACTGTTGTGCGGACCTCCATACCACGAGGATCTCTGAGGTCACTAATGGTTTCATCAAGCGTTAGCAACCGGGACTCTTCTCCGGGAAGGATAATCATTTTAGGTCTGGGATCTTGACGATAGTTGCCTGGCCTACAGGTCAACCAATTTGCCACTATAGGTTTCGCCGTGTCGTCAAGATGGTTCAATGTAGTGTCATTTATCGGCCTAAAGCCCACCGATTTGATATAATAAGTGAATGGAGTGCCTCGATCTTCCAATCCACCATAGGGTTTCAAAGCGGGTGAAAAGTTGAATTCCCCGAATGGAAGAAAGCGCACAGCCTCTACAGAACCTATTGGTACGCTTGTATGCTTTGTGCCAAATAAAGGAGGCTCCATTGCTAGACTCATGGCTGGAAGCCCCTCCCCAGAGCGGTGGATCCAGTCTGCTTTAATCGATTCGAACGATGCCATGGCATCTGCTCTCACTCCTGAACCATGACTTGCTCTACTGGTTACGACGACCAAGGGCAAAGGCATGATGACGCGGCCTTCTTTGGCAGCTTCACGAACAGGGTCGGGTTGAGTCACATCTTGCTCAATGGCTTGTAGCCAACGAGGGACATTACTATCCCTTTTGTCCAGGCCCACAAACTCTACTTCCACGCCACCTAAAACATGAGGTGCATTTTGGATGGCTCCATTTAAGAGAGCGTTGAATGCTCTAGAGCATTCATAAAAAGGCTCTTCAGCCCTAGCGCCTCTTATAGGAGCTAAGCTCATAGCTAGGGCTGCATTTGCTTGGTCTAAATTGTGGTAAATGTTTTTAGTTGAGTTCATCGGATTTTTGAGTTGATGCAGGGCCGCATGCTAGGGTTTGTTATTAAAGCACAGCTTACACTTACTGTCAACATAATTTTTGACGTAGTCCCTACTGCTCCTCAAAAAAATCCTCCTCCCCTTCAGCCAATTCTTCTTCGGTGGGAAGTTCGCTGCCTGCAAATTCTTCGGTCAGTACAATGTCGTCGGCTTCAACCGCAGCTTCATCCTTTCTGTGCTGCTTGCCTTCATCCCCAGGTTTGCGGAAAATGAGTTTGAGGGCGGTTCCCACAAAGCCAAAGGTTTCGCGCAGGCCATTTTCTAAATAACGTCCATAGGAAAAGTGCATGACTTCGGGCCAATTGCAGCGAAAGACGAAAGTCGGAGGTTGTGTGCTGACTTGTTCTACGCTGGAGACGGTGAAGCGGTGCTTACCTCGGGACATGTTGGGTGGATGTTTGTCGAGCGCCAGTTGCAGCCACACACGAAGATCTTTCGTTGGAACGGTTTTTCGGCGCTCCTCTGAAATTTCGGCGCTGAGTTCCAGCACTTGGAAAATGTTGCGACGTTCGAGCGCGGAGGCAAAAATGACAGGTGCCCAGGGCAAATAAGCCATTTTGGTTTTGAGCCGGTGCACAAACATGTGCTCCCCTTGATCTCGTTTTTTTGGGTCAACGAGGTCCATTTTGTTTACAACTAGAATGAGTCCTTTCTTCTGTTCGAGGATGTATTGGCTGACGTGGCAATCTTGGTTGGTGATGCCTTCGTCGAAACCGAGCATGAGCACGCAAATGTCGGCTTCGTCGACCGATTGCATGGTGCGCAGGATGCTGTATTTTTCGATGCCTTGTTCAATTTTTCCGCGACGGCGAATGCCGGCGGTGTCCACAAGGGTGAATTTGAAATCTTTGTATTCAAAGTCGATTTCGGTGGCGTCGCGGGTGGTGCCGGGCACATCTGAAACCACGACCATTTTTTTACCAAACAGGGCATTGACCATGGTGGACTTGCCCACATTGGGGCGGCCTAAAAAAGCGATGCGGATGCGTTCTTCATGGGGTTTTGCGGCTTTTTCATCGCGTTCAAAGCCTTGATCCTTGAGTTCGTCGCCCACGCGACTCTCGAGTTCATCAATGCCAAAAGAGTGCAGCGCGGTCACAGGGATGGGTTCGCCAAAACCGAGTTCGTAAAGATTGTAGCGTTGTTCCTCAAAACGAGGGTTGTCGCATTTGTTGGCTACAAGCAATACGGGTTTTTTAGATTTGCGCAAAAGGTCTGCGGCATGAAAATCTTCGGCCGTGGGATCTTCACGCACATCCACCACAAAAAGAATCACGTCTGCGCCGTCGATGGCGATGTGGGACTGTTCTTGCACGCTGGCCTCAATGCTTTCCCCTTCTTTACCCAGTTCCAGCCCCCCCGTGTCCACCAGAAGAACTTCATAATCATCGATGAGAGTTTTATCGTAAAGACGGTCGCGAGTGGTCCCGGGAATATTGGATTCGATGGCACGGCGTTTACCGACCAAACGATTGAAGAGGGTTGACTTGCCCACGTTGGGGCGGCCTACAATGGCGACGACAGCTGACATATATTGCAGATGATAACGGATTCTTCTTCCAGGTACAAGGTGCTTGCCGTGACTAAAGGACGCAGCGCGGCTGAAATTGTGAAGTTGCTGCGCGAAAACCCCGTGCTTTTTCGCATTGGAGAGAATCGGGTGGAAGAGGCGTCGGAAAAATTCGAGGAGCTACGCATTTTGCTTGGTGACAGGTTTGAGCGGCTTGAAAAATACTTCATTGGCAAGTTGCAATCGCGCAAGATTAAGGACGTGGCTCGACTTTTTGATGGGGTACAAAGCGTAGAAAATTTAGAGCAGGCACAAAAACTTTCGGATGCGGCGTTGAAGCTGGGAAAAACTCTGCGCATTTATATTGAAGTGAATGTGTCGGGCCTTTCGCAACGCAGTGGAGTTTCCCCTGAAGCTTTTAAGGATTTATTGGAAGCTGCTTGGGTTTTGCCGGGCCTCAAAGTGGAAGGCGTGATGGGCATGGCCACTCGTGAACCTGAGCTTGCACGTCAGCAATTTCGGCTTTTAAAGTCTTTGCAAGGAGCCTTGCCGGAATGTTCTATGGGGATGAGTCAAGATTATGTTTTGGCAATTGAGGAAGGGGCCACCTTGCTACGATTGGGCACGGTGCTTTTTGAAGAAGGGTTGCCCAAAGGCCTGGTCTTTTTTTGACTTAGCCTCTAAAGTGAATTCACACGCACTTGCATGAATTTTCTTAAAAAGTTCCTTCCTCTTTCCGTCTTTATTTTGATGCTTTTTGGAGTTCCTCTCAGCCAAGCGGCAACAGGGCTTTTGCCGGGAGGGGACGATTCTGTTGCGGACAATTTAAGCATCGCGCAGTGTTTTGACATGGTGGAGCTTTGGACTGCCGACTATGCAGAAAATGGTTATAACGGAATGCCTGAGTCTCAGACGATTGATGGCTTTGTCGTAAGTTCCGAGCAAATGCTCACTTGCGCCCTCAAATCTGGGAACATGCAATTTTGGATGTTGCCTTATTTCATCAATTATGCCCTGGAATTTGTCATCAATGTGGCGGGTATTTTGGTGGTGCTGATGATTGTGGTGGGTGGATATTATTATATTTTGGGCGCCGTCACTGAAGACAAAGAAAAAGGAAAAACCATTATTACGTATGCGATTGGTGGTTATGTTTTGGTGCTGGTTTCTTGGTTCATTGTCAATGCTCTTCTTCTTCTTGTAACCCAATAGCCATGGAAAAAAATCTTTCAAACTTCATTCAATTCACCAGTAAAAATCTAAAAAGTCTAAGAAAAACTTTAAAGAATTTGAAGGATGAACGTGAGGCTCAACTGCATCCAGTACGAAAGCCTCATGCCCCTGAAAGTAAAAAAGCGAAGCCAGGAGAAACGTTCATTTACTTCTCGATTGGCAACGTGGCCAAAGCGACCATTACTGTTTTGGTGCTCATGGCTTTGAGTAAGTTTTTGGCAGAGATCAGTTCTGTTATTATATTGTTCTTCATTTCCATTTTGTTTGCTTCTGCCTTGAATCCGGCAGCGGATTTCTTGGAAAAACGACATGTTCCTCGAGCGGTCAGCGTCTTGGGCATGTATTTACTACTGTTGTTCCTCTTGGTGTTCTTCATTTCGCAACTCATTCCTTTGGTGGCCACCCAGCTCACTGAGCTTGCACACAGTTTGACGACCATTCTCGACAAATTGAGCAGCAATGAACTGGATCTGCCTTTTGGAGAAAGTATTCAACCGGCCATTCAAGACTTTTTGAATCAAATCGATCGTGAAACCGTGGTGGCCCAAATCAAAGGTTCTTTGGAAAATCTTTCCACTCAATTGGAAGCTGTGGCGGGCAATACTTTCGGAGCGATTAAAGTTATTTTCAATGGAGTGATCAACTTTGTGATGGTTTTGGTGCTCACCTTCTTCTTGGTGGTGAACGAACGCTCGGTGAGCGAATTTTTTATCTCCCTCTTCCCTTCCAAGCATGGAGATTACATTGCTCACAAAATCAAAACAGTTCAAAATAAGGTTGGATTTTGGCTGCAAGGACAGCTCACGCTCATGTTTCTGATGTTTGGCATGAGTCTCATCGGACTCTTGATTTTGGGTGTGGACAATGCGCTCACTTTGGCCATGATGACGGGTATTGCAGAACTTTTGCCTGTCGTGGGCCCCGTTGCCGCAGGAATTCCAGCCGTTTTAGTGGCCTTTAACGAATCCCCTTGGTTGGCTGTTTGGATGATTGGTCTTATTGCGCTGCTGCAACAAATTGAAGGACACATTCTGGTGCCTTTGGTCATGCGAAAAGCCGTTGGGCTCAACCCCATCATCATTATTTTAGCGATGCTCATTGGGCTCGAAACTTTGGGTGTCGTGGGCATGATCATGGCTGTGCCAGTGGCGACCACGCTTTCCATCTTCGTGACGGAGTACGCGCAAAAAGAAAAGTAAAGTGCGCTGAGCTGCGAAATCCCAGTTGTAGTTGCCACGAGGAGTTGGGATTTTCAGTTTGCCCTTTTGCCCCAAATAAAGGGCTTTCCAAAGATCTTCTTCTGTTTGAATCCACTCGGCATTTTTATAAAGCTCGTGGTGCACAGGAATGTTTGAAAGCAAAACGGGACACTTGGCCCGCACCGCTTCGAGGACAGGCAAGTCGAACCCTTCGGCTCGACTCAAGGCCAAAAGAGCTTTGGCGTTTTTATAGAGCCAAGTTTTCTCCTCTTCATTCACAAAAGATAAAAAATGGAGGTTTTTGTGGCGAGTGAGTTCGAGCTTTTTAAAACGTGAGTCTTTGGGTTTCAAACCAGCCACTACGAAATTCATTTTTGGGAAACGAGCGGCGGCTCTTGCGATCCATTCCAAGCGTTTACGAGGATCGGCGGGGCTGAGGGCCAAATAAAAATTTTTAGCCGTTATGGCGCTGGATAAACTTTGAGGACGTTTGGGTTTTACAAAAGGTTCTACTCCTTCGTAAGTCACTTCCTTGGGACCTTTGAAAGCGAGGCTTTGGGCCACCGTTAAACTGGGGAACAAGAGCCCATCGCTGAGTTTTAAAAGTCGTTTTAAAGGGAAAAGGCGGTGCCAAAGGCGACTTTTTAAAGAAAGGCTGCTGCGGTCTTTCTCTGGAATTCGATCGTGCACGGTCATTACGACCGGGAAAGGGCACCGGTAAAAAGGGCGCCGGTCGGGCATCCACAAAAGGTCGGGCGTTTTTGGGAAATACTTTTTGGGCAGTTTGGAAAAATGCAACGCGGCGGCCAAATGAAACTTGCTATTGGAATGCGGCAAGTGCAGCACTTGTGGAAACAAGGTATGGATGCGTGGGCAAGGTTTGCGTGCTTGGTAAAAGAGCAGCCAGTCGATGGACCTGTCTTGAAGAAGGCGTTTCACAATGCTGCGCACGTAAACTTGCACTCCACTTTCGTTGGGATCCAAAAGAGGTCTCAAATCGATGGCGATACAGAGGGGTTCAGTCATGCAAGCGGCTCTGATGAGAATTCCATTCTGCTTCTAAAAAATGACGAAGTTCCGATTTGAATCGAGAAGAAGAAAAAGATTCCACGCTTTTCGCCACCTCTTCAGGCTTCCATTCTTTTTTTTCAAAACGATGGATGGCATCCACCAAGCTGTCCACATTTTGCTCCTCAAAAACAGGCCTGAAACATTTTCCGTTACGGTTTCTAGCGCCCCTCCTTTTTTGTAAGCTAAGACAGGCGTGCCACAGGCCATGGCCTCTAATGGCACGATGCCAAAATCCTCCAGTTGAGGAAAAATGAGGGCTTTTGCATGTTGATAAATGGTTTTCAACTCTTCGTCACTCACTTTGCCTAAAAACTCCACTTGCTCCGAGCCACGTTTTTTAAGGTTTTTTAAGGAAGGCCCTGTCCCGACGATTTTTAAACTTTTACCGGCTTTTCGACAGGCGTCTACGATCAAATCAAAACGCTTGTAAGGAATCAGTCGTCCCACGGCCAAATAATAATCTTGCCTTTGACCTTCGTAAGGTGAAAATTTAAAGAGATCCACCGGAGGCGCAATGACCTTACTGGAGCGGCCGTAATATTTTTGGATGCGCTGCGCCACATACTGGGAATTGGTCAGGTAAGCGTCCACCCGTTCGGCAGCAAGACGGTCCCAGATGCGCAAGCGATTCAAAAAAGGCAAGAATAAAAACCGAAAAGGAGCAAATGATTTGAATTCTTTTTGATAACGATGCGATTGATCCCACACATAACGGATGGGCGAATGACAATACGAAACGTGCAAGGTTCGAGGGGAAGTGACTATGCCTTTAGAAGTGGAATGGCAGGAAGAAAGCACCAAGTCGTAGCCATCCAAATCTAGGGTCTCAAAGGTTTTGGGCATCCACGGCAAAAAGAGACGATGAAAGCGGCGTGCCCCTGGAATGAAGCGCAGCCAGGATTCCCGCACCTCAGCCTTGGCAAATTGAGGACAATTTTTAGCGCTATAAAGCGTGGTGTAAATGGGCGCATTTGGAAAAAGTTCGTGGAATTCTAAAATCACTCGCTCTGCTCCAGCAAAAACGGTGAGCCAATCGCACACCAAGGCAACCTTTAATGAATCGAATGAAGCTTGCATCGGTGCTTACTGAAGCACGGCCAGTTTTGCTTCGTCAAGCGTGGCGTAAGCGGGAATGAGTTGAGTGAGTCCCACCACTTGTAAAATATCGAGAATGTTTTCTCGGGCAGCGGCGATCACCACTTTTCCTCCATTGGCAGAAACTTTGCTGTACCAATCGGTCAAGTATCCGATGGATTTGCTGTTCATGTATTCCAAACCTGTGAAGTCAAAAATCAAGCTGAGCCCTTGAGGCGCCCCTTCAATGATTTGATAAATGGCTTTGGCTTTTTCATCCACGTTGCTTTCATCCAATTGGCCCACAATGCGAATCCACTTGAGCACTTTGCCTTGAGGGGCACCTGAAAGATCTTCGATGGTGATTTGAACGTCGGTCATACGTAGAGATGGCTAGGAGAATTTTGCTGGGATGAGATTACCTTGTCCTCTTCCTTTCGTAAATATTTTTTTACTTTTACGCGAATTCCACCTTCAGCGGTGTTCTCAAAAATCAATTCGTCGGTCCATTCCCCCACGATTTTAGGCAGGCCTCGACCGCGAAAACCGAGGTATTGAGTGCCCATCATTTGACGGCGCTCTTGAAGCAAAGCGGTCAATTGTTCTGCTGTGATTTTGTCTTTACCCGTGCCTGTGTCTTCTACAATCACTTCTAGCGATTTATTTTTGGTGCTGATGAGAGTGATTTTGATGAACTCCCCAGCCTTGCTGCCGTGTTCGATGGCGTTGTTGCACAGTTCATCCACACCAGCTTGAAAGCGATAAGCCCATTGAGACGAAAAACCCGTAAGATTCTTGGTCAAATTGACTACAAAATCTCGAATACCCGAAAGAAAATAGGCTTGAGTTGGAATGGCAATGCGAATCTCCGTCGGACGTTCATCCAAAGGAATTTGTTCGGCCGTACTCAGCTCTTTTTGAGCCTGAGGCACCGTTTGTTCGAGTTCTTGAGGGAGTGGATCCATGGTGGCGGGGAGGGGGCAGGGGGCTTGATTACAAAGCTTTACTTTTCTATTGTTCATTTTCTTGTTTTGGCTTTTTATCTTCTTTATTTATTTCCCTTTCTATTCTTTTTTCAACAATTTTATTGAAAATTGTTGAGCCGGCTTTGACAGTAAGCATCGCAGGTTGAAGTTCCGTCTGTCTGATCAGTTTGAGCGCTTCTTCTCTTTTCTGTGTGGCAAGATCTGCCCCCAATGTTTTCTCCCAAGCTGCTTGGACTTCATGTTTTTCTAATTCCTCTTTTGCTTCGTCCAGTCTTAGGAGCAGGCCTGCACTGGGGGAAGTATATGCCTCCATTGCATAACCTTCCAGTTTGGAGATGACTTTCCACGGATCTGCCCAAGCTTCTTGATCTCCTTCGGAAGGCGATCTTTCCAATCCCAATTCTTCAGCGGCCAGATTTAATCCGGTTAATACGCTCCATCCTTCTGTCTCTGAAATCTGTTCCATGGCTTGGAGGTAAGTAATCGTTTCTCCCTGACTTCCTCGGATGTATCGAGGGGGAATTGGTCCTCGTTCTATCACGGCTGTGACTCCTTTGTCGAGGTAGGATGCCCCTCCTTCTTGAACAATAATAAAGACTTTGCGCTCTCCTCCAGAACCTTTCAACAGAACTACTTTTGAATTTTCTCTATCGATACCGTTTCTTTCAGAGTTTTGAATTCCTAACTCAGACCATTGGTCTTTGGTCAATTGTACCTCTTCGAGAGAAGCTACTTGTATCCCTGCATTAGGATAGTTTTCCTTAAACTTGTCTGTGATGCTTTCCCATTCTGCCTTCAGTGGATTCATGCTTTCAATGGCTTCGGCAGTTTCCGGTACAATTGTTTTTTTTTGCCCTTTAGTGCCAACGGGTAACTGCTCTTCGTCTGCGTATGGATCGAATTCTTCTAGAATAAATGGGGCCTGTATTGCATCATTCGTTGTTTTCCTAGTTTCCCTAGTGGCTTCAGGGTCTTCGGGTTCCTCTGGAGTTTCACCTGAAGGAGTTTCACCTGAAGGAGTTTCACCTGAAGGAGTTTCCTCCTTCTTTTCTTCTCCCTCCGTTCCTTCTCCCTTCTTCCCTTCATCTTTCTTCCCTTCTCCTTCTTGTTTAGTATCGTTTCCCTTAGGCTCAGGTTCTTTGTAAGAATTGCCATCCAAGTCTGTTACTTTCTCTACATCCTCTGGCTGAATTTCAATGAATGGTCCCTCCTTTGGTTCCCATTCAACTGTTACTTCGGGGACTGCTACTTCGGGGGCTTTGCCCTCAATAACTCCTAGTTCCAATCGTATGACTGGCACTTCCTCTCCTTTGCCTTCTAGAGCAGACATTGGTGAAACTCCTCCTGTATTTGGAAGGAGGCGATATTTTTCTGCAAAATTCAAATAAGCTTGCAAATAGGCTAAATTTTGTTCAGGCGTGCCCTTATAATTTTCTGGGCTTATTGCTTGAGCAGTCGGATTTTTATGGAGTAAATATGCGTTGACTAGTTCACAAAAACCTTCTTGTTTTAGATAGTTCTTTCTGGCTTGAAAACTTGGGTCGTCCTTGTATGCCATTAAGGCTTCGGTGAGTATTCCCTCTTTCAACAACTTTTCATTCAGAGCTTGTATATCGCTGGAAGTGGCTTTTATAGCTTCAGCGCGATTTTTTAGATGTAAATCTCCTCCATCGAGGTATTCTCCACCTCTAGTCCATATAAAAGTTCCTCGAGTGAAATCAAAAGAAATTTCGTCTTCTGGAAGCACTTTGCCCGCATTTAAGCCTTGCTGCTCTAGGATGAGTTCTAAAACTGCCAAAAAATACTTTTGGTTCTGATTCAATTGACTGAAATCATCTTCCCCTAGCACCTTGGTGAGCAACTTTGTAAAGGTTCCATTCTGTACAAGTGTAAGCTTGCAAGTATCAGGTATCCCTATCTTTGCTTTCACATCGGCAAGGCCCTTGGTGTCTAGTTTCCCTTCCAAAGCTACCTTCACATCTAGATCGACTGGAATTCTATTGACCGTATTCGTAATACGTTCAACGTCATTGATGGGAATTTCTTTTTTTGTTTGATCGGGCATAGGAGTGGAACCTTTTAAAGTTTTAAATCTCATAATTGTAACACATTGTTTTTGAAAATGCTAGGGGGACTTGCAAAACAGGAGTTAATGAGTATAATCGGCGTGTATTTATCTCAGTTTTGCTCCTGATTCTGCCTTCCTGTCCTGCTCTTTGAGGGGATCCTCGGTGGAAAGTGACGGTGCGAAGCGTTAACCCCAAGGAACCATGTCCGATCAGAAAAAAGTCATGCAAGAAATGCTTGCAAATGCCGTTCACTTCGGTCACAAGACCGCAAAGTGGAACCCTAAGGTTGCTCCTTACCTCTACGGCAAAAAAAATGGAGTGCATATTTTTGACCTCAATCAAAGCTATCAAGGCTTGATGGCGGCCAAAGAATTCCTCACCGCTGCAGCGATGAATGGAAAAACAGTGCTTTTTGTGAGCACCAAACCTCAAGCCACGGCAATTGTGCAAGAGGCCGCTGAAAAATGCGGAATGCCTTTTGTAACTTCCAAGTGGATTCCAGGTCTTTTGACCAACTTCAAGACCATCCGCTCTCGTGTGAAGTACATGCTCGACCTCAAGGAACAGCGTGAAAACGGCGGTTTCGACAAGTACACCAAAAAAGAAGTGGTTCAATTCAACAAGCAAATTGAGAAATTGGAAAACGCGCTGGGGGGTGTGGCGTCTCTTGAACGCATGCCTGATGCGGTGTTTGTGCTCGACTGCCACCGCGATAAAATCGCTGTGCAAGAAGCCATTAAAATGAGGGTCACCGTCGTGGGTGTGGTGGACAGCAATGCCGATCCCGATGGAATTCAATATGTGATTCCTGGAAACGACGATGCCATCAAGGCTATCCAATTCTTTGTTGGAGAACTGGGCGGTGCTGTTCAAGAAGGGCTTCGAAAAAACCGTAAATAATTCTTAAATCCACGCTTTATGACTGAAACTTTACAAATGCCTGCTCCCACTCCTGCAAAGGATGGTCACGCTCTCGTTGCTTACATTGGTCCTCTTTTCATTTGGACCATGATGAAACACGGGGACAATCCCTCTTATGTTTGGCATGCTAAAAATGCTGCCGGCATTTTTGCGGTGGACGTGGCGATTTATTTGGTGCTTCAAATTCTTGCTTTTGTCATGCCGATTGGCATGCTGGGCCTTTTTGGTCTTATTTTCTGGGCAGCTCGTGTACTGATGACCCTCATGACTCTGTTTGCCCTTTGGCAAGCCTGGAATGGAAAACAAGCCGTGCTTCCTCTCGCTTCTGGAATCGGTCAAAAGATTCCGCTTGAAAAGTGGTTTCATAAGAGCCCTGCTGCCCCAGCTGCTTCCGTAGTCACCCCCGTGGCTGTCAGCATTTCTGTTGCTAGTCCAGCCCCAAGCCCTGAACCTGTGACTACTCCAACTCCTGTGGAGCCGGCTCCAACCCCAGAACCTACTCCAGCTCCGATGCCCGAAGCTGTGAAAGCCCCAGAAGCTCCCGTGGCCACAGCTCCGATGCCTGCACCTGAGGCACCTAAACCTGTTGAACCTACGCCTCCGGCTGCTCCTACTGTTTAATTTTTGAATTTTAAAAACCTATGTCAGTTTCTATCGATCAAATCAAAAGTCTCCGTGAACGAACCGGGGTCTCTATGTCCGCATGTAAGTCCGCTTTAGAAGAAGCGAATGGCGATGAAGAAATGGCCATTGAAATTTTGCGCAAAAAAGGAGCCGCCAAGGCTGCTGAACGCGCCGATCGTGCCACGGCCAATGGAGTGGTTTCCATCGTGCAACAAGACAACAAAGCCGCGATGATTGCCCTCGGTTGTGAGACCGATTTTGTAGCGAAAAACCCTGATTTCTTGAAAAGGGCTCAGGAGCTTGCTGAAAAACTGCTCCGTGAAGGGGAAGATGCCAATTTTGACCAAGACATTTCTGAACTTGGAATGGCGATGGGAGAAAAAGTGGTGATCAGCGACAAAAAAGTGGTGAGTGGACCCAAGCTTGCAGCTTACACCCACCTGAACAACCGCATTGGAGTGATTGTTTCTGCCAGTGGCGGTGACGAAGAAACGGTGCGCGACATTGCCATGCACGTGGCCGCAATGAACCCCAAAAACCTCTCCCCTGAAGACATTTCATCTGAACTCGTTGCTAAGGAAAAGGAAATTTGGACGGAACAGCTCAAAGCCGAAGGCAAGCCCGATGCCATCATCGAAAAAATCATGGAAGGTAAGGAAAAGAAATTCCGTGAAGAGTTTGCCCTTTTGACTCAAGCTTTTGTAAAAAATCCTGAAAAATTGATTAAGGATTTGCTCAGCGGTGAAAAGATTGAAGGGTTTTGGCGCTTTGAGGTATAGTGGCGTCCTATGTGGACCTCCATTGAAGATGCACTCGACCAACTCCGTCAGGGCAAAATGCTCATTGTTCTGGACGACGAAGATCGTGAAAACGAAGGAGATTTGGTGATGCCGGCGCAGCTTTGTACTCCAGCTCACATCAATTTTATGATGAAGTTTGGGCGCGGACTGATTTGTGTTCCCATGAATTCCGAAGATGCCGATCGTTTGGATTTGCCCCCCATGACGGGTGATGAAGCAGAGACCAGCCGATGCAACTTCACGATTTCGGTGGATGTGAAGGCGGGTACCACGACCGGAATTTCGGCCAGTGACCGTGCGAAGACGGTTCAAGCCCTTGCTTCCCCTGAAAGCTTTGCTCGCGATTTTGTGAAGCCGGGTCACCTCTTCCCTCTTCGAGCTCGCAAAGGAGGGGTTTTGGTGCGCGCGGGCCATACCGAGGCGGCCGTGGATTTGTCTCGCCTTGCAGGATTTTCGGAGGCAGGTGTGATTTGTGAAATCATTAAAGACGATGGTGAAATGGCTCGCCGAGACGATTTATTGGAATTTGCTCGAGCTCATGATTTAAAGATGATCACGATTCAAGATTTGATTGCGTATCGACGACTCAAGGAGCACTTGGTGACTCGTGAAGTGGAGACGCTCATACAGACCGACTATGGAGAGTTTAAAATCATGGTGTATAGCAATGCCATTGATGCCAGCGAACACATCTTGCTCGTGAAAGGAGAGGTGGAGGGAAAAGAAAACGTTCTCGTGCGGGCTCACTCCGAGTGCATGACCGGGGATGTGTTTCATTCACAACACTGTGACTGTGGAGCACAATTGGATGCCGCTTTGAAGCAAATTGCCGCCAAAGGTGAAGGAGTGCTTTTGTATTTGCGACAAGAAGGGCGTGGCATTGGGCTCATCAATAAACTCAAGGCTTATGTTTTGCAGCGCAAAGGCATGGATACGGTGGAGGCCAATCAGAAACTCGGCTTCAAAGCGGACTTGCGTGAATACGGCATTGGAGCTCAAATGCTCAAAGATGTGGGCTTAAATACCATCCATTTGCTGACCAACAATCCTCAAAAAATCGTGGGTCTAGAGGGGCATGGGCTTCAAGTGACGGCGCGAGTGCCTTTAGAAATTAAACCTGGAGCCAGCAGTCGTGCCTATTTGAAAACAAAAAAAGATAAATTGGGTCATTTATTGAATCACGTATGATCCAGATCCCTCCTGATGCGTGGGTGATGAACCGTGCTTTGCGTTTGGCTGAAAAAGGGCGGGGTTGGACCGAGCCGAACCCGATGGTGGGTGCGATTTTGATGAAAGACGGGAAGCGCATCGGTGAGGGGTATCACACGAAGTACGGTGCGGCTCATGCTGAAGTGGAGGCTTTGCGAGACTGTGAGGCGAAGGGGCTGGATCCGCGTGGTGCAACGCTTTATGTGACTTTGGAGCCTTGTTGCCATCATGGAAAAACGCCTCCTTGTGTGGAGGCGGTGCTCGCGAGTGGAATTGAGCGAATGGTGGTGGCCGCCGAAGATCCCAACCCTAAAGTGGCGGGCAAAGGACTGGCTCGTTTGCGAGAGGCAGGAGTCGTAGTGGAAGTGGGACTTTTGGAAAAACAAGCGCGAGAACTCAATCGCTTTTTTTATCATTTCCATGAAACGGGATGCCCTTGGGTGACCCTTAAAGCGGCTTTGAGTTTGGATGGAAAAATTGCGGTCAAACGGGGTGAACAATGCTGGCTCACCGGCGCGGCGGCCAAACGTTATGTGCATGGTTTGCGCCATGAACATCAGGCCATTTTGGTCGGAGCGGGCACCGTGCTCGCTGATGATCCTCATTTGGGGGTGCGTGAGGTGCCGGGACGGGACCCCTTGCGTGTGATTTTAAAAGATGATCGTCCCCTCCCCTCTGCTTTGCAGATTTTTCGCGACGAAAATGTGTTGGTTTTGGAAGAAAATTCCATCAAAAAAATCTTGAAAGTGTTGGCGGAGCAGAATGTGCATTCTCTTTTAGTGGAAGGGGGGCAAAAAATCTTCACGGCTTTTGTAAAAGCCAAGGCAGTGGATGAAGTTCAATTGCTCATGGCTCCGGTGTTTTTGGGCCAAAAAGCTTTGGATTTTTTAGACGAAGATTTGCCCTTCACGCTTGAAGAGGTGACTCATAAAAAACTAGGTCCGGATCTTCTTTTGAAGGGCCGTATTCAATAAGAGTGCAAGTCCCAAATAAGTCGCCGCGGCCAGGCTTATTTGCAGGAGTAAGGGCAGGGATTCGCTTTGCATCAAAACCGCGATCATTACGGCTAAGGAAGTGATTTGAATGCTGAGTTTTTTTGCATCCAAAAAATGCAAGGGGGATCGTTTGAAGTGCTGTGCTAAACCTAAAACAAGCAGCAAGGCGTTCAAAGTCGTTCCCAGCACATTTCCCAGGGCTAAGGTTTTTAAATCCCCTCCGTAAACGAAAATGCCCAGGCTGTTGAAAAGGATGATTCCCGCCATCGATACACAAGCCACGCTGGCCGGGAAAAAGGTTTTTTTAAAGGCATAAAAAGCTCGTGTGAACAGGGGAATGAAGCTGAGTGGCAAGGCGGTCCAAACAAAAATTTTCAAAGTTTCTGCAGTGCGCTGCGTGGCCTCGGCATCAAAAGCGCCGCGTTCTAAAAGCAGTTCAATCAATGGCTCTCGAAGCAAATATAGGCCCAGCACTGCCGGTAAAACCCAAAATAGAATTTGAGAAAGACTTTGTCGCAAGGAGTTTATAAACTGCTGAGGTTCATCGACTTGCTCTGCCAAACTGGAATAAACGGCGGTGGATACGGCAAGGGCCACCACTCCATAGGGCAAACTTTGCAAGTTGAAGGCGTAGTTGTAAACCGAAAGACTCCCCACGCTTAGAAAGCTTGTTAAAAAAACGTCTGCAATGGAAGCCAATTGAATGGAAGAAATGCCGAGCAGGCGTGGAACGCTCAAGGCGAGAAATTCCCTCCATGCTTTGTCCTTCCATTTGAAGTGAAAACGATAACGGTAAGCGCTGGCATAGACACCGGGAATTTGAATTAAAAAATGTAAAAAAGCGCCGGCAGCCACTCCATAGGCCAAAGCGTAAACTCCATGAGTGCGGCCAAAAATGAGCGCAGCTAAAATGATGCTAAGATTATAAAAAACAGGAGCCAAAGCGGTTCCGTAAAAGCGTTTATTGGCATTTTCGACTCCTTGCAGAATGCTGCTGAGTCCCATGAAAATAGGCGATAAAAGCATGATGCGAGTCAGGGTCACGGCCAAGGATTGAAGCTGGGGGTCGAAACCGGAAGCCAAATGAGGAATGAGATAAGGAGCGGTGAGCCAGCCGAGCAGCGAACAAAAGAGTAAAAGGCCCATCAAACCGGTGAGCACTTGGCTGGTGAATTCGAAGGCCTTGTCTTGTCCCTCTTTTTTGCGCAATTGCGTGTAAAGCGGGATGAAAGAGGCGGACATGGCTCCAAAAATGAGCAGCGTGTAGAGAAAGTCTGGAATTTTGAAGGCCACAAAATAGGCATCCAGGGCCAAAGGACCAGCCTGTGTTCCTACCCCAAAAATCGAGGAAAAAACCAAGTCCCTGAGCAGCCCCAATGCACGACTGATTAAGGAAGAAAGGGCCAAAAGAATAACCCCCAAACGCACTGGATCTTTTTTTAAGAAAGCAAGCACGTCTGGAATTTTAGCAAAGTTTTGAGGAGAAGGACAGGGCGGCCCTTCCATTTCTGTCAAAAATATGTTATAATACTATGAATTATTTCATCCATGCTCGCCACTCTCAATCGAATACTCAACCTGCAAAATCATGAATGGCCGCGCCTTTTGGTGAGTTGGAGCATGACTTTTTTGACTCGCATCGGCTTTATTATTGGTTCGACCATTCTTTTAGCCACTTTTTTGAGTCAAATTGGGGTTCAGCTTTTGCCGGTTTTCTTTCTGGGGAATGCTCTTTTGGCCATGCTGGGCACCGTGCTTTACCGCCCGCTTTTGCACCGTGTACGGCGGGAACTTTTGATCACTTACACCGTGCTTTATTCTGCGGCTTTTTTGATTGCATCCGTCGCATTTCTACCTCAAGGCAACAGCATATTTTTTGTTTTTTACATGATTGGCCAGGCGGTGTTTGTCACTCAGCTCAGCATTCTTATTTCTTTGTTCAATGAAGAGCTGTTTTCACCCTTAGAAAGCCAACGTGTTTTCCCCGTGATTGAATCGGCTGAAACTTTAGGAGGAATCATCGGTGGATTTTTGCTCAGCACTTTTTCGCACAGTTTTCCGGCTTACAAATTCATGGTGCTTTGGGTGATTTTGCTACTCCTTATTGTGCCCATAGTGCTGCTCTTCAATCCTCGAACTTTAGAAGTGCCTAAATTGGAACAGGGCCGAGTGCATGCTCCTAAAAAATTATTGAATAGACTCAGAGAACTCAAGAAAATTCCTTTTTTGAAAGGACTTTTGATTGTGGTGTGTTTGCATTTGGCCGTGATGAATGTTGTGGAATTTCAATACACGAATGCTTTACAAAATGCCGTGGCTCACAGTGAACATTACGAAGAAGATCTCACGACTCGACTGGGAACTTTGCACATGGTTTTTTATTCAGTGGCTCTTTTTATTCAGCTCATTGCGGCCAGCCGGGTGCTCACTTCCTTGGGAGTGGTTTGGAGCATGCTACTGCACCCGATTGGAGTGATTTTGAATGTACTCGCCATGACTTATCATTACAGTTTTGCCAGTGCGGCTCTTGTAAAGGGAGGTTTTGAATTCACCAATATTTTCTTTAAAAACGGTTACGACTCCACTTATTATGCCATTCCTCATGAACTCAGAGACGATGCAAAGGAAGTCTTGCAAGGTTTGATCAAGCCTTTAGGAGCTCTTTTGGGAACCGGCTGCGTGCTCGGCATTACGCTGCTGTTTCAGGACGCTCGCATGGTTTTGGGGCTCAACGTTTTGATTTTGATTTTTGCTGCCACCATGGGCTTTTTCCTACGCCGCATGTCTGGCCATTACACCGAAATGTGTGAACACAACCTCAGCCATAAATTGGATTTATCCACTCGGCTCAATGCGGTAGAAATTTTAGGTCAAAAGGGCCACGGTCCGTTGGCTAGTTCTTTGCAACGCATTTTGAAACGGCCACAAGAACCCTTGGTGCTCAAAGAAAAAATCATCCATACCCTGGGGCTTAGAGAAGATGTGACAGCCGTGGAGACTTTGCTCACTTTGCTCGATTCTCCCTCCGATCGTCTGCGTTTTGCCGTGATTCAAGCTTTGAATGGTTTTGAAATTTTAAAAAAGCCTTCCTTCACTCATTCTTTCACTCGCACTCGCGTGCTCCACACTTTGGAGGCGCATTTGCTTTTGGAAAAAGATGCTCTTGTGAGGGAAGCGCTCGTCGATTGTCTCTTCACCATGAATGCGGAGCGTTTTACGGACTTTGTACTTCGTGGACTCAACGAAGATTCTGCTCATCGGGCAAAGCTCATTCGCATGCTCAAATTGTTCAGCGATCCCAATTTGAAATATTATTTAGCTCCTGCTTTGGACGATAAAGACCCTGAAGTGCGAGCCGCGGCTTTGGTGGCCTTGTGGAAGGATGAATCTATGCACAGCACTCTAGTACATCATTTGGAGCAAATGCTCAAAAGTCCCAAAAAAGATTTCGTGCGAGCGGGCGTTGTTGCTGCCGGCGAAGTGGTTTATAAACCGGCCCAAAGTCTTTTGCACGAGCTGACTGCCAGCTCAGATAAAAATCTGCAAAAAGCCGCTCTTTTGTCCTTGGCTCAATTGGAAGATGTAGAGGTGATTCCCAGTCTCATCCATCGTTTTTTGGACCCCAGTCACGAATGGTTTGAAGAAATGAATTCGGTGCTGGGCTCTTTGTCGAGTCGCTTTGCAGCGGAGGTGAATTTTGCCTTTCATCATTATGTTTCAGATACCATTCATCAAATTTTAGCCCCCTACCAAGGGAAGACTTTGCAGGACCTCAGTCGAGAACATTTGGAGACTTTGTCTCTGCTTTATTCCAAAATTTCAGCCCATCACGAGGCCCATCAGGTTCAAAAGGTACTTGATTCGACGGATTAGAACTCCTTATAATGGAGTTCGATGTTCTTCCGCCGCCACCTCTTTCGTTTTTATGTCTTATTCCTCTTTATTTTAAGTGTGTTTTGCGCGGCGATTTGGGTTCTCACTGCCGAACATGTTTCTGAGAGCGGACGTCTGGGCATTGCTTTGGGTCTTTTTACGGTGCTGGCTGCCTTGGGTTTTTATGAATTCATTGCGCTTCCTTTCAAAAAAATCATCCGTGAAATGAAGGCGCTGCTCACCGGTAGGCCCTACCATCGAGTGATGACCACCAAGCAAAATGAAGTGGGTGTTTTGGCTCACTTCTTTAACGAAGTGACGCGGAATCTTGAAAATATTTCGGGTGAAGTCAAAAACCATCAACGTTTACGCAAAGAATTGGATTCGGCTCAAGAAATTCAACAGTTGCTGATCCCTAAAGAAGCCCCTGCCATTCCCGGGCTTTGCATCAGTGCCAAAACTCGTCCTGCCTCTGAAATTGGTGGAGACACTTTTGACTTTTATAAAAAGGGTGAGCGTTATTTCATTTATATTGGAGATTCCACCGGGCACGGCATTCCGGCGGGAATTGTGATGGTGATGGTGGATGCACTGCTTGAGACCTTTATTGATCTTCAAAATTCGCTGACGGATATTTTGGTGAACTTGAATAAATATTTGAAACCTCATCTCAAACCGACCATGTTCATGACCATGATTTTAATGGAGTGGTTGCCTCATCAGCATACTCTAAAATGGAGTGGTGCCGGTCATGAATATTTGATCCATTTTAAACCTAAAAATGGGCAGATTCAAAGTTTGAAAGCGGGTGGGATTGCGGTGGGCATGCTGGCGGACAATAAGGCCTATGTGCAAGAACAAAATTTGGTGCTGGAAGAAAATGATTTTGTGGTGCTTTATTCCGACGGAATTGTGGAAGCTAAAAACATGACAGGTGAAGTGTATGGACTTGCTCGTCTTTCGAATTTTATTCAAAACCAAGCGAGTGAAGAAAGCACTCCCAACGAACTGTTTGAAAAGATCGCCATCGATGTGGGACGTTTTATGGAAGGAGAGGTTCAACTCGATGACATGACTTTGATTGTGCTGAAACATTGTGAAAACTCCAGTACTCAAACTTCCTCTACCGATTGGCACAATGCGGGTTCTACTCTCTAGAGGCCTCTAGAGACTTGTGATTTTGCTTATTTTTTGCTATAATGGACGGATTGAACTCAGTACGTATGGCAGCTTCTTTCCTTCTTCAAAACAAAACTTTGCGCCTTCTTGCGGTCGTGTTGGGTGTTTTGACGCTGCTCGGGGGCTTGAAAATGCTGCATCCTGCGGAGGAACTGCGCCTGGCCAAAGTGGATGAAACCGTGGCTGGGAGCGATTTACAAGTGATCTTGCAAGGTGAAGCTCAAGCGGACGTGGAGGTGCAATTGACCAGTGTGAATGGACTCGCAAAAACTTATCTTGTAGAACTGGACGAAAAAGGTCAGGGAACTTTAACCCTGCCCGGCAATGAATTTCAAAGCGCTGGGACTTATGCTTTGGAAGCGGGTTATGAGAAAAAACGAAACTCTTTCACTGCTGCCCAAAGTTTTGAGGTGGTGGCGGCTGAACCCGATCTTGCTCAGTCTCGCATTCATTTCAGCAGCAGTGTCCTCTCCAGTCGACAAAGCACTTTAATGAACGTGCTTTTGAAAGATGCCTATGGCAATCCTGTGATGGGACATGCCCTGTATGCCACTGCCGACTCCCCTTCTGTCCAAGTGTTCAGTTCGGAATTTGTGACCAATGAAAAAGGACAAATGAACTTTTCGGTACTGGGTTCCTCGGAAGGCATTGCTCAAATTCAACTCTTTGACTCCACTTTAGGTCAGCCCATTTTGGGTCCGGCTCAAGTGGCTGCGGAGGGCTTGCTCTTAGAACCTTCTGTGCAACTCGCTGAAAGTGGGCCTGTGGATGCCTTTGTGATTCTTGGGCTTGACGATGAAAGTCTCACGGGTGACTCTTTGAGTGTGACTGTGAAAGCCATTGATGAAGAAGGATTCACCGTGACAGATTATACGGGAAGCATTCGTTTTTCTTCGAGTGATGAACAGGCCGACTTGCCCAACGATTATACTTTTTTGGCGGAAGACCAAGGCGAACACTCCTTCAGTTTGGGCGTTAAATTTGTCACTCTCGGGGAGCAAACTTTGAGCGTGACTGACCTCGACAACGTGCGAGTGAACGGCGAAGCCAGCACGGAAGTGCTTAATGAAGAAGACGCTAGCGTCGATTACAACCCCGATTTTGAAACCACCGATTTTGCTCGCGAAGGAGACTTTGAACTCATCAGTCCTGCTTCGGGTAGTTACTCTTCCGGCACACTTGAAATTCAAGGTGAAGCGGAATACGGCCACCATGCTTTTATTTTTGTGAATGAAGAAGAAGCCGGTGAAGCGGATATTGAATTCGACAACAGTTTTGCCTACACTCTTCAAAATTTAGAGGATGGAAATTATGAAATTTATGTAGAAATTCGAGATGAAGAGGGTGCGTTGGTGGAAAGATCGAGCAACGAGAGCGTGCGTATCGACAGCACTGCTCCTCAATTGGTTTCCCTCAGCATGGATCCTGAAAATGGAGTGGAACCCGAGGGGAATGTGAAAGTGGTGGTGCTCAGCGAGGCCGATTTGGAAGAGGCTTCTGTGATATTTGAAGGTGAAGTGTACGGTATGGAAGAAAGCAGCAGTCCTGGAAAATATGAAGTTTTGCTTGTCGCTCCTTCAATGGAGGGAGAGTATTCTATTGATGTGCTGCTTGCGGATGCTTTAGGCAATGAGGTGCAATATAGAGATGAAGCTCTTTTGAAAGTGAGCTTGGAAGAAGAACCTGTGGAAGATGAGGAGCCCGTTCAAGAACCCGCTTTGGAAAAAATGGTGAACAGCGTGACCAATCTCAGTGCGACCGGTGGACCCGGTTTAGTGGCTTTGAGTTGGGAGACCCCTGAAAGTACGCTCCCTTTGGCTTATTATCGTGTTTATTACGGACCTTCCCCAGCGGCGCTCTTTGCCGTTTCAGAAACCACCGATTCCTCCACACATTGGACCATCAGTGATTTGCTCTCCAATGAACTTTATTATTTCACCGTGACAGCGGTGGATGTGGAGGGCAATGAAAGTGAAGCGGGTGAAGCCGTGCTTGGGGTGCCTGAAATGAAAGAAGGCGCAAGTGCTCCAAGCAGTACGGTGCCCACCTACCCTGTGTCTACGACGCTGGATCAAGATGTGGATCGAACTCCTGAAACGGGACCGGCCATGAATGCCTTGGTGCTGCTCAGCACTTTGGGGGCGCTCGGTTATGTGATGTTGAGACGACGTGCACGCGCATAGCTCTGGTTTTTTTTTGACTTAACCTCTAATATCCATGCACATCTTTGTATGGATTTTTTAAAGCAAACTCTCAATATTCTCATCGACCTGCTGATTGTGCTTGTTTTTTTGCGGGTGATTTTTTCGTGGTTTAGAACCGAAGGCGCTTTGGTACAACTGTTAAACCAATGCACGGAGCCTTTTTTAGCTCCGCTGCGACGCGTGCTTCCACAAATGGGCATGCTGGACTTTTCACCGCTCATTTTGCTCCTTTTGATGCAAATCATCCGTTCCCTCATCAATGCCTATTTATGATTCAATTTTATGACAGTTTGAAAGGTGAAAAAGTGGCTTTTAAAAAAAAGCCTGGTGAAAAAGTGGGCATCTATGTGTGTGGCCCCACTGTGTATGATTTTGCGCATTTGGGGCATGGACGCAGTGCCGTGGCTTTTGATGTGATTCGACGTTTTTTGGAGTTTTCAGGCTACGAAGTGGTTTTTACTTTCAACACCACTGACATCGATGACAAAATGATCGATAGGGCTGCGAAAGAAAGCATCCGTGTGGATGAGTTGGCTGAGCGTATCATTCCTGAATACAAAGCCGATTACGGAGCCTTGGGCGTGAAAGCCCCTACGCACAATCCTCGTGCGACTGAATTTGTGCCGCAAATGATTTCCATCATTCAAACGCTTGAAAAAAAAGGCTGCACTTATGTTTTGGAAGACGGTGTGTATTTTGATATCACGACTTTTCCTGCGTATGGAAAATTGTCTCATCAAAAGTTGGAGGAATTGAATGCAGGGGCTCGAGTGGAAGAACGCAAAGACAAGCGCAATCATCAAGATTTTGTGCTGTGGAAATTCAAGAAAGAAGGTGAGCCGTTTTGGAAAAGCCCTTGGGGCGATGGGCGTCCAGGCTGGCACATTGAATGCAGCGCCATGAGTTCTACGCTTTTGGGCGACCATTTTGATATCCACGGCGGTGGGCTGGATTTAAAATTCCCTCATCATGAATGTGAATTGGCTCAGAGTGAAGCGGCCAGCGGTGAGTTGCTTGCGGACATTTGGATGCACAACGGTTACATCACGGTGGACAGCGAAAAGATGAGCAAGTCGCTGGGGAATTTTTTCACGCTGAAGGAAATTTTTAAGAGTTATCATCCTCGTGTGGTGCGCTTCTTTTTATTGGGCACACATTACCGCTCCCCCATTGAATATTCGATTGAAATGCTGGAGCAAGCCCGCAGCGCTTTGAAAGGCATGGATGAATTTTATTTGAATCATTTGGATGGCTCGGTTGAAGCGGAGGTAACCCTGATTGCGGCGTTGAAAGAAAAAATGGACAACGATGTGGATGTGGCAGGCGCGCTTTCGGTGATTTATGAATGGATGAAGGCCGAACCCACAAAGGTACAGGCCACGTTGGAGGCCGTGAATGCAGTGCTGCATGTTTTGCCTGTGGATTTTATCGTGAGCGAAGAGGCGCAGGTTTTGCTCGCTGAGCGTGCTGACGCTCGTGCTCGAAAAGACTGGGCAAAAAGCGACGATTTACGCAATCAACTCGCGGCGCTCGGTTATGACGTGGAAGACAAAAAAGACGAGAGCACAGTGAGGCCGAGGATTTAGAGGTGGGCTCTAGTTGATCGTGAGTTGTGCTTTGTAATCCCCCATGCCTGCCTCTGCCAAGGCTAAAGTTTCGTCGTCTTGATTGAGCTCCGTGAACATTTGCGCCAGTTGTTTCTTTTTTTTCTTGAATTCTATAAAGGGTCAAAGCGGGGAGAGCTAGGAGATAAGGATTACTGCTTCATTCAGTTTGATTTTTACATAAACTATTTCTCAATTCTTACAGTCAGTGGATTTTTGAGGGAAAATTTTGAACCGGACATTTTGACGCACCCCTCTTTCATGGCCCGTTTAATCTCTTGGTTTGGAGACCACTTCCCTATAATTTGTGCCAGTAGGGTTATGGAAATGACTGCTAATAAAATGAGAGAAAGAAAGGGCTCTGTTAATACTGGCATGAAAATGAGGGCCAAAATTACAATGTAATTGAGAGCCTGGTATTTATAAACAATCGTTATTTCTTTAGCGGTCTCCGTGCGGTTGTAGAAGAGGGACATTTTGTATGTGGTGAGTTATTAAAAGAGAAGGATCACTTCCCCATCGCGAAGTGTACGGTAGGGGATTTTGTTGTGCTCACAGTAAGCGACTTCTTTATCGATGTCTGCCGATTCAGGATGGTCGGATTCATAATGAGGTAAAAAAGCATAATCGATAAAAGCAAGTCCTTCCCAAATTGTCTCTTTAAAATTCGCATAAGGGTGTTGGGTGGGGTCATCGACCGTTTGTAGGTGTTCAAGGTTTGGAGATAAAACACAGCCTGCTGCGCTGTAGCCTCCATAAACAAAAGAAGCATTCCCTCGAAGTTCTTGTAAAAGTTCATCTAGACCTGAGAGTTTCATGGCCTGCCTTAGAATAAAAGTATTGCCTCCACTCACCCATAGCATATCGAGCTGCTGAAGTTTTGCACGCAGTTTCTCTTTTTGGCCAAAATAATTTTTGAGATCAAGTTCTTCGACTTTCAAGCCTAAGTTTTCAAGTTCTTTTTTGTCTTCGCCTGTAAATTCAGTTCGCCACTCTTCGTCGTTTTCGGCGGAATCTAACGCGTTGGAAATGTAGCCCACTCGCTTTTGCGTGGAAGATAACCACTTTTGAGGGTTTCGGCTTCATTGCCCAGTTTGTACGAAGAGAGATAAAGCTTCATCCGTTTAAAAGAGAAGGAATGATCGTGTTCACATCCCCTGCGCCCATCACAATGAGCACGTCGCCTTCTTCGAGAGAGTCTTCGAGGTAAGAGGCGGTGTTTTCGAGGCCGGCTTCGTGGTGAACGTTGTCGTGATGCTGAGCAATGGCATCGACCAGGGATTCGGCGGAAACTGCGCGCCTGTCTTCGTCGGTGTCGCGGGCAGCATAAATATTGGGGATGAGCACTTCGTCGGCGTCTTCAAAGGCTTCGGCAAAATCATCGAGCAGGGCTGCGGTTCGACTGTATTGATGGGGTTGAAAAACGGCTACGAGGCGAGCGTCTGGGAATTTTTCTCGGGTACTCTCCAAGGTCGCACGGATTTCGCTGGGGTGGTGGGCGTAGTCGTCGTAAATTTTTGCTCCGTAAAGGGTTTCTCCTTTAAATTCGAAGCGGCGCCAAGCGCCTTGGTAGTCGCTCAAGGCTTGGGCAATGGCGCCTTCGGGGCAGCCGAGCCGGCGCGCGAGCGCGGCGGCGAGGCCGGCGTTTGCAAGATTGTGTTGACCGGGCACTCCCACCTCCCCTTCGTATTCACTGAAATCGTCCGGCCACAGCACTTCTTCACTTTGAGCAGCGAGTTGATTGAAGGCTTTTTCATAATCGGCTTGATCTTTGAAGTAATCGAGATGGTCGAGTTCGATATTGGTGATGCCCAGGAGGTCGGGATTGAGACTCATGAAGTTGCGGCGGTATTCACAGGCTTCCACGACGAATAAATCGCTCTCACCCACGCGCACATTTTTTGTTTCCGAATTCTTGAGTTTGCCGCCCACAATAACGGTGGGGTCTTCTTATCGGCGGCTTCCAAAATGTGGGTGAGCATGGCGGTGGTGGTGGTTTTGCCGACTGCTTTCGATAGCGATCACACGGTAGTCGCGAGACATTTCTCCCAGGGCTTGGAAATAAGTGAGTGCGGGAATATCGAGTTCACGGGCTTTTTGAAGTTCACGATTGGTGTCGGGAATGGCCCCGTTGTAAATCACGCAGTCGATTTCTGGATCGAGGTGATGTACCACGGCCCGATGGCGATGGCGAAACCTTTCCTGCAACCTTCAATGGTGGAACTGCGTACGGAATCGCTCCCAGTCACCTCCTTGCCTTGTGCCTTCAGAAGTTACGGGCGAGACCACTCATGCCAATGCCTGATGCCAATGAAGAAAAATTTGCTTGAGTCTTTAATTGCTCATGGTCTTGTTAGACTG